>CAWEUA010000001.1:0-49337 GCA_963812055.1 uncultured Actinomycetota bacterium
CGCGATGACCGGGATCCGGAGTCGCGCGGGAATGCCGTGCACGGTGAACGCGGTGATGAAGAAGACCGCCGTGCTGCAGACCAGGATCAGGAGCATGTACAGGTACGCCGGCGGCTCGCGCGTCGAGGAGACCAGGCGCACGTAGTGGGCCTGGCTGCGCTGGGCGTCCGCGATCGGCACCGACGAGATGAACGGGACACTGTGGGTCTGCGACCGCCGGATGTCCTTCTCGATCTGGACCCGCCAGTGGTCAACCTGCGAGGACGCCGGCTCCTTGCCGGCGCCGAGCAGAGGCCACTCGTACGTGGCGACGGCGTGGGCGTAGCAGATCGTGTCCGCACCGATCCGCTGCGCGTCCGGCTTGTTCGGCAGGTCGCTGCCGGTTTGGAACAGCCCCGAGACAGCCCCCGCCTCGCTGCCCGAGTCCCGGGCCGCGGTGTCCACGTGCTCCAGCTCGAGGCCAGCATGAACGAGCACATGATGACGGCCAGGGTGAGGGAGGCGCCGGCCAGCAGGTCCAGCCGGAAGCCGCCGTGGTCCGCGTCGGCGCTCGGCCCTCGACGCCGGTGGACGACCTCGCCGACCCCGAGAGCGACCGCCAGGGTCACGACCAGCGCGACCACGAGCGTGAGGACCACGGATGCACTCTCGGCGGTCGTCGGCGGCAGGGTCAACCCCGCGCGCCGACTTTCGGACCACGCCACCGAACCGACTGGTTCTCCGGTGCATCGGACGTGGGTGAAGGACCCGATCGGGGTCCACCCCTTTTCGAGGAGACACTGATGCGCAAACTCGTCGCCGCAGGCGCGATGGCTCTGGGGATCGCAATGCTGCCGCTGACGGCCGCGCACGCGGGCTCCACCTGGATCGTGACCGTCAAGGCCAGCGACACCACCGTCGACGCCGGCCAGAAGGTGACCTTCACCGGCACCGTGAAGCCCCGCGGTGCCGCTGCGGGGGAGAAGGTCGTGCTGCAGGAGCGCTTCGAGCCGGGTGCGAAGTGGAAGGACCAGAAGAAGGACGCCCTCAACAGCCGGGGCAAGTACTCGCTCTCGGACAGGCCCAGCGCGAACACCCAGCACTCCTACCGCGTGGTGATGGCCGCGACCGGCAAGCACGCGAAGGGCGTCAGCAAGACGGTCAAGGTCACCGTCTACGGCTGGGTGGGCCTGACCAGCATTCCCCACGTCAACGGCGAGGGCATGTCCTTCGGCTCGGTCGACATCAACGGCAAGACGTACGACGACTCGGTGGTGTCCGACTGGCAGAACGCGACGGCGTCGATCGAGTTCAACCTGGGCCACCGGTGTGACGCGCTGCGCGCCACCTTCGGCCTCTCCGACGCCTCGACGACGAGCGGTCAGGCGGAGCTGGGTGTGCTGTCCGACGGCACCTCGGTCTACGACCAGACCTTCGAGCTCGAACAGACCGACAAGAAGACGATCTCGTTGGACACGCCGCTGAAGGTCAAGCTCACCGCGACCGACACCAACGCGGACTCCGGACATCGACGGGTTCGGTGCGTTCGGGAACGCCCAGGCGCACTGCACCCAATGACGAGCCCGCGAGGAGCATCGGCATGCGAGGAGTGATCGGCACCGTCGCCGCGCTGACCGTCGTGTCCGGTGCGCTGGTGGCGGCCTCGGCTCCGGCCGACGCGGCGGCCCACCGCCCGTCCTGGCACGTGACGATCAAGGCGAGCACCACGACGCTGACCCTGGGCCAGAAGGTCGTGCTCAGCGGCAAGGTGAACAAGTCCGCGGCCGGGAAGCTCGTGGTCCTGCAGGAGCGGCACAAGGCCGGTGCCAGGTGGAAGGACCAGGCGAACGCCCTGGTCCACCGGGACGGTCACTACCAGGTCTCGGACCGGCCGTCGGTGAACAACCGCCGCTCCTACCGGGTGGTCATGCCGGCGACCAAGCGGCACAAGAAGGGCGTGAGCGAGTCCGTGGCCGTGGACGTCTTCCAGTGGACGTCGCTGTCGACGTTGCCGGCGGTGAACGGCGTGCTCTTCGACTCCGAGCCATCGGTGTCCATGAACGGCGAGACGTATCCGAACTCGCTGGAGGCGGACGTCGAGCACTACCTCGGCGCGCCGACGACGGAGTCGGTCGAGTTCAACCTCAACCATCGGTGCACCCGCTTCCGCGGCACCTTCGGCCTCTCCGACGACTCGGTGGACGGAAGCCAGGCGACGGTCACCGCGATCGCCGACGGGACGCCGTGGTTCAACCAGACGTTCGGAGTCGGCGAGTCGACCCCGAACGAGATCACGTTCGCGACCGCGCCTCTGAAGCTGCGCTTCGAGTCGAGCTCGGTCATCGCCGATTCCGACGGACAGGGGGCAGTCGGGACACCGGAGGTCTACTGCGAGCAGTAGGCGCCGGTGCCGGGGGGTGACGATGAGGTCCGGCCACGAGGGGTGACGTAGCCTTGCTCCTCGTGGCCGGTACCGATTTCGACGTCGAGCTCAAGCAGCTCCGGGCGACGATGAAGACCATCGGCCAGGTGCTCAACCTCGACGGAATGCGTGCCGAGATCGCCGACCTCGGTGAGCAGGTCGCGGCGCCCGACCTCTGGGACGACCAGGAGAACGCCACCCGCGTCACCGGTCGGCTCTCCGCGATCCAGGGACAGCTCGACCGCTTCACCGAGCTCGACGGGCGGCTCGACGACGTCGAGATCATGGTCCAGCTCTCCCAGGAGGAGAACGACGCGTCGTCGCTGGCCGAGGCCGACGTGGAGCTCGGCAAGATCCGCTCCGCCGTCGAGGCACTCGAGGTCCGCACCCTCCTCGGCGGCGAGTACGACGAGCGCGAGGCGCTGCTCACCATCCGTTCCGGCGCCGGCGGCGTCGACGCGGCGGACTTCGCCGAGATGCTGATGCGGATGTACACGCGCTGGGCCGAGCGCAACAAGTACCCCGTGGAGGTCTTCGACACCTCCTACGCCGAGGAGGCGGGCATCAAGTCGGCCACCTTCGCCATCCACGCGCCGTACGCCTACGGGACCCTCAGCGTCGAGGGCGGCACCCACCGCCTGGTCCGGATCAGCCCCTTCGACAACCAGGGCCGCCGGCAGACGTCGTTCGCCGCGGTCGAGGTGGTGCCGGTGCTCGAGCGGACCGACGAGATCGAGATCCCCGAGGAGGAGATCCGGGTCGACGTCTACCGCTCGAGCGGACCCGGCGGCCAGAGCGTCAACACCACCGACTCCGCGGTCCGGCTCACCCACATCCCGACCGGGAATCGTCGTCTCCTGCCAGAACGAGAAGTCGCAGCTGCAGAACAAGGCCAGCGCGATGGTGATCCTCAAGGCGAAGCTGCTCGCGGTGAAGAAGGCCGAGGAACGCGCGGAGATCGACGCCCTGCGCGGCGACGCCAACGCCAGCTGGGGCGACCAGATGCGCAGCTACGTGCTGAACCCGTACCAGATGGTCAAGGACCTCCGCACCGAGTACGAGGTCGGCAACCCCCAGGCCGTCTTCGACGGCGACATCGACGGCTTCCTCGAGGCCGGCATCCGCTGGCGCCGGTCCGCCGAGGTGGCCGCGAGCTAGTCACCGTCGCGCGCTACGGCCGAACGTCGGTGCGGCCGCGATCTCCTTCTGCATCCACCCGGGCACGGTGGTGGCCGTCGGGCGACAGGGTCGTGGTCGCCGGCTGCTCCAAGCACGTGCTCGAGCAGGGCGCCGACCCTGACCGAGACGTTGCGCAGAGTCTCGGAGTTTCAGGCCGCGTCGCCGGCGATCACCCAGCGAGCCGTCTCCGCCACGGCGCGGTCCGGGTCGTCGGCGTACGGCGTGGCGAGCGCGACCGCGCGATCCCCGATCACGGTCGGCGCGGCGTACAACGCGCAGACCCGTAACCAGGGCTCCTGCCAGACGTCGTCGGCGTCGTCCACCAGGTCCGCGAGCCAGTCGGCGACGTGCTCGGGCTCGTGAGCCGCGGGTACGCCGTCCGGCTGCACCAGCGCGATCACCCAGGACGCCTGGACCCGCCCGACGGTCACCTCGAGCGTCTCGTGCGCGAGCGCCCGCTCGGTCGGGTTGTCGGAGTGGAGCGCGCGGACCGCGCGACCCAGTCCGCGCTGGCCGGTTGCCAGCGTGAGCAGAGCCGTGGTCTCGGCGGCCAGCGCCGCGAGGTCGTCGAGGAGGGCACGCCGGAGGGGGGCGAGACGCGGCGACCCGTCCAGATGGCTCAGGGCCGCGCGCGCCCGCGACGCGCGGTCACGGTGGTCCTGGAGTGCAGTGGCGACGTCGAAGGCGAGCGGCTGGGCGCGGCCGTGAGCAGCCGTGACGGCCCGGACCAGTCGCTCGCGCATCTGTCGGCTCCCGTCGCGGTCGACGAGGACGCTGCGGAGCGCCGGGCCGAGGTGCTCGGCGTGAGCGGCGAGCGCCTGGGTCATCGAACCCTCGTGGACCCGCCTCCCGGCGGCCTCGACCAGGTGCGGAACGAAGAACGGGCTGGGGCTGACGGCGGCTGCGCGGAGGGCATGCCCGGTGACGTCCGGTTCGTCGGCATCGACCAAGGACGTCCACACCTCACGCGCGCGCTCGCCCAGCCCCGCGGGCTCGTCGACGCACGCCGCGGCGATGGTCGCCCGGACGCCGGGGTCGGGGTCGTCGAGCAGTGAACCCATCTGGGCGCGGGCGGACACGCCACCGACCAGCGAGGCCCGGGCCGCACCGGCACGCACGCCGGCCGTGGTCTCGTCCGAGAGGAGCGCCCCGACCTGGTCGGCGAACGCCGGGCTCTGCGAGGCGGACAGCGCCGCCAGGCCGACCTCGACGTCCCGAGAGTCGGTGCTGGTCAGCAGCCGCTGAACGGCTCCGAGTCCGGCCTCCCCGTCGATGTCCAGACCGGTGGGTTCCCACGCACGACGCAGGACCAGGGCTCGCAGGCCGACGCCGTACTCCCGGGAGGCGACGACGGCGACCAGGAGCCAGCCGACGGTGATCAGCAGGCTGACCAGCTCGACGGCCCGGACGTCGAACCCCAGACCCCGGATCACCAGCAGCAGAACGCCGACCAGTCCGAGGGCGAGGGGGACCCCGGCCGCCTCGACCAGGGTCCGGGCGCGCATCCGCTGGTCGGCCGGCACCGCGTGGTACGTCGTGTTGATGGCCGTTCGCGTCATGCCGTCGGTGACGTCGCCCACCTGCTGCGCGCACGCGACCAGGAGGAAGGCCATGCCGCCGACTCCGACCGACCACCCGACGAGGTTCCCCACGACCAGCATCACGACCGCGGCTGCGGGGGTGCCCGCGAGCCCCAGCTTCACGCCGTAGCGGTTGAGCAGCCGTCCTGCGAGCAGCACCACGAAGCCGATGGCCAGGATGTTGAGGACGGCGTTGTACAAGCCCTGGAAGCGGGCCAGGTCGTCCGCGTTCGGATACCGGGCGGCGGCGCGCTCCCAGACGATGTAGTCGAGGAGCTGGGTGACGACCGCGACGAGCACCTGGTAGCCGAAGATCGCCAGCACGAGTCCGCGGAGCGGCACCCGACGCGGCTCGCTGCCCGGCTGGGCCGGCGTCGGCGCGGGTGGCCGGGCCCACATCTGCTCCGGGTATCGCCGGGCGGTGGCTGCGACCAGGGCGATCATCGCTCCGGTCGTCGCCAGGTCGACCAGCAACAGATCGGCGGTGGCGGGGAGCAGGCGCACCATCCACGCGGCCAGGAGACCGCCCGCGGCGAAGCCGACCGAGAAGCCACCGACGATCCTCGGGAAGTACTCCTTCATCTGGCGCACGTCGAGGAGCCGTCCCGCTTGGGCGCCGACCAGGAAGAAGCCCACCGGGATCGCCAGGGGGAAGAGCACGACCAGCGGGAAGGACACCCAGTCCGCGTCGGCGAACGTGAGGACGGCGTACCCGGCCGCGACCAGCACGCCGTACCCGCCGAGGATCGTCATCGCCAGGGCGGCCAGGCTCAGGTTCGCCTGGGCTCGGCGCATCGCCCACGAGACCGCGACGCCCGAGACGGCGACCACCAGATAGACGTAGGGGAGGGTGTGGGCGCCGTACGCATGGAGCAGAAGGGCGCTCGCGGGCACCATCAGGAACGCGACCGTGAGCCCGAGGGCGACCGTCTGGGCGCCCAGCAGGACCAGTCGAGTGCGCATCAGTCCGGTGGCCTCTCCCGCGGCTCGCGCAGACGTCGGACGAGCTCGGTGATCACGCCCATCGCGATCTCGGGCTGGCTCTCGACCGCCTCTTGGAACGCCTCGCGACGGAGCCGGAACGCGAGCACCTGATCGACCGCCGTCACCGTCGCCGAGCGGGGTTGCGGGTCGAGGACGGCGAGCTCGCCGACGACACTGCCGGCGCCCATGGTGACCCGCCGGTCGCTACGACCCACTTCGACCTCACCCTCGACGATGACGAAGAGCCAGTCCTCGACGGCACCTTCGCGCATCAGGACGTCGCCGTCGAAGAAAGGCACCTCGTCGAGGGACGACGCCAAGGCGGCCAGGACCCGGTCTGGGGTGCGCGAGAAGAGCTCCACCCGCCTCAGGAGGGCCACTCGCTCCACGGTGAGGAGCACCGCTCGAATATAGACACGCGGCCGGGACCGCGGCCACACGCCCGACTCGAGGATGCCGGGACGGTTGCCCGGCTCGGCTAACCTCCCTTCAGTGATCCGCTTCGAAAAGGTCACCAAGACCTACCCCGGTGGCACCCACCCCGCGCTCGACCACGTCTCGATCGACATCGAGAAGGGCGAGTTCGTCTTTCTTGTCGGCACGTCCGGCTCGGGTAAGTCGACCGCACTTCGCCTCGTGCTCCGCGAGACCCGCAGCACCAAAGGACGGGTCTACGTCGCCGGCAAGGAGATCAACCGGCTGGCCGGGTGGAAGGTGCCGCGGCTTCGCCGCCAGATCGGCACCGTGTTCCAGGACTTCCGGCTGCTCCCCAACAAGACCGTGACGGAGAACGTCGCGTTCGCGATGCAGGTGATCGGCAAGTCGCGGGGGGACATCCGGAAGACCGTCCCCGAGACCCTGGAGCTGGTCGGCCTCGACGGCAAGGGCGAGCGCATGCCCGACGAGCTCTCCGGTGGCGAGCAGCAGCGCGTCGCGATCGCCCGCGCGTTCGTCAACCGGCCGATGATCCTGATCGCCGACGAGCCGACCGGAAACCTCGACCCGACCACGTCGGTCGGGATCATGAAGCTGCTCGACCGGATCAACCGGACGGGCACCACCGTCGTCATGGCCACCCACGACGCGGGTGTGGTCGACCAGATGCGCAAGCGGGTCATCGAGCTGTCCGAGGGGAGCGTCGTGCGCGACCAGGCGCAGGGCGTGTACGGCTTCCAGCACTGATCCGCGACCGCACCCCGACGAGCAACCGACCGGAGTAGTCCTTCACATGCAGCTGCGTTACGTCTTCACCGAGCTGGGCAACGGCCTGCGCCGCAACCTCTCGATGCACATCGCGGTGATCCTCACCCTGTTCGTCTCGCTGACCCTGGTGGGACTCGGCGTGCTGCTCAACCAGGAGGCCACCAAGGTCGCCGACCGGTGGGGGAGCCAGCTCCAGGTCGCGGTCTACCTGTGCAGCCAGCACGACGGCAACCCGGCCTGCACCGGCGAGGTCACCGATGCCCAGCAGCAGCAGATCCAGCAGGTCGTCGACACCAACAGCCAGGTGTCCAGCTCCTACACCGAGTCCAAGGAGCAGGCGTTCCAGAAGCTGAACGACCAGTTCCCCGGCAAGTACGACGGCCCGAACTCGCCGATCACCGCCCAGGACATGCCCGAGTCGATCTGGATCACGCTCAAGGACCCCAACCAGTACCGCGACGTGGAGAGCGCGGTCGTCGGACTCGACGGGGTCTCCCGCGTCCAGGACGTCCACAAGGTGCTGAAACCGATCTTCAACACGATCTCCCGGCTGAAGTGGGGCGCGTGGGCGACCGCGGCGTTCCTGGTGCTCGCGGCCCTGCTCCTGGTGGCGAACACGATCCGCCTCGCGGCGTTCGCGCGACGGCGGGAGATGGGCATCATGCGGCTGGTCGGTGCCTCGACGCTGTACATCGCGTTGCCGTTCCTGCTCGAGGCGCTGGTGACGGCCGTCCTCGGCGTCGCCCTTGCGGGAGCAGCGTTGTGGGGCTTCATGGTGTTCGCGGTGAAGAACCAGCTGAGCAACGATCTGGGCTTCATCCCGTGGGTCGGGAACAACGACTACTACTGGGCCCTGATCTGGATCGCGGTGCTGGGTCCGCTGATGACCCTGCTTCCGACACTCGTGCTGACCCGCAAATACCTCAAAGTGTGAGTCCGGTCGGTTAGCGTCCCGAGTGGCCGCTTCCCCGACCACGAAGGCTCATCGGTGCGACTCTTCCCCGTCACCGCACGCCAGCGCCTGGTTGTCGCCGCCACGGCGATCGCTCTGGGCGTAGGCGGTGCGACGACCCCACTCGCCCACGCCGACATCAAGCACCTCCGCCACCAGCAGGCGCAGGCGCAGCACTCCGTGAAGAACGCGCAGGCCGACCTCGACGAGTCGAGCCGCGTGACGCGCCGTGCGTACGCCGCGCTCACCAAGTCGCGGTCGCAGCTCCGCGCCGCGCGCCACGACCTCCACGTCGCCCGCGCCCATGTGAAGGCGGCGAAGGACCAGCTGCACCGGATCCGCCGTCAGCTGGACCGCGCGAAGGCCCGGCTCGCGCGGGCGGAGGCCAACCTCGAGCGCCAGCAGCAGGCGGTGGACGACCAGCACGAGCAGCTGCTGCACACCGTCACCGGCTTCTACGAGGACGGCGACCCCCAGCTGATGGGTCTGCTGTCGCTCCTCGGCTCGGCCACGCCGGCCGACCTGACGGCCAAGCAGGCCAACAACGACATGGTGCTCGACTCCCAGGACCAGATCCTCGACAGCCTGAAGGCCTCGCAGGTCCTGCTCACGGTGCAGACCGACGAGCGGGAGAAGGCGCGCAACCAGGTCGCGCGGAAGAAGGAGCAGGCGGCGGCCAACCTCCAGATCAAGCGCGAGTACCGCGCGAAGGCGCTCGACGCCAAGGACCGGGTCGCCAAGAACCTGAAGCGCAAGCAGCACGCGCTGGCGCTCGCCCAGAAGGCGCGTGCGCATGACCGCGCGGCGCTGCGCCGCACCCGGCAGCACGAGGCTCAGGTCAAGCACCTGATCCAGCTCGCGATCGCCCGTGAGCAGCATCGCGGCGGCGGCTTCCACGGCGACACCGGCGGCCTCCTGATGCGGCCGGTCAACGGCCCGATCACCTCGCCGTACGGCTGGCGGATCCACCCGATCTACCACTACTGGGGTCTGCACGACGGCGACGACTTCGGCGCTCCCTGCGGCGCGCCGTTGTACGCCGTCGCCAACGGCACCGTGATGTCGCAGTACTACTCGTCGGTCTGGGGCAACCGCCTGTACATCAACCTCGGGCTGATCAACGGCAAGAACGTCACGGTGATCTACAACCACCTGTCGGCGTACCGCAGCAGCGTCGGTCAGCACGTGACCCGCGGCCAGGTCGTCGGCCTGGTCGGCACCACGGGCTGGTCGACCGGCTGCCACACGCACTTCACGGTGATGGTCAACGGACAGCCGGTGAACCCGACCCCCTGGTTCGGCTGATCCGTATGTAACACGCCGTCCAGTGGTCTTCCACGCCGTTGCAACGGCGTGGAAGGTGCACGAACGGCGTGTTACATACAGCGCCCCGTCCCGGCGACCGGGTCGGCGCAATCTGGTTGACGCCCCCTGAAAGAATGGCGGGATGGCCAAGGAGGAGGGGCGCAAGCTCGTCGCGTCGAACCGCAAGGCTCGACACGACTACCACGTGGAGGACACGTGGGAGGCGGGGCTCGTGCTCATGGGCACCGAGGTGAAGTCGCTGCGGCAGGGGAGAGCCACGCTGGGCGACGGCTTCGCCGAGGTCGACGGTCACGAGGTGTGGCTGCACGGCGTCCACATCCCGGAGTACACCCAGGGCACCTGGACCAACCACTCCGCCACCCGGCGCCGCAAGCTGCTGCTCAACCGCTCGGAGATCGACAAGATCGAGCGCAAGATCACCGACAAGGGCTACACGCTCGTGCCGCTGGCGCTGTACTTCAAGGACGGGCGGGCCAAGGTCGAGATCGCCCTGGCCCGGGGCAAGAAGAGCTACGACAAGCGGCACGCGCTCGCCGAGCGGCAGGCCACCCGCGAGAAGGAGCAGGCCGTCGGACGCCGGCTGAAGGGGCACACCGACTGATGCCGATCGACGTCGTACGCCGCCAGGACCCCGAGGCGGTGCGCGCGATCCTCGCCTCGGTCCCCGAGTGGTTCGGCATCCCCGAGGCGAACGCGTCGTACGTCGAGGCGGCCGGCCGGATGCCGTCGTACCTCGCGGTCGACGGCGATGACGTCATCGGCGTCGGCCTGCTCGACGAGCACTTTCCGGAGTCCCGAGAGCTGCACCTGATCGCGGTACGTCGCGACCGGCATCGGCAGGGCGCCGGTCGCGCGCTGCTCGCGGCGATCGAGGACGACCTGCGGGCGGCGGGCGTGAGACTCCTCGAGGTCCACACCGCCGGCCCGTCGAGCGAGGACGCCGGCTACGCGCTCACGCGGGAGTTCTACCTCGCCTCCGGCTTCGTGGCCATGAACGAGCTGCAGCGCATCGACTGGAACGGGCCGACCCTGATCCTGGTCAAGCCTCTGTGACCGTCGAGCCCACGGCGTTCGCGCACGACCTCGGGCTGCCGGGGCTGTTCGACGCTCACACGCACTTCCTGCCGCCGCGGGTGATGGCCAAGGTACGCCGCGAGTTCGACTCCGCCGGGCCGCTGATCGGGAGCGTGTGGCCGCTGGAGTACCGCGGGACCGACGACGAGCTGGTGGCGACGCTCCGCGGCTTCGGCGTACGCCGCTTCTCGGCGCTGCCCTACGCCCACCGGCCGGGCATGGCGGAGTTCCTCAACGACTGGGCGTTCGGCTTCGCCGACCGGACACCGGAGTGTCTGCGGAGCGCCACCTTCTACCCCGAGCCCGACGCCGCGGCGTACGTCTCGCGCCGCATCGACGCGGGCGCGGAGATCTTCAAGGTGCACGTGCAGGTGGGTGGGTTCGACCTCCGCGACGAGCTCCTCGACGAGGTCTGGGGCGTGCTCGAGGACGCGGGCACCCCGGTCGTCCTCCACGCCGGCTCCGGCCCCGTGGGGACGCCGTACACCGGACCCGGCCCGGTCGCGGACCTGCTGCGCGCCCACCCGAGGCTCGCGCTCGTGATCGCCCATCTCGGCGCGCCGGAGTACGCCGAGTTCCTCGACCTGACCGCGACCTACGAGCGCGTGCACGCCGACACCACGATGGTGTTCACGCCGTTCTTCGACCGGCTCGGCGCCGCCTTCCCGCCCGACCTGGTGCCCCGGCTGCGCGACCTGCAGCCGAAGATCCTGCTCGGCTCGGACTTCCCGCACATCCCCTACCCGTACGCCGAGCAGCTCACGGCACTCGCCGGCCTGGACCTCGGCGACGACTGGCTGAGAGACGTCTGCTGGCACAACGGCGTCCGCCTCTTCGGGGAATCGAGTTCGTGACCTGGGCGTTGTGACCCGTAGAATGGATGTCAGACAACTCAACAGGGGGCTGATCGGTTTCGACTTGGGACGTGAGTTCCAGGAGAAGCGGGTCGAGAAGCCGACGTCATCTCGTAAACGATCGTCGGAAACCTATAAGTGCCAACGCAAAGCGCACTGACTTCGCACTCGCCGCCTGAGCGGTGACCGAAGGGTCTGACCGGGAGACTGCCTTCGTCCCGGACCCAGGCCTCATCTAGAAGGCTTGCTGGCCGCTCTCTGTCAGGAGGGGCGGCCGGGACTTCATCCTGACTGGGCCTGTCGGTGACGTGTCAGATGCGAGCACCGGGGCCGAGAAAACGACATCACTGACTGCACCCGGAGAAGACCTGGTTCAACGCTCGAGGACGCGGGTTCGATTCCCGCCAGCTCCACGACGACATCACGGGAGTCCCGGTGTCGGCGACGCGAGTCGCCGGCGCCGGGATCTTTCTACGGCAGGAGGTCACCGTGGCAGTCACCGGATCCAGGTGGAGGTCCGTCAGCCCCAAGGTGATCACGGCGTACGCTCCACTCAGCTGAAGGGGGGCGTCATGGTGCTGGCACTGGTGGTCTCCGGGGTTCTGCTGGTCCTCTGCCTCGCGGTGGGGATGTGGTTCCTGCTCCCGACCCTGCGCGGCCTCTTCCGGCCGGCCTTCGAGCCGGCGTCCGTCGACGACGAGGCCGTCCTTCGCGCGCAGCAGGCGTACACCGACGGCGCCGGGGGCGCAGGCGGGCTCGGCGTCTGACGCAAGCCGTCAGTCGGCGCCGCGTCCTACGGTGTGCGCATGGCGACCGGCTGCGTCTTCTGCTCCATCATCGCGGGGGAGACTTCGGCCGACGTGGTGCTGGACGAGCCGGACTTCCTGGCCTTCCTCGACGCGCGCCCGGTGTTCAAGGGTCACGCGCTCCTGGTGCCGCGCACGCACGTCGTCACCCTCCTCGACCTACCCGCGTCGCTGCGTGACGGCTTCCTCGCCGCGGCGCAGGTCCTGGCGAGCGCCGTGGTCGAGGGCCTCGGGGCGCAAGGCAGCTTCGTGGCGATGAACAACGTCGTCAGCCAGTCGGTGCCCCACCTGCACCTCCACGTCGTCCCACGCACCAAGGGTGACGGACTTCGCGGGTTCTTCTGGCCGCGCACCCGGTACGCCGACGGCGAGGCCGCCGACTACGCGGACCGCCTGCGAGCGGCTGTCAGGAAAAGTTGACAGACCTCGCGATGTCAGGTTAACTTGACACCGTGAACGACGCCGCCGAGCTCTCCGAGACGGCGGCGGGCAACGATCCCGAGCAGGGACTCGCCGCCGTCCGCGCCCTCCGTGCGCTGGCCGACCGCCTCGAGGCGGTCCAGGTCCACAACGCACGCGACCAGGGCTGGAGCTGGCAGGCGATCGCCGACGTGCTGCAGATCAGCCGCCAGGCGGTTCACCAGAAGCACTCCCGCGACTGACACCGATCCGCCGTGGGAGCCCCGAACTCACCAGGAGCACCACATGAACACCCGATTCGACACCGAGTCCAGGATCGCCGTCGCCCAGGCGACGGACATCGCCCGCGAGCTCGGCCATCGCGAGGTCGGCCCCGGCCACCTCCTCCTCGGCCTGCTCGCCAACCCCCGGGGCGTGGCCTACGCCGCGCTCTGGGACCACGGCATCAACCTCGACACCGCGCGCGACCTGGTCGCGCAGCACCATGTCGATCCCGAACCCGAGCGCGAGGAGGCCGCCGAGTCTGCCGACTCGGCCCAGGCTCCCGACTACGCGGAGGACCGCGAGGCGCTCAAGGCGATCGGCATCGACCTCGACCAGGTCCGCGAGGCCGTCCGCGCCAACCTCGGCGCCGACCTCGCCGAGGGCTGGGCCGCCCGGTCGGAGCGCGGTCGCTCGCGAGGAGATCGTCGCCGCGGCCGGCGGCGCCACCACCACGACCACCACGACCACCACGAAGGCCACGACGGGCACCACGAGGGACGCGGTCGCCGCGGTCCCCGCAGCCGCCGGGACGACGGCCCGCGTTTCTCGCGCGGGCTGCGCGCCCTGCTGCGCGACGTACGCCGTGCCGCACTGCACGACCGCCTCGAGGCCGAGAGCCGAGACGAGGCGCGCCGCGTTCCCGGCATGACCGGGGCCCGGCTCCTCGTCGCCCTGACCCGGTCCGACGACCCGGCCGTCCAGGCCGTGCTCGCGACCGCGACCGGCCTCGACGGCCTCCGCATGCAGGCCGAGGCGGGGACGAAGCCCGGCGCCAGCGCCTGACGCGCCCCGTCCCGGGACGCTACCCAGCGGGCTCTACAGTGGCGGATGGTCCAGCCGAACGGCTCGGCCATCCGCCACTACTCGTCAGTCGAGCCACGAGGAGTCAGCACATGGGTCGCTTCGACGGACGCGTCGCCGTCGTCACCGGAGCCGCACGCGGGATCGGGCTCGGCATCGCGAGCCGGTTCGCCGACGAAGGCGCCTCGGTCGCCGTGCTCGACCTCGACGAGGCCAAGTCGGCCGAGGCCGCGGCGCAGCTCGCGACCGCCGATGCGCAGCGACATCTCGGTGTCGGCTGCGACGTCAGCGACGCCGACTCGGTGCAGGCCGCCGTCGACCGCGTGGTGGGCGACCTCGGGGGTCTGCACATCCTGGTCAACAACGCCGGAGTCACCCGCGACAACCTGCTGTTCAAGATGAGCGACGACGACTGGGACACCGTGATGTCGGTCCACCTGCGGGGTGCGTTCCTGATGACGCGGGCGGCCCAGAAGCACTTCGTCGAGCAGAAGTACGGCAAGGTCGTCTGCCTCTCCAGCGTCTCGGCACTGGGCAACCGCGGCCAGGCGAACTACGCCGCCGCGAAGATGGGGCTCCAGGGCTTCGTCCGCACGCTCGGGATCGAGCTCGGGCCCTTCGGCGTCAACGCCAACGCGATCGCGCCGGGCTTCATCGCCAGCGAGATGACCGATGCCACCGCGGATCGTGTGGGCATGTCCGTCGAGGACTTCCGTCAGGCCGCAGCCGACCGCAACCCCGTACGCCGCGTGGGCTTCCCCGACGACATCGCCGCCGCCGCGGCGTTCCTGTGCAGCGACGAGGCGTCGTACATCACCGGTCAGACGCTGTACGTCGACGGGGGCGCCGAAGCTTGTCTCCTGATGCCGTGCCGAACTCCGACTACATCCACCGGACCGGCGCCCCTCCCGGGTTCAAACGGAGCCACCTCGTCATCGGTGCGGTGGTGTTCGTCCTCTGGTTCGGCGTGCTCGGATTCGTGCTCACCCACGGTCGCAACGAGGAGTCGTCCGTCGACGTCTACTCCGAGCTCCCGCCGGGCTTCACCGATGCGCTCGCCAGCCAAGGTGTGAGCTACCAGGGGCTGTCGCCGGTCGACGCCACGACCGAGAGCCAGGTGCTGGCCCACATCACGACCACGGCCAACGGCAACGGCGGGAAGCCGCTGGTCTTCCGCACGTCGTTCAGCACGACGAAGGGTTCCGGGAAGCCGGGCACGCCGACGCCGGCGCTGATGGTCGTCGTCCCGGACCAGACCGACAGCGACGGCCACGTCGACTTCGTCGACCCGACGACGTACCGCGAGCTGGACTCGGTCGACTACACGGGTGCCGGCGGATCGGGCGGCTCCGCCACGTCATGACCACCCGGTGGTGGTGACCGCTGTCACACCCCCGGCGAGCCCTTCACGATCCCCTCAGGTGCATCGTCCACACTGGACCGGATCGTCAAAGTCAACACCCCCGATGGAGATTCACGTGCGACGCGTTGCCCTGGCCCTGTCCGCCCTCACCGCGGCAGGCCTCATGCTGACCGCCTGCGGCGGATCGTCCAGCTCGAGCCCTCAGGCCGACCCCTCCCAGTCGGTGGAGGGTGGACAGTCGGTCCCGCAGTTCTGGCCCCTCACCGGCGAGAAGGTCCCGGAGGACAAGACCGCGTCTCTCGACCACCCGGTGCTGGTCGCGAAGATGGACAACACCGAGTCCAGCCAGCCGCAGGTCGGTCTCTCGAAGGCCGACATGGTCGTGGAGGAGCTGGTCGAGGGCGGGCTGACCCGCCTGGCGGCGTTCTACTACTCCGACATCCCGACGAACGCCGGCCCCATCCGCTCGATGCGCGCCAGCGACATCCCCGTGGTCTCGCCGGTGCACGCCTCGATTGTCACCAGTGGCGCGGCTGCCAAGACGATCGCCCGGATCAACGGCGCCGGTATCACGTTCTACGGCGAGGGCACCAAGGGCATGTACCGCACCAGCGACCGGATCCCGCCGTACAACCTCCTGGTTCACATGAACGAGGTCGCCAAGACCGCGAAGACCAAGAAGCCGGCGACGCCGCCGGACTACTTCCAGTGGGGCACCGACAGCGACATGCCCAAGGGGATCAAGGCCACCACGGTCAACGCGCAGTTCTCGGGCGGCCACACGACGGAGTGGCAGTACACCAACGGCAGCTACCACAACCTCAACAGCAACGCTCCGCCCGGCGACCAGTTCCCGGCCACGAACGTGCTGGTGCTGCGCGTGCGCGAGGGCCTCGCCGGCTACCTCGACCCCGCCGGCAACCCGGTGCCCGAGACGCTGCTCAGCGGCAAGGGGAACGCACTGCTGTTCCACGACGGCCGGATGGTCGCCGGCACCTGGCACAAGGGGAAGCTGGCCAAGTCACCGATCACGCTGACCACGAAGAAGGGCGCAAAGCTGAAGGTGCCCGCCGGTCACACGTGGATGGAGCTGGTCCCGCTCGACGGCGGCAACGTCACCTTCCATAAGTAGCCGCGCCGAGCTCCGACATCGGGGTGCCCTGCTCGGAGAGGGCGCGCATGCCCGACAGGATGAAGCCGATCGCGAGCTCCACCCGTTCGGCCTCGGTGTCGGCGTCGTCCGGCGGTCGACACCGCCGCTCCCGATGACGACATCGCGCCGAAGAAGATGCGGGCGAACGTCTGCTCCAGCTCGGCGTCGACCTGCCACTCGCCGGCGTCCAGCACGGCCCGCACGATGTCGAGGACGTAGTCGAACGTCGAGCGCTCCTCCTGCTCGCGGAACCGCTCGTGGCCCAGCACCGACGGGCCGTCCTGGACGACGATCCTGCTGTACGACGGCTGCCGCACCACGTCGAGGAACGCCCGGAGTCCGGCGATCGCCTTGTCCCACGGGTCCTCGTGCCCGGTCAGCGAGGACTGGATCTGCTGGGCGCCGGCCGACTCGACCTTCTCGAAGACCGCCTCGAACAGCGCCTGCTTGCCGGAGTAGTGGTGGTAGAGCGCGCCCTTGGTGACGTCGGCCCCGGCGACGATCGCGTCGAGCGAGGTGCCGGCGTACCCGTGCTCGGTGAAGAGCCTCTCGGCGACGTCGACCAGGGCCCGCCGCGTCGTTGCGGAGTACTGCGCGCGACGGCTCGTGCCGGGCACCTGCGGCACGTCGGCCGCCAGCTTCGCCCGGGCGCTTCTGGTCATCGGCGCAGTCTAGGGCTGGGCGTGTCCGCCAGGAGGCTGCCTAGGTAATACCTAGATGCGATGTGCTACAAACGGTGTCGTGCTGCGACTGACGACGCGCCGCGTGCTCGCGGCGACTGCCCTGCTCTCCCTCCTTCCTCTCACCGCCTGCGGTGGTGGCGACGACAACACGACGATCACCGTGCTGGCGGCGAGCTCGCTGACGGGCACGTTCACCGAGCTCGGCAAGGAGTTCGAGCAGCAGCACTCCGGGGTGACCGTGAAGTTCGCGTTCGACTCGTCCGCGACCCTCGCCCAGCAGGCGACCCAGGGCGCGCCCGCCGACGTGCTCGCCACGGCCGACACCGACACGATGGACAGCGCCAAGTCCGCCCAGGCCTCCACGCCGCAGGTCTTCGCGACCAACGTGATGGTGGTCGTCGACGCCGAAGGACAACCCGGCGAACATCCAGTCGTTCTCCGACCTCGACAAGTCGTCGGTGAAGTTCGTGATGTGCGTGCCCACCGCGCCGTGCGGAAAGGTCGGCCAGGCCCTGCTCGACCAGGACCACATCACCGGCAAGCCGGTGAGCCAGGAGGTCGACGTGAAGTCGGTGCTGGCCAAGGTGACCGAGGGGGAGGCCGACGCCGGCATCGTCTACACCACGGACGCCGTCGCGGCGGGCGGCGACGTGACGTCCCTGCCGATCCCGGACGCGGGCAAGCAGCTCACGTCGTACCCCATCGTGACGCTCGACCAGTCGAAGGACTCCGACCTGGCCCAGGAGTTCGTCGACCTCGTCACCGGGTCGACCGGTCAGCAGGTTCTGCACCAGGCAGGGTTCGGAAAGCCGAAGGGTGCCTAGGCTGAGGGCGTGGTCGACTACCTGCGCATCGGTGAAGTGGCCCAACGCGTCGGCGTGAGCGTCGACACCCTCCGCCGATGGGAGGCGGAGGGCCGGATCGCCTTCGAACGCCGCGGCAACCAACGTGTCCTGCCGGCCGGGGAGCTGGCCGGCTTCCTCACCTCGCTCGCGGGCAGCGACCGTACGTCGAGCGCGCGCAACCGGCTGACCGGCGTCGTCACCTCCGTCGAGCGGGACGGCGTGATGGCCAAGGTCGAGCTCGCCTGCGGCGACTACCGCATCGTCTCGCTGATGAGCCGTGAGGCGGCCGACGAGATGGAGCTGGCCCCGGGCGTCGCCGCGACCGCGGTCGTGAAGTCGACCACGGTGATGGTCGAGCTGGGACGCTAGATCCCGACGACGAGCGAGGACGTTCTGCCCGGCGTAGCCGGGGCGGAACGACCGCAGGGAGCGCCGCGGCGAGCTTGCTCGCAAGGCGGCCTGTGACCGGCCGCAAGGCAGGTTGAACCTCGCTCACGATTCACATACTCTGAGTACGTACCAACGGTATGTGAACCGGAGGCACACCGTCTCCGGTCACCCGAGAGAGGAGATGGCCATGACCTGGACCACCTTCCACCGCCGCGGAGAGGTGCTCCGCACCCTGACCTCGACCGCCGACGCGCGCCGCGACGGCGTGCTGCCGATGGACGTCGCGGGCGTCCGCGAGACGTTCGGCGACGAGCTGTCCGTGCTCGCCGCTCTCCAGCTGCGCTGGCACACCCGCCTGTCCGGACACCTCGAGCACGCCCTGATGCGCCAGCCGGCCGACCTCGACGACGCGGTCGTCGTCGCCTGGCACGCCACCGCCGACGAGCTGCCCGGCACGCGGATGGTCCTCGACCACTACCGCGCCGAGCCGCTCGACGACGCCATGGCCGGGGTGCTGCGCCACGTCGGCCGCCAAGGAGCACCTGCTCCTGGCCGCGATGGCGGGCCGCAGCGGCGCCGACCGGGACGCCACCATCCGGATCGGACGCGCCCTGGATGAGCGGGCCCGCGCGACGTACCAACCGGCGCCCGACGTGAGTGATCTCCAGGCTCGTCACCGGCGCCGCGGTCTCCTCGCCCGCGTGCGCAGCCGACTCGTGGCCTGACCACCGACCGGCGCGCGAAAAGCGTCTTCTGACGGACGCCTCCGCCGTGCATGATGGAGCCATGGCGGGGGCGGAGATCCGGGCGGGGATGCTCCTGCTCGCGTCACCGGAGCTCGTCGACCCGAACTTCGTCGACGCCGTCGTGCTGCTCCTCGATGCCGACGAGGACGGCGCCATGGGGGTCGTGATCAACCGGCCGTCCCCGGTGCCCGTGATCTCGGTCCTGGACGGCTGGGGCGACATCGTCGCCGAGCCCGAGGTGCTGTTCCGCGGCGGGCCCGTCTCGCCCGAGGGTGCGCTGGCGGTCGCGCTGATGCGCGATCCGAACGCCGCGCCGCCGGGCCTGCGACCCGTGACCGACCGACTCGCGATCGTCGACCTCGAGGGCGAGGCCCACGACATCGACGCCGCCGTGGACGGCGTCCGCATCTTCGCCGGGTACGCCGGCTGGGGTGCGGGCCAGCTCCAGGGCGAGATCGACGGAGGCGACTGGTACGTCGTGCCGTCCCTGCCGCCGGACGCGTTCCAGGCCGACCCGAGCGACCTGTGGCGCGAGGTGATGCGCCGCCAGCCGGGCGAGCTCGCCTGGCACGCGAACCGGCCGGTCGACCCCGAGCTCAACTGACAGGGCTCGCCGAGATGCTGCCGAGCGCAGCATGTCACGATGCGCCATGCCCACGACGCGGAAGACCGCTCAGCAGGACGCCACGCCGTACGCCATCCTGGGCCTCCTCGCGCTGCGCCCCTGGACGACGTACGAGCTGGCCCAGCAGGTCCGCACGAGCCTCCACCGGTTCTGGCCACGTGCCGAGCGCAAGCTCTACGACGACCCCAAGCGCCTGGCGGCCGACGGCCTGGCGACGGCGACCGAGGAGTACACGGGCAAGCGCAAGCGCACCGTGTACGCCATCACCGCCCGCGGCCGGCGCGAGCTGAAGACCTGGCTCGGCGCCCCCTCCAGCGAGCCTTCCTGGGAGAACGAGGCGCTGGTCAAGGTGTTCTTCGCCGATGGCGCCGACCTCGACACCCTGCGCCGCACGCTGACCGAGATGGGCGACCTGGCCCGCCGGCGCCTGGGCGACCTGGGGGTTCTCGCGCAGGATGAGGTGCCCTTTCCTGAGCGCCGACACCTCGGCGCCCTGACCATCCGCCTCTCGCAGGACCTCGAGGAGGCGACGCTGCGCTGGACCGAGTGGGCCCTGGAGCAGACGGCCTCCTGGAAGGGCAGCGACGACCCCGGGAGCTGGGACCCGGAATCGGTCTACACCCGGCTCGCCGAGGCCTGGGGCGAGCAGTCGCTGACGTAGGCTGGTCCGGTGGTTCCCACCGGCTTCTCCCCGCTGACCGACACGGCTGTCGACGAGCGCGTCGAGGAACGCACGGTCCCCACCGACGAGGGTGACCACGAGCGTTTCAGCCACTACGTCGACAAGCACAAGCTCACCGAGGCGATGGTGATGGGCACGCCCGTCGTGGCGCTGTGCGGCAAGGTCTGGGTGCCGAGCCGGGCGCCGGAGAAGTTCCCGGTGTGTCCGGAGTGCAAGGAGCTCTGGGACTCGTTCAAGTCAGGGAGCGGGGACGGCGAGGAGTGACCTCTCGGCCCTCGTCTGACACGGAGGCCGTCCCACCATCGCCCGCACTCACTCCGGCCTGGCCGGAGCGGGCGGCCTGGGGCACGGCCACCTCCCTGCGCGCCTGGCAGACCGCCGCGCTCACCGACTACTTCGCGCGCTCACCGCGCGACTACCTGGCGGTGGCGAGTCCGGGCGCCGGCAAGACGACGTTCGCGCTGTCGGCGGCCGCCGAGCTGTTGGGACGCCGTCGAGTCGACCGGATCATCGTGGTGGCGCCGACCGAGCACCTCAAGCTCCAGTGGGCGGAGGCCGCCGCACGCGCGGGCATCCCGATCGACCCGACGTACTCCGCGGGCTCGGGCAGGACCTCGGCGGACTTCGTCGGCGTCGCCGTCACCTACGCCGGGGTCGCGGTCAACCCACTCGCGATGCGCATCCGGACCGAGCGGTTCAAGACCCTGGTGATCCTCGACGAGATCCACCACGCGGGCGACGCGCTCTCCTGGGGCGAGGGGGTGCGCGAGGCCTTCGAGCCGGCGGCCCGGCGGCTGGCGCTGACCGGTACGCCGTTCCGGTCGGACGTGAACCCGATCCCGTTCGTCACCTACGCCCCCGGAGCCGACGGCGTACCCCGGTCCGTCGCCGACTTCACCTATGGCTACGGCCACGCCCTGGCCGACCACGTCGTCCGGCCGGTGCTGTTCCTGGCCTACTCCGGCGACCTGGCCTGGCGCACCCGCGCCGGCGACGAGATCGCCGCCCGCCTCGGCGAGCCGCTGACCAAGGACCTGGCGGCGCAGGCGCTGCGCACGGCCCTCGACCCGTCGGGGGAGTGGATCCCGTCGGTGCTGGCTGCCGCGGACCGCCGGCTGACGGAGGTACGCCGGCACATGCCCGACGCCGGCGGCCTGGTGATCGCCACCGACCAGGACTCGGCCCGTGCGTACGCCGCTCTGCTGCGGAAGATCAGCGGCGAGCCACCGACGCTCGTGCTCTCCGACGAGAAGGCGGCCTCGAAGCGGATCGCGGCCTTCACCGAGTCGGAGAAGCGCTGGATGGTCGCGGTGCGGATGGTGTCCGAGGGCGTCGACATCCCGCGGCTCGCCGTCGGGGTCTACGCCACGAGCACGGCCACGCCGCTCTTCTTCGCCCAGGCCGTGGGCCGCTTCGTGCGTGCGCGGGCGCGGGGCGAGACCGCGTCGGTGTTCGTGCCGTCGGTGCCGACGCTGCTCGGGTACGCCGCCGAGATGGAGGTCGAGCGCGACCACGTGCTGGGCCGGGCGATCACCGACGAGGACGACATCTTCGCCGCCGAGCAGGACCTGCTGGCGCAGGCGAACGCCGACGAGGGCGCATCGGACGAGCTGCTCGGCTCGTACGAGGCGCTCGGCTCGGAAGCGCGCTTCGACCAGGTCGTGTACGACGGCTCGGCCTTCGGTCATGCCGGGGAGGTGCACGTCGGGTCGGACGAGGAGATGGACTTCCTCGGCATCCCCGGGCTGCTGGAGCCCGACCAGGTACGCGAGCTCCTGCACCATCGGCAGCGGTCCCGGCGTACCTCCCTGGCGGCACACGACGAGCCACCGCGCGAGGTCTCGACCCATGAGCAGCTCGCGATCCTGCGCCGCGAGCTGAACGGCCTGGTCGCCGCCTGGCACCACCGCACCGGCCAGGCCCACGGCGCCACGCATGCGACGCTGCGCAAGGAGCTCGGGGGCCCGGCTGCGGCGGTCGCGAACGCCGACCAGCTCCACGCGCGGATCAACCGGCTGCGCGAGTGGGCGGCCAAGCCTTCCCGATGAACCCGATCTCTGACTAAAGTCAGAGAATGGTGGAGACGGACGTGCTGCGCCGGTTCAACCGGGCGTGGAGCCAGCGGGTGGGACTGCTCGACGAGTCGTACCTCGGACAGGGCCGCAGCCTGGGAGCGTCGCGGTTGCTGTTCGAGATGGGGCCCGAGGGGGCGGGCGTGCTGGACCTGCGTCGCCGCCTGGGTCTGGACTCGGGCTATCTGAGCCGCCTCCTGCGGGGACTCGAGGAGGAGCGCCTGGTCGACGTCCGGCCCGACCCGGCCGACCAGCGGCGGCGTGTCGTCGTCCCGACGGCGAAGGGACGGCGCGCCATCGACCGACTGGAGGAGCGTTCGGAGGAACGCGCCCGCGCGCTCGTGGACCCGCTCGGCGACTCGCAGCGTCGTCGGCTGACCGACGCCCTGGCGACCGCCGAGCGCCTCATCCGCTCCGCGACGTGCACTGTCGAGTCCGTCGACGTCGCTTCGGACGAGGCCGTCGCCGCCGTACGCCGCTACTTCGACGAGCTCGACCGTCGTTTCTCCGATGGCTTCGACGCCGGTGGGGCCACCACGTCCGATCTCGAGGCGATGTGTCCGCCGTCGGGTGACTTCCTCGTGCTGCGGTCCGAGTCGGGAGTGGTGGCCTGCGGCGGGCTCCAGCGGCACACGCGGACGGTCGGCGAGATCAAGCGGATGTGGGTCGACCCGGAGTGGCGCGGCTGCGGCCTCGCCGTACGCCTGCTGCACGCGTTGGAGGACCGAGCGGCGGAGCTCGGGTACCGCGAGGTCTACCTCGACACGAACGCGAGCCTCACCGAGGCGATCGCGATGTACGAGCGCGCCGGCTACCGACGGATCGAGCGGTACAACGACAACCCCTACGCGCACCACTGGTTCGCCCGGAGGCTCAGCCCGCGACGCCGACCTCGAACGGCTGCGCGCCCGGGCCGATCCGCGTGACGACGTCCCGCGGGCGCTCGACGCGGTGGCCGTTCCCGCACTCGAGGACGGCATGGACCGTCGAGCCGCACTCGCGATGGGTGAACTCGACGGGTGGGCCGACGGTGTCGGCGACGTACCGGTCGCCCCAGTCGGCGATCGCGACCAGGACGGGATAGAGGTCGAAGCCCTTGGCGGTGAGGCGGTACTCATGGCGCGCCCGCTCGCCGGGGTCCTGGTAGGGCTCGCGGCGCAGGATGTCCTGCTCGACCAGGAGCCCGAGGCGGTTGCTGAGCACCTGGCGCGGGATGCCGCTGTGCCGCCGGATGTCGTCGAAGCGGCGTACGCCGTTGAAGACCTCGCGGAGGACGACGAAGGTCCAGCGCTCGCCGAGGATCGCCATCGTGCGGCCGACGGTGCAGTTCTCGGCCGACCAGGCCAGGGCCGCGGGAGCGGCGGTCATGTGACGAAGCCTAAGTCTCGTTGACAGACTCAGCAACGGTCGCCAGGCTGGATCCGTGACCGAGACCCAGACGCCCGACTATGCCTCCCTCGCCGAGCTGGACGGCTTCGCCCAGCTCCAGGCGATCTTCATGGGCGACCACCCCGGCGCGCCGATCGCGGAGACGCTCGGTCTCGACGGGTTCGGCGGCGAACCGGGCTC
The DNA here is from genome assembly GCA_963812055.1 of uncultured Actinomycetota bacterium. GTDB lineage: Bacteria > Actinomycetota > Actinomycetes > Propionibacteriales > Nocardioidaceae > Nocardioides. The sequence continues at coordinate 23,973 of CAWEUA010000001.1, forward strand.
GATCCACGTCGAGCTCGTGCCCGAGCACCGCCACTACAACCCGCTCGGCACCGTCCACGGCGGCGTCCTGGCGACGATGCTCGACACCGCGGCCGCCTGCTCCGTGCACTCGACCCTGGCCGCCGGCGAGCGCTACACGTCGGTCGACCTGACGGTGAAGTTCCTCCGCGCCGTCACCGTCGAGTCCGGCCGTCTCCGCGCCGAGGGCTCGGTCATCCAGCGAGGACGTCGGACGGCGCTCGCCCAGGCCCAGCTCTTCGACGCCCAGGGCCGCCTGGTCGCCCACGCCACTTCGACCTGCATGATCTTCAGCTGACTATCCGTTCGCGTGAGCCAACGGCATCACCCGGTAGGGGATCTGCGTGGCGAGGGCGATCACGGTCGAGGAGCGGACGATCGCGGGGTCCTTCAGGACCAGGTCGATGACCCGCTGGAGGTCGGAGTTCGAGCGGGCGACGACGCGGGCGAAGAGGTCGCCGGCGCCGGTGATCGTGTGGGCCTCGAGCACCTCGGGGATGGTCGCGAGGTGGTGGGCGACCGCGTCGTGGCCGCCGTGCTCGGCGGGCTCCTGACGGATCTCGAGGGTCAGGAACGCCGTCACGGGGAAGCCGAGCGCCTCGGTGGAGAGCTCCGGACCCCACCCGGTCACCACGCCCGAGCCCATCAGCTTGTCCAGCCGCGCCTGCACCGTCCCGCGTGCGACGCCGAGCTCCCGCGAGGCCTGGAGTACGCCGATCCGCGGGTCGTCGGAGAACAGGGCGAGCAAACTGCGGTCGAGATCGTCCACGACGGCTCCTCAGGTGGGCATATTGCATCAGCGATTCGTCGTACTGTTGCGCAGGTTGTCGGCACCCGGCAAGGTGACTCGCATGACGACGACCCACGAGACCCCCTCCACCGGCGGCGCTCTCACCGCCGACGAGCTCAAGGCCGATCTCACCCTCGACCAGCTCAAGCAGCTGGTCGGACTGGTCGAGTACGACGCGAGCAGCGACCCGTTCCCGGTCATCGCCCAGGACTACGTCGGCTTCGTGGTCGGCAACGCGACCCAGACCGCGCAGTTCTACCAGCTCGCCTTCGGCATGGACCTCGAGGCCTACTCCGGACCCGAGACCGGCAACCGCGACGCGAAGTCCTACGTGCTGCGGTCCGGCAGTGCCCGGTTCGTCTTCACCGGCGGCGTCGCGCCCGGCAGCCCGGTCCTCGACCACCACCGCAAGCACGGTGACGGTGCCGTCGACCTCGCCATGGAGGTCCCGGACGTCGACAAGTGCATCGAGCACGCTCGCTCGCAGGGCGCCACGATCCTCGACGAGCCGCAGGACCTGACCGACGAGCACGGCACCGTCCGCATCGCCGCGATCGCGACGTACGGCGAGACGCGCCACACCCTGATCGACCGGTCGGGCTACACCGGCCCCTTCCTTCCGGGGTACGTCGCCGCCACGACCAGGGTGACCCGCCCCGAGGGCCACCCGAAGCGGCTCTTCCAGGCCATCGACCACTGCGTCGGCAACGTCGAGCTCGGCCGGATGGACGAGTGGGTCGAGTTCTACAACCGCGTCCTCGGGTTCACCAACATGGCGGAGTTCATCGGCGACGACATCGCCACCGACTACTCCGCCCTGATGTCCAAGGTCGTCGCGAGCGGCAACCACCGGGTGAAGTTCCCGCTCAACGAGCCCGCGATCGCGAAGAAGAAGTCGCAGATCGACGAGTACCTCGAGTTCTACGACGGCGCCGGCTGCCAGCACATCGCCCTCGCGACCGGCGACATCCTGCGCACCGTCGACCGGCTCCGCCTGAACGGCGTGGAGTTCCTCGACACACCCGACGCCTACTACGACGACCCCGAGCTCCGTGCCCGGATCGGCGAGGTGCGCGTGCCGATCGAGGAGCTGAAGCAGCGCAAGATCCTGGTCGACCGCGACGAGGACGGCTACCTGCTCCAGATCTTCACCAAGCCGATCGGCGACCGGCCGACCGTCTTCTTCGAGTTCATCGAGCGGCACGGCTCGCTCGGCTTCGGCAAGGGCAACTTCAAGGCCCTCTTCGAGTCCATCGAGCGCGAGCAGGAGCTCCGCGGCAACCTCTGAGCCGAGAACGCCGAGTCGTCATATGACGACTCGGCGTTCTTCTCGTGCCTCTGTGCGCCGACTCGGCGAGCTCAGTCGGCGCCCGGCAGGGTCAGCTCGATGGTCGAGCCGACCGGCAGCGACTGGATCATCCGCAGCTGCGCGAGTGCCGGGTGGTCGTCGAGCAGCTTGGCGCCGTTGGCCAGCGACCGCAGCGCGGCCGTCTCGGCCCGAGCGGCCTCGAGCTGAGCCTGGGCACGCTGCCGCGCCGTGACCACCGCGCCGTACGCCGCCCGGAGGTCGGCGGGCAGGATCACGTCCTTGACGACGACCTCGAGCACCTCGACGCCGACCTCTCGTCCCGCCGCGAGCGCGGCTGCGGTGGCCGACTCGGTGACCGACTGGCGTGCCGTGCGCAGGACGGCGTCGGTCTCGAGCGGGGCGAGGCCCTCGCGCAGCGCGATCTGCACGGCGAGGTAGACCCGCGACAGCGGGTCGGTGACGGTCTCGGTGTGGACGACCGGGTCGCCGATGCGCCACCGCAGCGCGGCGGTCACCTTGACCGTGACGCCGTCGGCGGTGAGCACCTCCTGCGGTGCGAGCGTGAAGACCTGCTCGCGCAGGTCGAGCACCTGGTACGACGCGCGGGTGCGCTGCGGGTGCCGGCCGGGCTCGAGGACGACCGTCCGGGCGCCGTCGAGCCGCTCCAGCGCGCGCTGCCAGGGCTGGACGGTGAGGTACTGGGTGAACAGAGGCATGACCGGCTCCTTCCTGTCGTCTGTGCCTGTCGTGTGCCTGTCGTGTGCTCGGTCTCGCGGATTCAGTTGTGAGTGATGACCGGCGACCACATCGTCGCGCGGGGCCTGGACCACCGGGTCGGGTGCGAGCACCCGGCCGTCGGGCCCGCCACAGGGCGCGGCGCTGCTTCTGTCGCCGGCCACCACCCATCGAAGAACGGGAGTCGAACCCGAAGGAGTGGAAGCTCCATGCCGTGCCGGTGAGGTACGACGCGCGGGACCCGACCCGTCACGACGGGTCTTGCCGCTGATCTCGCCGACGGGGTACGACGGTACGGCCTGAGCGGGTCCCGCGCGACCGGTTTCGTCAGGTGGCCGAGTCGTCGCGGACGACCTCGCCGCCCTTCATCACGAACCGGACGTCCTCGAGCAGGCGGACGTCGTCCGTCGGGTCACCCGCGACCGCGATGAGGTCGGCGTACCAGCCCTCCGCGACCTGGCCGACCCGGTCCGACCAGCCCATCAGATCGGCGGCGTGCACCGTCGCGCACCGGATCGCCTCGAGCGCGGTCTGCCCGTGGCGCACGTGGTAGGCCAGCTGTCGGGCGTTCAGGCCGTGGGGGTAGATGCCGCTGTCGGTGCCGAAGGCGATCCGCACCCCGGCCGCCACGCACTTCTCGAACATCTGGCGCTGCGCCAGGGTCGTCTCGTCGTTCTTGCGCAGGATGTCGGCCTTCCAGCCGTCGCGCCGGCCGATCTCGGCGATGTAGTCGCCGTCGTAGATGTCGGCCACCAGCCAGGTGCCGTGCTCGACCATCATCGCGACGCCCTCGTCGTCCATCAGCGAGCCGTGCTCGATCGAGTGGACGCCGCCGCGGATCGCGCGCTTGATGCCCTCGGCACCGTGCGCGTGCGCGGCGACATGGGCGTCGTGCAGGGTCGCCTCCTCGACGGCGGCCCGGATCTGGTCCTCGGTCAGCTCGGGGACGCCGGGGTTCCCGTTGTCGGACATCACCGCGCCGGTGGCGATCAGCTTGACCAGGTCGGCGCCGCCGTACAGGATCCGCCGGACCACGCGGCGTACGTCGTCGACCGTGTCGGCGACGCCGACCCGCAGCTCTGGCGGGACCAGCGGCTCGGCGTCCGGTGCCAGGCCGCTGATGTCGCCCCCGCCGCCCGAGCTGCTGACGTAGGCACCGGCGACCATCATCCGCGGCCCGGGAGTCCAGCCGGCCTCGATGGCGTCGCGCAGAGCCACGTCGACGAACGCGCGATAGGTGCCGACGTCGCGCACGCTGGTGAAGCCGGCGCGCAACGTGTCACGCGCGTTGCGGACGCCGGTCATCGCCTCCTGGGCGCCGGTGCGGGTCAGCAGCTCGGTGTACCCGTGACCGTTGTCCTCGTCGCCGACGAGGTGGGCGTGGCAGTCGATGAGCCCGGGCAGGAGGGTGAGGTCCGGCAGGTCGCGCACCGCGATGTCGGTCGGCATGTCCGCCGCCGAGATCACGCCGGCGATGCGCTCGTCCTCCACGACCACGGCCCGGTCGGGCAGGAGCTCTCCGGTCGAGACGTCGAGGAGCAGACCGGGGCGCAGGGCGTGTCGGGCCGTCACGCCCGGACTCTATCGGGGCGTCAGCCCGACGTCGTTCGCCGAGTCGGCATGGGCCGACTCGGCGAGGGGAGCCCCGTCGCAGCAGTTGGCCTTCATGTGGCAGTGCGGGCACAACCAGCGCGTGCCGATCGGGTCGAACTCCTCACCGCAGTAGTCGCAGGGCACGAGTCGCACCGTACGACGGACGGCCCGCGTCGGCGTGGGGCCACGCCGTCGGACCTCTCAGTCCAGGTCACCGACGAGGACCGAGTCGGCCTCCTCGACGGCGGTCTCTTCATGGGAGCCCTCGAGTGCGCGGGTCAGCACGCCCGAGCCGCCGACCATGATCGCGACGCCGACGGCCACCATCACCGCGCCGAACACGAACGGCGCGTGCACATGAACGTCCGGCGGCAGACCGAACAGCTTCAGTGCGACGTACGGGCCGATCGCGCCGCCGCAGAAGCGGACGAAGGAGTACGCCGCGCTGGCGACCGGCCGCTCGACCGGCGCCACGCCCATGACGGCTTCGGTGATCAGGGTGTTGCTGGTGCCGATGAAGGCGCCGGACAGCACGATCCCGGCGGTCACGACGGCCGCGTGGTCGGCGTACACCGCCATCACCAGCAGGTCGAGCATGAACAGCACGAGGGTGCCGATCACCGCGGGGACGGTGCCCACCAGGCGCTGCACGCGCGGGGCGACGAACACCGACGTCAGGGCGACCAGCACGCCCCACCCGAAGTAGATCCAGCCGATCTGGATGATGCCGGCGTCGGGTAGCGCGAAGGGACCCGCTGCGAGGATCGTGAAGAAGCCGATGTTGTAGAACACCGCGGTCAGGCCGGTCAGCAGGAGCGGCCGGTGTCGCAGGGCGCGGAGCGGGTCGGCCAGCGACGTACGCCGTCCGGTCGGGGGCGTGGACGGCAGGAAGAAGGCCGTGGCCACCAGGGCGATCACCATCAGGGTCGAGACGCCGAAGAACGGTGCCCGCCACGACTGCTCGCCGAGCAGCCCGCCGACGAGCGGGCCGGACGCGATGCCGATCCCGAGCGCGGCCTCGAAGAGGATGATCGCCTGCGCCGTGCCGCCGGTCGCCGACATCACGATCGTGGCCAGCGCGGTGGCGACGAAGAGCGCGTTGCCCAGGCCCCAGCCCGCGCGGAAGGCGACGACGCTGCTGACGGAGTTCGACGAGCCGGCGAGCGCGGCGAACACGATGATCAGCACCAGGCCGGAGAGCAGCGTGCGCTTCGGTCCGATCCGGCTGGAGACGACGCCGGTGACGAGCATCGCCACGCCCATGATCGCCATGTAGCTGGTGAACATCAGCGAGACCTGGCTCGGCGTCGCGTGGAGGTTCGCCGCGATGTCCTTGAGGATCGGGTCGACCAGCCCGATGCCCATGAAGGCGATCACGCACGCGAAGGCGACCGCCCACACTGCGCGGGGCTGCGAGAAGAACGAGCCGGACCGGACCGGCGCTTCATGGGACTGGTGGACGTGGCTGGACACGGACTTCCTTCCGGGTGAGGACTCGATTCTACATAGGTAACCTATGGAATATCTCAGACATTCCGGTGACCCCTGTCACGCCGGCCCGGCGGGTGTCGGGTAGACATTGGGATTGCCCCATCTCGGTCTCGGAAAGGTCTCGGACATGTCCACACCCACGCCTTCACGACGCGGCGTCCTCACCGGCGCAGCCGCTCTCACCGCCGCCGGCTACACGGCGTCCTCGGTCGGATCCGCCGCGGCGGCCGGCCACGACAACCACTCCACCCGGCTGACGATCCTCGGCACGACCGATCTCCACGGGAACGTCTTCAACTGGGACTACTACAAGAACGCCGAGTACGACGACGCCGCCCACAACGACATCGGCATCGCCAAGGTGCAGACCCTGATCAAGGCGCAGCGCGAGCGGATCGGCAGCGACCCGCTGCTCGTCCTCGACGCCGGCGACACCATCCAGGGAACGCCGCTCGCCTACTACTTCGCCAAGATCGAGCCGATCACCTCCGGCGGCATGCACCCGATGGCCAACGCCATGAACCTGATCGGGTACGACGCGGCAGCGCTCGGCAACCACGAGTTCAACTACGGCATCCCGCTGCTCCGTACCTTCGAGCAGCAGCTGACCTACCCGTTGCTCGGGGCCAATGCGGTCGACCCCGCTACCGGCCTGCCGGTGTTCACGCCGTACATCGTCAAGAAGTTCCGGATGCCGCAGGGTCCGGACCTCAAGGTCGGCATCCTCGGGCTCACCAACCCGGGCATCGCCATCTGGGACCGCGCGAACGTCTCGGGGAAGATCGACTTCCCGGGTCTGGTCGAGCAGGCGCAGGTCTTCGTGCCGAAGCTGAAGAAGCTCGGCTGCGACATCGTCGTGATCGCCGCCCACTCGGGTGCGGACACCTCGTCGTCGTACGGCGATGCGCTGCCCTACCCGGAGAACGCCTCGACCCTGGTCGCCCAGCAGGTGCCCGACGTCGACGCGATCCTGGTCGGCCATGCGCACGTCGACATCCCGCAGCGCCTGGTGACCAACGAGCAGACCGGGCGGGCCGTCCTGCTCTGCGAGCCGGACTACTGGGGCATGCGGCTGGCGGTCATGGAGCTCGACCTGGTCCGGCACGGCAACGCGTGGCGGGTCGCCCAGGGCGGCCTCGCCTCACAGACGCTGAACTCCAACGTCGCGGCCGAGGACCCCCAGGTCGCCGCCGCGGTGCAGGCGCAGCACCAGAAGGTCGTCACCTACGTGAACTCCCCGATCGGGACCTCGGTGCAGGCGATGTCGGCCGCCCGCGCGCCCGTCGAGGACGTCGCCGATCATCGACTTCGTCAACTACGTCCAGGCCGACGCCGTGAAGCAGGGACTGACCGGTGCCGACGCCTCCCTGCCGGTGCTCTCGATCGCGGCGCCGTTCAACCGGCAGGCGTCGTTCCCGTCCGGACAGGTGTCGATCCGCGACGTCGCGGGGCTCTACATCTACGACAACACCCTGCTCGGGGTGAAGGTCACCGGCCAGCAGGTGAAGGACTACCTGGAGTACTCCGTGCGGTACTTCCAGCAGATCACCGGCACCGGGCCGTTCACGATGGACCAGGTGACGAACGCGACGTACACGACGCCGCCCACGCCGCCGATCCCCGACTACAACTTCGACACCATCGCGGGGCTCGACGGGCGCCTGACGTACGACGTCGACATCGCCCAGCCGGTCGGGTCGCGGATCGAGAACCTGCAGTACGCCGGCGCACCGATCGACCTGGCCATGGAGTTCGCGATGGCGGTGAACAACTACCGGCAGAGTGGCGGTGGCGGGTTCCCCGCGGTGCACGACGCGCCCGTCGTGTACAACCGGCAGATCGACATCCGGCAGCTGCTGATCGACTGGGTGACCGCCCACCACACCATCGACCCGAGCCAGTTCGCCTCGGTCGACTGGCGGCTCGTGTCGAACGGGACGCCGATCACGGTCACCTGAGGGTCAGAGCTGCTCGTCCATCACGTCGCGCAGGACCGACACGGCGTGGGCGACGTCGTCGGCGGAGTGGCCCGTCCGGGCCAGCCGCTCGGCGACGGCCGGGCCGTTGTCGCGTCGTGCGTCGAGCAGCCGCTGCCGACCCTTCGGGGTCAGCTCGACCAGCGCCCGACGGGCGTCGGTGGGGTCGGTCTTCTTGGCGACCCAACCCTCATCCACCAGCTGGCGCACGGCGCCGGAGACGGTCGGCTGGGACGAGCGGTCGGCCTCGGCCAGCGCGGTCACCCCGAGCGGCCCGCTCTCCTCGAGCAGCGCCAGCATCCGGATGCCGGCCGGGTGCCCGACGCGGCGGCGTACGGCGCGCACCAGGCGAGCGGCCTGCACCACGAGCTCACTGCTCTGCTGCTCGAGGTCGCTGGGCACGCGGGCAGGATATAGGTCAGCTCGGGAAGGTGACGTTCTCGATGCCGTGCCAGACGAAGTGTCGGCCGATGAGTCGAGCCGTGTCCCGTCCGGCACCTCCGTACAGCGTCTCCAGCCCGAGCCGCTCGTACATCGCGCTCGCGACCAGGTCGTCGCCGGCGCCGAGGCGCGCGACCGCGCCGTGCCGGATGCTGCTCATCCGCAGGCGGTCGGCGCCATCTCCGAGCCGCACGTCGGCCTTCCCCGAGTCCGTGACGAGCAGGTCGTCGGCTCCGTCGCCCAGATGGGCCGTGACGTTCTGGGCGGTGATCGAGACCTTGTCCGGGCTCGGTGTGCCCGTGACGTGGACGGCGCCGTGACGAGAGAGGAGGTCGAGGTGCTCGAACCCCCCGAAGTCCGCGACGTCATCGCCGACGTCAACGGCGTGGGTGGCGAGGTCGGCCAGCATCGGGACGGAGGGCCGGTCCTCGACCTGAGGCACGAACCAGTCGTTGCCTCGCCCTCCGCGGTAGGTGTAGCTGCCATCATGCGGATCCGTGCCGGTGTCGAAGAACGCGATGTCGTCGTCGCCGTCTCCGCCGAGGACGGTGACGATCCGGTCGGTTCCGTGCTGGGTTGCGGAGAGGGTGTCGTTCCCGGCTCCTCCGTCGACGACGTCGTCTCCACTGCGTGACTCCAGGACGTCGGCACCCCTGCCCCCGCGGTACGTGTCGTCACCGGAGTCCGGGCCGTCCTCGTTGACGTAGTCGCTGCCTCCCCGCAGGAGGACCTTGTCGTCGCCGTCTCCGGCGTCGATCCAGTCGGCGTGGGAGGACCCGCGGATGACGTCGTTCTGCGGACTCCCGAGCACCTTCACGGACGAGTCGACGTCGGCCAGGTCCAGCGTGTCGTCACCCTGGCCCACGGCCGTTCCGGCGCCCAGGTCGATGTGGAGACCCACGTGAGGACCCACCGTGCTCCCGGGGAAGCGGATCACGTCACCGACCCAGCCGTCGAACTCGTGGTTCCCCGGATCCCACCCCGGGTCGAGCTCGTCGTTCCCGGCGCCGCCATCGAGGTCGTCGCCGAACGAGATGAGGTCCCCGTCGTCGGTGACGTCCTTGACGAGGTCGCGTCCGCCCGCGAGGTGGTCGTCCCCGTCGCCGCCCGTGAGCGCGTCGGCGCCCTTGCCGCCGCAGAGCCGGTCGTCTCCCTCGAGGCCGCTGATCGTGTCGTTGCCGGACAAGCCGACGATGACGTCCGGGCCGGTCGTGCCGGTGAGGCTGTCGTCGCCCGGGGTCCCCACGATCGTGGCCGCCTGCCCGAAGCACGTGGGGTCAGTGGCTGCCGATGCCGCCGTGGGCACGGCCAGGGTGAGCAGGGCCCCGCACGCGAGTGCGGTCACGCCCGAGAGGGTGCGCATGGTTCTCCTCGCTGAACGGGTCGGACGCACCCTACGACGCGGGTCGCCGCTTCCGGGCAAGATGTCGCCATGCCGACCTACATCGCGTTCTTGCGGGCGATCAACATCGGGAAGCGGAAGTTCGCCAAGGACGCGATCGTGGCGGCGTGCGAGGCGGCGGGCTGCACCGACGTCGAGACCTACATCAACACCGGCAACGTGCGGGTCACGACGCCGTTGCGCAGCAGGGCGAAGGTCGAGTCCGCGCTGGAGGAGGCGTTCGAGGACGCGGCCGGCTTCGACATCCCCACGGTGGTGCTCACGCCGAAGGAGCTGCGCGAGGTCGCGGCGTACGCCGAGAAGCTCGACCGCAGCCACGACGGCCGGCACTACGTGTCGCTGCTCAAGGACACACCCACGGCCGCCGCGGTGAAGAAGCTCGACGGGGCCGGCAAGGAGGGGGAGCGGGCTGTCGTGGACGGCCGGGGCGTGCACCTGCTGCTCGGCCAGGACTACCACTCGGCCACGCTGACCAACGCGATCATCGAGAAGCACCTCGGGGTCGCCACCAACCGCAACCTGAACGTGATCCGGACGCTCGCGGAGAAGTGGGGCTGAGTCCCGAGCGACGTCAGGGGCTCAGGCGATGGTGACGCCGGCCGCCGTCATCTCGGCCAGCGCACGCTCGGTCGTCTCCGGAGCGACTCCGGCACACAGGGCGCTGATCACCCGGGTCTCGAAGCCCCGCTCCTGGGAGTCGAGGGCGGTGAGACGGACGCAGTGGTCGGTGGCGAGGCCGCACACGTCGACCTGCTCGACCTGGCGGGCGCGGAGCCAGTCCAGGAGCGCCTGGCCGTCGACCGTCGTCCCCTCGAACGCGGAGTAGGCCGCCTCGTGGTTGCCCTTGAGGAAGATCGCGTCGAAGGGCTGCGGGTCGAGGTTCGGGTGGAACGCCTCGCCGTCGGTGCCGACCTGACAGTGGACGGGCCAGCTGTCGACGAAGTCGGGGTCCTTCGACCAGTGGTGCCCGGGGTCGATGTGGTGGTCCTTGCTCGCCACCACGACGTCGTACGCCGGTGCCTGGTCGTCGCCGCGCGACCAGTGGTGGAGCAGCTCCCCGATGTCGCTGGCCACCCGGGCTCCGCCGTCGACCGGCAGTGAGCCGCCCTCGCAGAAGTCGTTCTGCACGTCCACGACGAGGAGCGCGCGCGTCATGCGGAGATTTTATCGATCCCGGAGCCGCCTACGGACACCGGGCAGGTCAACGGTCCCGCGGCAACCAGGCGATGACGTCGGCGATCTGCGCGTCCCACAGGCTCCACTCGTGGTCGCCGGCGCGGAGGTCGGTGGTGAGGTCGACGCCGGCGCCGGTGGCAGCGGCGATGAACCGCTCGTTGGCGTCGAGGAGCCCGTCGGAGGTGCCGCAGCCGATGTAGAGCGGCGGGACCGACGACGCGGCGGCGAGGAGGGCGAACAGATCGTTCTCCTGGCGGATCTCGCCGCCGAACGCGCGGTCCCAGATCTCGGCGCGGTCCTCGCGGTCGGCCATGTAGGTGATGTCGAGGGTGCCGGACAGGGAGGCCGCGGCGGCGTACCGGTCGGGGTGGCTGAGGGCGAGCTTGACCGCGCCGTACCCGCCCATCGAGAGCCCGGCGGCGAAGGTGTCCTCCGGCCGGTCGGAGACGCGGAAGAGCCGGTGGACCAGTGCGGGCAGCTCCTCGGAGACGTAGGTCCAGTACGCGTGACCGTGCACCTCGTCGGTGTAGAAGCTGTGGTGCACGGCCGGCATCACGACGGCCAGGCCGGCTTCGTCGGCGTACCGCTCGATCGAGGTGTAGCGCTGCCAGCCGGTGTGGTCGTCGGTGAGGCCGTGGAGGAGATAGAGCACCGGCGGTGTCTCGACCTCGTCCGGGATCACCACGGTGAACGTCGCGGCGACGTTGAGGGCCTCGGAGTCGACGTGGCAGGTGAGAAGCGCCATCTCAGACGAACTCGGTCGGGATCACGGGCTCGCCCTTCGACATCTGCTCGGCGGTGTGGGGGAGCTCGTCGCGAGCTCGGGTGTGACGGTCTCGCGCGTCGTCCAGCGGCTCGCGGCCGACCACCTCGCCGTCGCGGACCAGGGGCACGAGCAGCTCGCGGTCGTCGCCGTCGTTCAGCGGCGGCTTGCCGATCCCGATCACCTCCGCCTCGGCGACGCCGGCGGCCGACAGCCGGCGCATCGCCCACTTGCGTCCGCCGATCGAGATCTTGTCCTTGCTCTTCTTCGCCACGGCGACCATCTCGCCGTCGTCGCTCTCACGGGCCACCAGCTTGTAGACGAAGCCGCAGGTCGGGTGCCCCGAGCCGACGACGAGCTGGGTGCCCACGCCGTACGCGTCCACCGGCGCTGCCGCCAGGGCGGCGATCGAGAACTCGTCGAGGTCGCTGGTGACCAGGATCCGGGTGTTGGTCGCGCCGAGCGCGTCGAGCTCGGCCCGCACCTCGTGCGCCAGCGCGCCCTGGTCGCCCGAGTCGATGCGGACCGCTCCGAGCTCGGTGCCGGCCACGTCGATCCCGAGCCGGACCGCCTCGCGCACGTCGTAGGTGTCGACGAGCAGGGTCGTGCCCCGCCCCAGCGACGCCACCTGGGCCCGGAAGGCATCGGCCTCGGAGTCGTGCAGGAGGGTGAAGCTGTGCGCGCTGGTCCCGGCCGTGGGGACGCCGTACCGCTGCCGAGCCGCGAGGTTGGAGCTGGTCGTGAAGCCGGCGATGTACGCCGCACGCGCGGACGCGACCGCGGCCTCCTCGTGGGTACGCCGCGACCCCATCTCGATGCAGGGCCGACCGCCCGCCGCCTGGGTCATCCGGGAGGCCGCCGACGCGATCGCGCTGTCGTGGTTGTAGATCGAGAGCAGCACCGTCTCGAGGAGGACGGCCTCGGCGAAGGTGCCCTCGACGATCACGAGGGGGGAGAAGGGGAAGTAGAGATCGCCCTCGGCGTACCCCCAGACGTCGCCGGAGAACCGGTGGGTCGCCAGCCACGCGCGGCTCCGCTCGTCGACGACGTCCTCGAGCGTCCCCAGCACCTCGTCGTCGAACCGGAAGTCCTCGATCGCCTCGAGGGCCCGGCCGACGCCGGCCACCACGCCGTACCGACGCCCCTCCGGGAGACGGCGCGGATAGAGCTCGAAGACCGAGCGTCGCTGCGCCATTCCCGACGCCAGTGCGGCCTGGAGCATGGTCAGCTCGTAGTGGTCGGTGAGCAGAGCGGTCGACGCGCGCACGGGGTCAGCGTAGGGCCAGGATCGTCCGTCCTGCTGTGCCACCATGGCCCCATGGCGACCACGAGTCCGGTCGAGGTCGAGCCTGACCTCACGACGGACGAGATCACTCTCACGTCGAAGCCGTGGGTCACCATCGTGTGGAACGACCCGGTCAACCTGATGAGCTACGTGACCTACGTGTTCCGCACGTACTTCGGATACGACCAGAAGAAGGCCGAGAAGCTGATGCTCGAGGTCCACCACGACGGCAAGTCGGCGGTCAGCGACGGCAGTCGTGAGGAGATGGAGCGCGACGTACAGGCGATGCACGAGTACGGGCTCTGGGCCACGCTGGAGAAGCAGTCGTAGATGAGTGGTTTCACCCGACACCGGCGCAGCGGACGGATCATCGCCACGTTCTCCGGGTTCGAGGCCGACCTGCTGCGGTCGCTCGCCTCCCAGCTGGTCGAGCTGCTGCGCAACGAGGCCGCGGTCCCGAAGGAGCACGCCGACCCGCTCGAGGCGATGCTCAGCTTCGACGGACCCACGACCGTGCCGGAGGACCCGGTCCTCGCCCGGCTGTTCCCCACGGCGTACCCGGACGACGAGGAGGCGGCGGCCGAGTTCCGCCGCTTCACCGAGGGCTCTCTGCGGGACGCGAAGGCGGCCGGGGCCGCCACGATCATCGACGACCTCGAGGAGGCCGGGCTCCCCGCCGAGCTGGGTGAGGAGCGGGTCGTCATCGACGTCGAGCTCGACGAGGGCGCGGCCCTGGTCTGGCTGAAGACCTTCACCGACCTGCGCCTCGCGCTGGCCACCCGGCTGGAGGTCGAGGAGAACGACGAGGAGTTCTGGGCGGCCCTGCCGGACGACGACCCGCGCTCGCAGGCGCACGACATCTATGAATGGATCGGGGCTCTTCAGGAAACATCTGGTCGACTCCCTTCGCTGAGGCCACACCCGCCCTTGCGGAGGGAGCCCCTCCGTGTTCGGATGACCCCCGATTCAGTTCACACACTCGGAGGACACCTGTGAAGCTCACTCCGTTACTCGCGGCCGACGCGCACCGCCACCATCGCGATCGCGTCCGCCGCAGCCGGCATCGCTCTGGCGGTGCCGGGCCTGGCCGTGGCCACCCACAGCGGTCAGGACGTTCCGGCGCCGCCGGCCAACCCGACCAGCGCCAGCCAGATCCAGAACATCGACCAGGTCAAGACGGCCATCAAGGGCTACTACGGCGACACCGTCGACCACGACGATCGACCCGGTCCCGAACTCCGATCGACGGCGGCGACGTCGCGCTCCACACGTTCAACCCGGACGGTGCCTACGCGCACGAGGTCGAGGGCATCGCCGGCAAGGCGCGGCAAGTACCTTGCCACACCACCACAAGCACACGGCCGGCAAGGCCGTCCTGTTCGACATCGACGACACGACGCTGAACACCTACAACTACGAGATCTACAGCAACTTCGTCTACAACCCGACGACCAACGCCGCGTTCCCGTGAACTCCGCCGCGTTCCCGGCCGTGCCGGGCATGGTCGCCCTCGAGAAGAAGGCCATGGCCAACGGGATACGCGGTGTTCTTCCTGACGGGTCGGCCCGCGGACTCGACGACCGCCAGACGCCGGCACCCTCGCCAACCTGACCGACGCCGGCTACACGGTCGACCCCGAGCCACGTGTACCTCAAGGACAAGCACCGGCGCGACGCAGCCGCTGGCTGCCCGAGCTGCGCGCCGACGTGCACGCACCACCCAGTACAAGTCGCTCACCCGTCAGCACATCGAGTCCTCGGGGTACGACATCGTGGCCAACTTCGGTGACCAGTTCAGCGACCTGAACGGCGGCTTCGCGGACCGGACGTACAAGATCCCGAACCCGATGTACTTCCTGCCCTGAGCAACACCTGATCGAACACCTGCCGGTGCCCCGGGACCTCAGGTCCCGGGGCACCGTCATGTCTAGGGTCGGGGCATGCCGATCCCCGACTTCATCCTCGAGATCCGCGAGCTGATCGGCCACCATCCCCTCTGGCTGCCGGGCGTCACCGCGGTCGTACGCCGCGACGACGAGCTCCTGCTCGTCCAGCGGTCCGACAACGGTGCCTGGACCCCGGTGACCGGCATCCCCGAGCCGGGGGAGGAGCCGGCAGCGGCCGCGGTCCGCGAGGTGCTCGAGGAGACCGGCGTGACGGCCCGGGTCGACCGTCTCGCCTCCACCTGGGTCCACGGCCCGATCACCCACGCCAACGGCGACCTCGCGACGTACCTCGACCTGACCTTCACCTGCACCTGGCTCGACGGCGACGCCCACGTCGCCGACGACGAGTCCCGCGACGTCGCGTGGGTACGCCGCGACGACCTCGCCGCGCGCGGGCTCAGCGACGAGATGCTCCGCCGCGTCGACGCCGCCCTCTCGGGCGAGGTGGCGACGCGCTTCCTGCACTGACGCGCCCAACGTCGCTGGTCGAGGGGGTCGCTCCGCTCGTCCGGTGGTCGAGGAGGTCGCTCCGCTCGTCCGGTGGTTGAGGAGGTCGCTCTGCGACCGTCTCGAAACCACCCGGGCTGTATCGCTCGCCCTGATCGCCACCGCCGTCTCGATCTTCGATTGATGCGGCGACCACCCGGTACCTGAGCACGCCCGGCCGCAAGACCGTCTTCATCCAGACTGTCCGTGTGCACACGCATCACCTGGACATTCGTGAGGACGAGGTCCGGAAACGCTTAGTCTCGTGGCTCACCCATTTCCGACGGCTCTTCGCGGCCTTCTGGCTCGTGATGCTCCTCCGGCAACCGAGGCTGGGAGCGCAACCCGGCTGGAAGTACTGAGGATCAAGCACGCCACGTCCTGGCCCTCCTCGAGAGCGCGTGAACGCGCCGAAGTCACGATCAGCGGCTATCGGAGTGCAGCCAGATCAAGCCGCTCCTCGATCTCCGTGGCGAGGCGATCCGCGTGCTCGCTGCCGCCCTCGGCTGCGTCCTGCTTCGCAAAGGTGAGTCCCACCCACAGGCCGGCCGCCCACGCATCTCGCAACCTGCGAGGCATCCCATGCGTGCTCGGCCGCGCGTTGGTAGCTGGTGATGAAGTCGGCGGTCTGCGCGACCGACGCAATCGGGTCCGATCCGTCCTCGCGGGCCCACATGGCGGCCGCCAGGCCCACGATCGCGGCCTCGGGCTGGGCGATGACACTGTCCCAGTCATGGACGACGAGGGCATCGCTCCCCGACCATCGAATGTTCTGGGGCTCCCAGTCACCGTGGCCGATACACCCCGGTTCCAACGTCGAGGTCAGTCGGTCTCGCACGAGCCGCGCAGCGTCGTCCACCCATCGAGGTACGTCGACGAGGTTGAGGTCGTGCCCATGCTCGTCGAGGTCGGGCCACAGCCTTCGCCCTGCGTGGTCCCATCCGGCCCACGGAGGCGACGGCGTCAGGCTCGGGACCGCCGTCACGGCGGGAGCTGACGCGATCAGCCGAGCGAGGAGGCTTGCGAAAGGGGCTGCTCCGGCGTCCGTGGGCCGAGGGCTGCCCCCGGACATCTCCGTCTCGGCGGTGACGGTCATCCCGTCGACTCGGGTTGCCGGGGTCAGCGGTTCGGGGCATGGGAAACCGGCGTCGGCCAGCGCTGCCTGGACCTGCACACAGCCGACGATCCGAGGATCGAAGGGGCGCGCCTTCACCACGACGCGCAGACCACCGGTCAGCTCGACCCCGATGACCTCGGAGAGGAACCCCGAGCGGAAGAGCACGCGGTCCGGCGGCTTGCCCAGGTGCTGCCGGCACCACCGGGCGAGGAGTGCGTCGTCGAGCACGCCCGCACCGTAGCGCCGTCGGCGACGCACTCACCTGCCGATGTCCCGCTCGCACACGTCTTCCTCAGCGTTCGCATACCCTCGCCAGGTGTCGAACCTGACCACGGTCAGCCGCATCGAGCAGGAGCCCGAGACCTACGTTCGCGAGTGCGGCACCGTCCTTCGGGAGTTCAACCACCTCACCCAGGACTCCGGAAACGTCTCCTGGCTCGTCGAGTCCGCCGGTCAGCGCTTGTTCGTGAAGACAGCCGGGACCACGGCTCCACCCGTCCCCGGGGCGCCCGTCCCGTACTTCGACCATGCGGGCCGCGTGCGGCTGTTGCGCAACGCGGTGGACGTGGCGACGTCGTGCGACCACCCGGCGCTGCCCGCTCTGCTGAACGTCATCGAGTCGCCCGTGGGTCCGGCGCTGGTCTACGAAGCCGCCACCGGCGACCTGATCCGGGTGCCCGGCGAACAACGAGACGACCCGGCGTCGCCGTACCAACGCCTTGCTCACCTGCCGGCACCGGCCATGTTGGGCCTGTTCGACACGTTGATCGACGTGCACGTGGCCCTGGCCGCCGCCGGCTGGGTCGCCTCTGACCTGTACGACGGGTGCCTCATCGTCGACTTCGAAGGCCTTGCGTTGCGCGTCATCGACCTCGACTCCTACCGCAGGGGCCCGTCGATGAACGACATGGGTCGGATGTTCGGGTCGACCCGGTTCATGGCACCGGAGGAGTTCGAGCTCGGAGCCCGGCTCGACGAGCGAACGACGGTCTTCACCCTCGGTCGGATCGTGTGGCACTTCGCCACCCGGCTGACCGAGGACCCCGCACAGTTCTGCGGGTCTCCCGAGCTGGCGAGCGTGATCCAGCAGGCATGTGAGCCGTCACCGGCGGACCGCCAGGCGAGCGTGGCCGACCTGGCTCGCGCCTGGACGACGTCATCCGGTTGAAGGTCGGGCCAGCTCCTGGTTCGAGCGGTGAGGGCCGGACAGCCAGTCCTGGTCCAGACGCGCGTCGACCGGCTCCACTTCTCGCCGCAGCGCGTCGATGTACGCACGATCGGCGGCGAGGCGGGCCGCGACCTCGGGACCCTCGGCGACGGCGCCATGACCCGGGACGAGGACGTCGACCTGCTGCGCGGCCTCACCCAGCCGGTCGAGTGCCGCCTCGTACGCGTCCACCTGCCCGGGGTGGCGCGGGTCGAGGAGCGGGATCAAGACGTCGGAGAGCATGTCACCGGCGATCAGGACACGCCGGTCTGCGAGGAGGACCGCGGCGTGGCCGATGGCATGCGCCTGATGCTCGACGATCTCGCCCGGCACCTGCGCCCCGTCCGCGGGAAGCGGGGTGAGGAGTCCGATCAGCTCGAGCGGGATGCCCTCGGCGCTCTCCGCCGCCATCGTCTGCGCCCGCTCGCGGGCTTCACCGGCGAGCTGGGCGCATGCGGCGGTGGCGTAGCGCGGGACGTCACCGAACCGGGGATGCCAGAGCAGGTGGTCCCAATGGGGATGCGTGGAGAAGCCCGCGACCACCGGAAGACCGAGTGCCGTCCAGATCATCGGCGAGCTCGGTCAGGTCGGACCCGTCGATCCCGGGATCGACCAGGACCACCCCGTCGTCACCGCGTACGACGATGGCATTGCTCCAGACCCACTCGCTCTGCCGGACCCAGACGCCGTCGGCCACTTCGTTCAGCATCGGCTCACCCTGTCAGGAGTCTCTGCCAGGGGCGAGTGACCGGTCGGCGACTCGTGGGTAGCGTGGGCGAATGCGCCGTCCGCACGTCAACGTCGCGACCGTTCTGGTCGACCCGGCGGTGCTGCGTGATCTCGAGCTCGACCTGGCCGCGCTGGACCTGTGGGTGTGGCCGATCGCGACGACGCCGAACTGCCCGGACGGCCCGCGGATGGCGTTCCAGATCCGGCGGAGGATGGTCGAGGCCAGGCGCGGTGCGTGGGACTGCGCCGCCGACTGGTCCGCGGTGTGGATCTCGTTCGGGGAGAGCTGGTACCGCGGTGCCGAGCCGCTGCCGTGGTCGGCGCACGCGGCGTTGTGGGACAAGCTGGGGGAGTACGCCGACCACGTGCGCTACCGGCTCGGTCTCGGCGGCGTGCCCGCTCGAGCTGGTCCGGCGACGGGTCGAGTTCTGAGGCGTCGTCCCGACGCCCGTACCCTGACCACGTGCTCACCCTCGACCGCGCGACGTACGACGGCATCGTCGCCCACGCCAAGCGGGACCACCCCGACGAGGCGTGCGGCATCGTCGCCGGCCCCGAGGGCACCGACCGGCCGGAGCGGCTGGTCGAGATGGTGAACGCCGCCGGCAGCCCGACCTTCTACGAGTTCGACTCCACCGACCTGCTCCGCCTGTACCGCGAGATGGACGATCACGACGAGGAGCCGGTCGTGGTCTATCACTCGCACACCGCCACCGAGGCCTATCCCAGTCGCACCGACATCGGGCTCGCGATGGAGCCACACGCCCACTACGTGCTGGTCAGCACCCGCGAGCACGGGAATAACGACGGGCCGGTGGAGTTCAGGTCCTATCGGATCGTGGACGGTGAGGTGACCGAGGAAGAGGTCGCCGTGGTCGACGCCCTACCCTCCAGATCCCCCCACCACGCCACGCAGCAAGGAGACCCCGATGGCCGTTGAGGTCCGGATCCCCACGATCCTGCGCCCCTACACCGGAGACCGGAAGTCCGTCGAGGCCAGCGGCGCCAGCCTGAGCGCCCTGATCGACGACCTCGAGTCGAACCACCCCGGCATCAAGGAACGACTGATCGAGGCCAAGGACGGTGCGGTCGACCTGCGCCGCTTCGTCAACGTCTACGTCAACGACGAGGACGTCCGGTTCCTCGGCGGCCTCGACGCCCCGGTGAGCGACGGCGACCAGGTCGTCGTACTGCCGGCCGTCGCCGGCGGCTGACGACCCATGACGTCCGCGGAGCGACGCACCTTCATCCTGGTCGACGGCGAGAACCTCGACGCGACGCTCGGCGGCAGCGTCCTCGCCCGCCGTCCGGAGCCAGAGGAGCGGCCGCGGTGGGAGCGCCTCCTCTCGTACGCCGAGGAGCTCTGGGACCAGCCGGCGACCGGGCTGTTCTTCCTCAACGCGACGTCAAACCTGCCCAACTCGTTCGTGTCGGCCTTGCTCGCGATCGGCTTCCGGCCGGTCCCGCTGAGCGGCAAGACCACCGAGAAGGTCGTCGACCTCGGCATCCAGCGCACCCTCGACGCCCTGGCCGGGCACGACGCCGACGTCCTGCTCTGCAGCCACGACGGCGACTTCCTGCCCCACATCGAGCGCCTGGTGGGCGACCGGAAGGTCGGGCTGGTCGGCTTCCGCGAGTTCATGAACGCCGGCTTCGTCACGGCCGGCCTCGAGGTCCACGACCTCGAGTACGACGTGAAGGCCTTCAACATCACGCTCCCGCGCGTGCGGGTCATCTCGCTCGACGAGTTCGACCCGGAGGAGTTCCTGCGCTAGGAACTGCCATCCTGGGCCCATGCGGTACGACGACCTCCTCGCCTCCGTCGGCGGCACCCCGCTCGTGGGTCTGCCGACGCTGTCGCCGAGCCCCGACGTACGCCTCTGGGCCAAGCTCGAGGACCGCAACCCGACCGGCTCGATCAAGGACCGCGCCGCGCTGGCGATGATCCAGCACGCCGAGAAGGACGGAACGGCTCCGCCCCGGCTGCACGATCCTCGAGCCGACCAGCGGCAACACCGGTATCTCCCTGGCGATGGTGGCGAGGCTCCGCGGCTACCGTCTGGTCTGCGTGATGCCGGAGAACACCTCGGAGGAGCGCCATCAGCTGCTGCGGATGTGGGGCGCCGAGGTCGTCTCGTCACCCGCGGCCGGAGGGTCCAACGAGGCCGTCCGCGTCGCGAAGGCGATGGCCGCCGAGCACCCCGACTGGGTGCTGCTCTACCAGTACGGCAACCCCGCCAACGCCCTGGCCCACTACGAGGGCACCGGGCCCGAGATCCTCGCCGACCTCCCGACCATCACCCATTTCGTGGGCGGCCTCGGCACCACCGGCACGCTGATGGGCGTCGGCCGGTTCTTCCGGGAGCACAAGCCCGAGGTGCGCATCGTCGCCGCCGAGCCGAGGTACGGCGAGCTGGTGTACGGCCTGCGCAACCTCGACGAAGGCTTCGTCCCCGAGCTCTACGACGAGACCCTGATCGACTCCCGCTTCTCGGTCGGCCCCCGCGACGCCGTACGCCGGGTGCGTGAGCTGCTCGACGGCGAGGGCATCTTCGCCGGCATCTCGACCGGCGCGATCCTCCACGCCGCCCTCGCGCAGGCCGCCAAGGCCGAGCGCGCCGGTGAACGCGCCGACATCGGCTTCGTGGTCGCGGACGGCGGGTGGAAGTACCTCTCGACCGGCGCCTACGAGGGCACGATCGACGAGGCAGAGGAGGCCCTCGAGGGCCAGCTCTGGGCTTGAGCAAAGCCCTGACCTACGGACGGAGTCCGGAGGTCAGGCCTTTGCGAGACGGCGCAGCGGCTTGCCGCAAGGCGCGCCCCCTCAGTCGCTGGTGTTCGCGTTGATCTCTTCGCAGTTCGCCCGGATGACGTCCTTCGGGTCGATCTCGCCCAGGTAGTTCACGACGTCGTGGCCCTGGCCGCAGTCGATGACGGCGCGCTGACCGTCGTCGTCCAGGAAGCTGAGCGAGTCGTTGCCCGGGCCCATGAAGATCTGGTCCTGGCCCTGGATCGTCTCGAGCTGGTCGTTGCCGGTCCCACCGCGGACGACGTCGGCGCCCGGGCCGCCGTGGAAGAAGTCCGTGGCCGGTCCGCCGATCAGCTGGTCGGCTCCACGGCCGCCGTCGAGCAGGTCGCGCGCGCCGTCGCTCCCGCCGCGGAGCTGGTCGTCGCCGCCCTGCCCGAACAACGCGTCCGGTCCGCCGAGGCCCTTGAGGACGTCGTTGCCCGCCTTGCCGTGGATCGTGTCGTGGGCGTACGTGCCGCGCAGGTGGTCGTCGCCGGGAGTGCCGGAGATGTGCTGGGCGAGCGCGGGCCCGCCGAGGAGCACGACCGAGGCGGCCGCGGCACCTCCCGTGGTCAGGATCGAGGTGAGTCGCATGATGGTCCTCTCGTGCGGAAGTGGATGCGGATGCGGGTACGCCGGCACGGGGCCCTCCCCCGTGGACCCGGTCTCCCCGCTGCGTGTTGGCATCAGGAGCGGGCCGTCGGGGCCCAGATACCTCGCGCTCCGGCGACACCCCGGGCCCCGGCCCGTACGGACCGGTCTCGCTGGTCCGATCGGCCCTGTCTCGCCCTGGGCTGCCGGGTTACCCTGGCCCCGACAGCCCGGACCAGCCCCTGGAGAGCCCGTGCCCGACATCCCCGTCGTCGTCTTCAGCGGTTCTGCCCACCGGCCCCTCGCCGAGGCCATCTGCGACGACCTGGGGGTTCCCCTGTCGTCGGTCGAGCTGACCCGGTTCAGCAACGACTGCCTCCAGGCCCAGCTCCAGGCGAACTGCCGTCAGCGCGACGTCTACATCGTCCAGCCGCTGGTGCCGCCCACGCAGGAGCACCTGATGGAGCTGCTGCTGATGATCGACGCGGCTCGCGGCGCCAGCGCGGCGTCCATCACCGCGGTGATCCCCTTCTACTCCTACGCCCGGTCGGACAAGAAGGACGCATCCCGCATCTCCATCGGCGGCCGGCTCGTCGCCGACATGCTCGCCACCGCGGGCGTCCACCGGTGATGACGATGACCCTGCACGCGCCGCAGGTGCACGGGTTCTTCTCCGTGCCGGTCGACCAGCTGACCGCCCTCGGCATCCTCGCCGAGCACTTCCTCGCCCAGGACCTCACGGACTCGATCGTCGTGTCGCCGGACTTCGGCAACGCGAAGACCGCGACCCAGTTCTCGCGCCTGCTCGGCCTGAGTGTCGCGGCGGGCTCGAAGCGCCGGCTCGCCGACGACCGCGTCGTGATCGACTCCATCGTCGGCGACGTCGCCGGCAAGCGAGCGATCGTGCTGGACGACGAGATCGCCACCGGCGGCTCGATCGTCGAGCTCCTCGACCGGCTGGCCGACGAGGGGTGCACCGGCGCCGCCGTGGCGTGTACCCACGGCCTGTTCGTGGGCAAGGCCGTCGACCGGCTGCGCCACCACCCGATGATCACCGAGGTCGTCGCGACCGACACGGTTCCGGCACCCGCGGACTGGCCGGAGCTCAAGGTCCGCAGCGTCGCCGGCCTGTTCGCCGAGGCCATCGCCCGTGTGCATGCCGGCGAGTCGGTCAGCAGCCTGTTCGACGGAGTCGACCCGCAGTTCGGCCCGCCGCAGGGGAAGTTGTTCGGCTAGATCGCTAGCCTGTGCGTCTGTGTCCACCAGCCCGCCGATGCGTCGCTCGATGCGCCCATCGGGATCTTCGACTCGGGCTTCGGCGGCCTCACCGTCGCGCGGTCGGTGATCGACCAGCTGCCACGAGTCCTGGTCTACCTCGGTGACACAGCACGGCAGCCGTACGGCCCCAAGCCGATCGGCGAGGTGCGCGAGTACGCCCTCGAGTGCCTCGACCACCTCGTCGCCGAGGGCGTCAAGGCGCTGGTGTCGCGTGCAACTCCGCCAGCGCCGCGATGCTTCGCGACGCCGGGAGCGGCACGACGTCCCGGTGGTCGAGGTGATCCTTCCGGCCACCCGCCGCGCAGTGGCGGCGACGCCGACGGCCGGATCGGCATGATCTGCGACTGCGCGGTCGGCGAGTCGATGGCCTACGACGACGCCTTCGCGGGCGCCCCGTCGACCTGAGCACGCGCGTCTGCCCGCGGTTCGTCGAGTTCGTCGAGGCGGGTGTAACCGGTGGGGCGGAGCTCGTCGCCGTGGCGCACGAGTACCTGACCCAGCTTCGTCACCGCGAACGTGGACTCTCTGATCCTCGGATGTACCACTACCCGCTCCTGACGGGCATATCTCCTACGTGATGGGTGACCAGGTCACGCTCGTGAGCAGCGCGGAGGAGTGCGCCAAGGACGTCTACGAGCTGCTCGACGTCGCGCGACCTCATGCGACCGGGCGGGACCCGGCGTACCGGTCCCTGACCACGGGAAGGCGGAGAGTCGAGCACACGGCCGCCGCTCCTCGGCCCGGGCTGCCAGGCCGCCAGTTCCCGGCGGCCTGGCGTGCGCGCCCGGGACCAGCCTGCGACTGACCGTGATCGGCTGCTCCGGCTCCTTCGCCGGACCGGATCCGCGGCGAGCAGCTAGCTGGTGGAGGCCGACGACGCCGACGCCCAGACCTGGCGGTCCTGCTGACCTCGGCGGCGGTGCGCTCGGCCTGCAGCGGTACGGCGTCGCCGACGACCTCCACGGCTCTGCTTCAGCCACCTCCACCCGACCACTGCCTGGACCTGACCGGCCTCTACGTGCTCGGACGAGCCCACCCCGGCGGCGCGCTGCCGCGTATCCCGGTCTGGGGACCGAAGGGGGGTCGCGCGGAGGATCGCGACCGCCTCGACCTGCCCGAGGACCCCGGCATGTCCGGCGAGTCGACTTCCGGGAGGACGCGGACGCGGTGGACCTCGGTCCGTGCGGGTCGACGCCGTACCCCGTCGCCCACCCGGTCCCGGCGTTCGGCTTCCAGGTGACCGCGGGCGGCCACACGCTCGGCTCACCGGGGACACGGTGCGTGTCCGGGTGTCGGGAGGTCGCGCGCGGTGCCGATCTGCTGCTCGCGGAGGCGTCGCCGGCACGGCGCGGACCCCCAACCTCCACGTCAGCGGGCACGAGGCGGCGAGGTCGCGTCCCGACGGCGTGCCCGGCTGGTGGTCACGCGCGTCCCGCCGTGGTACGGCGTCGACGACATGCTCGCCGAGGCGGCCGCGGCGTACGACGGTGACGTCACCGCCGGCATCCCGTGCGACGTACGCCGGTCGAGCAGCCCGGCGTCGTGCTCCACGTCGCGATGTGCACGCGGGTGGTGACTCGGCTTCTCGAAGAGCCGTGTGAGGTGCTGCTGACCGTGGGCACCGAGAGAGTACAGGCTCGGCCGCGATCTCGGGGTTGCTGACCCCGCGCCCGACCGCCAGGCCGACGTCGCGCTCGCGTCGGTCAGGCCCTCGATCCGCCTGGGCGGGTGGTGCGCGAGCGGTCCGGCGGCGCGACCTGCTTGATCAGGCGCCGGGTGACGACGGCGAGAGCATCGGGTCGCCGTCAGCGACGCGGCCGATCGCGTCGAGGATCTCCGGGGGAAGGGTGTCCTTCGGGAGAAACCCGTCCGCCCCCACGGCGAGCGCCCGCAGCACGTAGTCGTCGGCGTCGAACGTCGTCAGCACGATCACGTGAGGTGGCTGGAGAGGGCTACCGCGCAGCTCGACCGTCGCGGCGAGGCCGTCGAGGACCGGCATCCGGATGTCCATCAGGACGACGTCGGGCCGCAGCTCGCGCGCCGCCGCCAGGCCCGCCTGACCGTCGGGCGCCTCGCCGACCACGCGTACGTCGGCCTGGCCGCCGAGCATCAGGCTCAGGGCGGACCGCACCAGCGGGTCGTCGTCGACGATCAGGACCGCGATCATCGGGGGTTCATGCCGCCCACGGGATCCAACCGCGCAGCACCCATGCGACATGCTCTCGGCGTCCTTCGAGCCGACCGC
>CAWEUA010000002.1:0-21033 GCA_963812055.1 uncultured Actinomycetota bacterium
AACTCGGAGAGGAGCGAGACGCCTGCGGAGGTCGCCTCGCTCCTCTCAACAAAGACGTCGAATGTCTGCGCAGCCTCACCTCGCGCGACCCAGGAGCTGGAGCGGCGTCCGTCGCTGCGAGTGCTAGGCATCACAGAGCAACGGCGGACGCGACCGTGAAGAAGTCGATCGGCATGGCATGTTCCAGGCGCCAGGTGATGGCGATGGGCCGATCGCCCGTGTGGTTGACGTAGTGCACCGGGCCAAGGAAGAGATAGGGCGACGTCCCGAACTCATCCTTTTGCTGGTATCGGGCGAAGATCAGCACGGCGCCTGACCCGGACAGGTAGCGACGTCCAGTCGGTGAGTCGACCGAGGTAGTGGACTGTGACTCCCAGTGGAAGAGCTCGGGTGAAATCGGATAGTCGGCGTACATCGTGGTGGGCGAGTAGTCCGACTCCGACTTCTTGAGCGTGACGAAAAACGCGTCGATGTTGAGATCCTGGGAGTACCAGACTCCCTCGCGAAAACTGTTCGGGTTTCGAGGGAAATCGAGGGCAGCCAGGATTTCCTCGCGTTGATAGCGCGCGTGCACCTTGAGCGGGACGTGCGCGAGGCCTGGGGGTAGCGACAGGGCCACGTGGCGAGCCGCCTCGAAGGAGATGTCAACGACGGTCCCGATCTCTCGGCGGACAGCGGCCTCCGCATGCAACGCATCGAATCCGTCAGCCACCGACGCGTGGCCGCCGCCGTCGTACCAGAGCGAATAGAAGAGCATGCGCGCGATGCGTTGCTCAGCGGTCGAAAGATCGTACGTAGGCGGGCGCGTTGTCGCGGAGGAGTTGTTGGTAGCGGCCAGCTCGTTCCATGTCGTCGACGTGCGAGAAAGCACGCACTCGCTTGAGCAACTTGTCTTCAAGGGCTGAGCCGGGCGCGGTGGGCAGGCCAGCGTCCCGACGCAGTCGCGTCCACGAGTGCGAACCGCGACGGAGGATGTCCGAGAGCTCAAGCCCGACGACTCCAAGAAGGTCTCCAGACTCTGATCGCCGTAAGACCGGAGCTCCGCGACGATCTGGGCCCACCGGTTTGCGATCTGCGATCGGATGTTGTCCAGCACGATGGCTTGTGACGTTTGGTCCATCACTATCTGGCAGCCTGCGGGCAAGAACGGGAAACCTTCTGCAACGGCACGCTCCACGCCGGTTCGAGTGTCCCCCGTCAGAGCGCGCAATTTTCGGCCGAAGTTGAACTCCTTCCGGTGATACCCGACGAAGTCCAGCACCGTGAGCACTGCCTTATCGCGCGTACGACGGAGTCCGCGCCCTAGCTGTTGAAGAAAGACGGTTGCGCTCTCCGTGGGTCTCAAGAACAGAACCGTGTCGACCTCAGGTACGTCCAAGCCTTCGTTGAAGAGGTCGGCTGCGAAGAGGATGTTGACTCGGCGTGCTCGAAGATCAGCGAGTGCTTGGTCGCGCTCTTGTCGCGGCGTCTGACCACTGACGGCGCGTGCGGCGACACCCGCTGTCGTGAACACATCGGCCATGTACTCGGCGTGCGCCACGCTGACGCAGAACCCGAGTCCTCTCATCGCGCCAACATCCGACACCTTGTCGCGGAGCTGGTTGAGCACGATTCGGGCTCGGGCGTCGTTCCCGGTGAAGACGTTCGACAGCTCTGCCTCGTCGTACTTTCCCTGGCTCCAGGTGATGCTTCTTAGGTCTGTCCCGTCGGCGGCAACGAAGTAGTGGAACGGGCAGAGGAGATCAGCGCCCAGCGCATCCCACAACCTAAGCTCCGCTGCGGTGCGACCCCCAAAGAACGACCGCACGTCCGTCCCATCGGTGCGTTCCGGCGTCGCCGTGAGGCCGAGGAGTTCCTGGGGTGTTAGGTGATCAAGGATGCGGCGATACGTCCGTGCCTCTGCGTGGTGAAACTCGTCGATGACGACGACGTCGAACGCATCGGCGGGAACGTTCTCCACTCCGTAGGAAGTCAGGGACTGAACACTCGCAAAGACGTGTTCCCAGCGTTCGGGTCGGGCACCGCCCACATAGAGCTCCCCGAAGTCGCCGTCACCCATGACCTCGCGGTAGGTCCTGAGGGATTGTTCAAGGATCTCGCGACGATGCGCCACGAAGAGGAGGCGGGGACGGTGCCCGCTTTGCCCCAGCCGTTGGTAGTCCAAGGCTGCGACGACGGTCTTCCCTGTACCGGTGGCGGCCACGACCAAGTTGCGGTGGCGGTCGTGAACATTGCGCTCGACCTCGATCGCATCGAGCATCTCCTGCTGATATGCGTAGGGCGTCACGTCCAACCCAGACAGAGAGAGTGTGACGCGATCGCCCGTCCTTTGCCCTCGGGCAGCGATCAAGGCGTCGTCCAGCTTGTCGCGGTCGCGCTCCGGATCGTAGGGCTCGAAGTCCGAGCTATTCCAGTAGGTGTCGAACGTCGCTTCGAACTTCGCCAGGAGCGTCGGCGTAGACGCGTTTGAGAGACGGACGTTCCACTCAACACCATCCAGTAGCGCGCTTGTGGAGAGGTTCGACGAGCCGACGTAGGCGGTATCCAGGCCCGTGTTTCGGCGGAAGAGCCAAGCCTTGGCGTGCAAGCGCGTGCGTGCTGCGTCGTACTGCACCTTGACCTGCGCACCGTAGTCGCGCACGAGACGGTCGAGCGCCTCGCGCTCGGTGCCTCCGATGTAGGTCGTCGTGATGACCCGAAACGGGACGCCAGCGTCATGGACCTTCGCGAGCGCGGAGTCGAGGAGGCGCACCCCGCGCCACATCACGAACGCGCAGAGCAGGTCGACCGACTCGGCAGAGTCGAGTTCCGCCTTGAGCTCGTTTGCCAGTGATGGCTCACCGTGGGCGTTGGTCAGCAGAGCGGCATCGATGAGGGGTGTCTTGGGTCGATCGCGGTATCGAGTGACCACGCCTGGCCCAGCGGGCTGCCGAACGGCGAGGAGCTGGCGGGCCGGATCACTGATGAGATCTGGGATGCCTGCAATGGCGGCAAGTAGCTGATTCGCGACCTCCAGCTTTCGCTCTGGGTCACGCTCCTCGTCGAGTCTGCGCGACAGCGCACCTGCCAAGTGGTGGGTAAGCACATGAGTTTGGTCCGCAGGGTCGACCTTCGCGATCTCTGCTTCCAGGTCGACCAGGTCGTCAACTGTGAGGGCAAGTCCCCGAGTGACGAGGTTTTCGTAAGCTCCCTCGTGCATACCTCGAAGCTTGCCAGGTCACGCGGATGATTCCCCTGATTCAGATCATCCGAGGCACTATCAAGCCTGTTCGCAACTCCTCCTACTTTCGTAGGACGACGCGATCGGCCGGCTGGCCCTACCGTGAGCCGATGGGTCGGGTCTGGCGGTGGTTCGCGGCCTGGGGGCTCGATGTCCTGATTGTCCTCGCTGCTGTCGGTGGCGCTCTGGGCACGATCGCGCGGAACGACTCGGACCGGCCTGATGGTCTGCAGCTGTGGTTCGAGGTCGTGGCGATCACGATCGTCCCGCTGCTGCTGTTGGGGCGGAAGCGGTGGCCGTTCGCGGCGCCGGCGTTCGTGTGGATCGCCAGTGCGGCGTTGAGCTTCGTCGATCACCAGCTGATCACGACCCAGCCGGGGGTCTACCTGTGCGGGATGGGCGCGGCGGTGCTGCTGGGTGGGCTGCGGTCGGGGATCCAGGCGCGGGTGGGGCTGGCGGTCGTCCTGATCTCCGCGGCCACCGTGATCGCTCACGACCCGACCGAGGGGATCGACGACCTGATCTTCAGCACCTCTCTCTTCGGCGTGGCCTGGCTCGTGGGGTTCGCCCTTCGCGCCCGGGCCGAGAAGAGCGAGGTGGCGGAGGACCGCGCGCTGCGGGCCGAGCGGGAGCGGGAGTCGGCGGCTCGGGTGGCGGTAGCGGAGGAGCGGGCGCGGATGGCTCGCGAGCTCCACGACGTCGTCGCTCACGCTGTCAGCGTGATGGTGCTCCAGGTCGGGGCGGTGCGGCACCGGATTGCCGGCGGCGTCGGAAGAGGGCGAGGCGCTGCGGAACGTCGAGCAGGTCGGCCGTACGGCGCTCACCGAGATGCGTCGCATGCTCGGTGCACTGCGCGAGGGTGGCGACGAGGTCGAGCTGGCGCCGGGTCCCGGGCTGGACGACCTGCAGGCGCTGGCGAAGGACGTCCGCGCCGCGGGGCTCGACGTACGCCTCCATCGGGAGGGTGAGCCGGTCGACCTGCCGCGCTCGCTCGACCTCTCGGCGTACCGCATCGTCCAGGAGGGGCTCACCAACGCCCTCAAGCACTCCGGCGGACGCCGGGCCGACGTGACTGTCGCGTTCGAGTCCGATCAGCTGCGGCTCGAGGTGCGCGACGACGGGCCGGGCGGCTTCGCGCAGAAGGACGGGTTCGGCCACGGGCTGATCGGCATCGGTGAGCGGGTCAAGGCGTACGGCGGCGACATGTCGGCGTTCGTCGCCACGTCGGGCGGCTTCGTGCTCCGCGCCTCCCTGCCGATCGAGACCCTCGACGACCTCGAGAGCGCCGGCGCATGACGATCCGGGTGCTGGTGGTGGACGACCAGGCGATGGTGCGGGCGGGCTTCCGCCTGCTGCTCGCGGACGAGCCCGACATCGAGGTCGTGGCCGAGGCAGGCAACGGTCTGGAGGCCGTCGAGGAGGCCGCCCGCGTCAGCCCGCACGTCGTCCTCATGGACATCCGGATGCCCGAGCTGGACGGGCTCGAGGCGACCCGGCGCATCCTCGCGGCCGACCCGACCAGCCGGATCCTGATCCTGACGACGTTCGACCTCGACGAGTACGTCTATCGCGCGCTGCAGGCCGGGGCCAGCGGGTTCGTCCTCAAGGACGACCCGCCCGAGCAGCTGATCGCCGCCGTACGCACGGTCGCCGGCGGCGACGCCCTCCTCTCGCCGTCGGTCACGCGTCGCGTGATCGCGCAGTTCACCAAGGTCCACCAGCAGGCGCCGCCGAAGGCGGTGGAGACGCTGACCGCGCGGGAGATGGATGTGTTCCGGCTGATCACGCGCGGGCTGTCGAACGCCGAGATCGGTGCCGAGCTGTTCATCAGCGACACGACGGTGAAGACGCATGTCACCCGGGTGCTGCAGAAGCTGGACCTGCGTGATCGGGCGCAGGCGATCGTGCTGGCGTATCAGTCGGGGTTGTTCGAGAGCTGACGGGGGTTGGGTCTCGACTCGGCCTCGCCTAGCGGCTCGGCCGGCTCGACCACCGAAGGAGCTCGGCCGGCTCGACCACGAAGGTGCGCTCGGACGGTCGACCAGAGGCGACCGTCGGCTCGACCGACGGCTGCGGGGTTGGGTCTCGACTCGGCCTCGCCTAGCGGCTCGGCCGGCTCGACCACCGAGAGCGCTGGCCGGCTCGACCACCGAGGTGCAGGTCCTCCTTTGGGAGGACTCGTACGGCGGCTTTGGTGCCCCTCGAGAGACGACCTCGCGACGACGCGGGGGACCCCTCGGCGTACCTAGCGTCTTCGGCCATGAGCTACCTACGGCTGGACCCCATGACCGAGTGGATCGGCGCGACCTCGCGGTGGACGACACCGCCCCCGCCCCGCCCACGCCCTGCCTCACCGACACACAGGAGCTGCCGCCCATGATCACCATCGACTCACTGACCAAGAAGTACGGCGACCACACGGTCGTCCACGACATCTGCTTCACCGCCCGCAGCGGCCGGGTCACCGGCTTCCTGGGCCCGAACGGCGCCGGGAAATCGACGTCCATGCGGATGATGGTCGGCCTCACCACGCCCACCGAGGGCACGGCCACCATCTCCGGTCGTAGCTTCGCCGACCTGCCCAACCCAGGGCGCGAGGTCGGCGTGATGCTCGACGCCTCGGCCCAGCACGCCGGCCGCACCGGCCGCGAGATCCTGACCATCGCCCAGCAGATCATGGGCGTCCCGGCCTCCCGGGTCGCCGAGCTGCTGGACACGGTCAGCCTCACCGGTGGCGAGGCCGACCGCCGGGTGCGTGACTACTCGCTCGGCATGCGCCAGCGTCTCGGCATCGCGGCCGCCCTGATCGGCGACCCGTCGGTGCTGATCCTGGACGAGCCCGCCAACGGGCTCGACCCGGCCGGCATCCGCTGGATGCGCGACCTGCTGCGCGACTACGCCGACCACGGGGGGACCGTGCTGCTGTCCTCCCACCTGCTCACCGAGATCGAGATCATCGCCGACGACATCGTGATGATCGGGCAGGGACGGATCGTCAGCCAGGGCTCGAAGGCCGAGCTCCTCGCGGCGGCCGGGACCGTCGTCCGCTCCGCGGACATCCCCGCCCTGCAGCGCGCGCTGGCAGCCGCCGGCGTCGTCTCCACCGTCCACGAGGACGGATCGCTCCGCACCGACGCCGAGACCGCCCAGGTCGGGCACGCGGCGTACAACGGCGGCGTGGTGCTCACCGAGCTCCGCACCGCCGACAGCGGTGGCCTCGAGGAGATGTTCCTCGAGCTGACCGCCGACACCCAACGCGAATCACACAGAGAGAAGGCAGCGGCATGACCGCCACGACTGTCGACCAGGTCACGACCGGTCGGCGTACCGAGTTCAAGCCGATCCCCCTCAGCCGGGTGGTCCGCGTCGAGCTCCGCAAGATGTTCGACACGCGTTCCGGGTTCTGGCTGATCGCGAGCCTCGGGATCACCGGCCTCATCGCCACGATCGCGACGATCGCGTTCGCGCCCGACAAGGACATCACGTACTACAACTTCGCCAAGGCGGTCGGCTTCCCGATCACGGTGATCCTGCCGATGGTCGCGCTGTTGTCGATCACCAGCGAGTGGAGTCAGCGCAGTGGGCTGACGACGTTCACCTACGTGCCGAGCCGGCAACGGGTGATCTGGGCCAAGACGCTCTCGGCCGTGATCGTGGCGGTCGCCTCGATGCTGTTCGCGTTCGTGATCGGTGCCGTCGGGAACGTCGCCGGCAGCGCCATCGCCGGTACGTCGACGGTCTGGGACCTCTCGGTCGGCCACGCCCTGACGATCGTGCTGGGAAACCTGGTCTCGATGTCGATCGGCACCATGCTCGGGATGCTGCTGCGCAGCTCGGCCGGCGGACTGGTCATGTACTTCGTGCTCGTCCTGCTCGTCCCCAACCTGACCAGCCTCCTGGCCGCCAGCCAGGACTGGTTCAAGGACCTGCAGCCGTGGGTCGACCTGCCGTTCGCGCAGACCGCGTTGTTCGAGGGGATGAAGACCGGCTCCGACTGGGCGCACATCGCGACGTCGTTCGCCCTGTGGATCGTGCTGCCGGGGTACTTCGGGCTCCGCCGCGTGATGCGCTCCGAGGTCAAGTAGTCACCGTCGTACGCCGCAGGCCCCGTCACTACCGCTCTCCGAGTGGCGGGGTCTTCGGCATGTCCCCTAGGACTTTGGGCCCGTGAAGAGTGTCCGAACGGACAGCCTTCCCTGGTTCTGCCCCGAGTCCTCCGTGGGCTGCCTAAAGTGCGATCAATCCGAATACCTGTCTTCCGGGGGATCATCATGAGCAGCACAGACACGACCGCGCAGGCCGGTTGGTACGCCGTCGGCGGCGGCTTCGAGCGCTACTGGGACGGGTTGGCGTGGACCGAGCGGCTTCGCCCGGTCCCGACGTACGTCGGCGTCGAGCATCGTGACGAGGGTTTCCTGACGTCGGTCTGACGTCTGCTACTACCGAGGACGCACAGCTCGCCGGTCACGCCGTCTGCGATCGGCCACGCTCGCCGCCTCTTTCGGGGTCCGCGGTGCATCACCCCAGGGGTGACGGCCGTTGGGTCTCGACACCGGCTCGCTGCGCTCGCCGGGCTCGACCACCGAGGGTGGCGCGCCTTGGGTCTCGACACCGGCTCGCTGGCGCTCGCCGGGCTCGACCAGCGAGGGTGGCGCGCCTTGGGTCTCGACACCGGCTCGCTGGCGCTCGCCGGGCTCGACCACCGAGGTGGTCAGCTGCCGGT
The DNA here is from genome assembly GCA_963812055.1 of uncultured Actinomycetota bacterium. Taxonomy (GTDB): domain Bacteria; phylum Actinomycetota; class Actinomycetes; order Propionibacteriales; family Nocardioidaceae; genus Nocardioides. The sequence goes on from CAWEUA010000002.1 coordinate 7,944, forward strand.
GAGGTCGACTCCGCACTCGGACTTGGCGTTGGCGGCGATGCGGGAGGCCGCCTGGGTGACCTCGCCGCTGCTGAGGCTCTGAAGTTTCGGGATCAGGGCCTGGAGCTTCGACGCGTCGACGCCTTGCGGGATCTGGCCGTTCTGGAGGCCGCCGAGGTCGCTGGGCTTCAGCCCGGCCTCCTTCAGCGCGTTCTCGATCGTGGTGAAGGCGTCGTCCAGCGTCTTCCAGTCGTCGGCGACGGCGGCCGGCGCCTTGTCGGCGAGGGTGTGCATCCGCGTGAACACCTCGTCGAGGTTGCTCAGGTCGGGGTCGCTGCCATCGAGGGTCGCGAAGAACGCCTTGTCCGACTTCAGCTCGCTGCAGTAGTCGCCCGAGGAGTCCGAGCTGGTGCTGTCGCCGGAACCACAGGCGGTCAGAGTGGTGCCGGCCAGCATGAGACCCACCGCTCCGAGCACGATCTTGCTACGCATGATTTTCCTTCCAGATGACGCCGCCCTCAGCCTGTGGGCTGAGTGAGGTCCAGCCCTGGCGTCCGATGTGGCGAGTGTGCCTGAGTTCCTACCTCCTTGTCTCGCGGATCCGAACGGGTCGGCTCACGGACCCGGGGTCCGGATGGGGCAGGGGGTGCCGGCCGCCTAGTCCCGACGGGCCATCTTTCGGATGTTCACGGGCCGGACTTCGACAGTTCGTCTGACAACCACCCCGCCGAGCCGTAGAAAAGGCATCGTCGAATGCGGGGTCCGTGCCATGTCGTTGTTCGCTGCCAAGTCGGTCAGGCGCCCGCTCGCGCGCCCGATCACGGGTCAGGCAGGGCGTCACGCCCGCTGGAACGCGCTCATGGCCAACGCTCCCGAGGCCCTGGCCCCCGCGCTCGCCGCGCGCCTCCGGGAGAGCGGCCGTACGGCGCGGGTCGATGCGATCCAGGGCGACGTGGTGCACGTGGCCCTGTCCCTGGCGTCGGTGACGGCTGCCGTGCCGACGACCAACTTCGCGCGCACGCCTGACGGTGCCGTCGGCCTGCGATCGGCAACCCCGGCGGAGACGTCGGAGTGGTACCGCCAGTACGTCGCCAGCCAGATCCTGCTCGTCGCCGAGGAGTGCTTCTCCGCGGGACCGATGCTGGCCGACGTCAGCGTGGTGGCGTCGTACGACGACCAGCCGCTGGTCGCTGCCCGCCTGACGCGGGCCGCCCTCGACCGGGCCGGCTGGGGCAGTCACCCGTGGGACGCGCTGACCGAGGCCGACCCCGGCGTCCGGTTCAGCCTGAGCGGACCGTCTTGCGAGCTCGGGCCGATCGAGGTCTCCCGCGCGGACGTCGCGGTCAGCTCCGCCTCCTGACGAGGATTTCTTCGATTCATCACCGGATCGTGTCGATCCGGTGCTGCGGCCGTTCGACCTACGGGTGGACGCACCGAGAAGCGGTGCGTGAGACCTGAGGAGACTCGGATGACCACCACCCTGCACGCCACCCCGACCGCACACCCCACCACCCGGACTCGGGCGTCCTTCGGCCGACTGCTGGCCGTCAGCGCGGGCGCGACCGTGGTCGCCGGTGCCGCGACGGAGGCCTGGGTCGCCCTGGCACGCGTCGCCGGAGTCCACGTCGCCGTCGGTGACTTCTTCGGAGACCCGTCGGTTGCCCCGCAGGCGATCCCGGCCGGCTCCTACGCCTTCTCGATCGCGCTCTGCATGGTGGTCGGCACCGCCATCGCCGCGCTGCTCAACTGGCGCGCACGCCGCCCGGCACGCACCTACGTCGTCATCGCCGCTGTGCTGACATTCGTCTCGCTCGGGGCGCCGCTGGTGTCCGCGGGTGCCACCGCGGGGACGAAGGTGACCCTGATCGTGGCGCACCTGATCGCGGCCGCGGTGATCGTGCCGCTGGTCGCGCGGTGCCTGGCGAAGCGCGGGTGAGCTGAGGCCTCCGGTGGTTTCGAGACGGCGCTAGCGCGCCTCCTCAACCAGCGGAGGCCTCCGCGCCTCCTCAACCAGCGGAGGCCACGGCCTCCTCAACCAGCGGAGGCCGCACCGCGCCTCCTCAACCAGCGGAGGCCACCCTGCGCCTTCGCAACCAGCGGAGGCAGAACCTGTCGATCCGGCGTTCCGCCGTTCGACCCACGGATGAGAGGGTCCACGAGGGACCCGGAACCTGAGGAGCACCAGATGAAGTACATGCTGATCATGCGGGCCAACGACGAGGTCATGGAGTCGTTCAAGGACGTCGACTTCGACGAGATGCTGAACACGATGGGTCGGTACAACGAGGAGCTGATCAACGCCGGCGTGCATCGTCGCGGGGGAGGGCCTGGCCGACCCCAGGGACACCATCGTGGTCGACTACTCGACGCAGCCGCCGGTGGCGACGGACGGGCCGTACGGGGAGACCAAGGAGCTGTTCGACGGCTTCTGGATCCTCGACGTCGCCTCGCAGGAGGAAGCCGTCGAGTGGGCCAAGCGTGCGCCGCTCGGTGCGGGGTCGAAGATCGAGGTCCGGCGGGTCTCGAGCATCGATGAGTTCCCCCAGGACAACGAGTGGATCAAGAAGGAGCGCGCGTGGCGGGAGGCCAACCGGCCAGATGTGACCCCCAGCGACGACCCTGCAGCCAGGCCTGGCGACTCCGCGACGAGTCGCCAGGCGGTCGCGGCCGTCTGGCGGATCGAGTCGGCGCGGATCGTCGGCGCGCTCGCGCGCTACACCGGCGACTTCGCGATGGCGGAGGACCTCGCCCAGGAAGCACTCGCCGAAGCGCTGGTCTCGTGGCCGCGCGACGGCGTACCCCGTAGTCCGTCCGGCTGGCTGCTCACCGTCGGCCGGCGACGGGCCATCGACGCGTTCCGGCGGCGGTCCGCCCTCGACGAGCGGTACGCCGCGCTGGGCGCGGACCTCGACGAGGGCCAGGCCACCTCGGGCGCGACACCCGACCACGGAGAGGAGGACGCCGTGATGTACGACCCCGAGACGATCGACGACGACGTCCTCGCGCTCGTCTTCATCTCCTGCCACCCCGTGCTGTCCCGCGAGGCCAGCGTGGCCCTCACCCTCCGGGTTGTCGGCGGGCTGACCAGCGACGAGATCGCGCGGGCGTTCGTGACGCCGACCGCGACGGTGCAGGCAAGGATCACCCGCGCCAAGAAGACCCTGGCCGCCGCGCAGGTGCCGTTCGAGGTGCCTCCCGTCGACGAGCGCAAGCAACGGCTCAGCTCGGTGCTGACCGTCATCTACCTGATCTTCACCGAGGGGTCGAGCGCGACCTCGGGCGGCGAGTGGATCCGCACCGACCTCGCCCGCGAGGCGATCCGCCAGGCCCGCGTGCTCGCCCGCCTCATGCCGGAGGAGCCCGAGACCCACGGCCTGCTCGCCCTCCTCGAGCTCACCGCCGCGCGCTTCCCGGCGCGGGTCAGCGCCGACGGGACGCCCGTGCTGCTCGAGGACCAGGACCGGCGCCGCTGGGACCGCTCCGCCATCCAGCGAGGGAGCGGAGCTCTGGCCCAGGCCGGTCGGATCGGTCGCGGGCTCGGCGCCTACGGGCTCCAGGCCTCCATCGCCGAGTGCCACGCCGTCGCGCCGTCGGTCGAGGGGACCGACTGGGAGCGGATCGTGCTGCTGTACGACGCCCTCGACTCCCTCGCCCCCTCGCCGATCGTCGCGCTCAACCGCGCCGTCGCGGTCTCGATGGCACGCGGACCGGCCGCCGCGCTGCCGCTGGTCGACGCGCTGGTCGAGTCCGGAGAGCTCGCGGGCTCGCACCTGCTGCCCGGCGTCCGCGGTGAGCTGCTGACCCGCCTCGGTCGGGCCGACGAGGCACGCGCCGAGCTCGAGACCGCCCTCCGGCTGTGCCCGAGCGAGCGGGAGCGCGACGTGCTCCGCGACAAGCTGCACGCCCTGGCCTGAACGCTGATCGGGGTCCGCCTCACCCCCTCGGAGGGTCGATGCATCGCCTGGCGATGCACTGGGTTATGGTCACCCGGCTCTCGGGGGGCACACACCGTTCTCCGAGGCTGCCCTTCCCGATCGGGAGGAGCACATCTCACCTAGAAGGAGAACCATGAAGGTCATCATTTCGGGGGTCGCCGCGGGCATCGCAGCCGCGGCGCTGGTCTCTCTCGCGCCGGCCGCGAACGCCGACGCCGGGCAGACCGTGATGATCCGTCCCGGAGGTTTCGTGCCATTGATGGGCGACACCCGCCCGGCCGGTCACGTCGACTTCCTCAAGGAGGGTCTGCACGTCTACACCGACGACAACTCGTCGGACGCCAAGGCGGCCGAGTACTTCAATGTGCCCGCGCAGGGCCTGCCCGACACGGCATCCCTGACCTGGTACGGCACGTCGCCGCAGCCGGGCTCGCAGCTCGTCTTCGACGCCGACGGTGACCAGGGCACCACCGCCGACGGCTACAACGTCCTGGTCGGTGAGCCGGCGTACGGCGACGACTACTGGATGTCGACGGGCAGCAGCATCTACAAGAGCCACCACGAGCTCTGCCCCTCGACGACCGGCGGCTCCGGCTCGGACTGCCACGGCACGCTCGCTCAGTGGCAGCAGGCGCTTCCCGGACGCCAAGCTGTACGCCGTCGGCTTCTCGCTCGGCTCGGGCGTCAAGGGCGACGGTGTCATCCACGACATCCAGGTCGGCGACACCGACTACCAGTTCACCGACGAGCCGGCGATCACCACCGCCGACGTCACCGGCGACGCGACCGTCACCCAGGTGGACAAGCGCGGCGCCCAGATCGTGAAGGTGGACATCGCCACCGACCCCCTCGGCGCGAACCAGGTCGAGGGCAGGAAGCTGTGGTTCAAGATCACCGACAACGACGACGTCGTCTACCACGCGAAGCTCGGTGCCGGCGACGAGGCACACGTGCAGCTCCGGTTCCCCGACGGCACCGGCAGGCACAAGGTCGTGATCTTCAAGGGCGGCGAGGTCGACCAGAAGGTCATCGTCAAGACCGGCCACTGATCGCGGACGTCAGCTGAGATCCCATCGGGCCTGCGGCCTCGACACGAACATGTCGAGGACCGCGGGCCCGATGTCAGGTCCGGCCGAGGGCGGTGCGTACGGCGATCGCGGGGCTGCCGCGGAACGCCGGTCCGTGGCCGGGAACCACCACGCTCGCCTCGAGCTCGGCGATGGAGCGCAGCGACTCCCGGGCACGATCGGAGTCGACGTTGAAGAACCGGGGCATCAGCTGAGGTCCCGCTGACCTGCTCACGGCATGGGCCGTCATCAGGGCGTCGCCCGCGAGCAGCGCGGCCCGGTCGGGCAGGTGGAACACGCAGTGTCCCGACGTGTGGCCCGGCGTGTGCACGGGCCGCGGACGTCCCGGTACGTCGAGCGGCTCGGCGTCGAAGGTGTCGACGGAGGTCAGCCGGTCGACCTTCCTGGCCTTCAGCCCGATCACCTCGCTAGCCCAGAGGGCGACCGACGGCCGCCACGCGCGCAGGAGGACACGCGGCTTGCGGACCTGCTCGATGCTCCGACCGGTCGCATTGTCCACCTCGTCCGGGTGCACGAGCACCGGCGTCTCCTCGGTCGAGCGGAGGTACTCGGCACTGCCCAGCTGATCCGGGTGTGCGTGGGTGAGCAGGATGGCGGCGACATCCGACGGCCGACGTCCGATGCGGCGGAGCGACCTGAGCAGCCGCGCCCGGTCTCCTGGGAAGCCGGTGTCGACCAGGGTCACCTCGCTGCCTTCGGTGATCATCACCCAGCCGACGTGCTGGGCGCGCACGTGGAAGACGCCCGACGCGACCTCCAGCAGGTGCACGTCCACGGCCGTCTCCCTTCTTCCCCCGAGGTCAGTCGGCGATCGGCTCCCAGACCAGCTCGGCCACGTCGAGCACGAGGTGGGGTGATGCGTCCGGGTCGTCGGCGGCCCGCACCTCACCCACGCAGACGCAGACGGCGTCGTTGAGCGGGCGGTACTGCTCGCTGTCACTGAGGTGCATCACCGACCCCACGACCTCCCGTCGACCGGGCGGGTAGGCGCGGCCGTAGCCGCGGAGCTCGACCAGCACGGTCGCGCCGTCGTCGGTCTCGATGGCGCCGCGGAAGTCCGCGCAGAACGGTCCGCCCTCGGTACGTCGTAGCGGGAAGTTCGCGCCGCGGAGGCTCCCGGTGACCGCGCCCTCGCAATGGCCCTCGGCGAGGTAGAGATGCTGCTGCCACCCGCCCTCGAGGGGGACCGACCAGCTCTCCGGGTAGGTGAAGTGCATCCGATACAACGGCTCCAGTCTCACCGGCGACTCCCTCACCCTCCCGATCTCGCGAGCATGACATCCGCGCGGGGAGAGCACCACCGCCGTCAGCTGTCGCGGAGCAGGTCCTCGAACGGCGTCGGGTTCTCGAACGGGTCGTCGGGCAGCGTCGTGCCGCGGCGGAGGACCTTGTCGGCGAGCTCCGCGGCGGCGCGGTCGATGCGCTGCGAGAGGGAGCCGCCGGTGCCGGTGGCGCCGAAGTCGGAGCTCGCGGCGAACACCGCGGTCGGGACGACGTCGGCCCGCAGGTAGGCGAACAGCGGCCGCATCGCGAACTCGAGCACCAGCGAGTGGCGCTTGGTGCCGGCGGTCGCGGCGATCAGGACCGGCGTGCCCTCGAGGGTGCCGTCCTCGAGGACGTCGACGAACATCTTGAACAGGCCGGAGTACGAGCCGGTGTAGACCGGGCTCACCGCGATCACGGCGTCCGCCTCGGCCACCCGGCGTACGGCGTCGGCGAGGGGGCCGGTGGGGAAGCCGGTGAGGACGTTGTCGGTGAGGAGGTGGGCGAGCTCGCGGAGCTCGATCACGTCGTACGACGCGACGGCGCCTTGGGTCTCGACTCCGCTCGCTGCGCTCGCGGGCTCGACCACCGAAGGGACGCGAGCCCTGTCTCGACTCGCTCGCTGCGCTCGCGGGCTCGACCACCGAGAGGGCGCGGGCGGTCGCCTTGCCCAGCGCGTCGGCGAGGAGCCGGGTGCTCGACGGGACCGAGATGCCGGCGCTGATCACGACGATGTTGGTCATGAGTGCGCGCCCTGGGTCTCGACTCCGCTCGCTGCGCTCGCGGGCTCGACCACCGAGGAGTCGCTCGCGGGCTCGACCACCGAAGAGTCGCTCGCGGGGCTCGACCACCGAGCTGAGGGAGGCGTGGGTGGGGGCGTCCGGCACGTGGGCGGGCTTGAGGGCGGCGAACTCGCGGCGCAGCACCGGGACGACCTCCTCGCCGAGGAGGTCGAGCTGCTCGAGCACCGTCTTCAGCGGCAGCCCGGCATGGTCGACGAGGAACAGCTGGCGCTGGTAGTCGCCGGCGTACTCCCGGAAGCCGAGGGTGCGCTCGATGACCTGCTGCGGCGAGCCGACGGTCAGGGGCGTCTCGCGGGTGAAGTCCTCCAGCGAGGGACCGTGGCCGTAGACCGGGGCGACGTCGAAGTACGGGCGGAACTCGTTGATCGCGTCCTGGCTGTTCTTGGCCATGTAGACCTGGCCGCCGAGGCCGACGATCGCCTGGTCCGCGGTGCCGTGGCCGTAGTGCTCGTAGCGCCGGCGGTACAGCGACACCATCCGGGCCGTGTGCGACGCGGGCCAGAAGATGTGGTTGGCGAAGAACCCGTCGCCGTAGTACGCCGCCTGCTCGGCGATCTCGGGGGAGCGGATCGAGCCGTGCCACACGAACGGGGGTACGCCGTCCAGCGGCCGCGGCGTGGAGGTGAAGCCTTGGAGCGGCGTACGGAAGCGGCCCTCCCAGTCGACGACGTCCTCGCGCCAGAGGCGGTGGAGGAGGGCGTAGTTCTCGATCGCGAGCGGGATGCCCTCGCGGATGTCCTTGCCGAACCACGGGTAGACCGGGCCGGTGTTGCCGCGGCCCATCATCAGGTCGACGCGGCCGTCGGTGAGGTGCTGGAGCTTGGCGTAGTTCTCCGCGATCAGCACCGGGTCGGTGGTCGTGATCAGGGTCGTCGCCGTCGACAGGATCACGCGTGAGGTCTGGGCGCCGATGTAGGCGAGCGTCGTGGTCGGGGCCGACGCGATGAAGGGCGGGTTGTGGTGCTCGCCGACGGCCACGACGTCGAGCCCGACCTCCTCGGCCTTCGTGGCGATGGCCACCTGCGCCTTGATCCGCTCGTGCTCGGTCGGCGTCCGGCCCGTCGTCGGGTCGGGCGTCACGTCGCCCACGGTGAAGATGCCGAGCTGCATGTGTCCTGCCTCATATCGTTGCGTATTCAACTAACCGGCACAACGCTCCCCAGGGTGCCATGATTCCCGGACCATGGACGTGGGCGCCCACCTCCCTCTCGCGGACTTCGGTGACGGCACGCCCACCGTGGACGGGCTGCGCGACTACGTGCGTACGGCGCGCGACCTCGGGTACGCCGCCGTCTCCGCCAACGACCACCTCGTCTGGCGCCGCCCGTGGCTGGACGGGCCGACCGCGCTCGCCGCCGTGGCGGGCGACGCGGGGGAGATGGCCCTGGCCACGAGCATCGCGCTGCCGGTGGTGCGGCACCCGGTCGTCGTCGCCAAGACCCTCAGCTCGCTCGCGGCCCTGACGGGATCCCGGGTGATCGGCGGCCTCGGCCCCGGGTCGAGCCAGGGCGACTACGACGCGGTCGGCGTTCCGTTCGCGGAGCGGTGGGCGCGCTTCGACGAGTCGATGTCGGTGGTCCGGACGCTGGTGCGGGGTGAGGCGACGACCGGTGGGACGTTCTACGGCCCCGCGGGACCACTCGCTCCGGTGCGCGAGCCGCCACCGGAGGTGTGGTTCGGCAGCTGGGGCTCCGACCGTCGCCTCGCGAGCATGGCCGCGGTCGCGGACGGGTGGTTCGCGTCGGCGTACAACGCCACACCCGCGGAGTTCGCCGCCGCCCGGATCCGGCTCGACGGGCATCTCGTGGCGGCCGGGCGCGACCCGGAGGCCTTCCCGGACGCCGTCGCCACGGCCTGGGCGCTGGTCACCGACAAGCCCGGCGAACGCGATCGGGTGCTGCACGACCTGCTCGGACCGTTGCTGGGCCGCGACCCCGAGACGCTCGGCAACCTGCCCGTCGGGTCGCCGGCCCAGTGCGCCGAGGCGCTGGCGGCGTACGCCGAGGCCGGGGCCGGCCTGATCCTGGTCTGGCCGCTGCGCGACGCCCGCGCCCAGCTCGAGCTCCTGGCCGAGGCCCGGCCGCGGTAGGCCGAGACGCTCCCGCGGCTACGGCAGTGCCCACCAGGTGTCCATGCGGGCGACCGCCTCCGCGTCGCGCCCCTGCTCGAGGACGCGCGCGAGGCGGAAGAGGTACGCCGCGATGCCCGCCGCGCCCTGCATCCAGCCGGGACCGGGCGGGAGCAACGGGTCGGCGTTCCGGTGCTCGACGAACCGCCAGTAGACGTGGTCACCGTCGGTGATCGCGCGGTCGGCGATCGCGTCGCCGAGCGTGACTGCGAACGCGAGGTCGTCGTCCTCGCCGTGCCGCTGCCAGACGTTGAGGACGACATCGCCGACACCCGCGGTGCCGCAGCAGCGGCCGTCGTTGTCCCAGAAGCCGGGGTAGACGCGCTCGGGGATGCCCGAGACCTTCAACGAGTGGAGGCAGGCGCGCTCCCAGTCGTACGTCGCGCGGCCACCCACCGTGTCGACGCCGGCGTGGTCGAGGGCCGCGAACAACAGCGAGGTGCCGGCCGGCCCGTGGCACCAGGTGTAGGTGTACGTGTCGAGGTCCTCGTGACCGGGCACGACGTGCCCGATCCGCATCCCGCCGTCGCTGGTGTCGGCGATCGTGACCAGGTGCTCGGCGCCGAGGCGGGCCGCCTCGGTCAGCTCCGGCCGGTCCAGGGCGGCTCCGGCCGCGGCGAGGGAGCCGGCGATACCGGCCAGGCCGTGCGACCAGTTCGGCATCTCTCCCCTCGGCTGGAGCATGAAGCGCCGCGGCACGAACAGCCAGTTCAGGCCGGTCGGCAGCTCCTCCTTCTCGGCCAGGACGACGTCCACCGCCCGGTCGGCGAGCTCGGCCGCGCCCGGCACGTCGTACCGGAGGGCCCAGAGGGCGCCGACCAGCACGGCCGCGTTGCCGAGCGTCACGTCGCTGCAGCGCCCCTCCGGGACGTACCGGGCGGGCTCCAGGAACGAGGGCTGCCAGCCGTCGGGGGTCGCCAGCTCGAGCAACCGGGCCACAGCGCGGTCGGCACCGGGTGCGCCCAGGGCGGTGAGGGCGCCGAGGGTGCTGACCAGCCCGCTGAAGTAGTCGAACTCGGTCTCACCCGCGATTCGCCGGCTCAGCGTCTCGGCGATGCCGTCGGCGAGGGCGCGCTCGTCGGCCGTGAGCTCGCGGGTCAACCGGATCTCGGCGAGGAGGTGGGCGAGGCCGCCGATGCCGCTGTGCATCCCGTAGGCGTACTCGTCGGGCTCGGACTCCTCCGGCTTCTCGGGAAGCCACAGGCCGTCGTCGCCCGAGTGCACCCGGGTCTGCGCCCACGCCCACGAGCGCTCGGCGAGATCGCGGTAGTCGGCAGCGTCGTGGGGCACCCAAGGCATCCTGGCACGGGATGCGGCCAGGGCTCCCCTGGGTTCCGGGTTCAGGTCCACTTCCCGCTCAGCCGTCGTACGCCGGCCGTCCCGCGGTGCGGAACGCCTGGAGGGCGATGCTCTTCGGGTAGGTGCGCGACCTCGTGCAGGCGACGGTGGGTTGCTGAGGGTTCAGACCAGGCTGCTCGGGTCCGGAGGCACGTCGACGGCGTGCTCTCGGAGCACCGAGAGCGAGATGACCTCGAGGGCCCGCTCGTTCGTCGAGGCGAGGACCACCGGGCTGGCCACGCCGTCGTGGTAGGCCTGCAACCACCGGGCGGCGACCACGCACCAGCGGTCGCCGGGCCGCAGCCCCGCGAAGGCGTACTCCGGGACCGGCGTGGTCAGGTCGTTGCCGACCGACCGCTGGTGCTCGAGGAACTCCTCGGTCATCACCGCGCACACCGCGTGCAGGCCGATGTCCTCCTCGCCGCAGGAGCAGTTGCCGTCGCGGTAGAAGCCGGTCAGCGGCTCGCCGCCGCAGGGGTCGAGCTCGTCTCCGAGAACGTTCCGCTCCGGGGTCACTGACCTGCACCTTCCCTTGGCCGAATCGGGCGTCTTCTACCCCGGATTATCACCGGGTCCGAAGGGATTCTTTACCCAGCCGTTCGGTTGAACTTTGCCGAATTCACCTGACATAGACACCGTCGAGGCCGTAGAAAATGCTCAGGAACGGGGGTTCCCTCATGATGCAGACGTCACCGGACGTCACGATCGCCCGCTGGCGGAAGTTCGGGCGGGATCGGCTGTACGTCGCGCGCGCCGACGGCACGAAGCTCGGCTACTGGGACCTGGTCACCGACGAGGGCCACCCGGAACGGCCCGAGCTGGCCGAGATCCTGGAGCTCGCCTACCTCAGCTGGGGGTCCGAGCGGTTTCCTCGGACGTCCGAGGAAACCGCCTCGATCGCGTGACCGGGCGCGGCTGACGCCCGACCGGGTCGACCCAGTCGGAACGGTCCACTGGATCGGAATTGGACGTCGACCCGCCGTCCATGGGCTGTGACATTGCTGCCCATGGAGCACGGACGCGCCGCACCACCGACCCAGCGACCGCGGGTCGGGTTCCTCGGGCTCGGCCACATGGGCGAGCCGATGGCGACCCGACTTGCCCGAGCCCGCACCGACCTGGCGGTGTGGAACCGCAGTCCCGAGAAGACCGAGCTGCTGCGGGCCGCCGGTGCGGCCGTGGCCGCTTCGGCGTACGAGGTCGTCGAGAGCTGCGACATCGTGATCATGATGCTGGCGAACGGTCCGGTCACCGACGCGGTCCTGGGCCGGAGTGCCGCCGGCTTCGAGCTCCCGGTCGCGGGTCGGATCGTGGTCAACATGGGCACGGTCTCACCGGAGTACTCCCAGGCCCTGGGCGACCACCTCCACGCCCACGGCGCACGTTTCGTCGAGGCGCCGGTCTCGGGTTCGCGGGTGCCCGCGTTCTCCGGGGCCCTGGTCGCGATGCTGGCGGGCGACGACGACGTACTCGACCTGGTCGAGGGTGTGCTGGCGCCGATGGCGGCGGCCACGTTCCGATGCGGTGAGGTCCCGCGTGCGATCGAGACCAAGCTCGCCGCGAACGTCTTCCTGATCGGGATGGTCACGGCGCTGGCCGAGGCGGTCCACTTCGCGCGCGGCCGGGGGCTCGACACGGAGATCCTTCGGTCCGTCCTCGACGCCGGCACGATGGCGAGCGCGCTGTCGCGGGTGAAGCTCGCGAAGCTGGTCGAGGGGGACGACGCACCCCAGGCAGCCGTCTCCGACGTCCTCTACAACAACCGCCTGATCCTCGACGCGGCCGATGCTCGAGGGCTGTCGATGCCGTTGCTGCGCGTCTGCGGATCCCTGTTCGCCGCCACCGAGGACCTCGGCCATGGGAACGACGACATGGTCCGGGTGATCGACGCCATCGCCGCCGACCCGGCGGTCGGTGGTTGAGGAGGTCGGGTGGTCCCGGTGGTTGAGGAGGTCGGATGTCCCTCCGGTGGTTGAGGAGGTCGCTCTGCGACCGTCTCGAAACCACCCTTCGGCAGAACGTCCGTATGTTGCGGCTCGTGGGTGGTTGCGGACTTTGGCTGAATAGGCCCACGGCGCGCATAGCCAACAGGCCGATCAAGTGGCGGGGCAACGTCAGTCGCGCTCCCACGGCGGCTCGTCGCCGAGCTTGTCGTAGTACTTCGCCAGATGGCTCTTCACCCGATCGATGTCGGCGTGCGGTAGATCGACGCCGCCCCGGCCGCCGACCATGACGTTGCCGGCCGCCTGGATTCCGCGCGGAACCACCTTCAGCCGGCCGTCGATCACGTCGGCGATCAGCAGCTTGTACGCCGTGAAGTTGTCCTTCTTGTCGGCGTCGTACCAGACGTGGGCGTCGCGGTAGTTCTCGTTCGGACCGTCCTCGGCGCCGGCCCACGACCGGACGCGTTTCTCGGCGCCGTCGCCGTCCCAGTCATGGTCACGATCGGCGAGAGGCAGGTCCTGGAAGCTCGTCACGGCCATGGTTGGTCGGTACCCAGGAAGCGCCCCTTCACGCGCTCAGCTCGCCGGAGGCGTCCTCCGCAGGTGGCTACTC
>CAWEUA010000003.1:0-22509 GCA_963812055.1 uncultured Actinomycetota bacterium
CGGCGGTGACGGCTTCGGCGCCGTCCGGCGGCTTCGCCGACGACCTCGATGCCGCCGAGCTCGAGGATCATCCGCAGGCCCTGGCGGATCAGGTCCTGGTCGTCGACGATCAGCACGCGGGTCGTCGGCGGGCCGCCGGTGGGATGGGGACGCGGACGGTGAAGGCGCCGTCGGCGGTGGGCCAGCAGCGAAGGTGCCGCCGAGGAGCCGGCCCGGTGACGGATGCCGGTGAGGCCACGGCCGGGCGCGGGTGGGGAGTCGGGCGTCCGTCGCGGTTGGTCGCCTCGACGCATGACGGCGTCGGGGTCCCAGGTCGACAGTGATGGACACAGTCTCGCCGGGGGAGTGCCGGCCGGCGTTGGTGAGGCACTCGCGGACGATGCGGCGTGACGGCGAGCGAGGCGGGGGCCTCGTCTCGGGAGCGGCGTACCGGTCGGATGAGGGTGTTGGGGGATCCCGGCGGAGCGGGCGCGTTCGGCGAGGGTGGACGAGGTCCTCGGAGCCCGGGGGTCGTCACGCGCGACCGGGGCCAGGACGTCGAGGACCGAGCGGATCTCGGCCAGGGTGCGGTGGGCGGTGGTGCGGATCGCCTCGACCGGCTCGGTGGCGCGTTCGGGGCTGACCGTGAGGGCAGCCGCGGCGGCCTCCGCCTGGATCGCGATCAGTGTCACCTCGTGGCCGACCACGTCGTGCAGCTCCTGGGCGATCCGGGCGCGTTCGGCTCCGACGGCGGCCTCCTCGGCGCGGAGACGTTCCTCGCGGAGCTGCCGGCGAGCCGGGTGAGCTCGGCGTTCTGATGTCGGAGGTGGCGGACCAGGCGGCCGGCGAGAACGGGTGCGACGACGACGAGGACGCCGCCGATGGCGGTGACCGGCGCCTCGGGTCCGAGGAGGGTGCCGATGACGGACGTGACCGCCGCGAACGCCGTGGTGAGAGCGAGGGCGCGGTCCGGCTCGCCGTGGGTGCCGAGCGCGAAGAACTGCAGGATCAGGACGATGAAGCCGAGGACCGGAAAGCCGTCGACCGGGATGAGGAAGAACGCCGCCATCACCAGGGTCGACTCGATCGGGCCGGGTACGCCGCCACGCGAGCGGCAGCGTCGTACCGAGGACGAACAGCTCGCCGAGTCACGCCGTCCGCGATCGGCCACCGACCGCCTGCGCCAGCCCGACGACCAGGAACGCCGCGGCGAGCGCGGCGTCGAGGCGCGTGCTGCCGAGGCGGTCGAGGGTTCGCCCGCGGAGAGGTTAGGTGTTTCTACTTCGGCGGGCATCAACCCCAGGGCTGAAGGCCTGGGTCTCGACTCCGGCTCGCTGGCGCTCGCCGGGCTCGACCACCGAAGGATGGCGGAGCCAGCGGAGGCGCCGAGGATGGCGGAGCGCAGTCAGCTGCCGGTGAGGTCTACTCCGCACTCGGACTTGGCGTTGGCGGCGATGCGGGAGGCCGCCTGGGTGACCTCGCCGCTGCTGAGGCTCTGCAGCTTCGGGAGCAGGGCCTGGAAGCTTCGACGTGTCGACGCCCGGCGGGACCTGGCCGTTCTGGAGGTCGCCGAGGTCGCTGGGCTTCAGCCCGGCCTCCTTCAGCGCGTTTTCGATCGTGGTGAAGGCGTCGTCCAGGGTCTTCCAGTCGGCGGCGACGGCGGCCGGCGCTGCGTCGGCGAGGGTGTGCATCCGCGTGAACACCTCGTCGAGGTTGCTCAGGTCGGGGTCGCTGCCATCGAGGGTCGCGAAGAACGCCTTGTCAGACTTCAGCTGGCTGCAGTAGTCGCCCGAGGAGTCCGAGCTGGTGCTGTCGCCGGAACCACAGGCGGTCAGAGTGGTGCCGGCCAGCATGAGACCCACCGCTCCGAGCACGATCTTGCTACGCATGATTTTCCTTCCAGATGACGCCGCCCTCAGTCTGTGGGCTGGTGAGGTCCAGCCCTGGCGTCGATGTGGCGAGTGTGCCCGAGTTCCTACCTTCCTGTCTCGCGGATCCGGACGGATCGGCTCACCGACGGAGGAGAGAAACGAGATGAGTACGACGACACACAAGGTGGTTGCGAGACAGGGCCTCGCCGGGGAGATCACCGACGAGAACTGGCTGGTGCGGCTGAGCGCGCGCTTCGGCCTGGCGTTCACGATCTGCCAGCTGAGCGTGATGGTCTGCATGGCGATCTTCGTGCTGCCGCACGGCGGATCGCCCAACGACCCGGCGCTCGAGCGCGGCCACCACGTGCTCGACGCGGAGAATCTGTACCGCGCGGGCAACTACGCGTTCATGATCGCCGGGATGCTGCTGCTCGGCTTCATGGGCGCCGTTCACCTCAAGCTCCGGAAGGCCGACGGCACCGGCGTCCTGGCGACCGTCGCGGTCGCGGCGGGCACGCTGCTCTCGCTCGTCTGGCCGTACGCCGGCGTCCTCCACGACGTCGCTCTCGACACGGCCGCCGACGGGACCGACCTGCGGATCCTCGGCGGCTGGGACGCGGTGGCGCCGTACTCCCTGGCGTTCTCGGCGATGCCGCGGCTGTTCTTCATCGGCGCGATCGTGTTGGGACTGCGGATGCTGGGCACCGCGCCGTGGCTGCAGCGGACGGGCATCGTGCTGCTGCCGATCACCCTGCTGGGCACCGCGACCCTCGTCGCCGGCGCGTTCTTCCCGCTGCTTGCGCTGAGCACCCTCGGCTACGAGCTCTGGATCGGCGCCGTCGCCCTGCACTGGCTGCGGACGTCGCGCTGAAGTTTCGCCCTCGGGTCCGTGGTCTCGACCGGCTCGACCGATCACGGACCCGGGGTCCGGACGGGGGAGGGGGTGCCGGCCGCCTAGTCCCGACGGGCCATCTTCGGATGTTCGCGGGCCGGACTTCGACAGTTCGTCTGACAACCACCCCGCCGAGCCGTAGAAAAGGCATCGTCGAATGCGGGGTCCGTGCCATGTCGTTGTTCGCTGCCAAGCCGGTCAGGCGCCCGCTCGCGCGCCCGATCACGGGTCAGGCAGGGCGTCACGCCCGCTGGAACGCGCTCATGGCCAACGCTCCCGAGGCCCTGGCCCCCGCGCTCGCCGCGCGCCTCCGGGAGAGCGGCCGTGCGGCGCAGATCGATGCGATCCAGGGCGACGTGGCACACGTGGCGCTGTCCCTGGCGTCGGTGACGGCTGCCGTGCCGACGACCAACTTCGCGCGCACGCCTGACGGTGCCGTCGGCCTGCGATCGGCAACCCCGGCGGAGACGGCGGAGTGGTACCGCCAGTACGTCGCCAGCCAGATCCTGCTCGTCGCCGAGGAGTGCTTCTCCGCGGGACCGATGCTGGCCGACGTCAGCGTGGTGGCGTCGTACGACGACCGGCCGCTGGTCGCTGCCCGCCTGACGCGGGCCGCCCTCGACCGGGCCGGCTGGGGCAGTCACCCGTGGGAGGCGCTGGCCGAGGCCGACCCCGGCGTTCGGTTCAGCCTGAGCGGACCGGCTCGCGAGCTCGGGCAGATCGAGGTCTCTCGCGCGGACGTCGCGGTCACCTCCGCCTCCTGACGAGGATTTCTTCGATTCATCACCGGATCGTGTCGATCCGGGTCTCCAGCCGTTCGACCTACGGGTGGACGCACCGAGAAGCGGTGCGTGAGACCTGAGGAGACTCGGATGACCACCACCCTGCACGCCACCCCGACCGCACACCCCACCACCCGGACGCGGGCGTCCTTCGGCCGACTGCTGGCCGTCAGCGCGGGCGCGACCGTGGTCGCCGGTGCCGCGACGGAGGCCTGGGTCGCCCTGGCACGCGTCGCCGGAGTCCACGTCGCCGTCGGTGACTTCTTCGGAGACCCGTCGGTTGCCCCGCAGGCGATCCCGGCCGGCTCCTACGCCTTCTCGATCGCGCTCTGCATGGTCGTCGGCACCGCCATCGCCGCGCTGCTCAACTGGCGCGCACGCCGCCCGGCGCGCACCTACGTCGTCATCGCCGCTGTGCTGACATTCGTCTCGCTCGGGGCGCCGCTGGTGTCCGCGGGCGCCACCGCGGGGACGAAGGTGACCCTGATCGTGGCGCACCTGATCGCGGCCGCGGTGATCGTGCCGATGGTCGCGCGCTGCCTGGCGAAGCGCGGGTGAGTTGGGGCCTCCGGTGGTTTCGAGACGGCGCTAGCGCGCCTCCTCAACCAGCGGAGGCCTGCGCCTCCTCGACCAGCGGAGGCCACACTGCGCCTCCTCAACCAGCGGAGGCCCTGCGCCTCCTCGACCAGCGGAGGCCACCCTGCGCCTTCGCAACCAGCGGAGGCACAACCTGTCGATCCGGCGTTCCGCCGTTCGACCCACGGATGAGAGGGTCCACGAGGGACCCGGAACCTAGGAGCACCAGATGAAGTACATGCTGATCATGCGAGCCAACGACGAGGTCATGGAGGCGTTCAAGGACGTCGACATCGACGAGATGCTGAACACGATGGGGCGGTTCAACGAGGAGCTGATCAACGCCGGCGTCATGGTCGCGGGGGAGGGCCTGACCGACCCCCGGGACACCATCGTGGTCGACTACTCGACGCAGCCGCCGGTGGCCACGGACGGGCCCTACGGGGAGACCAAGGAGCTGTTCAACGGCTTCTACATCCTCGACGTCGCCTCCCAGGAGGAAGCCGTCGAGTGGGCCAAGCGTGCGCCGCTTGGGGCGGGGTCGAAGATCGAGGTCCGGCGGGTCTCGAGCATCGATGAGTTCCCCCAGGACAACGAGTGGATCAAGAAGGAGCGCGCGTGGCGGGAGGCCAACGGCCAGCTGTGACCCCCAGCGACTTCCCTGCAACCAGGCCTGGCGACTCCGCGACGAGTCGCCAGGCGGTCGCGGCCGTCTGGCGGATCGAGTCGGCGCGGATCGTCGGCGCGCTCGCGCGCTACACCGGCGACTTCGCGATGGCGGAGGACCTCGCCCAGGAAGCACTCGCCGAAGCGCTGGTCTCGTGGCCACGTGACGGCGTACCCCGTAGTCCGTCCGGCTGGCTGCTCACCGTCGGCCGGCGACGGGCCATCGACGCGTTCCGGCGGCGGTCCGCCCTCGACGAGCGGTACGCCGCGCTGGGCGCGGACCTCGACGAGGGCCAGGCCACCTCGGGCGCGACACCCGACCACGGAGAGGAGGACGCCGTGATGTACGACCCCGAGACGATCGACGACGACGTCCTCGCGCTCGTCTTCATCTCCTGCCACCCCGTGCTGTCCCGCGAAGCCAGCGTGGCCCTCACCCTCCGGGTTGTCGGCGGGCTGACCAGCGACGAGATCGCGCGGGCGTTCGTGACGCCGACCGCGACGGTGCAGGCAAGGATCACCCGCGCCAAGAAGACCCTGGCCGCCGCGCAAGTGCCATTCGAGGTGCCCCCGGTCGACGAGCGCAAGCAACGGCTCAGCTCGGTGCTGACCGTCATCTACCTGATCTTCACCGAGGGGTCGAGCGCGACCTCGGGCAGCGAGTGGATCCGCACCGACCTCGCCCGCGAGGCGATCCGCCAGGCCCGCGTGCTCGCCCGGCTGATGCCGGAGGAGCCCGAGACCCACGGCCTGCTCGCCCTCCTCGAGCTCACCGCCGCGCGCTTCCCGGCGCGGGTCAGCGCCGACGGGACGCCCGTGCTGCTCGAGGACCAGGACCGTCGCCGCTGGGACCGCTCCGCCATCCAGCGAGGGAGCGGAGCTCTGGCCCGGGCCGGCCGGATCGGTCGCGGGCTCGGCGCCTACGGGCTCCAAGCCTCCATCGCCGAGTGCCACGCCGTCGCGCCGTCGGTCGAGGGGACCGACTGGGAGCGGATCGTGCTGCTGTACGACGCCCTCGACTCCCTCGCGCCCTCGCCGATCGTCGCGCTCAACCGCGCCGTCGCGGTCTCCATGGCACGCGGACCGGCCGCCGCGCTGCCGCTGGTCGACGCGCTGGTCGAGTCCGGAGAGCTCGCGGGCTCGCACCTGCTGCCCGGCGTCCGCGGTGAGCTGCTGTCCCGCCTCGGTCGGGCCGACGAGGCACGCGCCGAGCTCGAGACCGCCCTCCGGCTGTGCCCGAGCGAGCGGGAGCGCGACGTGCTCCGCGACAAGCTGCACGCCCTGGCCTGAACGCTGATCTGGGTCCGCCTCACCCCCTCGGAGGGTCGATGCATCGCCTGGCGATGCACTGGGTTATGGTCACCCGGCTCTCGGGGGGCACACACCGTTCTCCGAGGCTGCCCTTCCCGATCGGGAGGAGCACATCTCACCTAGAAGGAGAACCATGAAGGTCATCATTTCGGGGGTCGCCGCGGGCATCGCAGCCGCGGCGCTGGTCTCTCTCACGCCGGCCGCGAACGCCGACGCCGGACAGACCGTGATGATCCGCCAGGGCGACATCATCGCGTCCGACACCAACGCGGACGGTCACGTGGAGTTCCTCAAGGAGGGCCTGCACGTCACCACCAACGACTCGCCCACGGCCAAGGCGGCCGAGTACTTCGCGGTGCCGACGCAGGCCCTGCCCGACTCCGCCTCGCTGACCTGGTACGGCACCTCGCCGCAGCCGGGTTCGCAGCTGATGTTCGACGTCGACGGCCAACGCGGCAACGACAACGACTTCAACGTGCTGGTCGGCGAGCCGACGTACGGCGACGACTACTGGTACACCGGCGGACAGGCCAGGGCCGCGCAGCGCGGCTTCACCTGCCCGGAGACGGGCGGCGGGTTCGGTGGCGACTGTCACGGCACCCTCGCGGAGTGGAAGAGCACGCTCCCGGACTCCGAGCTGTACGCCGCCGGATTCTCGCTCGGCTCGGGCGTCGAGGGCGACGGTGTCATCCACGACATCCAGGTCGGCGACACCGACTACCAGTTCACCGACGAGCCGGCGATCACCACCGCCGACGTCACCGGCGACGCGACCGTCACCCAGGTGGACAAGCGCGGCGCCCAGATCGTGAAGGTGGACATCGCCACCGACCCCCTCGGCGCGAACCAGGTCGAGGGCACGAAGCTGTGGTTCAAGATCACCGACAACGACGACGTCGTCTACCACGCGAAGCTCGGTGCCGGCGACGAGGCACACGTGCAGCTCCGGTTCCCCGACGGCACCGGCAAGCACAAGGTCGTGATCTTCAAGGGCGGCGAGGTCGACCAGAAGGTCGTCGTCAAGACCGGCCACTGATCGCGGACGTCAGCTGAGATCACCATCGGGCCTGCGGCCTCGACACGCACGTCGAGGACCGCGGGCCCGGTGTCAGGTCCGGCCGAGGGCGGTGCGTACGGCGATCGCAGGGCTGCCGCGGAACGCCGGCCCGTGGCCGGGAACCACCACGCTCGCCTCGAGCTCGGCGATGGAGCGCAGCGACTCCCGGGCACGATCGGAGTCGACGTTGAAGAACCGGGGCATCAGCTGAGGTCCCGCTGACCTGCTCACGGCATGGGCCGTCATCAGGGCGTCGCCAGCGAGCAGCGCGGCCCGGTCGGGCAGGTGGAACACGCAGTGTCCCGACGTGTGGCCCGGCGTGTGCACGGGCCGCGGCCGTCCCGGTACGTCGAGCGGCTCGGCGTCGAAGGTGTCGACGGAGGTCAGCCGGTCGACCTTCCTGGCCTTCAGCCCGATCACGTCGCTAGCCCAGAGGGCGACCGACGGCCGCCACGCCCGCAGGAGGACACGCGGCTTGCGGACCTGCTCGATGCTGCGACCGGTCGCATTGTCCACCTCGTCCGGGTGCACGAGCACCGGCGTCTCCTCGGTCGAGCGGAGATACTCGGCACTGCCCAGCTGATCCGGGTGTGCGTGAGTGAGCAGGATGGCGGCGACGTCCGACGGCCGACGTCCGATGCGGCGGAGCGACCTGAGCAGCCGTGCCCGGTCTCCTGGGAAGCCGGTGTCGACGAGGGTCACCTCGCTGCCTTCGGTGATCATCACCCAGCCCACGTGCTGGGCGCGCACGTGGAAGACGCCCGACGCGACCTCCAGCAGGTGGACGTCCACGGCCGTCTCCCTTCTTCCCCCGAGGTCAGTCGGCGATCGGCTCCCAGACCAGCTCGGCCACGTCGAGCACGAGGTGGGGTGATGCGTCCGGGTCGTCGGCGGCCCGCACCTCACCCACGCAGACGCAGACGGCGTCGTTGAGCGGGCGGTACTGCTCGCTGTCACTGAGATGCATCACCGACCCCACGACCTCACGTCGACCGGGCGGGTAGGCGCGGCCGTAGCCGCGGAGCTCGACCAGCACCGTCGCGCCGTCGTCGGTCTCGATGGCGCCGCGGAAGTCCGCGCAGAACGGTCCGCCCTCGGTACGTCGTAACGGGAAGTTCGCGCCGCGGAGGCTCCCGGTGACCGCGCCCTCGCAATGGCCCTCGGCGAGGTAGAGGTGCTGCTGCCACCCGCCCTCGAGCGGAACCGACCAGCTCTCCGGGTAGGTGAAGTGCATCCGATACAACGGCTCCAGTCTCACCGGCGACTCCCTCACGCTCCCGATCTCGCGAGCATGACATCCGCGCGGGGAGAGCACCACCGCCGTCAGCTGTCGCGGAGCAGGTCCTCGAACGGCGTCGGGTTCTCGAACGGGTCGTCGGGCAGCGTCGTGCCACGGCGGAGGACCTTGTCGGCGAGCTCCGCGGCGGCGCGGTCGATGCGCTGCGAGAGGGAGCCGCCGGTGCCGGTGGCGCCGAAGTCGGAGCTCGCGGCGAACACCGCGGTCGGGACGACGTCGGCCCGCAGGTAGGCGAACAGCGGCCGCATCGCGAACTCGAGCACCAGCGAGTGGCGCTTGGTGCCGGCGGTCGCGGCGATCAGGACCGGCGTGCCCTCGAGGGTGCCGTCCTCGAGGACGTCGACGAACATCTTGAACAGGCCGGAGTACGAGCCGGTGTAGACCGGGCTCACCGCGATCACGGCGTCGGCCTCGGCCACCCGGCGTACGGCGTCGGCGAGGGCGCCGGTGGGGAAGCCGGTCAGGACGTTGTCGGTGAGGAGGTGGGCGAGCTCGCGGAGCTCGATCACGTCGTACGACGCGATGGCGCCTTGGGTCTCGACTCCGCTCGCTGCGCTCGCGGGCTCGACCACCGAAGGGAAGCTCGCGGGCTCGACCACCGACGCGAGGGCGCGGGCGGTCGCTTTGCCCAGCGCGTCGGCGAGGAGCCGGGTGCTCGACGGGACCGAGATGCCGGCGCTGATCACGACGATGTTGGTCATGAGTGCGCGCCTTGGGTCTCGACTCCGCTCGCTGCGCTCGCGGGCTCGACCACCGAGGGGTCGCTCGCGGGCTCGACCACCGAGGCGGCGTCGCGGGTCGGCGAGGAGGGAGGCGTGGGTGGGGGCGTCGGGGACGTGGGCCGGCTTGAGAGCGGCGAACTCGCGGCGCAGCACCGGGACGACCTCTTCGCCGAGGAGGTCGAGCTGCTCGAGCACTGTCTTCAGCGGCAGCCCGGCATGGTCGACCAGGAACAGCTGGCGCTGGTAGTCGCCGGCGTACTCCCGGAAGCCGAGGGTGCGCTCGATGACCTGCTGCGGCGAGCCCACGGTCAGGGGCGTCTCGCGGGTGAAGTCCTCCAGCGAGGGGCCGTGCCCGTAGACCGGCGCGACGTCGAAGTACGGGCGGAACTCGTTGATCGCGTCCTGGCTGTTCTTCGCCATGTAGACCTGGCCACCGAGGCCGACGATCGCCTGGTCCGCGGTGCCGTGGCCGTAGTGCTCGTAGCGCCGGCGGTACAGCGACACCATCCGGGCCGTGTGCGACGCGGGCCAGAAGATGTGGTTGGCGAAGAACCCGTCGCCGTAGTACGCCGCCTGCTCGGCGATCTCGGGGGAGCGGATCGAGCCGTGCCACACGAACGGGGGTACGCCGTCCAGCGGCCGCGGCGTGGAGGTGAAGCCTTGGAGCGGCGTACGGAAGCGGCCCTCCCAGTCGACGACGTCCTCGCGCCAGAGGCGGTGGAGGAGCGCGTAGTTCTCGATGGCGAGCGGGATGCCCTCGCGGATGTCCTTGCCGAACCACGGGTAGACCGGGCCGGTGTTGCCGCGGCCCATCATCAGGTCGACGCGGCCGTCGGTGAGGTGCTGGAGCTTGGCGTAGTTCTCCGCGATCAGCACCGGGTCGGTGGTCGTGATCAGGGTCGTCGCCGTCGACAGGATCACGCGTGAGGTCTGGGCGCCGATGTAGGCGAGCGTCGTGGTCGGGGCCGACGCGATGAAGGGCGGGTTGTGGTGCTCGCCGACGGCCACGACGTCGAGCCCGACCTCCTCGGCCTTCGTGGCGATGGCCACCTGCGCCTTGATCCGCTCGTGCTCGGTCGGCGTCCGGCCCGTCGTCGGGTCGGGCGTCACGTCGCCCACGGTGAAGATGCCGAGCTGCATGTGTCCTGCCTCATATCGTTGCGTATTCAACTAACCGGCACAACGCTCCCCAGGGTGCCATGATTCCCGGACCATGGACGTGGGCGCCCACCTCCCTCTCGCGGACTTCGGTGACGGCACGCCCACCGTGGACGGGCTGCGCGACTACGTGCGTACGGCGCGCGACCTCGGGTACGCCGCCGTCTCCGCCAACGACCACCTCGTCTGGCGCCGCCCGTGGCTGGACGGGCCGACCGCGCTCGCCGCCGTGGCGGGGCACGCGGGGGAGATGGCCCTGGCCACGAGCATCGCGCTGCCGGTGGTGCGGCACCCGGTCGTCGTCGCCAAGACCCTCAGCTCGCTCGCGGCCCTGACGGGATCCCGGGTGATCGGCGGCCTCGGCCCAGGGTCGAGCCAGGGCGACTACGACGCGGTCGGCGTTCCGTTCGCGGAGCGGTGGGCGCGCTTCGACGAGTCGATGTCGGTGGTCCGGACGCTGGTGCGGGGTGAGGCGACGACCCGTGGGACGTTCTACGGACCCGCGGGCCCGCTCGCTCCGGTGCGCGAGCCGCCACCGGAGGTGTGGTTCGGCAGCTGGGGCTCCGACCGTCGCCTCGCGAGCATGGCCGCGGTCGCGGACGGGTGGTTCGCGTCGGCGTACAACGCCACACCTGCGGAGTTCGCCGCCGCCCGGAACCGGCTCGACGGGCATCTCGTGGCGGCCGGGCGCGACCCGGAGGCCTTCCCGGACGCCGTCGCCACGGCCTGGGCGCTGGTCACCGACAAGCCCGGCGAACGCGACCGGGTGCTGCACGAGCTGCTCGGACCGTTGCTGGGTCGCGACCCCGAGACGCTCGGCAACCTGCCCGTCGGGTCGCCGGCCCAGTGCGCCGAGGCGCTGGCGGCGTACGCCGAGGCCGGGGCCGGCCTGATCCTGGTCTGGCCGCTGCGCGACGCCCGCGCCCAGCTCGAGCTCCTGGCCGAGGCACGGCCGCGGTAGCCGCATCCTCCCTACTTCTTGGTATGCGGCCGCGGGTAAAACGGTCTGCACTGGAGACAACGCAGGTGGGCCCGGGATCCCGTGAATCTCGGAGCTCGCCATCACAGGCTGTGGGCCCGGAGTCCCCGTCTCCGGGCCCACGTCCATGTCCGGGCCCGTGGTCTCGACCAGCTCGACCGGCGGCGTCTCACGCGGGCGCGGCTACGGCAGTGCCCACCAGGTGTCCATGCGGGCGACGGCCTCCGCGTCGCGCCCCTGCTCGAGGACGCGCGCGAGGCGGAAGAGGTACGCCGCGATGCCGGCGGCGCCCTGCATCCAGCCGGGACCGGGCGGGAGCAACGGGTCGGCGTTCCGGTGCTCGACGAACCGCCAGTAGACGTGGTCACCGTCGGTGATCGCGCGGTCGGCGATCGCGTCGCCGAGCGTGACCGCGAACGCGAGGTCGTCGTCCTCGCCGTGCCGCTGCCAGACGTTGAGGACGACGTCGCCGACACCGGCGGTGCCGCAGCAGCGGCCGTCGTTGTCCCAGAAGCCGGGGTAGACGCGCTCGGGGATGCCCGAGACCTTCAACGAGTGGAGGCAGGCGCGCTCCCAGTCGTACGTCGCGCGGTCACCCACCGTGTCGACGCCGGCGTGGTCGAGGGCCGCGAACAACAGCGAGGTGCCGGCCGGCCCGTGGCACCAGGTGTAGGTGTACGTGTCGAGGTCCTCGTGGCCGGGCACGACGTGCCCGATCCGCATCCCGCCGTCGCTGGTGTCGGCGATCGTGACCAGGTGCTCGGCGCCGAGGCGGGCCGCCTCGGTCAGCTCCGGCCGGTCCAGGGCGGCTCCGGCCGCGGCGAGGGAGCCGGCGATACCGGCCAGGCCGTGCGACCAGTTCGGCATCTCTCCCCTCGGCTGGAGCATGAAGCGCTGCGGCACGAACAGCCAGTTCAGGCCGGTCGGCAGCTCCTCCTTCTCGGCCAGGACGACGTCCACCGCCCGGTCGGCGAGCTCGGCCGCGCCCGGCACGTCGTACCGGAGGGCCCAGAGGGCGCCGACCAGCACGGCCGCGTTGCCGAGCGTCACGTCGTTGCAGCGCCCCTCCGGGACGTACCGGACGGGATCCAGGAACGAGGGCTGCCAGCCGTCGGGAGTCGCCAGCTCGAGCAACCGGGCGACGGCGTGGTCGGCGCCGGGCGCGCCCAGAGCGGTGAGGGCGCCGATGGTGCTGACCAGCCCTTCGAAGTAGTCGAACTCGGTCTGGTCGCGCGATCCGGCCGACCAGGGTCTCGGCGATGCCGTCGGCGAGGGCGCGCTCGTCGGCCGTGAGCTCGCGGGTCAACCGGATCTCGGCGAGGAGGTGGGCGAGGCCGCCGATGCCGCTGTGCATCCCGTAGGCGTACTCACCGGGCTCGGACTCGTCGGGTTGCTCGGGGAGCCACGGTCCGTCGTCGCCGGACTGCACCCGGGTCTGCGCCCACGCCCACGAGCGCTCGGCGAGGTCGCGGTAGGCAGAAGCGTCGTGGGGCACGCGCCGATGCTGCCATGCGACCGCGTGCCGGCGCTCGCCAGAACTTGGGCACGAACGTGGGCAGTGGAGCGGATCCCGGGGCACGAACCAGGATCAAGGTCGCCCGCGGGAGGTGCTAGGCCGACGGCGGCGGCCAGCTCGAAGCACCGAGCTCGCGGGACAGCGACCGGGCGGTCTCCCGCACCTGGTCGCCGGCATCGGTCTCGGTCGAGCCCGAGACGACGACACCGATCGCGCCCACGACCCCGCCCCACGAGTCGAAGACCGGTGATGCGACGGCCCCTTCGCCGAGCACCGCTTCGTCCTGCTCCCGCGCGATCCCACTGGTGCGCACCTCGGCCAGCTGGCGGCGTACGTCGTCGGGCGAGGTGAGCGTCTCCCCCGTCATGCTGCGCAGCTCGCCGGCTGAGAGCACCCGGTCGGCCTCGTCGGGCTCGAAGGCGAGCATCGCCTTGCCGAGAGCGCTCGCATGAGCAGGGATCACGATGCCCACCTCGGGCATCTGCCGGCTCCCGTCAGGACGGGGCTCGTGGTGGATGATCACGACGTCGTCGATCAGGAGCACACCGGTACGGACGGCGAGGCCCGTCCGGCGAGCGAGGTCCTCGGCCCAGGGGATCGCCTTGGACCGCAGCTCCAGGGTGTCGAGGTAGACGTTGCCGAGACGCAGGACGGCCGGCCCCAGCTGGTAGCGGCTCGAGCCGCGCTCCTGGACCACCATCCCGTGCTCCACGAGCGTGCGCACGATGCCGTGCGTCGTCGACGGTGCCAGGTCCAGCCGGGCCGACAGCTCGGACAGGCTCATCCGCCGGGCGCCCTGGAGAGCCGTCAGCACGCGGATCGCGCGATCGACGGACTGGATCACGGGTCAGGGCCTCCGAGGTGAGTGAACGAGCACGGACAAAGTATGCCGAAAGGTCTTGTGGTGATGCGAATCACAGATGTAATGTCCGGTCATCGTTCGACTATATCGAATGCCGTTCGAAGTTACGAGCACGATAGGAGTGGACATGCTCGACGAGACCACCATGGTCCAGAAGCTCGCCGCGGAAGCACTCGGCACCGCGTTCCTGGTGTTCATCGGGGTCGGATCCGTCCCCGCCACCTTGATCGTGAACGGGGACGCCCCGTTCACCATGGCCGATCTCGGCATGATCTCCCTGGCCTTCGGCACGATCGTGATCGCCACCGTGTACGCCCTCGGGCACATCGGGGGCAACCACATCAACCCGGCCGTGACGCTGGGCCTGGCGGTCTCGGGGAAGTTCCCCTGGTCGCAGGTGCCGGCGTACATCGGTGCCCAGGTCGTCGGCGCCATCGTCGGCGCGACCGCGATCATCGGGGTCCTCGGCCACAAGGCCAGCGACGTCGGTCTCGGCGTGGCGTCGTACAGCGGGATCAGCTGGGTTCAGGCCTTCACTGCAGAGTTCGTGGGGACGTTCATCCTGGTCTTCACGATCTTCGGCGTGATCTACCGCAAGGCCGCCGCCGGCTTCGCAGGCGTCGCCATCGGTCTGGTCGTGTTCGCAGCGATCATCCCGGTGGCCCCGGCCACGGGCGCGTCCATCAACCCTGCCCGCACGGTCGGTCCGATGCTGGTCCAGCAGATCGCCGGCGGGGACGTGAAGTGGAGTCAGCTCCCGGTGTACCTGGCCGCCGAGCTCCTCGCGGGTGCCCTGGCCGCTCTCTGCTACGCCTTCATCGCCCACACGCCCGCTGACAAGCAGGCCGTTGCCGAGGGGATCGACCTCGCGGATCCTGAAGAAGCGCCCCTCACCCAGGCCACGGCCTGACGGCCGGCCTCAGATACCCGAGAAGAGAGACTCATGAAGAAGCTCATCAACGACCCGAGCGACGTGGTGGTCGAGGCCCTGCTCGGCATCGAGGCGGCTCACACTGACCTCCGGGTCGACCACGCCAACAAGATCATCTACCGCGGCGACGCGCCGAAGCCCGGCAAGGTGGGGATCATCTCGGGCGGCGGGTCGGGGCACGAGCCGTTGCACGGTGGCTTCGTCGGGCTGGGCATGCTCGACGCAGCCTGTGCCGGCGAGATGTTCACCTCGCCCGTGCCCGATCAGATGCTGGCCGCGACCAAGCTGGTCGACGGCGGAGCCGGGGTGCTCCACGTCGTGAAGAACTACACCGGCGACGTCATGAACTTCGAGATGGCCGCGGAGATGGCCGCGGCCGAGACCGGAGCCAAGGTCGTCTCGGTGGTCACCGACGACGACGTCGCGGTCCAGGACAGCACCTGGACTGCAGGGCGACGCGGCGTGGGGGCCACCGTGCTCCTGGAGAAGATCGCCGGAGCCGCCGCCGAGCAGGGTCGGGACCTCGATGCCGTGGCCGACGTCGCGCGCCAGGTCAACGCTCAGGCTCGCAGCATGGGCGTCGCACTGACGTCCTGCACGGTTCCGGCAGCGGGGAGCCCGACGTTCGAGCTCGGTGAGGACGAGATGGAGCTCGGCGTCGGCATCCACGGTGAGCCCGGCCGCAAGCGCGTCCCGCTCGCGCCGGCCAAGGAGATCGCGGAGATGTTGGTCGAGCCGATCCTGTCGGACCTGCCGTTCGGGTCCGGGGACACGGTCATCGCCTTCGTCAACGGACTCGGCGGCACTCCGCTGATCGAGCTCTACGTGATGTACAACGAGGTCTCCAAGATCTTGTCGGGACACGGCGTGAGCGTGGCTCGCTCGCTGGTCGGGTCCTACATCACCTCGCTGGAGATGGCCGGCTCGTCGGTCACGCTGCTCAGGGTCGACGATGATCTGCTCTCGCTGTGGGACGCTCCGGTGAGGACACCAGCACTCCGGTGGGGGATCTGACGCGATGACCGACGACGTGACCACGGCGGCCCTCGACGCATGGGTACGGCGCTTCGCCGCCCTCGTCGGCGAGGAGCGGGATCACCTGACCGAGCTGGACTCAGCCATCGGCGATGCCGATCACGGGACCAACCTCGACCGGGGGATGAAAGCCGCCGTGGTTGCGTTGGACGAGCTCGGGCCGGCCGGAGCCGGACCGCTGTTCACCAAGGTCGGCATGACTCTCGTGTCGACGGTCGGTGGCGCGAGCGGGCCGCTGTTCGGCACGCTCTTCATGCGGATGGGCTCGTCGTTCGGTGACGTGACGACTGCCTCTCCGGAGCAGGTCTGCGCAGCGTTGCGTGCCGGGCTCGAGGGTGTCGTTGCTCGTGGCAAGGCACAGGCCGAGGACAAGACGATGTACGACGCGCTGGCACCCGCCGTGGACGCGCTCGAGGCCGGGCTGAAGGACGGACGCGGCCTCGGCGAAGCGCTGGCGGAGGCTCGAGCGGCCGCCGACGCCGGACGCGACGCGACCACCCCCATGCTGGCGCGCAAGGGGCGCGCCAGCTACCTCGGCGAACGCAGCGTCGGCCACCAGGACCCAGGGGCGACGAGCACCGCGCTGCTGGTCGCCGCAGCCGCAGACGCCCTCGCCTGAAGGAGAGACACCATGACTTCGGGTCAGGACGTCGGCATCGTCGTCGTCTCACACAGCCGGGCGCTGGCACGGGCCGCGCTCGCACTGGCCGACGAGATGCTGCACGGCCGCCCGGTCCGGATCGAGCTCGCGGCCGGGCTCGACGAGTCGACGTTCGGGACCGACGCCGTGCAGGTCAAGCAGGCAATCGAGAAGGTCGACGGTCCCGCTGGGGTCGTCGTCCTGATGGACCTGGGAAGCGCCGTCCTCAGTGCGGAGCTGGCGCTCGACCTCCTCGACGACCCCACGACCCGCAGCCGGGTGACCCTGTCGTCCGCTCCGATCGTGGAGGGGCTGGTGGTTGCCGCCGTCGCCGCGTCGGGCGGTGCCAGCCGGAGCGAGGTGGCCACCGAGGCACGCAACGCGTTGCTCGGCAAGGCCGCCCACCTGTCTCCTCCCGATGAGGCAACGTCCGACGAAACCGCATCACCCTCGGCGGAGGACCTCATCGGCACGTTCACCGTGGAGAACCGGCACGGGCTCCACGCGCGGCCCGCCGCGCGACTCGTGGCGAGGTCAGCGGTCTCGACGCCGCCGTGACGTTGACGAACACCACCACCGGCACCGGGCCGGTGCCGGCCGGAAGCCTCAGCCGGGTCGCCACCCTCGGCGCCGAGCGGGGGCACCAGGTGGAGATCCGCGCCTCCGGTCCGCAGGCTCAGGAGGCGGTCGAGCATCTCCTCGCCCTGGCGGCCCGATCGTTCGACGAGACCGATGTCGTCACCGCGGTCGAGCCCGCGCCGGCGCCGGGACCCGTCGCGGCGTCGCCGGGCATCGCCATCGGGCCAGTCCGGAGGCTCACCGTCGCAACGGTCGAGGTCGACGAGACCCTGATCGGCGAGCCGGCGGCAGAGTGGCGGCGGGTGGTCGAGGCCGTCGCCGAGGTACGCCGCGACACCGAGCACCTCCGTGCCCTCACCGTGCGAGAGGTCGGGGAGGGTGAGGCGGCCATTTTCGACGCCCACCTCGGACTCCTCACGGACTCCGAGATGCTCGCCGACGTCAAGCGTCGGACCTCAGAGGGTGTCGGGGCTTTCGCGGCATGGACCGCGTGTCTGACCGAGATCGAGCAGGAGTGGTCCCGCCTTCAGGACCCCTACCTCCGTGAGCGTGCGGCGGACGTCCGTGCGGTCGGTGACCAGGTGGGACGGGCGCTCGCCGGTGCCTCGGTCGAGCAGGCGCTGGACGAGGGCGTCCTCGTCGCCCGTGACCTGACGCCCGCCCAGGCCGCGCGACTGGACACCTCGTCGGTGCGCGGCATCGTGCTCGCCGCCGGGAGCGCCACGTCGCACGCTGCGATCCTCGCCCGCTCGCGGGACATCCCGCTGGTCGTCGCGGCAGGGCGCGACGTGCTGTCCGTGCCGGAGGGAACCCGCATCGTGATCGACGGTTCGACGGGTGAGATCCATGTCGACCCCGACGCGGCGGCGGTCGAGGAGTACCGGCGGCGCGCAGCCGAGCTCGAGGAGCGGCGTACCCGAGACCTCGCCCGCGCCAGCGAGCCTGCGATCTCTCTCGACGGCACGCACGTCCTGGTCGCGGCCAACCTCGGCTCGTTGGTGGACGCCCGGGCCGCCTTCGCCGCTGGGGCCGACGAGGCGGGCTTGGTTCGTACCGAGTTCCTGTTCCTCGGCCGGAACGAGGCCCCGGACGTCGATGAGCAGGAGCGGGAGTACGTCGCGATCGGCGAGGCGCTCGGAGGCCGGCGCTCGACCCTGCGCACTCTCGACGTCGGCGGGGACAAGCCGCTGACCTACCTGCCGATGCCCCACGAGGAGAACCCGTTCCTCGGTCTGCGCGGCCTGCGGCTCGCGCTCGAACGCCCCGCCCTGCTCGCCGACCAGCTGGTGGCGATCTGCAGGTCCGCGCGACGCGTGCCGACGAGCGTGATGTTCCCGATGGTGACGACCGCCTCCGAGCTGCGGCGGGCCCGCGAGGCGCTTGATGCGGCGGCCGGCCGAGACGGACTCCCGGCGGGTCTCCGGGTGGGGATGATGGTCGAGGTGCCCGCCGCCGCCCTGAAGATCGAGTCCTTCCTCCCGATGCTCGACTTCGTCAGCATCGGCACCAACGACCTGACCCAGTACACCGTCGCTGCGGAGCGCGGTCATGCGTCGGTCGCGGCGCTCTTCGACGCGTTGGATCCCGGTGTCCTGCAGCTGATCGACCGGGTCTGCCAGGCGGCTCGCGGTCGCGTGGACGTTGCCGTCTGCGGCGAGATCGCAGCGGACCCGGCGGCCGTGCCGCTGCTGATCGGCCTCGGGGTGGGCGAGCTGAGCGTCGGTCCGCACGCCGTACCGCGGGTCAAGGCACGGGTGCGCGAGCTCGACCTCGAGCAGTGCGTCGTCGTCGCCAAGCAGTCGCTCTCGCTGGAGAGTGCGACCGAGGTGCGCGACCTCGTGCAGGCGACGGTGGGTTACTGAGGGTTCAGACCAGGCTGCTCGGGTCCGGCGGCACGTCGACGGCGTGCTCTCGGAGCACCGAGAGCGAGATGACCTCGAGGGCCCGCTCGTTCGTCGAGGCGAGGACGACCGGGGTGGCGACGCCGTCGTGG
Organism: uncultured Actinomycetota bacterium; assembly: GCA_963812055.1. GTDB lineage: Bacteria > Actinomycetota > Actinomycetes > Propionibacteriales > Nocardioidaceae > Nocardioides. The sequence goes on from CAWEUA010000003.1 coordinate 18,847, forward strand.
TAGGCCTGCAACCACCGGGCGGCGACCACGCACCAGCGGTCACCGGGGTGCAGTCCCGCGAAGGCAAACTCCGGCACCGGCGTCGTCAGGTCGTTGCCGACCGACCGCTGGTGCTCGAGGAACTCCTCGGTCATCACCGCGCACACCGCGTGCAGGCCGATGTCCTCCTCGCCGCAGGAGCAGTTGCCGTCGCGGTAGAAGCCGGTCAGCGGCTCGCCGCCGCACGGGTCGAGCTCGTCTCCGAGAACGTTCCGCTCCGGGGTCACTGACGTGCACCTCCCTTGGCCGAATCGGGCGTCTTCTACCCCGGATTATCACCGGGCCCGAAGGGATTCTTTACCCAGCCGTTCGGTTGAACTTTGCCGAATTCACCTGACATAGACCCCGTTGAGGCCGTAGAAAATGCTCAGGAACGGGGGTTCCCTCATGATGCAGACGTCACCGGACGTCACGATCGCCCGCTGGCGGAAGTTCGGGCGGGACCGGCTGTACGTCGCGCGAGCCGACGGCACGAAGCTCGGCTACTGGGACCTGGTCACCGACGAGGGCCACCCGGAACGGCCCGAGCTGGCCGAGATCCTGGAGCTCGCCTACCTCAGCTGGGGGTCCGAGCGGTTTCCCGGACGTCCGAGGAAACCGCCTCGATCGCGTGACCGGGCGCGGCTGACGCCCGACCGGGTCGACCCAGCCGGAACGGTCCACTGGATCGGAATTGGACGTCGACCCGCCGTCCATGTGCTGTGACATTGCTGCCCATGGAGCACGACCGCGCCGCACCACCGACCGAGCGACCGCGGGTCGGGTTCCTCGGGCTCGGCCACATGGGCGAGCCGATGGCGACCCGTCTCGCCGGAGCAGGGACCGACCTGACGGTGTGGAACCGCAGTCCCGAGAAGACCGAGCTGCTGCGGGCCGCCGGTGCGGCCGTGGCTGGATCGGCGTACGAGGTCGTCGAGAGCTGCGACATCGTGCTCCTGATGCTGGCGAACGGTCCGGTCACCGACGCGGTCCTGGGCCGGAGTGCCGCCGGCTTCGAGCTCCCGGTCGCGGGTCGGATCATGGTCAACATGGGCACGGTCTCACCGGAGTACTCCCAGGCCCTGGGCGACCACCTCCACGCCCACGGCGCGCGTTTCGTCGAGGCGCCGGTCTCGGGTTCTCGGGTGCCCGCGTTCTCCGGGGCCCTGGTCGCGATGCTGGCGGGCGACGACGACGTACTCGACCTGGTCGAGGGTGTGCTGGCGCCGATGGCGGCGGCCACGTTCCGATGTGGTGAGGTCCCCCGGGCGATCGAGACCAAGCTCGCCGCGAACGTCTTCCTGATCGGGATGGTCACGGCGCTGGCCGAGGCGGTCCACTTCGCGCGCGGCCGGGGGCTCGACACGGAGATCCTTCGGTCCGTCCTCGACGCCGGCACGATGGCGAGCGCGCTGTCGCGGGTGAAGCTCGCGAAGCTGGTCGAGGGGGACGACGCACCCCAGGCTGCGGTCTCCGACGTCCTCTACAACAACCGCCTGATCCTCGACGCGGCCGAGGCCCGAGGGCTGTCGATGCCGTTGCTGCGCGTCTGCGGATCCCTGTTCGCCGCCACCGAGGACCTCGGCCACGGGAACGACGACATGGTGCGGGTGATCGACGCCCTCACGGCGCTGCCGTCCACCTCCGGGTCGCTCGACCCGGAGTGACATCCGGCGCCATCCGGCCCTGGTGAGGGGAGCGTGACCTCGTGGGTCTCGACGTCCGCGGGAGCGTCGCTCCGTCAATGGTTGCCTTCTGTTACGTCCGTGTCTCGATCGGTGGGTGACGTCCGGCACTATCCGGCCCTGGTGAGGGGAGCGTGACCTCGTGACTCTCGACGTCCGCGGGGGCTTCGCTCCGTCAACGTCCGTGTCTCGATCGGTGGGTGACGTCCGGCGCCATCCGGCCCTGGTGAGGGGAGCGTGACCTCGTGACTCTCGACGTCCGCCGGAGCTTCGCTCCGTCGGACGTCTCGGGCCATAGGCCTGGGAGGTGCCGGTGGGCGCAGCGAGCAGTCGGCGGGACGACCGGGTGCTGGCGTACACCCGCGGCGTCTCGCTGTTCATCGACGCCGTTCCTCTGGTCGCGTTCGTGATCCTCTACCTCTTCCCGACCCACACCGCCCGGCTCTGGGCCTGGACGATCCCGATCACGATGACCTCGATGGTGCTGGCGTCGGCGTACCTCGGCGGCGCCTACTTCTTCGTGCGCGTGGCGCGGCGCGCCACTGGCACGAGGTCGGCACCGGGTTCCTGGCGGTGACGCCGTTCGCGAGCCTGCTGGGGGTGGCGACGATCCTGCACTGGGAACGTGTTCACCCACGACCACCTGGCCTTCTGGCTGTGGGCGGGGCTGTACTTCGTCGCGCCCGTTCCTGGTGCTCGGCGCCTGGCTCGCCAACCGGCGGTACGCCGCGCCGGCGGCGGCCGGCGACGTGCTGCTGCGACCGGTCGAGCGCGTCGCGCTGGCCGTCGTCGGCGGCGTCGCCCTGGTCGCCGGGCATCGTGATGTTCCTGGCGCCCGCTGGCATGACCGACATCTGGCCGTGGCCGCTCACGACGCTGAGCTGCCGGGTGGTCGGCGCGACGTTCTGCCTGGGCGGGGCGTGGCCGGCGTCTGCGTCGACCCGCGGTGGACGCCGTGCGGCTGATGCTGCAGGTCGAGGTCGCTCATGCTCGTGCTGATGCTGGTCGCCGCCGTGCGCGCGCACGACGAGCTACGGTCCGACCCTGACCTGGCCTGCTGCTCGGGGGCCTGGGATGCTGGCGGGTCGGCGTACTCTGGGCGACTACGAACACCACTCTCGAGCGGCGCGGCCCGATGGCATCGATGACCTGGGTCGGGACGCGCGCCCGACCTCAGCCGGGTGGCGGGCAGCAGCACGCCGAAGCCGGCGACGGCCAGCCGCAGCAGCACCTGACCGGGCGCGAGCAGGTCGGCGATCCGGGCGGCGCTCAGCACCTCCAGCTCGCCCAGCCGGACGGCGTACGCCTCGGGGCCGGCCAGCCGGGCCCGCTGCAGCTCGACGGTGTTGTGCCAGACCTTCTGCCGCGCCTCGCGCAGGAACCGCTTGGACGCCAGCCGGTTCAGCGGCTGGAGCAGGCCCGGTCGAGCAGGGTGCGCCCGCGCACGGCGAGCTCGGCGTCCTCGGCGGCGACCCGGCCGGACAGCACGCCGTCGATCTGCTCGTGGTCGCGGCGCCGCGACGCCATCAGCGCCGGCGTCGGCGAAGTCCTCGTCGGAGATGACCGCCAGCAGGGCCTGCGGCAGGTCGTAGTTGACGTGCGCGTTGATGCCGAGCAGCACGTGGCGCAGCGCGGGCAGGTCCGGCGGCGCGTCGAAGGCCAGCCGCCAGGGCGCGCGGCACGCGCCGCGCGCCGGCCAGGTCGGCGTCGAGGGCGTCGACGTACAGCTCGGCGAACGCGACGTCCCAGCGCTCGACCCACGGTCCGGGTCCTCGAACGCCCCGGCGTCGATCGCCTTCCCGACGGCCAGCGTCGTCCGCTGGTAGGTGCCGAGGAACTCGCGGAGGTAGGACTGCTCGGGCGCCAGTCCGTGGAGGCGCTCCTGCATGGAGCGGACGACGGACTCGACGGCCTCCGACACGTGGACTCCCGGGTGCTCCTACGCCTGCGGCGGGAGCTC
>CAWEUA010000004.1:0-84593 GCA_963812055.1 uncultured Actinomycetota bacterium
CCGCCCAGCGCGGTGATGGCGGTGATCGCGGACTTCCCGGCGTACCCCACCTGGGCCAAGGGCGTCACCACCGCCGACGTCCTCTCCGAGCTCCCCGACGGTCGCGCCGAGAAGGTCTTCTTCAAGCTCGACGTCTCGCCGATCAAGGACGAGTACACCCTCGCCTACGTCTGGTCCGGCGACGACCAGGTCACCTGGACCCTGGTCGAGGGCAAGATGCTGCGCGCGCTGGACGGGGCGTACGTGCTCTCCGACCGGGGCGACGGCACGAGGACGTGACCTACCGGCTCGCCCTCGACGTCTCGATCCCCTTGATCGGGATGCTCAAGCGCAAGGGCGAGAAGATCCTCATCGACACCGCGCTCAAGGGGCTGAAGAAGCGCGTCGAGTCGCTCGGCTGACCGGCCGACGACACGCCGGCGTGCGGATCCTCCTGTTCACCGGCAAGGGCGGCGTCGGCAAGTCGACCGTCGCGGCCGCCACAGCCGCGCTCGCCGCGGAGTCGGGCCGGCGCACGCTGGTGCTGTCCACGGACGCCGCACACTCCCTGGCCGACGCGTACGCCGTGAACGTGGGCAACGAGCCGCACGCAGGTCGGGCCGGAGCTGTTCGTCCACCAGGTCGACGCGCAGCGCCGGTTCGAGGAGTCCTGGGCCGAGATCCAGGGCTACCTGCTGTCGGTGCTCGAGGTCGCCGGGGTCGACCCGGTGGCGGCCGAGGAGCTGACCGTGATCCCGGGTGCGGAGGAGGTGCTCGCGCTCCTCGAGCTGCGGCTGCACGCGCTCGTCGGAGGAGTGGGACGCCGTCGTGGTCGACTGCGCGCCCACCGCCGAGACGCTGCGGCTGCTCGCGCTGCCCGAGGCGCTGGGCTGGTACATGACCCGGGTGTTCCCGGTCGAGCGGCGGGTGGTGCAGCGCTGAAGCCGGTGCTGTCCCGCGCGGCCGGCGTGCCGATGCCCGAGGACGACGTCTTCGGCGCGGTCGAGCGGCTGCACGCCGAGCTCGACCAGGTGCGCGCCCTGCTCACCGGGCCGGACTCCGGGGTGCGGCTCGTGCTGACCCCCGAGCAGGTGGTGCTCGCCGAGGCCCGGCGGAGCTTCACGACGCTGTCCCTCTTCGGCTACCGCGTCGACGGCGTCGTCGCGAACCGCGTCTTCCCCGCCGCGGGCGACCCGTGGCGCGCGGGCTGGGTGCGGGCGCAGACGGAGGTCCTGACGAGGTCGACGCAGTCGTTCGCCGGGCATGCCGGTCTGGCGGTCGGAGTTCCGGCCGACGGAGCCGGTCGGGCTGGCCGAGCTCCTCGAGGTGGGGCGGGCCCTGTACGGCGGCGCGGATCCGCTCGACGTACGCCGGACCGAGGAGCCGTTGCGGATCACCCGCAGCTCCGAGGGCGCGGTGCTCCGGCTGCGGCTCCCGTTCGTGGGGCGCGGCGACGTCGACCTGGCCAGGGACGGCGACGACCTGGTCGTGACCGTGGCGTCGTATCGTCGTCTCCTCACCCTTCCCGCCGGGCTGGCCCGCCGTCGAGTGGCCGGCGCCCGCGTGGACGGGGGCGAGCTCCAGGTGAGGTTCGCCGGCGAGCGAAGCGAGAGGTGAGCCGAGAGGTGAACGACGCGTGAGCCAGAACGACGACCCCGAGCCGGTGGGCAGCGTCGCCGAGGAGGCCGCGAAGCTCTTCGGCGCGCTCTCGGGATGGGCCCGCGAGCACGGCGACGGCGTTTCGAGCATGGCGGGGTCGATGGCCGGCTCCTGGCCGAGGACCTCCACGAGCACCTGGCGACCGGGTCGCCGGAGTGCGCGTGGTGCCCGGTCTGTCGCACCGTGGCCGCGATCCGGCAGACCAGCCCCGAGGTGCGAGCCCATCTGGCCAGCGCAGCGTCGTCGTTGATGCTCGCGGTCTCGGGGATGATGGCGCCTCCGACGCAGGCGCGGGGCGAGGGTGTCGAGCGGATCGATCTCGACGACGACACGGACGACGACACCGGCGACTGGCCCGAGGACGAGTCGTGAGCCTGGCCTGCGGCATCGATGTCGGCGGCACCAAGATCGCCGGCGGCGTCGTCGACGAGCACGGCACCATCCTCGAGGAGCTCCGGGTCGAGTCGCCGGCCACCGACGTCCCGGCCATCGAGGCCGCGATCGAGAAGCTGGTCACCGAGCTGCGTACCCGTCACCCGATCGAGGCCGTCGGTGTGGGCGCCGCCGGCTACATCGACAAGGCGCGTGCGGTCGTGCTGTTCGCGCCGAACCTGGCCTGGCGCGACCTCGACCTCAAGGCCGACCTGGAGCAGACGCTCGGCCTCCCCGTGGTGGTGGAGAACGACGCGAACGCTGCGGCCTGGGGCGAGTTCCAGTTCGGGGCCGGCCACGACGTCGACGACCTCCTGCTGGTCACCGTCGGTACCGGTGTCGGGGGCGGCGTGGTCCTCGACGGGTCGCTGTACCGCGGAGCCTTCGGCGTCGGCGCCGAGATCGGGCACATGCGCGTGGTCCCCGACGGGATCCTGTGCGGCTGCGGCAACCGTGGCTGCCTCGAGATGTACGCCAGCGGCTCGGCGCTGGTCCGAGACGCCCGGGCCGCGGCCCGCGCCGGCTCACTGCTGGCGGCCGACCTGCTGGAGCGGGCCGGCGGCGATCCCGATGCGATCACCGGGCCGTTGGTGACCGATGCGGCTCGCGGCGGCGACACCTTCGCCATCGAGCAGCTGGCGGCGCTCGGGCCGCTGGCTCGGCGAGGGCATCGCGTCCCTGACTGCCGTGCTCGACCCGGCCGTGGTCGTGGTCGGCGGCGGCGTCAGCGCCGCGGACGAGCTGCTGCTCGAGCCCACGCGGGCCGCGTTCAGGTCCCAGCTGACCGGTCGCGGCCACCGGCCGATGCTCGAGATCCGCAGGGCGCGGCTGGGCAACCGGGCCGGCCTGATCGGCGCTGCCGACCTCACCCGGCACTGACCCGTCGTCCGGGCGAACCGACCGAAATCGCCCGGTGCATGGGCACCGGCTGCCACGATCGAGCCATGGGCGAACGCGCGGTGCGGTGGGCTCCACCTGCGCTCGTGCTCGTGCTCCTCGGCTGGATCGCGGCCCGGGCCGCACGCCCGATCAGCGATCCGGACGACTGGTGGCACCTGCGCCTCGGCAACGACCTGATCGCCCAGCACTCGCTGGCGACGCCGGCGCACTGGTCGGTCTTCGCCACGGTCGACTGGGTGCCGACCGAGCCACTGCCCGAGATCGTCGCGGCGTACGTCGACCGCTGGTTCGGGCTCCCGGGTCTGGCGGTCCTCTTCGCGGTCGCCGGCATGGTCGTGGTCCTGACGGTGTACCTGACCTGTCGCAGCTGGGCCGCGCCCCTGCCGTCCGCGCTGGCCACGGTCCTCACCGTCCTCGCCGCCTCGGCGTCGCTGACGTCGCGGCCGCAGCTGATCAGCTTCGTGCTCTTCCCGATCGTGATCGCGGCCTGGCTGCACACCGAGCAGGACCACCGCGTGCGCTGGTGGCTGGTACCCCTGGTGTGGCTCTGGTCGCTGTGCCACGGCTTCTGGTTCCTCGGGGCCGGGTACGGCGTGCTCTTCGTGGTGGGCTTCGCTCTCTCCCGCTCGATGTCCCGGCCGGTGCTCCTGCGTCAGGGGGCGGTGGCGATCGGGTCGTTCGCCGTGGTCGCGCTCAATCCCGTGGGCCTCGGCGTGCTCGAGGCCCCAGTCGCGGTGAACAGCACCTCCCAGTACATCGCCGAGTGGGCTCGCACCGACCTGACCAGCCCGGCGCGCTCGGGTCACTCGTGATGCTGGTGGTCACCGCGGGAGTGTGGGTCGCGACCCGTCATGGTGCGACCTGGCCGCGGGTGCTGGTCCTGGTCAGCGCCGTCTTCTGGACCTGGTACGCCGCGCGCACGGTCGCCGTGGCGGGACTCGTCGTCGCCCCGCTGTTCGCGGCCGCCCTCGACCGGCTCGTGCGCGCCGGCAACGGGGAGTCCTCCGATGCGCCTGCAGATGCGGGGCCAGGACGCTCCGAGGTGGCCGTGCTCGCTCGCCGCTGCCGCCGCGCTCGCGGTGATCGTCGTCGGGGCGCTGGCGCCGAGCACCTCCGATCGTCCCGGTGACGTGCCGACGCGGCTCGACGCCACGCTCGACCGGCTGCCGGCGGGAACGCGGGTGTTCAACGCCTATGCGCTCGGCGGGTGGATCGCCTGGCGCCATCCTGACCTCGAGCAGTACATCGACGGGTTGATCACGCCGTACTCCGAGCGGCACGCGCACGACTACACGATCGCCGAGGGGACCGAGCCCGGCTGGTACCGCGTGTCAAGGCGTCCGGAGCCCGGGTCGCCCTTCTTGCCGACGACTCTGCCCTCGCCGCCCGGCTGAGAGAGCGGGGCTGGGTGGTCGACGGGACCGACGCGGGCTACGTGCTGCTGGTGCCACCCGGGGACCGGGCGCCGTCCTGACCCGGCACCCGGCGTCGTTCAGACCCTGTGCGCCGTCGTCGTCGGGGTCGCGCGGCGCCATCGTCGCGACGAGGTAGCCGAACGATGCGATGAACGCGATCACGAGCCCGACGGTGAGGATGCCGGGCAGCGCGTAGTCGATCAGGTTGATCACCACCAGCAGGATCGGCGACGCGACCAGGCCGACCCACGCGACGCGGCGTTCGGGAGTGACCACGGGCGGCGGCGGCAGCGGCGGCGGGGTGAAGGACTCGTCGTCGTCCAGGTCGAGCGAGGAACGGCTCGTCGGGCTCGGGCGGTCGGGACGTCGGGCAGCGGCGCGGCCAGCTCGGTCGACGCCGGGCACGTCCGGGGCTCGCCGTAGTGGTCGACGATCTCGCGCCAGGCGAGCTCCTCGGCCTGGGCGCGCGCCGGTCGCCGGCCTCGTCGTCGCGCATGCTCACCGCTCCAGCCTAAGGGTGCCCGCTACGCCTACGGCGCGGTCACCCGGGCGATGAACTCGGCGGACTCGGCGAAGATCCGCTCGGCGTCGTGGTCGAGCGTGGCCACGTGGTAGCTGTTGTCGAGGGTCCGCTCCTCGACGTCGGCCGAGGCGACCCCGTGCAGGATCGTGGGGGACGAGGACACGTCGATGACGTGGTCGTCGTTCGAGCGGAAGTACAGCAGCGGCTGGGTCACCAGCTTCAGGTCGGGGACCACCACCTTCCACATGGCGGTCACCTCGGCCAGACCCTTCAGGGGGAGGCGGTCGTAGCCGTGCTCGTCCTGGTCCGGCTTCTTGATGTCGTTGACGACGCCGCGGAGCGCCGGGACGACGTACTTGAGCACCGGCAGCGCTGCAGCTCGGTGCGCATGCTGGAGACGAACGGGTTGACCAGGACGATCCCGCGACCTGGTCCCCGCGCTCCTCGGCGAGCCGCAGCGCGACCGATCCGCCCATGGACAAGCCCCGCGACGACGACGGCCGCGCAATCGACTCGCGCAGCCGGTCGAACGCCGCCTCGGCCTCGTCGTACCAGTCGGTCCACGAGACCCCGTTCAGGTCCTGCCAGCGGGTGCCGTGCCCGGGCAGCAGCGGCACCTCGACGGCGTACCCCTGGTCGGCGAGCGCCTGTGCCCACGGCTTCATCGAGGCCGGCGAGCCGGTGTACCCGTGCACGAGGAGGACGCCGATCGCGCGCCCGCCGGTGCGGTCGGGCGCGCCGGGAGTGCGAGGGGAGCGGTCGGGAACTGATGGGTCGGAGCCTCGGCCATGGCGGGCATCCTGCCATGGCGAAGCGGCCCTCACTGTCGTGGGCCGTCGCCGCGCGGGTGCGACTAGGGTGTGCCGGGACAATGCGCCGAGACGACGCGCGAGGGGGTCGAGGTGCTCTACTGGTTCCTCAAGTGGATCGCCCTCGGGCCATGGTTGAAGGTGGTCTTCCGGCCACACGTCGAAGGCGCCGAGAACGTCCCGGCGTCCGGGCCCCGCGATCCTCGCCAGCAACCATCTGTCGTACGCCGACTGGCTGTTCATGCCCTTGACCCTCCCGCGTCGGGTCACCTTCGTGGCCAAGGCGGAGTACTTCACCACCCCGGGCATCAAGGGCTGGTTCCAGAAGAAGTTCTTCTCCGGCGCCGGCCAGGTGCCGATCGACCGGTCCGGTGCGAACGCGGCCGAAGGGCGCGTTGGCCTCAGCCCGCCAGATCCTCGGCGAAGGGGGACCTGTTCGGCATCTACCCCGAGGGGACCCGGTCCCACGACGGGCGGCTCTACCGCGGGAAGACCGGGGTGGCCCGGCTCGCCCTGGAGACCGGCGTACCGGTGATCCCGGTGGCGGTCCTCGGCACCGACGTGGTCGCGCCGCCGGGCAAGACGTTCGGCACGTTCACCCGGCCGGGCGTGCGGTTCGGCACGCCGCTGGACTTCTCGCGCTACGAGGGCCTGGAGAACGACCGCTACATCCTGCGCGCGATCACCGACGAGATCATGTACGAGATCATGCAGCTGTCCGGCCAGGAGTACGTCGACATGTACGCCACCAAGGCCAAGGACCTGTCGCAGAAGCCGGCCGCCGAGGCGAGGCGGGCCGAACGCGAGGCCCGTGAGGAACGGGCGGCCGTGGCCGGCGAGCAGAAGCAGGCGTCCTGACGGCGAGCCAGCGACCGTCCCGGGCTGACGCCGGGGCTGCGTGTCCCGGTCCGGCCGACCGAGCCGGCCGCGATCGCGGTCGAGGACCGGATGTACCGCTGGCTCGCGGTGCTCCGCTTCGTGCTGGTCGCCAACGCGGTGGGCCTCAACATCTATCGCGGCGGCTTCGAGCACCCGGTCGGTGGTGCGCTGGTGGTCGCCGGCATGGTCGTGTGGACGTTCCTGATCAGCTGGGTCTACCACGCGTACCGCCGGCGCACGACGTACTGGGTGCGTGGCCGACATGGTCGTCGCCCTGACGGCGGTGGCGCTGACCCCTGTGGTGAAGGAGCCGGGCTACCACTCGACCGTCCCGGGCTTCTGGATCATGGGCGCGCTGTTCGCATGGGCGATCCACTGGCGTCTGTACGGCGGACTGGCGGCTGCGGTGCTGCTGTCCGCCACGGACCTGCTCACTCGCGGCTACCTCACCGAGACCGTGTACGGGAACTACTTCCTGCTGCTCATCGGCGGACCGATCGTCGGCCTGATGGTCGACTCGCTGCTCCGGTCGGCGGCGCGGACGGCCGCGGCCGAGCGCGCGGCCGCCGACCGCCACCGAGCGCACGAAGCTGGCCCGCGCCGTGCACGACGGCGTCCTGCAGGTGCTGTCGCTGGTCCAGCGCCGCGCGCCCGAGCTGGGCACCGAGGGCGCCGAGCTGGGCGGCTGGCGGGCGAGCAGGAGCAGGCCCTGCGGTCACTGATCCGGCAGCAGGACGCGATCGACGCGGCCCCGGGGATGGTCGACCTGGTCGGCGCAGCTGTCGGCGCTCGAGCGCCGGCCCGGCGTGTCCGTGGCGACGCCGTCGGCGGCGTCCTCCTGGAGCGCGGGACCGCCGAGCCGAGATCGTCGCGGTCGGTCTCGGCCTGCCTCGACAACGTGGCCGCGCACGTCGGTCCGGAGGCACCGGCGTGGGTGCTGCTCGAGGCGCGCCCGACGCCGTGCAGGTGTCGGTACGCGACGAGGGCCCGGGATCCCGGACGGCCGGCTCGAGGCGGCCGAGAGCGAGGGTCGGATCGGCGTCTCGTCGTCGGTCCGGGGCAGGGTCGCCGAGCTCGGCGGGGAGGCCGTGCTTGTCGACGGGCTCCTACGGCACCGAGTGGGAGCTCACCTTCCCGCGCTGACGTGCGGTCGGTCAGCGTCGACGACTGCTCGGCGCACGGGGCGCCGCGAGAATATGCGACCGACCAGGAAGCCGACGACAGGCCACGAGGACGGTGACGACCCAGCCCGCCGGGCCGATGCGATCGAGAGCGTCTACGAACGCGTTCTGGTCCAGGCGACGGTCTGGGAGACGACGAGGTCCCCGTAGAGACCGCCCCGGCAGGAGGCAAAGGCCTGGACGGCGAGCGACCGGACCGAACAGAGCCGCGCGCGACGGTCCCATCGCGGCGCTGTGAGAGGGCGAGAGCGGGCGTCAGGCAGGCGAGCAGCTCGAGGCCGTCAGCGGTAGCCGTAGAAGATCATCGCCTCCGGTGAAGCGTGTTCATGGCGCCGCCTGACAGGACGGTGTAGAGGAGCCCACCTAGACAGCAGCGAGCGTGACCAGTCGGGCAGTGACGCCAGGAGCGCATCAGCGCAGGGACAGGAGCACACCAGCGGCGTCCAGACCAGGAGCCCTCGGTCGGGCGAGATCCACATGCCGAGCTGGTTGGACGACGCTGTACCGGTGCACGTCGGGTCGCTCCAACGGTGCCGGGGTCGTAGGACGCCCAGTGGGGTTCCAGGTGCCGTAGATCCAGCGGGTCCAGACGCACATCAGCGGCCAGGAAGGCGCCGCTGATGAGGCCGACCCGCATGACGACGGCAGGATCGCGCCGACGGAACCCGACCAGCAGTCCGAGCACGGCCACGATCATCGCCGCATGCACCCGGCCCCACAGGGTGATCCCGCCGAACAGCGCCGGCCAGCCACCAGCGCCCGGACGCGGCGGCCCAGGCCATCCCCGCGATACCCAGGACGGTGAGCGTCTGTGGCCACATCAGGTTCGCGGCGACAGTCCAGACCGGCGTCGTGAAGCCGAACAGCGCGAAGGCGATCAGGGCCTGGCGCTCGGTCGGGGAGCGCCGCACGAGCACAGGAAGATCAGGACCAGCGCACACCGCTGTCAGCAGCGCGGCGGTCAGGCTGCCGGGAACGACCGACATCCCGCCCGCCCAGGACAGCGTACGCCGGCAGTGACGCCGCCACCACGCCGGGAGACCGTCCGAACGCCACGTGCCCGTTGATGCCTTGCTCACCCAGGCGCCGAAAGGGGTTCCCGTCGAGCGGGGGCATGGACAGCCCGTTCGACCCACGGGCTTCCGGTCTTCGCCAGGTGCCAGGAGGCGAAGTCCGCGCTCCACACGTCGGGGCTCACGAAGCCGTGCGAGAAGGTCGCGGCGTAGACGGCGAAGGCGATGCCGAACACGGCGACCGTCCCCAGTAGCGGGATCTATGTCTGACGCTCGTGGCCGGGGACACGGCCGTAGTTGCATCGACGCTCACGATCACCTCCCTTCCGCGACCTCGAACGCGGGCGCCGGCGTCGGGTCGGGGAGCCCCCCGGTCGGAGTTGTGATGGCACAACGGACATGGTGGCGTCATGGTCCCGCGAGGCGCCTGAATGCGGGGTGTTTTCAGTGAAAAAGGTAAAAACCTCCGGCCCCGCTACCTACGAATCCGAGGACGCCGGAACGCGGCGCCGCTCCCATCAAGACGAGGTCCCGTGAAGGTCGTCGTCCAGGTCCCGTGCCTGAACGAGGAGGAGACGCTGCCCCTCGTCCTGCGAGTCGATCCCGCGGCAGATCCCCGGCGTCGACGAGATCATCGTGCTGGTCATCGACGACGGGTCGACCGACCGGACGGTCGAGGTGGCCCGGGCCGCACGGCGTGACCGAGTTCGTGCACCACGCCCGCAACCAGGGCCTCGGGCGGTCCTTCCATGACGGGGTCGCTGCGCGCTCTGGAGCTCGGTGCCGACATCGTGGTCAACACCGACGGCGACAACCAGTACCCCCAGGAGCGGATCGCCGACCTGGTCCAGCCGATCGTCGAGCGGCACGCGCGGACATCGTCATCGCCGACCGCCAGGTGCACCTCGTCGAGCACTTCTCGCCGGTCAAGAAGCTGCTGCAGAAGCTCGGCAGCCGGATGGTCAACCGGGCGGCCGGCACCGACCTGCCCGACGCCGCGAGCGGGTTCCGCGCCTACTCCCGCGAGAGCCTGATGCGTGCTCAACACGATCACCCGGTTCAGCTACTGCATGGAGACGATCATCCAGGCGGGCAACAAGCAGCTGAAGATCGACAGCATCCCGATCGTCACCAACCCGAAGACGCGGGAGTCGCGGCTGTTCAAGTCCACGCGCGAGCACGTGTTCAAGTCCGCGGCGGCGATCATCCGGGCCTACATCATGTACAAGCCCTACGTCGATCTTCGGCGTGGCTGCCGGCGCTGTTCGGCGTACTCGGGCTGGTCCCGTTCGTGCGCTACGCCGTGCTGTGGGCGGTGGACGACGGGGCGGCCACCTGCAGTCGCTGCTCCTCGGTGCGGTGCTGCTGATCATGTCGTTCCTGAGCGTGATGCTCGGCGTGATCTCCGACCTCATCCGGACCAACCGGATCCTGATCGAGGACACCCTCGAGCACACCGCGGCCCGCTTCGAGAGAGTCGACAAGATCTGAACCGACAAGGAGCCGTCCGTGGCCGACAGGCCGTTCCGTTCTGACCGATCGACCCGCCGGCGCGCGTCGGCCTCTGGTCGTGGGTCGTCCTCGTGGTCGTCGTGCGGCCGTCGGCGTCTACGTGGTCGTCCGCGACCGGCGAGACGCTCGCCGACACGCGTTCCGCGGAGATCGGCTGGGGCGCCGATGGCTGGTCCGCGGCGTCTCTCGCCTCGCTGGGCACCGTCATCGCTGCTCGGACTCTGGCTGTCGGTGCTGCGCGGTCTCGGCGCCCGGGTGCCACCGCGGGCGAGGCCTGGCGGGTCTTCTTCGTCAGCCAGCTGGGGCAAGTACCTACCCGGGCTCGTGTGGCCGGCACTCGTCCAGATGGAGGCCGGGCCCCGCTGGGGTGTGCGGCAGTCAGCGTCGATGCTGCACGGCAACCTGCTGATGATTGCTGGTCCTGACCGCTGTCCGGGGGTCGTCATCGGGCTGGTGCTGCTGCCCTGGGTCTCTGCGGGGCTCGCGGGCTGCCGCTGGTCTGGCGGCGTGGGCATACCTGCTCGTCCGGGCTCTTGGTGGTCATCTGCCTCTGGCCGCGGCGCTGCTCATCGGAGATCGTCGACGGCGGGTCTTCGCCCTTCTTCGCCGGGACTGCCTCCGACCAGCCTTCGCCTCGCATCTCCGACGCGACGATGGCGTGTCTCCTTCGCCTGGGCGTTCGCTGACCTGGCTGCCTGCTACGGCGTGCACAGCTGTGGGTCCTGGTCCGGAGCCGCCGGCGGATCCGGAGCCGATGCGTGGGTCGCGCCGCCGTCGGCGGGGATCGCGCTCGCGTGGGCGCTGGGACTCGTCGCGGTCTTTGCCCCTGCAGGCATCGGAGTGCCGTGACGCGGTCGCTGGTCGCGGTGCTAGCTCCTCTTGTCGGGCCGGTCGCCGGCGCTGGCGGTCGCCTTGGCGCTCGCGGGCTCCTGCTAGCGCTCACCGACATGCGTGCTCGCGGCTGGTCGGGGCGGCGCGGTCGGCATTAGGACGGCAGCGCCAACGGGATTCAGGCCGTGGCCGGTAGAGGAGTGAGGTCTGGTCGGGGTACGGCAAGGTCGGCGTGAGACCCGGCAGCCGCCGCTCGACCACGGGTGCGGCCTCGATCGCGCTGCGGTAGCGACGCCGCCGGGTGTTGTCGAAGACCACCAGGCCGTCGGCGGCCAGCCGCGCCAGCGCCCGCATCCAGACAGCGCTCCCGGGCGCGCCCGTCCACCACGACGAGGTCGAACTCGCCCTCGACCTCGTCGATCGCCGCGACGTACGACGAGAAGTCGAGGCCGGCGTACCCCTCCTTGGCGCGACGGCACCGCCGGCGACGCGATGCGCATCGGCGGGCGGACGACGATGCTCGACGTTCGCGACGGTCGGCGAGCAGGGCGTCCATGAGCGCGGCGAACCCCCGTCGTGCTCGACGCTGTGCACCGACCCGGTGCGTCGCGCCAGCCACAGCGGTGCTGGCGCCCGAGCCGTACTCGAAGACCCGCGCGGGGTCGCTCCGCGGCCCTGGCGAGCCACTGCTCCACCTCGTCGATCGCCCGGTAGGTCCACCACGGCACGTCGAGCGCGATCATCGCGGCGGAGTCGTGCACCCGGTCAGGCTGTAGAGCCAGTGTCGGCCGCCGCTCGCGAGCGGGGGGTTCGGGCCGAGGACGTGAGCCGCGATGAGACCGGACCCACGCCGTGTGCGGGGCCGGCGTAGCCGTCTTCACGTCACCCCGGACGCTGCGGGTCGCCATCGTGCCGGCGTCTCGCATGTCGTGCCTGGGCGACGCCGGCGGCGCCAGCCTAGACAGCGCGGCCCCCCGCGTGACGCCCTAGGCTCGACCGCCGTGACCATCCACGCCGAGCCACCCGTTCGCCGACCCCGAGCCGGACCCGGTACGCCGGTTCCGTGGGCCGCGTGGGCGGCACGGTCAGCCTGTGGACCGCCGGCGACGAGCGCCGACCGGGCCGGGCTGACGGTCACGTCGTTCCTGGTGGCGGCGGGTGAGCAGGCGCGGGTGCTGGCGCTGCTCGACCCCGACGCCGACCTCACCGAGACGCTGCTCGCCACCGGGCGGGCCGTCGTGCAGCTGCTGGCGTGGGACGACCGCGACCTGGCCGAGATGTTCGCCGGCACGGCGCCGGCGCCCGGTGGTACGTTCCGGCAGGCGGAGTTCGTGCCGACGCCGTGGGGGCCGCGACTCGCCACGGCGCGCACGTGGGCCGGCGTACGCCTCGAGGTCGAGCAGTCGGGTCGGCTGGTCGACGCTGGTGACCACGCGTCGTGGAGCACCTCGAGGTCGGTGAGGACGACGCCGAGCCGCTGCGTCACCGCCGCGGTCGGTACGAGCGTTAGGGTTCGCGCATGTCCGACGGGGTGGGCGAGCAGGCCGAGGCCGAGGCTGCGGGTGATGGTCGTCGACGACCACCCGATGTGGCGCGACGCGGTCGAGCGCGACCTGCAGGAGGCCGGGTTCGACGTGGTCGCGGTCGCCGCCGACGGCCACCAGGCGATCGCCCGCTTCCCCGCGGCCCGGCCGCAGGTCGTCGTCCTCGACCTCCAGATCCCCGGCCCGGGCGGCGTCGAGGTGACCGCCGACGTGCTCGGCCGCGACCCGTCCGCGCGGGTGCTGATCCTCTCGGCGTCGGGCGAGCAGCGTGACGTGCTCGAGGCGGTGAAGGCCGGCGCCACCGGCTACCTGGTGAAGTCGGCGTCGCGCCAGGAGCTGATCGAGGCCGTACGCCGGGTGGCGCGCCGGCGACACGGTGTTCACGCCGGGCCTGGCCGGGCTGGTGCTGGGGGAGTTCCGGCGGATGAACGAGGGCGGTGACCACGAGCCCGAGCCGGAGAACGAGCTCACCGCGCGCGAGACCGAGATCCTGAAGATGGTCGCGAAGGGGATGAGCTACCGGCAGATCGCCGAGCGGCTCGTGCTCTCCCACCGCACCGTGCAGAACCACGTCCAGAACACCCTGCGCAAGCTCCAGATGCACAACCGCGTCGGAGCTGACCCGCTGGGTGATCGCCAGGGGCTCGACGACGGCGACGAGGATGCCGACGGATGACGCCCATGACCAGCGGGTCTGACGCCGCGGTGTTCCGGCCGGCGACGGCGGCCGACGCCGACGCGCTGGCCGCGCTCGAGCGCGACACCAACCTGGTCGCGCTCGCCCACGTGTTCCCGGGTGTGCCTACCCGAGGACGACGTGCGCGAGCGCTGGGAGCGTCTGCTGGCCGACCCGGAGGTGCAGGGTCGAGGTGGCCGGGCCCGCCGACCGGCTCGACGTCTACCTGGCCTGGGACGAGTACGGCTCCGGCACCTCGGGGTGCGGCCCGAGCAGTGGGGGCGCGGCCTGGCCCGGGCCGCGGTCGAGCGGGGCGACGGCGTACGCCGGCTCTGGGTGCTGGCGCGACAACGACCGCGCGCGCGGCTTCTACGAGCACCTCGGCTGGGTCGCCGACCGGGCGTGAGCAGGAGGCCGAGTGGCCGCCGTACCCGGCCGAAGCTGGAGTACGCGCGATGAGCCGACGCGGCTCGCTGTCGAGATCGCCGACGAGCTCTACGCGCTGCCGCTGGAGGAGTTCACGCTGGCGCGGGATGCGAAGGCCAAGGAGCTCAAGGCCGACCCCGACGGCAAGGAGCTGCCGGCGGCGGTCAAGAAGCTGAAGAAGCCGTCGGTCGCGGCCTGGGTGGTCGACCTGTTCGTCCGCCGTGAGGCCGAGCAGGTCGAGCAGGTGATCGCGGTCGGGACGGCGCTGCGCGAGGCCCAGGAGGGCATGGACGGCGCGGAGCTGCGCGCGCTGACCAAGCAGCGGCGGCAGCTGACCTCGGCGGTGACCCAGCAGGCGCGCGTCGCTCGCCAAGCGAGGAGGGCCTCAAGGTGACCCAGGCGGTCGCGGACCAGGTCGAGGCGACCTTGACCGCGGCGATGCTCGATCCCGAGTGCGCGAAGGCGGTCCGCAGCGGGCTGCTGACCGCGGCCCTGTCCTCGACCGGGTGTCGACGAGGTCGACGTCGCCGCGGCCGTGGCGCTCCCCGAGGCGCTGGGCTTCGCGGCGACCGCTACCACGGCCGAGGCGCACCGCGCCGCCCGATCTGCACGTCGTCCACGGCGACGAGAGCGACCTCGCGCGCGAGCAGGCGCGAGTCCGCCCTGGATGCGGCGCCGAGGAGACGGTCGACGAGACCGGGTCGACGCTGGCGGACGCGACCGAGTCGGTCGAGGAGCTCCAGGCCCGCAGCCTGCCAGCTCCAGTCGGAGATCGACGAGCTCAAGCGCAAGCTGACCGAGCTCGAGTCGTCGGCGGAGGAGACCGACGAGGAGCTCGAGGAGGCGGAGTAGGCGCAGGGCGAGGCCGAGGCCGCCCATGCCGCGGCCGTGAAGACCCGCGACGCCGCCCAGAAGGCGTCTGGACAAGCTCGGCTGAGCGGGCTCAGTCCTCGGCCCAGGCCAGCGAGCGGCGGACGGCTTCCTGCCAGCGGGCGTACGCCGCGTCGGCGGCTGCGCGGGCTCCGGCCTCGCCGCTCGGCTCGAAGCGGCGGTCGAGCTGCCAGGTCTCGCGCAGGTCGTCGGTGGAGTCCCACACGCCGACCCCGAGCCCGGCGAGGAACGCCGCGCCGAGGCCGGTGGTCTCGACGATCTCCGGCCGCTCGACGGGGACGCCGAGCTGGTCGGCCTGCAGCTGGCACAGCAGGTCGTTCGCCGAGGCTCCGCCGTCGACGCGCAGGGCACCCGACCCGGACTCGGGCATCGTCGCCAGCACGTCGCGCACCTCGAACGCGATCGCCTCGAGCGTCGCCCGCACGAGGTGGGCGCGCGTCGTGCCGCGGGTGAGGCCGATGATCGTGCCGCGCGCGTGCGGGTCCCAGTGGGGGGCGCCGAGCCCGGTCAGGGCGGGCACGAACACGACACCCTCGGACGACTCGACGAGTCGCCGCGACCGCCTCTGTCTCGGCGGCCGACCCGACGATCTGCAGCCCGTCGCGCAGCCACTGCACGGCGGCTCCGGTCACGAAGATCGCGATCCCTCGAGCGCGTAGGTCAGCTCGCCGTCGGGGGACCGCCACGCCGCGGTCGAGAGCAGCCCGGCATCGGACCGCTCGAGCGAGGCGCCGGTGTTGGTGAGGATGAAGGAGCCGGTGCCGTAGGTGCACTTGGCGTCGCCGGCGTCGAAGCAGGTCTGGCCGAACAACGCCGACTGCTGGTCGCCGGCCAGGCCGGCGATCGGGAGCTCGAGGCCGCAGAACGACGACGGGTCGGTGGTGCCGATCTCGCCCCAGTTGGGCACCAGGTCGGGCAGCGCGTCGCGGGGTACGCCGAACAGCGCGCACAGCTCGTCGGACCACTGCCCGGTCGACAGGTCGATCAGCAGGGTGCGGCAGGCGTTGGAGACGTCGGTGACGTGCCAGGTGCCGCGGGTCATCCGGGCGACGAGGTAGGAGTCGACGGTGCCGACGGCGTACCGGCCCTCCTCGACCAGATCCCAGGTGCGTGGCTCGTGCTCCTGGAGCCAGGTGAGCTTGGTGCCGGAGAAGTAGGGGTCGAGGCGGAGGCCGGTCACCTCGGTGACCCGGGGCTCGTGGCCCTCGTCACGGAGGCGGTCGCAGATCGCGGCGGTACGCCGGTCCTGCCAGACGATCGCCCGACGTGGCGAGCCCAGCGTCTCGCGGTCCCAGAGCAGCACGGTCTCGCGCTGGTTGGTGATGCCGACGGCACGCAGCTGGGTCGCGTCGTACCTGGTCGAGCGCCGCACGGGTGGCCTCGAGCGTCGCCTGCCAGATCTCCTCGGGGGCGTGCTCGACCCAGCCGGGCTTCGGGAAGTGCTGGGCGAACTCCTGGTAGCCGCGCGCCGCGATCCGGCCGTCGGAGGTGACGACCAGGGCGGTGACGCCGGTCGTGCCGGCATCGATGGCGAGGACGCTCATGGCGTGTTCGCGGTCGCGTCGCGGAGCCGGTCGAGGATCTGCTGGTCGATCCAGGCACCGCCGGGGTCGACCCGCATCTCGTAGTTCTCGGTGCCGGCCCAGCCAGCCGAGGTCGTCGTACCCGAGCTCGTGCACACGCCGGTCGATCTCCGCGTGGAGCGCGTCGGTGATCGGGACCTGCTCCGCCTGGGTGGACGCCGTCAGGTAGAGGTCGTTGAGGTCGAGCAGGCGGGCCAGCTCGGTGACCGGGTCGGCGTGGTCGTCGACGCGGAGGTCGACGGCGATGTCGTCGCCGCCGGCGTACCCCGCACCGTCGCGGACGACGAGGAGTGCCGCCGACTGGCGTCCGCGCCGGTCACCCCCGGCATCGTCGCCTGCCGCGAGCGCTGCGAGCAGGCGGCGGGCCAGCGGCTCGTCGGGATCGCTCGCCTCGAAGGCGTCCTGCATCGCGGCGACCACGAAGTCACCGGCCAGGATGTTGCCCTGGATGGCGTACCCGGTGTCGTCGGGACCGGTGACGCTGCCCGCCCAGTCGAGGCACGCGTGCCCGGTGTGGCTCGCGGCGCCGCCGTCGGGGTCGACGAGGCCCGACCTGGCGGTGGTCGCGTCCGTCGTCCTCCTCGAGCAGCCGCTGGAGGGCGACCGACGCGGTCGCGCCCTCGTCGAGGTGGGAGAGCGCGAGTCCCTTGTAGGCGACGTTCGCGTCGGCCTGCGTGGCGATCGCGCCGACCCCGGCGACGGCCGCCGGCACGACGGCGCCCACGGCCAGGAACTTGGAGGCGACGGCGACGCCCCAGGACTCACCGTCGGTGGATCTCGCCACGATGGAGAACGGTCATGGGCGGTCACCGTAGCGGCCCTCGTCGATACATAACGAGTTGCCCTGAACCCGGGTTGAAGTTGGAGGATGGCGAGGTGCTGCAGCGACTCGGGTTCCCGGACGTCGGGCCTCACCGGCGGTTCGTCTCCGCGCTCGCCATCGACGCCCTGGGCAGCGGTGTCTGGATGCCGTTGTCGATGCTCTACTTCCTCCACCAGACGTCGCTGTCGCTCGTGCAGCTCGGGCTGGCGATGACGATCGCGAACACGGTCGTGATCCCCGTCGTCCCGCTGATCGGCTCGCTGGTCGACCGCGTCGGCCCGCGGTACGTGATGCAGATCGGCAATGCCGGCGCCGCCGGCGCGTTCGTGCTCTATCCGTTCGCGCACTCGCTGGTCGCCGTCACCGTGCTGGTCTTCTTCGCGACCGCGACCCGGCAGGCGTTCTGGGGGGCGCTCGGGCCGATGGTCACCCAGATCACCCGACCGGGGGAGCGCGAGCTGTGGTTCGGCTTCCTGCAGGCGATGCGCAACGCCGGGTACGGCGTCGGCGGCGTGCTCGCCGCGGTGGCGCTCACCATCGGCTCCGGAGCCGCGTTCCAGTCCGTGGTTCTGGCCAACGCCGCGTCGTACGTCCTGGCCTTCGTGCTCATGCTCGGCGTGGCCGGTGGCGGGCGGTGGCCCGGGACGACTCGGCCGTGCGCGCCCGTGGTCTGGTGGGTGGCGTTCACCGACCGCGGCTACCGGACCCTGATCGTGGTGATCTTCTGCTACGCGATGACCACGATGACGCTCAACGTCTCGATGCCGGTCTACTTCGTCGACTCGTTGGGGTTGCCCGGATGGGTGCCCGGCACGGTCTTCGTGATCAACACGGTGATGATCGGCGTCGGTCAGGGGCTGGTGGTGCGGCGGATGACCGGGCACTCCCGGCGCCGGGTGCTCCACGTCGCGGTGGCGTTCACGGCGGCGTCGTTCGCGATGTTCTACGCCGCGGACGCACTCAGCGTCGACCACCGGTGCCCTGCTGGTGCTGCTCGCCGCCGTCGTCTACACCGTCGGCGAGATGACCGCCGGCCCGATCGTCTCGGCGCTGTCCGCCGAGATGCCGCCACCGGACCAGCGGGGCCGGTACATGGCCGCCACCCAGCTGGCGTGGAGCACGTCGGCCGCGATCTCGCCCCTGCTCTACTCGGCGCTGCTCGACCGCGGAGCGCTCGCGGCGTGGGCCGGACCGTTCGCGGTGTGCGTGGTCTGGCTGGCGCTGGTCCAGGTGCTCGCGCGGCGCGTTCCGCAGGTGGGCCGTCCGGTCACCAACGTCGCCGAGCCCGAGCCGGGTCCGGTCGGCTCGACCGCCGAGGCACCGTCGACCTCGTAGCCCGGTTTGTCCGCGCCCGGGCCAAACGGGTCGCCCGGGACACGGCGTACTGAGGTGGCGGCTGTTGACGGCGGGGGAGCGGGCGGCCCTAGGCTGACGGCTGCCTTGTAACGATCCAACGAGCTGGTCCAGCGAGTCAGGGGTGTCGAGGATGCGCATCGGAGTGCTCACCGGCGGTGGCGACTGCCCCGGGCTGAACGCCGTGATCCGGGCGGTGGTCCGCAAGGGCGTGGGCGTGCACGGCTTCGAGTTCGTCGGGTTCCGCGACGGCTGGAAGGGGCCGCTCGAGGGCATGACCATGGAGCTCGGCGTCCCGCAGGTGCGCGGGATCCTGCCGCGTGGCGGCACCATCCTCGGCTCCAGCCGGACCAACCCGTTCAAGATCGAGGGCGGCGTCGAGCAGATCAAGGACAACCTCGCGAGCACCGGTGTCGACGCCCTCGTGGCGATCGGCGGCGAGGACACCCTGGGGGTCGCGACCAGGCTCGCCGACCTCGGCGTGAACGTCGTCGGCGTACCCAAGACCATCGACAACGACCTGTCGGGCACCGACTTCACCTTCGGCTTCGACACGGCCGTGAACATCGCCAGCGAGGCCATCGACCGGCTCCACACCACCGCCGAGTCGCACCACCGGGCCCTCGTCGTCGAGGTGATGGGTCGTCACGCCGGGTGGATCGCGCTCCATGCGGGGATGTCCGGCGGGGCGAACGTCGTGCTGATCCCCGAGGTGCCGTTCGACATCGACGAGGTCTGCGACCTGGTGAGGAAGCGGTTCGAGACCCAGTACTCGCCGATCATCGTCGTGGCGGAGGGGGCGATGCCGCGCGAGGGCGGCGACATGTCACTGGTGTCCGGCGAGCTCGACGCGTTCGGTCACGTGCGGCTCGGCGGCATCGGCGACCGGGTCGCGGCCGAGATCGAGCAGCGCACCGGCGCCGAGGCCCGAGCCGTCGTCCTGGGACACGTGCAACGCGGCGGTACGCCGACGGCGTTCGACCGCTGGCTCGCCACCCGCTTCGGCCTGCACGCCATCGACGCCGTGGCCGAGAAGGACTTCGGCACCATGGTCGCCCTCCGTGGCACCGATATCGTCCGCGTCCCCCTCGTCGAGGCCACCGGCGAGCTCAAGCTCGTCTCCGCCGCGGAGTACGCCGAGGCGCAGGTCTTCTTCGGCTGAGGCACTGGGCGCCGTGTCTCCCGGGAAGGGACTGCGTCTGATGCGATAGTGCGGCGGTGCCGGTTGGGGCGGATCGACGTAACGGGCGCGGGTCCAGGTGGCTGGCCGCCGTCTCGGTCGCCTGCATTCTCGGCTGGTCGATTCCGGCGCTCCTGATGCTCGACAAGGGCTTCGCCGTGCAGGACGAGGGGGAGCTACGTCCTCGTCCTACCGGTACTGGCACTCCAACCCCTACTTCGTCTCGGGGTCGCAGTACTTCTACGGACCGGTCTTCGAGGTACTCGGCGAGAGCATCCCGTGGCTCCGCGCTGCTGAGGCTGGTGATGGTCGATCGGCGTCAACGCCTGGTTTGCGAGGCTGTTTCCTGGCCTGGCTCGACCAGCATCGTCCCGGCCAGCTGCCCGCTTCGCGTACGAGCCTTCTCCTGCTCCTCACCGCGTGCGGCGGGATGTCATACCTGTGGACGCCACTGACGCCGGGCTACTACGACCTGACGGCTGATTGCTCCCTGGCTTTGGTGGCGCTGCTGCTGCAGGGCCTTGTCGAGCTGCCGACTCCTCGGGCTTGGACCCCGTGTGTCACTGGCGTCATCGGTGTTGCCCTGGTCGTGACGAAGTGGACCGCATTCCCCGTGCTCGTACTGACGGTGGGCCTTGCCATCTGGTGCCGCATCCACGTCTCGTGGCGCGAGTGTGTCCGGTACGCCATCTACCTGCTCCTCGGAGCGACGGTGGCCCTGATGACATGCCAGCTATTCCTCGTTCCTTTGGGGAGGTTCGTCACGATCATGTGGAAGGTCTCGTCCCTGACGACGGTCGGAAGCCATGGCTTCGTCTACCTGGCAACCCACAACCTGTCCAGCACGGCGAGCCTGACGTTCTCGGCGCTGGTGATCGGGCTACCTCTGGTCATCGGACTCTTCGCGGCCCGGGCAGCGGCGCAGCGGGAGCACGACGTCAGAGCGCGCATCTGGCTGATCGGGGCCGCGACGATGACCTCGATCATCCTGCCCTTCACAGTGGGCTGGCACGGCGGTGCCGAGCACGGCAGCGCTCTGGTCGGAGCCGCGCTCGCCGGGCTGTTGGTAGCCGTACTCGCAGCCGTCGTGCCCCGCCCCGGACCGATGCCCGGCGGTGGTACAGGCAGTCTTCTGGTTGTCTTGATGTTCCTGGTTCCGTTCCTACAGGCCGCCGGGACGAACGTGCCACTTCTGTACGTCGCCGCGGAATGCCTGGTGCTTTGGGCGGCCATCGTGCTGATGATGGTGACGCGCGCTGGCGTCCCGCGTGTCACGACCTTCGCCGTTCTGGTCGATCTGTCGGTCCTCGTCGTCGCGACGGCCATGATCGCGGGCACGACCACGCTGATGGCGCCGTTCAAAACCACGTCGTTCCATGCCGACACCCACCAGGTGCCCAGGCTCGGCGTCCGCGTGTCCGCATCGACCGCACGCCAGTACGACGTGCTCCAGTCCGCACTGGCGCCCTACATCGACCGTGGTACGACTCCAGTGATCACGTTGGATCAGATGGCGGGTCTCACGTACCTGCTGGGTGGTGTACCTGCCGGCTCGACGTGGACCGACGCCGTGAGCCCGACGCGAACCGCGGGCATACTCGAGTCTCGCCTGTCGCAACCGCGACGTTCCGGCAGGACGAGATCCCGTGCTGATTGTCGACCGGCCGATCGACACACAGCTGGCACATGTCATGGGTCGGTGCGGCTTCGACTATCCGCAGGGTTATCACCTCCTCGACGTCCCGCACGGTCCGCCGGATCTACAGGTGTTCGTGCCACGCGACTCCTCATGAGGCTGAGGGTTGGCAGGTGGCCGTTTCCGGTTGCAGCAACAGCAATCAGGTTCCGGATGGTGTGGCCGCTAGGGACTTGGCGGTGCGCGTCGTCTTCGCCGCGGAGGACGCCGAGGCGCAGGTCTTCTTCGGCTGAGGCACCTGGGCGCCGTGTCTCCCGGGAAGGGACTGCGTCTGATGCGATAGTGCGGCGGTGCCGGTTGGGGCGGAGCGACGTAGCGGGCGCGAGTCCAGGTGGCTGGCCATCGTCTCGGTCGCGTGCATCCTCGGCTGGTCGATCCCGGCGCTCCTGATGCTCGACAAGGGCTTCGCCGTGCAGGACGAGGGGAGCTACGTCCTCAGCTACCGGTACTGGCACTCCAACCCCTACTTCGTCTCGGGGTCGCAGTACTTCTACGGACCGGTCTTCGAGGTACTCGGCGAGAGCATCCCGTGGCTCCGCGTGCTGAGGCTGGTGATGGTGATCGGCGTCAACGCGTGGTTTGCGAGGTGTTTCCTGGCCTGGCTCGACCAGCACGGTCCGGCGGCCCTTCCGGCCTCCCGGGCGAGCCTCACGCTTCTGCTCACCGCGGCGGGTGGGATGTCGTACCTCTGGGCGCCGCTGACCCCCGGCTACTACGACCTCACAGCCGACGTGGCGCTGGCCCTGGTCGCGCTGATGTTTCTGGCCCTGCTCCGCGGCCCACGGCCATCGTGGTGGATCCCACGTGGCGACCGGCCTCCTGAGCGTCGCCCTGGTGGTCACGAAGTGGACAGCCTTCCCCGTCGTGGTGCTCGTCCTGCTCGTGCCACTGCTCGGATCGGGCCGGGCAACGGCGCACGGCTGCGCTATCTGGTGCAGGCACTGCTCGGGGCGGTTCTCGCGCTACGGGTCTTCCAGCTCTATGCCCTTCCGGTCGACACGTTCACCACGACCCTCTGGCGCGTATCACGGCTGACGGCGATCGACAACCACGGCGTCGGCTACCTGGCTCGGGTGGCGATCGTCAGCACAGCCGTCATCGCGATGGGCGCGGCTGTCCTCGGCGCGCCTCTGTGGGCGGGCCTGGTCGCAGCCCGGAGAGCGGGTCGGCGTCGCCCGGAGGTCGCACGGCGGTGGCTCCTCGGCGGCGGCATCCTGTCGCTCCTGCTCACCGTCGTGGTCGCCTCGGGTGGGGGGGCCACCCGCATCTGGGGCTTCTTGGGGCTGGTCCTGGCGGCACTCGTGGCGGCCGCGATCGGGGCGCACCTCTCCGGGCGTCGTCCGATACCTGGAGGGCGATCCGGCTGGTGGGTCGCCGCTGTCCTGTTCCTGGTCCCCGTGCTTCAGACGGCCGGCTCCAACGTGCCATCGCTGTATGTCATCGTCGAATGCCTGGCCATGTGGCTGGGGCTGGTCCTGATGCTGGTGGCACATGCGCCGCCGGGTGGTCTCGCGCGGGAGGCCGTCCTGGTCAATCTCGGAGTCGTCGTCGTGGCCACCGCGATCATCGCCGCCCAGTCCACCTTGATGTCACCGTTCAAGACCTCACCATTTCCCGACGACACGACCACGGTGCCCGGTCTCGGCGTGCGCCTCGCTCCCGCACAGGCGAAGCAGTACGCCGCCCTCCGCACTGCCCTCGCGCCGTACGTCGTGAAGGACACGACACCGGTGCTCACCCTCGACCAGCTGGCGGGCCTCGCCTACCTGGTCGGCGGCGTGCCTGCCGGCTCCACGTGGACCGACCAATGGACGCCGAGCAGAACCGCGGGGATCCTGGAGCTGGCCTGCCGCCGGGGGACCTCCCGTCCGAGCGGCCGCCGGTCCTCATCGTCGACCGGGCGGTCCACACTGCCGTGGCCGCTGCGATGGCTCGGTGTGGCTTCCCGTTCCCGCAGGGCTACCGACGGCTCGACCTGAATGGCGGTCCTCCGGGCGTGACCGCGTGGGTGCCGACGGCTCCGTCCTGAGCCTCGGGCTAGGGAAGCAGCACCAGCTTGCCGGTGGTATGGCCGGTGAGGATCTGGCGGTGGGCGTCGGCGGCGTCGTCCAAGGCGTACGTCGCCCCCACGAACACCCGGAGCGCTCCGCGGCCGGCGAGCGCGGCCAGCTCGGCCCGGGCAAGGTCGCGGATCTCGGTGCCGGGGTCGGCACCCGGGCCGTTGCCGAGCAGCCGGACACCCTCGCGCGGACCGCGCTCGAAGTTCGCGATGGTCGCGATCCGGTCGCGGTCCGCGACCAGCGCCAACGAGACGTCCATCGCCTCGTCGGTCCCGACCAGGTCGAGGGCCACGTCGACCCCGTCGGGAGCGAGTGACCGGACGCGGTCGAGCAGGCCGTCGCCGTACGCCACCGGCTCGACGCCGAGCTCGCGGAGCAGGTCGTCGTTGCGCGGGTTCGTCGTCCCGATCACCCGCGCGCCGCGCAGCCGGGCGAGCTGCACGGTCGGCAGCCCGACGCCGCCCGTCGCACCGTGGACCAGCACGGTGTCGCCTGGGGCGACCCGCGTCGCCTCCACCAGGTGCCAGCCGGCCGCGCCGGTCAGCATCATCGCGGCCGCCTCGGCCCAGCCCAACGAGTGCGGCTTGGCCGTGAGCGCGTGGGCGTCGACGACGAGGTCGCTCGCGTACGCGCCGCTCGCCCGGAAGGCGATCACCTCGTCGCCCTCCGACCAGCCCGACACGTCCTCCCCGACGGCCGTGACCACGCCGGAGGCCTCGTACCCCAACGCCATCGGCAGCTTCTCCGGGTCGCCCGGGCTCGCGTACACCTTGGCGTCGTAGGCGTTCACCCCGGCGCCGCGCACCGAGACGAGTACCTGCTCCCTTCCGGGTGCGGGGAGCGGCACCTCCTGGACGCGCAGGTTCTCGGGTCCGCCGTAGGCGGCGGCGACGACACGTCTCGATCCGCTCACGCGCGCCACCCTGCCACGCGCCTCGCCTCGACGTCCCGGATGATGTCGGCGATGGACGCGCGCCCGGACGCGCGCCGTACCCTGGGTGCGTGCCCATCCCCGATCTGGCGTCGCTGCACGCGCTCTCGCCCGCGCAGCAGCCGACCTACCCGGACCCCGTCGCGGTCGACGCCGCGGTCGCGCGCCTCCGCACGCTGCCGCCGTTGGTCTTCGCCGGTGAGTGCGACGACCTCAAGGTCAAGCTCGGCCAGGTGGCGAAGGGCCAGGCGTTCCTCCTCCAGGGCGGCGACTGCGCCGAGACGTTCTCGGGCGCCACGGCCGACAACGTCCGCAACAAGCTCCGCGTGCTCCTGCAGATGGCGGTCGTCCTGAC
This sequence comes from uncultured Actinomycetota bacterium, assembly GCA_963812055.1. Taxonomy (GTDB): domain Bacteria; phylum Actinomycetota; class Actinomycetes; order Propionibacteriales; family Nocardioidaceae; genus Nocardioides. The sequence goes on from CAWEUA010000004.1 coordinate 24,652, forward strand.
GTACGCCGCCTCCGTGCCGGTGGTGAAGCTCGGCCGGCTCGCCGGCCAGTACGCCAAGCCGCGCTCCTCCGACCTCGAGACCCGCGAGGGCGTGACCCTCCCGGCCTACCGCGGCGACGCCGTCAACGGCTTCGACTTCACCCCCGAAGCACGCGTGCCGGACCCGCAGCGGCTGATCGAGGCCTACCACTCGAGCGCCTCGACGCTGAACCTCGTGCGCGCGTTCGTCACCGGTGGGTACGCCGACCTCCGCCAGGTCCACACCTGGAACACCGACTTCGTCTCCAACTCGCCGGTCGGCAAGCGGTACGAGAAGGTCGCCGACGAGATCGACCGGGCGATGCGCTTCATGTCCGCCATCGGCGCCGACCCCGACGAGTTCCACCGGGTCGACTTCCACACCTGCCACGAGGCGCTGATCCTCGAGTACGAGCACGCGCTCACCCGCATCGACAGCCGCACCGGCAACCCGTACGACGTGTCCGGCCACTTCGTCTGGATCGGCGAGCGCACCAACGACCTCAACGGCGCGCACGTCGAGCTGCTGAGCCAGGTGCGCAACCCGCTCGGCGTCAAGGTCGGCCCGCGCACCACCGCCGACGACCTGATCGCGCTGGCCGCGCGGCTGAACCCCGAGAACGAAGCCGGCCGACTCACCTTCATCACCCGGCTCGGCGCCGCGAGGATCAGGGACCTGCTGCCCGCCGTCGTCGAGAAGGTCACGGCCGCGGGGCTCGAGGTCGCCTGGGTGTGCGACCCGATGCACGGCAACACCTTCGAGACCTCGACCGGCTACAAGACCCGGCGGTTCGAGGACGTGATCGGCGAGGTGCAGGGCTTCTTCGACGTCCACCGCTCGCTCGGCACCTGGCCCGGAGGCATCCACGTCGAGCTCACCGGCGACGACGTCACCGAGTGCGTCGGCGGTGGCGAGGAGGTCGCCGAGCTCGACCTCGCGACGCGCTACGAGTCGGTCTGCGACCCGCGGCTGAACCGCGTGCAGTCCCTGGAGCTGGCGTTCCTCGTGGCCGAGATGCTGCGCACCGTCTGACCCGTTCCCGTGGTCTCGACGAGCTCGACCGACGCGACGGCGCCGCCGCCGGTCGCGTGGCGGCGGGTGCTGCCGCCCGTCGTGGCGGTGGCGGTCGTGCTGACGGCGTTCAGCAACGGCTACGGCTTCGACCGCGACGAGCTGTACTTCGCGATGCTGAAGCCGGCGTGGGGGTACGTCGACCAGCCGCCTCTGACACCGTTGCTCGCGCACGGCCTGGCCTCGCTGTACGACGGTGGCCCGTGGCTGCTGCGCATCCCCGCCACGATCTGTGCCGCCGGGTGCGTGCTGGTGACCTCGCTGGTCGCCCGCGAGCTCGGCGGCGGGGCGAAGGCACAGGCGTGGACCGCCTGGGGGATGGCGTCGACCTCGGCCATCCTGATCTTCGGTCACGTGCTGCTCACCTCGGCTCCCGATCTGGTCGCCTGGGGCCTGGTCACTCTCTGCGTGCTGCGGGCCGAGCTCCGCGAGGAGCCGCGGTGGTGGCTGGTCGCGGGTGCGCTGGCGGGGCTGGCGACGTACAACAAGCTCCTGGTGGCCGTGCTCCTCGCGGGCATCGCCGTCGGTCTCGCGCTCGTCGGCCCGCGACGTCGGCTCAGGTCGCCGTACCTCTGGGGCGGCGCCGGCCTCGCCGTCCTCGTCGGCCTGCCGAACCTCGTCTACCAGCTGACCCACGACCTGCCGCAGCTCCGGATGGGGAAGGCGCTCGCGGACAACAACGCCGGAGACGTCCGGGTCGACATGTGGGTCCTGCTGCTCGTGCTGCTCGGCCCGCCGCTGGTCATCATCTGGGTCGCCGGGCTGGTGTCACTCTGGCGCGACGCGCGCGTGCGCTTCGTCGTGGTCGTCTTCGTGGTGGTCGTGCTGTTCACCTTCGTCTCCGGTGCGCAGCCGCACTACCCGGTGTTCATCCTGCCGATCCCGTTCGCTGCGGGAGTGGTCGCGATGCAACGACACCTCGGCCGGGTGTGGGCGGGGCTGTTCGCGGTCAACGGCGCGGTCTCGCTGGTACTCGGGCTGCCGCTGATCCCGGTCGCGCAGGTCGGTGCGACGCCCGTCCCCGACGTCAACCTGCTCGTCCAGGACTCCATCGGCTGGCCGGCGTACGTCGACCAGATCACCGCGGCGTACGACGCCCTGCCGGACCGGGCGCACGCCGCCGTCGTGACCTCCAACTACGGCGAGGCCGGCGCCGTCGCCCGCGACCGGCCCGACGTCCCGGTGTTCAGTGCCCAGAACGCTCTGTTCGACCAGGCTCGCCCGCCCGACGACGTCACGACGGTGGTCTTCGTCGGCGGCGAGTACGACCTGGCTCGGACCCTGTTCTCCTGCCGGGTCGTCGACCGGCTCGACAACGGCGTGGGCGTCGACAACGAGGAGCAGGGCGAGCCGGTCGCGGTCTGCACCGACCCTCGTCTGCCGTGGCCACGGCTCTGGGAGCGGCTTCACCACCTCGACTGAGCGCACGGCCGGATGACTAGCGTGACGCCGTGACCATCGACCTCCGCTCCGACACCCTCACCCGCCCCACCGACGCGATGCGCCGGGCGATGACCGAGGCCGAGGTCGGCGACGACGTCTACGGCGAGGACCCGACCGTCGTCGCGCTTCAGGAGCGGGTCGCCGGGATGTTCGGCAAGGAGGACGCGCTGTTCACGCCGACCGGCTCGATGGCGAACGTGCTGGCCGTGGCGTCGCTCGTGCAGGCGGGGCAGGAGGTGCTGTGCGAGGCCTCGGCCCACATCGCCCGGGCAGAGCTCGGCGCCCATGGTGCGCTGACCGGCCTGACGATGCGCACCTGGCGTGACCCGCGTGGCCAGGTGGACCAGGCCGCGCTGGAGTCGATGTTCGCTCCGGACATGGGCCCGTTCTTCGTCCGCACGGCGGCTGTCTCGGTCGAGAACACCCACAACTTCGCCGGCGGCGCCGTCCTTCCGCTGGCCGACCTCGAGACGCTCCGGACCTGGGCGACGTCGGTCGGCATCGGGGTGCACCTCGACGGGGCGCGGATCTGGAACGCCCAGGTCGCGACCGGCGTCCCGTTCGCGTCGTACGGCGCGTGCGCGGACGTCATCTCGGTCTGCCTGTCGAAGGGGCTGGGCGCCCCGGTCGGCTCGCTGGTCGTGGGATCGAGGGAGGCGATCGCGGAGGCGCGCATCCGGCGCAAGCGGATGGGCGGCGGCATGCGTCAGGTCGGCATCCTCGCGGCCGCCGGCCTGCACGCCCTCGACCACCACGTCGACCGGCTCGCGGACGACCATGCGCACGCCCGGATCCTGGCCGAGGCCTGCGGCCTCGACCCCGAGACCGTCGACACCAACATCGTCGTGGTGCCGCGCGACGACGCGGCGGACTTCGTGGCCGGCGCTCGCGACGGTGGCGTGCTCGTCTCACCGGTCGGCCCGACCGCGGTCCGGATGGTCACCCACCTCGACATCAGCCGCGAGGACGCCGAGGCTGCCGCGGTGGTGCTGTCGAAGCTCTGAGCCGGCTCAGGCGATCGTGCGCCCCTGCAGGAACACCTCGCTGATCGCGGTGTCGTTGCGGGCGGCCCGGCCCTTGCCCGGCGGTGAGACGGCGGCGATCTGCAGCCGGACGACCGTCGTCGTCACCGGCTTGATGACGCGCTGCTGCATCGCGCGGTTCGTGCCGAGCTCCTGGGGCACCGAGGTCCCGTCGTCGAAGACCCAGTTGACCGAGAGGACCCGCCGGTTGCCGAGATACCAGTCGAACGGGCGACCGTGGGAGTAGGCGATCTTCGAGTAGCCGTTGACCAGGCCGACGCGGGTCAGCCGGGTCGGCTGGTCGAGGCGGAAGGTCAGCTCCATCCCGGTCGCGTCGCCCGGAGTGCGCCAGCAGGTGTCGTTGCGGCCGTCGACCATGTTCGGCGCGACGTAGGTCACCGGGCGGCCGGCGAAGTCGACGCCCGACGGAGCATGAGCCGGGGCCGAGGCCTGGGCGAAGCCGGCCACGTTGGCGGGCGGCCCCGCGACCGCCGGGGAGGACGAGCTCTTCGAGGGAGAGGGTGACGGCGACGTCGACGTGCTGGTGCTCGCCGACGCGCTGCCGCTGGGTCTTGGGCACGATCGGCGGGGTGACGGATGCCGGGTCGTCGCCGCCGCTTCCCTTCAGCAGCAGGAAGCCCCCCAGCACCAGCACCAGGACCATCGCGGCCGCGACGCCGATCCACAGTCCGGGTCCCGGCCCGGGCCGGGGCGCCGACCGCTCGGCGGGCAGGTACTCCGGGGTCGTCGGGTACGCCGGCTGGGCGGGCGACGCCTCGGCCCCGAGGTACGCCGGAGCCGAGGACTCGTAGACCCGTTCGGCCGTGTCGGTCGGTCCGGGCCACAGCCGGGGGTTGGTCGGCTCGGTGCCGAGCCGTGCCCCGCAGCTGGTGCAGAAACGGCCGCCCGTGACCGTCGCCCCGCAGTGCAGGCAGCGCTCGGTCTGGCCGTCCATGAGGGTCAATGTAGGTCGAGAGTCGCGCTCGGACCCACCCCGTCCGGGCACGAGACGGTCAGATGGGTGAGCTCGGCCTCGACCTTGCGGCGAGGTGCGAGCTCGGCGAGGAGCATCGCGGCGAGCACGAGGAGGCCACCGACGACCATCCGCACCGTCGCACTCTCGCCGCCGAACAGCACCGCGAACAGGGCGGCGAACACCGGCTCCATGCTCATGATGATGGCCGCGCGCGTCGCCGGGAGGTGGGCCTGGGCCCAGGTCTGGCCGATCATCGCGCCCGCTCCGGCGAAGACCGCCATGTACAGCACGCTGAGCCAGTCGCCGACCCGGTCGGGCAGGACCAGCCCGTTCGGCGCCGTGCAGACCAGACAGATCACGGTGATCACCATCAGCTGCACGGTCGCCATGCCCAGCGCCTGCTGGGAGTCGGACCACGCCCCGAGCCCGACGATGTGGAGCGCGTAGAACATCGCCGCCACGAAGATCAGCGCCTCGCCGTACCCGATCGAGAAGCCGCTGAGGGTGAGGACGCCGAGGCCGGTCATGGCGAGCGCCACGGCGACCCAGGTGGAAGTCCCGATCCGGGTCCGCAGGATCAGCGCGGCGAGCACCGGGGTCGCCACGACGTACATCCCGGTGATGAAGCCGGAGACGCTCGCCGGGGTCTGGGCCAGACCGGCCGTCTGCAGGATCTGGGCGACGCCGTACACGCAGCCGAGCACGATCGCCTGCCGGCGCGAGTCGCGGCTGAGCCGGCCGAGTGCCCGGGGTGCCAGCAGGACCAGGGTGGCGCTCGCGATGGCGAAGCGCACGGCCAGGAAGTCGAGGGTCGGCACCCGTTCGAGCAGGTCGTGGATGAGGAAGAACGTCGAGCCCCAGCAGGCCGTCACGGCGAGGAGGGCCGCCGTCGCGAGCAGCGTCGTACGGCGGGGCCCGAGCACTGCGGCACGCTATCTCGGTGTCATGGGGACGCTTCCTCCGGTGGTGGAGGAGCGACCACCGCGAGCGTCTCGGGAGCACCTCCGGCGACACGGTGGTTTCGAGACAGGCGCCAGGGCGCCTTCCTCGACCACCGAATCGGCGTCAGACGATCTTGAGGGTGACGGTGCTGCCGTGCGGGGCCATCGAGCCGGGATCGGGATCGGAGCCCACGACGTACCCGAGCCCGACGTAGAACTCGGTTTCGTCGAGCCGCACGTGGAACCCGAGGCTCTCGAGGGCCTGCCGGGCCGCGTCGATGCCCATGCCGCGCAGGTCGCCCGGGACCTGGACCAGCTGCGGTCCCTTCGAGACCGTCAGCGACACCGTGTCACCGCGGTGCAGCACCTGCCCCACGGGGTCCTGGGCGATGACGAAGCCCTCGGGGACGCTGTCGGAGTACTCCTGCTGGCTCGTGTCGACGTTCAGGCCACGCTTCTGCATCACCCGGACGGCGCGGTCGGCGTTCTTGCTTTCCCAGTCGCGCACGTGGATCGGGCGAGGGCCCTTGCTGACGATCAGGTCCACCTGGAAGCCGGGGGCCTCGCGGACCCCGGCCTTCGGGTTGGTGCCGATCACCTTGCCCTTGGGCGCGACGTCGTCGTACCTCGTGAACGACCGGCCGTACGCGAGGTGTGCCGCGCGCAGTGCGTCCTGCGCCTCGTCGACGGACTTCCCGGCCAGCTGGGGGACGGCGTACCGCTCCTTGCCGAGCGACAACGTCAGGGTGACGCTGCCGTGGTCGAGGACGCGGGCACCCGGCCCGGGGTCGGTCTGGACCACGCGACCCTTCGGCACGTCCTCGGAGTACGCCGGGTCGCCGACCTTCACGTCGAGTCCGGCGTGGTCGAGCTTGGCGGTGGCGGCCTTCTGGGTCAGCCCGATCACGCCGGGCGTCGCGGTGTAGCGGGCCCAGCCGAACCAGTACGCACCGGAGCCGGCGGCCACCGCGATCACGAGGGCGACCACCAGGATGAGCGGCCCGCGGCGCGACCGCCGCGGCCGCGTCGCAGCCGGGCGGATCGCGACCGGCGGCTCGTGCGGTGGCACCTCGAGTGCCTGGGGCTCGAAGACCGGAGCCGGTCGGGCCTCCGCGGCCAGGGGCTGGGTCGCCGGTGCGATCGGCAGGATCTCGAAGGCGTTGGTGTCGTCGGTGACCTGCTCCGGCGTGCTCGGCGGGCCCGCGGGCAGGGCCAGGTCGGTGGTGAGCTCCTCGTCGTCCCGGACCCCGCTCGCCAACGCCTGGGAGACGCGGTGGAGCTGGTGGAGGAGCACGCCCGCGTCGGCCGGACGCTGGGCGACGTCGCGCGCCGTGGCGCGGGCGACCAGGGCGTCGACGTACGCCGGGATCCCGGGCGCGAGCCGTGACGGCGGGGGCACGTCCTCGTGCACGTGCTTGTAGGCGACCGCGATCGGCGACTCCCCGGCGTGCGGCTTCTCCCCGGTGAGCAGCTCGTAGAGCACCACGCCTGCGGCGTACACGTCGGCGCGGGCGTCGCTGGTGCCGTCGACGACGAGCTCGGGCGCGAGGTACGAGACGGTGCCGATGATCACGCCACCGGTGGCGGTGTGCTGGGTGTCCGCGCTGACGGCCTTGGCGAGGCCGAAGTCGGCGACCTTGACCCGGCCGCCCGAGTCCGCGTCGGCGATGAGGACGTTCTCGGGCTTGATGTCGCGGTGGACCAGGCCCGACCGATGGGCCGCGGCGAGAGCCGACACGATCGGCTCCATCAGCGCCAGGGCGCGGACCGGCTGCATCGGCGCGTCGTCGCGGATGACGTCGCGGAGCGTGTGGCCGGCGACGAGCTCCATCACCAGGTACAGCGTGCCGCCGTCGAGCTCCGGGTCGTCCCCTTGGTCGAACACGTTGACGACGTTCGGGTGGCTCAGCCGGGCGACGGCCCGGGCCTCGCGCTTGAAGCGCTCGGCGAACGCGTCGTCGTCGCCGAGGCCGTGGTGCATGATCTTGACCGCGCAGGTGCGGTCGAGCCGGGTGTCGAGCGCCTCGTAGACGCTGGCCATCCCGCCGCGTGCGATCCGCCGGCCGATGCGGTACCGACCGTCGAGGAGGTGCCCGGTCACGGGGTCGACGACCGAGGCGCTGCCCGTGTGGGCGCGCGTGTCAGTCTCCACGTCGACCCTCCATACACCTGGTCGGGGAAGTGACCGGGTCCGCCCATCCTACGGATCGCCTCGCCGAGACCTCATTTACCGAGGCACCGGCGCGCCGTACGTCCGGGGGAGAGGCCGCGGGAGCCCGTCCGCGCGGAGGCGTCGGCAGCCGTGACAGAGTTGCCCCCATGACGTCGCTCGCCGATGCCGACCTGTCCCAGCTCGTCGACGAGTGGCTGGACTGGTCCCAGACAGCGCAGGTCCTCGGGGTGACTCCGGCCAAGGTGCGCACGATGGTCCGGGTCCACGAGCTCGCGGCTGCCGTGTCCGCTCCGGGAGCCGGGCCGCGCGTACCCGCGGCGTTCCTGGACGACGACGGTCTCGTCGTCAAGGGGCTCTCGGGACTGCTGACCGTGCTCCACGACGGTGGGTACGACGACCGTGAGTGCATCGCATGGTTGTTCCTGGACGACGACCTCCCCGGTCGCCCCATCGACGCACTCCGGGAGAACCGCGGCTCGGAGGTCAAGCGGCGTGCGCAGGCCATGGGCGTCTGAACCGGCGCCATCCCGCGGTCGACTCTGGATCGGCCTCGTCTCGGTCCTCGCGCTCGCCGTCCTGACCTGGGCCGTCGAACCAAGGGGGCGGCTTCTCCGGAGGTGGCCGCGACGGTGACGCCGACCCCACGGACCTGCCGCGGATCGCCCTCGCCGAGCTCCCGCCGGAGGCGGCGCGACACCGTCGACCTGATCGAGGCGGGCGGGCCCTTCCCGTACGACCGGGACGGCATCGTGTTCGAGAACCGTGAGGGGCTGCTCCCGGACGAGGAGACCAGCTACTACCACGAGTACACCGTGCCCACCCCGGGTGCGAGCGACCGCGGTGCCCGGAGGATCATCGAGGGCTCCGGCGGCGAGCTGTACTGGACCGACGACCACTACCGATCGTTCGAGAGGATCTCCCCATGAGCGGACTGGCCGGCCTCCTGGCGCACCACATCGAGCCGGGGATCTATCGCTGGCACGGCCACTTCCCGGTCGAGGACGTGCGCCACACGGTCGAGCACGCCGGCTGGCGCTTCGCCGAGGTCGACGGCTGGCACCACACCACCAAGGCGGAGTTCCTCGAGGCGGTCGGGACCTCGCTGGACTTCCCCGACTACTACGGCCAGAACTTCGACGCGCTCGCCGACTGCCTCGGCGACATCACCGCCGGCGACAGCGAGGGCTGGGTCCTGCTCTGGGACGGCTGGGGACCCCTCGCCCGGGAGGACCACCGTGCCTTCTCCGTCGCGCTCTCCGTGCTCGGCGGCCGGGTCAACGCCGACAAGGGCGGCCGCTTCGCGGTCCTGCTCCGCGGCGACGGCCCCGACGTGGCCGGCGTCCCCTCCCTGGACTGAAGCGGACTCGACGCGTCTCGAAACCCACCGACGTTCTCGGCTCGATCAGACCACCCGGTCGGTGGCGGCGGTCGCCAGCTGGAGGAGTACGTCGCGGGCTCCCGCGTCGATGTCGGCTTGCGCGAGAGCACCGGTCGCCGTGGTGGCGAGCTCGCCGATCACCTGCTCCACCTGCTCGTGGGCGCCGGAGTCGTCGATGATCCGGCGCAGCTCGGCGACGTCCGCGTCGGTCAGGGGAGTGCCGAGTGCGGCGTCCAGCCGCGCTGCGTCCTGCCTCGGTGCCGCGTCGAGGGCGAGGGCGACGAGGACGGTGCGCTTGCCCTCGACCAGGTCGCCGCCGGCCGGCTTCCCGGTCGCCGACGGGTCGCCGAAGACCCCGAGCAGGTCGTCACGCAGCTGGAAGGCCTCGCCCAGCGGGAGGCCGAACGCGCTGAGCTGGCGCAGCTGGTCCGGCGTACCCCCGGCCAGGGTCGCTCCGACGTGCAGCGGTCGTTCGATGGAGTACTTGGCCGACTTGTAGCGCAGCACCGTCATCGCGGCATCGACGTCCGCGACGCCGCGCGCCTGCACGGACACGTCGAGGAACTGGCCCGTGATGACCTCCGACCGGCACCGGTCGAAGACGTCGAGGGCGGACACGACCCGCTCCGTCGGCAGCCCGCACCGGCGCAACAGCTCGTCGGACCAGGTCAGCAGCAGGTCGCCGAGCAGGATGGCAGCCGATGCGCCGTACTGCTCCGGGTCGCCGCGCCAGCCGTCGGTGCGGTGCTCGGCAGCGAAGCCGCGGTGCGTGGCCGGTCGGCCCCGTCGGGTGTCGGAGGCGTCCATGTAGTCGTCGTGCACCAGGGCGCTGGCATGAAGCAGCTCGAGCGAGGCACAGGCCCGCACCAGCGCGGTCTCCGCGCTCTGGTCGCCCGGCGTCCCGGCGACCGCGTGGTGGCCCCAGTGGCAGAAGGCCGCGCGGAAGCGCTTGCCTCCCGACACCACGGCCCGGGCCTCGGCCAAGAGGCGGGTCGCGTCGTCGCCGAGCGGCGCCAGCCGTTGTGCCTGCTCGTCGAGGAAGGCGTCGAGCGCGACCTGCACCTGCGCGCGGAACGGCGACGGGTCCCACGCGGTGTCGGTCACGGGGCGAGCCTAGGAGTCCGATGCCAGGACCCGGACGAGGCCCCGGTCGACGGCCCGCCTCCCTAGACTCGCGGGCATGCCCGAGCCCTCGGCCATCGGACAGCTCCTGCGCAGCGACGAGCCCTCCTTCTCGTTCGAGTTCTTCCCGCCGAAGGACTCCGACGGCGAGGAGGTGCTCTGGCGCTCGATCAACGAGCTCGAGCTCCTGCACCCCACCTTCGTCTCGGTGACCTACGGCGCCGGCGGGACCACCCGCGAGCGCACGATCGCCATCACGCGGCGCATCGCCGAGGAGACCTCGATGCTGCCGATGGCCCACCTCACCTGCGTCGGGCACACCCGCGAGGAGCTCTCGGCGATCGTCGGCGACCTGGGCCGGGCCGGCATCCGCAACGTCCTGGCCCTGCGCGGCGACCCGCCGGGCGGTCCGGGAACGCCGTGGGAGTCGACGCCGGGCGGCCTCGAGTACGCCTCGGACCTGGTCTCGTTCCTCCAGGGCCACGGCCTCTCGGTCGGGGTCGCGGCGTTCCCGGAGGGCCACCGCGCCGCGCCGAGCCTGGACCACGACGCGCGCGTGCTGAAGGCGAAGTACGACGCGGGTGCGGAGTTCGCGATCACCGAGATGGTGCTGCGAGCCGACGACTACGCCGGCCTGGTACGCCGGGCGGCCGAGGTCGGCGCCGACCTCCCGATCGTCCCGGGCATCATGCCGATCCTGAACCTGGCGTCGATGCGCACCATGGTGCGGCTCTCCGGCCGCGAGATGCCCCAGGAGACCCTCGACCGGATCCTCCCGCTCGAGGACGACCCGGCCGCGCTCAGGGCGGAGGGCGTCGCCATCGCCACCGAGCTCTGCGAGGCCCTGCTGGCCGCGGGTGCACCGGGGCTGCACTTCTACACGCTCAACCGGTCCCGGGCGACCCGGGAGATCTTCGCCGCCCTGCAGCTCCCGGCCTGAAGGCGCCCCCTGCCCGGACCACCGATCCGGCAGGATGACCGCATGCGAACGGTCACCGTCACCGGACATGGAGAAGCCCGCGTGGTCCCCGACGCGGCCGTGGTCCGCGTGGCAGCGGCCCACCGAGCAGCGGGAGTGGCCGACGCGCTCGCCGGAGCCGACAGCGCGGCCAAGCAGATCATCGCCACTGGCCGCGAGCACACGACGCCGGAGCGCATCGGCTCGACGTCGATCCAGATCTGGCCGGCGCACGACGACCGGGGCGCACCCGCCGGCTTCGACGCGCGTCATTCGCTGACGCTGCGTTGCGACGACATCGAGGCGGCCGGTGCCTTGCTGGCCGCCCTGGCCACCTCCGTCGGCGACCGGCTCCAGCTCGAGGGCGTCTCGCTGGAGGTGTCCGACCGGTCGGCGGCCGAGACGGCGGCCCGCGAAGCGGCGTACGCCGACGCGGTCGAGCGGGCGGCCCACCTCGCCGAGCTGGCCGGAGCGGTGATCGGTGACCCGCAGGAGGTCGTCGAGGGCGGGGTGGCGTCGATCATCGGTCAGCCGCGTGCCGCCAAGGCGCTCGCGGCCGACGTCGCCCTGGAGCCCGGGGAGATGTCGGTGGCCTCGTCGGTGACGGTGGCCTTCCAGATCCACTAGCCGGCGGGACCGACCACCTGGGCGACCAGTGATGCGGACAGCCCGACGTACGGCAGACCCGCACCGGGAGTCGCGTGCGAGCCGGCGGCGTACAGCCCGTCGACCGGCGTGCGCGGACCGAGCCGCCGGCGGACGGTGCCGCGCCCCTGCCACTGCACGCCGAGCGGCGAGCCGCCCCAGCGCTCGACGAGGTCGCGCGGGGTGAGGTCGACGCGCGTGACGACCTGCTCGCGGTGGACGAGTCCGTGGCGCACCAGCGCGGCCACCGGGTCCTCGTCGTGCCGGCCGCGCGTCTGCACCGTCCACGCGTGATGTCCCTCGGGTGCCCGACCCAGCGTCCGCAGGACCAGCGTCGGGTCGCCGTGGACGACCAGCTCGTGGGGGAGGTCGCGCACCTCGCCGGCCACGCCGAGGCACGTGATCGCGGCCGGGATGGCCGGCGTCGTACGTCGCACCGACTCCGGCGAGCGCGGGCAGCCGGCGCGGGTCCACGGCACAGACGACCACGTCGGCGTCGAGGTCGCCCGCGGTCGTGGTGACGCCGGCCGCGCGGCCGCTCCGGACCACGATGTCGCGAGCGCGGCCACGGACGACCGCGACCTGACGCGTCTCGAGCCGGCGGACCAGGGCCTCGAGCAGGGCCACCGTGCCCCCGGCGAACGCCCACGCGCCGAACCGCTGCTCGAGGTACGCCGTGAGCCCGGCCCAGGCGGGCACGTCCCGCGGGTCGTGACCGTCGACCGCGAACGGGTGGGCGCCGACCAGGCGGAGCCGTTCGTCCGGGAGCCGCCGCAGCCGCTGCCGAAGGGACTCGCGTGAGTCCAGCCGGGCCGCGAGCTCGCGGCTGACGTGCGCGGGGTCCCACGGGACCTCGGCGTACTGCCGGCGGATCACCTCCCAGTCGTCGGCGTACGCGTCGACGTGCGCCACCCAGCGCTCGCCCACACCAGGGCCCCACGACCCGACGGCCTCGAGCTGCGCGGCGCGACCGGCCGAGAGGACGAGCGCCGTGCCGTCGTCGAACCAGTGCTCCCGCAGGCAGTCGAGCTGGCTCAGCTCGAGCTCACGCTCCAGGGGTCGTCCCGTCTTGCGGAACAGATCTCGGACCACCCCGGGCAGGAGGGTGTGGGTGACCGTGTCCCACGCGAAGCCGTCGGCGGTGACCGGGACCAGCGCACCCCCGAGCTCGGCCTGCTCGACCAGCGTCACGTCGTGGCCGAGCTTGGCCAGTCGCAGCGCGGACGCGAGGCCACCGAAGCCGCCGCCGATCACCACCACCCGGGCCATGGGCGCACCCTAAGGTCAGGCCGGGTCGGGCACCCGGTCGCGGCCCTTCCAGCGCCGCCAGCCGCGCCGCACCAGCTTGGCCAGGGTGTACAGCAGGACCAGGCCGCCGAGCAGCAGGACTCCCGCGATCCCGGCGGCCGCTCGAGGATGCTCGATCGCGAACCACACGACGCCGAGCACCGCGACGTCCTCGGTGATGCTCGCGCCGATGTTGCTGACCGGTTCGGGGGAGGAGTTGATGGCCAGCCGGGCCCCGGCCTTCACCGAGTGGGAGAGCAGCGCGGTGCCACCACCGACCACGGCCGCGACGGCGCCGTTGAGCGAGTCGGCCTGACCCGCGATGAGGATGCCGACCACCGCTCCGGCGGTCGGCCGGATGGCCGTCGAGACGGCGTCCCAGGTGGAGTCGATGTAGGGGATCTTGTCGGCGACGAACTCCATCGCGTAGAGGAAGCCCGCCACGGCCAGCACGTCCCAGCGCGCGAGGACGTTCGGCACCTGCTCGGTGTCGTGCACGCGGTCGGCGATGCCGAGCACCAGCACGACGAGATAGCAGTTGAGCCCGCTGGCCCACCCGCTGGAGAACACGAACGCCAGCGTCCCCATGGACTAGCCCGCCTCGTGCCGGATCGCGGTGGCGATCGTCTCGGGGTCGCGGCCGATCACGGTGGTGCCGTCGGCGGCGGTGATGATCGGTCGCTGGATGGCACGCGGATGAGCGGCGAGCCCGTCGATCCACTCGCGGCGGTGGTCGGCATCGCGCGGGAACGTCAGGCCCTCCTCGGCCGACTCCCGGGGGCGCGCGAGGTCCCAGGGCTCGAGGCCGAGCCGGGCGAGCACGCCCTCGAGCTCGGCGCGGGTCGGGGGCTCGTCGAGGTAGCGACGGACGGTGTACTCCACACCGGCCGCGTCGAGGTCGGCCAGGGCCGTGCGGCACTTGCTGCAGGCCGGGTTGATCCAGATCTCCACGCGGGTCCTCCCGGTCTAGTCGACCTCGACCTCGGTGGCGCCGGTCATCGCCAGCAGCTCGTCGTACGTCGTGGAGAAGACGGCCGCGGGGTGGCCGGCCGCGGCCCAGATCTCGTCGTACTGCCGGAGGGCGACGTCGAGGTACGTCGGGACGGCGGAGGGGTGGCCCAGCGGCGAGACGCCGCCGATCACCTGACCGGTGTGCTGGCGGACGAACTCGGGCGACGCCCGCTTCAGCGCGGGTACGTCGATGCGCGCGGCGGTCGCGGCGGTGTCGACACGGTGTGACCCCGACGTGAGGATCAGGACGGGTGTGCCCTCGGCGTCGAACAGGAGGCTGTTGGCGATCGCGCCCACCTCGCAGCCGAGCGCCTCGGCGGCCAGCACGGCCGTGTGCACGCTGTCTGGCAGGATGACCACGCGGCCCCCGCCCCCCGCGGCGGAGTGGGCCTCCTTGAACCGGATGACCGCGGCAGGCTCGGAGGCGCTCATGCGCCGACCCTAGCCGGAAGGGACGGACGTGGATCAGCGACCCGCGACCCCCTCGACCCCCTCGACGCCGGTGCCACGGTCGATCGAGCTGGCGATCCGCGCCACCTGGGGACTGGTCCTGGTGATGGCCCTGCTGGTGGTGCTGCTGTGGGTCTTCCGGGACGACGTGATCGGCGACTGGGCCTCGGAGCACGAGGGTGCCCGCGAGGTCTTCGACCAGGGCGGCCGCGAGGCCCTCGAGCGCGCCGGTTACGCGCCCCCGTCGTTCCTGCCGGTGGCGGTCACCATGCTCGTCGTCGGGGCGATGCTGGTGTGGGTGCTGGCGGCCGTGCTGCGGCTCGGCTGGCGCTGGGGCCAGCTCGGACTCTTCGCGCTGCTCCTCGTGTCGGCGTACATCACCGTCGCGCTCGGGTTCGTGCTCGGGCCGCCGCCGGTCTTCGTGGCCGTCGCGGTGGTCTCGCTGCTGGTCGAGGGCGTGGCCGTGGTCTGTCTGTGGCACCCCGACACCCTCGCCTTCCTGGCCGGTCCCTGGGCGGGCTCGTGGTCGGGCTCGTCGCAGGCTGACGACGCGGACCGCAGCGACGCCGACCGCCCGGCCTGACTTCTCCCCAGGCCTTTCGCGACCCCTGGCGCGATGTCGGCGGGCCGGTGTACCGTTCAGGTGTTCGAACACATGTTCGATCATCCGGCTCCCGGAGCGGGCGACCTCGACCCCCGCTCGCACCGGGGCCGGATCACCGGGGTCGACCGAGCGTGCGAGGCGAAGGGAGCGGGCATGAGGCGGTACGACGACCCGGTCGAGACCCGGATGGGTCTGGTGTCGGGGATGGAAGGTCCCGAGCAGTTCCTCTGGCGGGGGCGGCTGTGGAAGGTCCGGGCCGTGATCGCCCACTGGGTGGAGACCGGCCCGTGGTGGCAGTCCGGCGGAGCACGCGCGGTGATCGGCTCCGACGAGCCGGCCGCGACCGGCGTCCGTCGGTCGAGCCCACCGGGCGCCGACCTCCTCGCCGAGCGCGAGCTGTGGCGGGTCGAGGCCGGCCGTGGCCCGGGGCGACCCACCGCTGTCGACGGGCACGGGGCTGTCGACGGGGCCGTCGATGGGGCCGCGGGGTCGACGGAGGCGGCGTCTTCGACCTCGCCTTCGACTGGAGCGACGGTCGCTGGGCGCTCGTCGGCTGCGCGGACTGAGGGGGAGTCCGCGATGCCCACGAGCACCAGCCGCAGCCGTCCCCGCTCGGTCGCCCACGGGGCGGGCGAGCCGATCGGGCCGTTCTCCCTGCCGGCGACCACCCACTCCTATCTCGCCCGGGCCGCCGAGTCCCTCCGTGACGCGGTGGTCGCCCCCGACGTGCCGACCCGTTACGCCTGCGCCCATGTCGCCGCTCTCCGTGCGGCCGCCGCGCTGCTGGCCGCCCGCGCCCGGCCGTCGAGTGGGTCCCCGGGCCGGCGCCGCCCGCAGAAGAACGCCTGGGTGCTGCTGGCCGAGGTCGCGCCCGAGCTGACCGAGTGGGCGACGTTCTTCGCCGGGGGTGCCGCCAAGCGGGCCGCCGCCGAGGCCGGGTCCACCCGCGCGGTCACCGAGCGTGAGGCCGACGACCTGGTCCGCGACGCCGACCGGTTCCTGGCCGTGGTCGAGCAGGCGCTGGGTCTGGCTCCCCACGTCGCCTCGGTCCAGCTGTGCGTCTCGCCCGTCCAACGCACCCGCGCCGGCTGACGGATGGACCCCTTCGTCCACCTGCACGTGGCGTCGGGCTACTCCCGTCAGTACGGCGCCTCCCATCCCCACGTGCTCGCCGAGCGTGCCGCCGAGCACGAGATGGACACCCTCGCCCTCACCGACCGCGACGGCACCTATGGCGCGGTCAAGCATGCGAAGGCGTGCCGTGCCTACGGCCTGCGGCCGGTGCTCGGGGTCGACCTCGCGGTCAGCCCGTGCTCCCCGCTGGTCGAGGAGCGAGCGCAGCGAGCGTCTCGAAACCAAGCCCCCCGCACCCCGGTGCGCGGCGGCGCGTTCCGCGACGACCGGCTGGTGCCCCGGGTGACCTTCCTGGCCGACGCCAGCCATGCCGGTGGCCGGGCGGGATGGGCGGCGGTCTGCCGGCTGGTCTCCGCGGTCCAGCTGGCGGGGGAGCGGAGCACCCCCGTGGCCGACCTGGCGTTGCTCGCGCCCTGGCTCGAGAGCGGTGACGTCGTGGTGCTGCTCGGGCCCAGCTCCGAGGTCGGTGCGGCCGTGGCCCGTCGCCGTGACGACCTGGCTGATCGTGCCCTGGCGCCGTGGCGCGAGGTGGTCCCCGCCGAGAACCTCTTCGTCGAGCTGGTCTCCCACCGGCTGCCCCAGACCGGTGGCAGTGCCTGGGGTCCCGGCACCACACCCCACGCCGCCCGGATGGCGGGTTTCGCCCGCAGTGCCGGGGTCGGCACCGTGCTGACGAACGCCGTGCGGTACGCCGACCGCCGCGACGCCCCGGTCGTCGACGTCCTCGACGCCGCGCGGCGGCTGGTCGCCCTCGATCGTCGACACGTCGACCGGGCGAACGCCGAGGGCTTCCTCAAGTCCGGCAAGCAGATGCTCGAGATGGCCGAGGAGATCGCCCGGCTGTCCGGTCTCGGCGACTCCGACGCCGAGGCCCACCGGCTGCTCGCCCGCACCCGCCAGGTCGCCGACCGCTGCGCCCTCGACCCGCGTGCCGACCTCGGGCTGGGCGAGGTGCACTTCCCGGAGTTCGAGGTGGCCACCTCGGGTGCCACCCCGGCCAACCTGCCGTCCTTCACCAGCGGCTCGCCGGCCGACGATCTGCTCCGCGTGCGCTGCGAGGGGGCGATCGGCGGCCGCTACGGCTCCGGGCCCCGGCAGCGCATCTGGAAGCGTCTCGACGACGAGCTGGAGATGATCCGCGGCCTGGGCTACGCGTCGTACTTCCTGACCGTCGGCGACGTCACCGACCTGATCCGCGAGATGGGGGTGCGCTGCGCCGGCCGCGGCTCGGGCGCCGGCTCCCTGGTCAACTACCTGCTCGGCATCTCCGGGGTCGACCCGATCCGCCACGGCCTGCTGATGGAGCGGTTCCTCTCGCCGCTGCGCGCCTCGCTGCCCGACATCGACATCGACGTCGAGTCCGCCCGGCGCGAGGACATCTACCGCGCGATCCTCGACCGCTACGGCGGCGAGCGCTGCGTGTGCGTCTCGATGATGGACACCTACCGCGTCCGCCATGCCGTCCGCGACGTCGGCGCCGCGCTCGGGATGCCGCCCGGCGAGACCGACGCCATCGCCAAGGCCTTCCCCCACATCCGGGCCCGCGACGCCCGGATGGCGATGCGCGACCTGCCCGAGCTGCGGGCGGCCGGGCTCGACCACGAGCGGCTCGACCTGTTCTTCGACCTCGTCGAGCGGCTCGACGGCCTGCCACGCCACATCGCCGTCCATCCCTGCGGAGTGCTGCTCTCCGACGCGACCCTGCTCGACCGCACGCCGGTCGAGGCCAGCTTCGTCGGGTTCCCGATGAGCCAGTTCGACAAGGACGACGTGGAGGACCTCGGGCTGCTCAAGCTCGACGTGCTCGGCATCCGGATGCAGTCCTCGATGGCCCATGCCGTCGACCTGGTCCGGCAGACCGACGGCGCCGAGATCGACCTCGACGACGAGAAGCAGGTGCCGTTCGACGACCCCGCGACGTTCCACATGATCAGCCAGGCCCGCACCCTCGGGGTGTTCCAGATCGAGTCGCCGGGTCAGCGCGAGCTGGTCGGCAAGTCCGGCATCGAGACCTTCGAGCAGATCATCGCCGACATCTCGCTGTTCCGGCCGGGGCCGGTCAAGAGCGACATGATCACGCCCTACCTCGAGGCCAAGCACGGCTGGTCGCCGGTGACGTACCTCCACGACGACCTGCGCCCGATCCTGAGTCAGACCAACGGCGTGGTGGTCTTCCACGAGCAGGTGATCGAGATGATCGCCCAGTTCGGCGGCATCACCAACGCCGAGGCCGACGAGAAGCGACGGGCGCTCGGCGACGTCGAGGGGATGGCCGAGACCAAGCTCTGGTTCTTCCCGGCCGCCCTCGGCCTCGGGTACTCCCTGTCCGTGGTCGAGGCGGTCTGGAAGGTGATCGAGGCGTTCGCGTCGTTCGGTTTCTGCAAGGCCCACGCCGCGGCGTTCGCGCTGCCGACCTACCAGTCGGCCTGGCTCAAGGCCCACTACCCGGCACACTTCCTGGCCGGCGTCCTGACCCACGACCCCGGCATGTACCCCAAGCGGCTGATCCTCGAGGACGCCCGTCAGTGCGGCATCGCCATCCTCGGTCTCGACGCCAACGCCAGCCAGAAGCAGTACGTCGTGGAGCGGATGTCGTCGCTCGACGAACCGCCTCCGATCGTGCTCGGGCAGACATCGAGGCCCGACCCGTCCGAGGGCGGCTGGCCCGACGGCCGGGCGTGGGGCATCCGGCTGGCGCTGGCCGAGGTCAAGGGCATCAACGCCGGCGAGATCGAGCGCATCGTCGCGGCGAGGCCCTACCACTCGCTCACCGACTTCTGGCATCGCGCACAGGTCTCCCGCCCGATCGCCGAGCGGCTGGTGCTGGCCGGGGCGTTCGACTCCGTCTACGGCATCGGCTGGGGGATGGGTGGCCTTCCCTCGGTCCGGCGTCGGACCAAGGTGACCCGTCGCGACCTCCTGCTCCAGGTCGCCGAGCTCGACCGGCACGCGCGAGCGATCCAGCGCGCCGGCCGGGCCCGCGGGCTGGCCGCGGGTCGTCGTACGCCGGTGACGCGGCCGGCCGACGTGCGGGTCGAGCAGGCCGCAGCCCGCACCAGCACCGACCCGGGCGCCCGTGAGGGCTCGGTCCCGCTCGAGCGTCATCCGCTGGCCAGCCAGGGCGTCTGGGCCAAGGCCGCGGCCCAGTCCCAGGCCGCCGCCGACCCGCGGCCGGTGACCTCGGTGCAGCTCACCCTCGACCTCGGCGACGAGCCGCAGGAGCGGGTCAGTGGCCTGCCGGAGATGACGGCCGAGGAGCGGATGCGCGCGGAGCTGGAGATCCTCGGCCTCGACGCCAGCCGGCACGTCGTCGACACCTACGCCGACTTCCTCGACACCCTCGGTGCGGTCCGCAGCCAGGACCTCCTCCGCCAGCGCAGCCGGTCGGAGATCCTGGTCGCCGGGGTCAAGGTCGCCACCCAGACCCCGCCGGTCCGGTCGGGCCGGCGCGTGGTGTTCCTGACCCTCGACGACGGCACCGGTCCGGTCGACGCGACGTTCTTCGAGGACGCCCAGGGGCCCTACGCCGCCACCGTGTTCGGCTCGTGGCTGCTGGTGGTCCGCGGTGAGGTACGCCGTACCGGTCACCGCGGCATCTCCCTGCGCGCCACCGGTGCCTGGCCGCTGACCGACCTCCACGCCCGCTGGGAGCGCGAGGGCATCGAGGCGGTCCGGGCCCACCTCGCGGTCGTCCCGGAGTTCGAGG
Source organism: uncultured Actinomycetota bacterium (assembly GCA_963812055.1). Classification (GTDB taxonomy): domain Bacteria; phylum Actinomycetota; class Actinomycetes; order Propionibacteriales; family Nocardioidaceae; genus Nocardioides. Next base: position 44,592 of record CAWEUA010000004.1, read on the forward strand.
AGGTCACCCGTCACCGCGTGCTGGTGCACTCCAGCGGGTTCCAGATGTCGCCGTACGCCGACGTCAAGCCGTCCGGCGAGGCGGTCAAGGACGTTGCCCGCAAGCTGTGGCACCGCAGCCCCGGGAGCCCGGGATGACCCACCCCCACCATTCTCCGTGCGCTCCGTCGTGGGGGGTTTCATCATGTGATGCAGGTGAACCTGCGCTTCTCATGGTGAGCTCGGCACGAGAAGTGACGGTTCGACCACGTCACATGATGAAACCCCCCACCTCCCGGACGAGCACCACCGGAGATCCCAACGCCCTCGCTCTAGGCTGGCGCGCATGTCGACCCCCGCGAACGAGCCGACGGGCCGGGGCAGCACCCGCAGCGCCGTGGTCTGGTCCGGGCTCGAGAGCGTCCTGCACGGAGACCCGCGCGACGTCCTCGACATCGGCGGCGGCACCGGTGGCCTCGCGGTCCGGGTCGGCCTGCTCGGCCACCGGGTCACCGTGGTCGACCCCAGCCCCGACGCCCTGGCGGCTCTCGACCGCCGGGCGCGCGAGCACGACGTCGCGGTCACCGGACGGCAGGGCGACCTGTCGTCCCTGCTCGACGTCGTCGCCCCCGACAGCGCCGACGTGGTGCTGTGCCACGGTGTGCTCGAGGTCGTCGACGACCCGGCCACCGCACTGGCGACCCTGGCCCGGGTCGTACGGCCCGGGGGAGTGCTCAGCCTGCTGGCCGCGCAACGCCACGCCGCCGTCATCGCCCGTGCCATGGCCGGTCACTTCCAGCAGGCGCTCGCGTTGCTCGACCCCGAGGCCGCCTCGACCGACCCGGAACACCGCCCGGTCCCACCCACCGGCCGTACCGGCCGTCGCTTCACCCACGACGAGCTCGCCGCCCTGGTGGTCGATGCCGGGTTCGGTGTCGACGAGATCCACGCGATCCGGGTGTTCACCGATCTGGTCCCCGGTTCGCTGCTCGACCTCGAACCGGGTGCCTCGGCGGCGCTGGTCGAGCTGGAGCAGGCCGTCGCCGCTCGGCCGGAGTACCTCCCGCTGGCGACCCAGGTGCATCTGCTCGCTCACCGCTAGCGAGGGCCGGCGATGAGCCGGACGCCGATCCTCCACGTCGACATGGACGCCTTCTACGCCAGCGTCGCCGTTCGCGACCGCCCCGACCTGCAGGACGTCCCGGTGATCGTCGGTGGTGGCTACCGCGGCGTGGTGCTGTCGGCCAACTACCTCGCCCGTCACACCGGCGTCCGCTCGGGGATACCGATGACCCGTGCCCGCCGGATGTGCCCGGGAGCCGAGGTGGTCCCACCCGACTTCGACACGTTCGCGACGGTCTCGTCGTCGGTGATGGAGACCTTCCGCCGGATCACGCCGCAGGTCGAGGTGCTCTCGCTCGACGAGGCGTTCCTCGACGTCCGTGGCTCGACCCGTCGCCTCGGTACGCCGGTCGAGATCGCCGAGTGGCTCCGCGCCACCATCCACGACGAGCAGGGCATCACCTGCTCGGTAGGTGTCGCGGCGTCGGTGACGATGGCGAAGATGGCCAGCCGCTGGGCCAAGCCCGACGGCGTGTTCGTGTGCGAGCCGTCGTCGGTGACCACCCTGCTCCACCCGCTCGACGTCGGTGAGCTGTACGGCGTGGGGGAGAAGACCACCGAGCTCCTCCACCGGCTCGGACTGGTCACGGTCGGCGACATCGCGCACACCCCGGTCCGAACCCTCCAGCGCGCCGTCGGCGACCACCTCGGTCGTCACCTCCACGACCTCGCCTGGGGCGTCGACGACCGTCAGGTCATCGCCCGCAACGCCAGCTCCTTCACCTACCTCGGCGAGCCCGACAAGTCCATGGGCGCCAGCGAGACCTTCGGGCACGACACCGACGACCGCGCGGTGATCGTCCGTGAGCTGCTCCGGCTCACCGACCGGGTCACGACCCGGATGCGCGTGGCCGGCGTGGCCGGTCGCACGATCACGATCACCGTGCGGTTCGCCGACTTCACCACGATCACCCGGTCGCGCACCCTCGGCGAGGCGACCGACGTGACCCAGGAGATCTTCCGCGAGGCCGTCCGCTCCTACGACGCGCTCGGGCTGCAGCGGGCCCGCATCCGGCTGGTGGGGGTGCGGCTCGAGGGCCTCGTCCCGCGCGAACGCGTCCATCGACAGCTGGTCCTCGGTCAGCGCGAGCACGGCTGGTCCGAGGCCGACCGGGCCGCCGACCGGGTCACCCGGCGGTTCGGCTCCGACGCCGTCCGCCCCGCTAGCCTGCTCACCTGACGGGCCCACAAGGTGGCCCGTGAATGGGACTTCTGACCCTGGGCACAGGAGAAGTAGTCACAATTTCATCCGGCCGCCTACCGGATGCCCATATGGCTGCTTACACTGACCATGAAGGCGTCAACGCGCGAGAGGAGGTTCCCGTGCCGCTCTCCGAGGAAGAGTTGCGAGCGCTGGAGCAGATGGAACGCGCGCTGGTGCAAGAGGATCCCAAGCTCGCCTCCACCCTCCGCGGCACCAACCTGCGTCGCGCCGCACGCCGCCGCGCGATCCTCGCGGGGTTCTGTTTCGTGGTCGGGCTCGGAGTCCTGATGACCGGAGCCATCGGCCGGGTCACCCTGGTCGGCATCCTCGGCTTCGTGATCATGCTGGCCTCCGCGACGATGGGCCTGGCGGCCATGCGTGGGCCGTCGAGCAGCCACAGTCCCGCGGTTCGCCACCAGCAGGCCGGCTCGATGCTCGACCGGTTCGGCTCCCCGTGGCGCCGCCGCCACGACAACGACGCCTGATCCGCACCCGTTCTCCCAGCCTCGGCACTCGCCGGGGCTTTTGTGTCCCCGGTCGGCCACGCGGCAACTAGGCTCCGACCGGTGAGGGCGAGGTGAGCGAGACGTCCGGCGGCCGGTCCGCGGTGGGCGTGCTCGTCGGCGCCGCCCTGGTCCTGATGATCGTCGCGGTCGGCGCCCTCGGCTGGCGGCTCGTGACCGGCGACTCGACGTACGACCCCCAGACGCCCCTGGCGGACCAGTGCGGCGACATTCCCCACGACGCGACCCGGGTGACGATCAAGCGGGACGACGAGATGACGCTCGGCGGCGCGCTGGTCGGACCGTCGGACGCGCAGGTCGGCGTGGTCCTGCGCCAGGGCGCCGGCCAGACCATCTGCGACTGGCTGCCCTGGGCGGACATCGTGGCCCGGCACACGGGTGCCCGCGTGCTGTTGTTCGACCGACGCGGCCGCGGCAGCTCACCCGGAGAGGGCGACCTGACGGCCGAGCCCGGTGACCTCGTCGCTGCCGTCGACCTCCTGCGGAAGCAGGGCGCGGATCGCGTCGCCGTCGTCGGGTCGTCGATGGGCAACTCGGTGACGTTCGCGGCACTCGACCAGCTCTCGCCGCAGCCGTGCGCCCTGGTGTCGATCTCACCGGTGCTGGTCGCGAGCGACTCGCACGGAACGGTGGACGGGCGGGGCGACCTGCCCTACCCGCGCGAGGTCTGGATCACGTGGGAGGAGCAGAACCCGTCGATCGTGGCGAACGTCCAGCTGATCCGCGCACGCGCCCGCCACCAGCACCTGCCGGCGCCACACCTGCACGGCGTCGACACCTACGACCACAGCATCCAGCTGGTCGACAACCACCAGGACGTGCGTGCCTTCCTCTTGCAGGCCGTCCACTCGTGCGGCGGTTGATCCAGTCAGCCGACGTGGTCGATGACGCCGCCCGCCGCGACCGCCTCCGGCTCGCGCTCCATCTCGGCCATGGCGGAGCGTCTGCTCCGGGCGAACAGCGATCGGGGGAGCCATGCCGCGCGCCGCAGGGTGCCACTCGTGCAACCGTGCTCCAGCGAGGCGATGCAGGTGCGCACGTCCTCGGCCAGGGCGCCGGGGACGTCGTCGGCGTACCGGGCGTAGCGCACCCGCTCCAGGGTCAGCACGATCCGGTCGAGGGCGTCCTCGGCACCGGGGGCCAGACCGCGCCCGCGCGGAGGCCGCACCAGCCTCGCACCGTCCGGTTCCGGACCGAACCACGCCGAGAGCAGATAGCCCGTCTCGTGCGGTGACCGGCTCCCCGGCCACCCGACACCGAGGTCGACGGCGGTGTCTCGTAGCTCGAGCCAGGCCTGCTCGACGCCGCCTTCCAGGCGCCGGTTGCGGCGCGCGCGGCGTACGGCACCGGGCACGAGGGCGATGGCGGCGAGGACCACCAGCACGCCGAGCCCACCGAGGATCCAGGCCCAGGGCACGTGGCCGGAGGAGCCCGAGCTCGAGGAGGTGCTGACGTCGTTGGGGCGCCTGGTCGCGGCACTGGTCGGGTCGCTGGCGAGGCTGCCGCCCTTGGTCGTCGGCGAGTCCTTCGGTCCGCTGCCTCCCTTCTGCTGCCCGAGGGTGTACGTCGGAGCCACCTTCGCCCGCTGCCCCGGCGTGGGCTCGAACCGCACCCAGCCCGAGCCGCGGAAGTACACCTCGGGCCAGGCGTGCATGTCGTGCGAGCTGTAGACGTAGTCGTTGGAGGCGACCTGGTGCGGCTTGAGGAACCCGATGGCGACCCGGGCGGGGAGGCCGAGCGTGCGGGCCATCACCGCGTACGCGGAGGCGAACTGCTCGCAGTACCCGACCCGGCCGCCCTTGCCCTTCGCCAGGAACTGGAGCAGCGCCTGGTTGCCGTTGCCCTGGTTCTCACCCTTCTTCAGGCTGTACCGGAAGTGGTCCCGGAACCAGTTCTGCAGATCAACCGCCATCGCGAAGCGGGAGGCCCCATCACCTTGGGTGACCTTGCGGGCCAGCTGGGCGACGTACGGCGCGAGCGTGCTCGGCAACGCGGTGTCGTTGTTCTGGATCGACAGCGGTGCGGTCAGGGAGTTGATCATCGCGGTGCTGGTGAGCTCGGGCTTGGCCGCCGTCATCGTATAGGTCAAGCCGGCCGTGTTCGTCGAGTCGTTGGCCGCGATGAAGTCCATCGTGGAGCCGTCCCAGTGCCAGTCGCCGCGGGCGTTGATCGCGGAGACCGGGAACATCGTCGGCAGCCACCGCGAGTCGAACTCGGTGGAGGCGGTGACCGTGTAGTTGTGAGGGACGGTCGGCACGGTCTGGTCCAGACCCTGCTCGACGTAGGGCAGCAGTCCGCTCGCCGTCTGACCCTGGATGATCGCGCGGTCGCCGCTGGTCCACTCGACGCCGTTGAAGGTCGTCAGCGTCGCGATGCGCAGGTACGTCGGGTCGGGGTCGTCGGTCTTGATCCTGAGGAGGGGGATGTCCTTGCCCCGCTCGAGGTTGCGCCGCATGTCGGTGATCGGGTTGACCACCTTCACGCCGTCGCCGTCGCCCCCGGGACCGAACAGGCCGAGGCCGTCGAGGTGCAGCGTCGGGATGAAGATCGGCACGATCACGGCCAGGACGACCGCCATGCTGCCGACCGTCGTGGCGCTGGCCTTGCTCGCCCCGGTGCGGACGCCGAAGCCGTTGGGGTCCGCGGCCGCCGGGGTGCCGCCGAGCGGGCGGCCCCACCGGGTGATGTGGGCCGACTCGTGCAGGAACATCATCAGCAGGAAGCCGCCGGCCGCGAGGATGAAGACCACCCACGAGACGCCGTTCCCGATGACGCTGATCGGCACGCAGTACACGGCGAGCAGGGGAAGCCCCGCGAGGGGGACGCGCCGCAGCCAGCAGGCGAGGATGTCGACCACGAGCAGGGCGAGCGCGCCGCACGGGATCAGGAGCGGGGCGATGCTCGGCACGCTCACCGGCAGCGGGGGCCGATAGCTCTCGGCGCTCGTCCACGCATCGGCGATGTCGTCGGCGATCGCGTGGCTGCTGGAGATCGGGTGGAGGGGGGAGCCGCCCAGGATCAACCACACCAGGACCGCGATGACCGCGACCTGGATCAGGACGCCGAGGCGGCGGGGGATCGGTGCCGCGCGGAGGATGACGCCGGCGACGGGGACGGCGATCGCCACGATGATGAGCGGGCCGAGGAAGCGGCCCCACAGGTCGCTGAAACCCCGCCACGACAGCATCGTCAGCCAGGTGGTCGCGGCCGCGACGGCCGCGAGCGGAAGGTCACGGCGGGCGTCCGCCGACAGTCCTCTCATCGTGTCCCCTGCGTCACTGGTCTGATCTCGTCACCCATGCCGGAACGGGCGGCATGCGCGCTGGTACGGCCGAGGTCCTGCCACACGAGGTCGAGCCGGTCGCGCGGCCGCAGCGTGACCGCACGCCAGCCCTGTCGGACGAGCAGCGGACGCGCCGAGTGGGGGACGGTGCTCAGGCCGGCGCCGCTCGCCGGTGCCCAGGCCGAGACGTCGAGGGCGAGGGCGAGGGCGGTGCCTGCGTGGTGGTGCATCCGCCGCAGCATCGGACCGTCGGCCTCGGTGATCGCGCCGATGACGGCGAGGAGCAGGCCCCCGTGGGTGGACTCGGCCAGCCACCCGGTGTCGATCCGGGTGTTGGTCACCGACTGGACGACGGCCAGCGACTCGAGCATGGACCGGGTGTTGAGCTCGGGGTCGCGCGTGTGCCACGTCGTGCTGAGGTCGTCGCCGGACGAGGTCACGAGCCGGACGGTGAAGCCGCGCTGGCCCAGGTGGACCGCGATCGAGGCAGCCGCGGAGACCGCGGCCTCGAGCGACGAGGCGATGCCCTGTCCCTGGTGGGCCGAGACCCGGTTGTCGACGAAGAGCGTCGCCCGTGACTGCCACGGCTGCTCCTCACGGCGCACCATCAGCTCGCCGACCCGCGCCGAGCTCCGCCAGTGCACCCGCCGCAGGTCGTCTCCGCGGCGGTACTCGCGGACCGTGACGTCCTCTGCACTGCCGATGGCGAAGGCGCGCGGCCGGTTGTCGCCGGACCCCGTCCAGGCGCCGCCGAGCGGGATCGGTGGCAGGGGGACGGTGCGCGGCGTGACTGTCAGGCTCGCCGTGCTGCGGAACGAGCGGCCGAGCTCGACCAGGCCGAACGGATCGCTGACTCGGACGCTCATCGGGCCGATCTCGTAGCGGCCGCGGACGTCGGACCGCACCTGGTACGTCGCGTGGCGACGCCACCCGTGACCGATGCCGTCGAGGACGAACCGCGGCCGGGTGCCGAGGACGTAGGGCACGTGGTCCTCGAGCATCAGCACGCCGGAGGGCGTGCGTCCCTCGTTGGTCATGGTGAGCTGCACCGTCGCCGGCTGCCCGGCGGTGACCGTCTGCGGCCCGACGCTGCGCACCAGGGCGAGGCGGTAGCGGCTGCGACCGAGTACCAGGGCGGTGAGCAGGGGGAGCGCGGCGATCAGCACGCCCACCCGGGTGAGCGTGGGCTGGCCGAGCAGGATCGCGCAGACGACGGCGGTGACGCCCGCAGCCAGGAACGCCCGTCCGCGGACGGTCAGACCGGAGAGGGCCTCACGCACGGGTCCCCTCGGGGACCGGCACCGAGTTCACGATGCTCTCGAGGATGCTGGTGGTGGTCCGGCCACCCATCGCCGCCTCGACGCTGGGCAGGAGCCGGTGGGTGAGCACCGCGGGGGCGAGGCCGAGGACGTCGTCCGGCAGGACGAAGTCGCGCCCTTGCATCGCGGCCGACGCCTTCGCGGCCCGCACCAGGTGTAGAGAGGCGCGCGGTGACGCACCGAGCGACAGCTCGGAGGTACGACGGGTGGCCGCGGCGAGCGCGACCGTGTAGCGCTGGACCGCCTGGGACACGTGCACCTGGGTGACGATCTCGATCAGCTTGCGGATCTCCACCGCGTCGGTGACCGGCTCGAGGTCGTCGAGCGGGCTGGTCATCGTGTGCGAGTCGAGCATCGCGATCTCGGCCGCCTCGACCGGGTAGCCGATCGACAGCCGCATCATGAAGCGGTCGCGCTGCGCCTCGGGGAGGGCGTAGGTGCCCTCCATCTCGATCGGGTTCTGGGTCGCGACCACCAGGAACGGCGGCTCCAGGACGTACGTCGTGTTGTCGACGGTGACCTGACGCTCCTCCATGCACTCCAGCAGCGCCGACTGGGTCTTGGGCGAGGCGCGGTTGATCTCGTCGCCGACCACGATGTTGGCGAAGACGCCGCCCGGTCGGAACTCGAACGTGCGGTTCTCCTGGTTGTAGACGGAGACACCTGTGACGTCCGACGGCAGCAGGTCGGGCGTGAACTGGATGCGGCGCACAGAGCTGTCGATGCTCCGGGCCAGCGACTTGGCCAGCATCGTCTTGCCGACACCGGGGACGTCCTCGATCAGGAGATGGCCCTCGGCCAGCAGCACCGTGATCGCCGAGGAGATGACGTCGGGCTTGCCCTCGATGACGCGCTTGATGTTGCTGCGGACCTTCTCGACCACTCTGTTGAGGGTGTCGAGATCGGCCCCCTGAGAAACCGGAGCTGGCACGAGCAGTCCCTTCCTTGTCTTTCGTCGCGCTCGCTTCATGTCGCGAGCCCACCCGTGCGACCCGGCTCCCGGGCGCACTCACTCGGCCGGCCGCGACGGGTCGTGCAGGACAACCTACGTGGCGAACGCCACGATGGTTCTGACTCCCGGGATAACGGTTCGGTTGCGAAGGCATGAGCCCCGAATCCGCGCCGGTTCCCCGTTCGTCGGCCGCCACCGGACGACCTCGTCCCACCATTCTCCACCACCGCGCCAGCGACCAGAGCTGCGAGCGCTCCACTCCGCCCCACACCGCTGGTCGGGCGAGTCTCAGCGCACACCTCCGTCCGGCCGCCGACCCGCTGACCTGCACCGATGCGGCGTACCGCGGGAGGGACGGTGGCGGAGCGCTCGCCCGTCGCACCGGGACCGACCCCCGGGTGTCCGCGCCCGGGTAGGCGGGAAATCGCCGCGTGACTTGGGCGAATGTGGTTGACGGTGGAGTGAAGTGGAGTACAGTGGCGGAAAGTGGAGGACAGGGTCGAGCCAGGTGGAGGTGCCCGATGTTCGTGGGCTCCTACACCCCGAAGCTGGACGAGAAGAACCGGCTCTTCCTGCCCGCCAAGTTCAGGGACCAGCTCGTGGAGGGACTCGTGGTGACGAAGGGCCAGGACTTCTGTCTCAACGTCTTCCCGATCGCCGATTTCGCGGCCATGACCAACCGCCTCCAGGAGGCTCCCCTCACGGTCCGTCAGGCGCGTGAGTACGGCCGGTTCCTGGCCATGCGGGCCACCGAGGACAAGCCCGACAAGCAGGGCCGGATCACGATCCCGCCCCTGCTCAAGGAGTACGCCGGCCTCGCTCGCGAGGTGGTCGTGATCGGCGCGCTCAACCGGGTCGAGATCTGGGATCCCACCCGGATCGCCGCCTGGGAAGAGGAGCACAGCCAGGCGTTCGCGGAGATGAGCGAGGACGTGTTCCCGGGCTAGCCCGACTCACGCCTCCGGCACGACGACCCAGACAAGACAACTCAGACAACACAACACAGGGATTCGCACAGCGAGGTCTCGCGCCCGCTCCCGCCATCTGGGGCACCTTCCCCGGCTCCAGACGGCCACTTCCCACGACGAGCTCGACGCCACCCCATGTGGCCGGGCTCGAGGGAGCGGGCAGGGACCTGGTTGGGCGAATCCCCCTCCACATCACCACCAGCCATCCACCAGTGCCATCGAGCGGGGTCGAACCGATGAGTCTCACACCCACCGCACCGCCGGTCGGCGGCCTCGCGCCCAGTCCGCGGCGGGTGCGCCACCAGGCCCGCGACGTGGTGGCCCTGATGGCGTTCTCGGCCACGACGTCCGTCGCCGTCGCCGTGGGTCTCCTCCTGCTGGCCCACCTCGCTCGCACGGGTCGCTAGGCCGAGCGATGACCACGCCTTCCCACGCCCCGGTGCTCCTCGACCGGGTCGTCGCCCTCCTGCACCCTGGGCTGGACCACGAGGGCGCCGTCCTCGTGGACGCCACGCTGGGGCTCGGCGGGCACAGCGAGGCCGTCCTCGCCCGGTGCGAGCTCGCGCAGGTCATCGGGTTCGACCGTGATCCCGAGGCGCTGCGGCTCGCGGGGGAGCGGCTCGCGCCGTTCGGCGACCGGTTCACCCCGGTCCACGCGACGTTCGACCGGATCCCCGACGCTCTGCAGGATCTCGGGTTCGCCCACGCCGACGGGGTGCTGTTCGACCTCGGCGTCTCGTCGATGCAGCTCGACATCACCGACCGCGGCTTCGCCTACAGCGCGGACACACCGCTGGACATGCGGATGGACCCCACGACCGGCCAGACCGCCGCCGACATCCTCAACAGCTACCCGCGGGCCGAGCTCGCCCGGGTGCTGCGCGAGTACGGCGAGGAGCGGTTCGCCCCGAGGATCGCCGCGGCGATCGTGCGCGAGCGTGACCGCGCTCCGTTCGTCACGTCGGGCCGCCTGGTCGAGCTGCTCTACGACCAGATCCCCGCCCCTGCGCGGCGTACCGGAGGGCACCCGGCGAAGCGGACGTTCCAGGCGCTGCGGATGGAGGTCAACGACGAGCTCGGGGTGCTGCGTCGTGCGATCCCGGCCGCCATCGACTCGCTCGCCGTCGGGGGGCGCATCGTCGTCGAGTCGTACCACTCGTTGGAGGACCGGCTGGTCAAGCGGGCGTTCACCGCGGTCACCACGGTCGACGTCCCACCCGACCTGCCGTTCGTCCCGGCCGACCGGGAGCCCGAGCTCCGCCTGGTCACCCGCGGCGCCGAACGCGCGGGCGACGACGAGATCGCCGACAACCCACGCGCGGCCTCGGTCCGGCTGCGCGCCGTCGAACGCATCCGCCCGCAGGGCGCTCGGGGCAGCACACGAGGCAAGGGAGCAGCCTGACATGAGCAGCACCGCACCGGCACTGCGATCCCGGGTTCCGCGTCTGGCCGAGGCCGCCCTCGAGCGCGCGCGGCTCACGGTCGTCCCGAAGCGGAAGCGTCGCCGGTCGAGTCCGGTGCCCTTCCTCGTCCTCGTGTCGATGCTCGCGGTCGGCGGCGTCGTCGGGCTTCTGCTGTTCAACACCTCGATGCAGCAGGCCTCGTTCGCGGCCACCGACCTGCAGCAGCAGGCCGACACCCTCGAGGCCCGTCAGCAGGGCCTCCAGATGGAGCTCTCGCGGTTGCGCGACCCGCAGACGATCGCGCTCAAGGCCCAGCGGATGGGGATGGTGCTGCCGACGAGCCCCGCGGTCCTCGACCTGCGCAACGGGAAGGTGGTCGGTGACCCGACCCCCGCGACCGGGCTCGACCCGCTGCGCCTGCTGCCGCCGCCTCCGGCGAAGCCGGCCGAGCTCGACCCACCGGCCCACGTGACGGTGGTCCGCTCGCCGTCGTCGCAGACACACGACCAGAACTCGTCGGGCAACACGTCGCGCCGTTCGCACGATCACGAGGGTCGCGCCGGTAGAAATGACCACACCAGTCACAACAAACACACCAGCAACAACCATCACGGACACTGAGGACGAGCGCGTTGCCCACCACCAGCCCCCGCGGCCGCTCCGGCCGCCGGCCCTCCAGCAGGAACGCGCGACCCGGCGCGGCGCCGCGGGGCAGGGGGAAGCTGTCGCGCCGAGGCTCGGCGCCGCTGCGCCTCCGCACCGGCTTCCTCTTCATCGCACTGGTGCTGTCGTTCTTCGGTGCGCGCCTGATCCAGCTGCAGGGCGTGGAGCCGGCGAAGTACGCGACGCTCGCGGCCTCGACCGGTGGCACGGTGACGGTGGAGCTTCCCGCCCAGCGCGGCGACATCTTCGACCGCAACGGCCGCGCCCTCGCCGAGTCCGTGGCCGGCCGGATGGTGGTGGCCGACCCGCTGCAGACACGTGCGGTGGCACCGCAGCTCGCTCGCTTCCTGGCCAAGCGGCTGCCGATCGACTACTTCAACACCCTGCACGCGCTGAGCCAGCAGGACACCAGGTTCGCCTACATCGCGCGGCGCGTGCCGGCCGACCAGGCGATCCGGGTGGTCAACGAGGCCACCCAGGCGGGGTACAAAGGGCTGGCCACGCGCAACGACCCGCTGAGGTCGTACCCCGACCACGACGTGGCATCCAACCTGGTGGGCTTCATGGGCACCGACGGTCCGCTCGCAGGTCTCGAGCTCAGCTTCAACAAGCAGCTCGCCGGGACGGACGGCTCCGAGACCTATGAGGTCGGAGCCGGTAACCGCATCCCGCTCGGCCACAGCACGGTGACACCGGCCCACAACGGCGCCGACCTGCACACGACGATCGACGAGGACCTGCAGTGGTACACCCAGCGGGTGCTCCGGCAGACGGTCCTCGGCGCCCGCGGTGACTCCGGCTTCGCGGTCGTGATGGACAGCAAGTCCGGCGAGCTCCTCGCTCTGGCCGACTACCCGACGTACGACGCGAGCAACCCGACGGCCGCGCCGAAGCGCGACCGCAACTCGCTGGCCATGACCAGCCCCTACGAGCCCGGGTCGGTCGAGAAGGTGCTCACCCTCAGCGGCCTGATCGACGCGGGCAAGGTCACCGACAAGACACGGCTGCTGGTTCCGGGTCAGCTCAAGAGCGGCGACCGGGTCATCCACGACTGGTTCCCGCACGACGACCTCAAGCTCACCCTGGCCGGCGTCATCGCCCAGTCGTCGAACATCGGGACGGCGAAGTCGGCGCGGCTGTTCAAGCAGGGGCAGCTTCGCCACTACCTGACCGGGTTCGGTCTCGGCCAGCGCACCGACATCGGCGTCAACGGCGAGACCTCCGGCATCCTCCCGACGAACGCGCAGTGGAACGGGATGCTGCAGGATCGGATCGCCTTCGGCCAGAGCGTCTCGGTCAACGGCGTCCAGATGGCGGCAGCGGTGAACACGATCGCCAACGACGGCGTCCACGTCTCGCCGAGCCTGATCGAGGGCAAGGCGACGACGGGCACCGGTCAGGTCGTCGGGACCGACGAGACCACCCGCAACCGCGTGGTCAGTCAGGACGCGGCCCATCAGATGACACAGATGATGGAGCGTGTCGTCGACCCCGACGCGGGTACCGCGCCCGGCGCCCAGGTCCCGGGCTATGTGGTCGCCGGCAAGACCGGCACCGCCCAGCGGGTCGGACCGATCTGCGGGTGCTACAACGGCGAGTTCACGGTGTCGTTCGCCGGCTTCGCCCCGGCCGACAACCCGCGCTTCACCGTGTACGTCGTCGTGCAGAACCCACGCAACGGCCTTGGCGGTGGTGGCATAGCCGGCCCGGCGTTCAGCAAGATCATGTCGTTCGCGCTGCGTCGCTACGGCGTACCGCCCACCGGGGCCCAGCCGTCGCAGATCCCGACGACATGGTGACGCGAGCAGCCGGGCGCGAGGGACGAGGGTCCGGCGTGGGCGTGTCGAAAGCGATCCGGCATCCCCGGACGATCCAGCGACCCCGATAGCCTCGGGCGCGTGGCGAGCACCGACCCGCAGGCCCTCGCCGACCTCCTCGACCGGCTGACCGCCGAGGGCCTCACCGTCCACGGGACCGGCGACCTCTCGACCACCGTCGGGGGCATCACGCTCGACTCCCGCCGCGTCGCGCCCGGAGACCTGTACGCCGCGCTGCCGGGCGCCCACGGGCACGGCGCGACGTACTGGCCGCAAGCCCGCGACGCGGGCGCCGTCGCCGTCGTCACCGACGGCGCGGGCGCGGCGATGCTCGGTGAAGGAGTGCCGACGCTGCTCGTCCCCGAGGTCCGACCGGTGCTCGGCCGGGTCTCGGCCCTGGTGTACGCCGAACCGGCCACCCGGCTGCGGATGATCGGGGTGACCGGCACCCAGGGCAAGACCACCACCACCCGACTGCTGGAGAGCGGACTCACCGGCGTGGGCGTTCCGGCGGCCGTGGTCGGGACGGTCGGCACCCGGATCCTCGGGGAGGACGTCAGCAGCGTGCTCACCACACCCGAGGCCCCCGAGCTCCACCGGCTGCTCCGGCGGATGGTCGATGCCGGCGTCGAGGCCTGCACCATGGAGGTGTCCAGCCATGCGCTGGTGATGGGCCGGGTCGGCGGCGTCGTCTACGACGTCGGCGTGTTCCTCAACCTCGGCCGCGACCATCTCGACTTCCACCGCGACATGGACGACTACTTCGAGGCGAAGGCGCTGCTCTTCACGCCGGAGCACGCGCGCCGAGGACTGGTCACCATCGACGACTCCTGGGGCGAGCGGTTGGTCGCGGGCGCGTCCGTGCCGGTCGAGACCCTCTCGTCGACCGGACGCGACGCCGACTGGCGTGCCGAGGAGATCGAGCTCTCGGCGACGGGTGCCACCTTCCGGGTGCGCGGCCCCGGCGTCGACGTCGCGGCGGGCTGCCCGATCCCCGGCGGCTTCAACGTCGGCAACACGCTGGCGGCCGTCGCGGCCGGGGTCACCGCCGGGTACGACGCCGACGAGCTCGCCCGGGCGATCGCTGCCGGTCCCGGCGTACCCGGTCGGCTCGAGGCGATCGACGAAGGGCAGGACTTCGTCGTGGTCGTGGACTACGCGCACAAGCCCGATGCCGTCGCGGCTGCGCTGTCGACCCTCCGCCCCCTGACCAGCGGCCGGCTGGTCGTGGTCCTGGGCGCGGGCGGGGACCGCGATCCCGGGAAGCGGCCGGAGATGGGCCGTCTCGCCGCGGAGGGCGCCGACGTCCTCGTGGTGACCGACGACAACCCCCGTAGTGAGGACCCGGAGGCGATCCGCGCGGCGATCCTCGACGGGACGACCGGTGGCCGGGCCGAGGTGCTCGAGATCGGCGACCGGCGCGCCGCCATCGCCGAGGCCGTACGTCGCGCCCGTCCCGGGGATGTGGTGCTGATCGCGGGAAAGGGGCACGAGTCCGGCCAGGAGGTGGCCGGCGTGATGCATCCGTTCGACGACCGCGTCGTGGCGCGCGAGGAGCTGCTCCGGTGATCCCGCTCAGCCTGGAGCAGGTCACCCGGATCCTCGGCGGACGGCTGGCTGACGCCGGCGACGGGTCCGTGCAGGTGACCGCGCCGCCGTTCATCGACACCCGGCACCCCGAGCCGGGCGGACTCTTCGTGGCCGTCCCCGGCGAGCACGTCGACGGCCACGACTTCGCCTCCGCCGCCGTCGAGGCGGGCGCCGTGGCGGTGCTCGGTGCCCGTGCGACCGGGGTCCCGACCGTGGTCGTGGACGACCCGGTGGTGGCCCTGGGGCGACTCGGGCGGCACGTGCTCGACCAGCTCGACGCGACGGTGCTCGCACTGACCGGGTCGCAGGGAAAGACCGGGACGAAGGACTTCCTCGCCCAGCTGCTGGCGGCCGAGGGCGCGACGATCGCCACCATCGGCAACCGCAACAACGAGATCGGCGTCCCACTGACCGTGCTTCGCGCCGGACCCGACACCCGCTTCCTCGCCGTCGAGATGGGCGCGCGCGGCGTCGGCCACATCGCCGAGCTGTGCGCGGTCGCCCCGCCTCACGTCGCGGCGGTGCTCAACGTCGGCACGGCGCACATCGGCGAGTTCGGCTCGCGTGCGGCGATCGCGCAGGCGAAGGGCGAGATCATCGAGGCGCTGCCCGCCGAGGGCACGGCCGTGCTGAACGCCGACGACCCGTTGGTCGCGACGATGGCGGACCGTACGAGCGCCCGCGTCCTCACCTTCGGTGTCACCGGCGACGTGAGCTGGCGGGACGTGGAGCTCGACGACCTCGGCCGCCCGACCTTCGAGCTCGGGTACGGCGGAACGTGGTCGCGCGTCCGGCTGCTCGAGGCCGGTGCACACCAGGTGCCCAACGCCGCGGCGGCGGCCGCGATGGCCTCCGCCGCCGGGCTCGGGTGGGACGGCATCCTGGAGCGCCTCGGCCGGGCGCGGTCCCTGTCCCCGTGGCGGATGGCGCTGCACGAGCGAGCCGACGGGCTGGTCGTGGTGAACGACGCGTACAACGCCAACCCGGCCTCCATGGCCGCCGCGCTGGACGCGCTGGCGGCCATCGGTCGTCGCGGCGGCCGCCGTACGGTCGCCGTCCTCGGCGAGATGCTCGAGCTGGGGGAGTCGGCCACCGAGGACCACGTCGCGGTGGGCGAGCACGCGGCGGGTCTCGCGATCGACGTCGTGGTCACGGTCGGCGACGCGGCCGACGCGATCGGAGAGGGCGCGCGGCGAACGCCGGGATGGAGCGGCACCGCGGTGTCCACGGCGGGCCGCGAACAAGCGGCGGACTGGCTGCGACACAATGTCGTCGCCCGGGACGTGGTCCTGGTGAAGGCGTCGCGGGGCGCCGCTCTCGAACACCTCGCCGACGCCGTGCTGGATGACGGGTTCGGCGAAGACCTGGGGGCGGCCGAGGACCAGGAAGGCGGGAAACCGAGCCGATGAAGGCGATTCTGCTGGGCGGAGGACTCGCCCTGGTCTTCTCGCTGCTCGGCACGCGCGCGGCCATCCCGCTGTTCTTCCGGTTCGGCTACGGGCAGCCGATCCGCGACGACGGCCCGACCAGCCACCACACCAAGCGCGGTACGCCGACCATGGGCGGCGTCGTCATCATCGCCTCGACCGTGCTGGCCTACTTCCTCGCCGACCTGATCACCCAGAACAAGCCCTCGGCCTCGGCCCTGCTGCTGCTCTTCCTGTTCGTCGGCATGGGGATCGTCGGCTTCCTCGACGACTTCATCAAGGTCTCCACGCAGCGCTCGCTGGGGCTCCGCAGCAAGGCCAAGATGATCGGTCAGACCGTGATCGCCCTGGTCTTCGGCTTCCTGGCCCTCTCCGAAGGCCTCGAGGACGGTCGCGGGGTCGCTCCGGCGTCCGACCATCTCTCCTTCATCCGCGACTCAACGATCGTGCTCCCGACGGCGATCGCAGTCCTGCTGTACTGGGTGATGATCACCGGCACGAGCAACGCGGTGAACCTCGCCGATGGTCTGGACGGCCTTGCCTCCGGAGCCTGCGTGATGGTGTTCGGCGCCTTCATGTTCGTCAACATCTGGCAGAACAACCAGAACTGCGCGATCCACCACGTGAAGGCCTGCTACCAGGTGCGCGACCCACTCGACCTCGCCCTGGTCGCCGCCGCGATCACCGGTGCCTGCTTCGGCTTCCTGTGGTGGAACGCACCACCCGCGCAGATCATCATGGGCGACACCGGGTCCCTGTCGCTCGGCGGCGCGATGGCGGGGCTGGCCATCCTGACCCGTACCGAGCTGCTGCTGCTGGTCATCGGCGGCCTGTTCGTCGTGATCACGCTGTCGGTGATCCTGCAGGTGGGCTTCTTCAAGGCGTCCCGGCGCTTCTCGATCGTTCGCGCCGTCTTCCGCGTGGGCCCCGGGCATCGGGTGTTCCGGATGGCCCCGCTCCAGCACCACTTCGAGCTGATGGGCTGGGAGCAGGTCACCGTCGTGATCCGGTTCTGGATCATCACCGGCCTCTGTGTCGCGGGCGGGCTCGGCGTCTTCTACGCAGCCTGGGTGGCAGGGGCATGACCGCGGCCGCGGATCGCTCGTGAGCAGGTCGGTCGACGAGCTGGGCCGCCAGGACGACTGGTCCGGCGTCAACGCCGTGGTCGCCGGCTTCGGGGTCAGCGGCTTCGCGGCGGCCGACAACCTGACCCACCTCGGCGCCGCGGTGGTCGCACTCGACGACCGGGCCGAGGGCAAGGAGCAGCAGGCCGAGCTGCTCGGCGTGCTGGGCGCCGACATCAGGCTGGGGGAGGGCACCACCGCCACGCTGCCCGAGGACGCCGACCTGCTCGTCGTCTCACCCGGCTGGAAGCCGTCGGCGCCCCTGATCGAGCAGGCCCATGCCCGCGGCGTCCCGGTCTGGGGCGAGGTCGAGCTCGCCTGGCGACTCCGTGCGCCGGGTCCCAGCGGCAGTCCGACGCCCTGGCTCGCGGTCACCGGCACGAACGGCAAGACCACCACCGTCCAGATGCTCGACTCGATCCTGCGTGCCGCCGGGCTCCGCAGCGTCGCGGCCGGCAACGTCGGTCTCCCGCTCGTCGAGGCCGTCATGGACCCCACGCCGTACGACGTGTTCGCGGTCGAGCTGTCCAGCTTCCAGCTGCACTACGCCGACTCGCTCAGCGCCGAGGCGGCGGCGGTGCTGAACCTCGCCGAGGACCACCTCGACTGGTACGACGGCCCGCACGGCATGTCGGACTACGCCACGGACAAGGGCCGGATCTACCGGCGGGTCCAGCGCGCCTGCGTCTACAACGTGGCCGACCCCGAGACGGAGCGGCTGGTGCGTGACGCCGACGTCGAGGAGGGTGCGCGCGCGATCGGCTTCACCCTGGGCATGCCGGGCGTCGGCATGGTGGGGGTCGTCGACGACCTGCTCGTCGACCGCGCGTTCATCGCGGAGCGGCAGTCGAGCGCGGCTGAGCTGTGTCGCGTCGACGACCTGCCGAGTCCGGCACCGCACGTCGTCGCCAACGCGCTCGCGGCGGCGGCGCTGGCCCGGGCCCACGGCGTACCTCAGGCCGCCGTGCGCGACGGGCTCCGCGCGTTCCGCTTCGACAACCACCGGATCGCGACCGTGGCCACCACCGACGGGGTCCGCTACGTCGACGACTCGAAGGCGACCAACCCCCACGCGGCCCTGTCGTCGCTGCTCGCCTACGACCCGGTCGTGTGGATCGCGGGCGGTCTGGCCAAGGGCGCCCACTTCGACGACCTCGTGACGGCGACACGCGACCGGCTCCGCGCCGCCGTCCTGATCGGTCGCGACCGGGACGTGATCGCGGAGGCGCTCGCGCGACACGCGCCGGATGTTCCGGTCATCGCCGTCGAGGGCAACCAGACTGACAGCGGACATGCCGCCATGGAGCGTGCGGTCGTGGCCGCTCGGGACCTCGCCCAGCCGGGTGACACGGTCCTGCTGGCCCCGGGGTGCGCGTCGATGGACATGTTCACCAGCTATGCCGACCGGGGCGACGCGTTCGCCGCGGCGGTGCAGAGGTTGACCCGATGAAGCACCGAGAACGAGCAGTGACCGCAGTCCCGACGTAGAGGGGATCCCGAGCACCGATGGCCATCGTCAGCCCGCTGCGGCGCTCCTCGCGCCGACCCGCGGACGACACGGTCGACCAGGTCGATGCGGTCGGGCAGGAGACCCGGTCGGGCGGGCGGTCCTGGTACGCGATGCTGCAGGAAGCGCTCGCGCGCCCGCTCACGTCGTACTACCTGCTGCTCGGGGCCTCGGCGCTGCTGCTGACGATCGGCCTGATCATGGTGTTCAGCGCGTCGAGCGTCTACGCCTTCGAGCACTACGACCAGAACTCCTACGCCGTCGTGATCAAGCAGCTCATGTGGGTCGCGATCGGCCTGCCGTGCGCCTGGGTCGCCGGGCACCTGCCGCAGCGCTGGGTACGCCGGCTGGCATGGCCCGGGTACTTCGTCTCGCTCTTCCTGCTGCTGCTCACGTCGCTCTTCGGGGTCACCCGCAACGGCAACACGAACTGGCTGGCCTTCGGCCCGCTCCAGATCCAGCCGTCCGAGATCGCCAAGCTCGCCCTGGTGCTCTGGGCCGCGCACGTCTACGCCAACAAGGACCGCCGGCTCGGCAACCTCCACCAGGTGATGATGCCGGTCGTGCCCGGCCTGATCGCGGCCACCGGTCTCGTCATCTTCGGCAAGGACCTCGGCACCGCGCTCGTCCTGTTCGCGATCCTGCTCGGCATGCTCTGGGTCGTCGGCGCGCCCGCCCGGGTGTTCGCCCTGTCGTTCCTGGTCATCTCGGTGTTCGCGGGGGCGCTGGCCGCGACCGACCCCGAGCGGCTCAACCGCATCACGACGTTCACCGACCCGATGCGCGACTACAACAGCGCGGGCTGGCAGCCGGCTCACGGGCTGTTCGCGCTGTCGTCCGGCGGCCTGTTCGGGCAGGGGATCGGGGCCAGTCAGCAGAAGTGGGGCAACCTGCCCGAGGCCCACACCGACTTCATCTTCGCGGTCCTCGGGGAGGAGCTCGGCCTGGTCGGCACCTTGCTGGTGATCGGCCTGTTCCTCACCATCGCCTACGCCGCCATCCGCGTGGCGCGGCGCACCACGGACCCGTTCGTCCGCTACATGACCTTCGGGATCGTGGTCTGGATCGTCGGGCAGATGATGATCAACGTGGGCATGGTCCTCGCACTCCTCCCGGTCATCGGCATCCCGCTGCCCCTGGTGTCGTACGGCGGGTCCGCGCTCGTGCCGTCGCTCGTGGCCCTCGGCATGCTCGTCGGCTTCGCGCGTCGTGAACCCGAAGCGGCGCGCGCCCTCGCGCAGCGGAAGAAGGCCCGCAACTCGGGCGTGACTGCCGGCCGCGTCGACGGCAAGGGGCTCTAGCCGACATGAGAGTCCTGCTCGCGGGCGGGGGCTCGGCCGGTCACACCTCCCCGCTCCTGGCCACGGCCGACGCGCTGAAGCGGCTGTCGCCCGACGTCGAGATCACCTGCCTGGGAACGCGTGAGCGGATCGAGGCACAGATCATCCCCGCCGCCGGCTACCCCCTGGAGTTCGTCCCCAGCGTGCCCCTCCCGCGTCGCCCGAACGCCGACCTCGCGCGGCTGCCCGGCCGGCTCCGGGCCGCCCGCAAGGCCGCGCTCGACGTGATGGACCGGATCCGCCCCGACGTGGTCTGCGGCTTCGGCGGCTTCGTCTCGGTGCCCGCGTACCTCGCCGCGCGCAAGCGCCGGATCCCGCTCGTGGTCCACGAGGGCAACACCGTGCCAGGCGTCGCCAACAAGCTGGGCGCGCGCTTCACCGAGCACGTCGCGACCAGCTTCCCGGAGACCCCGCTGCGCCACGCGACGTACGTCGGGCTGCCCATCCGCCGGATGATCGCGACCCTCGACCGGTCCGCCCTGCGTGCCGAGGCGCGTACGACGTACGGGCTCGGCGAGGACCGCCCGGTGCTCCTGGTGACGGGTGGCTCCCAGGGGGCGGCCTCGATCAACCGAGCCGTCCTCGGGGCCGCGTCGGCGTTCGCCGCCGCGAACGTCCAGGTGCTGCACGTCACCGGCCCCGCGCACGAGGCCCCGGCACCGGAGACCGGCGTCCCGTACGTCGTGCTGGGTTTCGTCGACCGGATGGACCTCGCGTACTCCGCTGCCGACGCCGTGCTGTGCCGCTCCGGCTCGAACACGGTCACCGAGGTCTCCGGTGTCGGGCTGCCGGCGGTGTTCGTGCCGCTGCCGTTCGGGAACGGGGAGCAGGCGCTCAACGCCCGGGCCGTCATCGACGCCGGCGGTGGGCTGCTGGTCGACGACGACGACCTGACCGCGGACTGGGTCACCGCCCACGTCATCCCCCTGCTGCAGGACCGCACCCGCCTCGACGTGATGGGTGCGGCCGCCGCCCACCTGATCCCGTTGGACGCCGACGAGAAGCTGGCCCGGATGATCCTCGACGCCGGAGGCGCGGGATGAGAACCACCCCACGGAGTTCTTCGCCTCCCCCGCTTCGCTCCTCCGTCGAACAACTCCGCGGGGACCCCGGATGAGGATCCCGGTGCCCGACGACATCCCTCCGGCCGTCGACCTCGGGCGCGTCCACTTCGTCGGCATCGGCGGCGCCGGGCTGTCGGCGATCGCCCGGATCATGGCCCAGCAAGGCGTGCCCGTCACCGGCAGCGACGACCAGGACACCCCGTTCCTCGCGTCGGTGCGCGAGGTCGGCGTACCCGTCCACCTGGGGTACGCCGCCGAGCACGTCGGCGACGCCGACACCCTCGTCGTGACCACGGCCGCCCACGACGACAACCCCGAGGTCGTCGAGGGCCGGGCCCGGGGGCTGCGGATCCTGCCCCGGTCGGCCGGGCTGAAGTCGACGATGGCCGGGCACACCGTGGTCGCCGTCGCCGGCACCCACGGCAAGACGACGGCCACCTCGATGCTGACGATGGCGCTCCGAGCCGCCGGTGCGGATCCGACGTACGCGATCGGCGGTGTCCTCGCCGCCACCGGGCGCAACGCCGACGCGGGTGCCGGCGACCTCTTCGTGGCGGAGGCCGACGAGAGCGACGGCGCGTTCCTCGTCTACCACCCGCGGGCCGCGGTGGTGACCAATGTCGATGCCGACCATCTCGACGTGTGGGGGACCGAGGAGGCGTACCACGCGGCGTTCGCCGACTTCGTCCGCACGATGGAGCCGCACAGCACGCTCGTCGTGTGCGGAGACGACCCCGGGGCCCGCGCACTCCTCGAGCCCGCCCGGGAGCACGACCTGATCGCGCTGTCGGTGGGGGAGGGCCCTGACCACGACTGGCGCGTCGCCGAGGCCGACCTGGCCGGATCGACGCCGTCGTTCGCGCTGGCGCGCGGCGACCGTACGTACGACCGGGTCACCCTGCGGGTCCCCGGGCGCCACTACCTGCTCGACGCCGCGGCCGCCCTGGTGATGGGCCTCTGTCTCGGCCAGGGCTACGCCGACCTGGCCCGTGGCCTGGGCGAGTTCACCGGCACCGGGCGGCGGATGGAGCACAAGGGGGAGGCGGGGGGAGTGCGGGTCTACGACTCCTACGCCCACCACCCGACGGAGATCACCGGCGACCTGGAGGCCGCGCGGTCCCTGGCCGGCGACGGTCGGCTCGTCGTGGCGTTCCAGCCCCACCTGGTCTCACGCACCCGCCTCCTCGGTGAGGCCATGGGGATCGCGCTGGGTGCTGCCGACGAGGTCGTCGTCGTCGACGTGTACGTCGCCCGGGAGGAGCCCGACCCCGCCGTCACCGGTCGCCTCGTGGCGGACGCCGTACCGCTGCCGGGGGAACGCGTCCACTACGTGCCGGACCTGGACGACGTCGCCGCAGAACTTGTCCGGCACGCCCGGCCCGGTGACCTGGTTCTGACCCTCGGCGCCGGTAGCGTCACCGACGTCGGGCCTCGGGTGCTGGCCCTGCTGGAGGTGTAGGCCGTGTCGGTGATCACGCAGCCTCGCAACCCCTTGAAGGGGAGCGGACGGCGCGACCCCGAGACGCGCTCGCGCCGGCGGTTCGCGCGGCGCCAGTGGTTGCGTCGTTGGCTGGTCTGGCGCTACGTCATCGCCTCCGTGCTCCTGGTCGTCGTCACCATCGGGGTCGTCTGGCTGGTGTTCGTCAGCTCGGTGCTCACGGTCAAGCAGGTCGACGTCGAAGGGGACTCGCAGCTCACCCGCGACCGGGTCCTCGCGGCCGCCGACGTTCCGATGGGTGCCCACCTCGCGCAGCTCGACCTGGAGGCCATCCGCACCCGCGTCGCCGGTCTCGCCGCGGTGAAGCAGGTCGACGTCTCGCGCGACTGGCCCGACGGCGTCCTCATCCGGATCACCGAGCGCCACGAGGTCGCAGTCGTCGACATCGGCGGGGAGTACCAGGCGATGGACTCCGACGGCGTGCTGTTCAAGAGCTTCGCCCATCCACCGGCGAAGCTGCCCCGGGTGGTGGCCGGCCCGCAGATCGGGAGCGACGCCCTCGCAGAGGCCGCCCGGGTGATCGGGTCCCTGCCGTCCGGCCTCGCCGCGCGCGTCGACCACGTCGGGGTCCGCGGTGTCGACCAGGTCACGCTGACGATGCGCAGCGGAGCAACGGTGATCTGGGGGAGCGACGCGCAGTCGAGCATCAAGGCCGAGGTGCTGGTGGAGCTGCTCGCGCATCCCGCCCGCGTGTACGACGTCAGCGTCCCCGGCCAACCCGTCACCACCGCGCATTAGGTCGGCCGACGAGGGCCAGCGCAACTCGACCGGCCTGCCAGCGGCGTGTCTGCGCGGATCGGGTCGCGCTACTCCTTAACGTCGTCGCCAACACGAGGTTGACATAACTATAACCCTCCACTTGAGGGTGACGGTTAACGACACACCGTGCCCTTCCCCGCTTGTGCAGTCCCAGACACAGCCAGCCGTTCGTCGTACAGGCGGATGGGAGACCCAGTCGTCCGGCCGCCGGCCGGGTGCGATCACCGGAGGCTTGAACCGTGGCAGCAGCACAGAACTATCTGGCCATCATCAAGGTGGTCGGCATCGGTGGCGGCGGCGTGAACGCCGTCAACCGGATGATCGAGGTCGGGCTCAAGGGCGTCGAGTTCATCGCGATCAACACCGACGCCCAGGCGCTCCTGATGAGCGATGCGGACGTGAAGCTCGACATCGGGCGGGAGCTGACCCGAGGTCTCGGCGCGGGCGCCAACCCCGACGTCGGCGAGCAGGCCGCCGAGGACCACGCGGACGAGATCGAGGAGGTGCTCAAGGGCGCCGACATGGTCTTCGTCACCGCGGGTGAGGGTGGTGGCACCGGCACGGGCGGTGCTCCCGTCGCGGCGCGCATCTCGCGCAGCCTGGGGGCGCTGACCATCGGCGTCGTCACCCGGCCGTTCGCGTTCGAGGGCCGGCGTCGCGCCAACGCCGCCGAGGAGGGGATCGCCAAGCTCCGCGAGGAGGTCGACACCCTCATCGTCATCCCGAACGACCGGCTGCTGTCGATCAGCGACCGCAGCGTCAGCGTCCTCGACGCCTTCAAGCAGGCCGACCAGGTGCTGTTGCAGGGCGTCAGCGGGATCACCGACCTGATCACCACCCCGGGCCTGATCAACCTCGACTTCGCCGATGTGAAGTCGGTGATGGCCAACGCCGGATCGGCGCTGATGGGCATCGGCTCGGCGCGCGGAGACGACCGTTCGGTGACCGCGGCCGAGCAGGCGGTCTCGAGCCCGCTGCTGGAGGCCAGCATCGACGGGGCGCACGGCGTCCTGCTGTCGATCGCGGGCGGCTCCGACCTCGGCCTGTTCGAGATCAACGAGGCCGCGGCGCTGGTCTCGCAGTCGGCACACCCGGAGGCCAACATCATCTTCGGGGCGACGATCGACGACGCCCTCGGCGACGAGGTCCGGGTGACGGTGATCGCGGCCGGCTTCGACGGCGGCATGCCGAAGCGGCGCGAGACCGAGTCGGGGTTCCGTCGTACGCCGCATCAGCAGCAGTCGCAGGAGCAGACCCGGGCGGCCGCCCAGGCCCTGGCCGCGAAGCAGGGCGAGCAGTCGTCCGAGTCGGAGCAGGAGCGGGAGCCGGTCCCGGCCGGAGCCCGGCAGCAGACGCCGGCGCCGCGTCCGCAGCTCGAGTTCGACGACGACGACCTCGACATCCCCGACTTCCTCAAGTAACCGGCCAGGCTGTACTACTGAGGAGTTGTACGCCTCACGACTGACCCACGGCCCCGTCGAGCTGGCCTTCACCGACCGGCACGGCGGGGTCAGTGGTGCGCCCTTCCAGTCGCTGAACCTCGGCTGGGCCGGTGGTGACGAGCCGGAGGCGATGGCGGCGAACCATCGCGTGCTGATGGACGACTTCGCCCCCGGCGAGGGGGTCGAGAGCCTGGCCGAGCTCGGCCAGGTCCACGGCAACGTCGTCGTGGTCGTCGGGCCCGAGGGTCCCGGCCACGACGTGCACGGCCATCTGCACGGCATCGGTGACGGGCTGGTGACCGCCGAGCCGGGCGTCACGCTCGCGGTGCGCGCGGCCGACTGCGTCCCCGTCCTGTTCGCCGACCCCGAGGCGGGCGTCATCGGCGCCTCCCACTGCGGGCGACCGGGCGTCGTCGCGGGGATCGTGCCGGCGACGGTCGCGGCGATGCGTGACCTGGGTGCGTCGTCGATCACCGCCTGGATCGGCCCGCACGTGTGCGGCCGCTGCTACGAGGTGCCGCAGGAGATGCAGGACGACGTGGCTGCGGTCGAGCCGGCCACCCTGGCCACGACGTCGTGGGGGACGCCGTCCGTCGACGTCGGCGCCGGCGTCCGTGCCCAGCTCGGACGCGAGGGCGTCGAGATCGTCGACCTGTCGCGCTGCACGATCGAGTCACCCGACCTCTTCTCCTACCGGCGCGAGGGCAAGCTCTCCGGCCGGCAGGCCGGCCTGATCCGGAGGACACCATGACGCGCCGCGACGACATCGCAGCCGGCCTCGACGACGTACGCCGGCGCATCGCCGAGGCCGCGTCGACCGCCGGTCGCGAGTCCGACGACGTGACCCTCGTCGTGGTGACGAAGTTCTTCCCGGCGTCCGACGTCCGGCTCCTGGCCGAGCTCGGCGTGACGCACGTCGGTGAGAACCGTCACCCCGAGGCCCGGGACAAGCTGGCGGAGTGCGGTGATCTCGGGCTGCGCTGGCACTTCATCGGCGGTCTCCAGAGCAACAAGGCGGCCGTCGTCGGTTCGTACGCCGACGTCGTCGAGTCGGTCGACCGGGTGAAGCTGGTGAACGCGCTCGACCGTGGCGCACACGAGGGCTCGCGCGAGGTCGACGTGCTGCTGCAGGTGAGTCTCGACCCACCGGGGCGCGAGGGCCGCGCCGGCGCCGACGCCGATGACCTCGCGGCCCTGGCCGACGCCGTCGACGGCTCAGGGATGCTGCGGCTGCGCGGACTCATGGCGGTCGCACCGCTCGACGAGGACCCGCGGGCGGCGTTCGGGCGACTCACCGACGTGCACCAGGCCTTCGTCAGCCAGCGGCCCGACGCCGCGTGGCTCTCGGCCGGCATGAGCAGCGACTTCGAGGCCGCCGTCGAGGCCGGAGCGACACATGTGCGTGTCGGGTCCGCAATCCTCGGTGCACGTCCCTCGATCAAGTAGCGTCACAACCACGACAGGGGCCTCGCCGTCGACCACATCGGCGGGCCGGTCACCGGGAACCTGGAGGATGGATCCATGAGCGGCGCGATGCGCAAGATCGGCGAGTACCTCGGCCTGCTCGAGGACACCGGCGTCTACGACGACGAGTACGACGAGCAGGGCTACGCCGAGCCCCAGCAGTCGCGTCGTTCCTCCGTGCCCGCGAAGGCCCACCCCGCACCCGTGGCCGACATCTCGCAGCGTCGTCGCACCCACGCGCCGGAGGCGGTCCCCGCGCCGGTCTCGGAGTTCTCCCGGATCACCACGCTGCACCCCCGCACCTACAACGAGGCGCGCACCATCGGCGAGAACTTCCGCGACGGCGTGCCGGTGATCATGAACCTCTCGGAGATGGACGACGCCGACGCCAAGCGGCTCGTCGACTTCGCGGCGGGTCTGGTCTTCGCCACCCATGGCACCATCGAGCGGGTGACGGCCAAGGTGTTCCTGCTGTCTCCGCCGAACGTCTCGGTGGCGGCGGAGGAGAAGCAACGTCTCGTCGAGGCGGGCGGCTTCTTCAACCAGAGCTGATCCGGAGACCCCGTGCGACCTGCGGTGACGCGGTCGTCCGTCGGTTGGAACTCCGCGAATGCGGAGTCACCCACTCGGCAGGTGAGGGGCTATTGTTCGACCGAAGACGTGTCCGTACCGCGAAACTAGGAATTGGGTGAAGTCATGCCGCTGACGCCTGAGGACGTGAGCAACAAGCGCTTTACTCCTGTCCGGCTCCGCGAGGGCTATGACATGGGTGAGGTCGACCAGTTCCTCGACGAGGTGGAGGGCGAGCTCGCTCGGCTCACTCGCGAGAACGACGACCTGCGCGCGAAGCTCTCCGCGGCGCAGAGCGGTGCCGTCGAGTCGGCGCCGGCCCCCATGCCGGAGCCTCCCGCCCCGGAGCCCGTGGCAGCGATGCCGGAGCCGGAGCCGGAGCCCGAGCCGGAGCCCGTGCCGACCCAGCAGACACCGGCCCTCGGTGCCCTCGCCGCCGGCGTGGAGACCATCCGCGTCGAGACCGTGGGCGACGCCTCCAATGCCGCTGCCCGGCTGCTCGAGCTGGCCAGCCGCAACGCCGACCAGCTCGTCGAGGACGCCAAGAGCGAGGCCGACAAGATCATCGGCGAGGCCCGCACCAAGGCCGAGCGCCTCGAGGGCGAGTCGAAGACGAACGCCGACAAGCTCGAGGCCGACGCCCGGGGCCGCGCCCAGTCCCTGGACTCCGAGACCGCCGAGCGTCGTACCCAGCTGTTCGGCGACCTCGAGCGCGAGCGCGACACGCTCTCCCACGAGGTCGACAACCTGCGGGCCTTCGAGCGCGAGTACCGCTCGCGACTGAAGACCTACTTCAGCCAGCAGCTCGAGGCGCTCGAGTCCTCCGGCTCGGCCGACCCGACGACCCAGGAGCCGGGTCTCAGCCAGCCGAAGCGGCTGCGCTCGGTTCTCGGCGACGACGAGGGCTGAACCGGACCCACCGAGTCCCGCGTCTTCACGGCCGGTCGACCCCTGCGGGGGTCGACCGGCCGTTTTCGTGTCTCCTCCGAAGGGGTGAGGTCGCGCCGGGAAGCCGAGGTCAGACTCCGGGCCGGCGGTGGCTCGCCGGGCGTGCCTGCTTTGAGCGGACCCACCGGGGGCTATACCCTCCGGGGCACGCACGGCCTCGCCCGTGAAATGCTCCACCCGCACCTCAGACTCGCGCCCAGGCTCCGGAAGGCTCCTCATGGCTCGCAGCACGACCCGGTCGCTGGCCGGCAAGGCCGCCTCCGCCGCGCGGAAGGCGGTGGGCCGACGATCTCCTGGCGCACCCAGAGCCGCCGCCAGCGGCGCCGGTGCCGCGAAGAAGGCGGCGCCGGGCAAGAAGGCCGTGGCGAAGAAGGCTGCGCCGGCGAAGAAGACCCCCGTCAAGAAGGCTGCTCCGGCCAAGAAGACCGCCGCCAAGAAGGCCGTTCCGGCGAAGAAGGCTGCTCCGGTCAAGAAGGCTGCGGCGAAGAAGGCGCCCCCCGCGAAGAAGGCAGTGGCGAAGAAGGCTGCTCCGGCCAAGAAGACGGCGGCGAAGAAGGCGGCGCCGGCCAAGAAGACCGCGGCCAAGAAGGCGCCCCCCGCGAAGAAGACCGTCGCGAAGAAGGCCGCCCCCGCGAAGAAGGCCGCGGCGAAGAAGGCCGCTCCGGCCAAGAAGACCGCGGCGAAGAAGGCGCCCCCCGCGAAGAAGACCGTCGCGAAGAAGGCTGCACCGGTGAAGAAGGCGACTCCGACGAAGGCAGTGGCGAAGAAGGCAGTGGCGAAGAAGGCGGCTCCGGCCAAGAAGACCGTCGCGAAGACGCCCCCGGTCGCGCCACCGCCGGCGAAGAAGGCGGCGCCGAGGCGCCGCCGAGGCAAGGTGAACCCGGCCGACCTCCCGGTCCTGCCGGGCGAGAAGCCGTGGACCCAGGCCGAGCTGGACGAGGTCATCTCCGACCTGAACGACGACCGCGCCCGCGTCATCCGCACGCTGACCTCGCAGGAGGAGGAGCTGGCCGGGCTGATGCGTGACGCCGGTGACGGCGCCGGACACGACCAGGCCGACATGGGTGCGACCAGCTTCGAGCGTGACCAGGAGCTCACGGTGCTCAACAACGAGCGCGAGAAGCTCGCCCAGATCGAACGCGCCCTGGCGCGGATCGCCGACGGTACCTACGGCATCTGCGAGTCCTGCGGCAACCCGATCGGCAAGGGCCGCTCCATGGCATTCCCGCGTGCCACACTGTGCCTGACATGCAAGCAACGCGAGGAACGTCGCTGAGTTCCACCGACCCCGCCGAGTCGTCGTCCAGCCCCGCCTCGCGCTACCGGCTCCTGTTCGCCCTCGTCGCGGTCGCGGCGTACGCCGTCGACCTGGGCACCAAGCTCCTCGCCGTCGCCCACCTGACGCCCCACGAGCGCGTGGACGTCGTCGGCGGTCTGCTGCGCCTGGACCTCGTGCGCAACCCCGGCGCGGCCTTCAGCACCGGGACGTCCTACACCCTGATCCTGTCGGTGATCGCCCTCATCGCTGCCGGCGTCGTCATCCGCTTCGGCCGCCGGCTCGGCGACCGCACCTGGGCCGTGGCCCTGGGGCTCCTGCTCGGCGGCGTCTGCGGCAACCTGACCGACCGCATCTTCCGGGAGCCGGCGTTCCTCCGGGGGCACGTCGTCGACTTCCTGGAGCTGCCACACTGGCCGGTCTTCAACGTCGCGGACATGCTCATCGACGCGGCCGTCATCCTGATCATCATCCAGACCTGGCGCGGGATCGGGATCACCGGCGCCCGGCACTCGCGGCCGTGAGCGGTCTCGACGGGTCCGAGCTGCGTGTGGTCTCCGTGCCCGAGGGGCTGGCGGGCGAGCGGGTCGACGCGGCGATGGCCCGGATGTTCGGGGTGTCGCGCACGCGGGCGGCCACGCTGATCGCCGAGGGCCTCGTGCACGTCGACGGTTCGGTCGCGGGCAAGAGCGACCGTGTGCACGCGGGGGCGATGCTCGAGGCGACGCTGCCGGCCGCCGCCGCGCCGCTCGAGGTGAAGCCCGAGCTGGTCGAGGGCATCCGGATCATCCATGACGACGAGTCGATCGTCGTGCTCGACAAGCCGGTCGGCATCGCGGTCCACCCGTCACCGGGCTGGTCGGGCCCGACCGTGGCCGGTCACCTCGCCGCTGCCGGCTTCCGGATCGCGACCAGCGGCGCCGCGGAGCGTCAGGGCATCGTCCAGCGCCTCGACGTCGGGACGTCGGGAGTGATGGTCATCTGCAAGGGGGAGCGCGCGTACTCGGTGCTGAAGAACGCGTTCCGGCAGCGGACGGTCGACAAGGTCTACCACGCGCTCGTGCAGGGCCATCCCGACCCGCTGAGCGGCACGATCGACGCCCCGATCGGCCGTCACCCGAAGGCGGACTACAAGTTCGCGGTGATGGCCGAGGGCCGGCACAGCGTCACCCACTACGAGACGCTCGAGGCGCACCGCTTCGCGTCCCTGCTGGAGGTGCATCTCGAGACCGGGCGCACCCACCAGATCCGCGTCCACATGAGCGCGCTGAAGCATCCGTGCGTGGGCGACCTGACCTACGGAGCCGACCCGACACTCTCCCGGCGCATCGGGCTTGAACGGCAGTGGCTGCACGCCGTCCGCCTGGGCTTCGAGCACCCCGACTCCGGCGAGCACGTCGAGTACGAGTCGCCGTACCCGGCCGACCTCGAGCACGCCCTGGAGGTCATCCGTGACGCCCACTGAGCGGGAAGTGGCCGTCCGGCGTGGTGGCCCGGAGGACGCCGACACTCTGGCCGACCTCTACTCCGAGACGCGCCGGGCGGCGTACCCGCAGATGCCGCACGCGGTGCACACCGACGCCGAGCACCGCGACTTCTACCGCAAGCACGTCATGGAGCAGCCCGACCACACCGTGTGGGTCGCGGAGGCCGACGGCGAGATCCTCGGCTTCGCCCACTGCACGCCGACGTTCCTCGACGGGATCTACGTCCGCTCCGACCTCCGCGGTCAGGGCATCGGATCGCTTCTCCTCGACGTCGTCGAGGCGACCCACCCCGACGGATACGAGCTGTGGGTGTTCGTGTCGAACGTCGGCGCCCACCGGCTGTACCTCCACCGCGGCCTGGTCGAGGTCGAGCGCACCGACGGCGCGGGGAACGAGGAGAAAGAGCCGGACATCCGGATGGCCTGGCGCCCCGGGTCGTGACCGGCTCCGGCTACGCGTCGGGAGGCAGGGGCTGTCCGTCGTGGCCGACGAGGTCGACCCCGTGGATGTCGAGCGCGCGGGGATAGACCAGGACGCCCACCCTGAGTCGCGGCTCATCGGGCACGGCATGGAGCACGAGGTCCTCTCGGGTGCCGTCGGACAGGGTGACCACGACGGCGCGCACCTCCGTCGTCACGCGGGCCAGGAAGGTGCGCGGACCCGTGTCTCCGGCGCCGGCGTACGTCGTGAGCCGCTCCGCGGGCGGTACGGCGCCACCGCAGCCGCCTCCCCAACACCGCCGAGCCATCGGCCAGACGGAGGTTCACGCGAGTGACGAGGTCGCCGGTGAGCGCACTCGTCGACACGGTCAGCTCCCACCACTCGGGCCCGGCGGGTTATGGGACGCTTGCGGTCATGCCGTGGGTGCCTGAGCTGTTCACTGCGCCGGCACTGGAGGGGATCCTGGAGAAGCGACGCCGGGACGCGCTGGTGGCCGTGCCCTACTTCGACGGCTTGATGGCCGGCGATCCCGACCCGTTGGTCGAGTCGTTCAGCGTCCAGCCCGAGGTGCACGATCCCGTCCGCGGGCGGATCAAGGGCGAGGCCGCCTTCAGGGCGTTCGTCATCGAGACCAGTGCCTGGCTCCGGCAACACCACGCCTCGGTCGAGGACGTCGAGCACGGGATTCTCGAGAGACGCGGCTTCGAGGAGGTGGTCGTCCACCTCGACACCGACGGCGGCACCGTCAGCCTGCCCGTCGCCGTCGTCGCCGATCGGAGGGTCGACGGGCGCATCAACGAAGTGCGGGTCTACTTCACCACTCAGCCGCTCACGGGCCGGCACACGAACCGCCCACCCCTCCTCCAGCCCGACCCTGAGCTGCCCGTGTCGGACGCCGTAGCCGCGTACGTCCGTGCCTTCGCTGCCGGGGACGTCGACGCGGTCGTCGCGGCCTTCGAGCCGGACGGGTATGCCCGCGAGCCGGCGGGCGGCCGCCACGTCCACAGCGGTCCGGACGGCCTGCGTCGCTACTACGAGCGGCTGTTCTGCGACGGCGTCGGCATCCCGCTGGAGACCTGCGCGCTCGTCGACGACGGCCGCGTGGCTGCCCTGGAGTACAACGTCGTGCAGGGGGGTGGGACGCGCCAGGCGCTGCAGGCCGGAGTCGTCATGTTCGCCGGCGGTCGGAGCGGCAAGCTCGCTGCGGTCCGGGTGTACGACGACACCGAGCCGCCTCAGCGTCCCGAGGCGTAGACCGCGCGCGGGCCTCAGGCGCCCGTTGCCTTCGCCGCCGCACGCCGGTCCCAGCCGTGGAACGGCGAGAAGTCCTCGGCGTCCCAGGCCGCCCTCAGCCCGGGGACGCTGAGGTCCCAGTCGGGACGGATCTCGCGACTGACCTCCCGCAGGTCGTGCCAGAGGTCGACCACCGATGGCCGGCCCCAGAACCAGTAGCCGTTGTAGATGCTGTGGACGACGAGCCCGGGCTTGAGCACGAGCGTGTGCGGGATCATCGGGTCGTGCTCGGGGTCTGTGTACTCCTGGATGTCCAGGTCTTGCTGGACGATCCGGCCGGGGTCGGAGAGGAACGGCCACTGGGCGCCGACGGAAGCCCGGAACTCCTGCAGCGTGTGGTGCTCGTCGGTCGCGATCGTGACGACCTGCGTGTAGGCCACCGCGATCTTCGGGTACGCAGCGGCGAGCTCGAGATGCTGCTGGTGCTCCTTCGGGCAGTAGTGGCCGCGCGCGAGCGTGAGGATGAGGGGGTCGTCGCCCTGCAGCTCGCTGAGCCTGCGAGGGACATCCTCGTGATCGGGCAGCTCGTAGTCGGGGAAGGTGGCGCCGGGAACGATGTCGGAGCGCATGGGGTCGGACCTTTCTGAGTGCGATGTGGACGTCTGACGGTCAGCGCCCGGGGAACTGCTGGCCGCCATCGATGTCGAACGTCGCTCCGGTCGGAGCGGTGTTCGTCATGAGGTGCACGGCCAGCGCTGCCACATCGGCCGGATGGACCAGCCGCCTGATCGGAACCGTGGTGCGCAGCAGGTCGCCGGTCACGGTCTTCCCGTAGGCGATGCCGCACCGACCGCTTCGTGGCCCGCAGCGATCTGGGCGCCGAGAGCCTTCAGCGCGGCGACGTAGATCTCCGAGAACGTCGGGAACGGCTGGATCGTGTCGACCAGGACGTCGAGGGGGACGTGGGCGCGAACAGCCAGCGTGGCCTGCTGCATCCACTCGCCGGCCTCGGGGCCGAGCGCATGGGCGCCGGTCAGTCGCTGACCGTCACTGACCAATGTCAGGTAGCCGCTGCTCTGCGCGTACGCGTGGGTGTAGGTGGCGGTCTTCGCCACGTCGGACAGCTTCGCCGTCCCGGTGAAGCGGCCGTCCGGCTCGCCCACGGCTGCGGCCTGCGGGTCCGTGTAGGTCACCCGCGGTACCGCCTCGTAGTTGACCTCTCGCGACTTGCCGAGGATGTTGCTGGCGACGACCTCCCCCTGGTATTTGCCGACGTGCGTCAGCGGCCAGATCCCGGTGACGTCGCCGATCGCCCACAGGTTCTCCCCCGCACGCAGGTGGGCATCGACCGGAACTCCATGCGGGTCCGGGTCGAGGCCCACCGTGTCGAGGCCGATCCCGTCCACACGCGGTCGGCGGCCGGTGGCGACCAGCAACCGGTCGCCGCGCAGCTCCCGTCCGTCGTCGAGCGCTACGACGTAGTCGTCGCCGTCGCGCCGGGCAGCGCTGACACCCACGGACAGCGCGAGCTCGATGCCCTCGAAGCGGAGGGCCTCGCCGAGCGCCTCGCCGAGTGGTGCCGGCTCCCGGGCGAGCACGTGCTCGGACGTGTCGATCACGACGACCTCGCCCCCGAGCCGGCGAACCGCCTGCGCCATCTCGACCCCGACCGGCCCGCCGCCCATGATCAGCAGACGACGCGGAACGGACTTCATCGAGGTCGCCTCGCGGCTCGTCCAGACGCCCTCGAGCTCACGCAGCCCGGGCACGGGCGGCACGAACGGCGCCGCGCCGTTCGCGAGAACGACGTGGTCGGCGGTGTGTTGTACGCCGTCGACTTCGACGACGCCCGGGCCGGCAAGCCGGCCCGAGCCACGCAGGAGGGCGATGCTCTCGCCGGCCAGCCAGCGCTCCTGCCCGGCATCGGAGTAGTCCGAGACCATGAAGTCACGCCAGGCGAGCGCCGCCTCGACGTCGACATCTGCGCTCGCCGCCGCCTCGCGCGCTCCGTGGACCGCTTCGCCCGGGCGCAGCAACGACTTCGACGGGATGCAGGCCCAGTACGAGCACTCCCCGCCCACGAGCTCGCGCTCCACCACGGCGACACGCAGACCGCCCTCGGCCAGCGCGCCAGCACAGTGCTCGCCCGGTGAACCGCCCCCGAGCACGATCACGTCGTACTCGCTGGTCATGTCGGCAGCTCCTCGTCGGCGCGCTCACGAACCATGTACAGGGCGTACCAGTCCGGCCAGTCCGGATCGGCTTCGCCCGTTCGCTCCTCGTGCCTACCGTGCGCCTCGGCGGCCCGCCTCAGGGCCTGCGCGAGATCGCCCGCGGACTCGTACGTCGTGCCCATGGCAAGTCCTCTCAGCGACCCGGCAACCGGGTCTTGATCTCTTGGAGCAGCCAGCCGTTCCCGTCCGGGTCGGAGAAGGAGAGGAATGAGCCGTAGTCGGCGCGTCCCGGAGCAGTACCGGTCTCGCGCCCGTCGGTCCCGGCGTGGTGGAAAATGCCCGTCACGTCATGGAACGGCTCGCTGACCTCGACCCCGCGGGCGACGAGGTCAGCACGGGCCTCCTCGATGTCGTACACCGTGAGCTGCAGGCCCTCGGCCGAGCCGGGTTGGGCCGACGTGACTCCGGTGCCGAAGATGATCGAGCAGGCGGAGCCAGGAGGTGTCAGCTGGACCACCCGGTAGCCGTCGTCGACGGGCAGGTCGGCATCGAGGCGCCATCCCAGCGACTGGTAGAAACCCTTGGCCCGGTCGACGTCCGAGACCGCGAGCACCACGACCTCGAGCCTCATCTCCCCACGCTTCACCGGCGGACTGGCGGCGGTCTCGGTGCTCGTCTCGACGCTGCTCATCTGTGTCTCCCTCGGTTGACGGCGCCGGAACGGGTGACGAGGGCAGCTCGCATGCGCCCGAGCCATCGACTGCGACGTACCGGCGATGGCAGGCCAGCTGCTCATCTCCCGAGACACCTCAGGATGGTCTCGCGTGCTCCGCAGCCCACCCCGAGGTGATGTTTCGGCCGGGCGCGCAGCCGAGCCCGTGCTGCAGCGAGCTCACGTCATTTCGTCATGACGCCGTTGCTTGATCGCTCCCTGCCACCGTCCTCCGCGAACCCGGCACCGTCAAGCATGCTTCTTGGTGGTCAGCCGACCGCCTTCGTCACCAGCGAGGCGATCGTCTTCTCGTCCGCCTTGGTCAGGGAGGCGACCGCGAACTCGGTCGGCCACATGGTCCCGTCGTCCAGGGTCGCGGTGTCGCTGAAGCCCAGCGTCGAGTAGCGCATCTTGAACTTGACCGCGGGCTTGAAGAAGCAGACGACCTTGCCGTCCAGGGCGTACGCCGGCATGCCGTACCAGGTCCGCACCGTGAGCTGCGGAGCCGTCTCGGTGACGATGGCGTGGACGCGCTCGGCGATGACCCGGTCGGAGTCCGGCATCTCGGCGATCTTGTCCAGGCACGCCTGCGCCTCCTCGGCGGCCTTCGCCGCGCCCTTACCGCCCGCCCGCTTGAGCTCGGCGGCGTGCTCCCTCATGGCAGCGCGCTCGTCCTCGGTCCAGCCCGTCGCGTCGCCGGCCTGCGTGTTCGTGGTCTTGGTGGCCATCTCGATCTCCTCGGTGGTCCTTCGTCATGGTCGGTGAGTCCGAGCCTAGGAAGCCGCGGCTCCGGGCGCTTCTCGAATCCTGATCGTTCGTCACTGACCGGCTCCGGTCTCGATCCCGAGCGTGATCGGGAACCGGCCGCTCTCGAGGAACGACGCCAGGGACCGCTCGAGCGTCTGACTCCGACGGTGCCAGATCTCGGGATCGCGAGGGATGCGCGAGCACGTCGCCAGGACGCGACACACCAGGTACGCGTCGAGCGACGCCGACGGTGGTGGCAACGAGGCCTCGCGGAACACCCCGTCGATCGCCTCCAGGTACGTCGTGACCTGGTCAGGAGTGAACCAGGCGAGCGTCAGCCGATCGTCGTCCCAGACCGCTCGGGCCAGGGTCGCCTCCAGGACGGCCGTGGTGACGTCGTACGCCGCCGATGCCCAACCGGAGCCCTCGAGGTCGATCACGCCGAGCGGGCAGACGTTGTAGGGGTGCAGGTCGTTGTGCTGCAGAGCGGCCGGGAAGTCCTGGAGTGAGACCCATGAGCGGGAGAAGGCCTCCTCGATCTCGCCGGCGAGTGCGGGCACGTTCGCACACGCGGCACCGACGCCGAGGAAGCCCGCCAGCCCGTCGCGATCCGGCGGGCGGGTGTCCCGCAGCTGTGCTTGCGCCTGCCGCACCATGATCGCCAGGAAGCCTGCGAACTCCTCCGCCGGCACCCAGGAGTCGTCGCCGCGATCCGCCCAGGCATCACCGAGGGTGGGCTCACCCATCGACCGCTCCACCAGGTACGGCGCGCCGTCGAGCTCGCCGACATCGAGGATGTCGGCGACCGGGTACCCGAGCTCCAGCATCCGTCGATGGGTCTCGAGCTCGACCGGGAGCTCGTCGCCGAGCCGTAGGAACCTCCCCGGGCCGCGGAAGACCGCCACCCCGGATCGCCGGACGCAGACGAGCTCGTAGACCGCGCCCCCCAGCTCCAGCCGCCTCGTCACCAAGCCCCCTCAGGAGCCATCATGCCCGCGCGGACGCCCTGAGTGTCGGTGCGCCCTGCCACGATGCCGGGAGGTGGTCGCGTAGGCTGACGGTCTTCCCCCAGCTGGTCACTCGGCACTGCACGGTATGCCCGAGCCGTCGCCCTCACGACCGCCTGACATCTGCCACGCTGCGCCGCTGAGGAGGACCGTCCAGCCGATGGGTTCCGGGTCCGACTTCGTCCACCTCCACGTCCACACCGAGTACTCCATGCTCGACGGGGCGGCCCGCCTGGACGACCTGTTCCGGCGTACCTCCGAGCTCGGCATGACGAGCATCGCGATGACCGACCACGGCAACGTGTTCGGCGCCTACGACTTCTACAGCAAGGCGACCGCGGCCGGGATCAAGCCGATCATCGGCATGGAGGCCTACGTCACGCCGAACACCAGCCGCTACGAGAAGAAGCGGGTCCGGTGGAACGACGGCGGCGACGACGACGTGAGCGGCTCCGGCGCCTACACCCACATGACGCTGCTGGCCGAGAGCACGCACGGCATGCACAACCTCTTCCGGCTCTCCAGCCGGGCGAGCATGGAGGGCTTCTACTACCAGCCGCGCGCCGACCGCGAGCTCCTCGCCGAGTACGCCGAGGGGCTGATCGGCACCACCGGCTGCCCGTCGGGCGAGGTCCAGACCTGGCTGCGCATCGGCGACTACGCCAAGGCCCGCGAGAGCGCGGCCGAGTTCCAGGACATCTTCGGCAAGGACAGCTACTTCATCGAGCTGATGGACCACGACCTGGTGCTGGAGAAGCGGGTCCGTGACGGTCTGCTGCAGCTCAGCCGCGACCTCGCCATCCCGGTGATCGCGACCAACGACTCCCACTACGTCATGCGCGAGGACGCGCCCGCCCACGAGCACCTGCTGTGCGTCTCGTCCGGGTCGGTGATGAGCGACCCCAAGCGGTTCAAGCTGGACGGCGACGGCTACTACATCAAGTCCGCGGCCGAGATGCGCGAGCTCTGGGAGGGCAAGCACGGCATGAAGGAGGCGTGCGACAACACGCTCCTGATCGCCGAGCGGTGCGAGACGTCGTTCACCGAGGGCAACGGCACCTACATGCCGCGCTTCCCGGTGCCCGACGACCACACCGAGGAGAGCTGGTTCCGCCGCGAGGTCGAGATCGGGCTCCAGCGGCGCTACCCGGGGGGCATCGCCGCGGGCGTCCGCGAGCGCGCCGACTTCGAGATGGACGTCATCCTCCAGATGGGCTTCCCGGGCTACTTCCTCGTGGTCGCCGACTTCATCAACTGGGCCAAGGACAACGGCATCCGGGTGGGGCCGGGCCGCGGCTCCGGCGCGGGCTCGATGTGCGCCTACGCGATGCGCATCACCGACCTCGACCCGCTCGAGCACGGTCTGCTGTTCGAGCGGTTCCTGAACCCCGAGCGCCTCTCGATGCCCGACTTCGACATCGACTTCGACGAGCGTCGCCGCGGCGAGGTCATCCGCTACGTCAGCGAGAAGTACGGCGAGGACCGCGTCTCGATGATCGTCACCTACGGCACGATCAAGGCCAAGCAGGCCGTCAAGGACGCGAGTCGCATCCTCGGCTACCCGTTCGCCATGGGCGACCGCATCACCAAGGCGATGCCCGCGGCGGTCATGGGCAAGGACATCCCGCTCAAGCAGATCTTCGACCCGGCCCACAAGCGGCACGGCGAGGGCGGGGAGTTCCGGTCCCTCTACGAGTCCGACCAGGACGTCAAGACCGTCGTCGACACCGCGATCGGCCTCGAGGGCCTCAAGCGGCAGTGGGGCGTGCACGCCGCCGGCGTGATCATGTCGAGCGAGCCGCTCCTCGACATCATCCCGTTGATCCGGCGGCCCCAGGACGGCGCGATCATCACCCAGTTCGACTACCCGATGTGCGAGCACCTCGGGCTGATCAAGATGGACTTCCTGGGGCTGCGCAACCTCACCGTCCTCGACGACACGGTCAAGAACATCGAGCGCAACCGCGGCGAGACGATCGTCCTGGAGGACCTCGCCCTCGACGACCCCGCGACGTACGCCCTCATGCAGCGCGGGGACACCCTGGGCGTCTTCCAGCTCGACGGCGGTCCCATGCGGGCGCTGCTGCGCTCCATGCGCCCCGACCAGTTCGCCGACATCTGCGCCGTCGGCGCGCTCTACCGGCCCGGCCCGATGGGCATGGACTCCCACAACAAGTACGCCCGTCGCAAGACCGGGCGCGAGCCGCTCGAGCCGATCCACCCCGAGCTCGCCGAGCCGCTCGACGAGATCCTCGGCGAGACCTACGGCCTGACCGTCTACCAGGAGCACGTGCTCGCCATCGTCCAGAAGGTCGCCGGGTACTCCCTCGGCCAGGCAGACCTGCTGCGGAAGGCGATGGGCAAGAAGAAGCGCGAGATCCTGGACGCCGAGTTCGTCCCGTTCGAGGCCGGCATGCTCGCCAACGGCTACTCCAAGGGCGCCATCAAGACCCTGTGGGACGTCCTGGTCCCGTTCAGTGACTACGCGTTCAACAAGGCCCACGCCGCGGCGTACGGCCTGGTGTCGTACTGGACGGCGTACCTCAAGGCGAACTACCCGGCCGAGTACATGGCCGCGCTCCTGACCTCGGTCAAGGACGACAAGGACAAGATGGCGATCTACCTCAACGAGTGTCGCCGGATGAAGATCCAGGTCCTCCCGCCCGACGTCAACGAGTCCGACGCGACGTTCACGCCGGTGGGCACCGACATCCGGTTCGGCCTCACCGCCATCCGCAACGTCGGGGCGAACGTCGTCGACAAGGTCGTCGAGGCCCGGGAGACGAAGGGCCGCTACGAGCACTTCAACGACTTCCTCGACAAGGTCGACCCACTGGCCTGCAACAAGCGGGTGATGGACTCGCTGATCAAGGCCGGGGCCTTCGACGACATGAAGCACAAGCGCCGCGCGCTGGTGGCGATCCACGAGCAGGCGGTCGACCGCTACTCCTCGATCAAG
>CAWEUA010000005.1:0-40425 GCA_963812055.1 uncultured Actinomycetota bacterium
TGGGCGAGCGGGCACCCAGGACGGGACGGGGCCCGTTACGGCACGAGCACGTCGATCCGACCTCGAGGGACGTCGACGTCCGCCACGTGGTGAGCCGGCAACACCTCGACGGGGCACCGAGCATCGCGGATGACGGCCCTGGCCACGCGCCCGAGATGGTGGGTCCAGTGCCCGGCGCGCGGACCGAGGAGCAGCAGGCGATCCGCGCCGCTGCTCGCACGGACCAAGGCGTGCGCAGGGTCCTCGTGGCGGACGTGCACGCGGAACTGGACTTCCGGGAACGCCGCGCGTAGATCGACGATCGCCTTCTCGATCAGCTCGCCCTGCTCGTGCTGCCACCGCTCGGCCACCGCCCTGCCCGCCGCGATGTCGGTAGACGCCCTCGACGCCACGCATGGAGCACCACCAGGTCGTCATGGAGGTCATCGGCCAGCGCGAAGCCTGCCTCGAGCAGCTCATCCGTGCCCTCCGGTGATTTCATGCCCACGACCACGCGGCCGCGGGCGGCCTCCGACTCCCGGTCCGCTGGAACGACGACCACCGGGCACGTCGAGGCAGCGGTCACGCTGGTGAAGGTGCCACCGGTCCAGAGGCGGTCCAGGCTCCGGGGACTGCGATTCCCGAGAACCAGGAGGGAGGCGCCCTCGCCGTAGGCGAGCAGCGCCTCGATCCGGCCGCCGACCCGCAGATGCATCTCGACCTCGACCTCAGGTGCCTCGTCCCGGGCGACCTGCCGGCCGCGCTGCAGGATCTCGGCACCGAAGGACTCGAATGACGAGTCCGGGACCTTCGGCATCATGAACAAGGCGGCCGGGAGACGGCCGGGAAGGACATGGACCAGGTCGAGGCGGGCGCCGGAGCAGGCGGCCTCGGCGACGGCGTAACGAACTGCGGCATATCCGTGCTCCGATCCGTCGACGCCGACGACCACGCGACGGGAACTCTGAAACGTGTCGGTCATGGCGGTGCACCTACCTTCGCCTCCATGGTCGGACAGATCCCGCCCACCGTCCCGGGTCTGGGGTCTACGAACCTCGGGACCTTGGAAATGGCCCGCCGCACTCGCTAGCTCCGCTGGGTCCGTCGGTCCTTCACGGCCGTGACCGGAGACCCTGGATCCGGCAGCGACGGTACGGCTGACTGAAGGCAGCGCCTGCCCCGGTGGGGTCACGCACCCCGCCTGGGCGGGCCTCCCGAGCAGACAAGGAACGAGAGGAACGACCGATGCTCGTCAAGGACGTGATGACCCGGAACCCGATCACCGTGGTGCCGTCGGTGGGCATCAAGGCGGCCATGACCAAGTTGGCCTTCGCCGGCATCACCTCGATGCCCGTCGTCGACGAGGTTGGGCGCCTGTGCGGCATCGTCAGCGAGGCCGATCTGATCGCCGGTGTGGCGGACGACCCACGCGCCCATGAGCGTCCGGTCACGATCCGCCCGGTCACGCCACCGCACCGCGTGGACGACCTCTACACGCGGTCACCGATGGCGATCGGACCCCAGGACGACGTGACCCAAGCGGTCGACGTGATGGCGGCCAAGGGCTTCAAGAGCCTCCCGGTGGTCGACCACCAGGGCCGGTTGCTCGGGGTCATCAGCCGGAGCGACGTCGTTCGTGCCCTAGCCCGCGACGACGACGTCATCGCCGCGGACATCTGCCGGCTCTTCGAGGACCTGGGTCACACCGACTGGACCGCCACGGTGGCCAGCGGGCGTGTGCAGATCAACGGGCCGGTCGATGCTGCTCACCGCTCGCTCGCGCATGCCTTGAGTCGCACGGTGCCGGGTGTGGTCGAGGTCCACCTCACCTAGAGGCGTCGAACGGGGTGGCGGCCGAGATCTCGGCCCCGCCATCGGTCACCCGGAGGCGTGAGACGCCTTCTCGTCCTCGCCCGAGTCTGTTTCGGTCCGGTGAAGCTCGTGTACCGCCGGGCGTGCACTCATGACTCCCCTGCGCGGCGATGGGCCAGATGGCTCTATCGATGCTGCAGTGTGGCGACGTCGCGTCGTCGTTGTGCACCGACTGACGTCACACGTCCGTTGACCTTCGGCACTGCCGACGCTCTGCGGTTCGGCGCGAGCCTCGACACATGAGCACAGGTACACCCGGAATCGTCGTCGGCTACGACGGCTCACCCGAGGCGGACGAAGCCGCTCGCTGGGCAGCGGGTACGGCGCTGCTCCGAGGGGAGCCGCTCATGGCTCTGATCGTGGTCGAGCCGATGGACGCCCCGCGCACGCCAAGGCTGGCCCGAGTCATGGTGGGAGGAGATCGAGAACCAGGCGCGGCACACCCTCGACGCCGCCGGCGCCCCCGACGCCACCGTCGAGCGGCACGTCGGGAAGCGGATCCACACCCTGCAGGAGGCCGGACGCGAAGCATCGATGCTCGTCCTGGGGAGTCGCGGCCACAGCAGGGTCGGCGACGTGATCCACGGATCCGTCAGCCAGAGCACCGCCCGGCACGCCCGGTGCCCGGTCGTGGTGGTACGCAAGAGCGACGCCGGGGACGCCCATCGGATCGTGGTGGGATCGGACGACTCCGAGCCCAGCCGCCGAGCGCTCGACTTCGCCTGCGGCCACGCCGTAGCCACCCGACAGCAGGTCGTCCTGCTTCGCGCATGGAGGCCACTGACCATGCCCGTCGACAAGCGCGGCGATGTGCCTCCCTCCATGTCCGCCCAGGCTCCTCGAGGAGGAGGAGTTCCTGGCCACATCGGTGGCCGAGGCACGTGGGCGATTCCCCGCGCTCGAGATCGAGGGCGAGTTCATCGCCACCAGCCCCGGACAGGCCCTCGTCGACGCGTCCGCCACGGCCACGATGGTCGCGGTGGGCTCGCGAGGCCGCAGCGCCCTGACGGAGACGGTGCTGGGTTCCGTGAGCCATCACGTGCTCCACGAGGCGCACTGTCCAGTCGCCGTCGTCCACTGACCGGGCAGTACCGCGCCCTGCATCAGCCCGCGACGGGGCCGCCGGATGGCTGGCCCTGGCCACGATCGGTTCGGTCGACGCGCTCGCTCCAGAACGTCGTCACTCCGGACTTCTGTCATCCGGTGTTCTGTCCAACGGCGGTGGTCGCTCGCCGTTGATCGTCGAAGGCTGAAGACATGGCCACGATCACCACCGCCGAAGCCAACGAGGGCATTCACCCCGGCAGCATCGTTGTCGCCGTGGACGGCTCGACCCACGCAGACCATGCGCTCGCCTGGGCCGCCGAAGCCGCGCAGCTACAGCAGCGCCGGCTGGCCATCGTGCACGTGGAGAAGGCGATCGGATCCCGGGAGAGGGGTTGGCTGGCCCAGGCCGGGATTCCCCTGAGCCAGATCACCGAGGAGATCCGAG
Source organism: uncultured Actinomycetota bacterium (assembly GCA_963812055.1). Classification (GTDB taxonomy): domain Bacteria; phylum Actinomycetota; class Actinomycetes; order Propionibacteriales; family Nocardioidaceae; genus Nocardioides. Next base: position 3,344 of record CAWEUA010000005.1, read on the forward strand.
ACCGGTCCGCGAAGCTGACTCACCGCGCCCTTGGCCTCGCGGTCGCAGCAGCGCCAGGCATCGAGATCGACACCGTGCGTCGCGTAGGTGACCCGCGCGTTGTCCTCATCCAGCTGGCGAACCGGGCCAGCATGATCGTGCTTGGATCCCGCGGGCGTGGGCCGGTTTCCAGCCGTCTGCTGGGTTCGGTCAGCATCGCCGTGAGTCGGCACGCATCGTGCCCTGTGGTCGTGGTCCGTCCGCGTGAAGACGTGGCGCGGCTACGCGGGGTGATGGTCGCAACGGACGGTTCGGAGCGCTCGTTGCCGACGCTCGAAGCCGCCTTCCGCGAAGCGTCGTTCCGCGCGCTTCCGCTGACCGTCCTCCACTGCGTGTGGGAGGCCCTGTCGGCACCCGGTGGCTGGCGAGCCGCCGGTCCGGACGACTCCTTCTGGGACCCCTCCCGGATCCGCGTCGCCGAACTGCTCACCGACCTCAGGGACAAGTTTCCCGACGTCGTGGTCAACAGGGGGATCTTCGCGGGCCACGTGGACCAGTGCGTCGCGGACATGTCGCGCGCCCACGAGCTGACCGTGATCGGCCGGCACGCCCACACACTGCTCGAGCGCGTGTGCTCGTTCTCACTGACCACCGCGATCGTCGAGCACGCCTGCGGCCCCGTCCTCATCGTTCCCTAGCAGTCAAGAGAACGTCATGCGCAACCTGGTCATCCTCGGCGGCGGCACCGCCGGCACCATGATCGCCAACAAGCTCCAGAAGCGGCTGCGGGACGACGGCTGGGTCATCACGGTCGTCGACCGCGACGACGAGCATCACTACCCGCCGGGATACCCGATGCCTCGAAGGGGGCTTGCGGCATCGTGCGCGGTTGGTGAGAGTTTCCATGTGCGCGCCAGTTCGGGTCTCGGAGACGGTAGCTGTTCGTCGCGTCCGACTCGTCTCGGACAACGCCTTGCTGGGTGCGCCGGATGACTCCGACCTGGGCACGAGTGGACGTGCTCGACACCGCGGAGTCGATGCGGCTGCTCGAGTCGACGCGGTGGGGGCGCTGCGCCTGGAGCGGGCCAGAGGGCCCACGCATCCTCCCCGTCAACTACTCGGTGCTGGAGGGGAGCGTGTTCCTCCGCACCGGGCTCTACGGGAGCCTCGCGGATGCCGCGGACGGGAACGCCGTCGCTCTCGAAGCAGACGAGCTCGACGACAGTCTCTCGACCGGATGGAGCGTGGTCCTCCTGGGTCGTGCCGAGCAGGTGCAGGACCCCACGGAGATCGCCTCGTTGTTCGGGCGCATGCGCGAACCGTGGGCTCCCGGCTCGCGCCCGGTGCTGGTGCGCATCACTCCTGCCGAGGTGACCGGCCGTCGATTCTCGAGGCAGTAGGTGTTCGTGTTCACCGACTGGTGACATCCGTCCACTCCGCGTCGTACCAGAGGCCCTGACCTGCACGGACGCCAACTCCTAGCGTCGAACTGCTGGGGGCTTTCCCTCCGGCACGTTTCGAAGGAGCTGGAGATGACTACCCATGTGATCCGGCAGGTCGAGCCCTCGACCCCGGACGGTCAGCACATCCCACGGCGCGGAGTCGGCCTGGGTCTCGGCGGCCCTGACGGCGCTCGTCGTCGGGTCCATGATCGGCAGCGGGATCTTCGCACTGCCATCCCAGATGGCGGCCAGTGCCGCTCCCGGAGCGTTGCTCATCGGGTGGGCGATCACGGGGGTCGGCATGCTGATGCTCGCCTTCGTGTTCCAGACGCTGGTGAACCGCAAGCCCGACGTCGACGGCGGCGTCTACGGCTACGCCAAGGCCGGGTTCGGCAACTACGTCGGCTTCACGTCCGCCTGGGGGTACTGGGTCAGCGCGTGGGTCGGCAACGTCGGCTACCTGGTGCTGTTGGCCTCGACGCTGGGGTACTGGTTCCCGTCGTTCGAGGGTGGCAACACCTTCCGTGCGATCCTGGTCGCCTCGGTCGTGCTGTGGGTCGTCCAGGTCCTGACCCTGCGCGGCGTGCACAGCGCCGCTTTCGTCAACACCCTGGTGACCATCGCCAAGGTGGTCCCGATCGTCACGTTCATCGCCATCGCGGCGGTGGGCTTCAAGGCGGGTCTGTTCACCGCCGACGTGTGGGGGCACTCCACTCATAGGCGGCTCGCTCGGCAGCACCATGGACCAGGTCAAGAACATGATGCTGGTCACCGTCTGGGTGTTCATCGGGGTCGAAGGTGCTGCGGTGTACTCGCAGCGTGCCGCCAAGCGCAGCGAGGTCGGCCGGGCGACAGTGCTCGGCTTCGCCGGCGTCCTCGTCCTCCTGCTGGCCGTCAACCTGCTGTCCTACGGCCTGATGGCCCAGGCCAAGATCGCGGGTCTCTCCGACCCGTCGATGTCGGGCCTGATGAAGGACCAGGTCGGTAGCTGGGGAGCCGGGTTCATCTCGATCGGGTTGCTCATCTCCCTGCTCGGCGCCCTGATCGCGTGGGTGCTGCTCTCCGTCGAGATCCTGCGCCTGCCGGCACGCGACCACGTCCTGCCGCGGTACTGGCGAGGGAGAACGCGCACGGTGCACCGCACGTAGCGCTGTGGCTGACGAGCCTGTGTGTGCAGGGGATGCTGATCTGGACACTGTTCAACTCCAGCACGTACACCAACCTGATCTACCTCGCCACGTCGCTGATCCTGCTGCCCTACCTGTGGTCGGCGGCGTACCAGGTGCTGCTCGCCGTGCGCGGCGAGACCTATGAGCACGGGACCGGCCGGACCCGCGACCTCATGATCGGCCTGGTCGCCCTCGGCTACGCCGTGTGGCTGGTCTACGCGGGTGGCTGGGAGTACGTCCTGGTCGCCGGACTGTTCTACCTGGTGGGCACCGCGTTCTACGTGTGGGCTCGCAAGGAGAGCCGTCAGGTCGTGTTCACCGCGATCGAGAAGGTCCTGGTGGGCGTGGTCATGGCGTTGTCGGTGGCAGCAGTCATCGGCTTCATCCAGGGCTTCGTGTCGGTCTGAGGCATGACGATGAGCGAGTACACGACCACCAAGAATGACGGCCAGTCTCGCGTCGGCGTGTGGTCGGAGGTGGGTCGGCTACGGCGAGTGATGGTCTGCTCGCCCGGGCTGGCCCACCTCCGGCTCACCCCGGACACGTGCGACGAGCTGCTGTTCGACGACGTGCTTGTGGGTGGACCGCGCCAAGCGGGACCACTTCGACTTCGTCACCAAGATGCGGGACCGGGGGGTCGAGGTCCTCGAGATGCTCGACCTGCTGACCGAGGTCGTCCAGATGCCGGAGGCCCGGGCCTGGGTCCTGGATCGCAAGATCACCGACGACCTCGTGGGTCTCGGGCTCACCCACGAAGTGCGCGCCTGGCTGGACGGCCTCCACGCCGCCCGGCTCGCGGAGCTCCTCATCGGGGGTGTCACCTGGCGTGACGTCCCCGACGAATTCGCCGGACCGTTCCTCACCGCCCTCCGGTCGCGTTCCCGATCAGCCCGGCTTCGTGCTTCCGCCGCTGCCGAACACCCTGTTCGCGCGTGACAACACCTCCTGGATCTTCCAGGGCGTCACGCTGAACCCGATGTACTGGCCGGCACGTCGCCAAGAGACCCTGCTCACGACGGCCATCTACCGGTTCCACCCGGCCTTCGCGGGCACGTCGTACGACGTGTGGCTGGGCGACCTCGACGGTCGTCCCTCCGATCACGGGTTCGCCACCCTCGAAGGCGGCGACGTCATGCCGGTCGGCAAGGGCGTCGTCCTCATCGGCATGGGCGAGCGCACGTCGTACCAGGCCGTGACCCAGCTGGCTCGGACTCTGTTCAAGGCCGGCGCGGCAGAGCACGTGATCGCGGCGAGCCTGCCGCGCGCGCGGTCGGCGATGCACCTCGACACCGTCTTCACCTTCTGCGACGCCGACCTGGTCACCACGTTCGCGCCCGTGGTCGACGCAATTGTCCCGTTCAGCCTGCGGCCCGACGACAGCGCGCCGTCGGGAATCGATGTCCGGCGGGAGCCCTCAGGGCTCGTACCCACCCTGTCGACGGCACTCGGGGTCGACTTCCAGGTGGTCTCCACCGGAGGCGATCGGTTCGGAGCCATGCGTGAGCAATGGGACGACGGCAACAACGTCCTAGCACTCGAGCCGGGCGTGGTCGTCGGATACGACCGCAACACGTTCACCAACACACTCCTGCGCAAGGCGGGCATCGAGGTCATCACCATCCCCGCCGGAGAGCTCGGCCGGGGTCGTGGCGGTGGCCGCTGCATGACCTGCCCGATCCTGCGCGACCCCGTCTACTAACCACTCACCACTCAAGGGAAGCTACGCCGCAGGATGTGCTGGGGCGGGTGGTTCACTCCCACTCATTGAGGGTGAGCACGACTTCGAGAAGTCTGCGAGCGCGACGACCCGCTCTGTCTGCCCTCGCGGGCAGGCAGAGCGGTGACGTCGGTTTCAGCTGCAGCGGTCGGATGCCGGTGATGTGGGTGCTCCAGTTCGCGAGCGCCGTCCGCTCGTAATTGCACGTGGAGTCGGCGGTGTACACGGCGAAGTTGCACCTCGAGGCGATGTACTCACTGGCAAACCACATCGTGCCGTCCGGCGTGATCGTGGCGGCACCGTAGTCACCCCACCTGGGGTCGAAGCCGCCCTCACCAGTAGCCGTGAAGCCGTCGTCCGGCCCCACTCCACGACCCGTGATCTGGACCGACCCCGGCGCCCGGCCCGGACGGAACCTGGCGACCGCCGCGCTCGGGTAGTAGTTCGGACCGGTCAACGTCGCACCGATGCCACCGGCGCCGCTCGGTCCGACCACGATCGACGGGTAGGTCAGATTGGCGCCGGCCACGGCGAGATACCCGTTGCCCACGCGTCGGGCCGACAGGCGGCCGCTGGTGGTCGGGTGCAGCACGAACCACGCGACAGCGGTCCGCTGCTTGATCGGATGCCACGACCCGTCGGACGAGTCGTACGTCGCTGCGCCCGAACCACGGATCGGCGTACCGGTCGTGAGGTAGACGTCGCCGTCGTGCAGCCAGGCCCCGTAGACCTTGCCCGAGTTGCCGGCGTCCAGGACGAGCGGCGGCTTGAGCCGCGGGTACTTGGTCCCGATGCATGCCACCCGGTTGACGCACTGCAGGAGCGGCATGGGCCCGAGCTTCTGCTGTGCGAAGCCCGGCGAGGCGTACTTCTTCGTCCGCACCGCGGTCTCTGCGAGGTGGAGCTGCGGAGAGCTGGAGTTCAACGACGAGGTGTTCGACAACGCGTACAGCGCGATGTTGTGCGCCAGGCCATTGGTGAACGGCGAGCCCGACATGCCGAAGTACATCGTTCCGCCGCGTGAGTGCGACCAGTCGGCGAGGCAGTGCGTTCACCGGCTGCATCGTGTAGGCCAGATCGTCGTACGTCGCGGTGGGGACGTTCTGGAGCGACTGCATCGTCGGCTTCGCGGCACCGGCGAGCAGGTCGGCCTTGGACAGCGCGTAGAGCTGCGCACCGTTGAAGCCGTCACCGAAGAACTCGAACTCGTTGGTGGTGATGTAGAAGCCGTGAGCGTCCAGGCCGATCTGCGGGTAGTCGCCGAAGCAGGCGTTCTCCGGGCAGCGGTGGTTCGGCGATCCGTTGAGCCCGTTGTTGGTCGTGTCGATCGACCAGATTCGCCAGCCGCCCAACGGGTTGGCCGACTTGCTGACGGCGATCCAGACCTGGCCCTCGCCGGTGAACTCACCGGTCGGTCGCGTCCTCGTCGAGGTTGGCCGACGTCACGAACCAGCGGTGGGTGCTGGCGTCGTACAGGCACGAGGTGTCGAACATGTTCGGCCCGAACGGCCCGTCCGGCCGGACGAACGCCGGCGGCAGGTCGTAGAACTCGTTCAGGGTAAGGCCGACCGACGGGCCGTCGGGGAAGGCCTTCGTGCCGGCGATCAGCGGCGTGCCGGCCTTCGTGTAGATCTGGACCACCGAGTTGACGATCTCGAAGACCCGCGTGCCGCTCGCGCACATGCCCTGGTCGGGCGGCTCACCCGAGAACTGGTTGCCACCACCGGAATAGCGGCTGTCGAAGTGGTTGGAGCCCTCGAAGGCGCTGGTCACGCCGTTGCGGTTGCGGGTGACGGGCACCGACGGCGACAACGGCGCCTTCACCTTGCCGTTGAGAACCCTCGACCCGCCCTGGTGGGAGTCCTCGGCCGCTTCGACATCGGGGCTGTGGATCTCGTCCGAGTCGACCTCGCCCGCCTTGGGCGAGGCACCGGACAGCGTCTTGGTCTTCGTGGCGAGCGGACCTCGCTCGCCGACGTATCTTGGCGATCGAGTGGCTCGACGTCGCCGACGCGTGGGCCGTGACGCCGACCGCCGCGTCGGTCGTGACACCAACCGCCGCTCCGGTCGATGCAAGGCCAAGAACACATGCGAACACAAGAGATGAAGGGCGCACGTCTGCCTCCTGAATTGACTCCCCAGATGGGCTGACAGTGCCATCGGGTGCACAAGGGCACAAGGGGTCACCGGGAGTTACACCACCACGGGGGACGTCACCAAGGTGAGCGGTCGCCGTCGCTTGCACAGCGGGGCGAGTGGGCCACGATGTCGGCCTGTCCTGTCGGGTTAGATTCCGCGATCATCCACTAGAGTCGATGCGACGGAACGTGCCTCCAGCGCAGATCCCTGCGCTCGCGCTGCGCCGAAAGCGCGAGGAGTTGAGTTCCAGGAGGATGCCTTCACGCCACCCTTAGGACAGGCGTCCGATTTGCGGTGGCATTGCTGCAGTTCCTCCACCCCACGATAGCGCTGGGCTAAGAAGAGAGACGCACATGAAGATCACGAATGAGAACCTCATGCGCTTAGCGGGACTGTCGGCGCTGCTCGCGGGAGTGTGTTACGTGCTGGTGGGAATTTTCCATCCTGCAAACGTCCCGGCATCAGTCACCACAACGCGATGGCAGGCCGTGCATATTATCGCCTGCGCGATGTCCGTTTTCGGGGTGCTCGGCATGGCGGGCCTGTACGCCAAGCAGGCGGTGAGGACGGGCTGGTTGGGGCTCCTGGGCTACGTCCTGCTGAGCGCCTGGTTCGTCTTGATCATGGGCTTCAGCTTCGTTGAGGCTTTCGTTCTTCCGCACGTAGCCTCCGCTGTGCCCGGTTTCGTGCAGGCTTGGATGGGCATGTTCAACGGCCCTTCGGGCTCCTTCGACCTCGGAGCCCTGCCGACGATCTGGACTCTGACGGCGCCTGTCTACATCCTGGGCGGCCTGACCTTCGGTATCGCGACGTTCCGCTCCGGAATCTTCCCGCGATGGGCGGGTGCGCTGCTGGCCGTTTCCACCGCCTTAGCCCCGGTAGCTGCCCTGCTCCCCAACGCATCTCAGCCGAAGACTGCCATCCCGATGGGTATCGCGCTGGTCTGGCTCGGCTTCTCGCTCTGGTCACAGCCGCCAACCGAACCGGTTGCGCCGCCGCAAGGCCAAGAACACGCAACGACCGTATGAGCATCACCTCCACGTCATTTGCCGCTCTGCCCACATCCGGAGGGGGCTTCGCGCGTCACGATCCTGCATCTCGAATCCGCCACTGCCTGGGGTGATCGACCAAGCCGGGGTCCTTACAACGGGGGGAAGTCGCTTTGACAATCACCACATCCGGCCTCACGCGGGCAGCCGCGGTCGCCGCAATAGCTGGAGGCACCATCTTCGTTGGCGTCCAGATCGGACACCCGCAGCTCACTCCGACCTCGATCACGTCCACAAACGTTCAGATAAGGGAATCCCTCAAAGTCCTGTTTGCGGCGCTTGCCGTCGCCGGTATCACCGGCATGTACCTGAGCCAAGTCCGCCGAAATGGCGTGCTCGGACTGATCGGCTACCTGCTCCTCGCCGCGGGCTACCTCTCCATCATGTGCACGACGTTCATTGGCGTATTCGTCATGCCGACGATCGTGAAGACCAACCCCGGTTACGTCAAGGATGTGATCGCCCTGGCCACGTCCCGCGGCAGCATCACCGGCGACCTCGGTGCGCTGAACACGTTCTGGAAGTTCCAAGCGGTTTGCTACCTGGCAGGCGGTCTCATCTTCGGCATCGCACTGTTCCGCGCACACGTTCTCGCACGGTGGGCTTGCATATTCCTGGCGGTCAGCGGGGCCATCAGCGCCCTCCTCTCGAAGATGCCCGACGCCTTCTACCGACTGCTGGCCGTTCCCAACGGAATCGCCCTCATCGGCCTCGGAATCTCGTTGTGGCAAGTACAGCGACGGGCCGATGCCCAGGTTCAAGCTGCCGCTGAACCAACCGAGCCAGCGGCACTCTCATGAGCGACCTCACCTCGACGTGGCGCCTGCCCATCGCCCTGGTCGCGCTCGCCACCATCCCGGTCATCGCCGGCTCACTTCGCCTGATCGACTTGGCCACTGGGTCGACGGTGATGCCACTCAACCCCCGCTTCTCCGCGACGCCGCTGCCCGTGGCGATCCACATCCTGAGCGCCATCGTCTTCGCACTGCTGGGTGCCTTCCAGTTTTCCACCCACTTACGCCGACGCCACCGCGCCTGGCACCGCCGCGCCGGACGCATCGTGATGGTCGCCGGGCTCGGTGTCGGGCTATCGGCGCTGTGGTTGAACCAATTCTTCCCACGAGCAGGCGCGACTCGCGAACTGCTGTACCCGGTGCGGGCGGTGTTCGGTATGGCGATGCTGGTCGTTATCGCACTGGGGTTCCTCGCCGCCCGTCGCCGAGACTTCGCCAATCATCGCGCCTGGATGATCCGCGGCTACGCCATCGGCCTCGTCGCCGGCACCCAAGCCTTCACACTCGGCGTCGGCGGGGCCATCTTCGGCCATGGACAAATGACAACTGCGTTGCTCCTCGTTGCCGCGTGGGCAATCAACCTCACCGTCGCGGAGTGGGCAATCCGTAGACGACGCCCGCGACGCACCACTCCCGCCTCAGCACAGATGGCAATGCCATAACGACAGACCAGCAACACATTGCCAGGCGACAGGTCTCGCTCCTGGCCCCGTCGCCAGTCATCGAGCTCTACCGGCATGGGCAGAGGCCAATTGACGAAGCGACCGCTGTCAGGGTTGCGTCACACCACCGCGAAAGCTGAGCCCACCGCGGCGTGTGTGACGCCCCACTGTAGAAAGCGGTTGTGGTCGCCCCCGCACAGATCCACAGTTGCGAGATGTTGACCCGACGCGCGCAGCTGGCCCGTCTCCGCCAGGTGGCTGGGGCGGCGCTGAAGCGATATCCGATTGCTGCCGGTCGCCTCACGTTGGTTGCCCACGAGGAAAACACCACCTACCGGCACGACGGTCCCGACGGCAGCCACCTCGTACGCGTTCATCGACCCCAACGGCATGGTCGTGGGGTCGACACGGGGAAGGCAGTCCGTTCTGAGATTGCCTGGCTACAGGCTATTCGGAGGGACACCGGCTTGGCGGTTCCGATGGCGGTCCCGACCCGGGACGGTGCATTCACTGTCGAGGCGACCGCCGCCGGTGAGACCCGGATCTGTTCGGTGCTGCGCTGGATGGACGGGCGCATCTATGAGGAGTCGGCCCGTCCGGTGCACCTGCTTCGTCTGGGCGACGCGATGGGGCGTCTGCACGACCAGGCCGATGCGTGGACGCCGCCTCCGGACTTCGTGCGCATCCGCTGGGACCACGAGACCTTCTTCGGGGACGTCATGGTCTACGGCGAGACCCCAGCGGCTGGGTGCTGGACACTCTTGCCGGGAGAGGTGCAAGCCCGCTTCCGCGCGGTGGCCGCGCGGCTGACTGACGTCATGCCGCAAGTCGATGGGGACGGGCTCATCCACGCCGACCTGCACCTCGGCAACGCGATCTTCCAAGGCGGGGATGTCAAGCTCATCGACTTCGACGACTGCGGCACCGGTCCCCGGCTCTACGAGCTCGCCGTCGCCCTCTGGGAACTGCGAGACCGACCGGACTACCCGGCGTACAGAGACGCCCTGCTGGACGGCTATCGATCGCGTCGGGAGATGGACATCACGCACCTGGACGACTTCATCGCGCTGCGTCAGGTCGCGTTCGACCTCTGGTACACCGGCACGGCCCAGGTCAATCCTGCCTTCGCCGCGCGGCTCGACCGAGTCCACCGCTGGTCCTTGGCCATGCTTGACCTGGTCGCTGTGCACTGAGGCTTTCGTGCCACAGGCAAGACGCACTGGTAGCGGAGCGTGTCGGGCATTGCTCGGACGGTGGGTTTCGTGAGGACGAGCACCGTGCGTCTTGCGGCAGCCGGGAGCCGGCGCGATGCTGACCTGCGTCATAGCCGCGAGTCGGACGCCCTGCAAGCGCACTCACATGCCGCTGTCCGGGTGCACGCACATGCCTGCGGGCTCAGGCGGTCAACGCAACACCTCGGCCAGTACTTGTGATGGTGTCTTGAAGCCGAGGGTCTGTCGAGGGCGTCCGTTGAGCTGGTCGGCGATGGCGTCGAAGTCGGCTTGGGTCAGGGTCCGGAAGTCCAGGGTGCGGGGCAGGTACTGGCGCAGCAGGCCGTTGGTGTTCTCATTGGATCCGCGCTGCCACGGGCGACTTGGGGTCGCAGAAGTAGACCGCGATCCCGGTCTGCTGGGTGAACCGGACGTGTTCGGCCATCTCGTGGCCCTGGTCCCAGGTCAGAGTCCGGGTCAGAGCGGCCGGCAGGGTGGTGATCTTCGCGGCGAGCGCGTCGGCGACCAGGTCGGCTTTGTGTCCGCCTGGTAGCGCGACCAGCATCACGAACCGGGTGGAGCGTTCGACCAGGGTGGCCACCGGGGACATCCGTTTGCCGAAGACCAGGTCGCCTTCCCAGTGCCCTGGGACTGCCCGGTCGTCTGCTTCGGCGGGTCGTTGGGAGATGTTGAGGATCCCGGGCCGGCCACCACGCCCATCGGGGAGCCGGGTGCCTGCCGGGCGTCGGATCACCCGCCCGGTGCGCAGATGTGCGGTGAGCTCTTTGCGCAGGGCGCCGCGGGACTGGATGAACAGGGTGCGGTAGATACGTCTCGTGCGACACCTGCATCTCCGGGTCGTCGGGGTAGGTGGTCTTCAGCCAGCCGGCGATCTGCTGCGGTGACCACTCTCTGCTTCAGCTGCTCGCCCACGATGGCACGCAACGTCGGCCGGGTCGCCAGCTTGCACGCCTTGCGACGCCTGGCCCGCGCCCACGCCAGCTGATCGGCCGGCGCAGCCCGATACCTGCCGACGACCGCCATGTGCGGCGACCTCACGACTGACCGTCGACGGGCGCACGCCCCAGACCCAGCCGCGATCGCCCGCAGCGACCGACCCGGCCGCCAGACCACGAGAGATCTCCTCCCGCTCCACCAAGCTCAACCGAGATGGTGACCGCCACCGCTGCGGCGGGCCGGATCCCACCACACCGCTCCAGGTAACCCCGCACCCCCGAGGTCGACCACCCCAACGCCCGAGCGGTCGGCTTGGCCGCATGCCCAGCCCGCAACCGCTGCCCAGATCTCATCCTCATCCGCCGGCGAGAACCGCCGATAACCACGCGCCATCGCAACCTCCTCAAATCAGGAAGTGTTGCGCTGACCCATTGAGACCACCCCGATGAGCGGGCGTCCGATCATGGCCGCTGTCCGGCGCACTGTCGGGGTCGATGTCAGGCCGTCGATCGGGTCTGAATCGGTCCGTGGATCGACCTATTGGTCTGGCCTACCCGACGGTCGACAAGGTGATCGAGTCCCGGACACGGGCGATCTGGCCCTCCAGATGGCTCGATGCGTTGACCTCGTGCCACGTCTCGATCACGACCGGCCTGCCCTCGTCCACGAGCCAGAAGTCGATGACGACCGCTCTGACGGGGTCGTAGGTGATGCCGTGAGCGCCTAGGATCGTCTCGGCGACGCGGTACCAGCCAGCTCCGCAGTTGTTGTTGATCCGCAGTCGCAGGTGGACCGCGTCGCGGCCGAACGCCTGCACCGGTGTCGGTGCTTGGAGGACGGTGCTCTGCGGGAGCCCGGCAAGCTGCTGCGCGAGCGACTGCGGGGTGTCGCCTAGGTTCGTGTTCAGCTTGTTGTCAGAGCCGCATCCAGTCCCGGCGGCCAGCCCAAGAGGCTTGTAGACGGCCACGCCGCCATTGCTGTTCGCCTTCAACAGCAGCGGATCGTTGGCGCCCGCGCTCTGCCAGGCTGTGTTGTCGAAGGTGATGTTGGCGTGGACCGCAGCGCCGGCGTCGTTCTTGCCGAGGAGCATTCGGTAGGTGCCCGGCTGGATCGTGGTCCCGGGGTTGTTCGGATAGGTGTGGGAAGCGTTCGTTGGTGGGGGCTTCCCGGCGGGCTCGACCGCGGTTCCGTGATCGACCTTCGTGACGCCGTATGCGCCCCCGGCGACGAGCACCGCGGCGGCGGCGACGCCGACCCGTGCCAGGTTGCGGCGGCGCTGGCGCACCTTGCCGCCGATGATCAGCCTGTCCACGTCGGGTGCGGGTGCATTGCGCATTTCTGCCTCCTGGCTGAGGGCAGCTCGGAGCTGCTGGTCGATGTTCATGACTCGCTGATCGCCTCCCCGATGCCCGCTGCGGCCAGGGCTCGTCGCAGCGCCCCGATCGCCGCCGACGACTGTGACTTCACGGTCCCGGGCGCGCAGCCGAGGGCGTCGGCGATCTGCGCCTCGCTCAGGTCCTCGTAGTAGCGCAACACGATCACCGCCCGCTGCCGTGCGGGCAGCGCGCAGACCAGGGGCCAGAACAGGCTCCGGTCGAGGACCAGCTCCTCGGCGGAGTCCCGCACCGCCTCGGGCAGCGGATCAGTCGGCCGCTCCCGGACCCAGGCACGCCGATGACTTGACACAGAGGTGTGGGCGAGCATCCGGCGTACGTACGCCTCGGCATACTCCATCCGGCCGATCCGCGACCAGTTCACGTAAGCCTTCTCCAGGGTCGTCTGCAACAGGTCCTCCGCGCCGGCCGGGGACGCCGCGAGCAGGTAGGCCAGCCGGTAGAGCGAGCCCCAGCGAGCGGCGACGAACTCGGCGAAATCCTCGTCGATGCTCATCGCTCACCTTCCTGCGTCCTTCATACACCTGTAACGCAGTGGGAGGCCGATCCGGTTCGTCCGCGACCGCGGCTATCGCACCACTCAGCCTCGCGCAGAGCTGCATGGATCTGCGCTATGCGCGACGTCCTCACATGCCGCCGTCCGTTCTCGGGCTCATGTCGGTGTGGTGTCAAGCCCCGAGCGGCGGCGGCGGGTGTTGGGGTGCGCTCACGCAAGAAACCGTGGTGCGCAGCGTCGCCTGGCTCGCCAGACTGACGCCCATGACCAGCGAGATCACGCGGATCAATCCAGCCCAGCTTCATCCAACGCCCGGATATCACCACGTCACCGTCGTGGAAGCTGGCCCCACGGCGTTCCTAGCGGGACAGTGTCCGCTTGACCGCTCGGGCACGCTGGTGGGTGCGGGTGACCTCGACGCCCAGATCGACCAGGTGGCAGCCAACGCCATCACCGCCCTGAGCGCTGCGGGCGCCGGGCCGGACCAGGTCGTCCGCTCGGTGATCTACGTGGTCAGCGGAGATGTTGCGGTGCTGGGTGCCGCGTGGCAGCGGCTGAACCGGTCGGCGCTAGGGCCTGCGTTCACCGCCGCGAGCACTCTGCTCGGAGTTGCCCAACTCGGCTTTCCCGGGCAGCTGATCGAGGTCGATCTGACCGCGGCTTTGTCCGCGTGACCGCAGGGTGTTTCCTGCCAAGAACGTACTCACATGCCGCTGTCAGGTGCGTCACACCGCCGGGAACCGGCGCAGGTCCAAGGGAGTGAAAGTTCCATGTGAGTGCCCGAAGCGCCGCCCTAGCGCAATGGTTCGGGTGAGAGGCAGGTTCATGACCGAGACCTTGAGCCGCGCCAGGTCGGGCCCTGGCTCGGGAGACGTTCTCGCTCGTGGGTGTCATCCTCCGGGCGTTGCAGGCTGCGGTGTGCGGTCGGTACCAACCTCCAGGACATCGACGGTGGGCCAGGACCATGATCGGCGCGGGAGCGGTGTCTTGCTAGGTCGACTTCGCGCCGTCCTTCGGGCACGGCCCTTTCGGATACTGCATCTGCACCTCCGTCAGCGACGCCGCCTCTTCACGGGCTGCCGCCGCGTCTGCTCGCGCGCATTCCTTGACCCGCGGGTCGTGGGCAGTCGCCGTCACGGACTGGTTCGTGGAACCTCGATGCGTGCATGGACGTCTCAGCCCCATGCCCATGGGTGGTGGAGTCCTCATCATCGCCGTGATCGTGTCGTCTCTCGGCGGCTGCGGCGCCCGGGACCCAGGCACGACCCTGGATCAGTCGGGAGTCGCCGGCTCGGTCCACCTGGGGCCCCAGTGCCCGGTCGAGACCGAGGGTGACCCGTGCGAGGACAAGCCGGCGGCGGGCTCGGAGATCACCGTTGCAACGCCGCTCCACGGGGACCCGGATGCCGGCGGGGGTGTGGTTGCGCGCACCACGACCGATGCGGACGGCAACTACCGCGTCGCAGTGCCACCGGGAATGTACGTCGTCAAGGCCGAGGCCGGGATGTCATGCGAACTGATGAACGTTCGAGTCACCTCCGGTGCCTACTCAAACGTCGACATCCCCTGCGACACGGGGATTCGCTGACGCTGGGGAGAGTCAGGAGAGCGCGGACTCATACCAACCGCGCGGTTATCAAAGAGCCACAATCCATCAGGGGTGCGGGACGTGGGTCAGTGCAACGAGCCGGGCGTCTTCGAACGGGCCGTGGACGGTGACGTCATAGACGTCACCGACGTTGCGGACGTAGAACTTGTGCTCGATGACGCCCGGTTCGAGGGGGCTGAACTCCTGGTGACCAGGGCATTGTGTGAGGTCAGCAGGGGCACTGAGACGTGTCCGCCATGGCGAAGGACCGTGAACCTGTCTTCTGCGACACCGGGCAGGTTTCTCCTGTGCGTAGACCGGACCGGCGTGGGGATGGGGGGTCATGAAGATGCCGGCCTGTGCGCCGTTCACACCGGATTCGAACGACCCTTCGTGTCCGGTGACGTGACCGGACTTGTCGAAGGTCGTGGTGTTCTCCCCGAAGTACCAGACAACGCCGGCCTTGGTCTGGGCGTACCAGTCGAAGGTGCGCTCGGTGCAGCCGCCCGTGCTCGAATCCGCGGTCGAGAACCACTCGGCAGCGGACTCCGTCGACGATCTTGGTGCGGTAGGTCGCGATCATTACGTCACGGACTTTCGCCTTGCCGCTGACGCCGCGGTACACGTAGCGGGTTCCAGCCTTGAGGGGGAACCACGGGTTGTTGACCACACCGTGCGTGAAGTGGGAGGGCGAGGGGCGATGGCGGCTCACCGTTGAGCCGGTCGCGGCTTCCGATGCGGGGGCGAGCGTGGCCGCGCTGACCCCGGCGAGTAGGCCGGTCAGGGCGAATCCGCTCACGGCGATCCAGGGTCGGAAGGGCGTTCGGTTCGAACGGGGCATGGAGGTCTCCTCGCGGTCGGGCTTCCGGTCACCATAGGCACCATTCATGAGCCGTTCATGAGCGTCGGGCCGATAGTCACTTTGCGGTCAGGTAACGCCTCGGAAGTCAGCGGGACCGAGAGCCATGACACCCGCTCATCGGCATGAGAGGGCGCCCGTACGCACCTTCGAAATGGTCGAACACCGCGATCTCTTCAACACACACTGTTGTATCCGCTGCTACCCGGCTGCGGCCCGGCTGCGGCCCGGCTGCGGCCCGGCTGCGGCCGGCATTTGGGTGTCCGCGCACGTCAGGCCGGGTGTCACGTCAGAACTACGACATCTGAGCGATCTGCCCCCTCACCCGATCTCCGGTGGACCGGGTGTGCGATAGGCGCCGATAGCTGACGCCAGAGTAAGCCGTCCAACCATCACCAAGTTCCATGACGGCTGCGTTTCCGCAGGTCAGAGTGGGTGGCTTACTCCCACTCGATGGTGCCCGGCGGCTTGCTGGTGATGTCGAGGGTGACCCGGTTGACCTCGGCGACCTCGTTGGTGATGCGGGTGGAGATCTTCTCCAGGAGGTCGAACGGCAGTCGGGCCCAGTCGGCGGTCATGGCGTCCTCGGAGGTGACCGGACGGAGCACGATCGGGTGGCCGTAGGTGCGGCCGTCGCCCTGGACGCCGACCGAGCGGACGTCGGCGAGCAGCACGACGGGGAACTGCCAGATGTCGCGGTCGAGGCCGGCGGCGGTGAGCTCCTCGCGGGCGATCAGGTCGGCCTGGCGCAGGATGTCGAGGCGCTCGCGCGTCACCTCACCGATGATCCGGATGCCGAGGCCCGGGCCGGGGAACGGCTGGCGCCACACCATGGTGGGCGGCAGGCCGAGCTGCTCGCCGACCATGCGGACCTCGTCCTTGAAGAGCGTGCGCAGCGGCTCGACCAGCTCGAACTGCAGGTCGTCCGGCAGGCCGCCGACGTTGTGGTGTGACTTGATGGTGGAGGTGCCGGCTCCGCCGCCGGACTCGACGACGTCGGGGTACAGCGTGCCCTGGACGAGGTACGCCGTGTCGCCCGCGCCGACGTCGCCGCCGAGGATCCGCGCCTCGGCCGCCTCGAAGGTCCGGATGAACTCCCGGCCGATGATCTTCCGCTTCTCCTCGGGATCGTGGATGCCCTCCAGGGCACCGAGGAACTGCTCGCCGGCGTCGACCACGTCGAGCGAGTCGAAGACGGCCTCGAAGTCACGGCGTACCTGCTCGGTCTCACCCAGCCGCATCATCCCGTGGTCGACGTACACGCAGGTGAGGCGATCACCGATGGCCCGCTGCACGATCGCGGCCGCGACCGCCGAGTCGACGCCGCCGGACAGGGCACAGATCGCGCGGCCGTCGCCGATCTGACCGCGGATCCGGTCCACCTGCTCGTCGACGATGTTGACCATCGTCCAGGTGGGACGGCAGCCGGCGATGTCGTGGAGGAAGTGCTCGAGCACCAGCTGGCCGTGCTCGGTGTGCAGCACCTCGGGATGCCACTGCACCCCGGCGAGCCTGCGGTCGGTGTCCTCGAACGCCGCGACCGGGGTGACCCTGGTGGAGGCGAGCACGTCGAAGCCCGGAGGCTCGGCGATCACCGAGTCGCCGTGCGACATCCAGACCGAGTGGTCGGCCGGGAGGTCGGCGAGCAGGACGCCGGCGCGGTCGACCTTGACCGGCGTACGGCCGTACTCGCGGGCGCCGGTCGGAGACACCGCTCCCCCGAGCCCCTGGGCCATCAGCTGGAAGCCGTAGCACATGCCGAACACGGGGACCCCGGCCGTGAAGAGAGAGGTGTCGATGCCGGGTGCGCCGTCGGCGTACACCGATGAAGGACCGCCGGACAGGATGATCGCGGCCGGCTTCCGCTCGAGCATCTCGGCGATCGGCATCGAGTGGGGCACGATCTCGGAGTAGACCCGTGCCTCGCGGACGCGACGCGCGATCAGCTGGGCGTACTGCGCACCGAAGTCGACGACGAGAACCAGGTCGTGGGTGTCGTGCTCCGACATGACCGCAGCCTATCTGCGCACCCGACGGCCGCTTCCCCCGGACGCGCCAGAGCCCGGCGATCAGGGAGCGAGGCCGGGCTCTGGTTGCCCGGGGCCCGCATGCGCGTCCCCGGACACGTGGGCCCCACCAAGGGAGGGAGTTCGGCGGTGGGGTCCCGACCGCACAACGATGCCCTTGGCCCCGAGTTACGTGACGGTCCGAGAAAGTGCCGCGGGACTCAGGAGACAGCGACGATGGGCAGCCGCAGCGCTGCCGGTGCGTCCTCCGGGACGGCCGGGTGGGACGGCGGGACCGGCGCGATCCGCTGGTACGCCGCGCCGAGCGCGGGCCGGGAGTCGGCCTCGCCCTTGTTCGGCCACAGCGCCATCGCCCGCTCGGCCTGCGCCGTGATCGTCAGCGACGGGTTGACGCCCAGGTTCGCCGAGATCGCCGAACCGTCCGCGACGTGCAGGCCGGGGTGGCCGTAGACGCGCTGGTAGGCGTCGATGACCCCGGACTCGGCCGAGTCCCCGATCGTGCAGCCGCCGATGAAGTGCGCCGTCAGCGGCATGTTGAACGGCTCGCCGATCGAGCCACCCGGCGTACCCCCCATGATCTCGGCCATCCGGCGTACCACTCGGTTGGCAACCGGGATCCAGGTCGGGTTCGGCTCACCGTGGCCCTGCCTCGAGGTCAGCACGCGGCGGCCGAAGCGGCCCGCCTTCGTGAACACGGTGATGGAGTTGTCACGGCTCTGCATCACCAGGGCGATCACGGTGCGCTCCGACCAGTGGCGCATGTCGTACAGGTCGAGCACACGCGCCTTCTGTGTCCACATCTCCTTCAGCCAGGTGCGCCACCGCGGGCCCAGATCGCCGTCGGTGAGCACCGTCTGGAGCAGCGACATCGCGTTGCTCCCCTTGCCGTAGCGGACCGGCTCGATGTGGGTGTGCTCGTCGGGGTGGAACGACGACGTGATCGCGACGCCCTGGCTGTAGTCGACCTTCGCGTCGGGCGCGATGGCGCCGAGGATCGACTCGGAGTTCGTGCGCGAGAGGTGTCCGAGCCGGTCGGACAGCCGCGGCAGGTGGCCCTCGTCCTTCATCCGGTGGAGCAGCCGCTGGGTGCCCAACGCCGACGCCGCGACCACGACCTGGTCGGCGGTGAGCACCTTGCTCGCCCCGGGACGGTTCATCTTGGCCTTGGTGAACCGCACGTGGACGTCGTACCCGCCGCCGGCTCGGGGCTCGATGCGCGTGACCGTGGTCAGCGGCAGCACCCGCGCGCCGTTCTGCTCGGCGAGGTGGAGGTAGTTCTTCACGAGCGTGTTCTTGGCGTTGTGGCGGCAGCCGGTCATGCACTCGCCGCAGTGGCGGCAGGGGTTGCGGTCGGGGCCGGCGCCGCCGAAGTACGGGTCCGGCACCCGGTCGGCCGGCTCCTGCCCGGGCCCGCCGAAGAACACCCCGACCGGCGTCGGGTGGAAGGTCTCGCCGACGCCGAGGTCGTCGGCGACCTGCTTCATCACCTCGTCCGACGGCGTCGTGCGGGGGTAGTCCGCGACGCCGAGCATCCGCTTCGCCTGGTCGAAGTACGGCGCGAGCTCCGCCCGCCAGTCGGTGATGTCCTTCCACGACGGGTCGTCGTAGAACTGTCCGAGCGGTTCGTAGAGCGTGTTCGCATACACCAGCGAACCGCCGCCGACCCCCGCGCCGGACAGGATCAGGCAGTCCTTGAGGGCGTCGATGCGCTGGATGCCGTAGCAGCCGACCTCGGGGCGGAACAGGAAACGACGGGTGTCGAAGGAGGTCTTCGCGAAGTCGTCGTCCTCGAACCTCGCGCCCGCCTCGAGCACACCGACGTGGTACCCCTTCTCGGTCAGTCGGAGCGCCGCGACCGAGCCGCCGAACCCGGAGCCGACGACCAGGACGTCGTAGTCCGCCTTCCGATGCGTGGTCATGCCGTGCTCATGCCGCTTGCTGCTCATGCCCTGCTCATGCCCGGCCGAGCTTGTTCATCACCCGCAGGGCGAACGTCATCGTCTTGGCATATCGCTCGTCGGAGACGCCGAAGCGCGGCGCGATCGGGGTGACCCGCTGCGTCGCGACCGCCTGCGTCTCGGTGAAGCGCAGTACGCCCTCGCTGCCCTGGCGGCGGCCGAGACCGGAGGATCGCATGCCGCCCATGGGCGCTTCGATGCTGCCGAACGACGCGGCGAAGCCCTCGTTGATGTTCACCGAGCCGCACCGGATCTGCCGGGCGATGTCGCGGGCACGAGGCCCGTCCTGGCTGTAGATCGAGGCGTTCAGGCCGTACTCGCCGTCGTTCGCGCGCGCGATCGCGTCGGCCTCGTCGTGGAAGCGGTACGCCGCCACCACGGGCCCGAAGGTCTCGTGGCCGAAGCAGGTCATCTCGGGGGTGACGCCCTCGAGGATGGTCGGCTCGAAGTAGAACGGCCCGAGGTCGGGACGGGCGCGACCGCCGGTGACCACCCGGGCGCCCTTGGCGACGGCGTCCTCGACGTGCGCGGTGACCGTCTCGAGCTGCCGGCGGCTGATCAGGGTTCCCATGTCGTTGCCCCAGTCGAGGGTGGCGCCGAGCGTCATCGCCTCGGTGCGGGCGGTGAAGCGCTCGAGGAACCGGTCGTAGACCTGGTCCGCCACGAAGAGCCGTTCCATCGACACGCAGAGCTGGCCGGCGTTCGAGAAGGCCGCGCGCACCGCACCCTCCGCCGCCTTCTCGATGTCGGCGTCGCGCAGCACGAGGATCGGGTTCTTGCCGCCGAGCTCCAAGGAACAGCCGATCAGCCGGTCGGCACAGCCCTGCGCGATGAGCCGGCCGGTGGCAGTCGAGCCGGTGAAGCAGATGTAGTCCGCCCGCGCGACGAGCGCCGGCCCGACCTCGGGTCCCGGGCCGGCGACCACCTGCCACAGGTCCGGCGGGAAGCCGGCCTCCTCGAGCAGCTGAGCACCGAGCAGTGCGGAGAGCATGGTCTGCGCGTCGGGCTTGGCGACCACCGCGTTGCCCGCGAGGAGTGCCGGGAGGCCGTCGCAGAGCGCCATCGTGAACGGGTAGTTCCACGGCGAGATCACGCCCACGACGCCTTTGGGGAGGCGGTTCACGTCGACCCGGGTCAGCAGCGGGAACAGGCCGCGGACGCGTCGTGGGTCGAGGTGCTCACTCGCCGTACGGCCGTAGTAGCGCGCGGTCAGGGCGATGTGGAGCGGCTCGTCCCAGGCGTGCTTGCGGGCCTTCCCGGACTCCAGGCAGATCAGGTCGATGATCTCGGCCTGACGGTCGAGCACCAGGTCGTGCAGCCGCAGCAGGCACTCCGCGCGCTCCTCGACCGGCGTACGCGCCCAGGCCTCCTGCGCCGTGCGGGCCCGGCGGAACGCCGCCTCGACGTCCGCTTCCGACGACTGCGGGATGTGGGCGAGCGGCTGGTCGCCGATGGGCGATCGCAGCTCGACCGTCTCGCCCGAGGACGCCGCCACGCGCTGGGTGAGCGCCGAGACGTACCCCCGGTCCAGCGCATACGACGCCGTCGGGTCGTGCTCGGGATCGTGCGGGCCCTCGACGAGAGGTCCGGATGAGGGGTGCCGGTCACTCATGTACCGAGAGTATGTCCCCTCCCTGGTCCGGGCTACCCCGCGGTAACCATGGGGTGGGTGGGCTCGATGGTGACGGTTTCATCATGTGAAGTGGTTGAACCTGCACTTCTCACGGTGAACTCACCATGTGAGGTGCCGGCTCATCACCTTCACATGATGAAACCGGCTACGGAGCGCCCCCGGCCCGGCCACGGCCCACACGTGGCCGCGGCGGGCTCGTCATCCCCAGTCCTCATCGACCGACCGGACACAGGGTGACTCGGCCTGCCAGAAAACCAGTCATGGACCCCTTGCGCTTCCTCTGCGAGCAGGACGGCTTCTTCACCCGCGCCATGGCGCGCGACCTCGGGTACGACGACAAGGCCGTCAGCCAGATGGTGCGCAGCAAGGTGTGGCACCGGTTCAGACGCGGCTACTACTCGTTCACCGATATCTGGGTGTCGTCGTCCGACGTCGAGAAGCACCTGGTCCGTGCGCGCGCCGTACTCCACTCGCTCGGCGACGCCACCGCCTTGAGTCATGTGTCCGGCGTCGTCGCCCGCGGCATCGAGACCTGGAACGTCGACCTCAGCCGCGTCCATGTCACGCGACTCGACGGAGGGGCCGGCCGGGTCGAAGGGGATGTCGTCCACCACGTCGGCACGTGTACGCCCGATGAAGTCATCGAGCTCGACGGCCTCCGGATGCTCCCCCTGACCCGATGCGCGATCGAGTGCGCCTCCATGGCGTCATCGGAGGCGGCGCTCGTGCTGTTCAACTCGACGTTGCACCTCGGCCTGGCGTCGCCCGAAGACTTATACCGGCAGTTCGACGCCATGTCGTCGTGGCCCCGCATCCGTCATCTGCATGTTCCGGTCAGGCTCGCCGATCCGCGCGTAGAGAGCGTGGGCGAGTCTCGCGGCCTGTGGGTCTTCTGGCAGCTCGGGATCCCCAAGCCGGAGATCCAGTTCGAGGTGCGCGACCGTGACGGCGTGCTTCGCGGCACGTGCGACTGGGGCTGGCCAGAGGAAGACCTGTTGGGTGAGTTCGACGGGAAGTCCAAGTACGGGCGACTTCTTCGCCCGGGCCAGGACCCTGGCGAGGTGGTATTCGCGGAGAAACGGCGAGAGGACGAGCTCCGAGAGATCACCGGGTTCCGGATGCTTCGGCTGATCTGGGATGACTACCAGCGCCCCCGACTCATCAAGTCCCGCTTCGAGCAGCTCGCACGCCGCACGGGGTAGCAGGGCGAAAAGCGCGTCTGCCTTGGTGACTCGCTTCACCAGTTTCATCATGTGAAGTGGTCGAAGCCGCGGTTCTCACGGTGAACTCGCCATGTGAAGTGCAGGTTCACCACCTTCACATGATGAAACCCCCGTCAAGACCCCCTCACACGATGTCCGGTGCGCTGACCCGGGCCTCGTCGGCCTCCTGGTCGGTCAGCTTCTCCTGCGACTGGCGCTCGGCCTCGACCCGGCGGAGGTAGTGGTCGACCTCGTCGTCGCGGCGGGCGGGGTCCCAGCCGAGCTCGGCGGCCATCAGGTCGGCGGCGGCGGTGACGGCCAGGGTGCCGCGGTCGAAGGTCTCGATCGAGATCCGGGTACGCCGGGCGAGGACGTCGTCGAGGTGGCGGGCGCCTTCGTGGGTCACCGCGTAGACCACCTCGGCCGACAGGTAGTCCTCGGTGCCCGGGAGGGGCAGGGCCAGCTCGGGCCGCGCGGCGACCAGCTCGAGCAGGTCGTCGACCAGCCCGCCGTACCGCCCCAGGAGGTGGTCGATCTGGCCGACGTCGAGCCCCGAGCGCCGGCTCAGAGCGACCCGCTGGTTGGTGCGCGTGAGGAACCCGTCGGCGCCGAGGAGCGGCACCCGCTCGGTGTGGGAGGGCGCGACCCCGGGCCACCCGCGCACGGCCAGGTCGACGGCGTCGCGCGCCATCACCCGGTACGTCGTGAGCTTGCCGCCGGCGATCAGCACGAGGCCGGGCACGGGGCTCACCACGGTGTGCTCGCGCGACACCTTGGTGGTGGCGGCCACCTCTCCCTCACCACCGGAGCCGACGCCGCGTCCGGGCTTGCCGGCGAGCAGCGGCCGCAACCCGGCGTAGACGCCTTCGACGTCGCGATGGTCGAGCGGGTCCATGAGCAGCTTGTTCAGGTGCTCGAGCAGGTAGTCGATGTCGGTGCGCGACGCAGCCGGGTGGGCGAGGTCCAGGTCCCAGGCCGTGTCGGTGGTGCCGATGATCCAGTGCCGACCCCACGGGATCACGAAGAGCACCGACTTCTCGGTGCGGGTGATGAAGCCGCACTCGGAGCGGATGCGCTCGCGCGGCACCACCAGGTGGATCCCCTTGCTGGCCTCGACGTCCAGGGACGGTGGCCCGCCGAGCAGGCCCTCGACGTCGTCGGTCCACACCCCGGTGGCGTTGAGGACGACCCGTGCGTGCACCTCGAGCTCCGACCCGGACTCGAGGTCGGTCGCGCGAACGCCGACGACCCGAGGCCCTTCGCGCAGGAAGCCGGTGACCCGCGTCCGGGTCGCGACGAGGGCGCCGTGGTGGGCGGCGGTGCGGGCGATGGTGACGACCAGGCGGGCGTCGTCGACCTGGCAGTCGTAGTAGCGGATGGCGCCGCTGAGCCGGTCGGTGCGCAGGTCGGGCGCGATCCGGGCGACCTGCTTGCGGAAGAGGTGCCGGTGGCGAGGGACGCCCATCTCGTACTTGCCGACCATCGCCAGCGCGTCGTACAGCGCGAGCCCGGCGCCGACGTAGGGCCGCTCGACCGTGCGATGCAGCGGGTAGAGGAAGGCGACCGGCCGCACGAGGTGCGGGGCGAGGCGGGTCAGCAGCAGGCCGCGCTCCTCCAGCGCCTCGCGGACGAGCCCGAAGTCGAACATCTCCAGATAGCGCAGCCCGCCGTGCACGAGCTTGCTCGACCGGGACGACGTCCCGCTGGCGAGGTCGCGCTGCTCGAGCAGTCCGACCGTGAGGCCGCGCGAGACCGCGTCGAGGGCCGCGCCGGTCCCGACGATGCCGCCGCCGACGACCAGCACGTCGAGGGGTTCGTCGGCGCTGGTGGCCGCCAGATCCGCCAGCGCGCCTGTTCGCGCCGCTGGGCCGAGAGCACTTGACTGGGCCGCCACGGGACGATCTTCTCAAGCCGCGCGAGACCGCGGGCAACCGCGGCGCGCGTCGGAGCGTCGTAGTCGATGAACCACCAGGACGGAGCGCGCGTGCGGACACTGACCCGGATCGCCGCGGTGTGTGTCGTCGCGACCCTCGCGCTGGCCCTCTCCGTGGCCGCCCACCCCGGTCGGACCGCCGACAACCGGGCACAGTTGGCGATCGACGTCTCGCCGTCGCCGTCCGCTCCCCCGACGGTTCTCCCGTCCGACCCGATGGGCGTCGCGACCCATCCCACGGGCGACGCACGGCCGGACGAGAGCGACAGGAGCGACGACCGCGACCCCCACCGGACGGGTCTCGGTCCTGATGAGCGGCGACCTGCTCTGGCACGACACGGTGTGGGAGAGCGCGCACGAGGACGCCGTGAGCCGGGGCGAGAAGCAGACGCTTCGACTTCGACCCGATGCTCGCGGCGATGAAGCCGATCGTGCAGCGCGCCGACATCGCCATCTGTCACGAGGAGGTGCCGTTCGCCACCGACGACGAACACCTCTCGAGCTATCCCGTCTTCGCCGCTCCGCCCGAGGTCGCGCCCTGGATCGCGTCGATGGGGTGGGACGCCTGCACCACCGACTCCAACCACAGCATCGACCAGGGCGTCTCGGGGTTGGTGCGCACCGCGACGTTGCTCGAGAAGGCCGGCGTGCGCCACGTCGGCACGTTCCGTTCGCCCGCGGAGCGCCGGAAGCCGGTGATCCTCACGACCGACGAGGGCGTGAAGGTCGGCATCGTCGGCGGCACCTACTCCCTCAACGGCTTCACGCTGCCGCCCGACCAGCGCTGGGCGGTCTCGATGTGGGACGCCGACAACCTCATCGCCCAGGCCAAGGCGGCGAAGGCGGCCGGGGCCGACATCGTGCTCGTCCAGTACCACGGCGGCGACGAGTACTCGCGGCTGCCGAACGCCCAGCAGGTCGCGCTGGTACGCCGCCTCACCGCCAGCCCGGCGGTCGACCTGGTGTTCGCCGAGCACGCCCACGTCGTGCAGCCGATCACGCGGGTCAACGGGAAGTGGGTCGTCTACGGCATGGGCAACATGGTCGGACAGAGCGACACGGCGTACCCACGGGCCTACGAGGGCATCAGCGTCCGGTTCACGTTCCGGGACACGGGGCACGGCTTCCACGTGACCCGCGCGGCGTACATCCCGACGTGGTGGAACCACTACTCCCCCGGACATCCGATCCGCGTCCGGCCGGTCCTGAGCGCCCTGCGACACGGTGTCGGCGACCGCGCCCGGCTGCTCGAGGCCCGGCGGATGACCCGCCTCGCGGTCGACGGGCTCGCACCACCTGGCGACACGACTCCCGGACTTCGCCAGCGCTGACGGCCGGTCTGAGGTTTCATAGTCCCGTGGACGAGGAGGTCGTCGCACTCTATGACGACGGGGGACGTCCTCACGGGAGCGCCCCTCGTTCGCAGATGCGCGCCCAGAACCTGCGGCACGCCGCGACCGGGATCATCGTCCGCGACCCCTACGGCCGCGTCTACGTCCACCGCCGGACGCCGACCAAGGACCTCTACCCGGCCCACTGGGACTTCACCGCGGGCGGCGTCGTCCAGTTCGGCGAGGACCCGTTCGACGGGGCCCGGCGCGAGCTCGCCGAGGAGCTCGGCGTCACCAGCGAGCTGGAGTCGCTCGGCGAGAGCGAGTACACCGACTCCCAGACGTCGTACCACGCCTTCCGCTACGTCACGACGTGGGACGGCCCCATCACCCCGCAGCCCGAGGAGGTCGCGTACGGCGCGTGGCTGAGCCTCGAGCGGCTGCTCGACCGGTTGGCGGACCCGGAGGTCCCCTTCATGCCGGACGCCCGCGCGCTCTTCGGGGACTGGCTGCGCGAGCGCGCGGCGGACCGCGGCGAGGCGCACGAGGGTTGGGACACCGTCGCGACGGTCGTCGAGGGGACGGTGGCTGGACCGCGTGCCGCGCTTCCCCGATGCCGAGGAACAGCTGCGCAACGAGATCCGGCTGATGCCGCGCCTGGCCCCGCTCCTCCCGCTCGAGGTGCCGGTCCCGGTGGTCCTCGAGGAGTCGCCGCTGCGCGTGCGGCACCGCCTCGTCCAGGGACGAGCTCGCGACCCGGGCGTCCCTGACCCACGACGACGGCCTCCGGCTCGGCGAGTTCCTCCGCGCGCTGCACGACATGCCGGTCAACGTCTACGTCGAGTCCGGCATCCCCGAGCGGACCGCAGCGCCGCGCCGAGCTGCTCGCCACGCTCGAGCGGATGCTGCAACGCGTCCTGCCCCTGCTCCCGACCGAGCACCAGGATCCTGGACAGGCGCTGCTCCGGCGGGTCGCGCTGCACACGCCGACCTCCCTGGTCCACGGCGACCTGGCCGCGCACCACGTGACGTCGGGACCCGACGGCATCGTCGGCGTGATCGACTGGAAGGACGCCCGGGTGGCCGATCCCGCGGTCGACCTGGCCTGGCCGCTGTACGGCGCGCCCGAGCCGTTCGCCGAGGCCGTCGCCACGGCGTACGGCGTCACCGACGAGGAGCTCGCGCGGGCGCTGGACTGGCACCGACTCGAGCCGTGGTACGAGGCGATGTGGGGGCAGGGACCCGGCGGCGCGGAGGTCATCGCCAGCGGGCTGAGCGGGATCGTCGAGCTGCTTGACGTCAGAAAGACGGCTTGACGACATTGCAATGACATCAGATTGATGTCAGAGTGCCGGGATGGCGAACACCGGTACTCGGGTCCGGCGGGTGCTGCGCGGCCAGGCTCTCCTCGCGCGGCTCCTCTGGGAGTGCTCACCCACGCTCACCACGGTCGCTGCCCTCGCGGCGGTCGCCCAGGCGCGTCGCCGCCGCCGGTGTGATGGTCGGCTCCGGCCGGCTCGTCGCCGGGCTCGAGGATGGCCACTTGGACACCAGCGTGGCTCGTGGTCACACTGGTCAGTCTGGTAGCGCAGCCGGTCCTCACCGCGGTCGTCGACATCGTCGGCAACGTCCAGCAGGGGCGCGCCACTCCCCTGCTGCTCGAGCGGGTGTCGGCCCTGTGCTCACGCCCGCACGGGATCGAGCACCTCGAGGACGCCGACATCCGGCAGTCGATCGACGGCGCCGTCGAGGAGATCAACCAGCAGTACTTCCTCGGCGTGCAGAGCACCTGGCAGGTCATCAGCTACCGCCTGTGGGGCGTGGCCGCCCTGATCGTGTTGGCGACGTGGTCGTGGTGGGTGGCCGCGCTGGTGCTCGGCGCGACCGTGGCGGTCAACGTCACCTGGTCGGCGTACTCGCAGCAGATCTTCGAGCAGATCTTCCGTGACCGCCGCCGCCGGCGCGCGCGGTGGTACCGCAACCTCCTGATCGACCAGGGCAACGCCAAGGAGGTGCGGCTCTTCGGGCTCACGTCGTTCGGCATCGATCGGTTCGTCGCCGCCTGGCGCGACGCGATCACCGACCTCTGGCAAGGGCGCCGGGAGAAGCAGCGTCCGATCGTGCTCGCCAACGGGGCGATCCTCGTGGCGTACGCCGTCGCGCTCGCCACCCTGGGCCACAGCGCCTGGACCGGTGCGATCGGCACCGCCACCCTCCTCGCCTCGGCTCAGGCACTCATGCAGGTCGAGGGACTCGGGATGCTCGGCGACATGCAGACGATGGTCATCCGCCAGCAGACCCTGCTGCTCGACCTCGAGGACCTGTCCGAACGACTGCCGTCGCCGACCCCCGTCTCCACGCCGACCCGTCCCACCGGGACGGCGAGCGCCGTGGCCTTCCACGACGTGCGGTTCACCTATCCCGGTCGCACCGGGTCCCGACCTTCGACGGGTTGAACCTCGAGATCGACCCCGGCACCAGCGTGGCGGTCGTCGGCGCGAACGGCGCCGGCAAGTCGACGTTGATCAAGCTGCTCTGCGGTCTGCACCGTCCCGACGCGCGGCGTCGTGCGGGTGGACGGGGGCGACCCCGGCGAGGACGACGGCCTGCGGCGCCGGGTGGCGGTGATCTTCCAGGAGTTCGTGCGCTACCACCTGACGCTGCGCGAGAACGTCGCGATGGCGATGCTCGCCGACCACCGCGCGGACGACGTCGCGGCCGTCGTACCCCGGGCTCTCCACGACGCCACCGGCGACCAGGTGCTCGCCCGGGTCGGGGGTTGGGACCGCGTGCTCAGTGCCGAGTACGCCGGCGGCACGGACCTGTCCGGTGGCCAGTGGCAGCGCGTCGCGCTGGCGCGCGCCCTGGCCGCCATCGACGCGGGCGCGGGCGTCCTGGTGCTCGACGAGCCGACGGCCGCCCTCGACGTCCGCGCCGAGGCCGAGCTCTTCGACAACTTCCTGACCGTCACCCGCGGACTCACCACGATCCTGGTCAGCCACCGCCTCTCGAGCGTCCGTCATGCCGACCGGATCGTCGTCCTCGACGGCGGCCGGCTGGTCGAGGACGGCACCCACGACGAGCTGGTCGCGGCCGGCAACGGGTACGCGCGGATGTTCGCCCTCCAGGCCGAGCGCTTCGCCCTCGCCGGGAGGTGCCGCGTCGTGACGATGCTCCGCAACCTGTGGCTGCCTCTCTCGGCGGCGTTCCGGCTGGACCGCCGTGCGGCCCTGATCGCCTTCCTCGAGGTCGTCGGCACGATCCTGAGCAACCTGCTTCCCCTCGCCTTCGGGCTGATGGTCACCGGCGTCGCCACCCGGTCCGAGGCGACGCTGGTCACGGGGTCGGTGCTCGCGGCGATCGCGTTCGGCGTCGTGCCGGTGTTCACCACCGTCGGGGTCGAGGCCAGGCTCCGCCTCAACGAGTCCGTCGGGCACGAGTTCGACCGCCGCGTCGCCGAGCTGATGGCGGCGGTGCCGACGCTCGACCAGCTGGAGTCGCCGGCGTTCCGTGACCAGGCCCAGATCGTCCGCGAGCGCCAGGGCGCGCTCGGCGGCGCCTACAACAGCATGGTCAACGCCATCCGCAACCTGATGATGCCGGTGGTGACGCTGATCGTGGCGATCGGAGCCGACGCCCGGCTGCTGTGGCTCCTCCCGGCGTCGCTGCCCAGCCTCCTGCTCGGCCGCTGGCTGGTCAGGTGGGACCGCCGGGCGGAGGACGAAGGCGCGGAGCCCGGCCGCCTCACCCAGCACCTCGTCGGCCTCGCCGTCGAACCCGACGCGGCCGCGGAGCTCCGGGTCCTGGGGGCGCGGGGCGTGGTCGCCACGAAGCTCCGCACCGCGGGAGCGTCCTGGCGGGGACCTCACGTGCGTGCCGACGTGTACAAGAACCTCGCCGCCACCGGCTGTGGCCTCCTCTACCTGATCGCCGCCGGCATCGTGCTGACGGTGATCGCCCGCGACGCCGCCGACGGCCACGTGCCCGTCGGCGCGGTGGCGACATCGGTGCTGGTGATCGGGCAGCTGCAGAACGTCGTCTCGTCGCTGCGCTTCGGCTTCCAGATGCTGGCGCAGGTGGTCCGCACGGTCGGCCGCTACCGGCAGCTGGAGGATGCCGTGGCCTCCGCGCAGGCCGCCGAGGGCACCGGGACGCCACCGGACCAGCTGCACACGGGCCTGTCGCTGCGCGGCCTGGGATTCACCTACCCCGGGCAGGACTCGCCGTCCCTCACGGAGGTCGACCTCGACCTGCCGGCCGGCTCCATCGTGGCGATCGTCGGCGAGAACGGTGCGGGCAAGTCGACGCTGGTCAAGCTCCTCACCGGCCTCTACCACCCGACCGAGGGGCAGGTCCTGGTGGACGGCGTCGATCTGGCCACCCTCAGCGGCACCGCGTGGCGGGCCCGGTGCGCCGGTGCCTTCCAGGACCACGTGCACCTCGAGCTGATGGCCAGGGAGTCGATCACCACGGGCGACCTCCCGGCCCTCGACAACGACGAGCGGGCGCTCCAGGCGCTCGACGACGCGGCCGCGAGCGACGTCCTCGTGGCGCTGCCCGGGGGCCTCACGACCCAGCTCGGCACCAGCTGGGACGACGGCACCGAGCTCTCGGGCGGCCAGTGGCAGCGCCTGGCCATCGCCCGCGGCATGATGCGCGGCGACCCGCTGCTGCTGGTGCTGGACGAGCCGACGTCCGCCCTCGACGCGGCGACCGAGCACGCGCTCTTCGAGGGGTACGCCGACGCGGCTCGCCGCGCGGGCCGACGCGGGGCCGTCACCGTGCTGGTGACCCACCGGTTCTCGACGGTGGCGGCCGCCGACCTGGTCGTCGTCCTCGCCGACGGACGCGTCAGCGAGGTGGGCGGCCACGCCGAGCTGATGGCGGCGGGCGGCAGCTACGCGCAGCTGTACGCACTCCAGGCGCGTGGGTACGCGTGAGTCAGGGTTCCCGCCTTGCGAGCGAGCTCGCGGCGGCGTCCCTGACGATGCTGTGCCGCGGCTCCGCCGCGTCACAGCGTCGTCAGTGAGGAATGACCAATCGGGACTCGTAGGCGAACACCACGGCCTGGACCCGGTCGCGGAGCCCGAGCTTGGCGAGGACCCGCGCGACGTGCGTCTTCACCGTCGCCACCGACAGATAGAGCTCGGCGGCGATCTCGGCGTTGGTGGCACCGGTGGCCATCGCGCGGAGCACGGTCAGCTCCCGGTCGGTGAGGCGCGTCAGCTCGTCGGGCAGGGCACGCGGTCCCGTTCCTTCGGGACGGCGACCCAGCGCCGACATGAGTCCCTCGATCGCGAGATGGTCGAGGTGCAGCGTGAGCGGTGTGCGCTGGCCCCACCGGTCGTCACCGGCTCCGGGCACGGCAGCGGCAATCGTCATCGTCTCTTCCCCCCTGTTTGACCGCCGTGGTCACAAACAGTCCCCCCGGAAGGACACGCACTGATCCCCGCAGGGTGCGTCAGATGTGCGTTCCGACACAACCCCCAGGAGGGTGTAGGCCTCACCCACGTACGCGGTAGGGCCAGAATGCCCGAAATTCGTCGCGCGCAGGCCGAGCCGTCAGGAGACGACGACCTCGATGCGCTGGAACTCCTTGAGCTCGGTGTACCCGGTGGTCGCCATCGCGCGACGGAGCGCGCCGATCAGGTTCATCGTGCCGTCCGCGACGCGCGACGGGCCGAACAGGATCTCCTCGAGCGTGCCGACGGAGCCGATCTCGACGCGTTGCCCCGGGGAAGCTCGGCGTGGTGCGCCTCGGCGCCCCAGTGGTAACCGCGCCCGGGTGCGTCACTGGCGCGGGCGAAGGGCGACCCGATCATCACCGCGTCGGCGCCACAGGCGATGGCCTTGGCGATGTCGCCGCTGCGGCCGATGGAGCCGTCGGCGATCACGTGGACGTAGCGCCCGCCCGACTCGTCCATGTAGTCGCGTCGCGCCCCGGCGACGTCGGCCACGGCGCTGGCCATCGGCACGGAGACGCCCAGGACGGTCCGGGTGGTGTGCGCGGAGCCGCCGCCGAAGCCGACGAGCACGCCGGCGGCACCCGTACGCATCAGATGCAGGGCCGCTTGGTACGTCGCGCAGCCGCCGACGATCACCGGCACGTCGAGCTCGTAGATGAACTCCTTGAGGTTCAACGGCTCGGCCTGTCCGCTGACGTGCTCGGCGCTCACGGTCGTGCCGCGGATGACGAACATGTCGACCCCCGCGTCGACGACAGCCTTGGCGAACTCCTTGGTGCGCTGCGGGCTCAGCGAGCCGGCGACGGTCACCCCGGAGTCCCGCATCTGCTCGAGTCGGGCGGTGATGAGCTCGGCTCGGACGGGCTCGGCGTACATCTGCTGCATGCGGCGCGTGGCCGTGGCTGAGTCGAGGGTCGCGATCTCGGCCAGCACGTCCGTGGGGTCGTCGTACCGCGTCCAGAGGCCCTCGAGGTTGAGCACGCCCAGGCCACCGTGCCGGCCCAGCTCGATCGCCGACTCCGGCGACATCACCGAGTCCATCGGAGCGGCGACGATCGGGAGCTCGAAGCGGTAGGCGTCGATCTGCCAGGCGGTGCTGACCTCCTCGGGGTCGCGGGTGCGGCGGCTCGGGACGATCGCGATGTCGTCGAAGGAGTACGCCCGGCGTCCGCGCTTGGCGCGCCCGATCTCGGTCTCCGTCACCGGAGCAGCGTATCGGCGCGGGACCAAGGTCCCGACCTCCGGAGGGGAAGGTAAAAGTCTCACGTTCGCCAGCGCGCTCCCGACGGGCTCAGGGACCCTTGGTCACACCACACGCGAACGGAGCCCGCAGTGCCGTCCCATCTTCCTGGACGGCGGGGCCGTCGAGGCGTCGGGTGGGCTGCTCTCGGTTGCCACCATCGTGTCCTTGGTCGGTCTCGTCGCGCCTGCACACGCCTCTGGCGACGACTACCCGTACCGGGGACTCGGTCAATGCCCCCTCGTCCCGCTGCCCCCGAAGCACCCCGGCCTGCAGACGGGCGGTGCGCCGGGCAAGCCCGGTGCACCCGTGCACCCCGGCGAAACGAGCCACCCCGGCCAGCCCGGGCAGTCCGGTACGCCGCATGGCGGACCACATCCGACGACGCCGCCGGGGCCGCCCAAGCCTCCGCCGCCGCGCGTGTGCGCCAAACACATCTGGTTCTACAACGGCAGCTACGGCGACCCCTGGGGCTTCGCGCTCCGCAACTGCACGAGCTTCGTCGCCTGGCGGCTGCGGATGACCAATGGCATGGACGACTTCGAGAACCACTTCGGCGGCGTCCACTGGGGCAACGCCGAGAACTGGGACGACGCCGCATCCGAGCTCGGGTACCTGGTCGATGACGTGCCGGCCGTCGGGGCGGTCGCCCAGACCGGCTCGGGTCGCACGGCCACGTCGCCTGGGTGTCGGCGGTCGGCGACGGGACGGTGACCGTCGAGGAGTACAACTTGGCGTCGCCGGCGGGTACGACGTCCATACCGTGCCGACCTCGACTTCCGCTATCTGCACCTCGCGGACACCGCGCCCCCGCCGTACCTCGGCTCGCCGCGCCCCGGGGTGGCGACCACCGATGCCCACGACGGCGCCTGGTCCGCGCGCACCACCGCCGACCGGCATCCCCCCGTGAGCCGTCCCTCCGGCCACCACGCAGCGCCTCGGCGCCAGCGGCTTGGTCGGCCGACGCGGCGCCCTCGATCGTCACCGACGCCCAGGGCCGGGTCTGGTGGCCGCCGTCACCCAGGGCGGCCGCGTCCTGACCCCGCACACCGCCTCCGGATCGTCGCCCGTCTCGCACCGCAGCACATCCTCGCCGGGGCGGCGACCTCGTCGCCCGCGCTCCTGTCGACAGCCGGGGGCGCGTCCGCCTTCTGCGGTCTCCGGGGCCGGGACCCTTTCGAGCGGCACACGCCGGGCGCACGCTCCCACCGGTGGAGCCACCCCCACCGTCTCGGCCGGCCCGGGTCGTGGTCGACCCAGGCCGCGCCGTCCGCCACCACGGACCCGCCGGCACACGTCTGGCTGGCCGCCGTCACCCGCCAGGGCTCGGCCTGACTCGCGCACCACCCGTGCCGGCCGGGCGTGGTCGGAGGCATCCGGTCGACCACCAGGCCTGGTCGGGCACCTCCACCCCGGCGATCGCCGAGGCAGCGGACGGCCGGGTCTGGCTCGCCACCGTCGGAGACCGCGGCGACCTCGCCGTCCGGCACACCGTGCCGGGTTCCCCCCACTGGCGTCCCGCCAGTGAGCTCGCCGGCCGGTGGTCGCCGTATTCCTCTCCGTCGCTGGCCGTGGACCGCAGCGGCCGCACGGGGCCGGCCGCCGTGGACGCGAGCGGCGACCTCACCGTCAGCTCCCAAGCTGCCGACGGACATCGCTGGAAGGCCTCGCGCGGCCTCCCGGACGTGCCCGCGTCGAAGACCGACGGCGCGGCCCTGACCAACTCGGTCAACGGCGTCCTGGTGGGCGTCACACGGTCATGGACGCGCGCTCGGGCGCCGCCCGCGCCGGTCCGGTCGTGCCTGCTCCCACTGACGCACGGCTCGCACGGTGGGGGCTTCGCGGTCAACCGGTTCCTCTGACCCAGCCCGTCGGTGCAGCAAGTTCGCGGTCAGCCTCGAGGACCCACCTCGTCGCCGACCGAGACGCGTCCCGGCACGGCGACGTGGGTAGATCCCGAGGCACATCTCGCGGGCGTCGGTCAGCGCCTTGACCAGCGGGCCTCGCGCGACAGGCCCTCCTGGGCGATGTCGATCATCCGGCAGCGCTCGATCCGCTCGACCGGCGTGAGGAGGACGCCGCCGACGGAGACCTCACCGACCCAGGCCTCCTCGACGAACGGCTCGTCGGTCTCCACCACGAGGTTGGGCCGGATGCGCGCCGGCGGTCGGCGTCGACCGCGAGGTGCTCGCGACACCAGTCGAGCGACGCCGTGCCGACCAGGGAGACGTGGCCGGCGTCGAAGTACGGCGTCGTCGTCTCGGCAGCACGCGCACCCGGTCACCCATCGCGTCGCTGAGTGCCGCATCGAGGTCGTCGCCCGGCACGACGTACTCCGTGCCGCGGCCGGTCGCCCCGGACGCCCTCCGGCGTGGTGCGGGACGCGAACTCGAAGACCTCGTCGCGACGACGGAAGCGCTTCGAGTGCTTGCCGGTCGCGAGCTTCCCGTCACCGTCGACGACGGCGTACGCGCGGTCGCCCACGAGGCCGCGGCGCTCGATCTCCACCGAGTCCAGCGACTCGCCGCCCATCGCCTTGACCGGGTAGCGACGGATCTCGTGGAGCCTGGGCACGGGCTCGACCCTAGCCGGGGGTGACCGGCTCACCACAGGCGTCGCAGAGCACGGTGTCGGCCGTCTCGCCCTCGGGAAGGGCGCCGGTCGCGCCGCAGTGGTCACACGTCCAACGCGCCCGCGTCCCTGGCATGCGGGCCAGTGTCGCGCACACTGGGGGCGTGATCTCGGGCAACTGGCCGGCGACCTGCGCGACGCGGGACTCGCCTGGACGCCCACCAAGGGCGACTGGTTCGTGATTCCCGACCACGGGCTCGACGAGCTCGAGTTCGTCGTCAGCGACATGGTGATCGAGACCCGGCGGATGGCCTTCGACCGGCAGATGCTGGCGTTCAACGGCACCACCGAGTGGGCGATGGACACCCTGGCTGCGTCGGAGGCGCTGTGGCTGCCGCGCGAGGACCAGCTCCGCGAGGTGCTCGGCGAGGCCTTCATCGGGCTCGAGTACCTCCCCGGCGAGACACCCGGGTACGTCGTGTCGATGCTGGTCGGCGACTCCGAGGAGCGGTTCGTCGACATCGACGTGGAGGCGGCGTACGCGCGGGCCGCGCTGGCGCTCCTCGCGTCGACCTGACCAGCGGCCCTAGCGGCCGGTGTAGTTGGGAGCCTCGACCGTCATCTGCACGTCGTGCGGATGGCGACTCCTTGAGACTCGCGGAGGTGATCCGGATGAAGCGGCCCTTCTCCTGCAGCTCGGGGACCGTCCTGGCGCCGACGTCGAACATCGACTGGCGCAGCCCGCCGATCATCTGGTGGGCAACGGCGGACAGGGGACCGCGGTACGCCACCCTGCCCTCGATGCCCTCCGGCACGATCATGTCGTCGCTGTCGACCTCGGCCTGGAAGTAGCGGTCCTTCGAGTAGGACTTCTTCCCGCGCGACGACATCGCGCCGAGGGAACCCATGCCTCGGTAGGACTTGTACTGCTTGCCGTTGATGAAGATCAGCTCGCCCGGCGACTCCTCGCAGCCGGCGAGCATCAAGCCGACCATCACCGAGTCGGCGCCGGCGACGAGCGCCTTCGCGATCTCACCGGAGTACTTGAGGCCGCCGTCGGCGATCACCGGGACGCCCGGCGGGCACGGCAGGCCTGCGGCTGCCTCGTGGACGGCGGTGACCTGGGGTACGCCGACGCCGGTGACGACGCGCGTCGTACAGATCGCGCCCGGGCCGACGCCGACCTTGACCGCGTCGGCGCCCGCGTCGACGAACGCCTGGGCACCTTCGCGGGTGGCGACGTTGCCGCCGATGACCTGGACGTGCCTGCGTCGCCGGGTCGGACTTCAGCCGCTGCACCATCTCGAGCAGCATCCGGACGTGGCCGTGGGCGGTGTCGGCCACGAGCACGTCGACACCCGGCATCGATCAGGGTGGTGGCGCGCTGCCAGGCGTCCCCGAAGTAGCCGATCGCGGCGCCGACGAGCAGGCGCCCGTGGGCGTCGTACGACGCGTCCGGGAACTGCTCGCCCTTCACGAAGTCCTTGACCGTGATCAGTCCGCCGAGGCGGCCGCCCGTCGTCGATCAGCGGCAGCCGCTCGCGCTTGTGCTGGCGCAGCAGTCGCGGTGGCCTCGTCGCGGGTGATGCCGATCGGGCCGGTGATCAGCGGCATCGGGGTCATCACCTCGTCGACCTTGGTGGTCGCCCACTCCGCGACGGGGGTGAAGCGCAGGTCGCGGTTGGTGATGATGCCGAGGAGGCGGTTGTCGGTGTCGACGACGGGAAGGCCGGAGACGCGGTACTCGCCGCAGATGCGAGTCGAGGTCCTCGAGCGTCTGCGTCGGGGCCGAT
Organism: uncultured Actinomycetota bacterium; assembly: GCA_963812055.1. Lineage (GTDB taxonomy): Bacteria > Actinomycetota > Actinomycetes > Propionibacteriales > Nocardioidaceae > Nocardioides. The sequence continues at coordinate 39,953 of CAWEUA010000005.1, forward strand.
CGTGACGGGGTTGGAGATGATCCCGGTCTGGGTCCGCTTGACCAGGTCGACCTGGTAGGCCTGGTCCTCGATCGACAGGTTGCGGTGGAGCACCCCGATGCCGCCCTCGCGGGCCATCGCGATCGCCATCCGGCTCTCGGTGACGGTGTCCATCGCGGCGCTGACCAGCGGCGCCTTGAGCGTGGATCTCGCGGGTCAGCCGGGTGGTGGTGTCGATGTCGCTCGGTGCCGAGCTCGGAGTAGCCCGGCAGCAGCAGGACGTCGTCGTAGGTGAGCCCCATCGGGGCGAACTTCTCGGGCAGGACCGAGCTGCTCTGGGTTGGCCTCGTGCTCCACTCCCACAGCCTACCGGCGGCCCACCCGGCGTTCCCGTCAGCCCGGGGCGCGCCGAGTCGGGCGCATCTGTACATGAGAAACGCGCCGAGTCGTCACATGACGACTCGGCGCGCTCTCGGTGATCAGGATGCGATCAG
>CAWEUA010000006.1:0-234085 GCA_963812055.1 uncultured Actinomycetota bacterium
GCTGATCGTCCCGATCGAGGACGAAGCCTGGGCGAACTCGCGGCCAGACTTCGAAGGCGAGCTGCGCGGCCTGATCAGGTCCTACCGGCGGACGCTGGAGACCGACCGTCGGCAGCTGCTGGACAAATTCGATACGTCCACGCCGCCCGCAAGGTCGTCGGCGTCGGCAGCGTCGGCACAGGCGCCTGGATCCTGCTCATGATCGGCCGCGACGGCAACGACCCGTTGTTCTTGCAGGCGAAGGAAGCCCAGGCGTCGGTACTGGAGCGGTTCGTCGGCAAGAGCAAGTACAACCATCACGGGCAGCGGGTCGTGGCCGGCCAACGCCTGATGCAGGCGGCCAGTGACATCTTCCTCGGCTGGCAGCGCGTCACCGGCGGACGGGCTCGTCCGCGACTACTACTTACGTCAGTTGCGGGACTGGAAGGGATCGGCCGATGTCGACAACATGTCGGTCGACGTAATGAGGTTCTACGCCGGTATCTGCGGAGGATCCCTGGCCCGTGCCCACGCCCGATCCGGGGACCGGATCGCCATCGCGTCGTACCTCGGGCAGGGCGACACCTTCGATGGGGCGATCGCCGCCTTCGCGCGCACCTACGCAGATCAGAACGAACGCGACTACCAGGCATCCTCGACGCTGTGAAGTCCGGCCGCCTCAACGCACAGAGCGGCCTCTAACGACCAGTCGCCCACCCAGCTCGCCTCCAGCGCCCAGGCGATGCCTTGGTCAGACTTCTACCTGGTCACCAACCAGGACCGGATCAGCCCGCCCGAAGCCGAGCGATCCATGTCCGCACGCGCAGGTCCCACGACCATGAGCAACCACTGCTCACAAATCGCAGATGGTGAGCCAACCGCAGGTGCTCGCTCAGTGCCAAGATGGACTCGCCGGCGTCGAGCAGCGTGCTGGGGTAGAGGTGGCGCGGCCCGTGCCAGCCGTTCTCCCGCGTCCCCCCTATCCCGGTCTCGACCAGAGCGACGCCAAGTTCGGCATTTCAGCGATGGATGCCCGCGTCATCGTGGGCTCGGTTAGACGAAACCGCGACGCAGGCAGGGTGAACCTGGCGGAGGCAGTCGCCGAACCCTCCCACCTCGCGGGTCCAGGCCTTGCGCTAGGTCCACGAGTTCGAGCTCTACCAAACAAGTGACTACAGGTCGTAGTAGAGCTCGAACTCGTGCGGGTGCGGCCGGAGGGCGACCGGCTGGATCTCCTGGGTGCGCTTGTAGTCGATCCAGGTCTCGATCAGGTCGCTGGTGAAGACGCCGCCCTCGAGCAGGAACTCGTGGTCGGCCTCGAGCGAGTCCATCACCGCGTTCAGCGAGCCGGGAACGGTCGGGATGTCGGCGTGCTCGTCGGGCGGGAGCTCGTAGAGGTCCTTGTCGACCGGCTCGTGCGGCTCGATCTTGTTCTTGATGCCGTCGAGGCCGGCCAGCAGCATCGCGGAGAACGCGAGGTAGGGGTTGGCCGACGGGTCGGGGCAGCGGAACTCGATCCGCTTGGCCTTCGGGTTGGAGCCGGTGATCGGGATGCGGACGCACGCCGAGCGGTTGCGCTGGCTGTAGACCAGGTTGACCGGAGCCTCGAAGCCGGGCACGAGACGGTGGTAGGAGTTCACGGTCGGGTTGGTGAAGGCCAGCAGCGACGGGGCGTGCTCGAGGATGCCGCCGATGTAGTAGCGCGCGGTGTCGGACAGGCCGGCGTACCCGGTCTCGTCGTAGAACAGCGGCTCGTCGCCGTCCCAGATCGACTGGTGGCAGTGCATGCCGGAGCCGTTGTCTCCGAAGATCGGCTTCGGCATGAAGGTGGCCGACTTGTTGTTGCGCCAGGCGACGTTCTTCACGACGTACTTGAACTTCATCACGTCGTCGGCCGCCTTGAGCAGCTCGGCGTAGTTGTAGTTGATCTCGGCCTGGCCGGCGGTCCCGACCTCGTGGTGGGCGCGCTCGACGATCAGTCCGGCCTGCTCGAGCTCGATCACCATCTCGTCGCGCAGCTCGCCGAAGTGGTCGTACGGCGCCACCGGGAAGTACCCGCCCTTGTAGCGCACCTTGTAGCCGCGGTTGTTCTCCTCGGAGCCGGAGTTCCAGTACCCCGCCTCGGAGTCGATGTGGTAGTACCCGGCGTTGACCTTGGTCTCGAACCGCACGGAGTCGAAGACGTAGAACTCCGCCTCCGGCGCGAAGTACGCCGTGGTGCCGATGCCGGTCGAGTTCAGGTACGCCTGCGCCTTGCGCGCGATGTTGCGCGGGTCGCGCGAGTACGGCTCGCCGGTGAGCGGGTCGTGGATGAAGAAGTTGACGACCAGGGTCTTGGCCGTGCGGAAGGGGTCGACGTACGCCGTGGTCGGGTCGGGGAACAGCGACATGTCGGACTCGTGGATCGCCTGGAAGCCCCGGATCGAGGAGCCATCGAAGTTCAGCCCGTTGTCGAACACGTCCTGCCCGAACGACGAGACCGGCACGGTGAAGTGCTGCATGATCCCGGGCAGGTCGCAGAACCGGACGTCGATCATCTCGACGCCCTCGTCCTTGACGTACTTCAACAGCTCGTCGCTGGTGGCGAACATTCGTCCTCCTCGGCCGGTGGTCGCGGCCTGTGGCTCCCGGCCGATCTGGATGACAGCCGGTGGGTACGGGTGTGCCGCCGTTGCGGGCGGATGTCCGCACGCTAGAAGCGACCAGTTTCTCGACCGTATCCCCTGTGTTTCGCCGATGTAACGCGGGCAGGTTCGGGGGCCGACGACGGCCCACTAGTCTGACCCGGTGCCCGTGCCCGACCTGCCGTTCGAGACGGCGTCCTGGGAGCGACGCATCCTCGCCCTGCTGGTCGACTACGCCGCGTGCTGGGGCGTGATGCTGCTGATCTACGGCGGCGACTGGTTCGGCAACGGCAGCCTTCCGTCGCTCTACCTGAACCTGCTGTTCATCGCCGAGTCGGCACTGCTGATGGCCCTCTCGGGAGGCTCGTTCGGTCAGCTGGCGTGCCGGCTCCGGGTCGTGCGCGTGGACGGGAGCGGGCGCCCCCTGTCGTTGCTGGTGGCCCTGCTCCGCCAGGTGCTGATCTGCCTGGTGATCCCGCCCCTGGTCTTCCGTCCGGACGGCCGCGGCCTGCACGACATGGCCGCCCGCTCCGCCGTCGTTCCGCTGGTGCCGAGGCCGCGCGCCACGTCGTGACCCCGGGCTGGTTGGGGGGTCGAGAGTCCCTACCAGTGGCAAATCCAGATCTTTAGTGTCCTTGCCACGGACGGACGGGCCGTCCAGTGAGGGAGCACGATCATGACCAAACGCACACACGTGGCGGTCGCCGTCGCGGCCGTGGCTGCAGCGAGCGTCGCACTCGCCGCGCCGACGATCGGCAAGGCGAGGTTCGACGTCCAGAACGCCGACAAGGTGGACGGTTACCACGCCAAGCAGCTCAACGTCGTCAAGTTCTGGAGCAACAGCCACAGCATCGACGACTTCAACAGCTGTTCCTGGACACCGGTGCTGAAGCGGACGTTCAAGGCCCCGGCCGACGGGACGGTGACGCTCCAGGGCGAGGTCACCGGTGAGACCGACTTCGACTTCGCCTTCGTGACCGACTTCCGCACGAAGCTGGTCGTCGACGGGAAGGCGGCCTCGCAGGAGTCCGAGCTCGCCACCGAGGCCGAGGGCGGCATCGACCGTGGCAACAGCCCGACCGTGGGCGGGCGCAACGTGAGCAAGGGCAAGCACCACGTCGCCCTACAGGCTTCGGAGTGCAGCGACGACGGGGTGTTCTACGTCCAGTCTCGGTCGATGAGCCTGCAGTTCTCGCCGTTCGGCTCCGCCGAGAAGGTGCCGCAAGCAGCGGTCACGGTGAAGGCGAACCCGCAGCAGCAGTAACCGGCGTACGACGAGGGGCGGGTGCTGGCGCATCCGCCCTTCGTCACGGGACGGAGTCGCTCAGCGGCCGCGCATCTGGCCGCGCATGCCCTTCATCGACGTGGGCACCGGGCCCTTGGGCATCGGCACGATCGGTCGCGAGGCGTCGATCGCCTTCAGCCGGGCCAGGACGTCGGTGATCTCGGCGGGCTGCACCTGTCGCTTCATCTTCTGCACGTGGCGGGAGAGCTTGGCCAGCGGCACCTGGTCGTCGGCGTGACCCACGACGATCTCGTGGACCGGGGTGTCGGGGACGACCCGCTCGTGCCGCTTGCGCTCGGAGGTCAGCAGAGCCTTGAGCCGCCCGGGGTTGCCCTCGCCGACCAGGAGGATGCCCGGCGGGCCGACCACGCGGTGGACGACGTCCTGCTGCTTGGTGAAGGCGATCGCGTTGTCGACGTGCCAGCCGCGCTTGAGGAGGCCGAGCGCGCCCGCCGCAGCACCGACCTGGCCCTCCATCTGGCCGTAGACCGCGCGCTGTGCCCTGCGGGAGAAGATGATCAGGCCGGCCAGGACGCCGACCATCAGCCCGCCGACGACCGACAGGATCAAGCCGAGCGTGCTGTTCCGACCGACGACGGCCCAGAAGACGCCGAACCCGACGAGCAGACCCAGCAGGCCGGCGCCGCCGACCCACCGCCCGATGGCGGGGTCGCTCTTCTTGGCCATCTGGTAGGTCTGGACGAACTGCTGCCGTCGGCTCAGCGTGGGCTGCTCGGCCGGCTTCGGCGTAGGGCTCTTGGCCATGCGACTGGATGCTCCGTGTGTCTCGGTGAGTGCTGTGGTTCAGGCGGGAGTGCGCGCCGCCATCGCCTGACGGTACAACCGCCCGGCCCGGTACGACGAACGCACGAGCGGCCCGGACATGACCCCGGAGAAGCCGATCTCCTCGGCCTCCGCGGCCAGCTCCACGAACTCCTCGGGCTTCACCCAGCGCTCGACCGGGTGGTGGCGTAGGGAGGGGCGGAGGTACTGGGTGATCGTGACCAGCTCGCAGCCCGCCTCGTGGAGGTCGCGGAGCGCCTGGCTGACCTCCTCGCGGGTCTCGCCCATGCCGAGGATCAGGTTGGACTTGGTCACCAGGCCGAACGCGCGGGCCGCGGTGAGCACGCCGAGCGAGCGGTCGTAGCGGAAGGCGGGACGGATGCGCTTGAAGATCCGCGGCACCGTCTCGACGTTGTGGGCGAGCACCTCGGGCCGGCTCTCGAAGACCTCGGCCAGCAGGTCGGGCGTGCCGTTGAAGTCGGGGATGAGGTTCTCGACGCCGGTCCCCGGGTTGAGCTCGTGGATGACGCGCACCGTCTCGGCGTACAGCCAGGCTCCGCCGTCGGGGAGGTCGTCGCGCGCGACGCCGGTGATCGTGGCGTACTTCAGGCCCATCTTCTGCACGCTCTCGGCGACCCGGCGCGGCTCGTCGCGGTCGAGCGGCTGGGGCTTGCCGGTGTCGATCTGGCAGAAGTCGCAGCGACGCGTGCACTGGTCGCCGCCGATGAGGAAGGTCGCCTCGCGGTCCTCCCAGCACTCGAAGATGTTCGGGCAGCCGGCCTCCTGGCAGACCGTGTGCAGGCCCTCGGACTTCACCAGCGCGTGGAGCTCGGAGTACGCCGGACCCATCCGCGCCCGGGTCTTGATCCACTCGGGCTTCCGCTCGATCGGCGTCTGCGCGTTGCGGACCTCGAGGCGCAGGAGCCTGCGCCCGTCCGGGGTGACGTTGCGCGCGCTGTCCGTGGACGAGCCAGTCGAGACCTGAGTCACCCACCCATGCTACGCGGCGGACCCAGTCGATCCCGACTCCGGGAGGGGGCTCAGCGGCCCTTGTGAATGGGTAACCAAGTGGTTACCTTTGGTCCATGGACGCGTTCTCGGCCATCGCCGACCCGGTCCGCCGCGCTCTCCTGGAGGAGGTCGCCGCGCGGCCGGTGCGGGTGGTCGACCTCGCGTCCCGCCACCCCATCTCGCGACCCGCGGTGAGCAAGCACCTGCGCGTGCTCGCCGACGCGGGGTTGGTGGTCGCTCACGACCGCGGCCGGGAGCGGCACTACGCGCTCGTGCCCGGTGCGCTGAGCCCCGTCTCGGCGCTCCTGGAGCGACTGGCGTTGGGTGGGTCGCCGGTCACCGGGCAGTCGCTGGACGCCCTCGACACCGAGGTACGCCGGGTCTCCCGCGACCGCCGTACGACGCGGCGTACCACCGCCACCACCCGACAGGAGACCGCATGAGTCCCGTCCCCGACGGCCGCGTCGTCCACCTCGCCGACCGGCTCGTCCTTCACGTCGACCGCTCCTTCGACGCCCCGATCGAGGACGTCTGGGCCGCGATCACCGAGCCGGACCGGCTCGCCCGGTGGCTCGGCACGTGGCGCGGTGACCCGACCGAGGGTCACGTGATGTGGCGCATGGGGTTCGAGGAGGGCGCCGACGAGCACGAGCTGGAGATCCGCGAGTGCCTCCCACCTCACCGCCTGGCCGTCACGACGTACCTGGGGGAGCAGGCGTGGTACCTCGAGGCGGACCTGTCCGAGAGCGAGGGCGTGACGACCTTGTCGTTCAGCCAGCCCGGCGTCGACCACGACGACGTCCCGAGCGTCGGCCCGGGCTGGGAGTACTACCTCGACCGGCTCGTGGCCGCCGAGACGGGCGGCGACCCGGCGACGGTCGACTTCGATCGCGACTACTACCCGGCCATGGCCGAGCACTACCGCGCCGAGCGCGACGCTACGGCGTGACCAGCTCGATCCGGCGGGGCCGACCCGGCTCGGGGCGGGGCTCGTAGTCAGGGGTCGGCTCGTACGCCGCCCATGCCAGGAGCTCGGTGAGGTGACGCCGCACGCTCGGGAGCACGTCGTACACCGTGACGTCGCGGCCGAGCTCGGCGGACAGCGACGTCACGCCGGCGTCGGCGATGCCGCACGGGACGAACCGGTCGTACCACGAGAGGTCGACGTCGCAGTTGAGCGCGAAACCGTGCATGGTCACGCCCCGGCTGACCCGGATGCCGAGTGCCGCGATCTTGCGCTCGGGGCGCAGCGAGTCCGCACGCAGCCAGACGCCACTGCGGCCCGGCACGCGTGCCGTCTCGAGACCGAGGTCGCGGCAGACGCCGATCAGGGCCTCCTCGACGCGGCGGACGTAGTCGACGACCTTGACGTGGTCGGGCAGCCGGACGATCGGGTAGCCGACCAGCTGTCCGGGTCCGTGGAACGTGATCATCCCGCCGCGGTCGACGTCGATCACCGGCGCGCCACCGGGGTCCGGCGGCCGGTCGCCCGGCGAGGTGCGCTTGCCTGCGGTGAAGACGGGCGGGTGCTCCAGCAGCCAGACGGTGTCGGGACGCGAGCCCGCGACGACGTCGTCGTGGAGGCTGCGCTGGGTGTCCCACGCCTCGAGGTAGTCGACCGCGTCGTCACCGAAGCCACCCTCGCGGAACACCAGGTCGCTCACGTCACGAGCGTAACCCGCGACCCACGAACGCCAGCTGGGCCGGCAGCATCCGGGTCCAGTACGCCGGTTCGTGCGCGCCGTCCTCGAAGGTCGAGGTCACCGGCCGGTCGAAGCCGTCCAGGTAGGCACGGTCGGCCGCGTAGAACGGGTCCTCCCGGCCGCAGTCGAGGCGGACCGCGATGCCGTCGAGGTCGCTCTGGTGGCCGAACACCGTGAAGCGGTCGTACTCCGCCTGGTCGGCGAAGCCGGACGATGAGAAGCCACCGCCGGGCTGCCACACCGCGGCGCTGAGCACCGACGCAACGCGCACCCGCGTACGGCCGACGATCGGGGCCAGCCGCAGCGCGCCGTACCCGCCCATCGAGTAGCCGTGGAAGCCCAGTCGCTCGGTGCGGAGCCCGTGGCGGGCCAGGAGGGGGAGGAACTCGTCGACGACCATCGCGCCGGCGTCCTCGCCGTCGGGCCGCGGATGCCAGTAGGTGTTACCGCCGTCGACGGTGGCGATCGCGAACGGCGGCACGCCGTCGTTGACAGCGGCGGCCAGGAACCGGTCGACCCCGAGGTCGTCGACCCACGAGCGGTGGGAGCCGTGCAGGCCGTGGAGGGCGACGAGGACCGGGAGCGGCTCGGGGCGTGGCCCGGGATAGATGATCGACCACCCGACGTCGGCGCCGAGCCGGGCCCGCGAGACGAAGGTCCCGCTGACGACCTTGCCGGGAGTGACATCGGGGATGTGGCCGGCCGGTCCGGTCATCCCGAGGGCCTGCCGGACGCGGTTCCGGCCGGGCAGCCAGCCTTCCCCGACCGCGACGCCGACCGCCGCCGCGGTCCAGACCGCGCCGCTCGCGCCCAGCAGGAGGCCGCGCCGGGTGAGAGGCATGCGGCCACGGTAGGGCCCTGTGGAGAGGCCCGGCGAGAGGCCGGCCGGTCGCGTCACAGTGGTGGGATGCGGACTCGGGCGTTGCTGTTGCTGGCCACCACCCTCACGATCTCCACCGTCGGCGTCGCGGGGGTCGCCGTGAGCGGTCCATCGCCTGCCGCGTCCCCTCCGGAGAGGGTGAGGCCTGCGGCCGATGACGCCCTGCGGGCGGCCGCCATCCTGCGGGCGTGGGACCACCGTCGTGCCGCAGCGTGGTCGGACGGTGACGTGGCCGCGCTGTCCGGTCTGTACACCCGGCGATCGCGGAGCGGCGCCCAGGACGCCGCCGACCTCCGACGCTGGCGACACCGGGGCCTGCGGGTCGTCGGCCTGCGCGAGCAGGTGGCGGCGCTCCGGGTGCGGGTCGACACGTCGCACCGACTGCTGCTCGTCGTGACCGACCGCACCGTCGACGCGGTGGCGGTCGGCCCGGATCGGCGTACGGCGTTGCCCCGCAGCGCGTGGACGACCCACCGGATCCGGCTCCTTCGCGTCCAGGGCCGGTGGCTGGTCGACGACGTGGTGGCTCAGCCGGCCAGGTGACTCCACCGGTCGGCGAGTTGCGACCACGGTCCGGAGTCGGCCACGCGACCCTCGACCAGCACCACGACCCGGTCGGCCTGCGCCAGGGCCGCGGCCTTCGAGGTCGCGCCGATCACGGTGGCACCGCGCTCGCGCAGGGCCGTCCAGAGCTCGACCTCGGTGGTGGCGTCGAGCGCGGACGACACGTCGTCGGCGAGCAGCAGGTCGGCGTCGCAGGCCAGCGCCCGCGCCAGCGCGAGCCGCTGCACCTGGCCACCGGACAGCCGGACGCCGCGGTGCCCGACGAGGGCATCGGGACCGCCGGCGTCGTCGACGTCGCGCTGCATACGGGCCGTCTCGAGCGCCGGGACGACCTGGCGTCCGGGGTGGTCGAGCGCGATGTTGCCGGGGAAGGTGCCGGACAGCACCCGCGGCACCTGCGCGACGTGGGCGACCCGGCCCGGCCGCAGGTCGGCCTGGTGGTCGGCCAGGACGCGGTCGTTCCAGCGGATCTCGCCGGTGCTGCTGACCAGCCCCGCGAGCGCGCCGAGCAGGCTGGACTTGCCCGAGCCGACCTGGCCGAGCAGCAGCACCAGCTCACCGGGCCTCACCTCGAGGTCGACGTCGCTGACACCGATCGTGCCGTCGTCGTGGACCGCCGTCAGCGCCGTGACGCGCAGCTCGTGCAGCGGGTCGCGGAGCTCCGGCTCGGGATCGGGCGCGACTCCGTGCACCAGGTCGACGCCCGGCGGCAGGTGCATCAGGTCGCCGCCGCCCGCGAGCCGGCTGGTCGCCCGCATCCACGCGCGCGTGCCGGGGGCCTCGGTGATCACCGAGCCGGCGACCCGGCCGAACCAGTCGAAGCCGTTGACGGCGCCGGCCACCATCAGCGCGGTGGCCAGGCCCCACCACCCGGCGACGAGCACGGCCCACGCCGAGACGACGCCGACCTGGACCATCACGATCGGGACGCCGTCGAGCATCGCCTGCACGCGGTGCTCGCGGACGGCCGCGTCCACGCGGCCACCGTCGACCTCGCGCAGGTGGCGGTGGACGTCGGGCGTCGCCGCGGCGAGCTTGACCGTGCGGACCGAGTCGAGCGACGAGACCAGCGACCGCCCGAAGCGGGCCCGAGCCGCGGACGATGCCGCCGCGGAACGGCCGGCGACGTGTCGGCCGAACGACGAGGCGACCGCGGACACCGCCATCACCCCGAGCAGGATGCCGCCGGCGAGGGCGGTGCCGGCGACGATCGCGGTGACCGCCGCGATCGCGAGGCCGTTGACGAAGTCGACCCAGCGGTCGGCGTAGCGCGCCAGGCGGTCGGCGTCCATGGTGCGTGCCACGACCTCGCCCGGCGGCGTGCGCTCGAGGCGGTGGGCGCTGGGTCTGCCCGTGCAGCACGCGGGTGCGTGCCCGGAGCATCACCGCGATCCACCACTGCGGGTAGCGCCGGATCGCGATCGCCAGCAGAGCGGGCGACCCGATGAGCGACACCACCAGGAGCGCGGTGAGGGTGTAGGGGTGCTCGCCCCGCTGGAGGCCGGCGACGATGTGGCCCCACAGCCAGCCGGTGATCGCGCCGAAGGCCCCGGTGAGGGCACAGACCAGGAACAGCGCCATGCCGACCAGGCCCCACTGCGGCTCGATGAACAGCGCGTTCTTGGTCGCGCGGCCCAGCGAGGGGATGGGGTCGCAGTGCTCGGCGCCGGCGGCGGCGGAGCCCGGTACGTCGTCGGGTGCCGACCGCGCCGGTCGTGGAGGCCCGCGTCCACCGGTCGCAGAGCCGACTCGCCGGCCGACGCCGTCAGCAGGTCGCGGAACGGGCCGTCGCGGTGGGCGAGCTCGTCACGCAGGGCCGTGCTGGACGACGCGGCCGCCATCGAGGACGGCGACCTGCTCGGCGCGCTCGGTGGTCGAGAGCCGGTGAGCGACCAGCAGGCCGGTGCGACCCGACGAGCAGCCGGTCGGCGGCGCGCGACCACGCGCGCCTCGGTGAGCGGGTCCATCCGGGCGGTCGCCTCGTCGAGCACGACGACCCGGACGTCGCGGACCAGCAGCCGCGCGAACGCGACCAGCTGCTCCTCGCCGGCCGACAGGCTGGTGCCACCGGGCCCGAGCAGGGTGTCGAGCCCGCGGGGGAGACCCGCGACCCAGGCGGTGAGGCCGAGCTCGTCGACCGCGGCCTCGACGGTCTCGCGAGGGAGCGTCGGCGAAGAGCGTGATGTTCTCGGCGAGGGTGCCGGCCAGGATCTCGGTGCGCTGGGTGACCACGCCGACCGCCGCGCGGAGCTGCTGGAGGTCGAGGTCGAGGACGTCGACGCCGCCGAGGAGCAGCGAAGCCGCGCTCGGGCTCGACGGCGCGGGAGAGCGAGCGAAGCCAGGGTGGACTTGCCCGATCCGGTGCGCCCGACGAGGGCGCACGTCGTACCGGCGGGCACGGCGAGGTCGACGCCGGACAGCGCGAAGGTGCCGTGGGCGTAGGCGAAGTGGAGGTCGGCGAACCGCACCGACAGGGGTCCGTCGGGCAGGGCCAGCCCGCCCTCCGGCTCCGGCTCGGAGGCCAGCAGGCCGCGGAGCCGGATCACCGCGCCGAAGCCGTCCTGGAGGTCGGGCAGGTGTCGGGCGAGCTGGTCGACCTGTCCGACGAACATCGTGGTCACGAGGAACAGCGTCACCAGCGAGGCGGTCGACGAGCCGGTCGTCGACGACGAGGACGACACCGACCAGGGCCGTGGCCGCGAGGACGCCGTGGAGCAGCATGCCGGTGCGGCGACCGATGCCGGCCTCGATCCGCACCACGGACGCGAACCTCTGGTGCACCTCACCGGCGAGCTCGGTGCACCGGCGCAGCACGTAGGGCTGACCGAGACTGGTGCGGAGGTCGTCGCGGGCGGCGACGCCCTCCTCCATCGCGGCGGCGTGGTCGGTCCACGCCATCTCCTCGACCACCTTGAGCTGGGTGAGCTGCGGCAGCATCCGCCGGACCACGAGCAGCGCGGCGAGCCCGGAGACCGGGAACAGGAGGAACGCCGGCCACCACGTGAGGCCGGCCACCAGCCACAGCGGGCCGGCCGCCATGGTGGTGCGCAGCGCCATCCAGACGCTCTGCCGGAGCAGGGTGCCGACCTCGTGGGTGTCGTCGTCGATGCGGTCGAGCACCTCGCCGACCGCCTGCTCGCTCAGCTCCGAGAGCGGCTGAGCCATGGCGGCGTCGAGGAGGTCGGCCCGTAGGCGCCCCTCGGCGCGGTCGACGAGTCCCGCCCAGACGGTGCGACCGAACGTGTCGAGCAGCGCCGCTCCCACCACGCAGAGGGCGAGCAGCCGGACGAGCCCGGAACCGGGGTGCTGGGCCAGACGGCCCGCGACGACCGTGCCGGTCGACATCCCGACCGCGCTGAAGAACGAGCAGACGATCGCGACACCGGCGAGCGGCGTCCGCATCCGTCGCCAGTCGACCGGCACCCGCCCAGGCGGCAGCACCGGCGGCGTCGGTGTCGTCGGTCGTACGTCGGAAGGTGCCAGGTCGGCGGTGGTGGTCACGGTCCTCTGAAGGTACGTGGGACCACCGACCCACTGCCTCCGAATATCCGGAGGTCAGCGCTGGCCGGCGAGGCCCGCCGCGAGGACGTCGGTCACGTCGCGGTCACGGAACTCGAAGCCCGCGTCGACCAGAGCCCGGGGGACCAGGTTGACCGAGCCCAGCAGCTCCGGAGCCAATGGACCGGCCCCGATCCGGATGGCGACAGCGGGGACCGGGATGATCGCCGGACGACCGAGGGCACGCCCGAGGGCCTGGTTGAACTCCCCGAAGGTCGGCGTCCGCGGACAGCAGAGGTTGAAGTGTCCGTGCGCATCGGGATGCTCGAGGAGATGCACGACGCCTCCCAGCCAGTCGCGCAGCGAGACCATCGGGAAGTACTGCCGGCCGTTACCGACCCGCCCGCCGAGGCCCAGCCGGTAGAGCCGGCGCAGCATCCGCAGCGGCTCCGACTCGCGGTCCATCACCGGTGAGGTCCGGAGCACGCACACCCGGGCGCCGGCGTCGATCGCCGGGCCCGCTGCCGCCTCCCAGGCGCGCGTGACCTCGCCCATCAGCGTGTGTCCGCGGCTGTCGCCGGCCTCGGTGACCTCCTCGTCGCCGTGGTCGCCGTAGACAGCCACGGCGTTGCCCGCCAGGAACGCCGGCTTCCGCTCCGACGCCGCGATCGCCTCGGCGAGGACCCGCGTCGACGTCACCCGTGACTCGCGGAGGTTGCGTGCCCACCGCTTCGAGTGCGGGTTGCCGATGGTCGGGCTCCCGGCGACGTTGACGACGACGTCGGCGTCCTCGATCACCTGCGGGTCGAGTCGGCCGGACGCGGGGTCCCACTGCGACTCGGCGTCCTGGGTCGGCTCTCCTGGGTCAGCGCGGTCGTGGTGTGGCCCCGGCCGCGGAGCGCCTCGATGAGGTTCTTCCCGAGGAAGCCCGTGGAGCCTCCGACGACGACGTGCATGGCGTCCACCTTCACTAGTGGATTTCGAGACGCGCCGCTCGGCCGCTCACTTCGTTCGTGCGAGTCGGACGCTCTCGATCTCCTCGCTCTCCTTCGCCTTCGCAGGCTCAGGCGAAGCGCTCGGACCTCAACCTTCGCACGCCGACCGAGGCGACGTCGCGTCAGACCTCGAACTGACCGGCCTCGAGCCGGGCCTTCACCTCGCCGAGGAAGCGCGCCGCGTCCGCACCGTCGACCAGGCGGTGGTCGTAGGTGAGGGCGAGGTACACCATCTGGCGCACCGCGATCGTCTCGCCGAGGTTCGGGTCGTCGATCACCACCGGCCGCTTCACCACCGCGCCGGTACCGAGGATCGCCACCTGGGGCTGGTTGATGATCGGGGTGTCGAACAGCGCGCCGCGGCTCCCGGTGTTGGTCAGCGTGAACGTGCCGCCCGACAGCTCGTCCGGGGTGATCTTGTTCGTCCGGGTGCGCTCCGCCACGTCGGCGATCTTCCGGGCCAGGCCGGCGATCGACAGGTCACCGGCCTCCTTGATCACCGGCGTCAGCAGGCCACGCTCGGTGTCGACGGCGATCGCGAGGTTCTCGACGTCGAAGTAGGTGACCTCGCCCTTCTCGGTGTCGATGGCGGCGTTCAGGCTCGGGTGCGCCTTCAGCGCGTCGATGGCCGCCTTCGCGAAGAACGGCATGAACGACAGCTTCACTCCCTCGCGCGCCGCGAAGTCCGCCTTGACGCCGTCACGCAGCCGCGAGATCGCGGTGACGTCGACCTCGACCACGGTCGTCAGCTGCGCCGAGACCCGCAGCGACTCGACCATCCGCTGGGCGATCACCTTGCGGAGACGCGTCATCGGTTCGGTCTTGCCACGCAGCGGCGAGGGCACGGGAGCGCCCGGCGAGGACGCGGCTGCCGCCGGGGCGGACTGCGCCGGCTGGGCGGCCGCCGCTGCGGCGGCTGCCGGCTGGGTCGGCGTGGTGTCCGTGCCCTGCTGCGCAGCGGCGTCGAGGACGTCCTGCTTGCGGATGCGCCCGCCGACGCCGGTGCCGACGATGCCGGCGAGGTCGACGCCGTGCTGGGTCGCCATCTTCCGTACGAGCGGCGTGACGTACGCCGAGGAGTCGCGGCCGCCCGCCGGGGCCTGCTGCGCGGCGGCCGGCTCGGCGGCAGCCGGCTGCGACTGAGGCTCGGGCTCGGGCTCTGGCTGTGCCTCTTGCTGTGCCGCCTGCCGCGGCTCTTCGGTCGGCTGCTCCGTTGGCTCTTCGGCTGGCTGCTCGGCCGGTTCCTGCGGTGCGGGCGACTCCGGGGCTGCTGTCGCCTGGCCGGCGTCGCCGGACCCGATCACGGCCAGCTCGGCGCCCACGTCGACGGTCTCGTCCTCGTTGACCTTGATCTCGAGCAGGGTGCCCGCCGCCGGTGACGGGATCTCGGTGTCGACCTTGTCGGTGGAGACCTCGAGCAGCGACTCGTCGGTGGCCACCTGGTCCCCGACCTGCTTGAGCCAGCGGGTCACGGTGCCCTCGGTCACGGACTCGCCGAGCTCGGGAAGGCGGACGACGGTCTGCTCGCCCGACGACTCCGCGGCACCGGCTGCGGCGGCCGCGACCTCCTCGCGGGGCGCCTCGTCCGTCTGCTCCGCAGCCGGCTGCTCCTGCTCCTGCGCCGGCGCGGGCTCCTCGGCGCTGGTCGGCTCGTCCGGCGTCGCGGCCTGCTCGGCCTGCGCGTGAGCCTCGTCGCGCTCGGTCTGCTCCTGGGCCAGCGGAGTGTCCGTCTGCGCTTCCTGAGCGGGCTCCTCGGCGGGCTGCTCGGTCTGGGCCTGGTCTCCGCCGCCACCCCCGGTGTCATCGCCGCCGGTGGACTCGTCGGACGAGCCGACCAGCGCCAGCACGGCCCCGATCTCGACCGTCTCGTCCTCGGAGGCCTTGATCTCCAGGAGCGTCCCGGCGACCGGTGACGGGATCTCGGTGTCGACCTTGTCGGTGGAGACCTCCAGGAGCGGCTCGTCGACCGCCACCTCGTCGCCGATCTGCTTCAGCCAGCGGGTGACCGTGCCTTCGGTGACGGATTCGCCGAGCTCGGGGAGGTGGACTTCGGTGGCCATGAGTGGGGGGTTCGCTTCCTGTCTCGGTTCGACTCGTCGGGGTCAGGCGGTGGTGGCTCATGAATGGGCGTGCAACGGCTTCCCGGCCAGCGCCAGGTGAGCCTCGCCGAGTGCTTCGTTCTGGGTGGGGTGGGCGTGCACCAAGGGGGCGACGTCCTCGGCGTGGGCCTCCCAGTTGTAGATCAGCTGGGCCTCGCCGACGAGCTCGCCGACGCGGTCGCCGACCAGGTGGACGCCGACGACGGGCCCGTCCTTCTGCCGCACGAGCTTGACGAAGCCCTGCGTCATCAGGATCTGGCTCTTGCCGTTGCCCCCGAGGTCGTAGGTGACGGTCTCGACCGCGTCGTCGCCGTACGTCGAGCGCGCCGTCGCCTCGTCCAGCCCGACCGAGGCGACCTCGGGGTGGCTGTAGGTGACCCGCGGGATGCCGGCCTCGTCGATGGTGGCCGGCTCGAGGCCCGCGATGTCCTCGGCGACGAAGATGCCCTGCTGGAAGCCGCGGTGGGCGAGCTGCAGACCCGGGACGATGTCGCCGACGGCGTACACGCCGTCGAGGTTGGTCCGGCAGCGCTCGTCGGCGAGGACGAAGCCGCGATCCATCGCGACGCCCTGCTCGTCGTACCCGAGGCCGTCGGTCGTCGGCCCACGCCCCACGGCGACGAGCAGCAGCTCGGCCTCGATCACGTCACCGCCCTCGACGGTGACGGCGACGCCCTCGTCGGTGACCTTGACGCTCTGGAACGGCGTACCGGTGCGGAGCTGGATCTTGCGCTTCCGGAACGCGCGCTCGAGGGCCTTGGACGACGCCTCGTCCTCGACCGGGACGAGCCGCGGGAGCGCCTCGACGATCGTGACCTCGGACCCGAAGCTCGCCCAGACGCTGGCGAACTCGCAGCCGATGACGCCACCGCCGAGCACGACGACGGACCTCGGCACCCGGTCGAGCCGGAGCGCGTGCTCCGAGGTGAGCACCCGCTCGCCGTCGATGTCGAGACCGGGCAGCGAGCGACTGTAGGAACCGGACGCCAGCACGAGGTGGCGGCCCGAGTACGTCGACTCCTCGATCGAGCCGGTCGCGACCACGGTCACCTGACGTGGCCCGGTCATCCGGCCCTCGCCCTCGATCACCGTGATGCCGCGGCCCTTGATCAGACCGGTGAGGCCCTTGAACAGCCGCGAGACGACCTTGTCCTTGTAGGAGTTCACGCCGGCCATGTCGACGCCCTCGAGCGTGGCCGTGATCCCGAACTGCTGCGACTCGCGCGTCTGGTCCGCGACCTCCGCCGCGTGCAGCAGCGCCTTCGTCGGGATGCAGCCGACGTGGAGGCATGTGCCGCCCAGGTTGCCCTTTTCCACGAGCCCCACGGAGAGACCCAGCTGGGCGGCCCGGAGTGCACATGCGTAGCCGCCGGAACCCGCCCCGAGAATGAGTACGTCGAACTCGCCGTCGGTCACGCGACCATCCTTGCACTCTTTCCCCAAGCCCCGGAAAGGACCCGGAACAGGTCGAAAACGCCTCCTCCGGAGGGGTGAAGAAGCGAGCACGGGCTGGCGTCACCCGGCATCATGTGTGTCATGAAACTGTTCGGACGCGGTAGGGGGTCGCGCTTCCGCCGCCCCGGCGGAGACACCGCGCGCACGGGCTCGACGCGGGTACAGGCATCGAGCAGCGAGGACGAGCAGCACCTCGCCCAGTTCGTGTCCAGTCGCGAAGGTGTCGAGGGTTTCGTCGAGCCACGCACCGCGGTCAGCGACGTCACGCTGCTGCTCGTGGCCTGGGACGGCGAGTTCACCCGGCGCCGGGTGCCATCGGCGGACTGGGCCTACGCCTTCTGCAAGAAACGCGGGATCCAGGCGTACGAGGCCGGGGTCGTCGGCGTCCCGCAGCGCATGCGCGAGTACATCAAGCGCCAGAAGGGGCGCGGCGGCCGCTAGCCGTTCTTGCCGAGGGCCCGCGCGTAGTCGACGAGGGTGGTCAGCGCGAAGCCCGTGCCACCGGGCGGCCAGTGGCCGCTGGCGGCGCCGTTGTTGAAGCCCGGACCGGCGATGTCGAGGTGCGCCCAGGGACGCCCGTCGGTGAACTCACGCAGGAACGCGGCCGCGAACAACCCACCACCCCAGCGGTTCCAGTCGTGCTGGGCGATGTCCGCGATCTTGCTGCCGCGCACCCGGTCGACGACGTCCTGGGGCATCGGCATCGGCCAGTACTTCTCGCCGGACTCGCGCGCGGCGACGACGAGTGGCTCGACGACCTCGTCGCTGCCGAACACCGCGCCGACCCGGTTGCCCAGCGCCATCATCATGTGGCCGGTGAGCGTCGCAACGTCGACGATCATGTCGGGCTCCTGCTCGGTCGCCCGCACCAGACCGTCGGCCAGCACCAGTCGGCCCTCCGCGTCGGTGTTGAGCACCTCGACGGTCTTCCCGCCGTAGATCGTCAGCACGTCTCCCGGGCGCATCGAGGTGCCCGACACCATGTTCTCGGCCAGGCACGCGTACGCCGTCACCCGGACCGGCAGCCCGAGCCGGGCGATGGCCAGCGTGGCCTGGGTGATCGTGGCGGCCCCGGCCATGTCGCACTTCATCGTCTCCATGCCGGCCGCGGTCTTGATGCTCAGCCCGCCGGAGTCGAACGTGATGCCCTTGCCGACCAGAGCGAGATGGGCGACCGGGTCGGACGGGGAGTAGCGCAGCTCGACCAGCCGCGGTGGGGCGCTCGATCCGCCGCCGACACCCAGGAGCCCGCCGCAGCCGAGCTTCGCCAGTGCGGCGTCGTCCAGCACCGTGACCTTGACCTTGGTGCCCTTCGCGGCCCGGGTGATCTCGTCGGCGAAGGTCGGGGGAGTCAGGTCGCCGGCCGGCGTGTTCACCCAGTCGCGCACGGCGTTGACGGCGGGAGCGACGACCTGCGCGTCCTCGAACGCCGCGACGGACTCCTGCCGTCGCGCGACCGGGCTGAGCACGGTGACAGACCCGGCCCGCTTGTCCGGGGTCTTCGACTGGTAGCGGGAGAAGGCGTACCCGCCGAGGAGGTAGCCCTCGAGCACGTTGCGGACCAGGCCGGCGTCGGACGCCGGCAGGGCGAGTGCGACCGACGCGGCGTTGGCCGTGGATCGCGCGGCCACCCCCGCGGCCCGGCGTACGGCGAGGACCTCCGCGGCGCGGTCGCCGGGCTTCTCTCCCATCCCGACGAACACCAACAGCGGGGACGCCGTCCTGCCGCCGCTGGGCACGCGAGCCACGTCGCCCGCCTTGCCGGTGAAGCCGAGGGTGCTGAGCAGCGGACGCAGCGACCGGCCCAAGGCCGTTCCGACGTCGTCGGCCCCGTCGGCGAGCGTGACGCCGCGCGAGTGCTTCCATGCCCCGACGACCACGGCGTCGGCCCGAGTCTTCGACGGGCTCGCGCCCCGCAGGTGGTAGCTGGTCACCGGCTCACCCTAGTCACGTCCGAGACAGCGCCCCGACAGTGCCGAGGGCCGCCGCCCGGGCTCCCGAACGGGGCGTCCCGCCCGGTGTAGGTTCGCGGGCATGGCCGACGACACCGCCGACTCGAGCGCCGCGGCTACGCCGCTTCTGCGATCGCCGCTTCATGACCGGCACGTCGCGCTCGGGGCGAAGTTCGCGGAGTTCGGTGGCTGGTCGATGCCGCTGGAGTACCCGTCCGGTGTGGTCAAGGAGCACACGGCCGTGCGGGAGGCCGTCGGAGTCTTCGACGTCAGCCATCTCGGCAAGCTGATGGTCACCGGGCCGGGCGCCGCGACGTACGTCAACGCGACGCTGTCCAACGACCTCGGCCGGATCCGGCACGGCAAGGCGCAGTACACGCTGTGCTGCGACGCCGGGACCGGTGGGATCGTCGACGACCTGATCGCCTACCTCCACGACGACGAGCACGTACTCCTCGTGCCCAACGCGGCGAACTCCGCCGAGGTCGCGCGGCGCCTGGCGGCGGAGGCACCCGAGGGTGTGAAGGTCCTCGACCACCACACCCAGTACGCCGTGCTGGCGGTGCAGGGCACGAAGTCCGACGAGGTGCTGGCGGCGATCGGCTTCCCGTCGGGGCACGAGTACATGTCGTTCGCCGAGGCGGAGTTCGAGGACACCGGCGTGGTCGTGTGCCGCACGGGCTACACCGGCGAGCGGGGCTACGAGCTGATCGCCCGTAACGAGGTGGCCGGCACTCTCTGGGACCGCCTCCTCGAGGCCGGTCAGCCCTTCGGGATGCTGCCGTGCGGCCTCGGGGCTCGCGACACGCTGCGCACGGAGATGGGCTACCCCCTTCACGGACAGGACATCACGATCGACGTCACGCCCAACCAGGGCGGGCTCGGTTGGGCGGTCGGCTGGACGAAGAGCGCCTTCTGGGGGCGCGACGCGCTCGTCCGGGAGAAGGAGGCCGGCCCGCAGCGCCGGCTGCGTGGGCTGGTCGCCCTCGAGCGCGGCATCCCGCGCCCCGGGATGATCGTGAACCTGGTGGCCGACGTACCGCTGTGCGAGATCACTTCCGGCACCTTCTCGCCCACCCTGAAGAAGGGGATCGGGCTGGCCCTGGTGCCGACGTTCGTGGATCCCGACGCCGAGCTCGGTGTCCAGATCCGCACCCGCCGCGAGATCTTCGCCTCCACCAAGCCGCCGTTCGTCGACACCTCGGTGCGCGACGGATGAACCTCCCCGAGCAGCCGGCGACCTTCCGACCGCCGACGCCCGCCGAGCGGCCGTGGTGGTGGAAGCTCCTCGACGGCTCCGCCGGAGAGGCGCAGGTGCCGGAGGAGTACGCCCACCAGCGCTTCGCGTCCCAGGCCGACGCCGAGTCGTGGGTCGGTGAGGTGTGGGCCGAGCTGTCCGCGGCGGGTGTCGACGCGGTGACCCTCTTCGAGCACGACCGCGAGGTCTACGGCCCGATGTCCCTGTCCGCCTGACGACGGCGTGAGCGATCTCCCGGGGCCGGTCGCGTCCGTCTGTACGACGTTCCTCGACGCGGTGCCCGACGGCCTCGTCACCGGGTTGTACCTGCGGGGTGGGCTCGCCTTCGGTGAGTGGATCGACGGCACGAGCGACGTCGACTTCACCGCGACCCTGAGCCGGCGTCCGGATGCGGCCGACGTCGAGGAGTTGCGCAGCGCGCACGCGACCATGGCCGCGACGTACGGCGACTCTCCCTACTTCGACGGCGCACACCTCCTGGCCGACGACCTGGCTCGCTCACCGAGCGAATGCCCCGACGCGCCCTCCGTCCTGATGCACGCCTTCGAGGTGCGTGACGCCGACGACCCGGTCGGTTGGCACGAGCTGGCGCGGCACGGCGTCACTGTGTCCGGGCCGCCGGTGGAGTCGCTCGGCATCTGGACCGACGACGACGTCCTCCGCGCGCACACCGTCGACAACCTGGACACGTACTGGCGTGGCCATGCCGAGCGTTGCGCTGCCGACCCGGAGGCGGCCTCGGTGCCGTTCGCGTGTGAGTGGGTGGTTCCCGGGACCGCTCGCCTGCATCACCTGCTGGTGACCGGCGAGCAGACCGCGAAGTCGCGGGCGGTGCGCTGGGGGCTCGGGTACTACCCCGAGGAGCTCCACCGCGTGCTGCGCGAGTCCCTCGCGATCCGCGAGGGTGCGTTCGAGCCGCAGTACGACGACATCCGCGAGCGGGGTCGCGACGTGGCCGCGTTCGCGGCGTACGTGGTCGCGCAGGGAACGAGCGGGTCCTGACTCCGCCGGTGGTTTCGAGACGGTCGCAGAGCGACCTCCTCAACCAGCGGCGGGCCAGCCCTGATCGCTCAACCAGCGGTGGACGTGGGCGAGAGCTCGCCGACCGGGACCTCGGCGTCGAGGCGGTTGCCGAGCGGTGCCAGGGGGCAGGCCCAGGCGGGGTCGTAGGCGCACGACGGGTTGTAGGAGAAGTTCAGGTCCAGCACCCACGCGTCCCCCTCGCGCCCGAGGTCCGCGCCCTTCACCGTGTCGAGCAGGTACCGGCCCGCGCCGTACGTCGTGCTCCCCGCGGTCGCGTCGCGCAACGGCAGGAAGATCCCGTTGCCGTACGAGCCGAGCCACCAGACGTCGAGGCCACCGAGGCCCGGGATGTCGAACCGGCCGGCGCGGGTGAACGGCACCGCCCCGTCGCTGCCCGTCGTCGGCGCCCACTCCTCGGGCTCGGCGGGCTGCAGCTCCAGCACGAACCGGAACGCCGGGTCGTACGCCGCATGGTGGAGCTCCTGTCCCGGTTGGCGTGCCGTCGCCGGGTGGTCGCGGAAGAGCGCGGTGCGGCGTTCGACCCACACCGCGTGCGCGGCGGACGGGTCGCCGGCCGCGCGTACGTCGGCGTAGACGGCGTGGACCTCTCGTCGCCACGACGCGACGTGCTGCGACCACGACAGGAGTTCGGTCATGCGACCAGCATGCCAACCCCTCGAGTGCGCCTCAGGTCAGGGACGGAGCGACGCCCGGATCGGCCTCGTCGACCGGGAGCTCGTCGTCGACGATGCCCTCGCTCTCGAGGAAACGTTCGGCCATCCGGACGGACGGATGGATCGCGACCACCGCCAGCACGGCGATCCCGGCGATCACCAGCCAGCCCGCAGTCGGGAGTCCGGACGGGTGCCAGGACAGCGCCAGGAAGGTGAAGGCGGCCGGGGCCCAGCGGCCGCCGAGAGCCTCGAACACCTCGGACACGCCGCCGTACTCGCCTCGCCGTTCCGGATCCATCAGCTTCGCCTGGAACACCCACCCGGCACCGGAGGTGTACAGCTCGGCGCCGGTCACGGCGACGTGCCCGAGCCAGACCAGGAAGATCGTCAGGAGCCCCTTGGTGTCGTGGGTGGCCATGGTGATCAGACAGGCGATGACGAAGAACACCCCCGCGACGCGGACGCAGCGCAGGCCGTCGGACAGCGTCTCGACGTTGCGCGACGTGTACGCCGGCAGGAAGACGCACATCACCGTGTTCGTGCCGAACAGCCACGCGAGCAGCCAGTGCGGGGCGTCGGTGGCCTGCACCAGCCAGAGCGGGATGACGACGTTGAGCAGCACCTGGTTGGTCCACAGCGTGCCGGTGAACAGGCTGCCCAGCATCCATCCGATGTTGTGCAGCGGCCCGCGCCCGCGCGGCTCGGTCTGAGCGGCGGGTTCGTCGCCGGACGAGCGCCGGTCGTGCGGAGCCTTCGGCAGCCGGACGATGAAGACGGCGTTCACCAGACTGACCGCGACCGTGAACAACGGGAGCCACCGGATCACCGTGAGGTTGTCGAAGGCGAGGGCGATCCCGCCGAGGACGGCGCCGAGGGTGAGACCGACGTTCACCGCCGAGTACAGGTAGGCCTGGGTGGCGACCCGCTCGTCCTCGGGCATCACGTCCAGGACGTAGGCGTTGCGTCCGGCGCCACCCGCGTTCGCGATGATCTCGAAGCCGATCACCATGGCGACGTAGGCGCTGAAGCTGTCGATGAACGGCCACACGGCGAAGAGGCATGCGGAGACGACGGTCGCCAGGGCCCACATCCGCTTCGGCCCGAACCCGTCGACGAGCCGGCCCGCCGGGTAGGCGACCAGGAACGACACGACGCCGGCGATGGTGAGCCCCAGCCCGACCTGGTAGGGGTGCAGGCCCACGACCTGGATGAAGAACACCGCGGAGCCGGTGAGGAAGGTGCCCTGGGCGGTCGCGAACAGCAGCGACTGCATCGCGAGCCGGCGCGACAGTGGAGTCGGGGGGACGAGTCGACGTAGTGACGGTCCGAGACGGGGCATGTCCCTATGGGACCAGTTGACGGGCCCCTGCACCACGATCTTGGGCCAACTCCTCGCGCTCCCGATGAGGCCCTAACGTGGCGCCATGCGTGCGTTCTCCCAGGTCGATGTCTTCTCCACCGAGCCGCTCAAGGGCAATCCCGTCGCCGTCGTGCACGACGCCGACGGGCTGAGCGACGCGGAGATGCAGCAGTTCGCGCACTGGACGAACCTCTCCGAGACGACGTTCCTGCTCGCCCCGACCGACCCGACGGCCGACTACCGGCTGCGGATCTTCACGCCCGGCACCGAGCTCCCGTTCGCCGGTCACCCGACGATCGGCAGCGCGCATGCCTGGCTCGAGGCCGGGGGAGTCCCGCACTCCGACGAGGAGCTGCTCCAGGAGTGCGCTGCGGGCCTGCTCCGGATCCGGCGTTCCGAGCGGCTGGCCTTCGCCGCACCACCGCTGCTGCGCGACGGGCCGGTCACCGACGAGGAACGGGCCACGATCCTGCGGGCTCTCGACCTGACCGACGACGACGTCGTCGACATCTCGTGGGGCGACAACGGGCCCGGCTGGGTCGTGGTCCTGATGCGCGACGCCGAGGCGGTGCTCGCCGTCCGCCCCGACTGGTCGTCGTTCGGCGATCTCGACATCGGCGTCGTCGGGCCCTACCCGGACGGGTCGGAGTGTGCGGTCGAGGTCCGGGCGTTCTGCCCCAGCATCGGCGTCGTCGAGGACCCCGTGACCGGCAGCCTCAACGCCAGCATCGGGCAGTGGCTCGGTGGCGACCGGCTTCCCGCGTCGTACGTCGCCGCGCAGGGCACCGTGCTCGGCCGGGCCGGCCGGGTCCACGTCGAGAAGATCGACGACATCGTCTGGGTAGGGGGCGACGCGGCAACCACGATCAAGGGGGTTGTCGGTCTCGGCACCTAACGTCGGAGCATGTTCGAGACTCCCGAGGAGCTGGCCCGGCTCCAAACGCTGCTCGACGCGTCGCACGCCCGGGCGACCGAGCACCTGCGCGGCATCATCCACGACGACCGCACGCTGTCGGCCACCCACATCGCGGGGCTGCTGACCGGGATGAAGGTGATCACGGCGGCGACGGTGACGGCGTCCGGCGAGCCGCGGATCAGCGCCATGGACGGCCACTTCCTGCACGGCACCTGGACGTTCTCGACCAGCCGGAGCTCGGCGAAGGCGCGCCACCTGTCTCAGCGGCCGGCGGTGTCCGTCGCCCACGTCGACGGTGAGGCGCTCGCGGTGTTCAGCCACGGACACGTCGTGGAGCTGGCGGGTGAGGAGCTGGCCCAGGTCGACGCGCACTGGACCTCCCACTACGGGTCGTCCCCGCTGTCCTGGGGTGACGTCGTGATGTGGCGGCTCGAGCCCAGCTGGATGGTGGGCTACGCCTTCCGGCGTACCGAGCTCCTCGCGGAGCGCGGTGTGCCGGCCTGAACGCCGACCGACCTGCGCGCGCGTCCCTGACGCCGTCGGCGGTGGGACCTAGATTGGGTGCATGCAGGTGTACCTCGATCTCCTCCAGCGCATCCTCGACGACGGGGTCGAGAAGTCCGACCGCACCGGCACGGGCACCCGGAGCGTCTTCGGTCACCAGCTGCGCTTCGACCTGACCGAGGGCTTCCCGCTCGTCACCACGAAGAAGATCCACACCCGCTCGGTGTTCGCCGAGCTGTTGTGGTTCCTGCGCGGCGACACCAACGTCAAGTGGCTGCAGGACCGCGGGGTCACCATCTGGGACGAGTGGGCCGACTCCGACGGCGACCTCGGCCCGATCTACGGCTACCAGTGGCGGTCCTGGCCGGCGCCCGACGGTCGTCACGTCGACCAGATCGCGGCCGTGATCGACCAGATCCGCACCAACCCCGACAGCCGTCGCCACATCGTCTCCGCGTGGAACGTCGCGGACATCCCCGACATGGCACTGGCGCCGTGCCACACGATGTTCCAGTTCTACGTCGCGCCGAGCCCGGACGGCGGTCCGGGCCGGCTCAGCTGCCAGCTCTACCAGCGGTCGGCCGACGTCTTCCTCGGCGTCCCGTTCAACATCGCGTCGTACGCGCTGCTGACGCACATGGTCGCCCAGGTCACCGGTCTGGGAGTCGGCGACTTCGTGCACACCCTGGGCGACGCCCACCTCTACACCAACCACGTCGAGCAGGCACGCCTCCAGCTCACCCGCGAGCCGCGGGCTCTGCCGACCCTGTCGCTCGACCCGTCGGTGACCGAGATCGACGCCTTCGACCTCGAGCACGTCGCCGTGGAGGGTTACGACCCCCACCCGGGCATCAAGGCACCCATTGCCGTCTGAGTCGCCGCGACGCATCACGCTGGTGGCGGCGTACGCCGAGAACCGCGTGATCGGTGACCGCGGTGGCATCCCGTGGCGCCTCTCCGAGGACTTCTCCCACTTCAAGGCGACCACCATGGGCGGCGTGCTGGTGATGGGGCGCGCGACGTACGACTCGATCGGGCGGCCACTCCCCGGGCGGACGACGATCGTGGTCACCCGGCAGCCGGACTGGTCGGCCGAGGGCGTCCTCGTCGCGCACTCGCTCGGGGAGGCCCTCGACCTCGCGGCGGAGCAGCCGGGGGAGACGTTCGTCGTCGGCGGCACCCAGATCTACGAGCAGGCGCTGCCCCTCGCCACCCACCAGGTGCTGACCGAGGTCGCCCTGTCACCCGACGGAGACGCGTACTACCCGGTGTTCGACCCCGCCGAGTGGATCGAGACCCGGCGCGAGCCGCGCGACGGCTTCACCTGGGTCTGGTGGGAGCGTCGCGCCAGCGCCGACTCGCCTTAGGCTCGGCGCGTGACCGAGCTGGCGATCGTGGTGCGAGACGAGCTCCCGGAGGCGCCGTACGAGCAGATCCGCACCCAGATCGCCGGGCAGGTGGCCTCGGGGGAGCTGACGCCGGGCACGAAGCTGCCGACGGTGCGGGCGCTGGCCGCGACCCTGGGCATCGCGCCGAACACGGTGGCGCGGGCCTACCGCGAGCTGGAGTACGCCGGCGTGGTGAGCACCCGCGGGCGCAACGGCACCGTGGTCACCGGCGAGGGCAGCGAGCGGGCGTCGAAGGAGGCGGCCGCGTCGTACGCCGAGGCGATGCGCGCCCTGGGCGTGCGGCAGGATGAGGCACTCGAGCTGGTCCGACGTGCGTTCGACCGGCCCGTGAGCAGCTGACAGCCACACACCACAGGGGGCGGGACGTGCGGGTGCACGACGAGGTCCGTGACGCGCTGGCGGTGGGCCGAGCCGTGGTCGCCCTGGAGAGCACCATCATCAGCCACGGCCTCCCGCGACCCGACAACGCGCTGCTGGCGCGGGAGTTCGAGCAGGCGGTGCGTGACGGAGGCGCCGTGCCGGCGACCGTCGCCGTCATCGACGGCGAGGCTCGCGTGGGTCTCGACGACGCCGCCCTCGACCGGCTCGCGAGCGACGAGGACGCGGTGAAGGTGAGCGTCCGCGAGCTGGCCGCCGTGGCAGCCCGCGGCGGAGTGGGGTCGACGACGGTTGCCTCGACCGCGCACCTGGCCGCGCAGGCCGGGATCACCGTCTTCGCCACGGGCGGCCTGGGCGGCGTCCACCGCGGCGCCCAGCACACCTTCGACGAGTCGGCCGACCTGACGACCCTGTCGCGCACCGGGGTGCTGGTCGTGTGCGCCGGCGTGAAGTCGATCCTCGACGTCGGCGCGACCCTGGAACGGCTCGAGACCCTCGGCGTGGGAGTGCTCGGCTTTCGCACGGACCGGTTCCCCGGCTTCTACCTCGCCGACTCCGGGCACGACGTCGGCTGGCGGGTCGACACGGCGACGGAGGTCGCCGCGGTCCTTGCCGCGCGCGACGGCGTCGGCACGCGGGGGCTCGGGATGATCCTGGCGAACCCCATCGCGGCAGACGACGAACTCGATCGGGCGCTCCACGACCGTCTGCTCGAGTCCGGCCTCGTCGCTGCCGAGCGCGATGGTGTCCACGGCAAGGACGTCACGCCGTACCTCCTGGACTGGTTCCACCGCGAGAGCCAGGGCGCGTCGCTGCACGCCAACGTCGCCCTGGTGCGGTCCAACGCGCGACTCGCGGCCGAGGTGGCCTCGGCGTACGCCGGACTCCCGGGGTCGGCGCCGTGACCTTCTTCTGTGTCGGGGACCTGATGGTCGACGTCGTCGCTCGGCTGTTCGGGCCGCTCGTCGAGGGCTCGGACAGCCCCGGGGTCATCTCGTACGTCGGCGGCGGCTCGGCCGCCAACACCGCGGCCTGGCTGACCCGGGTGGGGGAGACCACGACGTTCATCGGCGCGATCGGCGACGACCCGGCCGGTCAGTCCCAGGTCGAGAGCCTGCACCACCTGGGTGTCGACGTCAGGTTCCGGGTCGACCGCACCCGTCCGACCGGCACCTGTCTCGTACTCGTCGCCCCGTCGGGTGAGCGGACGATGGTGCCGGACCCGGGGGCCAACCTGGCGCTGCTGGAGCACGATGTCCCGGCCGACGAGTTCCGCGCCGGTGACCACCTGCACGTGTCCGGCTACGCCCTGCTGCGCGACTCCCGCGACGCGGCGTTGCACGCGATGGCCGAGGCACGGTCCGCCGGGCTGACCGTCTCGGTGGGTGCGGCCTCGGCGGCCCCGCTCGAGCTGCTCGGCGCGTCGGACTTCCTCCGGATGGTCCCGGAGGGCGCGCTGTTGTTCGCCAACGAGAAGGAGGCGGCGGTCCTGGCCGGACACCCCGGTGAGGCGGCGGAGCTCGCAGCCGGGTTGGCTGCCTCCGGCCGTGAGGCGGTGGTCACCTCGGGATCGGGCGACGCGGCTTGGAGCAACGGCGAGGCCGCGTGCGCCCTCGCCGCGGACCCGATCGACCGGCCGGAGCTCGACACCACCGGAGCCGGTGACGCCTTCGCGGCAGGCTTCCTGGCGGCACGTGCCCGCGCAGCAAGCCCCGAGGTCTGCCTCCGCGACGGGCACGCCCTCGCGGCGGCCGCATGCCGTACCACCGGAGGTCGGCCCGAACCCCGCTGACCGACCATGGTTGAGCGGCTCTCGCTATGCGCGTCGTGGTCGATATCGGATCCAGTGTCTTTCGACGCCGGGTTTGGGTGGTGGCAGGAATTCGGGTCGTGGTCGTCGGGATTGATGCGGACCTGCCACGGGTGAATGGTGGATGACGCGGTGGTGATGACTACACAGCAAGACGAGATTGTCGAGCTTGGTCTCGCCGCCGGATATCCAATGGACGATGTGGTGGGCGTGGCACATCAACGGTGGCCGGTCGCAGCCGGGGAACGCGCAGTGCCGGTCGCGGATGACCAGGGCGGCCCAGATCGCGAGGGTGACCAGGCGTTTGGCGCGGCCGACGTCGAACGGCTCGCCTTGGCTGCCGAGGACGGCGGGGATGATCTCGGCGTCACACGCCAACCGTCGGATGGTCGGCGACGGACAGGTCGTTGACGGCGTCGTCGGCCAAGGCCGGTGGTGCAGTGCCTCGAGGGTGGTGGTGACCATGAGCCGGGCGGGTGCGCCGTGGGAGTCGGGTGGCAGGTCGGTGTCCAGGGCGTGCTGGGCGGTCTGCACCAGGGCGTCCCACATCCGGGCACCGGCGTCGCGCGGGTCGCGGACCAGCTCCCGTCGTGCCCGTCGTGTTCGTCGACGGCGGGTGCGGGTGCGGTCAGCGGCATGAGCGCGGCTTTGAGGAGGGCGCCGTCCTCGGCGGATCCGCGGCCCTTGACGCGGACTCCGCCGGCGCCGTCGCCGACGATGGAGAGGTATCTGCCCAGGTGGGAGGCGCGTTCTTCGCGGTCCAGCTGCCGTTCGAGCTTCCGATCCACGGCGTCGGGGTCGACCACATGCACCAGATGGCGTCCAGTGCGGGCGAGGTCGGTGGCATCGAAGCTCCCGGCATGCTCGAGCAGGGTGGCTTCACCCCGGCTCCGGACCGCGGTACCTGACGGGAGGGCGTCGACGGCTTTCACGATCACGTCGGCCTGCTCGGGTGACACGGTGCCGGCTGCCATGGCCTCCCGCGTGGCTTCGAGGGGTCCGGTCAACGCGTGGGCGCGGGCCACGACCCGGCGACCCTCGCCCTTGCGGAGGCCGCCGAGGTGGGTCAGCCAGTCACCGGTCGACCCGTAGTGCAGCTTCGGCTTTGCCGAGGTCGCGGTGGTCGGCCTCGGCGACCGCGCCGGCTTGGACCGCGGCCAGCGCGGACCGGGCTTGCTCGACCAGCTCCACGGTCGTGACCAGGTCGTCGTCGGTCTGGTTCGTCCACCACGTCGCATCCAGATCCCGCACCATCGCCACCACGTCGGCCAGCACAGCCGCGGGGCTGGGCTGGGGGTGGAGGTCCGAGATCGACATAGGAATATCGAATCAGAGACCACCGACACTCAGACCGGTTATCCACAGGAATATCGGCGCACTATTCCTGAAAAGAACATGAGAATTCGAGGGCGGTGACTTTTCAGCGAACCCGGACCGAGAATCCCCGAGCCAACCGGAAGCCGGCAACGGCGGCCGGGGAACAAGACCCGGCTCTCCCTCTATTCAGCCAAAGACCGCAACCACCCACGAGCCGCAACGTGCGGACGTTCTGCCGAGGGGTGGTTTCGAGACGGTCGCAGAGCGACCTCCTCAACCACCGGGAGCATCGCGACCTCCTCAACCACCGGGAGCATCGGACCTCCTCAACCACCGGGAGCATCCGACCTGGTCAACCACCGGCCGCCAGACGACCCGATGTGGCGCGTGACAGGCTGACCACATGGAGCTGCGCATCTTCCTCGAGCCCCAGCAGGGTGCGACGTACGACGACCAGCTGGCGGTCGCCCGGCTCGCCGAGGAGCTCGGCTTCGGCGCGTTCTTCCGCTCCGACCACTACCTCGCGATGGGCGTCGACGGGCGCCCCGGGCCGACCGACTCCTGGGTGACCCTCGCCGGCATCGCCCGCGAGACCAGCACCATCCGGCTCGGCACGATGATGACGTCGGCGACGTTCCGTTACCCCGGCCCACTGGCCATCTCGGTGGCGCAGGTCGACCAGATGAGCGGCGGGCGGGTCGAGCTCGGCATCGGCGCGGGCTGGTACGACGCCGAGCACGCGGCGTACGCCATCCCGTTCCCGTCGACCGGCGAGCGGTTCGACAACCTCGAGGAGCAGCTGGCGATCGTCACCGGCCTCTGGGCCACGCCCGACGGCGAGACGTTCTCCTACGACGGCGCGCGACACCAGGTCACCGACTCACCCGGCCTGCCGAAGCCCGCGCAGCGGCCGCACCCGCCGATCATCATCGGCGGCAAAGGGGCGAAGCGGACGCCCGCCCTGACCGCGACGTACGCCGACGAGTTCAACCTGCCGTTCGTCGGGCTCGAGGAGTCCGGGCAGCAGATCGCCCGGGTCCGCCAGGCCTGTGAGGCGACCGGCCGCGACCCCGACGACCTCGTCTACTCCAACGCCCACACCATCTGCTGCGGGGCCGACGAGGCGGAGGTCCGCCGTCGGGCCGACTACATCGGCCGCTCTCCCGAGGACCTGCGCGAGAACGCCATCGCCGGCACCCCCGACGAGGTCGTCGAGCAGATCGGCCGGTACGCCGCGCTGGGCGCGCAGCGCGTGTACCTCCAGGCCCTCGACGTGCACGATCTCGACCACCTCCGGCTGCTGGCAGCCGAGGTCATGCCGCACGTCTGACCGAGCCGCGTCAGGTGGGATCGGTCGGCAGGCGACGGTCGATGCCGGTGCCGTGGGTGGGGTGACTGCCCCGCACGTGCACGTCGTACGTCGAAGCGGTCGCGACGTAGAGGCGCAGGTCGCCGTCGCCGCTGAGCTCCTCGACGGAGAAGGCGCGAGCCCCTCGTGTGTCGGGGTCGAACGCCTCGCCGAGGACCGCCGGCAGCTCGTCCTCGGGGATCTCGCGAGCGGTCGCGCCGAGGTACACCGCCTCGGACCGGCCCGGCTCGGTCGAGGAGTCGAAGACGACGATCTGCACCTCGGGACGCGCACGGAGGTTCCGTGAGTGCTGCGCGTCCGGCGAGGAGACCCAGTAGAGGTCGCGGTAGCGCGCCGGTGTGAAGAACACCGGGGACAGCCGTGGCCGGCCGTCCTCCTCGACGGTGGCGAGCACCATGTAGCGGTTGCCGTCGAGCACCCGCCGGGCCATCTCTTTCAGCTCGTCAGCTGGCATGCTCCACCCTCGCACGACCCTGCGGTACGACGGGTCGACGGGGGCGTGGCCGGGCGAACCAGCCGATGACGGCGCCGATCGCGGTGCCGAGGATCCATCCCCCGAGCACGTCGGTCGGCCAGTGGGCGCCGAGGTAGACCATGCACCCACCGATGAGCACCACGAGGGTCACCAGCACCGAGGTGGCGACCGCGGCGCGACTCCACGTGCCCCACACCACCGAGACCAGGACGGCGGCCGCGAGCGCCGAGGTGGTCGTGGCGTGGGTCGAGGGGAAGGCCGGGCTGTCGATCCTGACCAGGGCCAGGTGGTGGGGAGGACGGGCCCGGTCGAAGAGCGGCTTGAGGACGTCGACGGCGATCGTGGCGGCCACGAACGCCGCTGCCGCCGCCAGACCCGGGCGGTACCACCGGCGCCAGAGCACCACCAGCAGGGCGACGATCCCGAGACCCGCGAGCACCGTCGGCGACCGGCCCGCGTCGCTCACCGCGAGCGCCACGTGGTTGACGTCCGCGGAGCGGTGCTCGGCGACAACCGACATGATCCGCTGGTCCCACGACCGGTCCTCCACCCCGTCATTGTGCGGGAGAGTCCCAAGCGATGTCGTCGTGACCACGCCAGAGGGCGACCGCCAGGCAGAAGGCCCAGAGCACGCCCAGGATGGTCGTGAAGGCGCCGTACTGCGCGATCACGGAGGCGAGCATGGGCAACCCACAGCCCAGCCCGACGTACCCGACCCAGCGGGCGAGGACCCTCGCGCGCAGGACGAGCACGGAGATCGACAAGATGGCCAACGACAGCACCGCCATGCCGGAGAGACCGAGCAGCGAGTAGTTGAGGGCCGTGGCG
Organism: uncultured Actinomycetota bacterium; assembly: GCA_963812055.1. Lineage (GTDB taxonomy): Bacteria > Actinomycetota > Actinomycetes > Propionibacteriales > Nocardioidaceae > Nocardioides. Next base: position 32,150 of record CAWEUA010000006.1, read on the forward strand.
AGGCGCAGCGTGTCCGGTCCGAACAGCGGCTCGTTTGAGACGTCGACGAAGCGACCGATGGCGGCCCGGACGGCACCGGTGACGAGCCAGAGCGCGGTCACCGCGGTCACCATCGAGCGGGCGAAGTAGCGCCAGTGGGGTGCACGGGCGGCGCTACGCAGCTGGAAGAGATAGCCGGCGACGATCGGGAACGACAACGCGACACCGACGGCGGCCATCCCGGAGACGATGCCGGCGGTCCGGTTCGACTTCTCCTGCCACCAGCGCAGCAGCTCGGCGTCCCCGGCTGCGTGCGGCACGTCGATCGCGGCCACGGTGAAGAAGAGGCCGAGGCCGACGGCGACGGCGGCCGCGGCCGCGATCCTCCGGGGTGTCGCCGGCGACCGCTCGAGCTCGCTGTCGACGGGTGAGGTGGTCGTGGTGGTGGCCATGACGATGCTCCTTGCACTGGGTGGACGTTCTCCACCCAGGTTGGGCGAGCCGATGCGTCGCTGACGACCGGGCAGCCACCCGTCAAGGATCCGGGTTGACCCTGAGTACGCCGTGTCGGATTCCTGCGACCATGAGCGCATGGGTGCTGGCGGGCGCGTCCTGGCCAGGGTGCTCACCTGGCCGCTCGCCCCTGCGTGCCTGCTGCTGATGCCCGTGATCGACAACGCAGGTCCCGGCCCCTCCGACGCCCTCGTCACCGGCTCGGACCTGCCCTACCTGACGGCCATGATCGCCGCCTGGGCCGTCGGGGTGGTGCTCACCGCTCGCCGACCCACACCACCCGCAGGTTGGGCGTTCCTGGGGCTCGGCACCGTCATGGCGGCCAGCGGTCTCTTCGACGCCTATGCGAACCTCGCGGTGTTCCGGCGCACCGACCTCCCGCTCCCGGGGCTCGCCGCCACGCTGAGCGACTCCTCCTGGGTGTGGTGGTTCGTCTTCATCGCCCTGGTGCTCGCCCTGACGCCACCCGCGGCCACCACGTGGCCGACTGATCGCCCGGCTGCCGGCCACGGCGGTGGTGGCCGGCGTCATCTACCAGGTCGCCGCACTTCTGCGACCTGATTCACCTGGATGCGCCCTACGAGGATGTCGTGAGCCCCTGGGCGCTTCCCGGCGTGCTCGGGGACGTCGCGTCGGTGGTCGCGTTCGTCGCCGTCTGCGCAGTCGGGCTCTGCGTGGTGGGATCCGTCGTGGGGTTGGTGCTCGCCTGGCGACGGGCCACGGGCGACGCCCGACAGCAGCTGTTGTGGCTGGTGGCGGGCGCGCTGGCCGTGGGCACCTGCGTGGTCGCGTCGTTCGCCGTCTCGTTCGCGGGTCATGCCGATTTCGCCGGCGTCCTGATGAGCCTCGCGATCGTCTGCCTGGCGGTCGGGGCTGCTCTGTCGGTGCTGCGCTACAAGCTCTACGCCGTCGAGCGGGTCGTCACGGACTCGGCCGGCTACGCCGCGGCCGCGGCTGCGGTCGTCGGCGTCTTCCTCCTGGTGCTCGCGATGGTCAACCGCACCACGCCTGCGGACGCGAGCGCGCAGCTGCCGACGGCGCTCGCGACGCTGGTCGCCGTCGGGGTGGCGCGGACGGTGTACGTATGGGCCCGCCGGACGGCCGAGCGGCGCGTGAACCGCGACCGGTTCGACGCCGTCGAGACGGTCCGGGCGGGTCTGGCCCGAGGCCCCGCGGACGTCGAAGTCCTGCTGCGGGACGCGATGGGCGACCCGGACGCCCGTCTGCTGTACCCGGCGGAGGACGGCAGCTGGATCACGATCCTGGGGCAGCCGACCACCCCGGTCGGCGAGTCCGTCGACGTACGCCGTGCCGGAGAGGTGACCGCCATCCTCGAGTTCGACTCCTCCCGGGTCGGACGCGAGGTGGTCGAGGCCGTCGCCCGGGCAGCGGGACCCGAGATCGACAATGTGGCGCTGCGCGCCGAGGTGGCACGTCAGCTGGAGCAGGTGAGCCGGTCGCGTGCCCGCCTGGCGACCGCGCACCTCGACGAACGTCGTCGTCTCGAGCGCGACCTGCACGACGGCGCTCAGCAGCGCCTGCTGGCGCTGGCTCTGCAGCTGCAGTCGGCCCGGGTCAACGGCGGACGGGAGACGCTGATCGAGGAGGTCGACCGTGCGATCGGCGAGCTCGGGCAGACGGTGCGCGACCTGCGCGACCTCGCCGGTGGCCTGCAGCCGGCCGCACTCGCGGGCGGCGGACTGCTCGGCGCCGTCGTCGACATGGTCGGCCGGGTGCCGGTCCGCATCCGGTACGAGGTCGTGGACCGACGCTTCTCACCCGAGGTCGAGAGTGCCGCCTGGTTCGTCATCTCCGAGGCGGTGACCAACGTCGTCAAGCACGCCGCCACCGACGAGGCCGAGGTGATCGTGACCGCCGACCGCGACGGGGTCCACGTCGTGGTCGCCGACGAGGGTGTCGGTGGCGCCGACCCGAGCGGTCACGGCGCCCAGGGTCTGGCCGACCGCGTCGCGGCACTCGGCGGGACACTGTCGATCAGCGAGCGACCCCCGCACGGCACCCAGGTGGAAGCGGTGCTGCCGTGCGCGTCGTGATCGCCGACGACTCGACCCTTCTCCGCGAAGGGTTGGCGCGGCTACTGGCCGAGACGGGGGTCGAGGTGGCGGCGACGGTCGGGGATGCCGACGCGCTGGAGGAGTACCTCGCCGGCCAGGAGGTGGACGTGGCCATCGTCGACATCCGGATGCCACCCACCTACACCCACGAAGGCGCGGAAGCCGCGGTGCGACTACGCGCGGCCCATCCGACCCTCGGGATCCTGCTGCTGTCCCAAGCCGTGGAGACACGACACGCGGCCGAGCTCCTCGAACGCGATGCGTCGCACTTCGGGTACCTGCTGAAGGACCGGGTCGTCGACGTGGCGACCCTGCGCCGCGCGCTGGACACCGTCGTCGCCGGTGGCACCGTGCTGGACCCCGACATCGTCCGCAGCATGATGCATGCGCACGACCGCCGTGAGCCCCTCCACGCGCTCTCCGAACGCGAGCGGGAGGTGCTGACGCTGATGGCCGAAGGCCGGTCGAACACCGCGATCGCCGATCGGCTGGTGGTCGCGGTGAAGACCGTCGAGAGCCACATCGCCAACATCTTCACCAAGCTCGGCCTGCACGACGCTCCCGACGACCACCGTCGCGTCCTCGCGGTGCTCACCGCCCTGAGGAAAGGCTCCGAGTAGCCTGCTCCCATGACGTCCCCGGCGCCCTTCGGGCGGATGCTGACGGCGATGGCCACAGCGTTCACCGACGAGGGAGCGATCGATCTCGACGCGACGGCGGCCATCGCCGAGCATCTGGTCGACCACGGCCACGACGGCGTCGTGGTGAGCGGGACCACGGGGGAGAGCCCGACCTGCACCGTGGGCGAGAGCGGCGACATCCTGCGCGTGGTCAAGGACGCCGTGGGCGACCGGGCCACCGTCATCGCCGGGGTCGGCAGCAACAGCACGGCCCACAGCATCGAGCTCGCCCAGCAGGCCGAGAAGCTCGGCGCCGATGCCCTGCTGCTGGTGACGCCGTACTACAACAAGCCCGGCCAGGCCGGTCTCCTCCACCACTTCCAGCAGGTCGTGGCCGTCACCGGCACGCCGGTCGTCCTGTACGACGTACCCGCGCGGACCGGCACGCAGATCGAGCTCGAGACCTACGAGCGGATCAAGGGCGACACGGTCGTGGCCGTCAAGGACGCCGTCAACGACTTCGCGCGCGGCGTCCACCTACAACAGCTCGGGTACGCCGTCTACAGCGGCGACGACGCGTCGAACCTCGGCTGGCTCGCCCACGGCGCCAGCGGCGTGATCAGCGTCGTCGGCCACGCCGCGGGCCGACCGATCCGGTCGATGATCGAGGACTTCCTCGACGGCAACACCGTGGCCGCCCTCAAGACCTACCAGCGACTCCTGCCGGCGACGGAGGCCATCATGGGCGTGCCCAACTACGGCGCGACCACGGCCAAGGCCTGCCTGCAGCTTCTCGGGGTGCTCGACAACCGCAACGTCCGCGGCCCGCTGGTGCCGCTCACCGACGACGAGCTGGTGGCGCTCCGCGCCGGCCTCGAGGCCTCCCAGCTCCTGTGATCCCTAGAGAGAGACACAACTTGAGCCACCCACATCCTGAGCTCTCCGCACCGGCCGACCTGCCGAAGGGGGGCTTACGGATCTACCCGCTCGGCGGGCTCGGCGAGGTCGGGCGCAACATGACCGTCTTCGAGTTCGACGGGCGGCTGCTGATCGTCGACTGCGGCGTCCTCTTCCCGGAGGAGAACCATCCGGGCGTCGACCTCATCCTCCCCGACTTCGACGCGATCCGGGACCGCCTCGACAAGGTCGAGGCGCTGGTGCTCACCCACGGTCACGAGGACCACATCGGAGCGACGCCGTATCTCCTCCGCGAGCGCGGCGACATCCCGCTCGTCGGCTCCGAGCTGACCTTGGCCCTGCTGGACTCCAAGACCCGCGAGCACCGGCTCAAGGAGACGGTCCACCACAAGGTCAAGGCGGGCGACAAGCTCGACTTCGGTCCGTTCGGGCTGGAGTTCGTCGCGGTCAACCACTCGATCCCCGACGCGCTCGCGGTCGCGATCCGCACCGGCGCCGGGTTGGTGCTCCACACCGGCGACTTCAAGATGGACCAGCTGCCGCTCGACGGCCGGATCACCGACCTGCGGGCGTTCGCCAGGCTGGGGGAGGAGGGGGTCGACCTCTTCCTCACCGACTCGACGAACGCCGAGGTCCCCGGCTTCACGACCTCCGAGCAGAACATCGCCCCGGTCCTGGACCGCGTCTTCTACGACACCGACCAGCGGATCATCGTGGCCTGCTTCGCCTCGCACGTGCACCGCGTCCAGCAGGTGCTCGACACCGCGGTCCGCCACGGTCGCAAGGTCGGGTACGTCGGCCGCTCCATGGTGCGCAACATGGGCATCGCGCAGGATCTCGGCTACCTCCACGTCCCGCCGGACGTGATGGTCGACGCCAAGGACCTCGCGGATCTCCCGCCCGAGCGACAGGTGCTGATCTCGACCGGCAGCCAGGGCGAGCCGATGTCGGCGCTGTCCCGGATCGCCCAGCGCAACCACCACTTCGTGCGGATCGAGGAGGGCGACACCGTCATCCTGGCGAGCTCCCTCATCCCGGGGAACGAGAACGCCGTCTACAAGGTGATCAACGGCCTCACCCGGCTCGGCGCCAACGTCGTCCACAAGGGGAACGCGCTGGTCCACGTGTCCGGCCACGCCAGCGCCGGCGAGCTCCTGTACGCCTACAACGTCGTCAAGCCGCGCAACGTCCTGCCGGTGCACGGCGAGTTCCGGCACATGAAGGCCAACGCCGACCTGGCGAAGGCGACCGGCGTCACGAACGTCGTGATCGCCGAGGACGGCGTCGTCGTCGACCTGATCGACGGGCACGCCCGCATCGCCGGCAAGGTCGACTGCGGCTACGTGTTCGTCGACGGCTCCAACATCGGCGACATCACCGAGTCCGACCTCAAGGACCGCCGGATCCTCGGCGAGGAGGGCTTCGTGTCGGTGATCGTGGTGATCGACTCGGTCACCGGCAAGGTCTCCAGCGGCCCCGAGCTGCACGCCCGTGGCTTCGCGGAGGACGACAGCGCCTTCGACGACATCAAGCAGCCGATCATCGACGCCCTCGACGAAGCGATCCGCGAGGGCACCAACGACGCCTACCAGCTCCAGCAGGTCGTACGCCGGGTCGTCGGCCGCTGGGTGAACCGCGAGCTGCGCCGCCGCCCGATGATCATCCCGGTCGTGATCGAGGCGTAGGCCTAGGTCGCGTCGGAGTCCTCGCGCACGCGCCGGCCGGACCGTGCCGGCGGCGCCACCGTGCCGGACGGGACGCTGCGGTCCTCGGCCTCGTCATCGGTCTCGGCGTTCCGTTGCCGGGCGATCCGGGCGTCGCGGACCGAGACCACGCTCATCCGGCCGAGCGCGAATGCCGCGAGGAAGACGATCACGACGCCGAGGGCCAGGAAGAAGCCCAGCCACTCGGCGACCTGCCCGGCGTCGGTGGTGGCGGTCGGCTGGCCGGCCTGCATCACGCCGTCGTTCCACAGCAGGCTGACCCACTGGCCGATGACGAACCACGCACCGCCGGCAGCGGCGAGCCAGGCACCGGCGGACCCGCTGATCCGGCTGGCGCTTCCCATCATCGCGAGTCCGCCGAGGATCGTGGCGACGGCGGGCAGGACCTCGAGCAGCAGGCGTCCGGTCGTCCAGTGCCAGCTCTGGTCCGGGGTGAAGGCGTAGTCGAAGGACGGACCGACGAATGGGATGAGCCCACCCCAGACACCCAGGATCACGATGAGCAGCCCGCTCGCGGCACCCCGCGAGCGCGGCATGTGCAGCCGGTCGTGCATCGTCAGGTGGTCGGTCTCGAAGGCGGTGTCGTGCTGGGTCGTGGCCATCTCTCCATCTCCTTGTGAGCATGAGGAAGCCCGCAGATCCGTACCCGAACGGCGCGGGTGCATGCATCGCGTCGTCGGTCGAGGAGGTCGCCCTGCGACCGTCACGAGACCACGGCACCCCACCTCAGACGACGCTGAGATCCTCCGGCAGCACGGCCCGCCCGGTCAGCGCGCGCAGGAGGTCCGCGGCGCGACCCGAGAGCGCCGCGGCCTCGGCCGCCAGCGTCGCGGCGTCCACGAGCGGCTCGTCGGCGAACGCCGGGTCGATCCCACAGGCCGCCTCGATGTCGAACCCGTGCACGACCAGCTCGAAGATCCGGGTCCGGAAGTACTCGCCGAGCCGCATCCCGCCGACGATGGTGGTCAGCAGGTAGTCGTCGTCGTACGCCGCGAGCTTCTCGGTGACCCGCGACGCGAGGTCGCGGACGCAAGCGGCGGGGTCGTCACCCAGCGCGGTCCCGGCCTGCCGGCCGCGCTCGGCTATCTCCGGGGTGTTCGCCCCGCCGGCCTCGGCGATCCGCCGGTAGTACGCCGCCGCACTCGTCACCTCTTCTTTCTCGGCCGGCTGGTCGAGGTAGGTCTCCACCGTCACCAGCGACCGAGACGTGTGACCCACCAGGGCACGCAGGTCCCAGTCACCGAGTCCCGGCCCGTCGAGCGCGGACACCGGGAGGGCTGCCACCTGCGTCACGAAGCTGCCGGCGGCGGACAGATAGGAGGCACGGCTGTCGGTCATGCCGCCATCATCTCGGCCCGGTGCTCCACGTCGACGAGCGGCGCCTCAGGTCGCGGCCAGGACGCCGGCCACGATCAGCGCCTGGCCGACGTGGTAGGTCACCATCACCACGACGTGGGCCCACGGCCGCGGCTGGACGAACCGGTCGACGGCCAGGATCGAGTCGCTCGCGGCGAAGACCGTGGCGCCGACGGCGATCAGTGGCTCACCCGTGTCGAAGGCCAGGATCAGCATCGCGCCGATCACCACCGTGTAGAGCGCGACCGGCACGGCGAGCGCCGCCCCGCCGCGCATGTACGTCGCCGGTGCCACCTGGCGGGTCACCAGGAGGCAGACCAGCAGCACCACCCAGGCGACCCACGCCCACTCCGCCGGGTCGAGGCCCAGCGTCGCGAAGCACACGACGTAGCCGAGGTGTCCGACCAGGAAGGCGGCGAGGCCGAGCCGGAAGCGGGTGTCGGAGTCGCCGAGCAGGAACACGTCGCCGACGAGCCCGAGGGCGAGGGCCACCAACAGCCACAGACCGGGCGTGGTGTCGGTCGCGCCGAGGACCAGGGCCGTGACGATGAGCGCCGCGAGGACGGCCGGCTTCGCCCAGGTCTCGGTACGCCGGTCGCCGCGCGCGACGGCGTACCAGTCGACCAGCGCGAGCACCGCCGGCAGGGCCCAGACCAACTCCACGCGGGCAGCATGGCAGGCCTGTCGGCGACCCGTGCCAGGGTGGACCGCATGAACGTGAGCGAGCTCCTCGCCGACGCCCTCGGCCGCGTCCGCGAGCAGATGCCGGACGTCGTCGCCGGCCTCAGCGACGACGACCTGGCCTGGCGACCCGACCCCGAGGCCAACTCCATCGCGTGGACCGTGTGGCACCTCAGCCGGATCGAGGACGACCACGTCGCCGGCGTCGCGGGCACCGAGCAGGTCTGGCTCGCCGAGGGCTGGGCCGATCGGTTCGGGCTGCCCTTCGACGTGCGCGAGCACGGCTACTCCATGAGGGCCGCCGACGTCGGCAAGGTGCGCGTCAGCGGCGAGCTCCTCGCCGGCTACTACGACGCGGTCGCAGCCCGGAGCGCGGCGTACGTCGCGACGGTGCAGCCCGACGACCTCGACCGGGTCGTCGACGAGGCGTGGGACCCGCCGGTGACCCTCGGCGTCCGCCTGGTCAGCGTCGTCAACGAGGTCAACGCCCACCTCGGGCAGGCGCAGTACGTGCGGGGACTGCTCGAGCGCCGCTGACGAACGCGGGGCGCACGTGCGGCGTGTGAAGCGTGTGACGGGAGTGACGGTGACTTAGATTCGTCACCATGGCGACCCGTACGTCTTCCCCGCCGGGTTCGCGCAGCAGGAGCAAGCCTTCTACGCGCACCCGGAGTACGACGAAGAAGCGATCGAGCACGCGCTCGCGCAGCAGTGCGCGCAAGCGACGCCCGGCGCCCCGAGCGGTCCGCTCGGGGCGCGGCCCGGTCCTGCGCCTGTTCGGCGCGTTCGGCCGGGGGATCGCCGCGATCTGGGTGGGCATCGCCCACGCGGTCGGAGCGGTGGCCCGCAAGATCGGGCACACGGCCCGCGAGATCGAGCCCGAGCACCGGCGCGACGGCCTCGGGCTGGCCCTGTTCGGGCTGGCCGTGGTCGTCGCCGCGGCCGTCTGGTGGCAGCTTCCCGGCGGCCTGATGGACGCGATGCGCACGATCGTGGCCGGCTCGGTCGGCAAGGTCGGCTGGCTCGTCCCGCTGATGCTGATCTGGGTCGGCTGGCGCAACCTCCGCGACCCCGAGAGCAACGGTCCGGCCGGCCGGCAGGTCGTCGGCTGGGTGACCCTCGCCTTCGGAGTGCTCGGCACCGTGCACATCGCTGCCGGCAACCCGCAGCCGGTCAACGGCGACTCCTCGGACCTCCGCGGTGCCGGCGGCGCGATCGGGTACGTCGTCTCCAGCCTCCTGCTCGACCTGCTCCGCACGGCGTACGTCGTGGTCCCGCTGCTCCTGCTCCTGGCCTTCTTCGGGCTGCTCGTGGTCACCGCGACGCCGGTCTACCAGGTCCCGGCCAAGCTGGCCGCGTTCCGCGACCGGATGCTCGGGCGGAGCCCGGCCCCCGAGTCGGACCTGCCGGAGAACGGCGTCCGCAGCCGCCGGCGCCGCCCGCTCGGCGAGGACGAGCTCGACGGGGAGATGGGCGACCCGGCGTACGACAGCCCCGTGCTGACCGACCGCGAGCTGAAGAAGCGGCGACGCAAGGGCCTCGACGACCCGGACACCGATCCGGACTCCACGCAGGCGATCGCCGTCGTGGACGCGGACGCCCCGGACATGACCGACACCGCGACCGACCTGGTGGCGCCCCCGCACACGCCGATCCCGCAGCGCATGGAGCAGCTGGAGCTGTCCGGCGACGTGGTCTACAGCCTGCCGGGCAACGACGTGCTGCGGCCCGGCTCGCCCCACAAGGCGAAGTCGCGGGCCAGCGACGAGGTCGTCGGCCGCCTGACCCAGGTGCTGGAGGAGTTCGGCATCGATGCCCAGGTGACCGGATACATGCGCGGACCGACGGTCACGCGGTACGAGGTCGAGCTGGGACCGGCGATCAAGGTGGAGAAGGTCACCGCGCTGTCCAAGAACATCGCGTACGCCGTCGCCTCGGCCGACGTGCGGATCCTCAGCCCGATCCCCGGCAAGTCCGCGATCGGCATCGAGATCCCGAACACCGACAAGGAGATCGTCTCCCTCGGCGACGTGCTCCGGTCGGGCACGGCGAGGTCGGACCACCACCCGCTCGTGGTCGGCCTCGGCAAGGACGTCGAGGGCGGCTTCGTCGTCGCCAACCTGGCGAAGATGCCCCACCTGCTCGTGGCGGGCGCGACCGGCTCCGGCAAGTCGAGCTTCATCAACTCGATGGTGAGCTCGCTGCTGATGCGGTCCACCCCCGACGAGGTGCGGATGATCATGATCGACCCCAAGCGGGTCGAGCTGAACGCCTACGAAGGCATCCCGCACCTGATCACGCCGATCATCACCAGCCCGAAGAAGGCCGCCGAGGCGCTGGCCTGGGTGGTCCGCGAGATGGACGTGCGGTACGACGACCTCGCCAACTTCGGCTTCCGGCACATCGACGACTTCAACAAGGCCGTCCGCGCCGGGAAGGTGACCGTGCCGCCGGGCAGCGAGCGTGAGGTCGCGCCGTACCCCTACCTGGTCGTGGTCGTCGACGAGCTCGCGGACCTGATGATGATCGCGCCACGCGACGTCGAGGACGCCGTCGTCCGGATCACCCAGCTCGCCCGCGCGGCCGGCATCCACCTGGTGCTGGCCACCCAGCGGCCGAGCGTCGACGTGGTCACCGGCCTGATCAAGGCCAACGTGCCGTCGCGGCTGTCCTTCGCCACGTCGAGCCTGGCCGACAGCCGGGTCATCCTCGACACGCCCGGAGCCGAGAAGCTGGTCGGCCAGGGCGACGGCCTGTTCCTGCCCATGGGGGCCTCGAAGCCGGTGCGCGTCCAGGGATCCTGGGTCACCGAGGCCGAGATCCACCAGGTCGTGGCCCACTGCAAGAAGCAGCTGGCGCCGACGTACCGCGACGACGTGACCGTGCCGCAGCAGAACAAGCGGGAGCTGGACGACGACATCGGGGACGACCTCGACCTCGTGGTCCAGGCGGTCGAGCTGGTGGTCTCCACCCAGTTCGGCTCGACGTCGATGCTGCAGCGCAAGCTGCGGGTCGGCTTCGCCAAGGCCGGACGCCTGATGGACATCCTGGAGAGCCGCGGGGTCGTGGGGCCGTCGGAGGGCTCCAAGGCACGCGACGTCCTGGTGAAACCCGACGAGATCGACAGCGTGATCGCCACCCTGCACGGGGAGATGGGGGCCTGACATGAGCATCGACACCGACGTCACCACCGACGAGACCACCGACGACACCGGCGACCGGCCGGCGCTCGGGACGATCGGCGAGCCGGCTCGGCACCCGACCACGGTGGAGGTACGCCGACGTCCGGGCATCGCGGCGGCCCTCGGCTCCGGCGCCTCGCTGGTCGCCGTCGCCTACCTGGCGCGGGCCGCCGGAGGAGGCGGCGTCCTGGACTGGGTCGTGGCCCTCGTGCTCGGCCTGGTCGGCATCGCCAACCTGGCCGCGCTCCTGGACGCCCGCACCCCCCTCGTCGTCGCCGACGACCTCGGCGTGCGCCTGCGGCTCGGCCGTACCTGGGTCGGGCTGCCGTGGGGCGGGCTGCACGAGGTCGAGCACGAGGCCCGCCGCGGCTGGTGGCATGACGGACTGATCATCGTGCGCACGCACTACGTGCAGCGCGTGCTCGAGGACCTCGACTCGTCCGCACGCAGGGTGGCCCGGGTCAACGCGCGGCTCCACCACGCTCCTCTTGCCGTGCCGCTCGGCCTCGCCACCAAGGTCGTGGGCGCACCCGACGGGCTCACCGCGGCCCTGCGCGCACTCGCCGACGGCCGGACGCCGATCGTGGAGCGGGAGCGGGAGCAGGTGCCGAACCTCGTGCCCGAGGCCGAGCCGGAGGCCGAGTGGACCGAGCTCGACGAGGTCGAGGAGCGCGAGCCCCTCTGGCGGCGACTTCCCGACCCGCGTCCCACGATCGCCCACCTGATCGGTGTCGTCGCCGCACGCGTCGAGCGGCCCGGTCGCGACGAGGCAGACGAGGCCCACGAGGCCGATGGCGAGATCGAGGACGAGTGGACCGCCGTCGAGGACGAGCCCGTCGTCGAGGCGAGTGAGACACCCGCCCCGGCCCGCGAGACCGTGACCGCGGCCCGCGCCGAGGTCCGACACGAGGCCCGAGCCGAACTGGAGGAGGAGACGCAGGTCTGGGGCGAGCTGCACGTCGCCGACGAGGTCCAGGACGCCCTGCTCATCGACGACTACGCCGCACATCCGGCGCCCGAGCCGGTGATCGGTCCGCAGTTCGCGGCCGCGCGTCGCCGGCTGGCACTGTCCGTGGACGAGCTCGCCGACCGCACCCGCATCCGCCCGCACGTGATCGAGGCGATCGAGGTCGACGACTTCAGCGCCTGCGGGGGCGACTTCTACGCACGCGGCCACCTGCGCACCCTGGCGCGCGTGCTGGGCGTCGAGGGCGCGCCGGTGCTGGCGACGTACGACGAGCAGTACGCCGACGCCCCGATCGACCCACGCCGGGTCTTCGAGGCCGAGCTCGCCGGCGGGGGCTCGATCCGCGCCACCCGCGGCGGCCCGAACTGGTCGGTGCTGGTGGCGGCGGTGATGGCCCTGATCCTGTGCTGGTCGGTGGCGCGCCTGGTGACCGGCGGTCCCGACCAGACTCCCGACCGGGCGGTGCTGAGCGGGTCGGGCGGGCCCAACCACCAGACCAAGGTCCCGGTCGGCGACCCGGTCCCGGTGACCTTCACCGCGTCGGGCGGTGGCGCCCGGCTCGTCGTCCGCGACGGTCGGGGCGAGCTGGTCTTCTCCGGCGACCTGGCCTACGGCCAGCAGCGCACCGTCCGCGCCGCGACGCCGGTGCAGGTGCAGTCGACCGACGGGTCCGTGCGAGTGACCGTGGCCGGTCAGGAGCGCGGAAGCATGGGGCCGGCGGGTCGACCGGCCAGCGAGTCCTACACCGCTCGGGGGCGCTGACACGGGTCACGCCGCTCGGGGCGCGTGACCGGGACGGCATACTCGGCCCTGATGACGACCCCGACTCGCGATGTCCCACGTGTCACCGTCGCCCTGGTCACCCTGGGCTGCGCGCGCAACGACGTCGACTCCGAGGAGCTCGCCGGCCGCTTGGCCGCCGACGGCTTCCGCCTGGTCGACGACCCTGAGGACGCCGAGACGGTCGTGGTGAACACCTGCGGGTTCGTCGAGGCCGCCAAGAAGGACTCCGTCGACACGCTGCTCGCGGCCTCCGACCTCAAGGAGGGTGGCCGTACGCGCGCCGTCGTCGCGGTCGGCTGCCTGGCCGAGCGCTACGGCAAGGACCTCGCCGAGTCCCTGCCCGAGGCCGACGCCGTGCTCGGCTTCGACGACTACCCCGACATCGCGGCCCGACTGCGGTCGATCCTGGCCGGCGAGGTGCTCCACCCGCACACGCCGCAGGACCGCCGCAAGCTCCTCCCCATCTCACCTGCTGCACGCGATGCGAGCGAGGTGTCCGTGCCGGGCCACGCCTCGACCGACGACATCGGGGAGCACGCGCCGGCGTCCGGGCCGCGAGCCGTACGCCGGCGCCTGGCCGGCGGACCCATGGCTCCCTTGAAGCTCGCCAGCGGCTGCGACCGACGGTGCTCGTTCTGTGCGATCCCGAGCTTCCGCGGCTCGTTCGTCAGTCGCCGCCCCTCCGACGTGCTGGCCGAGGCGCGTTGGCTGGCCGGCGAGGGCGTCCGCGAGATCTTCCTGGTCAGCGAGAACAGCACGTCGTACGGCAAGGACCTCGGTGACCTGCGACTCCTCGAGACCCTGCTCCCCGAGCTGACCGCCATCGACGGCATCGAGCGGGTCCGGGTCTCCTACCTCCAGCCGGCCGAGACCAGGCCCGGCCTGGTCGAGGCGATCGCCCACACCCCGGGCGTCAGCCGCTACTACGACCTGTCCTTCCAGCACGCCAGCGCGACCGTGCTCCGGCGGATGCGCCGGTTCGGCGATCCGGAGAGCTTCCTGAGGCTGCTCGAGCGCGCACGGGCGCTGGCGCCGGAGGCCGGTGTCCGGTCCAACGTCATCGTCGGGTTCCCCGGGGAGACCGACGACGATCTCCAGACGCTCTGCGACTTCCTGGTCGAGGCCCGCCTCGACGTCACCGGTGTCTTCGGGTACTCCGACGAGGACGGCACGGAGGCCGCCACGCTCACCGGCAAGCTCGACGACGACGAGATCCGGGCCCGAGTCGAGCGGGTCACCGACCTGGTCGAGCAGCTGACCGCCGACCGGGCCGAGGAGCGGATCGGTGAAGAGGTCGTGGTCCTCGTGGAGTCGGTCGACGTCGGCGACGAGGGCGGTGTCGCCGACGGGCGCGCCGACCACCAGGGTCCGGAGGTCGACGGGACGACGCGGCTCACCACCGGACACCACGCCGTGGGCGACCTGGTCGCGGCGAGGGTGGTCGCCGCCGAGGGTGCCGACCTGGTCGCGGAGCCGACCCGATGAGCGACGTGGTCGGTACGTCGGGGAACTGGAACCTGCCCAACGTCCTGACCGGGATCCGGATCCTGATCGTGCCGTTCTACGGCATCGCCCTCCTTCAGGACGGCGGCCAATCCATCCTCTGGCGCACGGTGGCGGCCGTCTTGTTCTTCGTGGCGATGATCACCGACAAGGTCGACGGCGACATCGCCCGCTCACGCGGTCTGGTCACCGACTTCGGCAAGATCGCTGACCCGATCGCGGACAAGGCGATGACGGGGATGGCCTTCATCGGCCTCTCGATCGTCGGCGACATCTGGTGGGCGGTCACGATCGTGGTGCTGCTCCGCGAGTGGTCGGTGACCCTGCTCCGGCTCTCGATCCTGAGGCAGGTCGTGGTTGCGGCCGCACAGAGCGGCAAGATCAAGACCGTCCTCCAGGCGGTGGCGCTGACGTCGCTGTCGCTGCCGCTGCTCCTGCTCGAGGGCCCGCTCCACGACGTCGGGGTCGTGATCTTCTACCTCTCGCAGGCGGTGCTGGCGGTGGCCGTCGCGATGACCCTCTGGTCGGGCTACGAGTTCTTCCGCGACGTCTGGCGTCAGCGAGACTCCATCCGCGCCACGTGACGTTCACGAGGCGGCCACCTCCTGCAGGTGATCCACCCGTCGAGCCGTACTAGGGTGACGCGCGACACACAGGCCGTCGGTTCCCCGACGCTCTCGGTTCTCGGCTCGGAAGGTAGATCCCCTCATGCCCTCATCTCGGTCAGTGCTGGCCGCCCTGGCGTCGGTGGCGACCGTCGTCAGCGCAGGCGCACTCCTCGCCCCCGCCTCCGCGAATACCGCGGGGCCCGGCCTCGTCATCAGCGAGGTGTACGGCGCGGCGGCAGGCAGACTCGCGGCGGCCGTCTTCAACGCGGACTACGTCGAGCTCAACAACCCCACTCGCCGCCGCGATCAGCGTCGCCGGCGACTACATCCACTACCGGTCCGCGACACGGCACGTTCACCGTCGCCGCCCTGCCCTGACCGGCAGCTGCCGGCTCACGGCCACTACCTGATCCAGATGGGCGCCGGCCGGGGCCAACCGGCACGGCGCTGCCGACGCAGGCCGCCGCCCGATCACCTTCCAGATGGCTCGCCGCCGGCGGGCAGGTCTTCCTGTTGGGACAACAGCACTCCGATCCCGACCGCCACCTCGGGCAACATGGCGGGTGTCGCCCGACGTGATCGACGTGGCTGGGTGCCGACACGGCGACGTCGTTCGAGACCGCTGCGACCGACGACCCCGCGTCCGCCACGAAGTCCCTCGAACGCTCGGCGGCCGGCACTGACACCGACGAGCAACGTCCGCCGACTTCAGCCGTCGTCAGGACCCGTCGACGCCGCGAGAACAGCAACGCGTCACGGCGACTCACCCCGCCGCCGACCACGCACACCATCGCCGAGATCCAGGGCACGGGCGACACGTCGCCGCTTCGAACGACCAGCCGGTGACCACCCGGGCGTCGTCGACCGCGGCGTACCCCGCGGGCGGCTTCTTCGGCTACGTCCTGCAGACCGACGGCACCGGCACCGGGACCGACGCGACCCCCGGACGCCTCCGACGCGGTCTACGTCCATCAGCCCAGCGGTGACGGTGAGCCGCCACATCGGCGACTCGCTGACCGTCACGTGCACGAGTGAGCCGGGGCGACGCGGCCGAGCTCTTCGGGCTGACCGAGCTGAACGTCGACGGCCGCGAACGTCGTGGACCACGGCGTCGCCGCTGGGCCGCGCCGACGCCACTGGTCGATGGCCTACCCGACGACGAACGCCGGCCGGGAGGCCCACGAGAGCGAGCTGATCGCGCCGACCGACCAGTTCACGGTCACCGACAACTTCAGCACCAACCAGTTCGGCGAGATCGGCCTGGCCACCGGCGACCACCAGCTGTGGCAGCCCGACCGACCTGTACAACCCGAGCATCGAGCCCGGCCAGGTGGCCGAGCCGTGCAGGCCGACAACGCTCGCCCGGGCGCGTCGTGCTCGACGACGGCTGCGAGCTGCGAACTTCCTCACCGGCAACAAGAACGACGCGATGACCTGGCTCACGCCGGACAACCCGGTCCGGATCGGGTCGACCGCGACGCTGCAGCAGCCGATGATCCTCGACTACCGCAACAGCCTGTGGAAGCTGCAGCCGACCACCCAGGTGCGACGGTGCCGGCGCGCTGGTCGCGACGTTCGGCGACACCCGCACGGACAACCAGGCGCCACAGCACGTCGGTGGCGACATCAAGCTCGGCACCTTCAACGTGCTGAACTACTTCAACACCACCGGCAAGTCGACTGGGTCGCGCAGGGGCAGGGTCACACCTGCACGTTCTTCAACGACCGGGCCGGCGACCCGGTGGGCGACAACGACTGCGCGCCCAACGGTCCGCGCGGCGCCGCCGAGTCGAGTGGCGGGACCGACCTCACCGACCCGAAGGCCGACCTCGAGCGGCAGCGGGCCAAGGAGGTCAGGGCGATCAACACGATGAACGCCGACATCCTGTCGCTGGAGGAGATCGAGAACTCCACCGCGCTGGGCGAGACCGACCGCGACGACGCCCTGAAGTCGCTGGTGGACGCGCTCAACGCCGACGCCGGCACGACCCGGTGGGCCTACGCGCCGTCGCCCGACGCGGCCGACCTCCCGCCGATCGCCCAGCAGGACGTCATCCGTACGGCGTTCATCTACAACCCGAACACCGTGCAGCTCGTCGGACCGTCGAAGGTCCTGGCCGACAAGTCCGGTCCGGGGCAGCCGTTCGAGAACGCCCGCGAGCCGCTGGCGCAGGAGTTCAAGCGCAAGGGTGCGCTCGACACCGACGGGTTCCTCGTCGTGGTGAACCACCTCAAGTCGAAGGGCGACAGCAGCCCGCCGGCGACCGGCGACAACGCCAACGGCATCCAGGGCGCGTTCAACGGCGACCGTGTCCGCCAGGCGCACGCCCTGGTCGACTTCGCCAAGGCGACGGCGCAGGCGGACCAGACCAAGAAGATCTTCCTGGTGGGTGACTTCAACTCCTACACGCAGGAGGACCCGATGCAGGTGCTGTACCAGAACGGGTTCGTCAACCAGCCGAGCGACGACCCGCGCGACACGTCGTACGAGTTCGACGGGCAGGCCGGGTCGCTCGACCACGTCCTGGCGAACTCCGCCGCGGCCAACCTGGTCACCGGGCGCGACGTCTGGCAGATCAACGCCGAGGAGTCCGTCGGCTTCGAGTACAGCCGCTACAACTACAACGCCACGCTGCTGTACCAGGACAACCAGTTCCGCGCCTCCGACCACAACCCGGAGCTCGTCGGGCTCGACGTCCCGTTCAGCCAGCAGGCCTCGACGGTCACGGCGACCGCGACACCCGACCGGGTCCAGAAGAAGAAGACGGCGTCGACGATCCACGTCACCGTCTCCGGGGCACAGGGCGTCACGCCGACCGGGAGCGTCGAGATCTGGGTGGACGGCCAGAGGGTCACCACGGTCACGCTGAGCAACGGCCAGGCCAGCGCGACGATCGGGCCGTTCCCGGACGCCGGGACCCGGCACGTCGAGGTGCGCTACCTCGGCGACGACCTCACCAAGCCGGGGACGGCGACGACCACGGTGACCGTCACCAGCGGCAAGCCCTGACACGAGGCCAGCGGCTCACGGCTGGTTGAGGAGGCGCGCTAGCGCCGTCTCGAAGCCCGGTGCCGGTGCCTGCGGTCCATGCCCAGGCACCTCACCGGGTTTCGTCGCGCCCAGCAAGCTCGCGAGCTCAGCCGTGCGCCGCAGCCGGAACGCCGCCTGGACCAGCGCCAGGTGGCTGAAGGCCTGCGGGAAGTTCCCGGCCATCCGGCCGTGGTCGGCGTCGTACTCCTCGGACAGCAGGCCCACGTCGTTGGTCAGGCCGACGAGGCGGTCGAGGAGCGCGTGCGCGTCGCCGAGCCGTCCGGCGCCGGCGTACGCCGAGACCAGCCAGAACGAGCAGGCGAGGAACGGGTGCTCGTCACCGGACAGCCCGTCGACGCCTGACTCCGTGCGGTAGCGCAGGAGCAGCCCGTCGCGCAGGAGGTCGTGCTCGACGGCCTCGATGGTCCCGACCATCCGAGGGTCGTCGCCGTCGATGAAGCCGACCAGCGGGAGCATCAGGAGGGCGGCATCCACCTCCGACGTGTCGTAGTGCTGGCGGAACGAGTTCCGCTCCCGGTCGAAGCCCTTCGTGAGCACCTCCTCGCGGACCTGGTCGCGCAGGTCCCGCCACCGGTCGACGTCACCCTCGAGACCGTGCCGCTCGACGGCGCCGACGGCACGGTCGAAGGCGGCCCAGATCATCACCCGCGAGTGGGTGAAGGACCGGAGCGGGCCGCGGATCTCCCAGAGCCCGTTGTCCTTCTGCTGCCAGGTCTCAGCGAGGTGGTCGATCAGGACACGCTGCAGGCTCCACGCGTCCTCGGACTGGCCGAGCTCGGACTCGCGGGCCGCCTCGAGCGCGAGCATCACCTCGCCGATCACGTCCGTCTGCCGCTGCTCGACCGCCCCGTTGCCGATCCGGACGGGACGCGAGCCGGCATACCCCGGGAGACCGTCGAGCTCGAGCTCGGGCAGGTGGCGCGCCCCGTCGACGGTGTACATGATCTGGAGGTCGGCCGGGTCGCCGGCCACCGCGCGCAGCAGCCAGTCCCGCCAGAACCTCGCTTCGTCGGTGGCGCCGGCCTCGATCAGTGCGGAGATGGTGAGCGCGGCGTCGCGGAGCCAGCAGTAGCGGTAGTCCCAGTTCCGCTCGCCGCCGAAGTCCTCGGGCAGGGACGTCGTGGGCGCCGCCACGATCCCGCCGGTGTCCTCGTGGGTCAGGAGGTGGAGGGTGAGGAGGGACCGGCGTACGACGTCGGCGTGAGGGACACCGCCCAGGTCGAGCCGGGCGACCCAGTCGACCTCGTCGTGGATCGTCTCGTCCACGTGCGCCCGATGCGGGGGTGGCGTGCGCAGGTGGGACGGAAGCCAGGTCATGGAGAACGTGAGGATCTCGCCGTCGCGGACGTCGAAGTCGTCCACGTGGCGGAGGTCGTCCGGTTGCGGCAGCCGCGGACCGCGGAGCACCAGCTTGTCGGGGCCGACCACGGCCGTGATCGCGGGCTCGTCGGTGTCGTCGTGGTGACGGCGTACCCACGGCTTTGCCCGGCCGTAGTCGAAGCGCACGATCCACTCGTGGTGCATCCGGACGGTGCCCCTGACTCCGGTGACGCGCCGGACCAGGTCGATCCGGTCGTCGCCGGTGGGCATCACGTCGAGCAGGGTCACGACCCCGGTCTCGGTGGTGAACGTCGTCTGCAGGGCCGCGGAGTTCTCGACGTACGCCCGCGACACCTCGTAGTCGCCCACCGGGCACAGCTGCCAGCGGCCGTGCTCGTCGTCGCCCAAGAGTGCCGCGAAGCAGGCGCCCGAGTCGAAGCGGGGAACGCACAGCCAGTCGACCGATCCGTTCTTCCCCACCAAGGCGGCGGTGTGGCGGTCGCCGATCATCGCGTAGTCCTCGATGGGCCGGCTCACCTCAGCGACAGTAATCGTCGGGTCTAGGCTCGCCGGACATGAGGCGTCGTACGTCGCGGGAGCCCGACGCCGTCGAGGCGCTGAGCCTGCTCGGGTCCGCGGGGGCCACGCTCGCGACGGCCGAGTCGCTGACCGGGGGGCGCCTCGCCGCGGTGGTCACGGCCGTCCCCGGTGCCTCGGTGAGCTATCTCGGCGGTTTCGTCACCTACGCCACCCGGCTCAAGGAGTCGTTGCTCGGGGTCCCGCCCGACCTGGTCGAGCGGTACGGCGTGGTGTCGGCCGAGTGTGCGAGCGCCATGGCGTCCGGCTGCCGGGAGGCGACCGGCGCGACGTACGCCCTGGCCACGACGGGCGTCGCCGGCCCGGACCTGCAGGAGGGCAAGCCGGTCGGGACCGTGTACGTCGGCATCGCCGGCCCCGACGGAGTGTCGGCGCTGACCATGGAGCTGGTCGGTGACCGCCATCAGATCCAGGATCGGGCGTGTCGGGAGGCGTTGTCCGCGCTGTGTGGGATTCTTCGGGCGCTGGCCCGGGAACAACCCCCACTCGGGTAGCGTTCGTCAGACAGATCCGATCGAGCACGCGAGGAGGACGCGATGGCCCTGTTCCGCAGGCTGCTGGGCGATGTCCTCCGCGAGCGCCGCCTCGAGCAAGGCCTGACCTTGCGCCAGGTCTCCGCCGAGGCCCGGGTGAGCCTCGGCTACATCTCCGAGATCGAGCGCGGCCAGAAGGAAGCCTCCTCCGAGCTCCTGGCCTCTCTGTGCTCCGCCCTCGAGGCGCCGCTGTCCGAGGTGCTGCGCGAGGTCTCGGTGGCCGTGGCCGTCGAAGAGGCCGCGACCGCCCCGACGCCGATCACGACCCGTCGTCCGGTCGTCGCGTCCGCCGCGTGACCGAGTCGTCCGACGCACCCGTGGAGGCCAGACCTCCGGTGCCGCCCTTCTCCCGGGACGACGCCATCACCAAGGTGCGTCGCGCCGAGGACGCATGGAACACCCGTGAGCCGGAGCGCGTCTCTCTGGCCTACACGCTGGACAGCCGCTGGCGGAACCGGTCGGAGATCTTCCAGGGTCGGCCCGCCATCGTGGAGTTCCTGACCCGCAAGTGGGCCAGGGAGCTCGACTACCGGTTGATCAAGGAGATGTGGGCGTTCGGCGACGATCGCATCGCCGTACGTTTCGCCTACGAGTGGCACGACGACGCCGGGGCGTGGGTCCGCTCCTACGGCAACGAGAACTGGCAGTTCGACGCCCACGGCCTGATGGCGCGTCGCCACGCCAGCATCAACGACCTGGCGATCGACGAGTCCGACCGCAGGTTCCACTGGGACCTCAGCGGGCCTCGCCCGGCCGATCATCCGGGCCTGAGCGACCTCGACCTCTGATCGCTCAGCCGCCCGGCTGGCAGCTCGGGCAGTGGTAGGTCACCCGCTCCTGCCCCTCGGGGCCCAGCGAGGTCTCCACGATGCGCGTGCCGCATCGTCGGCACGGCTGACCTCCACGGGCGTGGACCCACGTGGTGCGTCCGCGGGCGAGGTCGCCGGTGGTGGACTGGACCGCCCGGTGGCGGTTGAGGTCGAGCATCTGGTGGGCACGGCCGACCAGTCGCGGCAGGTCGGGCACGTCGCCCACCGCGGACTCCGGGGCCACCCCCGCGACGAAGCACAGCTCGTTGGCGTAGAGGTTGCCGATGCCGGCGAGGTTCCGCTGGTCGAGCAGGGCGTCCTTGATCCTGCGCCGTGGCTGGTCCAGGAGCCGGCGCACCGCTTCGGCGGGATCCCAGTCGGCACCGAGGAGGTCGGGGCCGAGATGGCCGACGATCTCGGGCTCGTCGTCGCGGGGGACGATCTCCACGATCCCGAGCTGGAACCCGACCGCGACCGTGTCGGCGGTCTCGAGGACGACGCGGGCGGTGTGCCCGGGGCGCGGCCATCGCTGACCCGGCTGCAGGATGCGCCACCCGCCCTCCATCTTCAGGTGGGTGTGCAGGGTCCACCGCTGGTCGGCGTCGATGCGGGTGAGCAGATGCTTGCCGCGTGAGACCGTCTCCGCCACGGTGCCGCCGGACAGGTCCCACGTCGCGTACGCCGGGACGCGGAGGTCGGTCCGGGTGAGGGTCTTCCCGGTCAGCGCGCGGTCGAGCTGACGGGCCGTCCGCCAGACGGTGTCGCCCTCAGGCACGCAACCTCAACCCTCGTGGAGTCGAGACGAACCCCGCGGCGTCAAGGGCCTCGCGCAGCGGGGTCGACCCACCGCCGAGGATCTGCTCGCCGTCGGCCTTCTCGACCGTCATCCGGCCGAGCGCACCGCGCCGGCCGGCCTCGGAGAGCGACAGGGCAGCCGGCCGCAGCACGGCGGCGTCCTCGCTCCAGGTCAGCAGCGTGCGTCCGCCTCGCTCGACGTAGAGAGTCAGCCGGCCGTCGACGAGGACCACGAGAGCTCCGGCCTTGCGTCCCGGGCGGTGGCCGCCGGAGGCCTCGCGCTCGGGCCACGGCAGCGCGGCACCGAACGGGTTGGCCGGGTCGGTGGCAGCCAGGGTGACGGCCTCTGGTTTGTCCTGCTCGCCGACCTCGGTGAAGGTACGCAGGCGGTCGATCGCGCCGGCGGTGCCGAACTGGGCCGCGCCCAGACCTTCGACGAAGTAGCCGCGCCGGCAGCGGCCGGACTCCTCGAACGCCGAGAGCACCTTGTAGACGGCCGCGAACCCGCCGGCCGTGCGCTCGGACATCACCGCGCCCCGGGTCACCACGCCGTACCGCTCGATCATCCGCTCGGCTGTCGCGTGGGCGCGACGCGTCGGGTCGGGATCGACGTCGGCGAGGATCGCCCAGCGACCGGTCGTCGTGGGTGGCGCCGACCGGACCCCGGCGCGGGTCGGTCTGGCCCGGGGGGTCGGCCGCCTCGTCCGGTGAGTGCCGGACCCCGAGCCGATGAGGGCTCGCAGCGGGGCGAACGTGTCGTTGGTGATGCGGCCGGCCCACACCAGGTCCCACAGCGTCTCGGCCAGCTCGCGGTCCTTGATCTGGGTCGCCGACTGGAGCTGCCGGAAGAACCACGCACCTCCCGGGGTCAGCGCGTCCAGCACGGCCTGGTGGACGTCGGACAGCTCGGCCGGCTCGGCGGGCTCGACGAGGGGGAGGGTGAGGGGCGCCTGGTCACCGAGGTGCAGCGAGACCCAGCCGTCGGAGCCGGGCAGGCTGGCGTGGCCCACCCAGGTGATCTCGCCGGAGGCGGTCAGCTCGTCGAGGAGGGCCGGCTCGTAGTCGGCGACGCGGCTGGGGAGGATCAGCGACTCCCAGGCCGAGGCGGGTGCGGCGTATCCGGAGAGCTGGTCGACCACGGTGAGCAGGCCGTCGACGCCCCGGGGGCCTCGACGCGGACGGCTGACGTGCTGCCACGCCAGCAGGAAGCGGCCCAGGGCGGCGGGCTCGACCGGCTCGACCTCGCGGCGGAGCTTGGCCAGGGAGCGGCGTCGTAGGAGTCGCAGGACCTCGGCGTCGCACCATTCGGCACCGGCGCCGGCCGGTCGGAACTCGCCCTCGAGCACCCGACCCTGGGCGCCGAGCCGCTGGAGCGTCTGCCGGACGACGGCCACGCCCAGCCCGAGGCGCGAGGAGACGTCGGGGACGGTGAACGGCCCGTGGGTGCGCGCGAAGCGGCTCACCAGGTCGGCCAGCGGGTCGTCGACCGCCTCGGTGAAGGCGTCGGGTACGCCGGGTGGCACGGGGACGCCGAGCCCGTCGCGCAGCCGGCCGACGTCCTCGATCGACGCCCAGCGCTCGTCTCCGGCCATCCGGACGGCGACCAGCCGTCGGCTGTCGGCGAGGGAGGTGAGCCACTCGACGACGTCGCTGCCGTCGACGCTCCGGTCCTCGACCTCGTCGGCGCTGAGCGGGCCGAGCCAGCGCACCAGGTCGGCAACGCCCTCGGCGTCGCGGACGCGGCGCTCGGGGTCGGTGCGCTGGAGCATCGCCTCGACCTCGGTCAGCACCTCCGGGTCGAGCAGCTCACGCAGCTCGGCACGCCCGAGGAGCTCGGCGAGCAGCCCCTGGTCGAGGGCCAGCGCGGCGGCCCGGCGTTCGGCGATGGGGGAGTCGCCCTCGTAGACGAACTGCGCGACGTACCCGAACAGCAGGCTGCGGGCGTACGGCGAGGGCTGGTGGGTGTCGACGTCGTGGATGCCGACCTCGCGGCTCTGGACCCGGCGCATCAGCCCGACGAGCGCGGGCAGGTCGTAGACGTCCTGGAGGCACTCGCGCACGGCCTCGAGCACGATCGGGAACGAGGGGTACTTGACCGCGACCTCGAGCAGCGCGGCACTCCGCTGGCGCTGCTGCCACAGCGGCGACCGCCGACCGGGGTCGCGGCGCGGGAGCAGGAGTGCCCGGGCGGCGCACTCGCGGAAGCGGGACGCGAACAGCGAGGAACCGCCGACCTCCTGGGTGACCAGGTCGTCGATCTCGTCGGGCTCGAACGCGATCACCTCGCCCGTGGGCGGCTCCGCATCGGTGTCGGGGATGCGGATCACGATGCCGTCGTCGGAGGCGATCGCCTGGCCGTCCACGCCGTACCGCTCGCGGAGCCGGGCGTTGATCGCCAGCGCCCAGGGGGCGTGGACGGGTGTGCCGTAGGGCGAGTGGACGACCAGCCGCCAGTCGCCGAGCTCGTCGCGGAACCGCTCGACCACCAGCGTGCGGTCGCTGGGCAGCACGCCGGTCGCCTCGACCTGCTCGTGGACGTATCCGACGAGGTTGTCGGCCGCCCAGGGGTCGAGCCCGCGCTCCTCGGCCGCGGCGACGGCGGACTCGCGCTTCGCGGACGCGAGGTCGCGGGTGAAGGCACCGATGGCCTCACCGAGCTCGGCCGGACGGCCCAGCGCGTCGCCCTTCCAGAACGGAAGCCGGCCAGGCACTCCCGGCGCCGGCGTGACCAGCACGCGGTCGTGGGTGATGTCCTCGATCCGCCAGCTGGTGGCCCCGAGCGCGAAGACGTCGCCGACCCGCGACTCGTAGACCATCTCCTCGTCGAGCTCGCCGACGCGGCGACCAGGCCCTTCGCCGCCCACCAGGAAGACGCCGAACAGCCCCCGGTCGGGGATGGTGCCGCCGCTGGTGACGGCCAGCCGCTGCGCACCCGGGCGGCCGGTGAGCAGCCCGTTCACGCGGTCCCAGACGATGCGCGGGCGCAGCTCGGCGAACTCGTCACTCGGGTAGCGGCCGCTCAGCAGGTCGAGGGTGGCGTCGAACGCCGGTCGCGGCAGTCCGGCGTACGACGCGGTGCGGCGGACCAGCTCGAACAGGTCGTCGGTCGACCACTCCTCCATCGCAAGGACGGCCACGATCTGCTGGGCCAGCACGTCCAGCGGGTTGGCGGGGATGTGCAGCGACTCGATCAGCCCGTCGCGCATCCGCTGGACGGCGACGGCTGTCTGGGCCAGGTCACCGCGATGCTTGGGAAAGAGCACGCCCCGGCTGACCTCGCCCACCTGGTGGCCGGCGCGGCCCACGCGCTGGAGCGCACTGGCGACGCTGGGCGGCGACTCGATCTGGATCACGAGGTCGACGGCGCCCATGTCGATGCCGAGCTCGAGGCTGCTCGTGGCGACGACGCAGGGGAGCCGGCCGCGCTTCAGGTCGTCCTCGATGAGGGCGCGCTGCTCCTTCGACACCGAGCCGTGGTGGGCTTTCGCGATCACCGGTGCCGCGCCGTACGACGCCCCCGACTGCGCCATCAGCTGCGCCGGCGGCGCACCGTCGTCGTCCACCTCCACCCCCGCTCGCTCGGCGGCGATCTCGTTCAGCCGCGCCGTCAGCCGCTCGGCCAGGCGGCGCGAGTTGGCGAAGACGATGGTCGAACGGTGCTGACCGATCAGGTCGGCGACGTGCGCCTCGACGTGTGGCCAGATGGAGGCGCCTGCGCGGTTGTCGTCGTCGGACTCCTCGTCGTACTCCCCGGGCTGGGTCATGTCCTCGACCGGGACCACGACCTTGAGGTCCCACTCCTTCATCGAGGGTGGGGCGACGACCTCGACCGGGGACGTGCCTCCGAGGAAGCGGGCGACCTCGTCGAGCGGGCGGACGGTCGCGGACAGCCCGATGCGCTGGGCCGGCTGGGGGAGGAGGGCGTCGAGCCGCTCCAGGCTGAGGCCGAGGTGGGTGCCGCGCTTGGTGCCGGCGACCGCGTGCACCTCGTCGACGATCACCGTCTCCACCTGGCGCAGGCTCTCGCGCGCCTGGCTGGTGAGCATGAGGAAGAGCGACTCGGGCGTCGTGATCAGGATGTCGGGCGGCGTGCGCGCCAGGGTGCGCCGCTCGGCCGCCGGGGTGTCGCCCGAGCGGATGCCGACGGTCACGTCGGGCAGTCGGCTGCCCAGCCGGTCGGCGGTCTGCCGGATGCCGGTCAGCGGCGCGCGCAGGTTGCGCTCGACGTCGACGGCGAGCGCCTTGAGCGGCGAGATGTAGAGGACCCGCGTCCCCTTCGGCCTCCGTTGGTCGCGCTTGTCGAGCCTCCCCTCGGTCAGCAACCGGTCGATCGCCCAGAGGAACGCCGACAGCGTCTTGCCGGATCCGGTCGGGGCCACGACCAGCGCGTGCCGTCCGTCGGCGATGGCTTCCCACGCACCCGCCTGCGCGGGCGTCGGCTCCGCGAACGCCGCCCTGAACCACTCGGCGGTCGGCGCGCTGAAGCGCTCCAGCGCGGCGAGGTGCTCCGACATGCGCCCATCCTTGCTCACGACGCCGACAGGGCCCCGGCACAAGGGGAGGGGCCGTCGCGCGGTCCTCGACATACCGTCGAGATCACGACACCGAGCGATCGCCGATATCGCTCCTGATCGGGCACGCGGTGTGGTGGCCCGGCCACGGCGACGAGAAGAAGGAGCCCGAGAAGGAGTCGGCGAGCGTCTAGGGACGGACGACGGCCTCCGCCTCGACCTCGACCAGCCACCGCGGGTCGAGCAGCCCGGCCACGACCACCATCGTGCTCGCCGGCCGCACGTCGCCGAACACCTCGCCGTGGACGGCGCCGACGGCTTCCGCGACGTCGGCACGCACGACGTACTGCCGGGTGCGGACGACATCGCCCACCCCGGCTCCGAGCTCGGTCAGCGCCGCCACCACGATCTCCCAGCACCGCCGCGCCTGCACCGCCGGATCCGGGTCGACGTGCCCGTCCGGCCAGACCGGAGCCGTCCCGCTCACGGCCACCGTCGATCCCACGCGGACCGCGCGGCTGAACCCGATCGTCTCCTCGTACGGCGAGCCCGAGCGCGCGTGCCGGCGTTCCATGCCGACACCGTAGGCCTCGCGACGACCACAACGATGACGCCGAGCGCCGCCGACGAGGCGGGCCTTGCCCCGCATCTCGATTGCCACGATGTCGGTGCTCGTTTGTAGTGTCGGTCAACGTGTCCCACGAGAGCGACGGCCCCATGATCTGGGCCCGCGACCTGCGCAAGTCGTTCCAGGCGCCGGGCGGCGAGTCCGTCGAAGCGGTCAAGGGCATCGACATCGACGTACGCCGTGGCGAGGCCTTCGGCTTCCTCGGTCCGAACGGCGCCGGCAAGTCCTCGACCATGCGGATGATCGCGGCCGTGTCGCCGGTCACCGGGGGAGAGCTGCGGATCCTCGGCCTCGACCCGTCGGAGCACGGGCCGGCCATTCGGGCGCGGCTCGGCGTCTGCCCGCAGGAGGACACCCTCGACAACGAGCTCAACGTCTTCGACAACCTCTTCATCTACGGCCGCTACTTCGGCATCCCGCGGCGTGAGGTGCGTGAGCGGGCCGAGGAGCTGCTGGAGTTCGTCCAGCTCACCGAGAAGGCGAAGTCCAAGGTCGAGTCCCTCTCCGGCGGGATGAAGCGACGGCTCACCATCGCCCGCTCGCTGATCAACCGGCCGGACATCCTGCTCCTCGACGAGCCGACGACCGGCCTCGACCCGCAGGCGCGGCACGTGCTGTGGGACCGGCTGTTCCGGCTCAAGCAGCAGGGCGTCACCCTGGTCATCACGACGCACTACATGGACGAAGCCGAGCAGCTGTGCGATCGGCTCGTCGTGATGGACCGCGGCGTGATCGCCGCCGAGGGCTCGCCGCTCGACCTGATCCGGGAGCACTCGACCCGAGAGGTGGCCGAGCTCCGGTTCCCGGTGGGCGACCACGACGCCACGGCCGAGAAGATCGCCGACCTCGGCGACCGGGTCGAGGTCCTGCCCGACCGCATCCTGGTCTACAGCGCCGACGGCGAGCACGTGCTCGAGCAGGTGCACGAGCGCGGCCTGCGTCCGATCGCCACCTTGGTACGCCGCTCCACCCTGGAGGACGTCTTCCTCCGGCTCACCGGGCGGACGCTGGTGGACTGATGGCGACCACCGAGGCCCCGGTCGTCCGCGACGACGACCAGCTGTCGGTCTGGCGCGGCATGGCCAGGCAGTACGACTACTTCGCGACGATGTACCGGCGCACCTGGAAGTCGTCGGTGATCAGCTCGTTCGTCGCCCCCCTGTTCTACGTGCTCGCGATGGGCGTGCTGCTCGGCGGTTTCGTCCACGTGGCGCCGAGTGAGCTCGAGGGAGCGACGTCCTACCTCGCCTTCGTCGTGCCGGGCCTGATCGCCGCCCAGTCGATGCAGACGGCGGTCTCCGAGACGACGTACCCGGTGATGGCCGCGATCAAGTGGCACAAGAGCTTCTGGGCACAGATGGCGAGCCCGCTCGAGGTGCGCGACCTCGCCAACGCGATGCTGATGTTCACGCTCTTCCGGGTGGGCTCGACCTGTGGCGTCTACTTCCTGGTGATGGCGCCGTTCGGCGTGTTCGCGACCTGGTGGGGCCCGGTGCTCGCCTGGCTGTCCACGCTGCTCGTGGGCATGGCGTTCGCCACCTGGACGTTCGCGTTCAGCGCCCACGTCGACGGCCCCGACAAGTTCGGGCTGATCTTCCGGCTCGGACTGATCCCGCTCTTCCTCTTCTCCGGCTCGTTCTTCCCGATCAGCAATCTCGGCCCCGTGCTCGAGTGGGTCGCCAAGCTGACGCCCCTGTGGCACGGCGTCAACCTCGCGCGGATGTTCTGCGTCGACAACATCGACTGGTCCACAGCGCTGGTCAACGTCGTCTTCCTCGTCGCCGTGCTCGTCAGTGGCTGGTGGGTCGCGATCCGTACCCTCACGCGGAGGATGGCGACGTGACCGCCACCGCGTCACCCCTGCGCCCGTGGGAGGGCACCGGGCTCCTGGTCCTCCGCAACTACGTCACCTACAAGCGCCAGTGGAAGCTGTTCGCCACCGGCTTCCTCGAGCCGGTCTTCTACCTGTTCTCGATCGGCATCGGCGTCGGCAAGCTGATCCACGCCTTCGAGTTCAACGGCCACTCGATCCCCTACGCCGAGTTCGTCGCGCCCGGGATGCTCGCCGCCTCGGCCTTCAACGGCGCCCTGATGGACTCGACGTTCAACGTCTTCTTCAAGCTCAAGTACGAGAAGCTCTACGACCAGATGCTCGCCACGCCGCTGACGACCTCCGACATCGCTCGCGGCGAGATCATCTGGGGCCAGCTCCGCGGCGCGTCGTACTCCGTGGCCTTCCTCGGCGTGATGTGGGCGCTCGGCCTGGTGCACTCGTGGTGGGCGGTGCTGGCGTTCCCGGCGACGCTGCTGATCGGCTTCGCGTTCAGCGCGGTCTGCATGGGGATCACGACCTACATGAACTCCTGGCAGGACTTCGACAAGATCACCCTGCTGCAGCTGCCGTTGTTCCTGTTCTCCGGCACCTTCTTCCCGGTGACGGCGTTCCACGGCGTGCTGCGGGTGATCGTCGAGTGCACACCGCTCTACCGCGGGGTCGTGCTGTGCCGTGAGCTGACCACCGGCGTGATCAGCTGGGAGTCCGGTGTCTCGGTGGTCTACCTGCTGGTGATGGGCGCGATCGGCCTGCTCGTCGTACGCCGCCGGCTCGACACGCTCCTGCTGACCTGACCGTCAGCCGCCCAGGAAGTCCTGGGTCGCGTAGGTGACGCCGTTGGTCGCGCGCCAGCCCGAGACGCCGATCCGGTTGAAGTGCCGGCTCAGGATGTTGGCCCGGTGACCCTTCGAGTGCATCCAGGCCGACACCAGCGCCCGCGGCGTCGGGTAGCCGTAGGCGATGTTCTCGCCCGCGGACGACGTGTGCGGGCAGCCGAAGAACGGGTCGAGGGACTGGTGCTCGAGCACGCGCTTGGTCGCCATGTGCTTGGTCCACCGCTCGGCGTACTTGTCGGCGCAGCGGCTGGGCTTGAGCGGCTTGCGCCCGTGGGCGTGGCGACGGGCGTTGGTCAGCTTCAGCACCTTCGCCTCCCATCGGTCGGAGCGCGGCTTGACCGTGGTCCCGCGGTCGGCGCGCTCGGGATCGGGGGAGGAGTGGGCCGCCGCGTGGGCGGTGGGCAGGAGGAGTGCGGCGGCGAGGGCGGCCGCGGCCAGGGTCTGGGAACGCATCACGACTCCAGGGGTTGTCGGAAGCGGTCCACACTAGGTTGTCCCCGTGACGACGCGTGCGGACGTGGCCGTGATCGGCGGGAGCGGCTTCTACTCCTTCCTCGACGACCCCGAGGACGTGACCGTCGAGACGCCGTACGGCGACCCGTCGGCGCCGGTCTCGGTCGGCGAGGTCGGCGGGCGGCGCGTGGCCTTCCTGCCGCGCCACGGGCGCGGGCACGAGTACCCACCTCATCTGATCAACTACCGCGCGAACCTGTGGGCACTGCGTTCGCTCGGCGTCCGTCAGGTGCTGGCGCCGTGCGCGGTCGGTGGACTGCGCCACGAGGTGGCGCCCGGCGACCTGGTCGTGCCCGACCAGCTCGTCGACCGCACGGCCGGGCGGGCCCGCACCTACGTCGAGCGTGGCGCCGTCCACCTGCCGTTCGCGGACCCCTACTGTCCGCGACTCTCGACCGCGCTCGCCGCGCCCGACGGCGTACGCCGGGGCGGGGCGATGGTGGTGATCGACGGCCCCCGCTTCTCCACCCGCGCCGAGTCGCAGGACTACGCGTCGCGCGGCTGGACGCTGATCAACATGACCGGTGCCCCCGAGGCGGCGCTCGCCCGGGAGCTGCGGGTGTGCCTGGCCGCGATCGCTCTGGTGACCGACATGGACGCCGGCGCCGAGCCCGAGCAGGGGGTGCACCAGGAGGACGTGTTCGCGCTGTTCGCCGCGAACACCGAGCGGCTGAAGTCGTTGCTCGCCGGAGTCATCGCCGACCTGCCCGACCCGGACGGCTGCACCTGCTCGACCTGGGCCGACGGGATCGAGCTCACCTACGACATCCCGTGACCGACGCGCGTCTCGGGACTACCTCCGTGACGACCCGGGCCGGGTGGGTCAGGATGGCCCGGTGACCCCCGACCCTCTCGGACCCCTGCTCGAGCGCGACACCAAGGACTGGACCTGGGTGCTCGACCGCGCGTGCGGCGAGTGCGGCTTCGACGCCGGCGCCTTCGACCGGCTCGCGATCCCGCGAGCCTTCCGGCGCAACGCCCAGGTGTGGTTCGCCCTGCTCGCCGACCCCGACGCCGGCGAGCGCACCCGCTCCGACCGCTGGTCGACGCTGGAGTACGCCTGCCACGTGCACGACGTTCACCAGATCTACCACGACCGGGTCGCGCAGATGCTCGCCGACGACAACCCGCTCTTCGACAACTGGGACCAGGACCAGGCAGCGGTCGACGGGCGGTACGACGGTCAGCTGCCGTCGATCGTCGGGCCGACCCTGGTGGCCTCGGCGTACGCGATGAGCGACCTCTACGACTCCGTCTCTCCGATGTCGTGGCAGCGGCGCGGCCGACGCAGCGACGGCCACGAGTTCACCGTCGAGACTCTCGCGAGGTACCAGCTCCACGACGTCGTGCACCACCTCCACGACGTGAGGTACGCCGCGCGGGCCGCGACGGTCCGGGCGTACGACGCGTCCGCCGCCGACTACCGAGCCGCGACCGCCGAGGTGCCGGCGAGCGTGCGAGCGGCGATCGACCGGTTCTTGGGTCTGGTGCGGCCGGGCGCGCGGGTCCTGGAGATCGGCAGCGGCTCCGGCCGCGACGCGAACGCCCTGGAGGAGGGCGGGGTCTCCGTCCGGCGGACCGACATCACGCCCGGCGTTCGTGCACCTGCTCCGAGACGGCGGCCACGACGCCGACGTCGTCGATCCGCTCGTCGACGACCTCGCCGACCCGGCCGCGCCCGGCACGCCGTACGCCGCGGTCTGGGCGGACGCGAGCCTCCTCCACGTCGATCGCGACGACCTGCCGCGGGTCCTGAGCCGGCTCGCCGACGCCACCGAGCCGGACGGTGTGCTGTTCCTGGGGCTCAAGGAGGGGGACGGCGAGGACTGGTCCGTGCACGGGAACGTGACGGCGCCGCGGTTCTTCACCTTCTGGCGGGAGGAGCCGCTCCGGTCGGCGCTCGAGGGGGCCGGCTGGCGGGTGACCGGTCGTCGAGCGCGACACCGGGGCGCACGGGGAACCCTGGCTCCAGGTCGTCGCGCACCGCGCATGATGATGGACCGGTGAGGCATACCGAGTTCTGGTCCCGGATGGAGGCTGCGCTGGGGCGGGCGTACGCCCGGGCGTGGGCCGACCAGGTCGTGATCGGCGAGCTGGGGGAGCGGACGGCTTCTGAGGCGCTGGACGCCGGCGAGCCGCCGAAGGCCGTGTGGGCCGCCGTCTGGCGGGCCCTCGAGCTGCCCGCCTCGGAGCGGTGACGCGGGTCAGCCGAGTCGCTTCTCGAACTCGCCCCACACCTGGTGGATCTCGAAGCCGAGGGCGACGTTGATCGCGACCATCTGGGCGTTGACCTCGGCGTTGGTCGTGCGCACGTAAGCCAGGTCGGGGAAGTGCTCGGAGAGCAGTCGCAGCTGTGCACACTTCACTGCCATGCCCAGACGGTGGCCACGGTGGGCGGGGTGAACCAGCGTGCCGTACTGGTCGACGTGCACGGAGTCGCCGCCGGATACCGAGGCGTCGGCGTACGCGACCACTACTCCGTCGCGCACCGCGACTGCCGCGACCGACGACCGTCCGGCCTCCTCGCGCTCGCGCTCCAAAGCGTCGAAGTCGTCCACGGTGTGCCTCCCGGCCTCGAGCTCGAGGTCGCCGTGGGGCATCTCCACGACGAGAAGGTTGCGGAGGGCGACGTACGACGCGAGCAGCTCGCGAGGCACCGAGTTGACGAACGAGCGGATCTCGTAGGGGCGGTGGTGCGGGGCGGCGTCGGCGGCCAGCCGTTCCAGCAGGGCGAGGTCGACCGGCAGAGGGAGCCGTCGCTCGATCTCGGTCATCGCCGGTGTGTAGCCGTGACGCTCGGCGAACCTGCGGTTCCGGCTGAGTCTCCCGCCGACCCTTGCCTGGGCGCGCAGCAGGGTGCGTCCGCGCGATCGCGCGTGCGCCTCCATGTGGGCGAGCAGACGGGCGCCGTGCCCCTGTCGTTGGTGCCGTGGGTCGACCCACAGCAGGATCTGTGCCACCTCGAGGTTGTCGCGCATGCTGCCCATCAGGATCGACTCGGCGACCATCCGGTCGTCGACGAAGGCGCCGAAGGCGTCGAACAGCTCCGCGGCGTCCGAGGTCAGCATCGCGATGCCGTCCTCGCGGGAGTACAGAGAGGCGTCCGGGTCCTCGGCCAGCTCGGACGCGGCGTACACGTCCTGGAAGCCGTCCATGTCGGCGTCGCTGGCCGGGTCGAGGGGGCGGATCACCAGCTCGGGCACGTCGGTCACGGTGGCGGACCGGCGACGTGCGGCGCAACCGGATTGTGCGGCGTGTCGGCCTGGGGTCGAACACGTGTTCGGGTTAGATGGTGCCTGCAGACGACCCCGGCCCGGGGTCATCCACAGCCTCCGCGCCGACTCGGGCGGGCTGTCGGTGACTCGGTCTAGCGTCTGGCCCGACAACGACACAGACAGAGACCGGACACAGGCGAGACGCCGCCGCCGGGCGGCTCACAGGACGAAGGATGGACAGAGATGGCTGGAGACCGCGAGAAGGCACTGGACGTCGCGCTCGCCCAGATCGAGAAGCAGTTCGGGAAGGGCTCGGTGATGCGCCTCGGTGACGAGACGCGGGCACCGCTGGAGGTCATCCCGACGGGCTCGATCGCCCTCGACGTGGCGCTCGGCCTCGGTGGCCTGCCCCGCGGACGCGTGGTGGAGATCTACGGCCCGGAGTCGTCGGGCAAGACGACGGTCGCCCTGCACTCGGTGGCCAACGCCCAGCGCGCCGGCGGCATCGTGGCGTTCATCGACGCCGAGCACGCGCTCGACCCCGACTACGCGAAGAACCTCGGCGTCGACACCGACGCGCTGCTGGTCAGCCAGCCCGACTCCGGCGAGCAGGCGCTCGAGATCGCCGACATGCTGATCCGCTCGGGCGCGCTCGACCTGATCGTGATCGACTCGGTCGCTGCGCTGGTTCCCCGCGCCGAGATCGAGGGCGAGATGGGCGACAGCCACGTCGGCCTCCAGGCCCGGCTGATGAGCCAGGCCCTGCGGAAGATGACCGGTGCGCTCAACAACTCCAACACCACGATGATCTTCATCAACCAGCTGCGGGAGAAGATCGGCGTGATGTTCGGGTCTCCCGAGACCACCACCGGTGGCCGCGCGCTGAAGTTCTACTCCTCGGTCCGGCTCGACGTCCGCCGCATCGAGACCCTCAAGGACGGCACCGACATGGTCGGCAACCGCACCCGGGTCAAGGTCGTGAAGAACAAGGTGGCGCCGCCGTTCAAGCAGGC
The DNA here is from genome assembly GCA_963812055.1 of uncultured Actinomycetota bacterium. GTDB lineage: Bacteria > Actinomycetota > Actinomycetes > Propionibacteriales > Nocardioidaceae > Nocardioides. The sequence continues at coordinate 66,715 of CAWEUA010000006.1, forward strand.
CGAGTTCGACATCATGTACGGCAAGGGCATCAGCCGCGAGGGCGGTCTGATCGACGTGGGTGTCGAGGCGGGCCTCGTCCGCAAGGCCGGTGCTTGGTACACCTACGAGGGCGACCAGCTCGGCCAGGGCAAGGAGAACTCGCGGCAGTTCCTCACCGACAACCCCGACCTGGCCAACGAGCTGGAGAAGCGGATCCTCGAGAAGCTCGGGGTCGGCCCGACCGTCGACGCGCCCGCCGAGGGCGGGGACCTGTCGGACGAGCCGATCGGTGTCGATGACTTCTAGCGGGACAGCCGGATCCGAATCTCGACCGGCTCGATCACCGGGGAGAGGTGTGACCGGCTGGCGCGGCGACGTCTCTGACGGTGTTCGTGCCTGGACGGGTGAGCTCCCGGCCGACGTCGAGCACGCCGGGCCGGACGCCGACCCGGAGTCGGTCGCGCGGGCGATCCTGCTCAACGCCCTGACCGGGCAGGCCCGCAGCCGCAAGGAGCTGCGCGACAGGCTGGCGAAGAAGGACGTGCCGCCCGAGCTCGCCGAGAGGCTGCTCGACCGGTTCACCGAGGTCGGGCTCGTGGACGACGAGGCGTTCGCGCGTTCCTGGGTGGAGAGTCGTCAGCGCAGCCGGGGACTGGCTCGCCGCGCCCTCGCCCAGGAGCTGCGGCGCAAGGGGGTCGACGACGAGACCGCCCGCACCGCCCTCGACGACCTCGACCCGAGCCAGGAGCAGGAAGCCGCCCGTCAGCTCGTCCGGAAGAAGCTCCGGTCGCTGCGCGGCGTCGACCACGTCACCGCCACTCGCAGGCTGGCCGGGTTGCTCGCCCGCAAGGGGTACCCCGCGGGCCTGGCGTTCGCCGTCGTCCGTGAGGAGCTCGGCGCGGCCGACACCGGGTCCGACATGATGGACGCGTGACGGCGCATCTTCATCGGCTTCCGGCCGGACCTGTCGACCTGACCTCGCTCGCGACCGACGACACGTCCGGCTTCCATGGCGGCAAGAAGGACGGCGCTGCCGCGTTGGCGGCGCTCGGTGACGAGCTGAGCGACCTGCAGGAGCGGCTGTGGGCCGAGCGCACCACCGGGTCCGAGCGCCGGGTGCTCCTGGTGCTCCAGGGGATGGACACCTCGGGCAAGGGCGGCGTGCTGCGTCACACCGTCGGTCTGGCTCGACCCGCAGGGCGTGAAGATCACCAGCTTCAAGGCGCCGACCGACGAGGAGAAGCAGCACGACTTCCTGTGGCGGGTGCGCAACGCGCTCCCGCCCGCGGGCTACCTCGGCGTCTTCGACCGGTCGCACTACGAGGACGTCCTGATCGTCCGGGTGCATGGGCTGGCCGACCCGGAGACGGTGGAGCGTCGATACGCCGAGATCAACGAGTTCGAGGCCGGGCTGGTCGCCGAGGGTCACGTGATCGTCAAGTGCATGCTCCACATCAGCGCCGACGAGCAGAAGGAGCGTCTGCTCTCCCGCCTCGACAGCCCGGACAAGTACTGGAAGTTCAACACCGCCGACATCGACGAGCGGTCGCGCTGGGCGGACTACCGCACGGCGTACGAGATCGCCCTCGAGCGCACCAACACCGAGATCGCCCCGTGGTACGTCGTGCCGTCGGACAAGAAGTGGTACCGCAACCTGGTGGTCGGGCAGCTCCTGCTCGAGCACCTCCGCGGGCTCAACCTGCAGTGGCCGCCGGCCGACTTCGACGTCGACGAGCAGCGGCGCCGACTGCTCGACGAGCAGCCGGTCTCGTGATGGAGAGCGTCCGGGTGACGCGCTACGTCACCCCGTTGCGCGAGGGCGGCAGCCTGCCCGGGATCGTGGAGGGCGATGACCTGGGCACCTATGTCTGCAAGTTCAGAGGAGCCGGCCAGGGTGTGCGCGTGCTGGTCGCCGAGGTGATCGTCAGCGGCCTCGCGACGCGTCTCGGTCTGCGCACCCCGCGCTTGGTGTCCCTGGACCTCGACCCGGAGATCGCACGCTACGAGTCGGACGAGGAGGTGCAGGACCTCCTCAATGCCAGCGCGGGACTCAACCTCGGCATCGACTTCCTGCCGGGTGCCTTCGGCTTCGAGGGCGAGGCGAGCATCCCGGCTGACGAGGCCGCCCGGGTGCTCTGGCTGGACGCGTTCACCGCCAATGTCGACCGCACCTGGCGCAACCCCAACCTCCTCCTGTGGCACGGCGACGCGTGGGTCATCGACCACGGAGCCGCGCTGTACTTCCACCACGCGTGGCCCGCGGGCGTCACCGACCCGACCCGGTTCGCTGCCCAACAATGGGACATCGGCGACCACGTCTTCGGCTCGTCGGCCGATCGCCTGGCGGCCGTCGACGCCACCCTCGAGCTGTCCGCGGATGACCTCCGGGAGGTCGTCGCGGAGGTGCCCGACGGCTGGCTCGAGCCGGTGCCCGGTGCCGCATCGCCCGACGACCTCCGGGCGGCGTACGTCGCGTTCCTGACGGCTCGGCTCGCCACCCGGTCGTGGCTCCCGAGGGTGAGTGCCGCGTGACCGGGACGGGACTGCCCTACCAGTACGTCGTGCTCCGCTGCGTGCCCCGCGTCGACCGCGAGGAGTTCATCAACGTCGGCGTCGTCCTCTACTGCGAAGGGGCCGGCTTCCTACAAGCGGCGTGGAGCGTCGACCGGGAACGCCTCACCGTGCTTGCTCCCCGCCTCGACATCGACGCGGTGTGCGAGGGGCTGGACTACGTGCGCGGCGTCTGCGCCGCCGACCCGACCGTCGGCGCCGTGGCCGCCAAGCCGGCCGGCACCCGCTTCGGCTTCCTCAAGGCTCCCCGCAGCACGGTCCTCCAGCCCGGCCCGGTGCACGGCGGTCTGACCGCAGACCCCGCCCGCCAGCTGGAGCACTTGCTGGAGCAGTTCGTCGGCTAGACCGGGACCAGCTCGACCGCGCCGACGGCGTACCGGGCGAGGACGGTGCGGGCCACGGCCTCGTGGACCCCGAGGGGTTCGGCGACGGCGACGGCTCCCGCCTCCAGCGCGAGCTCCTTGGCCCGGTCGGGCAGGAACCCGGGGGCCAGGAAGAGCGAGGCCACCGCGATGTGGCGGCGACCTTCCTTCCGGAAGGCGCGGACGGCCTCGCCGGTGGCGGGGGGAGCGGCCGAGGCGAACGCCGCCGTCACGGGCAGCTTGTGGTGGGTGCCCCAGAGGCGCGCGAGCCGGGCCACGGCCTGGTTGGCGAGCGGGTCGCTGGAGCCGGCCGCGGCGACCACCAGCGCGTCGAGCTCGCGGACCCGGGAGGCGCTGAGCGCCTCGCGCATCCGGACGTCGAGCACCTCGAGGAAGCACGCCTCGAGGCCCAGGATGGACGTCGCACGCACGCGGAGGTGCTCGTGACGGGCGTCGGCCTCGGCGACCGCCGCCGGGACGTCGACCTTGGCGTGGAACGCGTCGGTGAGCAGGAGCGGGACGACCACGACCTCCTCGTGCTTCGCACGGGCGAGCTTGTCCACGACCGTGTTGAGCGACGGCTTGGACAGGTCGAGGAACGCGGTCTCGATCCTCAGGTCGGGGCGGAGCGCGCGGACCTCGTCCACGAGCGCCTTGATCGTGGCGGCGGACCGCGGGTCGCGGCTTCCGTGAGCCAGGGCCACCAGTGCAGGAGCAGCCATCAGCGCGGCCTCCTCTCGTTGTTCTCGTGCGGTTGGTTCTTCCGGCCGACAGCGGTGTCGGTGGTCTGGGGGTGGGATCGAAGCGTCATGAGTGGATCCCGCACTCGGTCTTGGCGGTGCCGGCCCAGCGACCGCTCCTCGGGTCCTCGCCGGGCGCGACGCGTCGCGTGCAGGGCGCGCAGCCGATCGACGGGTAGCCGTCGTACACCAGCGGGTTGACCAGGACGCCGTGCTCGGCGACGTAGCGCTGCACGTCGTCGTCGGTCCAGCGCGCCAGCGGGGACACCTTGACCTTGCCCTTGCGGGCGTCCCAGCCGACGACGGGCGCGATGACGCGGTTGCTGGTCTCCGCCCGGCGCAGGCCGGTCGCCCAGGCGTCGTACGCGGTGAGCGCCTCGGTCAGCGGTTGCACCTTGCGCAGTGCGCAGCACAGGTCGGGGTCGCGCTGGTACAGCTCGGGCCCGTACTCGGCGTCCTGCTCGGCGACCGACTGCACCGGCGTGATCGGGATGAGGTTCACGTCCATCGTCGCGCCGACCGCGTCGGCGGTGCCGATCGTCTCCACGAAGTGGTAGCCGGTGTCGAGGAACACGACGTCGATGCCCGGGGCGACCCGGGAGGCGAGGTGGGCCAGGACGGCGTCCGCCATCGAGGAGGTGATGCAGAACCGGTCGCCGAACGTCGCGACCGCCCACTCGATGATGTCCTGGGCGGGAGCCAGCTCGAGCTCGGCGCCGACGTGGGACACCAGCTCGCGCAGCTCCTCCGGGCTGCGGCCCTCCGTGTGGGTGCCGCGGAAGTCGCGCGCCTGCTGCGTGGTCAGAGCGGTCATCGGCCGACCCCGCGTGCGGGTGTGGGCGGACGCAGCAGGCCGAGCAGCTTCAACGAGAAGGCTCGCAGGCAGGACCGGCACTCCCACTCGCCGTGGGCCGAGACACCGGGACTGCCTTCGCGCGGGCGGAGGTCCTCGTCGCCGCAGTAGGGGCAGTGGAAGGGAACGGCGCGCTCGCTCATGATGCGACCTCCAGGCCGGGTCCCACCAGGACCTTGTCACCGCGCAGCAGCTCCTCGTCGGCGCGGGCGACCCAGGTCGCGAAGCTCTCGTCGCCCTGGCGGTCGGCGAGGAAGTTCGACACGACCGTGGTCACGTAGTCGTCGAGGCCGGCGCTCGTCACCTTGTGGGCGCGCAGCTTCCGGCCGAAGTTCGCCTGGAGCCCGGTGGCACCGCCGAGGTGCACCTGGAAGCCCTCCACCTGCTGGTCGCCGTCCATCACGAGCTGGCCCTTGAGGCCGATGTCGGCGACCTGGGTGCGGGCGCACGCGTTGGGGCAGCCGTTGACGTTGACGGTGATCGGCACCTCGAGGTGGGGGAACCGTCGTTCGAGCTCGGCCACGAGGTCGCGGGCCCGGTTCTTCGTGTCGACGATGGCCAGCTTGCAGAACTCGATGCCGGTGCAGGCCATCGTGTTCTGCCGCCAGGCCGACGGCCGCGCCGAGAGCCCGATCGCATCGAGGTCGGCGAGCAGGTCGTCGAGCAGAGCCGGGTCGACGCCGGCCAGCACGATCTTCTGGTACGGCGTGAGCCGGGCGCCGGCGACGGCGTGCCGCTCCATCACGTCCGCGAGCTCCACCAGGAGCGAGCCCGAGACCCGGCCGACGGTGGGCGCGATCCCGACGTACACCCGGCCGTCGTGCTGCGCGTGGACGCCGACGTGATCGCGGTGACCCACCGGCGTCGGCGGCGAGTCACAGGAGACGAGTGCTCGGCCGAGGTACTCGTTCTCGAGCACCTCGCGGAACTTCTCGATGCCCCAGTCGGCGACGAGGAACTTCAGCCGCGCACGCGACCTGAGCCGGCGGTATCCGTAGTCGCGGAAGATCGAGGCGACGCCCTCCCAGACGTCCGCGACCTCGTCGAGCGGGATCCAGACGCCCGTCTTCTGCGCGAGCATCGGGTTGGTCGACAGGCCACCGCCCACCCAGAGGTCGAAGCCCGGACCCAGCTCGGGGTGGACGGTGCCCACGAAGGCCACGTCGTTGGTCTCGGGGGAGACGTCGTGACTCGGGTGCCCGGTGACGGCGGTCTTGAACTTGCGCGGCAGGTTCGAGTACGCCGGGTTGCCCAGCGCCCGCGCCGCGATCTCCTCGAGCGCGCTGCTGCCGTCGATGATCTCGTCGGCCGCGATGCCGGCCACGGGTGAGCCGAGGAACGGGCGGGGCGAGTCGCCACACGCCTCGAGGCTGGACAGGCCGGCCTCGTCGAGCCGTCGCCAGATCTCGGGGACGTCCTCGATCCGGATCCAGTGGTACTGGATGTTCTCCCGGTCGGTCACGTCGGCGGTGTCACGGGCGAAGTCGACGCCGATCGTGCCGAGAGCGCGCACGGTCTCGTGGCCGAGCAGCTTCCCGTCGGACCGGACCCGCAGCATGAAGAACTCGTCGTCGAGCTCCTCCTCCTCGAGCATCGCGGTCTTGCCGCCGTCGAAGCCCGGCGCACGCTGGGTGTACAGACCCATCCAGCGGAAGCGCCCGCGCAGGTCGGCCGGGTCGATCGAGGCGAAGCCGCGTTTGCTGTAGACGTTCAGGATGCGGTCGCGCACGTGGAGCGGGTCGTCGTCCTTCTTGGACTGCTCGTTCTTGTTCAGCGGCTCGGTGTAGCCGAGCGCCCATTGGCCCTCGCCGCGCTTGGTGCGCGGGATCGAGGTCCGGGTCGCCGGGGAAGGCTGGAAGCGGAGATCGGGCATGAGTGGTCGGTCCTTGGCTGGTCCGGAGCTGGAGGACCGCGCGCATCGCCGGGCGCGGCGTCGACAGCTGGGGGAGTGGCTGGGTCTCGGCGGAGTCAGCGGGGCCAACAGATCATGCTGCGCGTACGCCCGAGGTCCACGTGGCGACGTACCACGAGGTGCATCTCGTACGCGGCGGTGATCATGGAACGAGTCTCAGGGTGTGGACCGGGGTTCCACAAACCGGAATCTTGAGGGGTGAGACACCATTCCACGATATGAGATGCCTAGGCGCGAGCCCTTCAGTCGGCCGGAGCCTCGCCGGAGAACGCCGCCAGCTGCGCCTGCAGGTCGTGGTAGTCGACCGCGTCGGGGAGCGGTGAGCCGTCGCGGACGGCCGCGGCCGCGCCGACGGCCGCAGTCAGAGTGACCCGGTACGGCAGGGAGCCGGTGCTGACCCGGCGTACGCCGAGCTCGGCCAGGTCGGTGAGCGACTTCCCGGGGACGGGCAGCAGGTTGACGGGGGCGGACAGCGCCCCGGTGATCGCCCGGATGGCGCCGGGGTCGGTCAGGCCGGGGACGAAGATCCCGTCGGCGCCGGCCCGGAGGTACGCCGTCGCGCGGGCCAGGGTCTCGTCCACCGACTCCTCCTCGTGGAACCAGTAGGTGTCCACCCGCGCGTTGACGAAGACGTCGGGGGCGGCGTCCTTGACCGCCGCGATCTTGGCGGCGAACTCACCCGGCACCACCAGGTGCCCGTCGCGACTGTCCTCGAGGTTCACGCCGGCGATGCCGAGCGTGCCGAGCTCGGCGACGTACGCCGCGGCGCCGGCCGGGTCGGCCGAGTGCCCGTCCTCGCAGTCCATGGTGATCAGCGCCGGCAGCCGCGCCAAGGAGCGCGCCAGGGCCAGGGTCGCCTGCTCCGTCCCATGGGCGCCGTCCGGGACGCCGACACTCGCCGACACACCCAGGCTCGTGGTGCCGACCGCGGGGTAGCCGGCGTCGACGAAGGCGAGTGCGGACGCCACGTCCCAGGCGTTCGGGAGGAGCAAGGGGAGGGGACCGTCGTGCAGGTCGGCGAAGGCGTTCATCGGTGCCCATCTCACCGCACATTCCATTCCTGGTCCATGGGAGCCACCACCCCGCTCGGATGACTACATTGGCCCGCATGAGCGACGAAACGCCTCTGAGATTGGCCAAGACCGCCTCGACCGCGTACGACGCGGCGCTCGAGGTCATCGGCTCGGTGGAGCCCCGCATCGCCGAGGCGACCCGCCAGGAGCTGGTGGACCAGCGAGCGTCGCTGAAGCTCATCGCCAGCGAGAACTACGCGTCGCCGGCCGTGCTGCTGACCATGGGCACGTGGTTCTCCGACAAGTACGCCGAGGGCACGATCGGCCATCGCTTCTACGCCGGCTGCCAGAACGTCGACACCGTCGAGACCGTGGCCGCCGAGCACGCCCGCGAGCTGTTCGGCGCGCCGTACGCCTACGTGCAGCCGCACTCCGGCATCGACGCCAACCTGGTCGCGTTCTGGTCGATCCTGGCCCACCACGTCGAGACCCCCGGGCTCCAGCGGCTGGGTGCGAAGAACGTCAACGAGCTGAGCGAGGCCGACTGGGAGAGCCTGCGCCAGGAGCTCGGCAACCAGCGCCTGCTCGGGATGTCCCTGGACGCCGGCGGGCATCTCACCCACGGCTTCCGGCCGAACATCAGCGGCAAGATGTTCCACCAGCAGTCCTACGGCACCGACCCCGAGACGCAGCTCCTCGACTACGACGCGGTGCGGGCGAAGGCGAAGGAGTTCAAGCCGCTGGTGATCGTGGCCGGCTACTCGGCGTACCCGCGGCGGGTGAACTTCGCCAAGATGCGCGAGATCGCCGACGAGGTCGGCGCGACCCTGATGGTCGACATGGCGCACTTCGCCGGGCCTCGTGGCCGGCAAGGTGTTCACCGGCGACGAGGACCCGGTGCCACACGCGCACGTCACCACGAGCACGACGCACAAGTCTCTGCGCGGGCCGCGGGGAGGCATCGTGCTCGCGCAGGAGGAGTACGCCGGCGACGTCGACCGCGGCTGCCCGATGGTGCTGGGCGGACCGCTGTCGCACATCATGGCCGCGAAGGCCGTCGCGCTGGCCGAGGCGCGGCAGCCGGCGTTCCAGTCGTATGCGCAGTCGATCGCCGACAACGCGAAGTCGCTCGCCGAGGGTTTCCTGACGCGCGGCGCCACCCTGGTCACGGGCGGCACCGACAACCACATCGTGCTGCTCGACGTCTCGTCGTTCGGCCTGACCGGCCGTCAGGCGGAGTCGGCGCTGCTCGACTCGGGGGTCGTCACCAACCGCAACTCGGTCCCCTCCGACCCGAACGGCGCGTGGTACACCTCCGGCGTCCGGATCGGCACCCCGGCGCTCACCACCCGCGGCTTCGGCGCCGCTGAGTTCGACCGGGTCGCCGAGCTGATGGTCGAGGTGCTGTCGAACACCCAGCCGGGCACCACGAAGGCCGGCGGCCCGTCGAAGGCGACGTACGCCTTGGCCGACGGGGTCGCCGACCGGGTCAAGGCGGCCAGCGCCGAGATGCTCGACGCCCACCCGCTCTACCCGGGTCTCGACCTCGCCTGAGGCAGAAGGGACGAAGTCCCCGCTGCCTCGGCGAGCGAGCGCCGCAGCGAGCTTGCTCGCAAGGCGGCCTGACAATCACCCCGTCGCGTCGAGCAGGTCCAGCGCGAACCTCGCGATCACGGCCCGCTCGGCAGCCACGGCGTGCAGCTCGGGCGTCGGCTCGTCCTCCAGGTGCTCGAGCGGCAGGGTCGAGAGCCCACTGAAGACCATCAGGTGGAGCGCGTGCGCCCGGCGCATGGCCTCCTCGGTGACGTCGACGCCCTCCGCGCGCACCCCGTCGGTGTACGCCGGGAGGATGGCGTCCTCGATCCAGCCGAGTGCGGACGCCGGGATCCGGCCGGTCTGCACGTCGCCGACGAGCATCTGGCCCAGGTCGAAGCCGAGCGGCTCGGGGGTCATGTAGCCGAAGTCGATGAGCACGAAGCCGTCGTACCCGTCGACGACGAGCAGGTTGTTGGGGCAGGCATCGCCGTGCGCGGCGTACCGCGGCATCGACAGCAGCTCGCCGACGTACGCCGGAGCGGCGTCGGCGGCGCGGAGGAGCCGCTCGTGCAGCTCGTCGTCGAACGCGCCGGCGACCAGCGGGTGACGCCAGACGTCGTCGTCGCGCAGCGCGGGCAGGACCTGGCCCTCGAGCCGGCCGTCGAGGTAGGTCTGGATGGTGAACGGGTACTCGCCGACGTCCGCTCGCTCGACCACGCGGGGACTCGCGGCGAACCGCCCGACGAGGTAGGCCGCCCGGGCGAAGCGCTCGGCGTCCCACACGACCGGGTGCGCGGGCACCTTCTCCAGCCACACGGCGGCGGAGAGCTCGTCGAGGTCGAAGACGCCCAGGCACCGCGGCATCCGCAGCCCTTCGGGCAGCCGCTCGGCCAGGTCGGAGCGGTAGGCAAGGGGCTCGGTCCGCCACGGTACGGATGCCGCCGCCTGTTCCCTCAGGTCGTCGGGCACCATCGCGAACATCGGCGACCGTGACCACGACTGCACGTGCTTGACGAACAGCTCGAAGGGCCATGGTTCGTCGTCCGCCGTGGCGGTGCCGCGGACCCAGTAGCGGCCGGCGGTGGTGATCGCGGGGAGGTCGTAGGCGACCTCCTCGACCGTGCTGCTCAGGAGTGTGACCCGGCCCGGGTCCAGGCCGCGGTCGGCGGCGACCATCGCGGCCAGCGCCGCGTCGGAGACGTCCGCCGGTCCCAGGATCGATCGGTCGCCCATCGCCGCCTCCGGTATCGTCAAGTGGCTTTCCCTTCTCGACAAAGGTAAAGTGGCTTTATGACTTTGGTCAAGGGAGATTTCCCGGCCGACCGCGTCCATGCACCTCTCCTGATGGGGCTGCTCTTCCGTCAGGTGCGCGACGACTTCGCGGCCGAGGACTGGGGTGGCCTCCGGCAGTCGCACTTCCGGGTGCTGTCCATGGTGTCGGACCAGGGCGTCAGCATCACCGAGCTCGGCGAGCGTGTAGGGATGACGAAACAGGGGTGTGGACAGTTCGTGACCCAGCTGGTCGAGTCCGGACACCTCCGGGTGGTCGCGCACCCCGACGACCGCCGGGTGCGCGTTGTGCGGCGGACGCCGAAGGCAGATCGGGTGCTGGCGGCGGTCCGCGACCGCAACCTCGCGATCGAGGCCGCCTGGGCCGATCGCGTGGAGGCCGATCGCTATGCGGTGTTCCGCGAGGTGCTCGAGGAGCTCGCCCTGGGTGAGCTGCCGGAGTGACCTACGAGCGCTGCATGAACATCCAGCGGTGCCCCTCGAGGTCCTCGGTGCGGTAGAGCCGGCCGGGTCCGCCGTCCTCGATCTGCGACAGGGTCGGCGCTCCGGCCGCCACGGCGCGGGCGTAGTGGGCGTCGACGTCGTCGACGTAGACCAGGGCACCGTCCACGACGTACGGCGACTGCAGCCAGGCGTCGGCCCGCGCGCAGTGGGCGCGGTGCGCAGTGGGACCCTCGTAGCCGTCGTGGGTCGAGGCGACCATCACGAGTCCGTCGCCGGCGCGCAGCTCGCCGTGCGCCACCTGGCCTTCGTCGTCGAGCCAGCGGGTCTGCTCCTCGAAGCCGAACGCCGCGACCAGCCAGTCCATGGCGGCCGGGCCGTCGGCGTAGGTGAGCATCGGGACCACGTCGTTCATCTCTCACTCTCCTGGATCTGGGCGTTCTGCCCGGTCTGGGTGACGAACCAGCCGACGACGTTCGGCCAGAACATGAAGGCGCGGGTCGCTTCGGGGAGAGCGCGCTGGTGGACGTGGACGCGGGTGCCTGGCTCGATCGCGCTGAAGGTCACGACCGTCTCGGTGTCGTCGACCACGCCTCGATACACGAGGCGGGAGCCCGGCTCCCAGACCGTGACAGTCGCGATCACCAGGGGCGGCTCGTCGCCGTACAGCTCGAGCACACGACCGCCGACGCCAGGCTCGACGGCCATCCCGGTGGCTCGGGCGGAATCGAAGAAGTTGATCGGGCCGGGGACCCACCAGGAGTCGATCTCCTCGGTGAAGACGCGGAACGCCGTCGCGGGATCGACTCCGACCTCGACCGTCGCCTCGGCGGACCGCTCAACGTCCATCGGTCTGCCGGCGTTCGAGATGCTCGGCGTACGAGGCGAGCGTGCGCTCCCAGTGCGCCTGGACGGTGCGCCACCAGTCGGTCGTGGCGTCGAAACCCTCGGGGCGGATCCGGAACATCCGCACCCGCGCATCGTCAGGGGCACGGCCGTCCGCCACGAGCCCGGCATCGAGCAGTACGCGGAGATGCCTGCTCATCGCGGACTTCGAGAGCCCGGCCAGGGCGGCGAGCTCGCCCGCGGACCGCGGTCCTTCGGCGAGACGCTCGACCACCAGGCATCGTGCCGGATCGGCCAGGGCGGTGAACGTCCGCACGGCACTCATGCCCACATGATGCGCGAGTGAAGCAATAGTTGCAAGATCAGACAACTATTGTCGGAGTGGCCCGTTCCATGATCGCCCGCAGGTCGGCGGTGGACGAGGTGAGCGTCCCGTAGGTGCCGTCGTACGACGAGCCCAGGCGTGAGGCGCAGAAGGCGTCGGCCACCTCGGGCGGGGCGAAGCGCACGAGCAGCGCGCCCTGGAGACACATGGCCATGCGTCCGGCCAACCGACGGGCGGCGACCTCCTCCGCCCCGGACTCGCCGAGCAGCTCGAGCGTGTCGTCGATCGCCCGGTCGAGGCGCGCGTCGCCGCCACGAGCGTGACCCACCTCGCTGATCCACGCGCTCAGCACCTCGGGCTCGCGACCCAGAGCCCGGAGCACGTCGAGGGCGTTGACGTTGCCCGAGCCCTCCCAGACCGAGTTCAGCGGAGCCTCGCGGTAGCGCAGGGGGAGGCCGGACTCCTCGACGTACCCGTTGCCGCCGAGGCACTCCAGCGCCTCGGCCACGAAGCCGGGAGTGCGCTTGCAGACCCAGAACTTCGCCAGCGGCAGGGCGATCCGGCGGAGGGCGGCCTCGCGCGGGTCATCGGCGGCGTCCACCGCCGCGGCCAACCGGATCGCGAGCGCGGTCGCGGCCTCGACCTCGACCTGGAGGTCGGCGATGACGTTCTGCATCAGCGGCTTGTCGGCGAGCGCTCCGCCGAACGCGGTGCGGTGCGCGACGTGCCAGGCCGCCTCGTTGAGGGTGTGGCGCATCAGCGCGGTGGAGCCGAGCACGCAGTCGAGCCGGGTCGCGGCGACCATCTCGATGATCGTCCGGACGCCGCGACCCTCGTCGCCGAGCCGGGCGCCCAGGGTGCCGTCGAGCTCGAGCTCGGCCGAGGCGTTCGCCCGGTTGCCGAGCTTGTCCTTGAGGCGGGCGATGTCGAGCGGGTTGCGGCTGCCGTCCGGGAGTGCCCGGGGCACCACGAAGCAGGTGAGGCCACCCGGTGCCTGGGCGAGCACCAGGAAGACGTCGTTCATCGGGGCCGAGGTGAACCACTTGTGACCGTGCAGCGTGTACTCGCCCTCCACCGACGTCGGCCGCGCCTCGGTGACGTTGGCCCGGACGTCGGAGCCGCCCTGCTTCTCGGTCATCCCCATCCCGGCGAGGGCGCCGCGCTTCTCGGCGACGGGCCGGATGCCGGGGTCGTACGCCGTCGCCGCGAGGGCGGGGATCCACTCCTTCGCCAGGGCTGCGTACCCGGGGTCGGCCCGCAGTGCCGGCACCGCGGCGTACGTCATCGAGATCGGGCAACCGTGCGCCGGGTCGGTGTGCGACCAGGCCATGAACCCGGCGGCCCGGCGTACGTGCGCGGTCGTCGCACCCTCGGCCTGCTGCTCCCAGGGCGCGGCCTGCAGGCCGTAGCCGACCGCCCGCTCCATCAGCCAGTGCCACGACGGGTGGAACGTGACCTCGTCGATCCGATGGCCGAAGCGGTCGTACGTCGAGAGCTCCGGCTCGTGCCGGTTGGCGAGCCGGCCGTGCTCCCGGGCCTCGGCGGTCCCGGCCTGCTGTCCGAGCTCGACCAGGTCGTCGACGACGGCGGCCCCGGCGTGTCGGGTGACCGCCTCGACCAGCGCGGGATCGGCCGTGACCACGTTGTGACCCGAGAGGGGTGGCGGCTGGTTCGTGGCTGCCCGGAGACGGCTGCTCATGTGGTTACCGTAGACACCATGCCGGGCCCCGAGCCGCCGCGGCCCGCGGACGGCGCGGGCCGGTCTGGCTTCGTATGGCCCCCGTGGGTGCTGCAGCTCCGCGAGACGTCGTGGCGGATCGTCGTGTCGACCGTCGCCTCCTCGATGCGCCACCGGGTGACCGGTCTGGCGGCCGAGGCGGCGTTCTTCACCGTGCTCTCCGTGCCGCCGCTGATCTTCGCCCTGGCCGGTGCCATCGGCTACGTCACGCAGTCCTTCAGCCCCGACCAGGTGGACCACGTGACCAACGCGATCATCGACCTGGCGTCCCGGTTCCTGACCGACAGCGCCGTGCACCGGGTCATCCAGCCGACGATCGACGACGTGGTCAAGGGCGGCCGGTTCGACGTGATCTCGGTCGGCTTCGTGCTGGCGCTCTGGTCGGGCTCGCGGGCGATGCACGTGTTCGTCGACACCATCACGATCATGCACGGGCTCAGCGGCCACCGCGGGATCGTGAAGACCCGCGCCCTGTCCTTCAGCCTGTACCTGCTGGCCATCGTCACCGGCGTGGTGGCGCTGCCGCTCGCCGTCGCCGGCCCTCGCCTGATCCACCGGTGGCTGCCGAACCGGGCCGACTTCCTGGTGAGCTTCTACTGGCCGGTGGTGCTGGTCGCCTCGATCTTCTTCCTCGCGACCCTGTACCACGTCTCGATCCCGGTCCGGACCCGTTGGCGGGTGAACCTCCCGGGTGCCGCCTTCGCCCTCGGGGTGTGGTTGCTCGGCAGCTTCCTGCTGCGGGAGTTCCTCACCGTCACCGCGGCCGACTCCCGCTCCATCTACGGTCCGCTGGCTGCCCCGATCGCCGTCCTGCTGTGGCTCTACATCCTCTCTCTTGCCGTGCTCGTCGGGGCCGCCCTGAACGCGGCGTTCGACACGGTCTTCGCCGAGGAGCGAACCGCCCGGGCGCGGTCACGCGGGCCCGGCGACTCCGTGGACTAGATTCTGCGGGTGCCCGACGACCAGGAGCGTCACGAGCAGTCCCGGCTCGGGTTCGTCGTCCTCCCCGACCGCGGAAGCTCGATCTGGCGGGCACTCCTGTTCCGCATGCTGCTGGGCATCGGCATCATCCTCTTCACCGTCATGCTGGTCTACATCGACCGCGCGGGGTACCGCGACAGCAACGACCCGCCCGACCACGCCATCAACATGGTGGACTCGATCTACTACACGACGGTGACGCTCAGCACGACCGGGTACGGCGACATCGCCCCGGTCGCCCCGCACGCCCGCCTGATCAACGCGTTCGTCATCACACCCCTGCGCATCGCCTTCCTGGTCCTGCTGATCGGGACCACGTTGGAGGTCGCGGCCACCCAAGGCCGCCGGATGCTGCGCATCGCACGCTGGAGGAGACACATGAGCGACCACGTCGTGATCGTCGGCTACGGCACCAAGGGGCGCAGCGCCGTCGACACCCTGGTCAACAACGGCATCCAGCGCGACGCGATCGTCGTGGTGGACAAGGGCGGCTCCGCGATCTCCGACGCGCATGCGGACGGCCTCGCGGTCGTCACCGGTGACGCCACGCGCAGTGGCGTCCTCCAGCGCGCCGGGGTCGAGCAGGCCAGGCAGGTGATCATCACCACCGACCGTGACGACTCCAACGTGCTCTCCACGCTGACGGTCCGTCAGCTGAACCCGGACGCCTACATCGTGGCCTCCGTCCGCGAGCACGAGAACGCCTCGCTGATGCGGCAGTCCGGCGCCAACTCGGTGATCACGTCCTCCGATGCGGTCGGCCGGCTGCTGGGCCTGTCATCGCTCTCGCCGACGCTCGGGACGGTGATGGAGGACCTGCTGACGTACGGCGAGGGGCTCGAGGTGGCCGAGCGCGACCTGCTGGTCGCCGAGGTCGGCCAGCCGCCCCAGTCGCTGCCGGACCAGGTGATCGCGGTGGTCCGCGACGAAACGGTGTATCGCTACTTCGACCCGACGGTCACCCAGCTCGCCCGCGGCGACCGGCTGATCGTCGTACGACCGGCCAAGGAGCTGCCGTGGGCGCCCCGCCCCGGCACGCACGGCGAGGAGACCGACGCCGAGGACTGAGTCCGCTCAGGGACGCCGGCCCCACGCGCCGACCAGCGTCGGCGGGACCAGCACGGAGCCCGCGGCATCGAGGGCGACCCTGATCCGGTCGGCGAGGGTGTCCAGGTCGAGCTCGGCATCCGTGGCGAGTCCGTGGGCGACGATCGCCGGGGCCAGGGTGCGCACCACACCCGCGACCATGGTCGGCCCGATGGGTGACCCCTTGACGACGTACGGCTGGATGCCGAAGCCGGCCACGTCCGCCGCTCCGGCGGCGATCAGGTGGTCCTGCAGGCAGGCACCGATGGTGGGGTCGGCCCCGACGAGGCGGAACCCCGCGAGCACCAGGTCACCGAGATGCCGGGTGAACGGCTCGTCCGGCACCGAGCGCACCGCGCCCACGTCGTAGTCGAGGGTCACGATCCGCCCACCCGGCCGCAGCGCCCCGAGGTGGTGGCGCACCGCGGCCACCGGGTCGGGGAGGTGGAAGAGGATCAGCCGGCCGACGACCGCGTCGAAACCTTCGCTGTCGACGTAGGTGAGGACGTCGCCCTCGACGAACCGCACGTGCGGGGCCGAGGTGCGTTCCTGCGCCGCCGCGATCATCCGCGGGTCGGCCTCGAGGCCGACGACCTCGCCGTCCGAGCCGACCAGGTCACCGACCGCGCGTGAGACGTGACCGAGACCCGAGCCCAGATCCAGGACCCGCATCCCGGGGATGATCCCGGCGGTCCGCAGCAACAGCCTGGTCGGCTCGTCCAGGAACTGCGACTGCAGCTCGAGCCGCGCAAGCTCGGGGTCCGCCGAGCCGAGATAGTAGGTCGAGGGCATGTTTCCGGGCGTCTTGGGGGCCATGGGTTGAGGAGCAGTCGCCCTCGTCCGAGATACCCGGGACCTGCGGCATGCGTGCCCCGGACGTGCGAACGCGCCTCGCTCGGCCCGAGTACGAGGCGCGTTCCCCGGCACGGGGGTCCGGGGCGGACGCCGCGTCGTACGAACGTGCCCGGCGGCCGCCAGGTCAGTCAATCGGTCCCGGTGGCCGATGTCATCCCCTGGCAAAGAAATTCGGGTCCGAGTTTCGTGGCCCCACGGCGCGCGGGACGACCCGGCGCCGTGAGGCAGCACCCGGCATGGGTAATGGGCACCAAGGCGTAGACCCCGCTTTACCCGTGTCGTGACGCGATCCGGCCCCACGACCTGGTGGAGCCGGGCGTCCGGAGCCTCAGGAGTAGGGCCGACCGGCCGCGATGTGGCACGAGGGGCAACGCTGCCGGAACGGGAACTTCTCGAACGGATGCCGGCTCCGGCCGAACCCGATCAGCTGCTCCAGGTCGATCCCGCAGAGCGTGCACGCCGATCCGCTCTCCGCCGCATGGACGCGTCCGGAGGGCACCCGGATCGCTTGCGCGAGGAGGCGTGGCCGCACGCGCTTCTCGGCGTCCGCGTAGGTCATGAACACGTCCACGGGGGTCATCTTGGACCCGCCGGCGGGCGCTCCGCGTCCCCCATCTTGACGTTTGACGCGAGGCTGCGCAGCGGCTGACGGGCGCGCCGGCGGGCTGGTCGTAGCCCCGGAGCCTCCACGTCGTTGAGACAGGTGTGCGCCCCACGGCGTCATGGGGCTGCCGCGGGGCGCACGCCCCTCGCCCTAGAATCGAGGGGTACTGCCAGGGTAACCCCACCCGGCATGCCTGCCTTCACCCCGATTGGTTAGCCGGGTACCCGAACCCATGGACCACGAACCCGACGCGATCAGGCAGATCGCCCAGGTCTACGTCGACCTCATCTCGATCTCCGACGGATCTCTGGCCCCCGACGAGCTCGCCGCGGCTCTCGACCTCGCCAGCCAGCGAGCGGTCGAGCTGGGCGCGATCGGGATCTCCGTGGAGGGCGAGACGGTCTCGGTCGACCCGACGAACCTGGTCGCCGGCGGCATGCGCGCGATGCGCGCCCTCGCCAGGATCGTCGAGGACCAGACGGCCCTGTCCCACGAGGCCCTGCTGACCGAGTGGCGCGAGTCGATCGACGGGGAGATGGAGTGAGCCCCAGGCGTCGGCCAGGACCGAACGTCCGACGTCGCTAGTCACCTGTGGCGACCGACCGGTCGGACTCCGATGGGACTTTGGTCCCGATCCTGCTCGTAGACCTGTCGCCGAGCCGACGCAGTCGTTAACGTCGTCTCCACTGGCCTGCCGCGCAGGAGGCCAGCCGGGGGACTGTGTGGCCGCCGCGGCTCCAGACCTCGGCGGCCACCTCTCCCACCTGATCAGGCCGCGCCCCGCCGACCTCGGGGAGGGCCGGCGAGGCGCGTTCCCCGCAGCGCGCGAAAGCTGCGAAGGCCTCGAATCTAGGCCCGGGACACGGACCGCCGAACGCCCGATATTGGGGACGCCACGTGCCGGCACCAGAGCCGGGGAATGGAGGCCCGTGCGCCCCTCTCCGGGATGGCGCAGCGGGCCCCCGGGTCGATCCCCAGCCCCCCATGGACCGACCCCACCGGACCTGTCTCCTCGTGCCACGGGTACGACGAGACGGGCATCGGCTCGATCCCCCATCGGCCGGCCGGCCCGGTGCGATTACGTACCCGCCGACGCCCTGCACAAACGGGCGCGATGAACCCCGGCGATGCGAGTCGACCAGGGCTCCTCATGGCAATGCCCGCCGGCGGTGAACCGGCGGGCATTGATGCCCAGTCCCCCGGCATAGGCATGGGGCACCTGGGGGAACTGGGTGGCTCCAGAGCTTCGGCGGAACTGGAGCCTCACCGGACCCGTGCCCGCAACCGGCTCGTTCAAACATCGGTGGGGCGCCAGGAGGATGACCGGGCCACGGGTGCTGCGCCGGTCCGACGGGTGATGCTGGTGGGCGATACTGGGATCGAACAAGTTTTTCGGCTCTCTGGCTCCTAGCCTTGGGTCCAGCACGTCGCGGCTTGCGATCGCCAGGGGGCTGATAGCTGGCTGAACGACTCGATACCCCTCCCATCCCCCGCCGTCCGGCCGGACCTGAGGAGGTTGCCCGACGCCCCAGCGCTCCTAGGCCGACATCTATTCAGGGTTGGCCTTATGCCTACACATCCTTCGACGCTACGGTGGGGGCCTGCCGCGGAGGCGGGGTGAGGTCGCATGAGCGCGATGACCGCGCTTGGTGGAATGAATGATCAGGCGACCTACCTGCATGTCGGCTGGGTTTCGATCTCGGTATCGAATCTCATCGTGATCGTGGTCATGCTCGTGGTGTTCGTGCTGGCGATTGTGCTCCCGTTCCCGAAGGGCCGGGAGCGACGTTGACGACCGAGACTCGCCCCGAGGGGACGACGCGGACCGCATGTGGACCTCGCGCCTGCGTCGCTTGTGGCTTGCCAAGCTCCCGCCCGACAAGCTGTTGCCTGACAGTCAACCGGCATATGTGGCGTCCTGGATCTATGTCTTTGGGGTCCTGGCCATCGCCGCCTTCCTCGTGATCCTGGCAACCGGGCTGGTACTCGCCATCGCCGGACCCGCCTGGTATCACAGCTCGTCCTTGGGACATCTGACCAACAGCCTTCACTTCTGGGGCACCCAGCTGTTCATGATGTTCATGGTGATCCATCTGTGGGGGAAGTTCTGGATGGCCGCCTGGCGCGGACGCCGGGCGTTGACCTGGGTCACGGGCGTGATCGCTTTCGTGGCGTCGATTGGGACTGCGTTCACCGGCTACCTGTCCCAGAGCAACTTCGACTCGCAGTGGATCTCTTTCGAGGCCAAGGACGGACTCAACACCGTCGGTGTCGGTGCATTCTTCAATGTCACCAACTACGGGCAGATGCTCCTCATCCATGCGTGCCTGATGCCCCTCGTCGTCGGGTTCCTGATCGTGTGGCACGTGCTGCTCGTACGGCGGCGTGGCGTCGTCCCGCCACTCGAAGCCGTCGCCAACGAGGTCACCAACCTCGTCAAGCCGACCGAAAACGCCCAGTCGTGAGCCGCCGAACCACCACCCGGGTGGACGTAGCGGCCCAGGAGTGGACTGGCCCGTCGCGTCACTATGACATCGTCAAGGAGGGCGCCATCGCCCTGGTCGTCGTGTCGCTTCTGACCGTGGGGCTGGCCATCCTGTTCGGCTCTCCCGACGAACCCTCGCTCACCTTCAAAGGATGGGCGAGCAGCGCACCGGACAACTTCTACGCGACCACCGTGGCCGAACTCGCCGGCACGAGTGAGTCCGCAGGGTACGGCCCGCCGTACAACTCTGCGGCAGAGGGGCTCGCGGTCGGACCGCTCAACCCTCAGCAATGGTTCGGCGTCACCCACCCAGTCGATCCGCCGAACGACTTCGTCATCACGCCCCTGCGCGCCCAGCCGGCGCCACCGGCCGCCGGTGTCGCCCTCAAGCTTTGGGACACCGCCACCACGGAGCAGCAGACAACCTGGGCCACGAACTACGACACCGCGCTCACAGCCGCCGGAGGAGACCCGACGCAAGTCGCGGACGGCGAGTACGGGCCGGTGCCCGCGCTCGCGCAAGCGCTCACGGATATGGCCTCAGCCGGATCGCTCGACGGGGTCCTGATGGCTCAGGGCAACTTCTACCAAACCAACTACACCAAACAGATCCTGTTCATGGGCGACGGCTCCTACCTGGACGATGCGGCGACCAAGGCCAACCTGCAGGGCAACACCTGGGGCATGATGAACGAGACGGGGAGTTACCCCGGTCAGGCGTGGCTGTGGTTGTACTCCGTGGGGTACCAGATCCCTCAGACCAACTCCGACGGAACCTGGCTCACCGATCACGCAGACCCGGTCATCTTCTACGTGATGATGATCCTGACCCTCCTCCTGCTGCTGCTGCCGTTCATCCCCGGGCTGCGTTCGATCCCGAAGTGGATACCGATCCACCGGCTGATTTGGAGGGATTACTACCGGGGCCAGCGCAAATCCTGACCACCTGCTCCTGTTTGAGGACCCAGGTGCGGGGACCGCGCGAGTACCAGGTGGCCGTCCGGCCGTGGCAGCAGGGGCGACCACCACCTCCAGCCCCGTACGACGCGCGAAGCGCCGTGGCGGGGGCTAGAGCCCGCTTCTTGACGAGGGAGTCGCGATGTCGCTGTCCGCAACAGGGAGCCGGAGGCACACTGGATGGGTGAAGGCACCCAGGGAATTGTCCTATGCCCGGTGTGGTGAGTTGCTGTTGAGCGCCGAGGTTGGCCGGGTGGCGCTCTGCTCCGGGAGCGGCCCGATGATCTGGCCCGTGAACTATTCGGTGGTCGAGAATGCCATTGTGTTCCGCACGGCTCCTTACAGCATGTTGGGCACTCGGGCATGGAACAGCCGGCTCGCCTTCGAGGTGGACAGACTCGACCTAGAACGGCAGCAGGGGTGGAGCGTGGTGGCCACAGGGGCCGGTGAGATGATCGAGGATCCCGATGAGTTAGCGGTGATCCGGGCGTTTCGGGACCCGCACCCCTGGGCAGGCGGGCCGGTCCGACTGTTGTACGTGCGGCTGCGTTGGGATCAGTTGACGGGCCGTGAACTCGGCTAAGCGGCCGGGCGGCAGCCGTCGGTTATCTGGCGTCGGGACTTGGCATGCGCAAATCGTGCCGTCCGCTCATCGGCATGAGAGTGCGCTCGCCCCGCTACGACATGGCCCCGACGCAACGGTGCCCCATTTAGCCATGTGGCGCGTACGGGATGGTACGTGGATGGTACGGAGCCACCCGCTGGAGGCGGAAAACTGCCTCTCACCTGCGCAAACTCTGTGGGCGATACTGGGATCGAACCAGTGACCTCTTCCGTGTCAGGGAAGCGCGCTACCGCTGCGCCAATCGCCCATGGAGGGGTGTTGCCTTCGAGGTGGGTACGGGATTTGAACCCGTGTACACGGATTTGCAGTCCGTTGCCTCGCCTCTCGGCCAACCCACCGCTGGATGGGCTCGAGACCCGCTCCGAGCGGACGACGAGGCTCGAACTCGCGACCTCAACCTTGGCAAGGTTGCGCTCTACCAACTGAGCTACGTCCGCTTGCATACCCCAGCCCGAGACTCCGGTCCGGAGACGCGAACAGAACCATAGCCGATGCCCTAGGCACCTCCAATTCGAGCTCGGCTGCTCGAAGTGTCGGTAGTTTCGAGGCATGCGCACCTGGGTGAACGGCGAGCTCCTGACCGATCCGGACGCGCCCGCGCTGGCCGCGCGGGACCATGGAGTGACCGTCGGCGACGGCGTGTTCGAGGTGCTCAAAGTCGTCGACGGACGGTTGTTCGCAGTCGACCTCCACCTCGAGCGGATGTGCCGCTCGGCGCGCGGTCTCGGCCTTCCGGAGCCCGACCTCGACGGCGTACGCCGAGGCATGGAGGCGGTGCTCGAAGGCGACCGCTTCACCCTCGGCCGGGTGCGGGTCACCTGGACCGGTGGCCTCTCACCGCTCGGCTCGGACCGCGGCGACGGACCGTCGTCACTGGTCGTCATCGGGGCACCCATGGACCCCTGGCCGGACACTGCCGCCGTCTGCACCGTGCCATGGCCACGCAACGAGCGCGGCGCGCTGGCCGGCCTCAAGACCACGTCGTACGGAGAGAACGTGCGCGCCCTGGCCCAGGCACGCCGGCAGGGCTGCAGCGAGGCGGTCTTCGCCAACCTCCAGGGGCAGCTGTGCGAGGGCACCGGCACGAACGTGTTCTACGTCGTCGACGGCGAGCTGCGGACGCCGTCGCTGGCCAGCGGCTGCCTGGCCGGCATCACCCGCGGCCTGATCCTCGACTGGTACGGCGCCACCGAGGTCGACGAGCCGATCGAGGTGCTGACCGAGCAGGCGAGCGAGATCTTCCTGTCCTCCACCACCCGCGACGTGCAGGCCATCCACCGCTGGAACGACCGCGACCTCGGCTCTCCGGGCCCGATCACGACCGAGGTCCGCAAGGCCTGGCACGAGCGCGAGGCCGATCTTCTCGAGGGCTGACGAACGGGCCGTTGCCGAATTCGGGAGGCCCCGATCCGTGCGCTACAGTCGCACTCCGCACGGGCGATTGGCGCAGTGGTAGCGCGCTTCGTTCACACCGAAGAGGTCACTGGTTCGAACCCAGTATCGCCCACCAGCAGCCTGGCGTGCAGCTGGTAGCGTCGGCGGCAGCGACGCCGGAATCTCGGCGGCACTGCGAGCCCGCGAGTTCGACCCACCGCCGAGGTCACCGTCGAGGTGGGCGACGCCTACCCGAACACCGAAGGGCGCCGCGACCGCCTCGACCGTCCGCGCATCGCGACGTGGGATGAGCAATCGAGGTTGGGCGACTGAACAGGACACAGGCTCATCGTGGCAGGACGAGGCAGTCGCTTGTGGTGTTCCTGGACCCGCTATTCCGGTGTGACTTACACCTGCCGTCGAGCGCGCGCGTGTTTGAGTCCTGGGGGCGGGCATGCTCGGCGGGCTCCCGCACCCGAATAGCCGGTACTGCCGCGACACGAACCCGAGTTCGGTTGCGCGGTTTATCCCCGACCGCCGCCGTTGTCCCCAACTGCCCTGGGTCGTCGTGACCGCGAAGTCCACGACCTCGGAGGGGTCACCCCGCGGCAGCCAAGCGGGGACCGTGCTTCCGCGACGGCGGAAACGAAGGAGACGATCAGCGCCTGACCTGGCCGTGGCGTTCTGAGCCCTTTCTATTGAAGGTGATCGTTGCCAACGGTTAAGTGGACGCCGACCGAGCGAGGGAGGCCTCATGGGACTGCGCAACCGGCGCCAGGAGCGGCGCGAGGAACGGCACGGCGGGGGCCCGAGGACCTTCCGGATGCGGCAAGAACTGGTGTCGATCGGGGACGACTTCTGGATCGAGGACGACCAGGGCCAGCGGGTCTACAAGATCAACGGCAAGGCGATGCGGGTTCGGGACACGTTGATCTTCGAGGACCCGCAGGGGCATGAGCTGTACAAGATCCAGGAGAAGAAGCTCCACATTCGCGACACCATGGAGATCGAGGACGCCGGCGGTCAAACGGTAGCCACGGTCAAAAAGGCCTTGATCACCCCGCTGCGGGAGAGGTTCGAGGTCAAGATCGAGAACGGCGAAGACCTGGAGGTCAAGGGAAACATCGTCGACCACGAGTACAAAGTCGAGCGCGACGGCAACAAGGTCGCCGAGGTCTCGAAGAAGTGGTTCCGAGTCGCCGACACGTACGGCGTTGAGGTGGCACAGACTGAGGACCCGGCCCTGATCCTCGCGGTCGCCGCGGTTGTCGACAACATGACCCACAGGTCTCGCTGACTAGCGGTGCGGCTTTCATCGGTCACAGGCAACGATTGAATGCGTACCCCGTGACCCCCAGTGACCCACGGTGACGGACTGCGGCACGCTCGGCGGGCCAGCATCTCTCGACTCGCAAGCCGGGTTACTGCCTGTCCACTAGCGTGGCATTTCGGGGCCGCTCCGCTGGGTGGGTCGCCTAGGCCGAGTGCTCGGGTCAGCGGTTTTGCGCCGAGGCCATAGGTTGCAGCGGTTCCCACAATCACGAGGAAGGTCGCCGGAAGGAGCTTGTCGGCGCCGCCAATGTTGGAGGCCACCAACGGGGGCGCGAAGCTGGCGGCGGTGGAGGCGGCGATGATTCCCCGTGGGTGCATCGCTCCGACGAAGATGCGCTCTTGGGGGACAGGTCGGTGCGCCATGTCGCGACCAACGCGACGACGGGACGCACGATAAGCACGAGAAGGACGACCAACGCCGTCGACGGAAGGACCGCGCCCCGCAGGGACGCCGGGGTGACGGTGGCGGAGATGGAGATGAACAGCAGCCCGATGGTGAGCTGAACGACGGTCTTGAGCTGCCGACGATCGTCGGGAAAGGCCTCTCCGGACACGTTGGCGATGACCATTCCCATGGCGATCGCGGCCACCAGACCGGTGTCCGGGGCGAGTGCGTCGCACAGCCCCGCCGTGGTGAGGACAGTGGCGAGGATGGCCTCGGCCGCCAGAACACCGGTCAGCCGGACCTTCCTCAGCAGAAACCACAAAACACTCAACCCGACGGCCGCACCGACCAGGCCGACTACGATACGGCCGCCGAAGCCGAACAGCCCCCGCGCTACACCGTGGGCGTGGTGGCTGATCAGGAGCTGGTAGACAACCACCCCAATCAGCGCACCAATGGGGTCGATGGTGGTGCCTTCGTGGGTCAAGATCACCTCCAGCCGTCGGCCGGGCGCCGCATTGTGCAAGATGGGGCCTACCACAGTCGGGCCCGAGACGATCAGGATTGCTCCGAGCATCACAGCCGCTTGCGTGGACATCCCGAAGAGCAACCAGGCGAAGGCAGCGCCACCTCCCCACGTGAGGGGAATGCCCAGGATGAGCAGACGTCGCACGACCACGCCGGCGTGCCCAGACAGCTCCCGGAGGACGAGGTCGAGGCCACCGTCGAACAAGATGACCGCCACCGCGAGGCTCACCAACGGCTCGAACGCCGCCCCGAAGAGCTTGTCCGGATTCACCGACGGAACGAGGGCTCCTGCCGAGAAGCCCACCGGCAGCAACACAATGATCGCCGGCACACCGACCCTCGCCGCGACAACCTGAGACGCGACCGCCAAGGCAAGGATCAGCGAAAGACCGACAAAGACCTCGGACGCGGTCATGTCGCCAACTCTGCATCAACCTTCGAAGCAAAGGATCACCCCATCAAGACCACATCGTCCGGTCAGTCACTCTGGTGTCCAACGCCCGGGCCATGTTCGGCCTGCTCATGGACACCCCTGACAAGGAGTTCAGCGGCGAGCAGATCGCGGAGGCCTGCGACATCCCGACCGGCCGCTCCGGCGTCGCCGGGGTCCTGGCCTGGCCCGGCCGACACTGCCTGGCCATCGGACGTCGTCTTCCGACCCAGTGGCGCGAGGACTCGACCACGTTCGAGGGGTTCTACTGGATGCCCGCCGACCGCGCGGAGCTCTTCAAGGCGGCTCGGGCGAAGTTGGGGAACGTCGAGTGAGGCCCGGCCGCCCACCGTCGCCGTCGCCCCACAGAACGCCCGCTGTCGGAGGACAGCGGGCGTTCTGATTGTCTCGGTTTCTGCCCCGGAGTTCCTGCAGTTCCCGTTCGTGCGAGTTCCATTCCGTGTCAGCACCTCATGGAACGATCCCTACTTGAGCCACCTCTCGGCTTTGCCCGGGTGGGGTGCCAGGAGGTAGTCGGCGCCGGCCGCGACGAGCCGAGCCCAGACCTCGGGCTTCCCGGAGTTGAAGTTCCCGACCTCGAGTCCGTTGCTGTGCGCGGCGGCGACGTACGCCGGCGTGATCGCTTCTTCGTGGGTGATCAGGAACGAGTAGCCGGCCTCGGCCAGCAGCTGTGGCGACGGTGCGCAGGCACCGATGTACTTGGCGCCGACGGTCATGCCGTGGTCGGCGAACTCCGGGTGCTCGGGCACGTCCTGGCGACACTTCGGGGTCTGGTAGAAGACCACCGGTGCATGGAACTCCCTGACCCAGTCCGACACCTGGACCGGGTCGAGGAGGGTGTACTTGTTCTCGATCATGCCCGTGATCGACCGCCGACCGGCGAACTTGAGGAGCCGCTCCAAGGTCATCAGGGGCTGTCCGCCCTTGG
This sequence comes from uncultured Actinomycetota bacterium, assembly GCA_963812055.1. Classification (GTDB taxonomy): domain Bacteria; phylum Actinomycetota; class Actinomycetes; order Propionibacteriales; family Nocardioidaceae; genus Nocardioides. The sequence goes on from CAWEUA010000006.1 coordinate 92,913, forward strand.
TCCGCAGCTGACGGAACTGCGCGATGGTCAGCGACGTGATCGTGGTCCTCGCGGTGACGCCGCGAGGCATGGAGTCCCGGTCGACCACACGACCCAGCCGCTTGTCGTGGAAGATCACCGCGGTGCCGTCGGACAGCACCCAGGCATCCGCCTCGAACGACGCCCCGACCTGTGCGTCCTGCTTGAAGGCGACCAGCGTGTTCTCGTTCGTCGCGGTCCGCCAATGTCTGCCGCGGTGGCCGTAGACCTGGATCTCGGCGCACCGGGCGGTGTATTTCACCACCTTCTCGCAGGCAGAGCGATGGTGTGCAGCATCCGCCGGACTCCACATCGTGAGTCCGAGCAGCAAAGTGACAGCGACAATCAGGCGCACGACAATCCAAGCCCCCCAACCCCACATTCCTACCGGGTGCCTGGTGATTCCCGCGTCGCTCAAGTTGGTGAGAATTGGATCGACGTCACGCTCCGGGCCGCGGGCTCAGTCTCGGGAGAGCGGGATCTCCCACGCCTCGATCGTGACGACCGGTCCGTCGAAGCGGGCGCCGTGCGCGGTCGACTTCCAGCCGGCCGGCAGCGCCTCGGTCGGGTGGTAGCCGGCGGGCCAGGTCACGCTGATGTGGAACTGCTGCGGCTGGACCGTGGCCTGGGGGTCGATGTCGAGTCGGTAGACCATCGTCCGCCCGTCGACCACCTCCGCGGCGCGCTGCGTCTTGTACGTGACGTCGAAGGTCCGCGACTGGCCGGCGTCGATCGAGAACGGCGCCTGGACGAACTTCCGGTTCTTGACCGTCCGGACGTTCGGGAAGTGCACGGGAAGGGACGCCGGCCTGCCGTTGATCCGGGTCGACTCGATCGTGGACTGCCGCGGGAGGAACAGCCCGACCCGCGTCCCGAGCACCCGGGTGGTGTAGCCGATGCCCGGGTCCGGCACCGGGAGGTCGTACGGCGGGGCCTGGTTGCTGATCGTGACGTGCAGGTTGTTCCGGGCACTGCCGTTGGGGAGCAGCCTGACGGTCGAGGTCACGTCACGTTGCTGCCAGTAGTCGACCTTGCTGCCGTTGAGGTTCTGGCTGAAGACGCCGAGATAGTCGTACGGCGTGGGGCTGAGGTCGCCGGCGAGCCCGGCGTTCGCGAAGCTCTTCTGGACCTGTCGGTCGCGGAAGTAGACGACGAAGTGGCGGCCCTTGGCGCTCTCGGCCAGCGACTTCACCTTCTCCTGCATCTGGCCGCCCTCGAAGAACTGCTGCCGGAACGCCGGGACCAGCTCGGCGTTCAGGTGGTGCCGCTGCTCGATCGAGTCGAAGTTGCCGTAGCTCCCGGCCAGGGTGCGCACGAGGTTGTCCCCGGTGATCTCCCCGAACGACGGCAGCTCGATCGGACCGGTGAGCCGGAACAGGCTGGCGAGTCCCTGCAGGTCGATGGCGATCATCCCGTTGAACGCCGGACCTGGGAACGCCTTCCGGTAGCCGCGCAACAGCTCCTCACCCGACACCGACCACCACGGGGAGAACGTCGCGGCGGTGACGCGGGCCGCGGGCTGGGTGTGGAACGGGTTCCCCTTGACCGGCAGCCAGCTCTGCTCGTCGCCACGGGCGAGGATGTCGTCGACGTTCACGCTCCTGCCGAAGGTCGCCAGACCGTGGTTGAACCGCATCGTGGTGAACGACAGCGTGCCGCCGCCGGAGTACCGGAGCTCCGCCGGGTTGAGCATCGCGAGCAGGTAGGTGCGCGGCCCATCGGCCCCGACCAGGCTGGGCAGGGCTCGCAGCAGGGGCTCGTTGGTGTCGTAGGTGTCGCGCAACGGGGTCAGGTAGTCCAGGGCCGTCGTCTTCGCGGCGCTGATCGACGAGCCCACGATCGGCGTCGAGCCGGTGACCTGGTCCAGGTCGCTCATCGCCTGGTCGATGTGCGGGCCGATGGCACCGGTCCGGTCGGCCACCTTTCGCAACAGGGCGACGTCGATCCGGTGACCACGGACGAGCGCCGCTGACTTTCCGGAGACGATCGGGTAGATCTGCACCCCGAGCTCGGCGACGGAGGTCGTCTGGTCGAGCGCGTCGACCAGGAGCCGCTCGTCGTCGACCGCGCCGCCGGCGATCGGGATGACCGACCAGACGTCGCCCCCGAGCCCACCGGCGTCGCTCTGCGCCTGGTCGACGTGGGCGCGCGCCTGCTTGATGTAGTCGCGTGCCTGGGCGACCTCGTCGTTCTTGAGCGCGTCCTTCGCCGAGGTCAGGTCGGACTGCGCCGCCTTGGCCTCGTGCCTGGCCGAGAGCAGTGGACGGGCGAGCAGCACGAGGGCCACACCGGCCACGACGACCACGAGCAGGGCACCGAGCCTGATCAACCGACGACGGCGCCGGCGGCTGCGGCGTACCCGCACCCGGACGCGCCGCATCCCAGGATGGGTGCCGTCCTCCCCGCCCCCAGGATCGGCGGAGGTGGACTCGTCGGTGGCCACGGCACGAGTAAACAGGGTGCCGCTCGCTCGCGACGGCTAATGCGGACGAAGTCGCGGCCGGGCCCTGGATACGATCGACGCGTTCCCGAACCCACCCCACTCACATCGCACAGGAGCTGTCGTGTCCGACCTCAAGATCGTCCTCGCCCACGCCGGAGCGCGTGAGGAGCGGACGGTCACGACGGGCACCAAGGCCTGGGAGCTGTACGCCGACGACTCGTCGGTGATCGCGGCACGGGTCGGGGGAGTGCTCCGAGACCTGGCCTACGAGCTCCAGGACGGCGACGAGGTCGAGGACGTCGCGATCGACAGCCCGGACGGTCGCGACATCCTGCGGCACTCGACCGCGCACGTGATGGCCCAGGCCGTGCAGCAGCTCTTTCCCGACGCCAAGCTCGGGATCGGCCCGCCGATCGAGAACGGGTTCTACTACGACTTCGACGTCGAGACCCCGTTCAACCCCGACGACCTCGCCTCGATCGAGACCGCGATGCGCAAGATCATCAAGGAGGGCCAGCGGTTCTCCCGACGTCCGGTCGCGGACGGCGACGCGCTCGACGAGCTCAAGGACGAGCCCTACAAGCTCGAGCTGATCGGCCTGAAGGGTTCCGGCCACGCCGACGAGGCCGCCGAGGGGGCGAACGTCGAGGTGGGCGGCGGTGAGCTGACCATCTACGACAACCTCCGCCGCGACGGCGAGCTGGCCTGGAAGGACCTCTGCCGGGGTCCCCACCTGCCGACCACCAAGCGGATCCCGGCGTTCAAGCTGATGCGCAGCGCGGCGGCGTACTGGCGGGGCAGCGAGAAGAACAAGCAGCTGCAACGCATCTACGGCACGGCCTGGGAGAGCAAGGACGCGCTCGCGACGTACCTCCACCAGCGCGAGGAGGCCGAGAAGCGCGACCACCGCAAGCTCGGTCGCGAGCTCGATCTGTTCTCCTTTCCGGAGGAGCTGGGCCCCGGCCTCGTCGTCTTCCATCCGAAGGGCGGCACGATCCGGCGGGTGATGGAGGACTACGTCCGGCAGCGCCACCTCGAGGAGGGCTTCTCCTACGTGAGCACGCCCAGCATCAGCAAGGACGGGCTGTTCCACACGTCGGGCCACCTGCCCTACTACGCCGACACGATGTACCCGCCGATGGAGCTCGAGGGGGCGAGGTACCAGCTCAAGGCGATGAGCTGCCCGATGCACAACCTGATCTACCAGTCGCGCGGCCGGTCGTATCGCGAGCTCCCGTTGCGGCTGTTCGAGTTCGGCAACGTCTATCGCTACGAGAAGTCCGGCGTCGTGGGCGGCCTCACCCGCGTGCGCGGGATGACCCAGGACGACTCGCACTCCTACGTGACCCGTGAGCAGGCCGGCGACGAGGCCAAGAAGCTGCTGGAGTTCTGCCTCGGCCTGTTCCGAGACTTCGGGCTCGACGACTTCTATCTCGAGCTCTCGACGCGGGACGACGGGAACACGGAGAAGTTCCAGGGCTCCGACGAGGACTGGGCGGACGCGACCGCGACGCTGCAGCAGGTCGCCGACGAGTCAGGCCTCGACCTGGTTCCGGATCCCGGTGGCGCGGCGTTCTACGGGCCGAAGATCTCGATCCAGGCCAAGGATGCGATCGGCCGGACGTGGCAGCTGTCGACCGTGCAGTACGACTTCGCCCAGCCTGCGAGCTTCGGCCTGGAGTACGTCGCGGCCGACGGCTCGCACCAGCAGCCGGTGATGATCCACTCCGCCAAGTTCGGGTCGATCGAGCGATTCATCGGGGTGATGGTCGAGCACTACGCCGGTGCCTTCCCGCCGTGGTTGTCCCCGGTCCAGGTGCAGGGCATCCCCATCGCCGAGCGCCACGTGTCCTACCTGGAGGACGTCGCAAAGCGGATGGCCGACCGTGGGCTGCGCGTCGAGCTCGACGACTCGGATGATCGGATGCAGAAGAAGATCCGCAACGCCCAGCTGCAGAAGGTGCCGTTCATGGTCATCGCCGGTGACCAGGATGTCGACGCCGGCGCGGTGTCCTTCCGCTACCGCGACGGCCGCCAGGACAACGGCGTGCCGATCGAGGAGGCCATCGAGCGGGTCGCGTCCGCGGTCGCCTCACGCGAACAGGTCTAGCCCGTGCTCCGCATCGGTCCCGGCGACGTCGAGGCCGCGATCGATGCGGAGGACGGCGTCCGGGTCGAGGGCGCGGCGCCGGGGGCACGCGTCGAGGTGCGCGCGGAGCTGGAGCTGTGCGGGCAGGAGTGGTCGTGCACCGGTGAGTACGTCGCGGACGCGTCGGGACGGGTCGACACCGCCACCGATCCGAGCGTGGGTGGCGACTACCGCGGCGTGGACGCGTTCGGCCTGTACTGGTCGGCCGGCGCGGCCGGCTTCTACGAGTGGTCGGTGCTGACCCCGATGCAGGTCGTGGCGACCGCGACGTCGGACGGGCAGACCGCCGAGGCCGGCTGGAGGCGACGCTGGCTGGCCGAGGGTGCGACGTACCGCGACGTGGAGGAGGAGGGCGTCGTGGGACGGCTGTTCCTCCCGCCGGATCCGCAGGACGCTCCCGCGCTCGTGATCCTGGCGGGCTCGCAGGGTGGCCTGGGCGGGCCCTCGGCGGCGGCGCTGCTCACCCGCCACGGCATCGCCACGCTGGCACTCGCCCACTGGCGCTACCCGGGTACGCCGGACCGTCTCCGCGACATCCCGATCGAGGTCGTGGGCCGCGGCTGCGACTGGTTGCGGCGACAGCCGGGCGTCGCGGACCGTCGGCCGACGGTGCTCGGCATCTCCCGGGGTGGTGAGCTCGCGCTGCTGGCGGGTGCGTACCTGCCCGAGCAGGTGGGCCACGTCGTCTCGGACGTCGGCAGCGGCGTGCCGTGGGGCGCGCTCGGACCCGGGACGGACGTGAACGAGACGGCCTGGACGTTCCGCGGCGAGCCGGTCGCCCAGATCTACGAGGACGAGGACGACCCCGACCGCATCCTCGACTTCCCGGAGTGGGTCGCCCGGACCGAGATCCCCGTCGAGCGGTGCTCCGGTCGGGTGCTCCTGCTGAGCGGTGACGACGACCAGGTCTGGTCCAGTACGCGACTCAGCGAGATCGCCCGCCAGCGGGCCCTGCGGTGTGGGGCGGGCGACCGGGTGGAGCACGTCGTACAGCCCGACGCCGGTCATGCCGCCGGCGCGCCGCCCGGCTATCCGGTGCTCGAGGACGTGGCGGCCGGGTCGGACGGCTTCTCCTTCTCCTTCGGCGGCACCCGAGCGGGGAACCAGGCCGCCCGGCGCGACTCGTGGCGGCGGTTGATCGACCTGGTCCGGGCGTGATCAGCGCACGCGCTTGGTGAGCCGGCGGCAGGGCGAGATGAACTCCTCGCCGAGGGCCGACACCGGGTAGTCGACGTCGCCCTCGTCGACCCAACCCTGCTTGGCGTAGAACGCCTGGGCCCGGTCGTTGCCGCGCACGACCGCCAGCCACGCGAGGTCGTGCCCGCCCGCGGCGATCTGCCGCTCGGCCTCGGTGAGCAGGATCGCCGCGATGCCCGAGCCGCGGAACGCCCGGTCGACGTACACCTGCTCGGCCTCGCTGCCGGCGATCATGATGAAGCCGGCGACCCGGCCGTCGACCTCGGCGACCGTCGTCTCGTCGGTGTCGGCGACCCGCTGCTCGACACGGTCGTGGAAGGCCGCGGGTGTACGTCCCTCGGTCAGGCCGTCGGGCACGAGCCCGGGGTGCACGTCGTGCCAGCCGCGGTGGAAGAGGTCGGCGATCGCGTCGACGTCGGCGGTCGTCGCGGGACGCAGGATCGGGTCGCTCACGCTCCGAGCCTAGGATCTCGCGCATGGGCCCTGCCGAGCCGGAACCTCTGCGCCAGGACGGCATCGGTGGACCCGACGGCCTCGAGCGGCTCTGGACGCCGTACCGGATGGCGTACATCCGCGGGGAGAACAAGCCGGCCGACGACAGCGCGGGGGAGTGCCCCTTCTGCCGGATCGGGCGCGAGCGCGAGGACGAGCGGTACCTGGTCGTCCACCGCGGGGAGACGGCGTACGCCGTGCTGAACCTGTACCCCTACTCGCCCGGGCACCTGATGGTCGTGCCCTACCGGCACGTCGCGGACTACGTCGACACCACGGACGACGAGGCGGCCGAGATCACGGCTCTCACCAAGGCAGCTCTCCGCACTCTCGCCAGGTCTTCGCACGCCGAGGGGTTCAACGTCGGCATGAACCAGGGCTCGGCCGGTGGCGCGGGGATCGCGGCTCACCTCCACCAGCACGTCGTCCCGCGGTGGGTCGGTGACCACAACTTCATGCCTGTGATCGGTCACACCAAGACCCTGCCGCAGCTCCTCCAGGAGACGCGCGCCCTCGTCGCCGAGGCCTGGGACGCCTGACCTACGCAGGATCAATGCCCTGCCGGGGCCGGGCTGCCGGCCAGCGCGAAGACCAGCTCGGACTTCGACCTAACGCCGAGCTTCCGGTAGACGCGCGTCAGGTGGTACTCCACGGTCTTCTGGCTCAGGTACGACGCGGCCGCGATCTCGCGGGTCGGTAGTCCGCTCGCCGCGAGCTCGGCCACCTTCTGCTCGCGCGGTGTGAGCGGATCCCGTTGATCCGTGGCATCCGACTCTCCTGACCCGGGAGGGAGGGGGAGGGGCACGCTCCCGTCCAGAGCACCGCTCAACGCGTCGAAGACCGAGCGGGCGTCGTACCCGATGGTGCGCCGGGCACGCGAGCACGCCAGCGCGAGGTGGGCGAGCCGGCGCTCGCGGTCGGTGGCCGTCTGGGACACGAGGCGCGCCACCCGGACGTCGACCACCTCGAGCCGTTCATCGCTGATCCGGACGAGACCGCACGTGGTCGCCTCGCCCAGGGCGTCCGTGGGGTGGCCGAGGAGCACCAGTGCGGCCTCGATCCGGCCGCGAGGTGCGGAGGGTTCCAGGGCTACGAGCAGCACGGCGGCCGCGGTGGGCGGCGCGAGCTTCTCGGACATGTCGCTCAGGCTCCTCGTGGCGGTCACGCCTGGTCACGGTGCGCGGGCGACCCGGTCCTAGGGATTTCCCTGAATCGCGCGTCACCCCTTTGTTCCTACTGTCGAACGGCGGGCACCCCCGGGTTGACCGGTGCCGACAACTCGACGGTCGGGAGGGACGATGAGCAGGAGAACGACGACGTTGCTCGCCGCGCTGGTGATGGTGTGCGGTGCGAGCGCTGCGGCCGCACCCACGACGGCGTACGGACGGCCGGCAGGTCAGCACATCTCGACGGATCGAGCGGCGAGACCGCACAACGGCCGGATCTTCTTCTCGACCGGCTTCCTGTTCCCCAACCCCGACCCGGCCGGTGCGATACCCCAGGTCTACTCGGTCCGTCCCGATGGTTCCGGCCTGCGTGCACTGACCCACGTGCCGGACGACGCCATGGCCGGCGATCCGAGCGCCTCACCCGACGGGCGGACGATCGCCTACGTCAGCAACGAGAACGGCGACTTCGCGCTCCGGACCATGACGCGAACCGGCCGTCATCAGCAGACGATCCTCGCCACGTCCGGAGTGGACTACTTCACGCCGAGCTGGGCACCCGACGGCAACCGGCTCGTGGTCTCCGCATGCGACAACAGCTTCGGCTTCGACGCGTGGTGCGACCTCGTCACCGTGAACGCCCACGGCGGGGACCTGCGAGACGGTCGTGGCCGACAGTCGCTACAACTCGGTGGGGACTACTCCCCGGACGGTCGACGCATCGAGTTCCAGAGTGACCGCCGCGGTCTCGTGGGCGCGATCTGGGTCTGTCCGCCACGGGAGGGCGTCCACGCCGGGTGACGCCGGCCGCGCTTGAGGCGTTCGTCGGCGAGTGGTCTCCCGATGGTCGCCACATCGTGTTCGCCGACAACTGCTGCCAGCTCCACTCGAACGTCTGGGTGGTGTCTCCTTCGGGGCGCCACCTCCAGCAGGTGACTCATGTGCCGTTCGGCCATGACGCCGCCTTCCCGTCGTACTCGCCCGACGGACGGCAGATCGTGGTCGCCGGCAACGCACTCCGCCCGAGGTTCAGCCCCAAGAGCGACCTGTTCACGATGCGCACGGACGGGACGCACGTGCGTCGCATCGTGAGCAGCAAAGAGCCCGCCGTGCAGAGCAGCTGGAGCCGGGTGCCGGTTCCGGCCCCGATGAAGGGAGTGGCGCGATGACCACCAAGACCCGACTCGTGGCCGTGACGGTGGGCGGACTGACCGTCGCGCTCGCGTCCCTCGCGCCGGCGGACGGCCTGGGTGGTGGCCCGGCGACGACGGGTCCGGTCGCCGTCCGGGGTGCGGCTCCGAGCGACGGCAGGATCGCGTTCACGGACTACGGCTCAGGAGTGCTCACCACGGTGAATCCCGACGGCTCGGCCTTGGTCGAGGTGACCGACCCCGCCACCGACGGACTGGTCATCAACCGACCGGCCTGGATGCCGGACGGGAAGCGGCTGATCTACACCGCATCGCGCAACGGCGGAGACTTCACCCTCTACTCGATCCGGGAGGACGGCACCGGCCGTCGGCTGATGGTCCCCAACCACGGCGGCTTCTTCGACTTCTCGCCGGCCGTCTCGCCGAATGCCCGGTGGCTCTACTTCGACCGGTGCCGCCCGGATCCGCCGGGTGGTTGCGGATTGTTCCGCGCCCGCACAACGGGGAGGCCTCGTCTCCAGGTCGTCGTCCCCTACCCACCGCTGAGGAAGGACTTCGGCGTCGGCTTCTTCGCGATCTCACCGAACGGGAAACGACTCGCCTTCACGCGCTTCAACTACCGCGGGATCATCAACCAGGTCTGGGTGGGACGAGCCGACGGATCGCACGCGCGCGCGGTCACCAGACCCGCCGCGGAGCTCACGGTCACGAGCTGGACGTCGCGCGGCCGGCTGGTGGTGAACGGTCCGAACGCCCACCCGTTCAACTCGGTGTACCTGATGCGTCCGGACGGTGGATCGCGCACGCTGGTGGTCAGGCCGCCGCACCCGCACAGCGACTACTTCGGGGCCGCCGGACCGAGCGGGATGAGGGTGGCCTTCGTCAGCGACGTGGACTTCCCTGACCTCTCCGGCACGCACGTGTACACCGTGGACACGGACGGCAGCGGCCTGTCGCTGGTGGACACGGGACTGGACACCGTGGGCGCCCCGGCGTGGGGTGCGGCGCCCTTGCTGCCCGAGGCGCGCGCGACGGCTCGCGCGGCCAGGTCGCCGGCGATGACACCGCATCAGCAGCGGGCGCTGGAGGCCCGGGTCCCGGCGTACCTCCGCGGCCTGCTGGGCCCCACCCGCTGAGCAGGTGGGCACCCGCCACGGGGGCGGGTGCCCACCGTGCGCGGTCAGACAGCGAGGTGGGGGTGCTCCTCGCGACGCCCCTGGAAGTCGAGGATGTCCGGGTTGAGGATGCGGCCGTCCTGGATCTCGATGGCCCTGCGCACGGTCTCATCGGAGGCCCAGCTGGCCGGGCCCTCCAGGACCGGACGGAGGAACGATCGCACCGCGGCGCTGATGTCCCACGTCGCCGAGTCCCACAGGTACGACGGTGAGTGGTCGACGCCGTAGTAGTGCACCCGGTCCCCGACGTCGAACATCGGCTCGTCGAACGTCGTGGGGCGGGCCCAGTCGAAGGCCATCCCCTCGTCGCACGACACGTCCACGATGAGGAATCCGGGCCGGAAGGCGGGCAGATCCTCGGTGCGGAGGTAGACCAAGGGGGACGTCGGGTCCTGGAAGGTGCAGTTGACCACGATGTCGCGCTCGGCCAGGAAGGGCGTCAGCGGGACCTTGCCCTGGTCGGTGATGGCGTGGCTCGCACCACCCTCCGGGTCGTGGTCGAAGTGCACGATCCGGACCGAGTGGATCGGGGAGGCCACCGCGGCGACGCCCCGGGTCGTCAGGACCGACACGTCATGGATGCCGAGGGCGCTCAGTGCGGTCACCGCACCGCGAGCCGTCGCACCGAAACCGATCACCACCGCGGTGAGACGCCGCCCGTAGTCACCCGTCGAACCCACCAGCTGGAGAGCGTGCAGCACCGAGCAGTAGCCGGCGAGCTCGTTGTTCTTGTGGAAGACGTGGAGCCCGACGGCGTTGTCCCGCGTCCAGTGGTTCATCGCCTCGAACGCGATCAAGGTGAGCCGGCGGTCGATCGCGATCTGCGTGAGCTCGCGGTCCTGGACGCAGTGCGGCCACCCCCACAGGGTGCTCCCCGGGCGGAGCGCCGCCACGTCCTCGTGCTGCGGCTTGAGCAGGAGCACCACGTCGGACTGCTCGAGCAGCTCCTCGCGTGAGGCGAAGCCCGCGACGTGCGGTGCGAGCTCGGCGTCGGCGCGGCCGAACCGCGCGCCGTACCCGTGCTCGAGCGTGATCCGCGCCGCGATGTCCGGGTCCAGGCGCGGGAGGTGATCCGGATGGATCGGGAGCCGGGACTCGTTCTCCTTGGCCGACCGCCCGATGACTCCCAGCTCGAGGAGGCTCACCTCTTCTTGGTGGGGTGGACCTGCTCGGAGAAGGTCTCCTGGTGTCCCTTGGCGCGCTTCTCGGCGCGCTTCTCCTTGATCGACTTCGTGGACTTCTTGCTCATGTTCTGCCGCGGCGACTTGTCGCTCATGCTGGCTCCATCGTCGGGAGCCTGACTGGCTCCGCCTGGTCACCGTACTCCGTGGCGGTTCGCCTCTCGGGCGTGCGGACGGCGTCTGGGAAGGGTGTGGGGGCCGCGGCTCCGCGTGTCGCTGTGGATACCCTGCTGCCGCCATGCTCGAACGCTTCCGTGAGTTCTGGACCAAGGTCTGGGCGCCGTTGGGCGACCTCCTGCTGCGGATGGGGGTGAGCCCCAACACGGTGACCGTGGTCGGCACGCTCGGCGTGTGCGCGGGGGCACTCGTCTGCTTCCCCCAGGGCTGGCTGCTGGCCGGCGTCATCGTGATCGGCGTGTTCGTGTTCAGCGACATGATCGACGGCTACATGGCGCGCACCAGCGGCCAGATCTCGCCGTTCGGCGCCTTTCTCGACTCCACCCTGGACCGGCTCGGGGACGCCGCCATCTTCGGTGGGCTCGCGCTCTACTACATCGGTCCGGGCGACAGCGAGTGGCGGGCCGCGCTGGCGATCTACTGCCTCACGATGGGCTCGATCACGTCGTACGCGCGGGCCCGGGCGGAGTCGCTCGGCATGCAGGCGAAGGTCGGGATCGCCGAGCGATCGGACCGGCTCGTGTCGATCCTGTTCATGACCGGGCTCGCCGACCTGCTCCGTCACCTCGGGGTCGACGACGGGGTGATGTGGCTGATCCCGATCACGTTGGGCGCCCTGGCGGTCGCCAGCACGATCACGGTGGTGCAGCGCATCCTCGTCGTACGCCGCCAGGCCCTCGGTCTCATACCCCCCACCGAGTAGGTCTGAACGGTCGGTCAGCCATACGATGGGGGTATGGCCGAGAGCACCACCCAGAGCAGCACCGAGAGCAGCACCGCGCCCCAGAGCACCGGCACCACCCGCGTCAAGCGCGGCATGGCCGAGATGCTCAAGGGCGGCGTGATCATGGACGTCGTCACCGCCGAGCAGGCGAAGATCGCCGAGGACGCCGGAGCGGTGGCGGTGATGGCCCTCGAGCGGGTGCCGGCCGACATCCGCGCCCAGGGCGGCGTCTCCCGGATGAGCGACCCGGACATGATCGACGGCATCATCGAGGCCGTCTCGATCCCGGTGATGGCGAAGGCGCGGATCGGCCACTTCGCCGAGGCGCAGGTGCTGCAGAGCCTCGGTGTCGACTACATCGACGAGTCCGAGGTGCTGACCCCGGCCGACTACAGCAACCACATCGACAAGTGGCAGTTCACCGTGCCGTTCGTGTGCGGGGCCACCAACCTCGGCGAGGCGCTGCGTCGTCTCACCGAGGGCGCCGCGATGATCCGGTCGAAGGGTGAGGCCGGCACCGGTGACGTCTCGAACGCCGTCACCCACATGCGCTCGATCGGTGGCGAGCTCCGCCGGCTGCAGAGCATGAGCGAGGACGAGCTGTACGTCGCCGCCAAGGAGCTGCAGGCGCCGTACGACCTGGTCCGCGAGGTCGCGGCGGCCGGCAAGCTGCCCGTCGTGCTGTTCACCGCGGGCGGCATCGCGACCCCGGCGGACGCCGCCATGATGATGCAGCTCGGTGCCGAGGGCGTCTTCGTCGGCTCGGGCATCTTCAAGTCCGGCAACCCGGCCGAGCGCGCCGAGGCCATCGTCAAGGCCACCACGTTCTACGACGACCCCGACGTGGTCGCCAAGGTGAGCCGCGGCCTGGGCGAGGCGATGGTCGGCATCAACGTCGACGAGATCCCGCAGCCGCACCGGCTCGCCGAGCGCGGCTGGTAACCGGCCCACCGCGACCAGCGCGCGGGGAACCGGGTGTTCGGCCCGGTCACGCCGCCGAACGGTCGCAGTTGGTGGTCCATCCATGCCATGTGGCGGCGCTTCGGCGCCATCGCGTCCGACCGCCACGTTTACTCATGGGGTCCCTCTCCCTGAAAGGCCGCATCGTGTTCTCTCGGATCGCCCGACTGGTCGCGGTGTCACTGCCCGTGATCCTGGTCGGTGTGCTCGTCTTCGCGGGCGGCTGGCGGATCCACGACGGTCGGGTCGAGCGGGTGAGCCAGACCTCGGCGTCGGTGGCCGCGCCGGTCGAGGTGCCGGTCGTGGTGCCGCAGCAGAGCACCGACCCGACGGCACAGGTGGCGTTCGTGCATCACCTGAGCCCGTCGATCCCGTGGCCGGTGTGGGTCGCCCTGATGGTGCTGTGCATCCTGCCGGCCGTGGCCTCGATCGTCGCCTGGTCGAGCAGCCGACCGAGCCGGGACTCGACGTTTTCCGCCTAGCCGGGCGCGCCTAGGATCGCCACGTGGCTGGGATCCCGACCGTGGGCGTCTTCGCGCTGCAGGGCGACGTGCGCGAGCACCTGCGCATGCTGACGTCGCTGGGCGCGCGCGCCATCGGCGTACGCCGGGTGGCCGAGCTGGACGCGTGCGACGGGTTGATCGTCCCCGGCGGCGAGTCGACCACGATGTTCAAGCTCGCCCGCACCTTCGACCTGTTCGAGCCGATCCAGCAGCGGATCAAGGAGGGTCTGCCGGTCTTCGGGACCTGCGCCGGGATGATCATGCTCGCCGACCGGATCGAGGACGGCATCGCCGACCAGGAGACCCTCGGCGGGCTCGACATCACCGTCCGGCGCAACGCCTTCGGGCGGCAGGTGGACTCCTTCGAGGGCGATCTCGACTTCGAAGGACTCGATGAGCCCGTCCACGCGATCTTCATCCGCGCCCCTTGGGTCGAGGACACCGGACCGGACGTCGAGGTGCTCGCCCGCGTCGGCGAAGGGCCGGCCGCCGGTAGAGTCGTCGCTGTCCGGCAGGGAGCGCTGATGGCGACCTCCTTCCACCCCGAGGTGGGCGGTGACGACCGTGTCCACCGCCAGTTCCTGGACCTGATCGACCGAGCACATCGACGAGCGAGGTAAGTACCACCATGTCCGGCCACTCGAAATGGGCGACCACCAAGCACAAGAAGGCCGTCATCGACGCCCGCCGCGGCAAGATGTTCGCCAAGCTGATCAAGAACATCGAGGTCGCGGCGAAGATGGGCGGCGGAGACCCCGCCGGCAACCCGACCCTCTACGACGCCATCCAGAAGGCCAAGAAGTCGTCGGTGCCCAACGACAACATCGACCGCGCGGTCAAGCGGGGGTCCGGGGCCGAGGCGGGTGGAGCCGAGTACGCCACGATCATGTACGAGGTCTACGGCCCGCAGGGCGTGGCCTTCCTCGTCGAGTGCCTCACCGACAACCGGAACCGCGCCGCGATGGAGGTCCGTACCGCGGTCACCCGCAACGGCGGCACCCTGGCGGACCCGAACTCCGTGTCTCGGTTGTTCAGCCGCAAGGGCATCGTGATCGTGCCGAAGGCGCAGGAGAACCGCGAGGTCGACGAGGACGCGGTGCTCGAGGCCGCCCTCGATGCGGGCGTCGAGGAGGTCAACGACCTCGACGAGTCGTTCGAGATCGTCTCCGAGGCCACCGACGTGGTCGCCGTCCGCAGTGCGCTCCAGGACTCCGCGATCGACTACGACTCGGCCGAGGTCCAGTTCGTGGCGAGCATGGACATCCCGGTCGACGCGGACGCGGCGTCCAAGGTGTTCCGCCTCGTCGACGCGCTCGAGGACCTCGACGACGTACAGAACGTCTTCACCAACGTCGACGTCCCCGACGACGTGCTGGCCTCTCTGGACGTCTGACCTCGCCCACGCCGTTCTCCGGTTCCTCGAGAACGGCTGCTCGCGTGCGTGTCGTACGCCGGTCGGCCGGGGTCGCCGGATAGCGTGACGTGCGAACAGGTGTTCGGACGAGCCGGAGAGGGACGACGGGATGCGCGTGCTGGGGATCGACCCCGGGCTCACCCGCTGCGGGATGGGCGTCGTGGAGGGCGAGGTCGGTCGGCCGCTGCGGCTGGTCGACGTGAACGTCCTGCGCACCTCGGCCGACGAGCACGTCTCCCAGCGCCTGGTGCACATCGAGCGGGGCATCGAGGCCTGGCTCGACGAGCACCGGCCCGACGCCGTGGCGATCGAGCGGGTCTTCGCCCGCTCCGACTCCAGCACCGTCATGGGCACCGCCCAGGCCAGCGGTGTCGCGATGGTCGCCGCCGCCAAGCGTGGGCTGCCGCTCGCGCTGCACACCCCGTCGGAGGTCAAGGCCGCGGTGTCCGGCAACGGCCGCGCCGACAAGGCACAGGTCGGTGCGATGGTGACCCGCATCCTCCGGCTCGACGCCCCACCCAAGCCCGCCGACGCCGCCGACGCTCTCGCCCTGGCCATCACCCACATCTGGCGTGGAGGTGCCCAGGCCAGGATCGACGCCGCCCTCGCGGCAGCCGGCCGGAGGTCGCGGTGATCGCGTTCGTCCGTGGCGAGGTCGCGGCCGTGACCCTCACCAGCGCCGTCGTCGAGGTGGGAGGTGTCGGGCTCGAGCTGATGTGCACGCCGAACACCCTGGCCTCGTTGCGCACCGGTCAGCAGGCGAGGCTGCCCACGTCGATGGTCGTGCGCGAGGACTCGCTGACCCTCTTCGGCTTCGCCGACGAGGACGAGAAGCAGGTCTTCGAGCTGGTGCAGACCGCGAGCGGGGTCGGCCCGAAGCTCGCCCAGGCGATGCTGGCGGTCCTCACGCCCGACGCCGTACGCCGTGCGGTCGCGGGCGACGACGTCCGCACCCTCACCACGGTTCCGGGCATCGGCCAGAAGGGCGCCCAGCGCATCATCCTGGAGCTCAAGGACCGCATCGGTGTGCCGGTCGCGTCGTCCGCCGGCGGCGTACCCCTGCTGGCGGAGCCGTGGCGCCAGCAGGTGCAGCAGGGCCTGGTCGGGCTCGGCTGGTCGGCCAAGGACGCCGACAAGGCCATCGACGCGGTCTCCGAACAGGCGGGCGAGCAGCCCGACGTCGCCTCCCTGCTGCGTGCCGCTCTCCGCACCCTGAGCAGGGCGTGAGCCGATGAGCGGAGACGAGCTCGAGGCCCAGGAGGGGGCTCATCTCGCGTCGTTGACCACGGCCGAGGCCGAGGGAGACGAGCGGGCGGTCGAGGCGGCGCTGCGCCCGCGGACGCTGGACGAGGTGATCGGTCAGCAACGGGTGCGCGACCAGCTCGGGCTCGTGCTCGAAGCCGCCCGTCGTCGTGGGCGGGCTCCCGACCACGTGCTGCTCTCCGGCCCCCCTGGCCTGGGGAAGACGACCTTGGCGATGATCATCGCCACCGAGATGTCGACGCCGCTGCGGCTGACGAGCGGCCCCGCGATCACCCACGCCGGTGACCTGGCCGCGATCCTGTCCGGGCTGGGCGAGGGGGACGTGCTCTTCGTCGACGAGCTCCACCGGATGGCGCGGCCGGCCGAGGAGATGCTCTACCTCGCGATGGAGGACTTCCGGGTCGACGTCGTGATCGGGAAGGGGCCCGGCGCGACCGCGATCCCGCTCGAGATCCCGCCGTTCACCCTGGTGGGCGCGACCACCCGGGCGGGCCTGCTCCCCGGGCCGTTGCGCGACCGCTTCGGGTTCACCGCGCAGCTGGAGTTCTACGAGGCCGACGAGCTCGACACGATCATCCGGCGTTCCGCGGGACTGCTCGGCGTCGAGGCCGATCCCGAGGGCACGGCCGAGATCGCCTCACGGTCACGTGGGACGCCCAGGATCGCGAACCGGCTCCTGCGCCGGGTCCGCGACTACGCCCAGGTCCGTGCGGACGGCGTCGTCACCCGCGAGGTGGCCCACCGGGCACTCGATCTCTACGAGGTCGACTCCCTCGGTCTCGACCGGCTCGACCGGGCCGTCCTCGACGCGCTCTGCCGCCGGTTCGGCGGCGGACCGGTCGGCATCTCGACGCTCGCGGTCGCCGTGGGGGAGGAGCGCGAGACCGTCGAGGAGGTCGCCGAGCCCTTCCTGGTCCGCCACGGTTTCCTGGCCCGTACGCCGCGTGGCCGGGTCGCCACGCGGATCGCGTGGGAGCACCTCGGACTCACCCCTCCAGCGGCCGAGCCGGGTGACCGCGGAGACGTCACGCTGTTCGACTCCTGACCGTGTCCTGGATGGTGGGCCGCGACACCCCCCCGGTTACACTTCACCCTCGGTCGGCCGGACCCACAGTTGCGACGGCCACCAGGTGGCGCACTCGCCGACAGCCCCCGGATCACTCAGACAAGGACAGTCGTGGACAACCTGCTGCCGGTCCTCCCGTTCGTGGGGATCGCCCTGTTGTTCTGGTTGCTGTTCCTGCGACCCGCTCAGCGGCGCCAGCAGACGATGAAGGGGATGCAGAGCGGTCTCACCGTCGGTGACGAGGTGATGCTCACGTCGGGGATCATCGGCGTCCTCCGGTCGTTGGACGAGGAGACGGTGGACCTCGAGGTATCCGAGGGCGTGACCGTCCGCGTCGTCCGCGCAGCGGTCGGCAAGGTCACGACCCCCGTGGCTCGGGACGACAACACGGAGCTCGCGGTCGATCCGGCCGTGGAGCCGGAGGAGAACTAACCAGATGGCACGCAACAGCGCTCGCCCGGGACGCACCGTCGCGGTGTTCTTCATCGGGCTGGCGGTCGCTTACGGCCTCGTGGCCCTGATCGGTACCTGGAAGCCGGCGCTCGGCCTCGACCTCGAGGGCGGCACGCAGATCACGCTGACTGCCTCCGGGAACGTCAGCAAGGACAACCTCACCCAGGCCGCCAACATCATCAACGATCGGGTCAACGGCTCGGGTGTCTCCGAGGCCGAGGTGACGACGCAGGGCAGCAACGAGATCGTCGTCCAGGTGCCCGGCAGCACCAAGGACAGCCTGGTGCAGACGGTGCTCCGGCAGGCGCGCCTCCGCTTCCGGCTGGTCGCCCAGGTAGCGCCGTCGACCACGCCGCAGACACCGGTGCCGTCGTCCGGCGCGTCGCCGACCCAGGCCCCCGGGGCCGGGGTCACGCTGCCTCCGGCGACCGGGTCGACGAAGGGCACCAACGACAAGCCGAAGGACAAGTCGACCGGCAACAACCGGACGCCGGCGCTCCTCGGTCAGGACAAGCAGGACCCGAAGAAGAACAAGGACAAGAACAAGCCCAGCTCGTCGCCGACCAAGACGCCCAACGGATCCGTCCCGGAGTCCACGTCGCAGGTGGACTACACCGAGGCGAACAAGAAGGCGTTCTCCGACGCCCTGACCTGGATGACCAACCCCGACCCGCAGTCGGTGGCGGTCTACAACGCCTACAGCTGCTCCTCGAAGACGCCGGTCGTCGACGACCCGACGATCCCGCTCGTGACCTGCGACGCCCAGGGACAGAAGTACCTGTTGTCGCCCGCCCTGATCGAAGGCACCGAGATCTCCTCGGCCACGGCGAACGCCCCGGGCTCGAGCCAGGGGCAGGTCCAGTGGAACGTCGGCATCCAGCTGAAGAGCCACGGCGCCGACGTCCAGCGGACGCTCTCGCAGGCGATGGCGGGGGACCAGTCGAAGACCTTCGCGATCGTGCTGGACGGCAAGGTCATCTCGGCGCCGTACTTCGAGTCCGTGATCGCCGACGGCACGTCCCAGATCAGCGGGAACTTCACCGAGACCGAGGCGAAGAGCCTCGCGACGAGCCTGAAGTACGGCGCTCTGCCGATCACGTTCGACAAAGGCAAGACGAACATCGTCAAGGTGGGCCCGTCGCTCGCCGGCGACCAGCTGTCCGCGGGCATCACGGCCGGCATCGCCGGTCTCGTGCTGGTGATGATCTACTGCCTCTTCTACTACCGCGGCCTCGGGCTCGTGGTCATCGCGTCGCTCTTCGTCGCCGCCGCCACGACGTACGCCTTGGTGCTCCTGCTGGGCAAAACTGCCGGCTTCACGTTGACGCTGCCGGGCATCGCGGGACTGATCGTGGCGGTGGGTATCACCGCCGACTCGTTCATCGTGTTCTTCGAACGAATACGTGACGAGATGAGATCCGGGAAGTCGATGCGGGTCGCGGTCGAGGCCGGCTGGGTCCGTGCGCGGGCGACCTGTGTCGCGGCCGACTCCGTGTCCGTCTTGGCTGCGGTCGTCCTCTACGTCTTCGCGGCCGGCGTGGTGAAGGGATTCGCCTTCGCGCTGGGCCTGTCGACCATCATCGACCTCGCGGTCTTCTTCTGGTTCACCCACCCGATGGTGTCGTGGCTGGCCAGGTTCCCGTTCTTCAACAAGGGGCACAGGCTGTCCGGCCTCGACGCGGAGAGCCTCGGGATCGACCGGCTCCCGGCGGGAGGGAGGGCCTGATGGGCAAGTTCAGCAGGCTCGGCAACGACCTCTACACCGGCCGGAAGTCCATCGACTTCGTCGGCAAGACGCGCATCTGGTACGCGATCTCCGGGCTGATCATCGTGGCCGCTGTCCTCGGCCTCTACTTCAAGGGCCTCAACTTCGGCCTGGAGTTCCGGGGTGGTGCGCAGTTCACGGTCTCCATGCCCAGCGGCCAGGTGACGCAGGACAACGCCGACAAGCTGCGGGACGACGTCTCCGGCACCGGGATCGCCGCCGCCCAGCAGGTCGTCGTCACCACCGCCGGCAAGAACAGCATCATCATCGAGACCGAGCCGCTCACGCCCACGGAGGGCAACGAGATCGGCGCTGCGATCGAGCAGTCGGTCGGGGTCACGAAGGGCGACATCTCCACCGACGAGATCGGACCGAGCTGGGGCAAGGAAGTCGCCAAGAGATCGGCGATCGGGTTGTGCGTCTTCCTGGTGCTGGTCACCTTGATGATCTGGGGCTACTTCCGACAATGGAAGATGTCCGTCGCGGCGATGGTCGCGCTCGCGCACGACCTGCTGATCACGATCGGCATCTACGCGCTGTCCGGGTTCGAGGTGACGCCGGCGACGGTCACGGGTGTGCTGACGATCCTCGGGTTCTCGCTCTACGACACCGTGGTCGTCTTCGACAAGGTGCGGGAGAACACCAAGAACCTCCGGGCCTCGCACCAGACCTACGCCGAGGCCGCCAACCTCGCGGTCAACCAGACGCTCGTGCGGTCGATCAACACCTCGATCGTGGCCCTGATCCCGGTGGGGGCGATCCTCTACGTCGGAGCCGTACAGCTCGGCTCGGGCGCCCTCAAGGACCTCGCCCTGGCGTTGTTCGTCGGCATGGCGGCCGGCGCGTACTCCTCGATCTTCATCGCGACGCCGCTCCTGGCGCACATGAAGTCGCGCGAGCCCGACGTCCAGGAGCTCGAGAAGCGGGTGAAGGCGCGTCGCCGGCACGAGGTCGACCGCTACGCCAGCGTCCCGACCTTCACCGACGACATGTCGATCGCCACCGACCCGAACGCGGCGCCGACCCCGGGCGGCCGTGAGGAGCAGCCGGCGACGGCGACCTCCGGCGGCAACCGGCCACTGCCCAACACCGACGCCACCGGCCGCGGCCGCGTCGCGCCCCAGGCGCGCGGACCGGTGCGGCCGAGCACGAGCAGCGGACGGGTCCAGCCGAGCCGGAAACCGAAGTCCAAGCGGGGCAAGAAGTGACCCGTCCGGACGTCGGCGAGATCCTGCACGGTCTGGTTGCCGACGTTCCGGACTTCCCCGAGCCGGGCGTGGTGTTCAAGGACATCACCCCGCTGCTGAGCGACCCGGCGGCGTTCCATGCCGTCGTGGAAGCCCTGGCCGATGCGGGTCGCGACGAGACCGGCGCCGTGGTCGTCGACCGCGTGGTCGGCATGGAGGCGCGGGGCTTCATCCTCGCCGCGCCGGTCGCGCTCGCCCTCGGTGTCGGCTTCGTACCGGTGCGCAAGAGCGGCAAGCTCCCGCGCGCGACGCACGCCGAGTCGTACGCCCTCGAGTACGCCGAGGCCACGCTGGAGATCCACCGCGACGGTCTGAAGCCGGGCGACCGGGTGCTCCTCGTCGACGACGTGCTCGCCACGGGCGGCACGGTGGCCGCGACCCGGCGTCTGGTCGAGCGCTGCGGTGCCGTCGCCACCGGTGTCGCGGTCCTGATGGATCTCAGCTTCCTGCCCGGCCGCGAGACCATCGGCGATCTCCCGCTGACGACCCTGATGACCGTCTGAGGCCTGTCGCCCGCCCGTAGACTCGGTGCATGGCGAAGGACGGCAGCATCCCGGTCGCGCGTGAGCGCGCGGCTCCGCCTGCCGCCGACCGCTCGGACGACGCGCCCGCCGACCGTCAGTCCTCGCGGGTGCCGTCGCCCCGGGCCATGCGCAACCGTCTCGCCCGCATGGGCGGTGGCCGCAACCAGGCCGAGAATCCGGAGCTCGAGCCACTCTTCCGCTCCATCCGGGCCAACCACCCGAAGGCCGACCTGGCCCTGATCGAGCGCGCCTACCGGACCGCGGAGCACTTCCACCGCACCCAGATGCGCAAGAGCGGCGACCCCTACATCACCCACCCGCTCGCGGTCACCACGATCCTCGCCGACATCGGCATGACCGAGCCGACCCTGGTCGCCTCGCTGCTGCACGACACGGTCGAGGACACGCCGTACACCCTCGACGAGCTGCGCTCGGACTTCGGCGACGAGGTCGCCCAGCTCGTCGACGGCGTCACCAAGCTGGAAAAGGTCCAGTACGGCGAGACCGCCCAGGCCGAGACCATCCGCAAGATGATCGTGGCGATGGCCCGCGACATCCGGGTGCTGGTGATCAAGCTGGCCGACCGGCTGCACAACATGCGGACCGTCCGCTACGTGAAGCAGTCCACCCAGGAGCGGCAGGCCAGCGAGTCGCTCGACATCTACGCCCCGCTGGCCCACCGGCTCGGCATGAACACCATCAAGTGGGAGCTCGAGGACCTCGCGTTCGCCACGCTGCACCCCAAGATCTACGACGAGATCGTGCGGATGGTGGCCGAGCGGGCGCCGTCACGCGACCAGTTCCTGACGCAGGTCGTCGAGCAGGTCGAGCAGGACCTCAAGGACGCCAAGGTGAAGGCGACCGTCACCGGGCGGCCCAAGCACTACTACTCGATCTACCAGAAGATGATCGTCGGCGGCCGCGAGTTCAGCGACATCTACGACCTGGTCGCGCTGCGGATCCTGGTCGAGGAGGACCGCGACTGCTACTCCGCGCTCGGCGTCCTCCACTCGCGCTGGACACCGGTGCTCGGCCGGTTCAAGGACTACGTCGCGACGCCGAAGTTCAACATGTACCAGTCGCTGCACACGACCGTGATCGGCCCTCAGGGCAAGCCGGTCGAGATGCAGATCCGCACCTACGCGATGCACCGTCGCGCGGAGTACGGCGTCGCCTCGCACTGGAAGTACAAGGAGAACCGCCGCGCCGGCATCGACACCGACAAGCTCGGCGACCTCGAGGACATGAACTGGGTCCGACAGCTGCTCGACTGGCAGAGCGATGTCGAGGATCCCGGGGAGTTCCTGGAGTCCTTGCGCTTCGAGATCAACCGCGCCGAGGTCTACGTCTTCACGCCGCGCGGCGACGTCATCGCGCTGCCGGCCGACGCGACCCCGGTCGACTTCGCGTACGCCGTCCACACCGAGGTCGGCCACCACACGATCGGGGCACGGGTCAACGGCCGACTCGTCCCGCTCGAGTCGACGCTCGACAACTCCGACGTCGTCGAGATCTTCACCTCCAAGGCGCCGACCGCCGGGCCGTCGCGCGACTGGCTGATGTTCGTCAAGTCGCAGCGGGCACGCTCGAAGATCAAGCAGTGGTTCACCAAGGAGCGTCGCGAGGAGGCGATCGAGCGCGGCAAGGACCAGATCGCCAAGCTGATGCGCAAGGAGGGGCAGTCGCTCAAGCGGGTGCTCTCCCACGAGTCGCTGACGCTGGCGGCGATGCACTTCCGCCTGGCCGACGTGTCCGCGCTCTACGCGGCCGTGGGGGAGAACAACCTCAGCGCCCAGGCCGTCGTACGCCGGGTGATCGAGCTGCACGGCGGCGAGGAGGGCGCGCAGGAGGATCTCGCCGAGGCCGTGAGCATCACCGCACCCCGCGCGCGGTCGAAGGTGTCGGCGCCCGGTGAGTCGGGCGTGATCGTCAAGGGCACCCCCGACGTCTGGGTGAAGCTCGCCCGCTGTTGCACGCCCGTCCCGCCGGACGCGATCCTCGGCTTCGTCACCAAGGGCGGCGGCGTCTCGGTCCACCGCCGCGACTGCACCAACGCGACCGAGCTCCAGCGTCAGCCGGAGCGGCTCCTCGAGGTCGAGTGGGCCCCCACCGCGCACTCGACGTTCCTGGTCAACATCCAGGTCGAGGCGATCGACCGCGCGCGCCTGCTCTCCGACATCACGATGGTCCTCTCGGACGCCCACGTGAACATCCTCAGCGCCACGCTCTCCACCACCCGCGACCGCGTGGCCAAGAGCCGTTTCACCTTCGAGATGGCCGAGGCCAAGCACCTCGACAACGTCCTCCGGGCCGTCCGCGGTGTGCCGGGCGTGTTCGACGCCTACCGCGTCACCCAGTAGCGCCGAGCTCGCAGGGACAGCCGCCACCGGGGCGTCGTGAGTGCGGCGTTCCTGGCAGGACCCGGCTCCGGAGCGCCCGGGCGTAACCTGCGGTCCACACCTTGGCGCCACCTGTGGTGAAGGCGGAGCGACCCGTGACCCTGAGCGCATCCCAGCCGGGACGCACATTGATGCGCGCCCTCCCTGGGCTGGCCCACTTGTCCCGGTACCCGCGCGCCTGGCTCCGCCCGGACGTCGTCGCCGGGGTCGTGCTGCTCACGCTGCTCGTCCCCCAAGGCATGGCGTACGCCGAGCTGGCGGGGCTGCCCCCGATCACCGGGCTCTACACGACCGCGGTCGCGCTGCTGACCTACTCGCTGTTCGGACCCTCGCGGGTGCTGGTGCTGGGTCCTGACTCCTCCCTCGGCCCGGTGATCGCGGCGACCATCGCGCCGCTGGTGGTGGCGGGCGACCCGGAGACGGCCGTCGCCTACGCATCCGTGCTCGCCCTCATCGTCGGAGCCATGACCATGGCCGCGGGGCTCTTGCGACTCGGCTTCGTCGCCGACCTTCTCTCCCGGCCCACGCAGCTGGGGTACATGAACGGGTTGGCGCTGACGATCCTGATCAGTCAGCTGCCCAAGTTGTGTGGGTTCTCCGTCGACGCGGACGGTCTGCTGCCCGAGGCTGCAGCCTTCGTGCGTGGCGTCGCGAACGGCGAGGTCGTCGGGATCGCCGTGGCTGTCGGTGCAGCCGCCCTGGCGCTGATCCTGCTGTGTCAGCGCTTTCTCCGGCATGGTGCCGGGTGTGCTCGTGGCGGTGTTGCTCTCGATCGCCGCGGTGCGACTTCTCGACCTGACCAGCCACGGGGTCAGCGTGGTCGGAGCGATGCCGCAAGGATTCCCGCCGCTGACCGTGCCCACGGTGCCGGCGCACGATCTGCCCCTGCTGCTCGCCGGAGCCGTCGGGATCGCCGTGGTCTCACTGACCGACACCATCTCGACCGCGAGCGTGTTCGCGGCGCGCGCCGGGGCTGAGGTCGACGGGAACCGGGAGATGGTCGGGGTCGGTGCCGCCAGCCTGGCGGCCGGTCTGTTCCAGGGGTTCCCCGTCTCGACCAGTGGCTCCCGGACGGCGGTCGCGGTGCAGAACGGCGCACGCAGCCCGCTGGCGGCGCTGGTCGGCGCGGCCGGGGTCGTCGCCATGCTGCTGGTGGCTCCCGGACTGCTCGAGAACCTGCCCCAGCCCGCGCTGGCCGCCGTCGTGATCGCGGCTTCGCTGTCCCTGGCGGACCTGCCAGGGCTCGCGAGACTTCGGAGGCTGCGGTCCTCGGAGTTCGTCCTGGCGCTCGCCGCGTTCCTCGGCGTCGCCGTGCTGGGCGTGCTGCCTGGCATCGGGATCGCGGTCGCGCTCTCGATCCTGAACGTGTTCCGACACGCCTGGTGGCCTCACCAGGCGGTGCTCGGCCGCACCGAGGAGGCCTACGGGTTCCACGACCTCGAGTTCCACGAGGAGACCGAGCACCTTCCGGGCCTGGTCCTCTACCGGTTCGACGCGCCGTTGCTGTTCGTCAACGCCCGCTCGCTCCGTGAGGAGGTACGCCGACTGGTCACGGTCGAGCCGCGGCCCCGCTGGCTGGTGCTCGCCGCCGAGCCCATCACCGACCTCGACACCACGGCAGCCGACATGTTGGCGGACCTGGACCGCGAGCTGGCCGAGGGCGGGACCAGGCTGGTATTCGCCGAGCTCAAGGACGTCGTGCGCCAGAAGATCGAGCGGTACGAGCTGGTCGACGCCCTCGACCCGAGCCGCTACTTCCCGACCGTTCGCGCCGCCGTCGAGGCCTATCGGGCCGAGACCGGGGCCTCCTGGGAGCCCGGCCCGGGGCCCTACCGGCGGCACTGACCGCCGGACCTCAGGAGTAGTCGGCGGAGGCGCGTTCGGCCATCTCCAGGAAGGAACGCCGGGAGGCGAGGTTCTCCTCGAGCTCGGTGATCTTCTTCTCGTCACCGGCGGAGCGTGCCTTCTCGAGATCGGCCTCGACCTTCTCGATCGCCTCTCTCAGCTTGGTGACCATGTCGTCAGCGCGGGCGGACTTCTCCGGGTCGGTACGCCGCCACTTCTCCTCCTCGATGCCCCGGATCGCCGTCTCGACGGCCCGCATCCGGTCCTCGAGGGGGCGGATCTTGTCGCGGGGCACCTTGCCGATCGCGTCCCAGCGATCGGCGATCTCCCGGATGGACCGCTTCGCGGCGTCGACGTCGGTCACCGGCACGAGGGTCTCCGCCTCGGCGAGGAGCTTCTCCTTGGCCTCGGCGTTGGCTGCGAACTCCGAGTCCTGCTCGGCCATCGCCGCGTCGCGGGCACCGAAGAACGTGTCCTGCGCGGCTCGGAAGCGTCCCCACAGCTCGTCCTCGACGTCGCGAGGCGCCGGTCCGGCGGCCTTCCACTGCCGCATCAGCTCGCGATACGCCCCGGCGGTCGGACCCCACTCCCGCGACTTCGCCAGCGCCTCGGCCTCCTTGGCGAGTCGCTGCTTGATGACCCGGGCGCCCTCACGCTTCTCGTTCTGCTCGGCGAAGTGCGTCTTCCGGCGCCGGGTGTACGCCGTGCGCGCGGTCGAGAAGCGCCGCCACAGCTGGTCGTCGGCGGCGCGGTCGATCCGCGGCAGCGCCTTCCACTCGTCGAGCAGCTGCCGCAGCCGGTTGGCGCCGTTGCGCCAGTCGTTGCTCTCGGCGAGCTTCTCCGCCTCGGAGACGAGCCGCTCCTTCTCGGTCTTGGTCGCCGCGGCCCGTTCGGCGCGTTCGGCACGTCGGACCTGTCGGTGCTGGGAGATGACGGGGAGGAGCGAGTCGAGCTTGCCGACGAGGCTGGTGAGGTCGCCGACGGCACTCGCCTCGGCCACCTGTTCGCGGAGGTGACGCACGGACTCGGTCGCCTCGTCGGGGGACACCACACCCGCATTGACCCGCTGCTCGAGCAGGTGGACGCTTCCGGCGAGCTCGTCGTACCGCTTGGCGAAGAAGGCGAGCGCCTCCTCGGGAGATCCTTCGGGGTACTGGCCGACCGGACGCTCCCCGTCCGTCGTGCGTACGTAGACCGTTCCGTCCTCGGCGACGCGTCCCCACTCGCTCGTCGTCACTGGTTTCCTCTTCGGTCCCTCTTCGGATTCCCGGCGGGTCCTCGCCCGCCCGGGCAACGGCGCCCATGCTAACCAGCGCGCCGGGCACCGCACCTCCGCAGGCCCGCGCACCGATTCCATCACGCCTGTGAGCGGTCGATAGTCTGCCGTGGTGCTGATCGCCGGCTTTCCCGCAGGGTCCTGGGCCGCGAACTGCTACGTCGTCGCGACCGGCCCCGGGTCCGAGTGCGTGGTGGTCGACCCGGGCCAGGACGCCGCGCCCGGCATCGCCGACATCGTCCGAGAGCACCGTCTCAAGCCCGTCGCCGTCCTGCTGACCCACGGGCACGTCGACCACATGTGGTCCGTGACACCGGTCGCCGGCACGTACGACGCGACCGCGTGGATCCACCCGCGCGACCGGCACCTGCTGAGCGACCCATTGGCCGGCATCTCTCCGGAGAGTGCAGCCATGCTGCTCGGCGGCCGCTACGAGTTCACCGAGCCCGACGAGGTCGCCGAGCTCGGCGACGGCCAGCGCCTCGAGCTCGCCGGGCTCGAGGTCGTGGTCGACCACACGCCGGGCCACACGGAGGGGTCGGTCGCCTTCCGCACGCCGTACGCCGAGGACGACATCTCCGAGGTGATGTTCTCCGGCGACCTCCTGTTCGCGGGCTCGATCGGTCGCACCGACCTGCCCGGTGGCGACCACGCCACGATGCTGGAGACCCTCCGCGACAAGGTGCTCACCCTGCCCGACGACGTCGTCGTCCTCCCCGGGCACGGCGAGCAGACGTCGATCGCCCGCGAGCGTGCGACGAACCCGTTCCTGCTCGATCTCGTCGACCAGGGCTCCGCCGGCGCCGGGGTCCAGCGCGTCACCCGAGGACTCTGACCCATGGCCAAGCCCACGCCGCTCAGCGGCTATCCCGAGCTGCTGCCCGCCACGCGCACGGTCGAACGCGAGGTGATCGCGTCGATCTCGCGAACGTTCGAGCTGCACGGCTTCGCGAACATCGAGACCCGCGTCGTGGAGCCACTCGACCGCCTCGCCAAGGGCGGCGAGATCGACAAGGAGATCTACGTCCTCCGTCGGCTGCAGGCCCCCGATGACGCGGACTCCGCCGATGACACGGCGCCCGCTCGACAACTGGGCCTCCACTTCGACCTCACCGTGCCGTTCGCCCGCTACGTCCTCGAGAACGCCGGGCACCTGGAGTTCCCGTTCCGCCGCTACCAGATCCAGCCGTGCTGGCGCGGCGAGCGTCCCCAGGAGGGCCGCTACCGCCAGTTCACCCAGGCCGACATCGATGTCGTGGGCAAGGACGACCTCCCGTTCCACCACGACGTGGAGGTGATGCGGGTGATGGTGGAGGCGCTGGGCGCCCTGCCGCTCCCGCCGCTGTCGTTCCAGGTGAACAACCGCAAGCTGATCCAGGGCTTCTACCGGGGCCTGGGCATCCCGGACGTGACCGCGGCGATCCGCCAGATCGACAAGCTCGACAAGCTGCCCGAGGAGGCCGTCGCCGAGCTCCTCGTGCGGCAGGCAGGCGCCACGCCGGAGCAGGCGGAGCGCTGCCTCGAGCTGGCCACGATCCGCGTCTCCGACCACACCCTGGTGGACCGGGTCCAGGCGCTCGGGGTCAGCGACGAGCTCCTCAACCGTGGCCTGGCCGAGCTGGCGTCGGTGCTCGACGGCTGCGCGGACGTGGTGGGGGGCGGCGTGACGGTGGAGGCGAACCTCCGGATCGCGCGCGGCCTCGACTACTACACCGGCACCGTCGTGGAGATCTACATGCAGGGGTACGAGCGGCTGAAGTCCGTCGGTGGTGGCGGCAGGTACGACGCCCTCGCCGACGACGGCAAGACGACGTACCCGGGTGTCGGCATCTCGTTCGGGCTCTCCCGCACGCTGGTCCCCCTGATCGCCGAGGGCGTCCTCACCGGCAGCCGCCCCGTACCGAGCGCTGTGCTCGTGGCGTTGGCCGACGAGACGAGCCGTCCGGACGCCGAGCGCATCGCGGACGCCCTCCGTGCCCGCGGCATCGCCACCGAGGTGTCGGCGACAGCGCAGAAGTACGGCCGCCAGATCCGGTACGCCGAGCGCCGCGGCATCCCGTTCGTCTGGTTCCCCGCGTCCGAGCCGGGAGTGTCCGACCAGGTCAAGGACATCCGCTCGGGCGACCAGGTGGACGCCGACGCCGCGCGCTGGATGCCACCCGAAGCCGACCTCAGACCCACGATCGTCACCCCCGACAGCCAGGAGACTCCGTGATCCGTACCCACGACGCCGGGACCCTCACCGCCGCCGACGAGGGAACGCAGGTGGTCCTGGCCGGGTGGGTCGCACGGCGGCGCGACCACGGCGGTGTCGCGTTCATCGACCTGCGCGAGGCCAGCGGCGTGGTCCAGGTCGTCATCCGCGACGAGGAGGTCGCGCACAGCCTGCGCAGCGAGTACTGCCTGAAGATCACCGGAACGGTGCACCGGCGGCCCGAGGGCAACGCGAACCCCGACATCCCGACGGGGGAGATCGAGGTGATCGCCGACGACGTCGAGGTGCTCAACCCCAGCGCGGTGCTGCCGTTCCCCATCGACGACGCCGGCTCCCAGAAGGGCGGCGACGTGGGGGAGGAGGCGCGCCTGCGACACCGCTACCTCGACCTGCGGCGCAGCGGCCCCGCCGCGGCGATCCGGCTACGGAGCAAGGTCAACAAGGCGGCCCGCGACGTGCTCGACGACCACGGCTTCGTCGAGATCGAGACGCCCACCCTGACGCGCTCGACGCCGGAGGGTGCCCGCGACTTCCTGGTCCCCGCGCGCCTGCAGCCCGGCAGCTGGTACGCCCTGCCGCAGAGTCCCCAGCTGTTCAAGCAGCTCCTGATGGTCGCCGGGATGGAGCGCTACTACCAGATCGCGCGCTGTTACCGGGACGAGGACTTCCGCGCCGACCGGCAGCCGGAGTTCACCCAGCTCGACATCGAGATGAGCTTCGTCGACCAGGACGACGTGCTCACGATCGCCGAGGACGTCCTCGTGGCGTTGTGGAAGCTGATCGGCCACGACGTCCCGACGCCGCTGACGCGGATGACGTACGCCGAGGCGATGGCGAGGTTCGGCTCGGACAAGCCCGATCTGCGGATGGGACAGGAGCTCGTCGACTGCACGTCGTACTTCGCGAAGACCGAGTTCCGCGTGTTCCAGGCGCCGTACGTCGGCGCGGTCGTGATGCCGGGCGGCGCCGACCAGCCGCGCCGTCAGTTCGACGCGTGGCAGGAGTGGGCCAAGCAGCGCGGCGCCCGGGGTCTCGCCTACGTCACCGTCGGCGAGGACGGCGAGCTCGGCGGCCCGGTCGCCAAGAACCTCACCGAGGACGAGCGTGCCGGTCTCGCCGACCACACCGGCGCTCGGCGCGGTGACTGCATCTTCTTCGCCGCGGGCCCGGCCCGGTCGAGCCGCGCGCTTCTGGGCGCCGCCCGGCTCGAGATCGGCCGCCGGTGCGACCTGATCGACGAGGACGAGTGGAGCTTCCTGTGGGTCGTCGACGCGCCGCTGTTCGAGCCGGCCGACGAGGCGACGGCGGCCGGCGACGTCGCCGTCGGCAGCGGCGCGTGGACCGCCGTCCACCACGCGTTCACCTCGCCCCAGGACGTCGACACGTTCGACCAGGAGCCGGCGGACGCCCTGGCCTGGGCCTACGACATCGTGTGCAACGGCAACGAGATCGGCGGCGGATCCATCCGTATCCATCAACGCGACGTCCAGGAGCGGGTCTTCGCCGTCATGGGCCTCGGCGAGGAGGAGTCGCAGGAGAAGTTCGGCTTCCTGCTCGACGCCTTCCAGTACGGCGCGCCGCCGCACGGGGGGATTGCCTTCGGCTGGGATCGGATCGTGGCCCTGCTGTCCAGGTCGGACTCGATCCGCGACGTCATCGCGTTTCCGAAGAGCGGCGGAGGGTACGACCCGCTCACCGGCGCACCGGCCGAGATCACCTCGGATCAGCGCCGCGAGGCGGGCGTCGACGCTCCGTTGGAACGGTCCAAATCCCGAGACTGAATCGTTACCTCGGGCGACGTAGAAATCACTTGACGGTCATCTAGAGTCCATCCCGGTCCAGTGCCGTGACCTGCCTCACCCGGCTGCGATCGCGCTGGGTAGCGGCCACGGACGAACTTCTTGGCACACGAGAGGACGAGCATGGGCATCAGTGCGACCGAACTGGGTGAAGTCCAGACTCAAGTCGGCGGCGATCAGGAACCCGAGGGCAAGAAGCTCGCAGGTCGTTCGCCCACCCAGATCGCGCTCGAGCGGCTCCGCAAGGACAAGGTCGCCGTCATCTGCTCGCTCATCTGTTTCTTGATGGTTCTGGCCGCCGTGCTGGCGCCGGTGATCACCAAGATCATGAACATCTACCCGACCGCCGAGACGATTCCCTACCAGCCCAGCGACGTGCTCGACTTCAACACCGGCCTGCCGCTCAAGGGTCCGCCGAACCACGGCTTCTGGTCGGCTCACCCGCTCGGGTTGGCGCCGACGACCGGCGTCGACAACCTCGCCCGGCTGCTCTACGGCCTGCGCACCGACCTCCTGATCGCCACCATCGCGACGGTGCTCAGCATCAGTGTCGGCGTCGTGCTCGGCCTGGTCGCCGGCTTCTCCCGCGGCTGGCTCGACCGCATCATCATGTTCATCACCGACCTGTTCCTGTCGTTCCCGTTCCTGCTGGGCGCGCTGGCGATGGCGCCGATCATCACCGAGCGCTTCGGGCAAGGAAACAACCTCGACAGGCTCGCCAAGGCCCAGCTGATCGCCCTGATCGTGATCCTGACCATCTTCGGCTGGATGGGCTTGACGCGACTCATCCGTGGGCAGGTGTTGTCGTTGCGCGAACGCGAGTTCATCCAGGCGGCCCAGGTCATGGGTGTACCGACGCGGCGCATCCTGTTCAAGGAGCTGCTGCCCAACCTGGTCGCACCGATCGTCGTCGCCACCTCGCTCACTCTGCCGGGTCTGGTCACGGCGGAGGCCGGCCTGTCGTTCCTGGGCATCGGCGTCACGGGGATGCCGTCTCTCGGGCAGACCATCGCAGATGCTCAGATCTACTGGTCGACGTACCCGCTGTACCTCTGGGCGCCGGTCCTCACGATCACCGTTCTGGTGGTCGCGCTCAACCTCGTCGGCGACTCGATCAGAGACGCCTTCGACCCCCGAACTCGCCGGTGATCGGTTCACCGGGAGAAATGCAGGAACCACGGAAAGGGTGGGCTATGCGGTTCAAATCACCGTTGATTGCCATCTCCGCGGTCGGTGTCCTGGCTTTGAGCGCCTGTGGCGGCTCAGGGTCGGACAGTGGCACGGCAGATCAGAACAATCAGAACAACAATCTCGGCAACACGGGTAACTTCACCGACGAGAACGCCAAGGGGCCGGTCACGATCGACGGCGCCACCAAGGGCGGCACGGTCACGGTTCTGACCCTCACGGGTCTGACCACGACGATGGACCCGAGTGAGATCTACTACACCGACACCAACTCGATCTTCACGGGTCTGATCGGTCGCTCGCTGACGCAGTACAAGTACAACCCGGACACCAAGCAGATGGTCCTGGTCCCCGACCTGGCCACCGACCTCGGTACGCACAACGACACCTACACCAAGTGGTCGTTCACGATCCGTGACGGCGTCAAGTGGGGCGAGAACGGCCAGCCCATCACCGCCAAGGAAGTCGCCTGGGGCATGTCGCGGTGCATGGACCCCGCCACCTTCCCGACCGGCGCCTGCCCTTACTACGCGAACGCCTACTACAAGGGCGGCGCGGACTACAAGGGCGTCTACACCTCCAAGCAGAAGCCGGGCACGATCTTCCCGGCGATCAAGGTCAACGGCAACACCATCACGATCTCGATGGCCCAGCCGTTCCCGGACATGCCGTACTGGGGATCGTTCCCGGCCAACGGCCCGGTCCCGCTGGACCCGAAGGTCTCGGACCCGCGGACCTACAAGAAGAAGCCCTGGTCGACCGGTCCGTACATGATCAAGGACTTCAGCCTGTCCAAGGAACTGGTCCTGGAGAAGAACCCGTACTGGGACCCCGCGACCGACCCGGCTCGCACGCAGTACCCCGACGGGTACGACTTCAAGCTGCAGACGCAGACCGAGAAGACCGACCAGATCCTGCTGGCCGACAGTGGCGACGGGCAGACGACCCTGACCTACGACGACCTGCTGGCGCCTGACTACCAGCAGCTGCAGCAGAAGGACCCGAGCCGGCTGACCCTGGGCGGCTCGCCCTGCACCTACTACTGGGCTCCGGACAACCGGAAGATCACAGACAAGAAGGTGCGGGAGGCTCTGTCGTGGGCCTACCCCTACAAGAACGCGATCCTCGCTGCGGGTCTGATCCCGAACGTCAACGCGATCCCGGCCACGAACCTGATGCCTCCGGGTCTTCCCGGTCGCACGGCCTACAACGTGACCGGTCGCCAGGGCTTCGAGTCCGACCCGGCCAAGGCCAAGGCGCTGCTGAAGCAGGCCAACGCCATGGGCTACGAGATCAAGTTCCTGTTCCGGACCGACGACCCGATCTCGGTCAAGGGCAAGGACGCGATCGTCCGCGGTCTGACCGAGGCCGGCTTCAAGGCCACCCCGGTCCCGACCACGACGGCCAACTACGCGGCAGCACGCGACAACACCAGCGAGGACATCAACGTCCGCTCGGCTGGTTGGTGCTCCGACTGGCCGTCGGGCTCGACCTGGTTGCCGACGGTTCTCGGCTCGACGAACCCGAGCAAGACGCACTCGTTCCAGGCCAACTTCTCGGCGTTCGGTAACAAGGCTGCCGACAACCAGATGGCAGCCATCCAGAAGTTGCCGTTGGAGCAGCAGGCGGCTGCGTGGAACGATCTCGACAAGAAGATCGCGACGCAGTACTTCCCGCTGTTCACGACCTACTACACCGGTGTTGCTCAGGCCCACGGGTCGCGCATCATGGGCGACAACGACGACAACACGCTGGGCATGCCGACCTGGAAGGACATCTGGGTCAAGCAGTGACCCACCAGGTCGACTGGTCGGTCAGCTGACCGACTGAGTCAGCCGGGTGGTGGGGTACGGCTCACGCCGTACCCCACCACCCACCACCACCACACAGGTAGGGAATCAGGGATGACCGGATTCATCGTTCGCCGGGTGCTGAGCTCGATCCTCGTGATCATCTTGACCTCGATGTTCGTGTTCGTGCTGTTCTTCAAGGGCATGGGAGACGCTCCCGCCCAGAACTACTGCGAGAAGCTCGGCGCCGGTAAATGCACGCCACTGAAGCTGGACTCGATCAAGCACCAGTACGGCTACGACAAGCCCCTGATCACCAACTACCTCACCTGGGCGAAGGGCGTCTTCGTCGGCCGTGACGACGTCTACAACGACGGCAAGCTCTACGACTGCCCGGCGCCCTGTCTGGGGATCTCGATCAACACCGGCAACACCGTCTGGAACGACCTGAAGCAGAAGTACCCCGCCACCGTGGTGCTGGCCGTGGGTGGCGCCACCATCTACCTCGTCACCGGCGTGATCATCGGCGCCTTCGCCGCGCGATGGCGTGGCACGGCAGCCGACCGACTACTCGTCGGCGGGACCTTGGTGGTCTCCTCGATCCCGTTCTACGTGATCGCGTTGCTGGCGTGGATCTACCTCTCGCTGCAGCTGAAGATCTTCCCGGAGACCGGGTACTACCCGATCACCGAGAATCCCGCCAAGACGGTGTCCTGGATGATGCTGCCCTGGCTGGTGATCGGCCTGACCTACTGCACGTCGTACGCGCGGTTCACCCGCGGCCAGATGGTGGAGACGCTCGGTGAGGACTACATCAGAACCGCCCAGGCCAAGGGGGTGCGGACCAACCGCGTCCTGTTCAAGCACGCCCTCCGGGCGGCGATCGTGCCGGTCATCACGATCTTCGGACTCGACTTCGCCAGTCTCCTCGCGGGGACCGTCTTCACCGAGCAGATCTTCGGGATCGACGGCATCGGTCACTGGGGTCTGGATGCACTGCATACGCCGATCGATCTGAGCGTGATCAGCGCGACCGTGCTGGTCGCCTCGGTGTCGATCGTCATCGCCAACCTGCTGGTCGATATCTTCTACAGCTTCTTGGATCCGCGGGTGAGCGTGGCCTGACGGTCGCTCTTCCCCGTCCGTCCTCCGTCTGCCACGAAAGGCTCGCATGAGTATCGACATCACCGAGCGTCCCGATGACATGGCGGCGCCGGCCAACCCCGACGACCCGTTGCTGGTGGTCGAGAACCTGACCGTCAAGTTCCCGACCCACGACGGTCTCGTGCAGGCCGTGACCGACCTCTCCTACGCCGTCGAACGCGGCAAGACCCTCGGCATCGTGGGGGAGTCGGGCTCGGGCAAGAGCGTCTCGTCGATGGCGGTGCTCGGTCTGCACGACCCGAAGCACACCCGGCTGTCGGGGTCGATCCGGATCGATGGCGTCGAGGTGATCGGAGCCCCCGAGGACCGCATGCGGAAGATCCGCGGCAACAGCGTCGCGATGATCTTCCAGGACGCCTTGACCGCGCTGCACCCGTTCTACACGATCGGCGACCAGATCTCCGAGGGCTATCGGCTGCACCACAAGGTGTCCAAGTCCGAGGCGAAGAAGCGCGCCATCGAGATGCTCGACCGGGTCGGCATCCCGCAGGCCGAACCGTCGCGTCGACGACTACCCGCACCAGTACTCCGGCGGCATGCGCCAGCGCGCGATGATCGCGATGTCACTGGTCAACGACCCCCAGCTGCTGATCGCCGACGAGCCGACGACAGCACTCGACGTCACGGTGCAGGCACAGATCCTCGACCTGCTCCAGGACCTCCAGCGCGAGTTCAACTCGGCGGTCATCATCATCACCCACGACCTCGGCGTCGTCTCCGAGGTGGCGGACACCACGATGGTCATGTACGCCGGCCGGGCCGTGGAGTACGGCTCGACCCGCGAGATCCTCACCCACCCGGAGATGCCCTACACCTGGGGACTCCTCGGGAGCATCCCGGAGGTCGCCGGCGACGCCGACGTCCGACTGATCCCGATCCCCGGCAACCCGCCGAGCCTGCTCAACCCACCGGAGGGATGTGCGTTCCACCCCCGGTGTCCCCACATCGACAAGGTGCCCGGTGACCTGTGCCGGACGACTCTGCCCGACCTCCTTCCCGGAGATCGCGGCGAGAACCACGTCAAGCGCTGCCACCTGGCCAATCCCGGGGAGATCTACACCGAGGAAGTGCTGCCGGAGATCGCGCCGGACCTCATCGACCCGGAGACCGGTGAGATGATCGCCGAGATCGCAGATGTCGACCCGGACAAGGTTTGAGGGCAGGATGAGCACCGTGACCAACTCCGAGGTCGAGCGAGCCCCCGAGAATCCGGGGGCTTCCGTCGGCAACGAGACACTTCTCGAGGTCCGCAACCTCACGAAGTACTTCCCGGTGAAGTCGGGCGGCGTGATCCGTCGGACCGTCGCCAACGTGCAGGCAGTGGACGGGGTCTCGTTCGCGCTGGCCAAGGGTGGCTCTCTCGGCCTGGTGGGTGAGTCCGGGTGTGGCAAGACCACCACCGGTCGACTCATCACCCGGCTCTACGACCCCACCTCGGGCGAGATCAACTTCGAGGGCACCGACATCGGTGCCATGACGCGCCGGCAGATGATGCCGATCCGCAGCGAGATCCAGATGATCTTCCAGGACCCGTACTCCTCGCTGAACCCACGCCACACGGTCGGCACGATCGTGGGGACGCCGCTCCGCGTGCACAACATGGTGCCGGAGAAGAAGGTGCTGCCCCGGGTCCAGGAGCTGCTGGAGGTCGTGGGCCTCAACCCCGAGCACTACAACCGCTACCCGAGCGAGTTCTCGGGCGGTCAGCGGCAGCGCATCGGGATCGCCCGGGCGCTGGCGCTCCAGCCCAAGCTGCTGGTCGCGGACGAGCCGGTCTCCGCGCTCGACGTGTCGATCCAGGCTCAGGTGGTGAACCTGCTGAAGGACGTGCAGGAGGAGTACGGGATCGCCTTCCTGTTCATCGCCCACGACCTGGCGATCGTCCGGCACTTCTGCCCCGAGGTGGCGGTGATGTACCTCGGCAAGATCGTCGAGATCGGCGACCGCGAGACGATCTACGAGCACCCGCACCACCCCTACACGCAGGCCCTGCTCTCCGCGGCTCCCGACGTCAAGCAGGCGGCCATCGGTGGCCGCAGGGAGCGCATCCGGCTCGAGGGCGACGTTCCGTCCCCGATCAACCCGCCGAGCGGCTGCCGGTTCCGGACCCGCTGCTGGATGGCCCAGGAGATCTGCGCGAAGCAGGAGCCGCCGCTCATGCAGATCGGCAAGCGGCACAAGGTGGCGTGTCACTTCGCGGCCGAGATCCACCAGGCACCGGACCGGCCGTACACGGCCCCGATCCTCGGCGTCGACGACCAGGGCAACCCGACCGGCGATGCAGCGCCGCCCGCCCTCATGGAGGACCAGCCCGGGTACGCCGACACCTGGTACGACCTGAAGACCAAGTCCGTCACCTCGAGCTGAAGCGAGCAAGCGGGCCCGAGGAACGAGGTCGCGCGAGCGCGTCGAAATACCGTGACGTGGCCCGATACGTGAATCCGTCGTCCACGCGTTCGACCGGCGGCCGCCAAACGGGTCGGTCGGAGCCTCGCCGTACGCTGCACCCGTGGAGGACGAGCTCTTCGAGACCGAGGCACTTCGTCCTGCCCGCGTCGAGGTCCCCGGGGCGGGGGCGCTGCAGGCCAACACACACGCGTCGGCACCGTTGGCCGTGCGGATGCGGCCTCGCACGCTGGACGAGCTGGTCGGTCAGCCACAGCTCCGGGCCGCGGGTTCGCCGTTGCGGCAGCTGATCGAGGGCCGGCAGTCGATGTCGGTGCTGCTGTGGGGTCCGCCGGGCACGGGGAAGACCACGATCGCGGCGATCGTGAGCGGCCAGACGGACCGCGCGTTCGTCGAGGTCTCGGCCGTCTCCGCCGGGGTGAAGGAGGTGCGCGCCGCGATCGATCAGGCGCGCTCCGACCTGACCAGGAGCGGGCGGGAGACGGTGCTGTTCGTGGACGAGGTCCACCGCTTCAGCAAGGCGCAGCAGGACGCTCTCCTCCCCGGCGTGGAGAACCGCTGGGTGACGTTGGTGGCGGCGACCACGGAGAACCCCTTCTTCTCGGTGATCTCGCCGCTGCTCTCGCGCAGCCTGCTGCTCCAGCTCGACTCGCTGACCGACGACGACATCGTGGAGGTCATCGACCACGCGCTGAAAGATGAACGCGGACTCGACGGCGGCGTCACGCTCGACCAGGACGCTCGTGACCATCTCGTCCGGTTGGCCGGCGGCGACGCCCGACGTGCCCTCACCTATCTCGAGGCCGCGGCCGGCGCCGCGTCGTCGAAGGAGCAGAAGGCCATCGACCTGGCCACCGCTGAGACGGCGGTGGACCGCGCCGCCGTGCGCTACGACCGGCAGGGTGACCAGCACTACGACGTGATCTCGGCGTTCATCAAGTCGCTCCGCGGCTCCGACGCCGACGCCTCGCTGCACTACCTGGCCCGGATGTTCGAGGCCGGCGAGGACCCCCGCTTCATCGCCCGCCGGCTGGTGATCCTGGCCAGCGAGGACATCGGCCTGGCCGACCCGACGGCGTTGACGACGGCGGTCGCCGCGGCGCAGGCGGTGCAGCTGATCGGGATGCCGGAGGCCCGGCTGAACCTCGCCCAGGCGACGATCGCGCTCGCGGTCGCCCCGAAGTCGAACGCCGTGACCCTGGCCATCGACGCCGCGAGCGCCGACGTCCGCGCGGGGAAGATCGGCCAGGTGCCGCCGCACCTGCGCGACGCGCACTACGCGGGTTCGAAGAAGCTCGGGCACGGCACGTCGTACACCTACAGCCACGACGAGCCCTACGGGATCGCGGAGCAGCAGTACGCCCCCGACGTCGTCCTGGACGCCGAGTACTACCGGCCGACCTCGCTCGGGGCCGAGGCCGCGGTCAAGGAGCGCTGGGAGCGCATTCGGCGGATGGTGCGCGGACGATAGGGTCGTTCACTGTGACCAGTGACCAGGCCGTGCTGCTTGCCCTGGCCGTGCTCACCCTCGTCTGCTTGGTCCTCGTGGTGGCGCTCCTCCGCCTGCGAGCCGCCTCGTCCCGGCTGGCCGCCGACCTGAGCGCCCTCCGCGAGACGGTCGACGACCTGCCCGGGCGACGGGACGCGGCACCGACCGCCGCCGCCACCGTCAGCGCCCCGGTCGAGTTCGTGATCACCGACCTCGGACGCGAGCAGGAGCCGGCGGAGCCCGTGCACCTGGACGCCCCGGCGTTCGCCGACGTCGTGCTCAAGGAGACCGTGGTGAAGGCAGCGTCCTTCGCCCACGGCGTACGCCGCGGCCTGGCGCCGGCGGCGCGCAACCGCATCCGCTTCGAGATGAAGCAGGAGGTGCGCCGTTCGCGCAAGCAGCGTCGTGCCGACCTCAAGGCCGCCCAGCGCGACCTGCGTGCCCGGCAGCGCGGCGCGCTGGCCCCGCACAGCAGGGAGGCCTCATGAGGCGTGGGCTCTGGTTCGTGGCCGGGGCCGGCGCGGGCGTCTATGCGATGGTCCGCGCCCGCCGGCTGAAGGAGACGTTCACCGCCGAGGGGCTGAGTGACCGGTGGAACGCGGCGGCGCTCGGCGCCCGGCTCCTGCGCGACGAGGTCGTGCAGGGCCAGGCCGAAGCCGAAACGGAGTTGCGGGAGCGCTTCGGACTGGTGCCTCATGGAGCACCCCAGCTCGTCGGGTCGTCATCCGGCCGGCACGTGCTGGAGACCGCACCCGACGAGTCGTGACAGGAAGGCGATGAGCTGATGGACACCGCGGAGATCCGGCGAAGGTTCGTGGCGCACTTCGAGGCCGCCGCGCACACCGCCGTACCCTCGGCGTCCCTGATCGTCGACGACCCGACGCTGCTGTTCGTGAACGCGGGGATGGTGCCGTTCAAGCCGTACTTCCTCGGTCAGGAGTCGCCGCCGTACGACCGGGCGGTGAGCGTGCAGAAGTGCATCCGCACCCCCGACATCGAGGACGTCGGCAAGACGACCCGGCACGGCACGTTCTTCGAGATGTGCGGCAACTTCTCGTTCGGCGACTACTTCAAGGAAGGCGCCATCGAGTACGCCTGGGAGCTGGTCACCAAGCCCCAGAGCGAGGGCGGGTTCGGCCTGGAGGAGAGCCGGCTGTGGCCGTCGATCCTGCACGGGGACGACGAGGCGCTGCATCTGTGGATGAAGGTCGCCGGCCTGCCGAGCGAGCGCATCGTCAAGCTCGGCCCGAAGGAGAACTACTGGTCGATGGGCATGGCGGGACCCGGCGGCCCGTCGTCGGAGATCCTCTACGACCGCGGCCCGGATCACGGCCCCGACGGTGAGTTCGAGACCA
Source organism: uncultured Actinomycetota bacterium (assembly GCA_963812055.1). Lineage (GTDB taxonomy): Bacteria > Actinomycetota > Actinomycetes > Propionibacteriales > Nocardioidaceae > Nocardioides. The sequence continues at coordinate 132,907 of CAWEUA010000006.1, forward strand.
CCGAGCGGCTCGCGATGCCGGCCAAGCTCGAGGACCGCTACCTCGAGATCTGGAACCTCGTGTTCATGCAGGACGAGCTCAGCGCCTTCCGCGCCAAGGACGACTTCGACATCGCCGGCTCCCTGCCTCGGAAGAACATCGACACCGGCATGGGGCTGGAGCGCGTGGCGTACCTCCTCCAGGGTGTCGACAACATGTACGAGATCGACGTGATGTACCCCGTCATCGAGCGTGCCGAGCAGCTCACCGGCCGGCGGTACGGCGACGACCACGAGGCGGACGTCCGGATGCGGGTCGTCTCCGACCACGTCCGCAGCTGCCTGATGCTGATCGCCGACGGCGTGACACCCGGCAACGAGGGCCGCGGTTACGTGCTGCGGCGCCTGCTGCGCCGGGCGGTCCGGTCGATGCGCCTGCTGGGGTACGACGACCCGGCGATGCCCGAGCTGCTCCCGCTCAGCCGCGACAAGATGGGCGAGACGTACGCCGACCTGCACCGCGACTGGGACCGCATCTCGCAGGTGGCCTACGCCGAGGAGGAGGCCTTCCGGGCGACCCTGCGTGCGGGCACCACGATCTTCGACCAGGCGACCGCCCAGGTGAAGGACTCCGGCGGGCACACCCTGAGCGGCGAGCGCGCGTTCGCGCTGCATGACACCTACGGCTTCCCGATCGACCTGACCCTCGAGATGGCCTCGGAGCAGGGACTCGAGGTCGACGAGGTCGGCTTCCGCGACCTGATGGACGAGCAGCGGCGGCGGGCGCGGGAGGATGCCCGCGCCAAGAAGGGTGGCCACGCCGACACCGCGGCGTACCGCCACGTGGCCGACGAGCTCGGCCGAGCGGTCGACTTCACCGGGTACCGCGAGGTGGTCAGCGAGGGCAGCGTCCGCGGGCTCGTCCGCGACGGCGAGGTCGTCGGGTCTGCCCGCGAGGGCGACGACGTGGAGCTGGTCCTCGACCGCACCCCGTTCTACGCCGAGGGCGGCGGTCAGCTCGCCGACCACGGCGTGATCGAGCTCGACAACGGCGCGCGGGTCGAGGTCCGCGACGTGCAGTCGCCGATCTCCGGTGTGGTCGTGCACACCGGGCGCGTGCTGAGCGGCGAGGTGACGCCCGGACTGCAGGCCCACTCCGAGGTCGACGTGGAGCGCCGCAAGTCCATCTCGCGCTCGCACACCGCGACGCACATGGTGCACAAGGCGTTCCGCGAGGCGCTCGGCGAGACGGCGACGCAGGCCGGGTCGGAGAACGCGCCCGGCCGGTTCCGCTTCGACTTCTCGGCGACCGGCGCGGTGCCGGTGTCGGTGATGGAGGACGTCGAGGCCCGGGTCAACGACCTGGTGCTCGCCGACCTCGGCGTGCACGCGGAGATCATGAGCCAGGAGGACGCCGTCCGCTCGGGGGCGATGGCCCTGTTCGGGGAGAAGTACGGCGACCGGGTGCGCGTCATCTCCGTCGGCGACTGGGCGCGGGAGCTCTGCGGCGGGACGCACGCCGAGCGGTCCGGCCACCTCGGCGTGATCAAGCTGCTGGGTGAGTCGTCGATCGGATCCGGCGTACGCCGCGTGGAGGCGCTGGTCGGTGCCGACGCCTACCGCTTCCTCGCCCGCGAGCACGTGCTGGTCGCGCAGCTCTCCGAGGCGCTCAAGGCTCGTCCCGAGGAGCTGCCGGAGCGCGTCAACGACATGATCGAGCGGCTCCGCGCGGCCGAGAAGGCGCTGGAGCAGACGCGCATCGCCCAGCTCCTGTCGCAGGGCGCCGAGCTCGCGGCCGACGCCGTCGACGTCAGCGGGATCCGCCTGATCAGCCTGCGCATCGACGGGGCGGACGCCGGCGACATCCGCACGATGGCGCTCAACCTGCGCAGCAGGGTCAGCCAGGAGCAGCCGGGCGCGGCGGTGCTGATCGGGGTCAAGGACGGCAAGGTGTCCGTCGTGGCCGCGACCAACGACCGGGCGCGTGAGCGCGGCGTCAAGGCCAACGACGTGCTGGCGGCGGTGATGCCGCTGGTCGAGGGCCGGGGCGGCGGCAAGGACGACGTGGCACAGGGCGGCGGCACCGACGCGTCGCGCATCGACGAGGCGCTCGCGGCCGCGCGTGCCTCGATCGCGCAGGCCGCCGGCTGAGGCCGCTCGCCATGCGCCACGGCGTACGTCTCGGGGTCGATCCCGGTGACGCGCGGATCGGCGTCGCGCGCAGCGACCCGACCGGGTTCCTGGCGACCCCGTTGGAGACGGTGCGCCGTGGCAAGGGCGACCTCGCCCGGCTCGCCCGCCTCGTGGTGGAGGCGGAGGCGGTCGAGGTCGTCGTGGGTCTGCCGCGCTCGCTGTCGGGCGGGGAGGGCCCGGCCGCCGCGAAGGTGCGGGAGTTCGCCGCGCGGCTCGCGGAGCGGATCGCGCCGGTGACGGTGCGACTTCAGGACGAGCGTCTGACGACGGTGAGTGCGGAGGCTATGCTGCGCGACCGGGGGAAGAAGGGTGCCGAACGGCGGGCCGTGGTCGACCAGGCAGCGGCCGTGTTCATCCTGCAGCACGCCCTGGACTCCGAGCGGGCGACCGGACGTCCACCCGGGGAGATCGTACGGGGAGAGACCGCGACAGGAGAGTCATGAACGACTACGCCGACGACGGCGTCGAACCCGATCACACCTACGCTCCGGACCACGACGCCGGCGACGCCGACGACGACCAGCCCGACTCGGACGAGGGGTACGACCCCTACTACCTCGGCGGCGCGCGCAAGGCGAAGAAGAAGCGTGGCTTCTCCGGCTGCGTGGCCGTGCTCGTCGCGCTCGCGGTGGTCGTCGGCGGCGCATACTTCGCCGGGACCAAGGGGTTCCACTACCTCAAGGACCACCTGTCGCACTCGGCGGACTACGACGGCCCCGGCCACGGCAAGGTGATCTTCGAGGTCAAGGAGGGCGACTCGACGACGGCGATCGGTCGCAACCTCAAGAACGACAACGTGGTGGCCTCGGTCGACGCGTTCATCTCCGCCGCGAACGGCGACAAGGGCATCCAGGTCGGCTTCTACCCCCTGAAGAAGGAGATGAAGGCCGCCGACGCCTACAAGGTGCTGAAGAACCCCGACAACATCATCAAGGACACCGTCACGATCCCGGAGGGTCTGCGGGTCACCGACGTCGTGGCCATCCTGGCCGACCAGACGAAGTACTCGACGGCTCAGTTCAACGCGGCGTTGAAGGACACCGAGGCGATCGGGCTCCCGGCGTACGCGAAGGGCAACCCCGAGGGCTACCTGTTCCCCTCGACGTACCCCTTCGGTCCGACCGAGAAGCCGGTCGACATGATCAAGGACATGGTCGACCGGTGGAGGCAGGCCGCTGCGGAGCACCACCTCGTCGCCGGCGCGCAGGAGGTCGGCAAGACGCCCGCCGAGATCATGACCATCGCGAGCCTGATCCAGGCCGAGGGACGGGGCAGTGACATGCCGAAGATCTCGCGGGTGATCTACAACCGGCTCGACGGTCCGGGCAGCAAGCAGGGCACCAACGGTCTGCTTCAGATCGACGCCACGGTCAACTACGCGTTGAACCGCAAGGGAGTGGTCGCCGTGACGACCGACGAGACGCAGAACACCGACTCGCCGTACAACACCTACAAGTACCCAGGTCTGCCGCCCGGGCCGATCAACTCGCCCGGTGACGAGGCGATTGACGCGGCGCTGCACCCGGCGGACGGGCCCTGGTACTACTACCTGACGGTGAACCTGCGCACGGGCGAGACGAAGTTCGGGGTCACCTACCAGGACTTCCTGGGGTTCAAGCAGGAGTACGACCAGTACTGCACGACGTCGACCCGCTGCTAGGTGCCGACCCATGCCACGGCGTTGTGCGGTCCTGGGTGACCCGATCGAGCACTCCCTGTCGCCGGTGCTCCACCGGGCGGCGTACACCGAGCTGGGGCTGGACTGGACCTACGACGCGGTCCGGGTCCCGGCCGGTGGGCTGGCGGCCTTCGTCGACGACCTGGACGCCGGCTGGCGAGGACTGTCGCTGACGATGCCGCTCAAGCGGGAGGTCATCGCGCTCCTGAGCTCACGCGACGACTGGACCCGGGTCTCCGGCGCGGCCAACACCCTGCTGCTCGATGCCGAGGGTGGCAGGCACGGCCTGAACACCGACATCCCGGGAGCGCTGGCGGCGATCAACACGGCCACCGAGGGCCCGATCAGGTCGGCGGTCGTGCTCGGCGGTGGGGCCACGTCGGCGTCGGTGCTGCTCGCTCTCGCCGAGCGTGGCCTGGAGCGGGCGACGCTCGTGGTGCGCGATCCGGCGCGAGCCACGGAGACCCTCGCCGCCGTCGCCCGGCATCCACGGCCACCCCAGGTGACGGTGACGGCGCTCGAGGACCTCCGACCGGTCTCCGCCGACATCCTGGTCTCGACCGTGCCGGTCGAGGCCCAGACCGAGTCGGTGACGACGGCTCTCGGTGAGCTGCCGGTCGTGTTCGACGTGCTCTACGACCCCTGGCCGACCCCGCTCGCGGCTGCCGCGGCGGCGGACGGCCGCATCGTGGTCAGCGGGCTCGACCTGCTGCTGTGGCAGGCGGTGGACCAGGTGCGGGCGATGACCGGGCGCTTCGACGTCCCCGTCGACGCGATGCGACGCGCGGGGGAGGCGGGACTCGCGGAACGCCGCAACCGGGCCCCTTCGTCTGGCTAGTCTGCGCGTCATGGACTCGACCGTCGTGGCCGCGCTCCTCGGCGCGGTCGTGGCGGGCGCGGGCGGGCTGCTGGTCCCGCGGCTGATCGCGAGGGTGCCTCCCTGGGAGCCACCGCCGCCCGAGGACGAGGGGAAGGTCGAGACGTCGTCGGAGACGGACGCGACGATCGACGTGCCCGACGAGGCGGCGGAGGATCCTCCCGAGCCCTACGCCGACATCGCCGTGCTGCCGGGCCTTGCCTGGAGGAGCGCCGTCGCCGGGGTGGTCACGGGCGCGGTTGTCGGCGCGGCCGTCGGCTGGGAGTGGGCCTGGCTGCTGTGGGTCCCGTTGGTCCCGGTCTACCTCGCGCTGGCCGTCATCGACTGGCGCACCCGGCTGCTCCCGACGTACCTGATCACGCCGACCTTCGGCGCGCTGGTGGTGCTCGTGCTCGTCGGGTGGGCCGTCACCGGCGACGGTGACGCCGTCGTCCGTGCCGGTCTCGGCTTCGCGACGTGCGGGGCGTTCTACTTCATCCTCTGGTTCGTCTACCCACGCGGGCTCGGCTTCGGGGACGTGCGCCTCTCGGGTCTCCTCGGGCTCGGCCTCGGGTGGCTCGGCTGGGGGCAGGTGCTCGTCGGCATGTACGCCGGCTTCCTGCTCGGCGGCGTGATCGGGGGTCTGCTGGCGCTGATCAAGATCGTCGAGCGGAAGGGCTTCCCGTTCGGGCCGTTCATGCTGCTGGGCGCGGTCGTCGGGCTGCTCTGGGGCGACGCCTTGTGGTCGGGTCTCGTGAGCGGCTGACCCGTCCGGGCAGCACGACCCTGCATGGAAGACTGACCGCATGCTGCGCTGGCTGACCGCCGGGGAGTCCCACGGCCCCGCTCTGGTCGCGATCCTCGAGGGGGTGCCGGCGCACGTGCGGATCACGACCGACGACGTGTCGGCCGCGCTGGCGCGGCGCCGCCTGGGCAAGGGCCGCGGCGCCCGGATGAGCTTCGAGCAGGACCAGGTCACGATCCTCGGCGGTGTGCGCCACGGCGAGACCATGGGCGGACCGGTGGCGATCGAGATCGCCAACACGGAGTGGCCCAAGTGGGAGCAGGTGATGTCGGCCGACCCCGTCGACCCGGCGATCCTGGAGGGCCTCGGCCGCAACGCACCGCTGACCAGGCCACGACCGGGCCATGCGGACCTGGTCGGCATGCAGAAGTACGCCTTCGACGAGGCGCGACCCGTCCTCGAGCGCGCCTCCGCCCGGGAGACCGCGGCCCGGGTCGCCCTGGGGTCGGTGGCGTCCGCGCTCTTGGAGCAGGCGGCGGACGTCCGTCTCGTGGCGCACGTCGTGGAGCTGGGCGGGGTGCGGGCGCCCGCCGGCTCGATCCCGGGCCCGGACGACGTCGCCCACCTGGACGCCGACGAGGTGCGCTGCCTGGATCCGGAGGCCAGCGCGGCGATGTCGGCGGCGATCGACCAGGCACACCACGACGGGGACACCCTGGGCGGCGTGGTCGAGGTGGTCGTCCACGGCCTGCCACCCGGGCTCGGCTCGCACGTCCACTGGGACCGCCGGCTCGACTCGCGGCTCGCGGGAGCGCTGATGGGGATCCAGGCGATCAAGGGCGTCGAGGTCGGCGACGGCTTCGAGATCGCGGCGACCCGCGGCAGCCTCGCCCACGACGAGATCGTGCCGACCGACGACGGGATCCGGCGTACCAGCGGCCGGTCGGGTGGGACCGAGGGCGGGATGTCGACGGGCGAGGTGCTGCGCGTGCGCGCCGCGATGAAGCCGATCTCGACGGTGCCCCGGGCGTTGCGCACGGTCGACGTCGAGACCGGCGAGGCCTCGGTCGCGCACCACCAGCGGTCCGACGTCTGCGCCGTGCCCGCGGCCGGGGTCGTGGCCGAGGCGATGGTCGCGCTCGTGTTGGCGGACGCGGTGCTCGAGAAGTTCGGCGGTGACGCGGTCGCGGAGACCCGCCGCAACGTCGGGAGCTACCTGGACACCCTGAGGTTCCGGTGACCCCACCACGGGTGGTGCTGGTCGGGCCGATGGGAGCCGGCAAGTCGACGGTCGGCCGCATCCTGGCCGAGCGCTGGGGCGTGGGCTTTCGCGACACCGACGACGACGTCGAGGCGACGGACGGTCGCGCGATCTCCGACATCTTCGTGGAGTCGGGGGAGGAGCAGTTCCGCGCGCTCGAACGCACCGCCGTCGCACGTGCCCTCGTCGAGCACGACGGTGTCCTCGCGGTCGGCGGCGGCGCCGTGACGGCCGAGAGCAGCCGGGCGGCCATGGCCGGTCACCGGATCGTGTACCTGAAGGTCGGCCTGACCGACGCCGCGGCGCGGGTCGGTCTCGGGGCCTCGCGGCCGCTCCTGCTCGGCAACGTCCGCGGCACGATGAAGGCCCTGCTCGAGGAGCGGAGCCCCGTGTACGAGTCGGTCTCGATGGCGGTCGTCGACACCGACGGGCGCACCCCCGACGAGGTGGCGACCCTGGTCGAGGAGGCCCTCGATGGCTGAGCCGACCGTCATCCGGGTGGAGACCGCGGCGGCGTACGACGTGCTGGTGGGCCACGACCTGCTGGGTCACCTTCCAGCGATGCTCGGGGACGCCGTGCAGCGGGTCGCGGTGGTGCATCCGGAAGACCTGCCCGCGCCGGCCGACCGGGTGAGCGACGCGCTGGGGCCGGCGTACGACGTGCTGCGGCTGCCGGTGCCGGCGGGGGAGCGGGCCAAGTCCGCCGAGGTCGCGGCGGGGTGCTGGGAGTCACTCGGCGCGGCCGGCTTCACCCGGAGCGACGCCGTCGTGGCCGTCGGCGGCGGAGCGACGACGGACCTGGGCGGCTTCGTGGCCGCGACCTGGCTGCGCGGCGTCCGCGTCGTCCACGTCCCGACCACGCTGCTGGGCATGGTCGATGCGGCCGTCGGCGGGAAGACCGGGATCAACACCACGGCCGGGAAGAACCTCGTCGGTGCCTTCCACGAGCCGGCCGGAGTGCTCTGCGACCTCGACCTGCTCGCGACGCTGCCCGAGCCCGAGCTGCGTTCGGGCCTCGGCGAGGTGGTCAAGTGTGGCTTCATCGCCGACCCGGAGATCCTGGCGCTCGTCGAGGGCGCCGCACCGGGGGCGCTGTCGCCGGGCTCGCCGGTCCTCCAGGAGCTGGTCGAGCGGGCGGTGCGGGTCAAGGCGGCCGTGGTCGCCGGCGACCTGCGCGAGTCGGGGGGCGACGGCGACCCGGGTCGTGAGGTCCTCAACTACGGCCACACGATGGGCCACGCCGTCGAGCTGGCGAGCGACTTCGGGCTGCGGCACGGCGAGGCCGTGGCGATCGGCAGCGTCTTCGTCGCGGAGCTGGCGCGGGCCGCGGGGCTGTTGGACGACCCGGTGGTCGAGCGACACCGCACGGCGTTCGCCGGGGTGGGGCTGCCGACCGGCTGGAGCGGCGCGTCGTACGACGACCTGCGAGCGCGGATGGCCGTGGACAAGAAGTCACGCGGATCGACCCTGCGGTTCGTGGTCCTCGACGGCCTGGCCAGCCCGCGCATCCTGGCCGATCCCGACGACGCGCACCTGCGGGCGGCGTACGACGCGATGGTGGAGGGTGCGGCATGAGGGTGCTGGTGCTGAACGGACCGAACCTCGGCCGCCTGGGTCGACGTCAGCCGGAGATCTACGGCTCCACGACGTACGCCGAGCTGGTCACGCGGTGCGAGGAGTGGGGACGCGAGCTCGGGCTCGACGTCGAGGTGCGACAGACCAACCACGAGGGCGAGCTGCTGGACTGGCTCAACACCGCCGCCGACGAGCAGACGCCGATCGTCCTCAACGCGGGAGCGTGGACCCACTACTCACTGGCGCTCTACGACGCGTGCGCGCAGCTCACCGCACCTCTCGTCGAGGTGCATCTCAGCGACCCGGCCCAGCGCCCCGAGGAGTTCCGTTCCCACTCCGTCGTCACCCCGCACGCGACCAAAGTGATCGCCGGAAAGGGCGTCGACGGCTACCGCGAAGCACTCGAGCTCATCGGGTCGTCCGCCACCAGCTGACCTCGAACGCCGAAGTGGCACTCGTCCGCCTCCCAGGTGGCAGTTCTCCGCTACCGAGTCGGCCGCTGTGGGCGGACAACTCCCACTTCGGCGGTGAGGAACTGCCACGTCGACTCCGGAGGACTGCCACTTCGGCGGATGGGAACCGTGAGCGCGTCGCGGCCGTCCGATCGGCACGTTCCCGATCGGAGGCAGCGCCATGGATCGTTCCGTCACCCTCAGCGCCAAAGGCGTGCTCGTCGCGGCGGTGGTCGCGCTCGGCCTCGTCGTCGCCTACCTGTTGGGAGCCGGCGGAGGCTCCGCCCAGGCCTCGCCGACCGCGCCGTCGGGCACCTCGACCGACGGCAAGCCGCGCACGCTGGTCACGACCGGCACCGGCAAGACGGTCGGCGTCCCGGACGAGCTGACGTTCTCGCTCTCGGTCGGGCTCGTCCGCTCCGACCTGCACGCGGCCCTGACCGACGCCAGCGCCACGATGGACCGGGTGCTGACCCGCCTCGACCAGGTCGGTGTCAGACGGAGCGACGTGCAGACCACCGGCCTCCAGATGAACGCCGTGTACGACTACCACGCCTACGGCCCACCGACGTTGCGCGGCTACCGCGTCGCACAACGCGCCGAGGTCCTGGTGCGTGACCTCGCCCGCGGCGGCCGCGCCGTCACCGCCGCGGTCGACACCGGCGGGAACGACGTACGCGTCGGCGACATCGGCCTGCGGATCGCCGACCCCGACCCGCTCCTGGCGCAGTCGCGGCAGCAGGCCGTCAAGGAGGCCACCGCCAAGGCCCAGGAGTACGCCGACGCCACCGGCCAGGACCTCGGCTCCGTGCTCTCCCTGCGCGAGGTCCACGCCAGCGCGCCGACGAGGCAACCGTTGTCCTACACCAGCGCCGACATGGCGATGCTCGGCAAGACCCTGCCGATCCGGGCCGGCAAGGACAAGCTCGCGGTCACCGTCCGCATCGTGTGGTCGTTCCGATGAGCACCCCGATGACGCCCGGTCGCGCCGTACGCCGCTGGGCGGCCGTCCCGCTCCTCGTCGTCCTGGGCGTGACCGTCGCCGCCTGCGGCTCCTCGGCCGACAGCGCGACCACGGACGCGGCGGGATCGTCCGCGGCCAACATGCCGGCCAGGTCCGCGGACAACCCCGAGAGCCAGGCGTTCGACTCCGTGAAAGCCTCGGGGACCGTCCGGGAGGGCGCGGACGTGCAATCCCGTGCCGTGATCTCCACCGGCCAGATCGAGCTCACCAGTACCGACGTCTCCGAGGCCCGCGGCCGGGTGGACGCGGTCCTCGCCCGCCAGCACGGCCGGATCGCCGACGAGAACACGAGCACCGACGAGCGGGGCACGGTGATGGACATGCATCTCGTGCTCCGGGTCCCCAGCGACCGGTTCGACCGGTCGATGACCGACCTGGCCGGCGTCGCGACCCTGCGCAGCTCCACCCGCAAGGGAGAGGACGTCACGACCCAGGTGATCGACACCGAGGCGCGGATCAAGGCCCAGCAGGCCGGCGTACGCCGACTCCGCGACCTCGTCTCACGCGCGGCCACCCTGCCGGCGTTGCTCGCCGTCGAGCGTGAGCTCACCGCGCGACAGGGTGAGCTCGACTCGCTCCAGCAGCAGCGCGCCTACCTGGCCGACCAGACCAGCCAAGCCACGATCACGGTCGACATCACCCGTCACGTCACGTCGTCCCCGCCTCCCGTGAAGCACTCGGCCGGCGGCTTCGTCGGTGGTCTCCAGCACGGCTGGAACGCGCTGGTGGCGGTCGTGGTGGGGCTGCTCGTCGCCGTCGGTGCGGTGCTGCCGTTCGCGGTCGCGATCGCCCTGGTGGGCGTGCCGGTGTGGCTGGTCGTGCGCCGTTTCCGCCGGCCGCGACAGCCCGAGGCGCCGGCCGAGGGCCAGGCCTGACGATTCCGGGCCCACGGGAGCGACGTACTAGAATCGGAGGCCGCTCGCCCGGACGTCCCTCCCGACGTCTGCAGTGCCGGGCCCACCGTTTCCCAGCAGAAGAGGCACTCCCGCATGGCCACCACCAACGACCTGAAGAACGGCATGGTGCTCAACCTCGACGGCCAGCTCTGGCAGGTCATCTGGTTCCAGCACCACAAGCCCGGCAAGGGCGGCGCCGTCGTGCGGTCGAAGCTGAAGAACATCGAGTCCGGCAAGACCGTCGACCGCACGTTCAACGCCGACGTGAAGGTCGACGTCGCCAACGTCGACAAGCGGACGATGCAGTACCTCTACAACGACGGCACGTCCTACGTCTTCATGGACACCGGCACCTACGACCAGCTCGAGATCGGGCCCGACATCGTCGGTGACTCCAAGAACTTCCTGCTGGAGAACAACGACGCGATCGTGGCCACCAACGACGGTCGTGTGCTGTACGTCGAGCTCCCGGCGTCGGTGGAGATGCTGATCACCTACACCGAGCCCGGCGTCGTCGGCGACAGCGCCACCGGCCGCACCAAGCCGGCCACCCTCGAGACCGGCCACGAGATCCAGGTGCCCTTGTTCATCACCCAGGGCGAGAAGGTCAAGGTCGACACCCGTGACTCGTCGTACCTCGGTCGCGTGAAGGCCTGACCGGCCGGCCATGCCTGCTCGCAGCAAGGCGCGCAAGCGCGCACTCGACGTCCTGTACGCCGCCGAGATGCGCGCCCAGGACCCGGTGACGGCCCTCGAGGCGGCCGTGGCGGAAGGGGAGGGACCGACCAACCCTTACTCCGCCGTGCTGGTGCGCGGCGTGAGCGAGCACCGCGACCGGATCGACGAGCTGCTCGGGCAGTACGCCCAGGGCTGGACCCTCGACCGGATGCCGGCCGTCGATCGCAACGCCTTGCGGATCGGCGCCTTCGAGCTGCTCTACGCCGACGACGTGCCGGACGCGGTGGCCGTCAGCGAGGCGGTCGCGCTGGTGCGCGACCTGTCGACCGACGACTCCCCGGCGTTCGTCAACGGGGTGCTCGGCAGCATGCTGCGCGACCACGACACCCTCACCCTCCAGGGGGAGTAGTCCAGCGGCCACGGCACCTATTCTCGGCGCCATGGCAGACGTCAGCGACCAGGCCGAGCAGCTCGGCCGCGAAGCCCACGAGAGCGAGTGGACCGACCGGGCCGTCCGCGTCGGCATGGTCGCCTACGGCGTCGTCCACCTCACGATCGCGTGGCTCGGCATCCAGCTGGCACTGGGTGACCACAGCGGCGCCGCCTCGCGCAACGGTGCGCTGAAACAACTGGCCCAGCAGCCGTACGGCGAGGTCGTGGTCTGGGTCGTCGCGATCGGGATGTTCCTCCTCGTCCTGTGGAAGCTGCTCGAGGCGTTCGTCGACTTCACCGTCGAGGACGGCGCCAAGAAGGCGTACAAGCCCGCCGTCAACGTCTTCAAGGCGATCGTGTACGGCACTCTCGGTGTGGCTGCCCTGCGCGTCGCGACGGGCTCGAAGTCCAAGAGCAAGACCTCGGACTACACCGCCACCCTGATGGAGCAGCCGTTCGGCCGCTGGCTGGTGGGCCTGGTCGGCCTGGCGATCATCGGGTACGGCGCCTACCTCGTCTATCGCGGCTGGAGCGAGAAGTTCCTGAAGCACCTCGATCCCGAGGGTCGCAGCGGCGAGTCCGGGCGGGCCTACCGGATCTTCGGCAAGGTGGGCTACATCGCCAAGGGGATCGCGATCGCGGTCATCGGGGTGCTGTTCCTGTATGCCGCGATCGACCACTCGGCCAAGAAGTCCGGGGGACTGGACCAGGCGCTGCACAAGGTGCTGCAGCAGCCGTTCGGCCCGGTCCTGCTGTTCGCGATCTCGATCGGGATCGGCTGCTACGGGCTGTTCTGTTTCGCGCGGGCCCGCCACCTCAGCGCGCAGCGCTGAGCGGGGCCGTGGTGCCGCCACGGACCTGACGGGCTGAGACGGCCGGCAACCTGAGGGTGCGCCTGAGGCTCGGCCGCCACCGGACCGGGGTGGTGACTCCCAGCCCTCGTAGGGTGTCGACATGACGGAGACTGCGGGGGAGACCACGACGACCGAGGTCGACGTGATCGTGGTGGGGCTCGGCCCAGGAGGCGAGCACGTCGCGATCAAGCTCGCCGAGGCCGGCTGGCGGGTGCTCGGGATCGAGGAGCGTCTGGTCGGCGGTGAGTGCCCCTACTTCGGCTGCGTCCCGTCGAAGATGATGATCGCGGCCGCCCACACCCTGCGCGAGGCGGGACGCGTCAACGAGCTGGCGGGCTCCGCCACGGTGACCCCTGACTGGACCCCGGTCGCGACCCGCATCCGCGACGAGGCCACCGACGACTGGGACGACACCGTGGCCGTGAAGCGTCTGGAGGACGCGGGGGCCACCTTCGTCCGCGGCCACGGGGTGCTCGGCGGAGACGGCCGGGTGGAGGTGGGCGGCACGACGTACACGGCGACGAAGGGGATCGTGCTCAACACCGGCACCGCTCCCTCGGCGCCGCCCATCCCGGGCCTGGCGGACACGCCGTACTGGACCAACCGCGACGCGGTGAAGCTGACCGAGCTCCCGTCGTCCCTGGTCGTGATCGGTGGGGGCGCGATCGGGTGCGAGCTCGCGCAGGTGATGGCGCTCTTCGGCGTGCGGGTCACGCTGGTCGAGGTCGCCGACCGGCTCGTCGTACTGGAGGAGCCCGAGGCCGCCGAGGCGCTGGAGAAGGCGTTCGCCGAGACCGGCATCCAGGTGCTCACCGGAGCCTCGATCGCGTCCGTGTCGTACGCCGACGGCGCGTTCACCCTGGACCTCGGGGACCAGGAGCTCCGCGCCGACAAGCTCCTCGTCGCCGCCGGTCGCCGCAACAACCTGCAGGGTCTCGGCCTGGAGCACGTCGGGCTCGACCCCGACGCGAAGGTGGTCGACACCGACGAGCGGATGCGGGCCGGCGACGGCCTGTGGGCCATCGGCGACATCGTCGGCAAGGGCGCGTTCACCCACGTGTCGATGTACCAGGCCGCCGTCGTGCTCAACGACCTGCTCGGCCGCGACGGGCCCTGGGCTGACTACCGCGCGGTCTCGCGGGTCACGTTCACCGCGCCCGAGGTCGCGTCCGTGGGACTGACCGAGAAGGCGGCCCGCGAGGCCGGCCTCGACGTCATCACGGCCACCGGGGACCTCGGGAGCAGGGGCTGGATCACCGGCGAGGACGGCGTCATCAAGCTGGTGGCCGACCGCGCCCGTGGGGTGCTCGTGGGCGGGGTCGTGGTCAGTCCCGCCGGCGGCGAGATCCTGTCGATGCTCGAGCTCGCCGTCCACGCGGAGGTCCCGATCGCGACGCTGCTGCACCAGCATTTCGCCTATCCGACGTACCAGCGCGCCTACGAGGCCGTGCTCAAGGACCTGGGGGCCCAGCTCGGCGGGCACTGACCCGCTGGCCTCCTGGCCCACCCGGACCCTTGCCCCGAACAGGTGTGACGGGTGAGACTCACGTGAATCCGTCTCGGGCAACTACGTAGGGGGAATTTCTAGATGCGAAAATCTCTGTACCTGGCCGCCGGCGTCTCGGTCGCCATGGTGGCTCTCACCGCCACCCTTCCGGCGGATGCCAGGGGGACGCACCAGGCGCACGGTGCCGGCGCGAAGGGATCACTCTTCCCGATCGTGGCCAACAACCTGGACAACCCGCGGCAGCTGAACTTCTCCAAGAGCGGCAAGCTCTATGTCGCCGAGGCGGGGAGTGGCGGTCCCAACGACTGCGTCGTAGGGGGCGAGGGCGGGAACGTGTGCTGGGGTGCGACCGGCAGCGTCACCGTCGTCGCGAACGGCCACCAGCGGCGGGTCATCACCGGACTCCCGTCGTACGCCGACGAGACCACCGGCGGGTCCGCGCTCGGTCCGGCGGACGTCGTGCCCTACGGCAAGGGCAAGCTGGCAGTCTCGATCGGCTTCGGTCTCGACCCCGCCCAGCGGGACGCGCTCGCCAAGCCGGGCAACCGGTTCGGGCAGGTCGTGAAGTACGACTTGGGCAGCAAGAATCTCGCCAAGCTCGGTGACCTCGCGGCGTTCGAGGGCAAGCACAACCCGATCCACGACCCCAACACCGACCCGACCGGGCTCTTCAAGTGGGGCAGGTCCTGGTACGCGACGGACTCCGGTGCCAACGATCTGCTCAAGATCCGCAAGGGCAAGGTCTCGTTGGTGAAGATCTTCCGGGACGAGCCCGTCACCGGGGGCAAGGCACAGGCCGTGCCGACCGACGTCGCGGTGGGACCCGACGGTGCGCTCTACGTCTGCGAGCTGACCGGCTTCCCGTTCGAGAAGGGTGCGGCCAAGATCTACCGGATCAAGCCCGGCCACAAGCCGACGGTCTACGCCAACCACCTGACCAACGTCACCAGCATCGCGTTCGGCAAGGACGGCAAGCTGTACGCCGTGCAGATCGCGAACGATGGTCTGCAATCCGGCCCGACCGGGTCGCTGTGGCGGGTCGCGTCGAAGAAGTCCGGCAAGAAGCACAAGAACCTGAGCGGCGACCTGTTCGCGCCTTACGGCGTGGCGATCAAGGGCAACCGCGCGTTCGTCAGCATCGGTGCCGTGGCGCCGGGCGCGGGCGCGGTGATCAGGATCCCGATCGGCTGACGCCACCTGGCTGAGCCACGCGGCGCCCTGGCGGGCGGAGGCCACTCCGCCTGCTAGGGTCGCCGCGATCGACATCCTTTAACGAGCCGTCCCGTGAGGCGGAGAAGGAGGTCTGGCAGCAGATGCCTGCGCCTGCCCCAGCTGCATCCTCATCACCGGAGGTGCCGGATCCCGGCACCGATCGCACCGTCCTCGACGCGAGCGACATCTCCCGCGCACTGAGCCGCATCTCCCACGAGATCCTCGAGCGCAACAAGGGCGCCGACGCCCTCGTCCTCCTCGGCATCCCGTCGCGCGGCGTGCCGCTCGCCGAGCGGATCGCCGAGCGGATCGCCGCCGTCGAGGGGGACACCGTGCCGTGCGGGTCTCTCGACGTCACGATGTACCGCGACGACCTGCGCCTGAAACCCGCGCGCACCCTGCTCCCGACGCAGATCCCCGACGGTGGGATCGACGACCGGGTCGTCGTCCTGGTCGACGACGTGCTGTTCTCCGGGCGCACCATCCGGGCCGCGCTCGACGCTCTCAACGACGTCGGCCGGCCGCGAGCGGTCCAGCTGGCCGTGCTGGTCGACCGCGGCCACCGGGAGCTGCCGATCCGGGCCGACTTCGTCGGCAAGAACCTCCCGACCTCGCTGGTGCAGCGGGTGCGGGTCCACCTCACCGGCGTCGACGACGAGGACGCCGTGATCATCGAGGGAGCCGCGTCATGAAGAAGCACCTGCTGTCTGCCGCCGACCTGAGCCGCGACGACGCCGAGCTGGTCCTGCGCACCGCGGAGGAGATGCGGTCGCTCGCGGACCGCCCGATCAAGAAGCTGCCCGCGCTGCGCGGCCGCACCGTGGTGAACCTGTTCTTCGAGGACTCCACCCGCACCCGCATCTCGTTCGAAGCCGCGGCCAAGCGGTTGTCGGCCGACGTCATCAACTTCTCGGCGAAGGGCTCGTCGCTGTCCAAGGGCGAGTCGCTCAAGGACACGGCCCTCACCCTCGAGGCGATGGGCTGCGACGCCGTCGTGATCCGGCACGGCGCCAGTGGGGCACCGCACCGGCTGGCCAACTCCGGCTGGGTACGCGCGTCGGTCGTCAACGCCGGCGACGGCACCCACGAGCACCCCACCCAGGCGCTGCTCGACGCGTTCACGATGTGGCGGCACCTCGGGGGCCGCAACGGCGGCACGCTCGACGGGCAGCGGATCGCGATCGTCGGCGACGTCCTCCACTCACGGGTCGCCCGGTCCAACTCCCTGCTGCTGCACACTCTCGGCGCCGAGGTCACCCTGGTCGCGCCTCCGACCCTGCTGCCGGTGGGGATCGACAGCTGGCCGGTCGAGACGTCGTACGACCTCGACAGCGTGCTGCCGAAGGCCGACGCGGTGATGATGCTGCGGGTCCAGCGGGAGCGGATGAGCGGCGGGTTCTTCCCGACCGCGCGCGAGTACAGCCGCCGCTACGGCCTCGACGGCCGTCGGATGGCGACCCTCCAGGACCACACGATCGTCATGCACCCGGGTCCGATGGTGCGCGGCATGGAGATCACCGCCGACGTCGCCGACAGCGACCGCTCGGTGATCGTCGAGCAGGTCACCAACGGCGTCGCCGTCCGGATGGCGGTGCTCTACCTGCTGCTCGGTGGCAGCGAACCCGCCATCTCGAACGACAGCGAAGGAGCAGAGGCATGACCAGCTACCTGATCAAGGGCGCCTCGATCCTGGGCGAGCGGTACGCCGACATCCTCGTTCAGGACGGCCGGGTGACGCTCGACGGCGACTGGGACGAGAGCGAGCACGAGGTCGTCGACGCGACCGGTCTGATCGCACTGCCCGGCCTCGTCGACCTGCACACCCACCTGCGCGAGCCGGGGCGTGAGGACGCCGAGACCGTGCTCACCGGCACCCAGGCCGCGGCGATGGGCGGCTTCACGGCGGTGCACGCGATGGCCAACACCGACCCGGTCGCCGACACGGCCGGCGTCGTCGAGCAGGTCTGGCGGCTCGGCCGCGAGGGCGGCTACTGCGACGTCTACCCCGTCGGTGCCGTGACCGTCGGCCTGGCCGGCCAGCAGCTGGCCGAGCTCGGTGCGATGGCCGACTCGGCCGCCCGGGTGCGGGTCTTCTCCGACGACGGTCACTGCGTGAACGACGCCGTGCTGATGCGCCGGGCGCTGGAGTACGTCAAGGCGTTCGACGGTGTCGTCGCCCAGCACGCCCAGGAACCGCGACTGACCGAGGGCGCCCAGATGAACGAGGGCGAGCTGTCCGGTCGGCTCGGGCTGACCGGATGGCCGGCGGTGGCCGAGGAGGCCGTGATCGCGCGTGACTGCCTGCTCGCCGCTCACGTCGGCTCGCGGCTGCACGTCTGCCACGTCTCGACGGCGGGCTCGGTCGAGCTGATCCGGCAGGCGAAGGCCGCGGGTTGGAACGTCACCGCCGAGGTCACGCCGCATCACCTGTTGCTCACCGACGAGCTGGCGGCGTCGTACGACCCGGTCTTCAAGGTCAACCCACCGCTGCGCACGGCCGCCGACACGGACGCCCTGCGGGCCGGACTGGCCGACGGCACGATCGACGTCGTCGCCACCGACCACGCGCCGCACCCGTTCGAGGACAAGGACTGCGAGTGGGCGGCCGCGGCGTTCGGGATGCTCGGCCTCGAGACGGCGCTCTCGGTCGTCCAGGAGACGATGGTCGACACCGGACTGATCACCTGGGCCGAGGTCGCCGAGCGGATGTCCGCCGCACCGGCCCGCATCGGGCGGGTGAGCGACCAGGGTCGTCCGCTGGAGGACGGCGCCCCGGCGAACGTGGTGCTCTACGACCCCCAGGTACGCCGCGTGGTCGAGCGCTCCGACTCGGTCTCGCTCTCGCGCAACACGCCGTACGCCGGGATGGAGCTGCCCGGTCGGGTCGTCGCGACGTTCCTGCGCGGCCGGGCGACGGTGCTCGACGGCAAGCTCGCCTGAGGCGCCTGAGCGAGGACAGTGCGAGCCGGCGAAGCCGGCGCGCACGGCTGCAGGGAACGCCGCAGCGAGCTCGCTCGCCAGGCGCTTCTTGAGCAACTGGAAACCGACTCGCACGGTGTCGGTGGTGCGGGTGAGGATGAGCCCGTGATGACTCGGTGATCGCCCTGCTCCGCCGCACCCTCCCGCCGACCAAGCTCGAACGCGACCTGGCTCTGCAGTGCGTGCTGTCGGCGTTCGCCACCGGCTCGTTCCTCACCGGCACCGCGGTGTACTTCACCCAGATCGTCGGCCTCACCGGCGCGCAGGTCGGCCTGGGGATGTCGATCTCCGGGGTGGTGACGCTCCTGCTGTCGCTGCCCCTGGGTCGGCTCTCCGACCACGTCGGGGCCAAGCCTCTCTGGGCCGTGTCGGCGGTGGTCGAGGCCGCGCTCTACTTCGCCTGGCCGATGGTCGACGGGATGCTCACCTTCGTGGCGCTGCTGTCGTCGCTCGCGGCGATCAGCCAGGCCGGCAACACCGGCCGCAACGTGTACCGGCTCGCGGTGTTCCCGCGCGAGGTGCGCGTCCGCGCGCTGGCCTACATGCGGTCCGCCCGGAACGTCGGCTACACCCTCGGCGCGCTCGCCGGCGGGATCGCGCTGGCGATCGGCACCCGCTCGGCGATCATGGCGGTCCCGATCCTGACCGGTGGGCTGCTGATCCTGAACGCGGTGATGGTCTCGCACCTCCCCGCGATCGACCGGCCCGCACCCCCGAGCCACGCCGACGAGGACGACACGGCGCCCGCACCCCCCGCCTGGCGCAACGTCGGGTTCGTGACCCTGTCGGTGTGCAACGGGATCCTGAACTCCAACCAGATCCTGCTCAACGTCGTGGTGCCGCTGTGGCTCGTCGAGCGCACCGACGCACCCCACACGCTGCTGGCCTGGCTGTTCGGCACCAACACCGTGATGGCGGTGTTCCTCCAGGTGCGCGCCTCGCGTGGCTCGGAGACGGTCAACGGCGCGCTGCGTGCCGTGCGATTGTCCGGCTGGGCGTTCATCCTGTCGTGCCTGGTCATCGGCGTGACCCACGAGACCGTCGGCTGGGTCTCGATCGTCCTGATCTGGCTCGGTCACGTGACGATCACCGGTGCCGAGCTGTGGCAGTCGGCCTCCGACTGGGGCTTCCAGTCCGAGCTCTCGGACCACCGCCGCCTCGGCGACTACCAAGGCATCTGGAGCCTCGGCTACCAGGCGCAGCCGATCATCTTCCCCGGCCTGTTCACCTTCCTCGCGCTGCAGTGGGGCGAGCCGGGCTGGGCCGTGATCGCGGCCATCGCGGTGGTCGCCGCGGTCGTGGCGCACCCGGCCGCCCGCGCGGCCGAGCGGTTCCTCCAGCAGTACGGGTGCGCCCTCGGGCGACCCCACCCCTGCGGGCGAGGGCGCCGTCACCGCTTGAGGGGGATGCTCGGGTTGTGGATCCCTCCCAGTGGCTGCTCACCCGGGCCGAACGCGGAAACCCGAGCACGGTCCTCGACGACCGGCACGACGGTGACCGGGCCTGGTCCACCGGCAACCTCGTACGGCCGCTGATCCACGGGTCGACGTACTTCCCCCGGCTGTACGACGCCGTCGAGGCGGCGGAGCCGGGGGACCTCGTGCTGTTCACCGACTGGCAGGGCGACGCGGACGAGCGCCTGACCGGCGAGTCCGGCAGCGAGGTGGTCGAGGTCTTCGGCCGGGCCGACGAGCGCGGGGTCGACGTACGCGGGCTGGTCTGGCGGTCGCACATGGACGTGACCGGGTTCTTCGCCGCGGAGAACCGCCACTTCGGCGAGCAGCTCCAACGCCGCGGGGCCGAGGTGCTGCTCGACATGCGGGTCCGCACGGGCGGCTCCCACCACCAGAAGTTCGTGGTGGTCCGCTACCGCGACGACCCGAGCCGCGACGTCGCCTTCGTCGGCGGCATGGACCTCGCGCACAACCGGCGCGACGACGCCGACCACGGGGGAGACCCACAGCCCCAGGCGCTGACGGAGGAGTACGGCGAGCACCCGCCCTGGCACGACGCCCAGGTGGAGATCCGGGGCCCGGCGGTCTACGACGTCGAGACCGTGTTCCGGGAGCGGTGGGAGGACCCGACACCGCTCTCGCGGAGCCCGATCCGCAGGCTCGCCGACCTCTGGCGTCACCACGACACGTCGCCGGACGGCCTGCCCGAGCAGTGGCCGCCACCCCCGGAGGCAGGCCCGCACGTCGTCCAACTGGTGCGGACCTACCCCGACCTCCGGCACGGCCGCGACTACCCGTTCGCCCGCGGTGGTGAGCGGAGCGTCGCGCGCGGCTACTCCAAGGCGATCGCCCGGGCCGAGCGGATCGTCTACGTGGAGGACCAGTACTTCTGGGGACACGGCGTGGCCGAGCCGTTCGAGGAGAGGCTGCGAACCCATCCCGAGCTCCGGGTGGTCGTGGTGATCCCGCTCGTGCCGGACATCGCCGGGCTCAACCGCGTGCCGCAGTACCTCGGACGCGAGCGGGCCATCGAGCGCCTGATGCAGGTCGCGCCCGGCCGGGTGGCGGCGTACGGCATCGAGAACCACGCCGGCACGCCGGTCTACGTGCACGCGAAGGTGTGCGTGATCGACGACGTCTGGGCGAGCACCGGCTCGGACAACTTCAACCGCCGGTCCTGGACCCATGACTCCGAGCTGAGCGCGATCGTCCTGGACGAGGACTACGCCCGCGACCTGCGGCTGACCCTGGCCGCCGAGCACCTCGACCGCCTCGACGAGGTGGCGCAGCGAGGGCTCGACGAGACGATGGCCGACTGCCGCGACCCGGCCGGGATGTACGACGCCTACGCCGCGTCCGCCGCGCGGCTCGAGGCGTGGCACGAGGGCGGACGAAAGGGAGACCGGCCGCCGGGTCGTCTACGGCCGATCCCCCTGCCCCCGCTGTCGCGCCTCACCCGGATGTGGGCGAAGGTCCCCCTCGACCTCGTCCACGACCCCGACGGCCGGCCCGGCCCGATCCGGGGCGCGTCGGAGTACTGAACGGATCCTGCAGGTCGCGGGCGACCGCCCACAGGGCCAGCGCCCTCATCGGCGGGCCTCGTAGACGTTGTTGAACGGCGTCTCGGCCACGCGACGGAACCGGGTGAACCCGGCGTCGGTGCAGATCTGGTGGATCGCCTTCTCGCCGGCCTGGGCGCCCAGCGCGTAGCCGCCCGACTGGGACAGCGCGTTCGGCACGCAGAGCAGCGTGGAGAAGTTGTAGTAGACGCGCCCGACGGGGTTGAGGTTCTCCGCAACGGTGTCGCCCGCGGCGGGCTCGACGATCAGCCAGGCGCCGTCGGCCGCCAGCGAGCTGCGCACGTGGCGCGCGGCGCCCAGCGGGTCGCCCATGTCGTGCAGGCAGTCGAAGCTGGTGACCAGGTCGTAGCCGGTCCCGGAGAAGGACTGCGCGCCCGCGACCTCGAAGCTCACCCGCTCGGAGACCCCGGCCTCGGCGGCCCGCTTGCCGGCCTCCGCGATCGAGCCGTCGTGGTAGTCCGAGCCGACGAACGACGAGGAGGGGAACGCCTCGGCCATCAGCACGGTGCTCGCACCGTGACCGCAGCCGATGTCGGCGACCTTCGCGCCCTGCTCGAGCTTGGCCTGGGCGCCGTCCAGGGCCGGGATCCACTCGCCGACCAGGTGCGCGAGGTAGCCCGGGCGGAAGAACTTCTCGCAGCCGGTGAACACCTGGGTGTCGTGCTCGTGCCAGCCGAGCCCGCTGCCGGTCTTGAAGGCCTGCTCCATCCGCGGCACCGCCGCGATCGCGCCGAGGGCCAGCTCGAACGCCCCGGGGAGGAACAGCGGGCCGTCCGGGTCGGTGAGGGCGAAGGCCTTCTCGGCGGTGAGCGAGTAGCTGTCCGCGGAGGCGTCGTACTCGACGTAGCCGCCGGCGGCCTGGCCGCGGAGCCACTCGGTGACGTAACGGGCGTTGGTCCCGGTGCGCTCGGCCAGGTCGCTCGCGGTGGCGGGTCCCTGGGCCAGAGCCTGGTAGAGACCGAGCCGGTCGCCGAGGACGACGTTGCCGGCCGAGACGGTGGCGCCGAGGTCCCCCGCGAACTGGCCGACGAACTCCATCACCTTGTCCATGTCGATGGTCTGCGTCATTGGTGTGAGCCTTTCAAGAGGTGGATGCTTGGTCCGGAGCATCGGTCGCGGGCCTTGCAACCGGATTGCAACCCGGGCTCGGCACGGTGGGCCCGACCACGACAGCAGGGGGAGCACCGTGCGCGCACGAGAGCCGGACACGTCCGGGTACGTCGACCGCGAGGGCGTGCGCGTGTACTACGAGGTCTTCGGGTCCGGGCCCGACTCGATCGTGTTCGCGCCGGCGGACTCCATCGTCGACAGCCGGATGTGGAAGGGGCAGGTCGCCTATCTGGCACGGCACCACCAGGTGGTGGTGATCGACGGGCGTGGCAACGGCGGGAGCGACCGTCCGCTGGGCAGCGAGCACTACACCGACCTGGCCTTCGTGGGCGACCTGACCGCCGTGATGGACGCCTGCGGGATCGACCGGGCGGTCCTGGTCGGGCTGTGCGACAGCGCGTGGTACGCCCTGTTCGCGGCGGCACGGCACCCGGACCGCGTCTCGGGTGTCGTGGCCATCGCGCCCAGCTCGAACGACGGGACGCCGCCGCCCGACCGCGGGATCGACACCGCCGCGACCTGGGTCGCCGACTTCGAGGACCCGCAGGGGTGGGAGGTCTACAACGAGGCCGTGTGGCGTCGCGACTGGTCGGCGTTCCCGCGCTACTTCTTCTCCCAGATCTGCAACGACCCGCACAGCAGCAAGGTCTACGAGGACGTGGTCGGCTGGTCCGGAGGCACCACCGGTGAGGTGATGATCTCCCTGCGCAACGCCGAGTACGTCAGCGACACCGTCACGGGGACCGAAGAGGTGCTGGGGGCGATCACCTGCCCGGTGCTCGTCGTCCACGGCACCCACGACGTCTGCCAGCCCGTCGCCCGCGGCGTACGCATGGCGCGGCTCGCCGGCGCCGAGCTGCTCGTGCTCGGCCGCGCCGGTCACGTGCCCCACGCGCGCTATCCCGTGGCCGTGAACCGTGTCATCGCGGACTTCGTCGGACGAGTGACAGCCGGGACCGCCGCCCGGTCGGCGGGGCCGCCCCGGGTGCGCGTGCTCCCGACCACCTTGGAGGAGACGACCATGAAGGCACGCGAGCCCGATGCCACCGGCTTCGTCGAACGCGACGGCGTGCGCGTCGCCTGGCAGTCGTACGGCGAGCTGCGGCGTCCCGACGACCCGGCCGTGCTGCTCCTGCCGACCTGGTGCATCGTCCCGGCCGAGATCTGGAAGCTCCAGGTCGCCTACCTGGCCCGGCGCACCCGGGTGATCACCTTCGACCCGCGCGGCAACGGTGCGTCCGACCGCCCGGAGTCGGGGTCGGCGTACCTCCGCGCAGAGCAGACCCAGGACGCGCTCGACGTGCTCGACGCCACCGGGACCGAGCGGGCGGTGGTGGTCGGGCTGTCCATGGGCAACCTGCACGCGCTGGACCTCGCGTCGGACCATCCGGACCGGGTCGCCGCCTGGGTCGCGATCGCGCCGGCGATCCGCGACCTGGTCGCCGTTCTCTCCGGAGCGGACCAGGCGGTGTTCGACACGCTGGAGCGAGGACACCGGTGACGACGAGGGCTGGGGGCGTTACAACAAGTTCTCCTGGCTGCGGGACTACCCGGGGTTCCTCGACTTCTTCTTCGACCAGCTGGTGCCGGAGGAGCACTCGACCAAGCTGATCGAGGACCTCGTCGGACTGGGGCCGTGGCACGGACGGCGAGACCGCTGGTCGCGGGCCGAGGTCGGACGCGTTCCCGGTGAGCTGGGCGTCGAGGAGCAGTGCGCCGAACGTCCGGTGCCCGGTCGTCGTCGTCCACGGCACCGACGACCGCGTCATCCCCTACGAAGCGGGCGTCCGGCTGGCCGAGCTCACCGGCGGGACGCTCGTCACCTTCGAGGGCACGGGGCACTCGCCGCCGGCCCGGCAACCTGTCGCGCTCAACCGGGTGCTCTCCGACACGTTGACGGGGGTCACCGGTCCCGAGCCCGTCGAGAGACACGAGCGCGCCGCGCGCCGACCGAAGCGCGTGCTGTACCTCTCGTCGCCGATCGGGCTCGGACACGTACGCCGAGACCTCGCGATCGCCGAGGAGCTGCGCCGGCAGAGTCCCGGGGTGGAGATCGAGTGGCTGTCGCAGTCGCCGGTGACCGACTTCCTGGAGAAGGCGGGGGAGCGGATCCATCCGGCGTCGGCGTGGCTGGCCAGCGAGAGCGGCCACGTCGAGGCCGAGTCCGGCGAGCACGACCTGCACGCGTTCCAGGCGATCCGGCGGATGGACGAGATCCTGGTCGCCAACTTCATGGTCTTCGACGACCTGGTCCGCGAGCGCGACTACGACCTCTGGATCGGCGACGAAGCCTGGGACCTCGACCACTTCCTGCACGAGAACCCCGGTCTGAAGCGCGCGCCGTTCGCCTGGATGACGGACTTCGTCGGCTGGGTGCCGATGGCCGACGGCGGCGACCACGAGGCGTTCCTGACCTCCGACTACAACGCCGAGATGGTCGAGCACGTGGCGCGCTACCCGCAGCTGCGTGACCGGTCGGTCTTCGTCGGCGACCCCGAGGACCTGGTGGACGGCTCGCTGGGTCCGGACCTCCCGACGATCCGCGACTGGACGCTCGACCACTTCGAGTTCACCGGCTACGTCATGGGCGACCGCCCCGACCCAGCGGACCGACGTGCGATCCGGCGGCGTCTCGGGTACGCCGACGACGAGGTCGTCTGCATCGCCAGCGTGGGCGGGTCCGCGGTCGGCGCGCCCCTGCTGCGCCGCATCATCGACGCGTACGACGCCGCCTCGGCGCGCGTTCCCGCCCTGCGGATGCACGTGGTCACCGGGCCGCGGCTCGACCCCGCAGCCTTTCCGGCGCCACCAGGCGTCGAGGTGCACGGCTTCCTGCCCGACCTCGACCTGCACCACGCGGTGTGCGACGTGGCCATCGTCCAGGGCGGGCTCTCGACGACCATGGAGCTCACCGCCAACCAGCGACCGTTCCTGTACTTCCCGCTCCGCCATCACTTCGAGCAGCAGGTGCACGTGCGGCACCGGCTGGAGCGGCACGGCGCGGGTCGTGCCATGGACTACGCGACGGCCGACCCGGACACGATCGCGCAGGCGCTCGTCGAGGAGCTCGAACGGGAGCTGGACTACGTACCCGTGCCGTCGGACGGTGCGGCGAAGGCGGCTCAGCTGGTCGCCGAGCTCCTCTGACGCAGGCGGGCGTGGACCGCGTCCCAGGTGCCGTCGCCGGTGACGGCGAGCAGGGGTGCGACCGCCGCGCTCGCGCGTTCGGGCTCGCCGGCCGCGACCCACGCGGCGGCCACCTGCTCGTAGACGTCGGCCCCGAGCACCCACCCGGTCCCGGGCGGTGTGGTGACCGACGCCAGCAGCCGGTCGGCCTCGTCGAGACACTCGCCCGTGGCGGCCGCGATGGGTGCCAGGCAGCGCAGGCGGTAGGCGGCGCCGGACTCGGGGGCCAGGGCGGCGAGCCCCGCCGTGGCGAGTGACGCGGCCTCGTCCCGGCGTCCCAGGTCCAGCAGGGTCGTCGCGTGCACTCCGGCGGCCGCGGCGTACCACCACGGGTGGGCGGTCGGCGACGCGTTCGCGACCGCGACCCGCCCGTCGTCCAGGGCCGTGTCGAGATCGCCGGCGAGGCGGGCCAGCCAGGCTCGCTGGGAGCGGAAGTAGCCGGCGTACGCGTCGTAACCGGTCTGCTGGTTCAGCTCCAGCGCGCGGTCGACCCTCGCCAGCGCCGTCGTCCAGTCACCCGAGGCCGCGGGCACGAGAGCGGACTCCAGGACCGCCCACTGCTGGAGCCAGGTCGCCCCGAGCCGGTCGAGCAGAGGGAGGAGCTCGTCGAGCACGCGTGTCAGCCCGGCGGCATCGCCGACGTAGTGGAGCACGGTCTTCAGCCCGTCGAACGATCCCGCCATCGCCTCCTCGTCGCCGGTCGCCCGCGCCTCCGCCACGGCCTCGACGGCCAGCTCGTACGCGGTCGCCAGGTGCAGCCGGCTGCACTGGGCGACGACGACGCGGGTGCGGAACCCGGCGGCCGCGACCGTGTCGCCGAGCTGGTCGGCACGCTGCGCGCCGGCCCGGTTGAGGGCGATCACCTCCTCCATCGGCCGCCCGCCGGCGATCGCGAGGTCGCCCGCGAGCAGGCCCAGGCTGCGCAGCTCGAGCCGGGGTACGCCGGCGTCCGCGAGGAGCGTCCGCGCCACGAGCACGTCGTCCTCGGCGGCCTCGTACGCGGCGCACGCCTCGCTCGCGCCCGCTCGCTCGAGGAGCACCGTGGCCTCCAGGACGTGGTCGCGCGCGTCGCGGGCGTCCTGGAGCGCGAGCGTGAGCAGCGCCTGGGCGTCGTCCAGGGCCGCGGCCCGGCGTGCGATCCGCCCTGCTTCGAGGTAGCCGGCGGCGGCACGCGCCGGCTCGCCCGCCTCGTGGGCGTGACCCGCCATCTCCTCGGGATGCTCGGCCACGAGGTCGGCGGCGCGGCGGTGGTAGGCGACCGCCACCGGGCGGGCGAGCGTGGCGAGCACGGCGTCGCGCACCAGGTCGTTGACGAAGGTGAAGTGCGAGCCGCTGACACCCAGCAGGCCCGCGGAGGTCAGCTGGGCTCCGGCGAGGCTGACGGCCACCTCCGAGCGCTCGACCAGCCGACCGAGGATCTGGGGGTCGACCCGGGTGCCGAGGACGGCGGCTCCTCGGGCGATCTCGGCGGTCTCCTGGTCGAGCCGGTCCAGCTGGGCCGCGACGGCCTCCGCGACGTCCTGCGGGATGCCGGAGCTCCCCGACGCGAGCGCCTGGAGGCTCGCGACGACGCTCAGCGCGTGGCCGAGGGTGCGCGCGTGCACCTGCGCGGCGTGGGACTCGAAGCCGGCGGCCACCGCGAGCGACTCCACCGCGGACGCCGGCAGCGGCCCCAGGTGCACCTGACGCGCTCGGCCGGTGACCTGGCCGAGAGCCGGCAGGGCCTCGCTCCGGGTGGCCGCGAGGAGGAGCACGGGTGCCGACGCGAGCTGGACCCGCAGGTGGGCGAGCAGGTCCGCGGTGGCGTCCGCGCCGTACTGGAGGTCGTCGAGCGCGAGCAGCACCGGTCGACCGGCCGACAGACCGGCGAGCACCGCGACGACGGCGTCGAAGGCCCGGCGGCGCGCCAGATCGTCGGAGACGGCCGGCTCGGACGGGATCTCCAGCACCTCGGTCAGCTCCGGCAGCAGGCGCCCCCACGTGGCCAGGTGGGAGCCGAGGAGCTCGACGAGCCCGCCCGGGGGCATCGCCAGCAGCACCGGACGGAGCACGTCGACGAACGGCTGGAGGAAGAGCGAACGCTCTCCGGGGCGGCACACCGTGGAGAGCACCAGACCGCCGCTGCGGTCGGCGAGCGCGGTGACCTCCGCGACGAGCCGGGTCTTGCCGATGCCGGGGACGCCGTCCACGAGCACCAAGGAGGTCCGGCCGGCCGAGGCGTCGACCCACGCGGCGTCCAGCACGGCCAGCTCCTGCTCGCGCCCGACCAGGGCACTGGACGTGGTGGTCGGGGGAGCGGGCTCGATCGCTTCGACGGGCTCGCCGCGCAGGATCGAGAGCTGCAGCCGCCGGGTCTCCTGGTCGGGGTCGGCACCCAGCTCGTCGGCCAGACGCGACGCCAGCACCTGGTAGGTGTCGAGGGCCGCCGACGGCCGGCCGTCCACCACCAGCGCGCGCATCACGTCGCGGTGGGCGCGCTCGTCGAAGGGGTCGTCCGAGCACGCGACGTTCGCCGCTGCCAGGGCGAGGTCGGCCCGGCCGATGGCGGTCGCCGAGCTGGCGAGCACGTGCCGGGCCTCCCGGCAGCCCTCGACCGCCTCACGCCGGAACGTGTCGGCCCACTCGCCGAACTCCTCGGCGAGACGGCCGTCGCCGAGCAGGTCGAGTGCGCGCGTGGCCGAGGCCACCGCCAGGGTGGGCTCGCCTCGCGTGAGGCGGGACGCGGCGACCGCGACGAGGTCGGCCGCGATCTCGAGGTCGAGCTCGATCCGCCCGCCGAGCGCGTACGACGCCGGGCCCGGCACCACGACGTCGTCGCCGACCACCCGTCGGAGGCGGCTCGCGAGGGTGGCGAGGTTGGCCTGCGGGTCCTGGGGAGGAGCCTCCGGCCAGACGGCCTCGGCCAGCCGCTCGGTCGACACCGGGGCGCCGCGAGCGGCTACGAGCGCGGCGAGCAGCACGCGCGCCTTGCGCGTGCCGAGTCTTGGCCCGCTGAGCTCCGTGTCGCCCCGAGTCACCGTCAGCGCGCGGCACACCCCCACCCGCACTGCCACACCGGTGAGTATCCCGCAGGCCGCTCGTCGGGCCCGTGACATGCTCGCCGGATGGGCGACTACCTGGACTCCAGCGACCGGCCGGACCGGATCGCGGGCGGGGTGCGGATGATCCCGGTCACGACGCCGGTCGGCGACTTCCGGGTGTGGACCAAGCGGGTCGGCAGCAACCCGGACCTCACGGTGCTGCTCCTCCACGGCGGCCCCGGTGCGACCCACGAGTACCTCGAGACCTGCGACGGCTACCTGCCGGCCGCGGGGATCGAGTACTACTTCTACGACCAGCTCGGCTCGTTCTACAGCGACCAGCCGGACGACCCGTCGCTGTGGGAGATCGACCGGTTCGTCGACGAGGTCGAGCAGGTGCGGCTCGCGCTCGGGCTGGGGCCGGACAGCTTCGTGCTGTACGGGCAGTCGTGGGGCGGCGTGCTCGCGATCG
This sequence comes from uncultured Actinomycetota bacterium, assembly GCA_963812055.1. GTDB lineage: Bacteria > Actinomycetota > Actinomycetes > Propionibacteriales > Nocardioidaceae > Nocardioides. The sequence goes on from CAWEUA010000006.1 coordinate 162,049, forward strand.
AGTACGCGCTCGCGCACCAGCAGCACCTCAAGGGCCTCGTGGTCTCGAACATGATGGCGAGCATCCCGGCGTACAACCGGTACGCCGAGGAGGTGCTCATGCCGGAGATGGACCAGGCCGCGCTGGCGGAGATCAAGCGGCTCGAGGCCGCGGGTGAGACCTCGGACCCGGCGTACGAGGCGTTGCTGATGGAGCACCACTACGTGCACCATGTGTGCCGCCTGCCCGCGGACGAGTGGCCCGACCCGGTGGTGCGGGGATTCGAGCACATCAACCCGGCGATCTACGTCCCGATGCAGGGCCCGAGCGAGCTCGGCGCCAGCGGGAAGCTCGAGCGCTGGGACCGGACGGCGGACCTCCAGCGCATCGACGTGCCGACGCTGGTGATGGGTGCCGAGCACGACACGATGGACCCGGCCCACCTGCGCTGGATGGCCGAGCAGCTCCCGCACGGGCGCTACCACCACTCGCCCGACGGCAGCCACCTCGCGCTCGTCGACGACGCGGACGTGTACTTCGCCGGTCTGGTCGAGTTCCTGCACTCGCTGTAACCGATTCGCGCACGCTGCGGACGACACGTAGCCTGTACGCATCATGTGGATCGCTCGCTGACCCGACTCGCGCCCGCGGCACCGCCCGGCGAGTCTCTCTCCGCTCCTGCGAAGGCTCCGCCATGTCTGCGTCCACGATCCCCGCACTCCGTGTCTGCGACCTCGACGTCCGGTTCGGCACCCGGCAGGTGCTCGACGGCATCGACCTGACCGCCCAGCCCGGCCGACGGATCGGCCTGGTCGGCGAGAACGGCTCCGGCAAGTCCACCCTGCTGCGGGCCGTCGCCGGCACGCTGCCTGCTCGGGCCGTCGTGACCGGCACGGTCGACCGGCCGGACGGCCTGGCGATGCTCGGGCAGGAGCCGGCGTTCGGCGACGACCAGACGGTCGGCGACGTCCTGGCCGGTGCGCTGGCGCCGCTGCGCCGGATGGTCGCTGACGTCGAGCGACTCTCCGCCGCGCTCGGCGACGACGCAGATGGGACGGCTCAGGCGGCGTACGCCGTCGCGCTCGACCGCGCGGTCGCCCACGATGCGTGGGACGCCGACCGACGGGCCGGGGAGGGCGCCGAGCGGCTCGGCCTGGGGGCGCTCGACCCAGCACGGCGCATCGGCACCCTCTCCGGTGGAGAGCGGACCAGGTTGGCCCTGGCGACGTTGATGACGACCCGACCCGGATGCCTGCTCCTGGACGAGCCGACCAACCACCTCGACGACGACGCGATCGACGTGCTGTCGGCGTTCCTGCGCGACCTGCCAGGCGTCGTACTGCTCGCCAGCCACGACCGGGTCCTGCTCGACGACGTCTGTACCGACCTGTTCGACCTCGACCCGCGCCCGGCCGGCGGGCTCGGCACCGACGGGCGGGGCGGGCGCCGCTTCGGCGGTGGCTGGTCGGCGTACGAGGAGCACCGGGTGGCCGCCCGCCGGCGCTGGGAGGAGACGTACGCCGAGCAGCAGGAGGAGCTGACCCGGCTCCGGGCGGCGACCCGCATCGGGACCTCGGCGATCGCCCACAACCGTCCGCCGCGCGACAACGACAAGCTCATCTACGGGTTCAAGGGCGCGCGGGTCGACCGCACGCTGTCACGCCGGAAGAGGGACGCCGAACGTCGCCTCGAGGTCGCCGAACGCGAGCAGGTGCGCAAGCCGCGGCCGCCCCTCCGGCTGCAGGCGGCCCTGACCGGCGAGGGCGGGGCGACCGGCCGGGTGGCGCAGGTCCGCGATCTCGAGGTCCACGGGCGCCTGGCCCTCGACCGGCTCGACCTCACGGCGGGGGAGCACCTGCTGGTCTCCGGGCCGAACGGGTCCGGCAAGTCCACGCTGCTCGGGGTGCTCGCCGGCCGGGTCGACCCGACGTCGGGGTCGGTCCTGGTCACCGCCCGCCGGGTGGCCGAGCTCGCGCAGGACGTGCGGTTCTCCGACGCCGGCCGAGCCGCCGAGGCGACGTACGTCGCGCTGGTCGGGGAGGAACGGGCCGCCGCCACACCGCTGCGCGATCTCGGGCTGGTGCCGCCCGACCGGCACGCGACGCCGGTCTCCCTGCTCTCCGTCGGCCAGCGTCGACGGCTCGGTCTCGCCGTGGCGATCGCGGCCGGGCCGGACCTGCTCCTGCTCGACGAGCCGACCAACCACCTCTCGCTGGCGTTGGCCGGCGAGATCGAGGACGCACTCCAGACCTCACCGGGGACCGTCGTCGTGGCGTCCCACGACCGCTGGCTGCGACGTCGATGGGAGGGCGCCGAGCTGCGCCTCAGCGCTGGAGCGGGAGCCCCAGCCACGCGGCCAGGGCGGTGATCTCGGCGTCGACCGCCGCGGTCATCTGCCGGGTGAACGGGACGTCCTCGTGGACGGCGTCGACGAAGAACCGGCCGGCCTTCCGGTCGGCCGTGGCGTCGAGCTTCCCGACCAGCCGGTCTCCGTGGAGGACCGGCAGGGCGAAGTACCCCCACCGGCGCTTCGCCGCCGGCTTGTACATCTCGAGCACGTACTCGAACTCGAACAGGTCCTCCATCCGGACCCGGTCGCGGGTGACCGGGTCGAACGGGGACAGCAACGCCGTACGTCCCTCGAACGGCCGGCCGAGCTGGGTGGGGTCGACCCGCCACTCGCCGTCGGTGCCCTCGACGACGGCCGGCTCGCCGGCATCGCCGACGTGGATCGGCTCACCCGGGATGACGGTCCCCTTGCTGCGGGCGATGCCGAGAGCGCGGAGCCGGCGCTCGTCGCGCTCGACGCGAGCCTCCTCCAGCGGCACCCCCCGGACGCCCTCGGGGTAGACCCGCTCGGCGAGGTCGTACTTCTTCTGAGAGCCCTTCCGCCCGTTCACCGCGACCTCACCGCGGGCGAGCAGGCAGCCGAGCATCATCCGGACGTTGCGGTCGACGTTCCACCCCGACGACTGCCACGGCACCTGGGCGGTCGCCTTCACCTCACGCGACGGAAGGGGCCCGTCGGCGTCGAGGATGTCGAGCACCTCGTTGCGGAACAGCTCGTTGGCCTCGAGCCAGTCGCGGGTGCCGTCCCACGGTGGCCAGATCGCCATCTCGGCCAGGTGCAGCCGCAGGTCGGCCATCGGGCGGATGCCGCTGCCGTCCTCGTAGAGGTCGCGCGCGGCGAGCAGGTCGTCGAGGTCCTCCGGCTCGTACGACGGCCCCAGCCGCGACCAGCTGACCAGGTCGTAGCTCGGGGCGATCGCCCGCGTCGGCTCGACCGGGAGCGCCGTCAGCCGCTCGACCATCGTGAACAGGTCGGTCGGCCGATGAGCGTCCAACATGCTCGCGCGGACGACGATCCGGCGCGCCTCGTCCCGAGTCAGCTCGTGCACGTCCGCGACGCTAGTGCCTGGCGCGGACGGTTAATCCGGTTGTGCCGGCCCGCCGGCGCCGATTCACTGATCGGCAAATGCAGATCACTTCCGGAAAAGCCACCTTGTCCGCGGAGTCATACGGCTCCGGCTCACCCGACGTCCTCCTCGTGCACGCGGGCGTCACCGACCAGCGCAGCTGGCACCACGTCATCGACCGGCTGTCCGATCACCGCTGCCTCACCTACGACGCGCGCGGCTTCGGCCGGACCACCTACGAACAGCAGGACGGCTGGTCGCAGGTCGACGACGCGCTCGCCGTGCTCGATGCCCACGACGTGGACTCGGCCGTCGTGATCGGGTGCTCGATGGGCGGTCGCACCTCGATCGACCTGGCGCTGACCCACCCCGAGCGGGTACGGGCTCTCGTGCTGATCGGCCCGGCCGTCAGCGGCGCCCCGGAGCCGACGTACGAGCCGGAGGTGCTGGCCCTCGACGACGAGTGGGAGGCCGCCGAGGAGCGCGACGACCAGGCAGCGGTGAACCGACTCGAGGCGCGGGTCTGGCTCGACGGGCCGACGGCACCCGAGGGTCGGGTCCAGGGTCCTGCCCGTGAGCTCTTCCTGGCGATGAACGGCGAGGCGCTGGCGGCCCCCGAGGCGGGCGAGCGACACGAGGACGCTGCGGCCTGGGACCGGCTCGGTGAGATCGGCGTCCCCACCCTGGTGCTGATCGGCGAGCACGACCTGCGCTACATCAAGGAGAACTGCGCCCATCTGGCCGCCACGATCCCGGGTGCCCGGCTCGTGGAGCTGCCCGCCGTCGCCCACGTGCCGCATCTCGAGGGCGACGAGAAGACGCTGTCCGAGATCACGGCGTTCGTGGCCGGGCTGGTCGCCGCGATCTGAGACGCCGGCTGCTAGGGTCGGCACCGCTCGACATCCTTTAACGATCCGTCCCGTGAGGCGGAGAAGGAGGTACGGCGTGCCGCTGCATGTCTCGAACGCACCAGCCCTGCTGGTTCTCGAGGACGGCCGCACCTTTCGCGGTGAGTCGTTCGGCGCCGAGGGTGAGACCTTCGGTGAGGCCGTGTTCGCCACCGGCATGACCGGTTACCAGGAGACGCTGACAGACCCGTCGTACCACCGGCAGGTCGTGGTGATGACCGCGCCTCACGTCGGCAACACCGGCATGAACGACGAGGACCCGGAGTCCTCGCGCATCTGGGTCGCCGGGTACGTCGTCCGCGACCCCGCCCGCGTGCCGTCCAGCTGGCGCTCGCGGCGCCCCCTCGACGCGAGCCTCCGCGACCAGGGCGTCGTGGGCATCTCCGGGATCGACACCCGCGCGCTCACCCGCCACCTGCGGGAGAGAGGCGCGATGCGGGTCGGGATCTCGACCACCGAGGCCGATGCGGAGGCGCTGCTGAGCGCGGGTGCGGTCGTCGGCCGCGATGACCGGAGCGAACCTCTCCGCCGAGGTGTCCACCACCGAGACGTACGTCGTGCCGGCGGTCGGCGAGCGGCGGCTCACCGTCGCGGCCCTCGATCTCGGCATCAAGGCGAACACGCCGCGGATGCTCGCCGAGCGCGGCGTCGAGACCCACGTGCTGCCGGCCACCGCATCGATCGAGGACGTGCGCGCGGTGGGCCCGGACGGGCTGTTCTTCTCCAACGGCCCCGGCGACCCGGCGGCGACGACCGGGCAGATCGAGCTGCTGCGCGCCGCCCTCGACGACGGCATCCCCTACTTCGGCATCTGCTTCGGCAACCAGCTCTTCGGCCGGGCGCTCGGGTTCGACACCTACAAGCTCACCTACGGCCACCGCGGGATCAACCAGCCGGTGCTCGACCGGACCACCGGCAAGGTCGAGGTGACCGCGCACAACCACGGGTTCGCGGTCCGTGCCCCGCTCGACGCGGCCACCACGCACTCCCTTTGGCGTGGCGACGGTCAGCCACGTCTGCCTCAACGACGACGTCGTCGAGGGTCTCGAGCTCCGTGACGACAGCGGCCGGCTGACGGGGTTCTCGGTGCAGTACCACCCCGAGGCCGCCGCCGGCCCCCACGACGCGGCGTACCTCTTCGACCGCTTCGTGTCGCTGATGGCTGGTGGTTTCGAGACAGGCGCTGGCGCGCCTTCCTCAACCACCGGTGCCTCGCCGGTCGAGGAGGTCGCTCTGCGACCGTCTCGAGACCACCTCGACGGAGGGGGCGCCTGATGCCGAAGCGCGACGACATCTCCAGCGTCCTGGTGATCGGGTCGGGGCCGATCGTGATCGGGCAGGCCTGCGAGTTCGACTACTCCGGCACCCAGGCCTGCCGGGTGCTGCGCGAGGAGGGACTGCGGGTCGTCCTGGTGAACTCCAACCCGGCGACGATCATGACCGACCCGGAGTTCGCGGACGCGACGTACGTCGAGCCGATCACCCCGGAGTTCGTCGAGCTGGTGATCGCGAAGGAGCGGCCGGACGCCCTGCTCGCCACGCTCGGCGGCCAGACCGCGCTGAACTGCGCGATGAGCCTGGCCGCGAACGGCGTCCTCGAGCGGTACGGCGTCGAGCTGATCGGCGCGAGCATCGAGGCGATCGAGAAGGGGGAGAACCGCGAGTCCTTCAAGCAGATCGTCGAGGGCCTGCCCCCGGAGTGGGGCGCCGAGGTCGCGGCCTCCGAGATCTGCCACTCGATGGACGACTGCCTGGCGGCCGCCGAGACACTCGGCTTCCCGGTCGTCGTCCGGCCCAGCTTCACCATGGGCGGAGCCGGCTCCGGCATGGCGTACGACGAGGAGGACCTGCACCGCATCGCCGGCCTCGGCCTCTCGCTCAGCCCGACCACCGAGGTGCTCCTGGAGGAGTCGATCATCGGCTGGAAGGAGTACGAGCTCGAGGTGATGCGCGACCGGGCCGACAACGTCGTCATCGTCTGCTCGATCGAGAACGTCGACCCGATGGGCGTCCACACCGGCGACTCGATCACGGTCGCCCCGGCGCTGACGCTCACCGACCGGGAGTACCAACGACTCCGCGACATCGCGATCGGGGTGATCCGCGAGGTCGGCGTGGACACCGGTGGCTGCAACATCCAGTTCGCCGTCGACCCGGACGACGGCCGGATCGTCGTCATCGAGATGAACCCCCGGGTGTCGCGCTCCAGTGCCCTGGCCAGCAAGGCGACCGGCTTCCCGATCGCGAAGATCGCCGCCAAGGTGGCCATCGGCTACACCCTCGACGAGATCCCGAACGACATCACGACCAGACCGGACGGGCAGAGCACGCCGGCGTCCTTCGAGCCGACGCTCGACTACGTCGTGGTGAAGGTGCCGCGGTTCGCCTTCGAGAAGTTCCCCGGCGCCGATGCCACCTTGACCACGCACATGAAGTCGGTCGGCGAGGCGATGGCGATCGGCCGCAACTTCACCGAGGCCCTGCAGAAGGCGCTGCGGTCCCTCGAGCGCCCGGACGCGGTCTTCGACTGGCACCGCGAGTGGGTGGAGCTCGACAAGGAGCATCTCCTGGAGCAGGCCCGCGTTCCGCACGACGGGCGGCTCAAGGTGGTGATGGACGCGATCCGCGCCGGGGCCACGCCCGACGAGGTCTTCCGGGCGACGCGCATCGACCCGTGGTTCGTCGACCAGCTGGCCCTGATCAACGAGGTCGCGACCGAGGTGACGTCGGCCGCCGAGCTGACGCCGGACCTCCTCCGGCTGGCGAAGCGGCACGGCTTCTCCGACGCGCAGATCGGCAAGATCCGCGGGATGACCGCCGACGTGGTCCGCGGCATCCGGCACGCCCTCGGGATCCGGCCGGTCTACAAGACCGTCGACACCTGTGCGGCCGAGTTCGCCGCTGCCACGCCGTACCACTACTCGTCGTACGACGAGGAGACCGAGGTCGCGCCGCGCGATCGCCCGGCGGTGGTCATCCTCGGGTCCGGTCCGAACCGGATCGGGCAGGGCATCGAGTTCGACTACTCGTGCGTCCACGCCTCGATGGCTCTGGGCCACGAGGAGGGCGGCGCGGGCTTCGAGACGATCATGGTCAACTGCAACCCCGAGACCGTCTCCACCGACTACGACACCTCCGACCGCCTCTACTTCGAGCCGCTGACACTGGAGGACGTGCTCGAGGTGGTCCACGCCGAGCAGGCGGTGGGTCCGGTCGCGGGTGTCATCTGCCAGCTGGGCGGCCAGACGCCGCTGGGTCTCGCCCAGGGCCTCGCGGACGCCGGCGTCCCGATCGTCGGGACCACCCCCGCGGCGATCCATCTGGCGGAGGAGCGTGGCGCCTTCGGGCGGGTCCTGGCCGAGGCCGGGCTGACCGCCCCGGCCCACGGCATGGCGTCGTCGTACGGCGAGGCGCAGGCCATCGCCGCCGAGATCGGCTATCCGGTGCTGGTGCGGCCGTCGTACGTCCTGGGTGGCCGCGGCATGGAGATCGTCTACGACGACGGGGCGCTCGAGGGCTACATCGCCCGGGCGACCGCGATCAGCCCCGAGCACCCCGTGCTGGTCGACCGGTTCATCGACGACGCCGTGGAGATCGACGTCGACGCGTTGTTCGACGGCGAGGAGCTGTTCCTCGGCGGCGTGATGGAGCACATCGAGGAGGCCGGCATCCACTCCGGTGACTCGTCGTGCGCCCTCCCGCCGATCACCCTCGGCGACCGCGAGATCCAGCGCATCCGTGAGGCCACCGAGGCCATCGCCCGTGGGGTGGGGGTCCTCGGCCTGATCAACATCCAGTTCGCGCTCGGCTCCGACGTGCTCTACGTGCTCGAGGCCAACCCGCGGGCCAGCCGGACCGTCCCGTTCGTCTCCAAGGCGACGGCGACCCCGCTGGCGAAGGCGGCCGCCCGGGTGATGATGGGCGACTCGATCAAGCAGCTGCGCGGGGAGGGGCTGCTGCCGGCGGCGGGCGACGGCGGCAACCTGCCCGGCGACTCGCCGATCGCGGTCAAGGAGGCGGTGATGCCGTTCAACCGGTTCCGCCAGCCCGACGGCCGCTACGTCGACACCGTGCTCGGCCCGGAGATGAAGTCGACCGGTGAGGTGATGGGCTTCGACGCCGACTTCGGCCGGGCGTTCGCGAAGGCGCAGGCCGCGGCGTTCGGCCCGCTGCCGACGTCGGGGAAGGTGTTCGTGTCGATGGCCAACCGCGACAAGCGGTCGATGATCTTCCCGATCAAGGTCCTGGCCGACCTGGGCTTCGAGATCCTGGCGACGCAGGGCACGGCCGACGTGCTGAAGCGCAACGGCGTGGATGCGACCGTGGTGCGCAAGCACTTCGACGGTCCCGGCCCGAACGGCGAGCCGACCACCGTCCAGCTGATCGCCGACGGCGACGTCGCCCTGGTGGTCAACACACCCCATGGGTCCTCCGGAGGCGGCGGATCCGTGCGCATCGACGGCTACGAGATCCGCACCGCCGCGGTCCGGGCCAACGTCCCGTGCATCACCACGGTCCAGGGGCTCGGTGCGGCGGTCCAGGGGATCGAGGCGCGGATCCGTGGCGACATCGGCGTCCGCTCGCTGCAGGACTGGGCTCGGCGGTGACCCTGACGGTGAGCGTCGCGGTGAGCACACGGTGACGGCGTACGACGTCCTCTTCCGGCGCGTGCTGACCCGGATGGACCCCGAACGCGCCCACCGGAGGGGCTTCCGCGCGATCCGGACGGGCCGCGTGGTGGCGCGCACGGTGATCCGGCTGCCGGCGGCACCGGTGCAGGCGATGGGGCTGACGTTCCGCAACCCGCTGGGCCTGGCCGCCGGCTTCGACAAGAACGCCGTCGGCATCGACGCGCTCGCCGCTCTCGGGTTCGGGTTCGTCGAGGTCGGCACCGTGACCGCCCTCGCCCAGCCGGGCAACCCCCGGCCGCGGCTGTTCCGGCTGCCCCTCGACGAGGCCGTCGTGAACCGGATGGGCTTCAACAACGACGGGGCCGAGGTGGTCGCGAAGCGACTGGCGGCCCGGTCACGGCGGCTGGAGCGTCGCGACCGGCGGAACCGCGTGAACGTCAGCTGGGACGACCGGCGTTCGGGCCTTCCGGTGCTCGGCATCAACATCGGCAAGTCCAAGGTCGTCCCCGAGGACGACCAGGAAGCCGTGCTGGCCGACTACGCCGCCAGCGCGCGTCTGCTCGCGCCGTACGCCGACTACCTGGTGGTCAACGTGTCCTCGCCGAACACGCCGGGCCTGCGCTCGCTCCAGGCGGTGGACCGTCTCGGGCCCCTGCTCGACGAGGTACGCCGGGTCGCCGACGACGCCGCGCTCGGACCCGTGCCCCTGTGCGTGAAGATCGCCCCCGACCTGGCGGACGCCGACGTCATCGCCGTCGCCGAGATGGCGCGCGACCGGGGGATCGAGGGACTGATCGCCACCAACACCACGATCTCGCGCGACGGCCTGCGCACGCCGGCTGCCGAGGTGGAGGCGGCAGGAGCCGGAGGGCTCTCCGGGCCGGTGCTGCGGCGGCGTTCGCTGGAGGTGCTGCGCCTGCTGCGCCACCACGATCGCGAGATCACCATCATCTCCGTCGGCGGGGTCACCGACGAACGCGACGTCGTCCAGCGTCTCCGGGCCGGTGCGACGCTCGTGCAGGCCTATACCGGCTTCGTCTACGGCGGCCCGCTGTGGCCGAGCCGGGTCGTCCGCGGGCTGATCGGATGACGACGTCCGAGCACGGCGCACGCTCCGGTCCATGTCACGGCCGAGCTGCTCGCGGCGAAGACGGTGGGCGCCTACCACCACCTCTCGCTGGCGGCCCCCGACGTCGGCGAGCGGTCGCGCCCCGGCAGCTTCCTGGCGGTGTCCGTCGGTGACGCCCACCTCGCGCGTCGCGCCTTCTGGGTTCATCGGGTGGGTCCGATGGGCGGCCATCGAGCAGTGGTCGAGATCGTCGTCGAGCCCCGCGGTCCGGGAAGCCGAGCGCTGGCCGCGCTGCCGGTCGGGGCGCGGGTGACGGTCACCGGCCCGCTCGGCCGGCCCTTCGCCCTGCCGCGCGAGGCCGCCCGGTGCCTGCTGGTCGGCGAGGGGTACGCCGCCGGGGCGCTGACCACGCTCGCCGAGCGGCTGCGCGAGCGCGGCTGCGGCGTCCGGATGGTGCTCGGCGGCGTGGACGACGCCCATGTGCTCGAGCCGCTGAGCGCGCGCCGGAGCGTGGGCCAGGTCGAGGTCGCGGCCGGTGACCTCACCGCGGCCGTGCTCCGCTCGCTCCCGGACTCCGACGTCGTCTACGTGGCGGGCACCGAGGCCACGGGTCGTTTCGTGGCCGACGCGGTCAGCGGGATGGACCTCCGCTGCCAGGTCGCGCTCGAGCGCCCGCTGACCTGCGCCACCGGCCTGTGCCACGGCTGCCCCGTGCCCGTCCTCGACGACGTGGGCGAGTCCCATGTCGTCCGGGCCTGCGTCGACGGCCCGGTGTTCCGGGCCGGCCGGGTCGACTGGGCGGCCCTGTGACGACCGGCGTGACCGACGCGACGGACTGGCCGTTCGCGAACCCGGTGCTGACGGCGTCCGGCTGCGGGGGCACCGGCCGCGACCTCGCGGCGTACGGCGACCTGGCGGCCCTCGGCGGCTTCGTGACCCGCTCGGTCACCCGGCTGGCCCGACCCGGCAGCCAACCCCCGCGCCTGGTCGAGTCGCCGAGCGGCCTGGTCAACGCGATCGGGCTGCAGAACCCGGGCGCCGAGGCCTTCCTGCAGGACGAGCTCGCGCCCCTCGTCGAGACCGGGGCCGTCGTCGTGGTGAGCATCGCCGGCCACTCGCTGGGGGAGTACGCCGAGCTCGCGCGCACGGTGGGTCGTGCCGCGGGCGTGACCGCCGTCGAGGTCAACCTGTCCGCGCCCGACCCGGTGGGGAGCGGGCTGTTCGACGCACGCGAGCCCTTCCAGGCCGCCAGCGTCGTCGGCTCGTGCCGACGCGACCTCCGTGCCGGCGTCGTCCTGCTCGCGAAGATCCGCAGCGACGTCTCCCGCGCCGTCGAGACCGCCCGTGCGGTGCTGGACGCGGGGCCGACGCGGTCGTCGTCGGCAACGCGCTGCCCGCTGCCATGCCGGACGGCCGGGCCGGCGGGCTCAGCGGGCCGGCCATCCGCCCCCAGACCCTGCGCTGCGTCGCCGAGGTGGTGCGCGCACTCCCCGGAGCCACGGTCGTCGGGTGCGGCGGCATCATGGACGCGGCCGACGCGCGGGCCTACCTCGACGCGGGGGCGCGGGCAGTCCAGATCGGCACCGCCCTGTTCCACGACCCGACGACCGCGTTCCGGATCGCCCGTGAGCTCGCTCCGGGGATCGCAGCCACCGGACCAGCCACAGGAGAGGACGCATGACCACCTTCGGAGCCAGACTGCACGCCGCCATCCGCGACCGGGGTCCGCTCTGCGCCGGCATCGACCCGCACGCCGGACTCCTGCACGACTGGGGGCTCGACGACGACCTCGCCGGCCTGGAGCGCTTCGCCCTCACGGCTGGGGAGCAGCTCGCCCCGCGCGTGGCGGTGGTGAAGCCGCAGTCGGCCTTCTACGAGCGCTTCGGTAGCCGGGGCATCGCGGTCCTCGAGCGACTGGTGGAGAGCTGCCGGGCGGCAGGCGCGCTGGTCCTCCTCGACGTCAAGCGCGGTGACATCGGCTCCACCAGCCAGGCGTACGCCGACGCGTACCTCGACCCGTCGTCCCCGCTCGCCGTCGACGCGATCACCGCGAGCCCCTACCTCGGCTTCGGCTCGCTCGAACCGATGATCGACACCGCGCGCAAGCACGGCGGGGGCGTCTTCGTCCTCGCCCTGACCTCGAACAAGGAGGGCCCCGAGGTGCAGGAGGCGCGCGCCGGTGACCGGGCCGTCGCCGACGTCGTTCTCGGGCGGCTGCGCGACCTCAACCACGGTGCCGACCCGCTCGGCTCCTTCGGCGCCGTCATCGGGGCGACCATCGAGGGCGGCCGCGACTTCGACTTCGGCGGGCCGATCCTGGCACCGGGGTTCGGCGCCCAGGGCGGGACCGTCGACGACCTGCGCCGGATCTTCGGACGTGCTGTCGGCCAGGTGCTCCCGAGCACGTCGCGCGATCTCCTGCGTGCGGGTCCGGGAGGGCTGGCGGATGCCGCCGATCGGCTGAACGAGCGCCTGCGCCGGCTGGCCGGGTGAGGGTGACCCGATGAGGCTGGCGGTGGCGAGCGCCCTGGCCCTCGTCCTGCTGCCGATGACCGCCGGGTGCGGCCACGGGCAGGGCTACTGCGACAAGGTGACGGCCCACCAGTCCGAGCTCGGGTCGATCGCGGGGGGTGGCGACCGGACGGCGCTGCTGCAGGCGCTGCCGATCCTCGAGGACCTCGAGGGCTCGGCACCCGACGACGTCGCCGAGGACTGGCACCTCCTGGTGACGCGCATCCGCGCGCTCGAGACGGCCCTCCGGAACGCCGACGTCGACCCCGCGACGTACGACCCGTCGCACCCGCCCGCCGATCTGAGCGACGCCGACGTCGCCGCGATCCGGAAGGCGGCGGCTCAGCTCGCCGCGGCCGACACCCGAGGGGCGATCTCGCAGGTCCAGCAGGAGGTGCTCGACGTCTGTCACACCCCGTTGGAGCTCTAGCGCGGTCGGGGTCACGTTGCCGCTCGGTGACGATGCTGACTAGATTGACGCCCTGCCGACATCCCCCGTCGGACGCCGTTGGACAAAGGATGTGCCTTGGCCCTTCCACCGCTCACTCCGGAGCAGCGCCAGGCAGCCCTCGACAAGGCCGCGGCCTCGCGGCGCGAGCGCGCCGAGGTGAAGAACCGCCTGAAGAACTCCGGGGCCTCGATCTCCGACGTGCTGCATGACGGGCAGCAGAACGACGTGATCGGCAAGATGCGCGTCGTCGACCTGCTCTGCTCGATGCCCGGCGTCGGCAAGGTGCGCGCCAAGCAGCTGATGGAGCGGATCGGCATCGCCGAGAGTCGCCGCGTGCGGGGTCTCGGCGCCAAGCAGGTCGCGGCGCTCGAGCGCGAGTTCGCACCCGGCGAGTGAGCGGAAGCGCTGCGGCTGCACGGCGTTCGCGGCTGACGGTCCTGGCGGGTCCGACCGCCGTCGGCAAGGGTTCGGTCTCGGCGGACATCCGGGCACACCATCCCGAGGTCTGGATCTCGGTCTCGGCGACCACCCGGGCGCCCCGCCCGGACGAGCAGCACGGAGTGCACTACTGGTTCGTCTCCGAGGCGGAGTTCGACCGGATGGTCGAGCAGGACGAGCTGCTGGAGTGGGCCGTCGTGCACGGCGCCGCCCGTTACGGCACCCCGCGCGCCGCGGTGGACGAGGCGCTCGACGCCGGACGGCTCGCGCTGCTGGAGATCGACCTCCAGGGAGCCCGGCAGGTGCAGACCGCGATGCCGGAGGCGTTCATGGTCTTCTTGGCGCCGCCGACGTGGGAGGAGCTGGTACGCCGGCTCGAGGGCCGCGGCACGGAGGGTGCGGATGAGCGGGAGCGCCGGCTCGCCACGGCGCGGGTGGAGCTGGCCGCCGAGCGGGAGTTCGACGTGACGATCGTGAACACCGAAATTCACGATGCCGCGGAGGAATTGGTAGCCTTGATGGTCGGCCACCTGGGCCATTCCTGAATCCCGACTTTCTGCGAGGCTGTTGCGTGTCTGCCCCCACTCCTGCTGCCGAGGGCGTGACCAACCCCTCGATCGACGACCTGCTGACCAAGACCGACAGCAAGTACAAGCTGGTCCTCTACAGCGCCAAGCGCGCGCGGCAGATCAACGCGTACTACTCCCAGCTCGGTGAGGGCCTGCTGGAGTACGTCGGCCCCCTCGTCGAGACCCACGTCCAGGAGAAGCCGCTGTCGATCGCGCTGCGCGAGATCAACGACGACCTCCTGACCTGCGAGGACGTCGACCCGGCCGAGCTGGCCGCCGAGGAAGAGGCTCGCAAGGCCGCCGCCCTCGAGTCCGGCTTCAAGGCCGAGTGAGCCACCCGGCACGACCATGAGCGAGATGGCCGGTTCCGACGCCTCCGCCGAGGCCCGGAAGCGGCCATCCATCGTTCTGGGCGTCTCCGGCGGGATCGCGGCGTACAAGGCCGCCGAGCTGCTGCGCCGGTTCACCGAGTCGGGCCACGACGTGACCGTCGTGCCGACGCCGTCGGCGCTGCACTTCGTCGGCGAGGCCACCTGGGCGGCGTTGTCGGGGAAGCCGGTCAGTACCCAGGTCTGGGAGTCGGTGCACGAGGTGCCCCACGTGCGCATCGGGCAGTCGGCCGACCTGGTGGTCGTCGCGCCCGCGACCGCCGACCTGCTGGCCCGGGCCGCTCAGGGACGCGCGGACGACCTGCTGACCAACGTCCTGCTCACCGCCCGCTGCCCCGTCGTGTTCGCGCCGGCGATGCACACCGAGATGTGGGAGCACGCCGCGACCCAGGCCAACGTCGCGACCCTGCGGCAGCGTGGCGCGCTGGTGATCGAGCCCGCCGTCGGCCGGCTGACCGGAGTCGACACCGGCAAGGGTCGTCTCCCCGAGCCGGAGGAGATCTTCGCCCTGTGCCAGGACGTCCTGGCACACGGCGTCGGCGAGGCCGATCTCGCCGGCCGCACCGTCGTCGTGTCCGCGGGGGGCACCCGCGAGCCCCTCGACCCCGTGCGCTTCCTCGGCAACCGGTCCTCCGGTCGGCAGGGCCTGGCCCTGGCGCGCGCCGCCGTGGCTCGCGGTGCGGAGGTCACCCTGGTCGCCGCGAACGTCTCCCTGCCCGACCCGGCGGGGGTCAAGGTGGTGCGCGTCGAGACCACCGAGGAGCTGCGCGACGCCGTGATCTCGGCGGCCGGCTCCGCGGACGCCGTGGTGATGGCCGCCGCTCCGGCCGACTTCCGCCCGGTCTCGACGACCGAGACCAAGATCAAGAAGAACGCCGACGGCTCGGCGCAGTCGCTGGAGCTGACCCAGACCCCCGACATCCTGGCCGAGCTGGCCCACGACCGCGTGCGCCCCGGTCAGGTGGTCGTGGGGTTCGCCGCCGAGACCGGCGACGACACCGGCTCGGTGCTCGAGCTGGGTCGCGCCAAGCTCGTCCGCAAGGGGTGCGACCTGCTCGTCGTCAACGACGTCCGCGGTGGTGCCGTCTTCGGGGCGGAGGAGAACCAAGCGGTGATCCTCGGCGCCGACGGCAGCGCGCGCGACGTACCGACGGGCACCAAGGCCGCCCTCGCCCACGCCGTGTGGGACGAGGTGGCGGGCCGGCTCGGCCCGGCCGAGAGCGGCTGAGCACCCCCACCGTCGATGATCCGGTGAGCGGTGAGCCCCGCTATCGTGACCGGCGATCCACGCCCGATGAACCAGGAGCACCAGACACCGTGACCGGACGCCTCTTCACCTCCGAATCCGTGACCGAGGGACATCCCGACAAGATCGCCGACCAGATCAGCGACTCGGTGCTCGACGCGATGATCCGGCAGGACCCGCACAGCCGCGTCGCGGTCGAGACCCTGCTCACCACCGGCCTCGTCGTCGTCGCCGGCGAGGTGACCACGACCGGGTACGTCGACATCAAGCAGATCGTCCGCGACCGGATCCTCACCATCGGCTACGACTCCTCGGAGAAGGGCTTCGACGGCGCCTCCTGCGGCGTGATGGTGGCGATCGGGGGTCAGTCGGGTGACATCGCCCAGGGCGTCGACACCGGGCACGAGTCGCGCACCGGCTCCGTGGACGCGATGGACAAGCAGGGGGCCGGCGACCAGGGCCTGATGTTCGGCTATGCGTGCGACGACACCGACGTCCTGATGCCGCTGCCGATCGTGATGGCCCAGCGTCTCGCCGAGCAGCTCACCGCCGTACGCAACGACGGCACGCTCGGCTACCTGCGACCCGACGGCAAGACCCAGGTCACCATCGAGTACGACGCCGACAACCGGCCCGTCCGCGTCGACACGGTCGTGCTCTCGACCCAGCATGCGGGCGACGTCGACCTGGCCGACACCCTCGAGCCCGACATCAAGAAGCACGTGGTCGACCCCGTGCTCGCGGGCTTCTCCATCCCGAACGACGGCTACCGCCTCCTGGTGAACCCGACCGGTCGGTTCGTGGTCGGCGGCCCGATGGGCGACGCCGGCGTCACCGGCCGCAAGATCATCGTCGACACCTACGGCGGCATGGCCCGTCACGGCGGCGGCGCGTTCTCGGGCAAGGACCCGTCGAAGGTCGACCGTTCGGCCGCCTACGCGATGCGCTGGGTCGCCAAGAACGTCGTGGCCGCGGGGCTCGCCCAGCGGTGCGAGGCGCAGGTCGCCTACGCCATCGGCAAGGCCCAGCCGGTCGGCGTGTTCATCGAGACCTACGGCACCGGCGTCGTCCCGGACGAGGAGATCCAGGCAGCGGTGCTCGAGGTCTTCGACCTCCGGCCGGCAGCCATCATCGAGGATCTCGACCTGCTGCGCCCGATCTACGCCAAGACCGCGGCGTACGGCCACTTCGGCCGGGAGCTCCCGGAGTTCACCTGGGAGCGCACCGACCGGGTCGATGCCCTGCGCAAGGCGGCCGGCCTCGCCGACTGACGCCCGTTCGCCCGGCTTGCGGCGATCGTGACCTGTTCTTGACCCCACGCACCGGCCCCGGTGGCTAGATTGCCTCGCAGACCAGCCACCAGGGCGGACGGGGGTCGACCATGACTCGCAGGGGTGCAGCTCTGGGTGCCGTGCTGGCGCTCGCCATGACGGTGCTCGCCCCGGACGTGAGCCCGGCCGGCGCGACCGATGGACAGCAGAGCCCGACTCCGGTTGTGACCGGGAGCGACCGTGCTCTGGCCCGTCTGACCGCGGACGCACGCGGCGCGGTGCGCATGACCCGCGGCGCCGACGGTTCCGCCCGGGTGGTCGGCGCCTCGGGAGCCCGCAACCCGGCCGTCACCGCTTCCTCCTCACCGCGCGACGCCGCACGCGCCCACCTCAGCCGGTACGGCGCGCTGGTCGGCGTCGCCGACCCGGGCACCCGCCTCGTCGCCGGCCCGGTGTCGCGCGCCGTGACCGGGGACGACGTCGTGCGCTTCTCCCAGGTCCGCAACGGGCTCCCGGTGATCGGGGGAGCGGTCGCCGTCGACCTGCACCCCGACCGCCAGCTCTCGTCCGTGACCGCCTCGGTGTCCCGGGCGACCGTGCCCGGCGCGACGTACCCGAGCGAGGGAGCGACCCGGGTCGCGCTGGCGACGGCGGCCCGGCAGCTCGGTCGCGGCCCGCACCCGGCCCTGACGGCCGACCCTCCGCAGCACCGACTGTGGGACCCGGCCGTGCTCGGAGTGCGCCGGACCTCCGACCCGACGACCCAGGCACGAGGCGTCTGGTGGGTCGAGGTCCACGCGGGCCCGGCGTTCCACCGGCTCGTGCTCGTCGACGACCGCAGCGGCGTCGTCGTCCGGGACCTCGATCTGAACGAGCAGGTCAACCGGGTCGTCTGCGACGGCCACAACTTCATGACGGCGCCGGACATCCCGTGCACCCAGGACTTCGCTCGCACCGAGCACGGTCCCGCGAGCAAGGTGAAGGACGTCAACGACGCGTTCGCCCTGGCCGGTGTCGTGGCGAAGTTCTACCGCCGGATCGGGCACCTGAACCTGACGCACCTGCTGGGCGTCGACGAGGGCGACCACCGGAGCCTGTCCTCGACGGTGCGCTGGTGCGACCCGTTCCAGCCGGCGTTCGACTGCCCGCTGGCGAACGCGTTCTGGAACGGCGTCGGGATGTTCTACGGCCAGGGGTATGCGTCGGCCGACGATGTCGTCGGCCACGAGATGACCCACGGCGTGATCTCGCACAACGCCGACCTCTTCTACTGGGGCCAGTCCGGCGCCATCAACGAGTCGCTGGCCGACGTCATGGGCGAGATCATCGACCACCGCCACCGGAGCAAGCACGACTCCCGGCACAGCTGGACCCTCGGTGAGGACCTCCCGCACGGCGCCATCCGGAGCATGAAGACTCCCGGGAGGTTCGGTCAGCCCGACCGCATGACGAGCCGGCGCTATGCCCCCGCCGGCGACTTCGACAACGGGGGAGTGCACACCAACAGCGGTGTCGGGAACCGGACGTTCTACCTGATCTCACAGGGCGGCCGGCAGGGCGGGCGGACCGTGCACGGCATCGACGGGAGGTCACTCGCGAAGTCGGCGACGCTGTACCTCGACGTCATCCAGCACCTGGTCTCCGGCAGCGACTACGCCGACCTGGCCGCCGTGCTCGACCACAGCTGCCGTGCCCTGGCGCGCCATCATCGCTCCGGTTTCACCCGGGCGGACTGCCGCAACGTCCACCGCGCCACGCTCGCGACGAAGCTGCGCACCACGCCGCCGCGGGCCAAGCAGCCGGCCGACGCGCCCCGGTCCTGCCCGACGGGCACGGGTCGGCGGCGGGTGCTCTTCGACTCCGAGAGCGGGAAACCCCGGAACAAGGTCGAGGCCGGGTCCCTCTGGGTCCGCGCACCCGACTCCACGGTGTTCCCGCCGGTCGCGGCCAACGCCACCTCCGGTCACACCTCCTGGCACGCGAGGGAGCCGGACACCACGACGGTCAGCCCCCTCACGATTCATCCGGTCGCGCTGCCGGCCGGGCGCCCGGCGTACCTGTGGTTCCAGCAGTGGCGGCTGATGGAGGCAGTGACCCTGCCCAACGGCAACCACCGGAACTACGACGGCGGCACGGTCGAGGTGGCCGACACGACGCGCGGCCAGGAGCCGCGCCCGGCCGAGGGACTGTCCTGGGTCAACGGGCCGCGGGACCGGATCTTCCGGCACGGCGGGAACCCGGCCGGCGGCCGCTTCTCCTTCAGTCGCGACAGCCGCGGGTACCTGGCCAGCCGGCTGAAGCTGACGAGGTACGCCGGTCACGCGGTCGCGCCGCAGTTCACGATGAACATCGACAACGTCAACCCGGACGAGGGCTGGTTCCTCGACGACATCCGCATCTACACCTGCAGCCGCGGGCCCGTCCCGAAGAGCACGCCCACCATCACCGGCACCGCGAAGGTCGGGTCCCCGCTCACCGCCGACCCGGGACGCTGGTCCCCGGGCGGCGCCGCGCCCGAGATCCGCTGGTACGCCGGGGGTGTGCGGATCGCCGGCGCGACCGGCCCGTCGTACACGGTCAAAGCGGGTGACGTCGGCCGGCGGATCTCGGTGAAGGTCACCGCGACCTCCCACGGCCGCCACTCCTCGACCTTCTCCGCGGCCACCGCCACCGTCACCAGCTGAGCCGCCGTGGGCGCCCAAAAAAAAAAAAAAAAAAAAAAAAAAAAAAAAAAAAAAAAAAAAAAAAAAAAAAAAAAAAAAAAAAGCTGGTAGAACTGCCGCCGTGGCCGACCGCGGCGAAACCGCCCCCGAGACCCTCCCGGGTCTGCGGCGGGCCGTGCGCGCCTCGCGGCCGAAGCGGGTGGCGAAGACGGAGCCGCCCGCCGAGCACGACCCGGTCGCCCGCGTCCTGGTCGACACCCCGCTGGCCCACCTGGACCGGACCTTCGACTACGCCGTGCCGGCCTCGATGGCCGAGACGGCCGTTCCCGGTGCCCGGGTCAAGGTGCGATTCGCCGGTGCGTCCCTCGACGGCTTCGTCGTCGAGCGCGCCGCCGGCACCGACCACACCGGCACCCTCAGCCCGCTGCAGCGTCTGGTCAGTCCCGAGCCGGTCCTCCACCCGGCCGTGGCCGCGCTCGCGGCCCAGCTCGCCGAGCGGTACGCCGGCACGCGCTCCGACGTGCTCCGGCTGGCCGTGCCGCCGCGCCACGCCACCACCGAGAAGCAGCCGTCGCCCCCGGAGGAGGCCGCCTCGGTGGACGTGCCGCGTGCTCGCGCGACGTGGTCGGCGTACCCGACGGCCGACGCCTTCCTGGGCCACCTGGCGACCGGCGGCGCACCGCGTGCCGTCTGGTCGGCCGCGCCGGGGGAGGACTGGCCGCGACTCCTGGCCGCGGCCGCGGCGCTGACGCTGTCCGGGGGGCGCGGGAGCCTCCTCGTGGTGCCGGATCGGCGCGACGTGGCCCGGCTCGACGCCGCGCTCACCGACCAGCTGGGGCCCGGCCACCACGTGATGCTGACGGCCGGCGCAGGTCCGGCGCGTCGTTACCGCGAGTTCCTTGCGGTGTCGCGGGGGACGCGTCGCATCGTGGTCGGCACACGCGCGGCCGCGTTCGCGCCGGTGCACGACCTGGGGCTGGTGGCGATCTGGGACGACGGTGACGACCTCCATGCCGAGCCGCGGGCGCCCTACCCGCACGCCCGCGAGGTCCTGCTGACCCGCGCGCAGCTCCAGGACACGGCCGCGCTCGTCGGGGGGTTCGCGCGCAGCGTCGAGGCCGATCACCTCCTGACCCGCGGCTGGGCGCACGAGATCACCGCACCCCGCGAGACGCTCCGAGACGCGGTCACGGTGTCGATCGCGGGTGCGACCGACCTCCAGCTCGAGCGCGACCCGATGACCCACGCGGCCCGGATGCCCAAGCAGGTGCACGACGCGGTGGCGGCGGGGCTCGCCCGCGGTCCCGTGCTCGTGCAGACGCCGCGGCGCGGGTACGCCCCGTCCGTGGCCTGCGAGCGGTGCCGTACGCCGGCCCGCTGCGCCGTGTGCACGGGCCCGCTGGCGGTCGCCGGCCCCGCCGTACCCCCGGCCTGCCGGTGGTGCGGCACGGTCGTCGACGCGTGGGCGTGTGCCGAGTGCGGTCACCGCGGGCTCCGGGCGCCGGTGGTGGGCGAGCGGCGTACGGCCGAGGAGCTGGGCCGGGCCTTCGCCTCGACCCCGGTCGTGGCCTCGGGCGGCGACCACGTGGTGGAGTCGGTGCCGGACCGGCCGGCGGTCGTGGTGGCCACCCCGGGTGCCGAGCCGGTGGCCGCCGCCGGGTACGCCGCCGTGGTCCTCCTCGACACCTGGCTGGCCCTGGCCCGGCCCGACCTGCGCACCGACGAGGAGGCGCTCCGCCGGTGGCTCGGCGCCGCCGCGCTGGTCGCCCCGGGGGGCCACGTGCTCGTGGTCGGCGACCCGGCCCATCCGGCACTCCAGGCGCTCGTCCGCTGGGACCCGGCCGGGTTCGCCCGGCGCGAGGGGGAGGCCCGCTCCGAGGCGCACCTGCCACCGGCCAGCCGGCTCGCGACGATCACCGGCGATCCCGGAGCCGTCGACGACGCCCTGACGCTGCTCGACCAACCGCCCGGCACCGAGGTCCTCGGCCCGGTGGAGGTGGACGACGGCGAGTCCCGGCTGGTCGTCCGGGCGCCGCGGACCCAAGGGTCCGCGCTCTCCCGGGCGCTGGGAGAGGTCCAGCGCGTCCGCTCGGCCCGCAAGCTCGACGCGGTCCGCATCCAGGTCGACCCGATGAGCCTCTGAGTGCGCTCCTAGACTCGGCGCGTGGCCATCCAGCCGATCCGTCTCTTCGGCGACCCGATCCTGCGCACGCGCGCGATCGAGGTCGTCGACTTCGACAAGGAGCTGCAGCGTCTGGTCCAGGACCTCACCGACACCATGCTCGAAGCGCCCGGTGCCGGACTCGCGGCGCCGCAGATCGGTGTGGGCCTGAGGGTGTTCACCTGGAACATCGACGGCGAGGTCGGTCATCTGGTGAACCCGGTGCTCGACCTCTCCGAGGAGATGCAGGACGGCGACGAGGGCTGCCTGTCGATCCCCGGCCTGGCGATCGACTGCCGGCGCGCGCTGTCGCTGGTCGCGAAGGGCTTCGACGTGCACGGCGAGCCGGTCGCGATCGAGGGCAGCGAGCTGCTGGCCCGCGCCATCCAGCACGAGACCGACCATCTGGACGGCGTGCTCTTCCTCGACCGGCTCACGCCGGAGCTGCGCAAGCAGGCGATGAAGGAGATCCGGGAGTCCGAGTGGTTCGGCCTGGGCGGCGAACCCACGGTCAAGGTCTCGCCCCACCCGACCGGCGGCCTCGGCCTGTGAGGCGACGCTGATGCGGGTGGTCTTCGCGGGGACGCCCGACGTGGCGCTGCCGTCGCTCCGAGCGGTCGCTGACTCCCCGCACGAGCTGGTCGCCGTCGTCACGCGTCCGGACGCCCCGACCGGGCGCGGCCGGAAGCTCACCGCGTCGCCCGTCGCGGACGCGGCGGCCGAGCTGGGGATCCCGGTGCTGCGGCCCGAGCACCCCCGAGACCCCACCTTCCAGGACGCGCTCCGCGCCCTCGATCCGGACGCCTGCCCGGTCGTCGCGTACGGCGCCCTCCTGCCGCAGTCGGCGCTCGACATCCCCCGCCACGGCTGGGTCAACCTGCACTTCTCGCTGCTCCCCGCGTGGCGCGGCGCGGCACCGGTCCAGCGGGCCATCTGGGCCGGGGACGACGTCACCGGCGCGACCACGTTCCGGATCGTCCGCGAGCTCGACGCGGGTCCGACGTACGGCGTCATGACCGAGACGATCCGGCCGCGGGACACCGCCGGCGAGGTGCTCGCCCGCCTCGCCGAGGGTGGTGCCGGGCTGCTGGTCGCGACGCTCGACGGCATCGCCGACGGCTCGATCGTGGAACGGCCGCAGTCGCCCGACGACGTCTCGCTGGCCCCCAAGATCACGGTCGACGACGCGCGGGTCGACTGGGCTCAGCCCGCCGCCGCGATCGACCGGCAGGTGCGGGCCTGCACGCCCGCACCCGGCGCCTGGACGACGTACGCCGGCGAGCGGGTCAAGCTCGGCCCCCTGGCGCCGGCGGACGGCCAGCTGCCTCCGGGCGAGATCGTGGCGGGCAAGACGGCCGTCGTCGTCGGCACCGGCACGGCCGCGCTGCGGGTCGGCGACGTCCAGGCCGTGGGTAAGCGTCCGATGGCGGCGGCAGACTGGGCACGGGGGCTGCGGCTGAGCGGCGGGGAGGGGTTCGCATGAGCCGAAAGGCACGGGTGGCCGACGTCCATGCCATCTGCAGCGGGTTGCCGGAGGTCGAGCTCGGGACCTCGTGGGGCGACCGGCCGACGTACCTCGTCAAGCAGAAGCCCAAGCCGCGTGGCTTCGTCCTCGCGCGCGCTCCGCGGCACGACGCGGTGGACCCTGCGACCGGCGAGGAGTACCAGGACCTGCTGGTGATCCGCACCGCGAACGCCGACGACAAGGCGGCCCTGGTCGAGGCCGACGGTCCGTTCTTCACCATCGACCACTTCCGCAGCTACAACGCGGTCCTCCTCCAGCAGAGCCGGATCGGCGAGGTGGACGTCGACGAGCTCCGTGAGGTGCTCACCGACGCCTGGCTCGCGGTGGCCCCGAAGTCGCTGGCCAAGAAGTTCCTGGCCGGCGACCTGTGAGCCCGCCCGATCCGGCCCGGCGCGCAGCGTTCGAGGTGCTCAAGGCGGTCCGGGTGAAGGACGCCTACACCAACCTCGTGCTGCCCCACCACCTGGGCAAGTACCGGCTCTCGGGGCGCGATGCGGCCTTCGCGACCGAGCTCGCTTCGGGCACGATCCGGCGTCAGGGCACCTACGACGCCATCCTGGCCGCCTGTACCGACCGGCCGCTGGCGAGCACCCCCGCCAAGGTGCTCGACGTCCTCCGCCTGGGCTGTCACCAGCTGCTCGGGATGCGCGTCGCGGCACATGCGGCGATCAGCACCAGTGTCGACCTGGCCCGCTCCGAGTCCGGAGCGGGTGCGGCCGGGTTCACCAACGCGGTGCTACGTCGCGTGTCGGCCCACGATCTCGAGTCCTGGTTGACCAGCCTGGACGCGGACCGGGCGACCCGCTTCTCCCACCCGCAGTGGGTGATCGACGCGTTCCGCGAGGCGGTCGGTGACGGTGAGCTCGACGCGCTGCTGGCCGCCGACAACGAACCCCCGGCCGTCACCCTGGTCGCTCGCCCCGGCCGCTCCTCGCCCGACGAGCTGCCCGGCGAGCCGACCGCCTTCTCGCCGTACGGCGTCGTCTCGTCGGGCGGCAGCCCGGGAGAGGTGCCCGCGGTCGCCGAGGGGCGGGCCGGGGTGCAGGACGAGGGCTCTCAGCTGGTCGCCCACGTCCTCGCCACCGCCCCGATCGACGGGGCCGACGAGCGGTGGCTCGACCTGTGTGCCGGTCCGGGCGGCAAGGCCGCCCTCCTCGCGGCCCTCGCGGCTGATCGTGGCGCGCGGCTCGTGGCGAACGAGCACCAGCCCCACCGCGCCGAGCTCGTCCGCCGTACCCTCGCCGGCGCCGCGGGCGTCGAGGCCGTGACCGTCGAGGACGGCACGTCCCCGCCGTGGCCCGCGGGCTCGTTCGACCGGGTGCTCGTCGACGCGCCCTGCACCGGCCTCGGCGCCCTGCGGCGCCGGGCGGAAGCACGCTGGCGTCGCCAACCGGAGGACCTGCGCGACCTGGTCCCGCTCCAACGCGACCTCGTCGACCGCGCCCTCGACCTGACCCGCCCCGGTGGGGTCGTCCTCTACGCCACCTGCTCGCCGGTCCTCGCCGAGACCCGCGACGTGCTCGGGTCGGTGCTGGTCGGCCGCGACGACACGACCCTCGGCGACACCACGGCCCTGCTGACCGCCGCAGCGGGCCTCCGTTCCGACGTCCCCGACTGCGCCGGACCGCTCACCGGCACGGTCCAGCTCTGGCCCCACCGGCACCGCACGGACGCGATGTTCATGGCACTGCTTCATCGGTCGTGACGGGGGACGCCAGTCGGCCCGCGCCGCGGGCCGGTGCTCGGTGGTCGGCGGCCGAGCCGGTGTCTTCGGTGGTCGAGCCGGCCGAGCCCCTGGGCGAGGCCGTGTCGAGACCCGAGGTCGGTGAGTCGGCGGCGGTGGCCGGGACGTTGGGTCTCGACTCCGCTCGCTGCGCTCGCGGGCTCGACCACCGAGGGGCAGGTGGTCGACGGGCCGCCAGGAGACCGCGTGGGCTTTCGCGAGCCCGCGTCACGGCTGGAGGAGGCTCGGCGCCGACGTCCTCCACCGGCCCGGCACCCCCTGACCCGACCCCGTTCCGCCGTTGGACGAACGTTCGATCAACGGGTGCTGGTACGAACGTTCGACCAACCGCACGGGGCCCGTTCGGTACGGCGCGCTCAGTCCGACGTCAGGTGGCGAAGGTAGGCCTCGGGTGCTCCCAAGAACCGCTTCCAGTGCCAGACCAGCTCCAGCTCCTCCCAGCTGGTCTCGCGAAGGCCCCAGGAAGGTGACCCCAGGCGCGAGGTCGAGCAGGTCACGCAGCAGCTGCACGACCGCCGGGATGTTCGCCGGCCACTCCCGCGTTGACAGCGGTCGCTCCGGATCCGCCGACAGCCGGACGACGGGTGGCTGGTCGAAGTCCACCTGCGCACCCTCGGTGTTCCGACCGATGGCAGCGCTCGCGGATACGGTGACCGCATGGCGTCGCCGTTCGTCGAGATCGAGGTCGACAACCGGGTGGTCAAGGTGACCAACCCGGACCGCGTGTACTTCCCCGAGAGTGGCGCGACCAAGCAGGACCTCGTCGACTACTACCTCTCGGTGGGCCCCGGCATCGTCAACGCACTCTTCGAGCGGCCGACGATGCTCCACCGGTTCCCGACGGGGCTGTCGGGGGAGAAGGTCCACCAGAAGCGGCTTCCATCGGGTGCCCCTGACTGGATCGAGACCGTCCGGCTGCACTTCCCGCGCTGGAACCGCACCGCCGACGAGCTGTGCGTGACGGAGCTCGGCGCGGTGATCTGGGCGGTGCAGATGTCGACGGTCGAGTTCCATCCCTGGAACAGCCGCCGGGAGAACCCCGAGCAGCCCGACGAGTGGCGGATCGACCTCGACCCGGGTCCGTTGAGCGACTTCTCCCAGGTCCAGCGCGTCGCCGGGGTCGTCCACGAGATCCTGGACGAGCTCGGGGCGGTCGGCTACCCCAAGACCAGCGGCGGCAAGGGACTCCACATCTACGTCCGCGTCGCGCCGGACCACGGCCACAAGGAGGTACGCCGGGCGGCGCTCGCGTTCGCCCGCGAGGTCGAACGCCGGATGCCCGACGACGTGACCACGCTGTGGTGGCGCAAGGACCGCGACCCCCACCACCTGTTCGTGGACTACAACCAGAACGCCCGCGACCACACGATCGCCGCGGCCTACTCGGTGCGCGGCTTCCCGGACGCCCGGGTCTCGACGCCGGTGCGCTGGGACGAGGTCGACGACGTGGACCCCCACGACTTCACGATCTTCACGGTCCCGGCCCGGTTCGCCGAGATCGGCGACCTGCACGAGGACATCGACGATCATGTCTTCGACCTCCAGCCGCTGCGCGAGTGGGCCGACCGCGACGAGGCGAACGGCCTCACCTCGACCACCGGCAGCGGCGACACCGACGATCACGACGCAGAGGAGGGACCATGACCGAGCCGGTCGACCTCGCGGACCCGGCGCAGGCCGCGGTCACGGAGTACGCCGCGACCCACCCCGACCGGATCCTGGCCGGCGCCGAAGCGGTGGGCCTGGTCACCAGCGTGCTCGACGAGGCGGGCATCAACTACCTCACCATCTCGGGCCGGACCAAGAGCGTGGCCTCCTTCGCCGAGAAGGTGACGCGTTCTGCCGGTGGCGAGCGGCTGTACACCGACCCCCTCCGCGAGATCGGCGACCAGCTGGGGGTCCGCGTCATCACCTACGTCCGCGCCGACGTGGACGCGGTCGCCGAGCTGCTCGCCGACCAGGTGGTCGTCACCGACGACCGCGACCTCGGCCGTGAGACCGCCAGCGAGGGCCGGTTCGGCTACGCCAGCCGCCACCTGCAGATCATGATCGACGCCGCGCGTGAGGGTCAGCCGGCGTACGCGCACCTGGCCGGCCGCAACGTCCAGGTCCAGATCCGCACCGTGCTCCAGCATGCGTGGGCCGAGTTCGAGCACGACATCCGCTACAAGGGGACGGTCCCGCCCGAGCACGCCCACGACTTCGACCGCCGCTTCACCCTCGCCGCCGGGCTGCTGGAGCTGGCCGACCAGGAGTTCGCGACCATCCGCGACCGGCTGCGCGGACCCGTCGCCTCCGACGCCCACGTCCCGGCCGTCACCCCGGACGACGACCCGCGGCTCGACGCCCGGGAGCTTGCGGCCTTCCTCGCCGGGCAGTACGCCGATGCGGGCTGGTCGCGCAGCGACCACTACGTCTGGGTCTCGGGCCTGCTCCTGGAGCTCGGGATCACCTCCCTCGACGAGCTCGGCGACGTGCTGCGCACGACCGACGAGGCCGCGATCCGTGACCGGATGGACTACCGGTACCCACCCGGCGCCGTACGCCGGCTCGACGACGCCCTGCTGGCGACGTACGGCGAGCGCTACGTCGCCCTCCATGGCAACGCCCACCGGGTCGCCGCGCTCCGCACCCGGCTCGACAAGCTCGGCGGCGCGGACGCCTAGGCAGGCTCGGTGGTCGAGCCGACCGAGCGCCAGCGAGGTCGTGTCGAGACCCCTCTAGGATCGCCGCGTGGGAATCCAGATCACCCCGAGCATCCTGACCGCCGACTTCGCCGACCTCGGCGCGGAGCTGGCCCGGATCCCGAGCAGCGACTGGATCCACGTGGACGTGATGGACAACCACTTCGTCCCCAACCTGACGTTCGGCCCCACGATGGTCGAGGCGCTCGGCCACGCCACCACCCGACCCATCGACGCCCACCTGATGATCACCGATGCCGACCGCCACGCGCTGGCGTACGTCGAGGCCGGGGCCGGCAGCGTGACCTTCCACGTCGAGGCGGCGGCCGCGCCGGTCCGGCTGGCGCGCGAGATCCGAGCCCACGGCGCCCGCGCGAGCATGGCGCTGAAGCCGGCGACGCCGATCGACCCCTACGAGGACCTGCTGCCCGAGCTCGACATGGTGCTGATCATGACCGTGGAGCCCGGGTTCGGCGGCCAGAAGTTCCTCGATCTCTGCCTGCCCAAGATCCGGCGTGCCCGCGAGCTGATGGCCAAGCACGGACTCGAGACCTGGCTCCAGGTCGACGGCGGCGTCAGCCTCGAGACCATCGAGCGCTGCGCCGAGGCGGGAGCCGACGTGTTCGTGGCGGGCTCGGCGGTCTTCGACGCCGACGACCCCGAGGCGATGATCGCGGCGCTCCGCGAGAAGGCCGACGGAGTGGCCGGCCCGACGTGACCCACGCCATGTGCCGCCGTTGACCCGGCGGGCGTAGGCTGAGCAGCGCAAGAGCCAAGAGCTCGCGTGCTCTGGGGGCGGTGGAAGTCCGCACCGGCGGTGACTGGGTGAACGCCCGGAAGTCCGCGACCCGGCTGCAGCCAGCAGCCGGTTGACCAGGTGAAGATCCTGGACCGACGGTCAAAGTCCGGATGAGAAGCGCACGCAGCCGTGCTCGGCGGCCGACACGGATTCGAGAAGGGTGTCGAGCCCCGGCCACGTCTCGCCCCGGAGTCCGCGACCGGACCGGAGGGGCATGCACCGTGAGCGGCAGCGACGTCGAGCGGGCGGCGATGCGTCGCGCACTCACGCTCGCGGCGAGCCCCGGCGTACCCCTCGGGCCGAACCCGCGCGTCGGCTGCGTGCTGCTCGACGCGGCGGGACACACCATCGCCGAGGGGTTCCACCGGGGCGCGGGCAGTCCGCATGCCGAGGTCGACGCCCTGTCCCGGGCGGGAGCCGCCGCTCGCGGCGCCACGGCCGTGGTGACGCTCGAGCCCTGCAACCACACGGGGCGTACCGGTCCCTGTGCCCGGGCCCTGGTCGCCGCCGGGGTACGCCGGGTGGTCATCGCCCAGCGCGACACCAACCCCGTCGCCGTGGGTGGCGCCGACACCCTGCGAGCCGCCGGCGTCGAGGTGGAGACCGGGGTGCTCGCCGACGAGGCACGACGGCTGAACCGCGTCTGGACCTTCGCCGTGGAGCATCGGCGGCCCTTCGTCACCTGGAAGTTCGCCTCCACGCTCGACGGCCGGAGCGCGGCCGCCGACGGCACCAGCCGCTGGGTCTCCAGCCCGGCCGCACGGCTCGACACCCATCGGCTGCGGGCGCTCTGCGACACCATGCTGGTCGGCACCAACACGGTCGCCGTCGACGACCCACACCTGACCGTCCGCGACGCGGCCGGGAGCCCGATCGCCCGCCAGCCGTTGCGCGCCGTGATGGGGGAGCGCGACCTCGACCCCGCGCGACGGATCTTCGACGACGCGGCCGAGACGGTGCACCTCCGCACCCGGGACCCCGAGGCCGCCGTGAAGGACCTGTTCGAGCGCGACCGCCAGCACGTCTTCCTCGAGGGCGGCCCGACGCTGGCCGCGGCGTTCCTCGGCGCAGGGCTGGTCGACGAGGTCGTGACCTACGTCGCCCCGATGCTGCTCGGCGCCGGACGAGCGGCGGTGGACGACCTGGGAATCAGCACGGTCCGTGAAGCGCTCCACCTGCCGGTGACCGACGTGACCGTGCTGGAGCCACTGAACGACGGGGACGACATCAACGTACGCATCACCATGAGCCGGCCGACGTCGTCGGTCGAGCTCGTCGAGACCATGAAGGGGACCCACTAGATGTTCACCGGGATCGTCGAGGAGCTCGGCACCGTGGAGGCCGTCGAGCAGCAGTCGGACGCCGTCCGGCTCACCGTGCGCGCGACCACCGCGCTGGACGGCACCGAGCTGGGTGACTCGATCGCCGTCAACGGCTGCTGCCTGACGGTCGCCGAGCGCTCGGCCGTGACGTGGACCGCCGACGTGATGGCCGAGACCCTGGACAAGACCGGGCTCGGCTCGCTCGCCACCGGCGACCGGGTCAACCTCGAGCGGGCCGCCACCGTCGGCTCCCGCCTCGGCGGGCACCTGGTCCAGGGTCATGTCGACGCCGTGGGGCACGTCGTACGCCGGGAGCCCGGCGAGCACTGGGACGTCGTGACGATCTCGATGCCGCGCGAGCTCGCGCCGTACCTCGTGGACAAGGGCTCGATCACCGTCGACGGCGTCAGCCTCACCGTGGTGGAGGCACAACAGGACGGCTTCACGGTCAGCCTGATCCCCGAGACGCTCCGACGGACGACACTCGGGTTCCGCGAGCCCGGGGACGCGGTCAACCTCGAGGCGGACGTGATCGGCAAGTACGTCGCCCGCCAGCTCGAGCTGCGAAAAGCCGCCGAGGTGACGGCATGAACCTCCTCCAGTGGCTCTACGACGCCCAGGTGATCATCGCCGGCCACCCGATCACCTGGCGCGAGATCCTCGGCAACGCCTTCGGCTTCGCCTCCGCGGTCGGCGGGATGAGGCGCAAGGTCTGGGCCTGGCCGGTCGGGATCGTCGGGAACGTCCTGCTGCTGACGGTGTTCCTCGCCGTCACCCTGGACCCGGGTTCGCACGCGCCGTTGTTCGGCCAGGCCGGGCGGCAGATCTTCTTCATCATCGTGAGCATCTACGGCTGGTGGCGTTGGCAGCAGAGCAAGTCTCACCGTGCCGCCGACGCCCCGGCGATCACCCCACGCTGGGCCAGGGCGGGCGAACGGATGGCCTACCTCGTGGCCTGGGGCGCGGGACTCCTGCTCTTCCAGTGGCTGTTCGCGGAGATCGGCGCGGGTTTCCCGGTGGAGCGGTGGTACTTCTGGTGCGACGCATGGATCTTCGTGGGCTCCATCGTCGCGACGTTCGCGATGGCGAAGGGCTGGACCGACTTCTGGCTGGCCTGGATCGGCGTCGACATCGTGGGAGTGCCCCTGCTGTGGCACAGCAAGCTGTACCCGACGGCCATCCTCTACGTCGTGTACGGGGCTCTTGTGATCTGGGGATTCGTCGTCTGGTTGCGCGCCTCCCGGCGCGAGCAGCCACAGCTCGAGGAGGCACTCGTATGAGCATCCATCTGGACAGCGTCGAACGCGCGATCGCCGACATCGCAGCCGGGAAACCGGTGGTGGTGGTCGACGACGAGGAGCGGGAGAACGAGGGCGACATCATCTTCGCCGCCGCCAAGGCGACCCCCGAGCTGATGGCGTTCACCATCCGGCACAGCTCCGGGGTGATCTGCGTCCCGATGCCGGCAGAGATGCTCGACCGGCTCGAGATCCCCTTGATGACGCCGCACAACCGCGACCGGATGCGGACGCAGTTCACGATCTCGGTGGACGCCCGCGACGGCGTCAGCACGGGGATCAGCGCCGGGGACCGCGCGCACACCGCCCGGGTGCTCGCCGACTCGGCCACCGAGCCCTGGGAGATCACCAGGCCCGGGCACGTGTTCCCGCTGCGCTACCGCGAGGGCGGCGTGCTCAGCCGGCGCGGCCACACGGAGGCCGCCGTGGACCTGGCCCGGCTGGCGGGGCTGACCCCGGTCGGCGTCCTGGTCGAGATCGTCAACGACGACGGCACGATGAAGCGCGCACCGGAGCTGCGCGCGTTCGCCGACGAGCACGACCTGGCGATGATCTCGATCGACGACCTGGTCCGGTACCGCCACCGCACCGAGGACCTGGTCGAGCGGGTCGCCGAGACTCGGTTGCCGACCCGGCACGGCGACTTCACGGCGTACGGCTACCGCTCCTCGATCGACGGCTCCGAGCACCTCGCCCTGGTGTACGGCGACATCGGCGGCGACGAGCCGGTGCTGACCCGGGTGCACTCCGAGTGCCTGACCGGCGACGTGTTCGGGTCTCAGCGTTGCGACTGCGGGCCGCAGCTGGACGAGGCGCTCGAGCGCGTGGCGGCGTCCGGGCGCGGGGTCGTGGTGTACCTGCGCGGGCACGAGGGCCGGGGGATCGGGCTGGTCGCGAAGCTCGAGGCCTACGCGCTCCAGGACTCCGGACGCGACACCGTCGACGCCAACCTCGACCTCGGGCTGCCCGCCGACTCCCGCCACTACGGCGCCGCCTCCCAGGTGCTGCGCGACCTCGGCGTCACCGCCGTGCGGCTGCTGACCAACAACCCCGA
This sequence comes from uncultured Actinomycetota bacterium, assembly GCA_963812055.1. GTDB lineage: Bacteria > Actinomycetota > Actinomycetes > Propionibacteriales > Nocardioidaceae > Nocardioides. The sequence goes on from CAWEUA010000006.1 coordinate 194,177, forward strand.
CAAGTCCGCGGCGCTGGCCGACTTCGGGATCACGGTCGACGCCCAGGTCCCGCTGACGCCACGGCCGAACCCGCACAACCTGCGCTACCTGCGCACCAAGCGCGACCGGATGGGTCACCAGCTCCCGGACCTGCCGGGCGACGGCGCCACACCCCGATCCTCGAGCGACCACGGCGTGGCTCGATGAGCGGTGCGGGCGCACCCGCCGACGAGCCGGTGGACTGCAGCCACCTCTCGGTCGGGGTCGTCGCGGCGCGGTGGCACACCCAGGTCATGGACGGCCTGCTCGACGGCACCCGGCGCGCTCTGACGGCGTACTCGGTGACGGACGTGACCGAGGTCCGCGTGCCGGGCACCTTCGAGCTGCCCGTCGTCGCCGCCGAGCTCGCCCGCACGCACGACGCGGTCGTCGCGCTCGGCGTCGTCGTCCGTGGGGGGACGCCGCACTTCGAGTACGTCTGCTCCGCGGCCACCGACGGGCTCACCCGGGTCGCGCTGGACACCGGCACGCCGGTCGGCTTCGGCGTCCTCACCTGCGACGACGACGAGCAGGCGCTCGCCCGCGCCGGTCTCGAGGGGTCCACCGAGGACAAGGGGTACGACGCGGCGGCAGCCGCGCTGCACACCGCGCTGACCCTCCGCGAGATCCGCGACGACCGCGACTCCTGACGGAGAGTCCCAGGAAATCAGGAAGGCGCGCAGGGTCGACGGCTCTTACGATGAGGGGTAGCTCGGGACCTGACACACCACCACGAGGCGGTGGCCCGGATGCCCGGACGGAGCGCAACGGCGGCGCTGCTCGGCCGCGAGAAGGAGCAGGCGGAGCTGTACGACGCCCTGTCGCTCGCGCTCGAGGGGGAGCCGCAGGTCGTCGTCGTCGCCGGGGACGCCGGCGTCGGCAAGACCACGATCGTCGCCGACCTCGCGCACCGAGCGGGAGACCTCGGCTTCACCGTCGCCACCGGGCACGGTCTCGACATCGAGGCCGACATCTCGTTCGCAGCCATCGTCGAGGCGGTCAGCACACTCGTGGTCGGGGTCGAGGACCTGGAGTCACGTCCACTCGCTCGCCGGATGCACAGGCTTCTGGACCCCGCGACGCCCAGGAGCGCGGAGCACGTGAACCTGCTCGACGACCTGCGGCTGACCGTGCTGGAGGCCGCCTCGAATGGTCCGGTGCTGCTGGTGCTGGAGGACGTGCACTGGGCCGACGAGTCGACCCGTGATCTGGCGACAGCCCTGGCCCGGACAGCGCGTGGCCAGCTGCTCTTCGCGCTCACCGTCCGGACCGATGACCTCCATCGACGGCACCCGGCGCGCAAGGCGCTGGCCGAGATCGGCCGCGTCCCGGGTGGCCGACGGGTCGAGCTCGGCCCGTTGGGCCGCGACAGCATCGCCGCGATGGTGGCGTCGATCACCGGAGATGCCGATCCGACTCTTGTCTGGTCTGTCATGGACCGATCGGAGGGCAACCCGCTGTACGCCGAGGAGGTCGCCTCCGCAGGACCCGGGGCCGTGCCCGACCAGCTGTCCGACCTGTTCCTGGCTCGGGTCGATGCTCTTTCCGACGGTTCGAGCGAGCTGGCGCGGATCGCCTCCGTGGACGGCACGCGGGTCGACATCGACACGCTCGCGGAGCTGGCGAACCTGGACCGCGAGCTCCTGAACGCGCGCCTTCGGGAGCTCTTGGACGCGAACGTGATGCGAACCGTCGGGGACTCGCTGCACTTCCGGCACGGGTTGATCCGCGAAGCGGTGTACGACGACCTGCTTCCCGACGAGCGCACCAGGCTCCACACGAACCTCGCGGCCATCCTCCACGCGCGTGTGGACGCAGCCTCCGAGCCGCGCCTGTCCGTCCTGAGCAGGCTCGCGTTCCACTCGTGGGCGGCTCACGACACGGCTCGGGCGTTGGTGGCCTCGGAGCGGGCCGGCATGGCCGCCTGGAGGCTCGGTGCGGCGGAGTCAGTGGACCACCTCGAGCGAGCGATCTCGTTGTGGGACCGCGTTCCTGATTCCGAAGCGTTGGTCGGCAGGACCAAGATCGAGGTGGTCATCTCGCTGGCGCGGGCCGCACTCGACCAGGGTGACGGAGAGCGTTGGCATGTCCTGAACCAGCGCGCGGTCGACATGCTCGAGCCCGACACAGCACCGCTGGTGGCCTGCAGGGCCTACGCCTCTCTGGCCTTCTCCTCCTTGAGCATCACCGATGCCGACCGGGCGCCCGAGGCGGTTCGACTCGCGGTCGAGTACGCCGGCGATGTTCCGACCGAGGAGCGGGCGTACGCCCTCGGAGCGCAGGCCCTGCTGCACAACGCGAACCACCGCTACACCGAGGGGTTGGACGCGTCGGATCGGGCGATTGACGCCGCACGCGCTGCGGGTGCTCTGGATGCCTTGCTCCTGGACCTGATGTTCAAGGCCGAGGCTTTGATGCATCTGGGCCGCATGCGAGAGTCCGGTGCGGCGATCGAGCACGCTGTCGAGGTGGCGCGCACGTCCGGGATGCTTCCCTTGGCGCTGGACACCGTCTGGCAGCTGGCACACCGTTTGCTGACCGCGGGGCAGGTCGAGAGAGCGACGGCCATCGCTCAGGCCGGGCGCGAGGAGGCCCTCGCGGCGGGCCTCACCATCTCGGCCTCCTTCTGCGGGGAAGCCCTGGTCCGGGCTCTCCTGTGGGACGGCCGCCTCGATGAGGCAGAGCTGATGCTCCGCGAGCTCGGTGATCTCGAACTCACCGACGACCCCTGGTGGGATGAGCGGGCCGACGCGTTCCTGGCCCGCGGTGACGTCGAGGCGGCGGAGCGCGCACTACCGACGACCGCGCGGGACCTGGCCTCGGCCAGTCCGCCCCTCGACGAGGACGACGCCTTGCGGATCTTCCGCATCGCCGTGCTCCGAGGGGACGAACCGAGATTCCTCCAGACGGCGGGTGCCTACCTCGCCCTCGTGCAGGACGCGCGACTCTCCCGTACTCGCCGCGTGCGGTGCGCGAATCGGCTTCCAGGCAGTGAGCTTGGTGGGGTCGGCCCGCGCGGCATCGACCGTGGCGGTCCGTGACCAGGCCGTCCGACTCCTGCACCGCGGACAGCGCGGCCTGACCGACGAGTGGCGAAACAGCGTCTACGGCGTGGAGCTCGCGCTGGCGGAGGCGTACGCCGCCCGGGTTGCGGGGGAGTCGGCGGTCGATGAGTTCCGGGTGGCTGCCGACCTGGCTGCACCGTTCGGGGCGTTCTACGCCCTCGAGCCGCGGCTGGACCTGGCTCAGGAGCTGCTGGTCCACGGTGGTCGGGACGAGGGTCGGGAGCTGCTGGTGGACTGCTGGACGGCCGCTCACGAGATGGGCGCGCACGGCTTGGAGCGGCGAGCCGTCCGGCTGGCGACGCGGACCCGGGTCCCGCTCCCGGAGAAGGCAGCGACCGAGGGGCCGCTGAGCCGGTTGACGCCGCGGGAGCGTGAGGTGCTCGACCAGCTGGCGACCGGAGCGACGAACAAGACCATCGCTGGTGCGCTGGTGATCAGCGAGAAGACGGTGAGCGTGCACGTCTCCAACGTGCTGGCCAAGCTCGAGGTGGAGAACCGAGGCGCGGCGGCCGCGCGTGCCGGGACCTGCTCGGCTGACCGGGGCTCTCGCGAGGTTCGGGAATCTTCCCGATGCCGCCGGGTCTCCTTAGCCCGAGAGTGGGTGCTCCCAGGGCCGGTGTTTCCGGTCCACCACCGGAGGAGCCCCCATGAGCATCGCAGCTCGATGACCCATCACCCACTCTCGATGATGACCGCCGCCGCGGCGGCCTTGGCGGTGCTGGCGTTGGGCACGGTCGTGGTGACCCACGACGACTCACGGACGCCGGCCCAGCACGTGACCAATGTCGACAACTTCCGCAAGCATGCCGGCAGGTTGCAGGCGCCGCCGTCCGGTGGCAGGACGATGATCGGGCTCCCCTGAGTCGGCGGGACGACTTACGATGGCTGGCCTCGGGACCACGACTCATCCATCCGAGGATGTGGCGCCGATGCCCCGACACGGCGGAGCGGCTGGCCTGCTCGGCCGAGCGCGGGAGCAGGCCGAGCTCTACGACGCATTGTCGGCTGCGTCGAGGGGCGAGCAGCAGGTGGTCGTGGTGGCCGGCGATGCGGGTGTCGGCAAGACCACGCTGGTCGCCGACCTCGCACGTGAGGCGGAGAGTCTCGGGTTCGTGGTCGTCACCGGCCAGTGCCTCGACATCGAGGCTGACATCTCGTTCGCGCCGGTGGTGGAGGCGGTCCGCGCCTTGGTGGACGGTGTGGTGGAGATCGAGTCCCGCCCGCTGGCTCGGCGCGTGCGCGAAGTCCTCGACCCCGTGGCTGCTCGGAGCCAGGAGCAGACGAACCTCCTCGGAGAGCTGCGACTCACGGTGCTCGAGGCCGCTGCTTCCGGGCCGGTCCTGCTGGTGCTCGAGGACCTGCACTGGGCGGACGCCTCCACCCGGGACTTCGCGGTGGCGCTCTCGCGGACCGCGCGCGGACGGTTGCTCCTGGTCCTCACCGTGCGCAGCGACGACCTGCACCGTCGGCACCCGGCCCGGAAGACGCTCGCCGAGATCGGCCGGGCCCCCGGTGGGCGGCGGGTGGAGCTCGGTCCCCTGGATCGGGAGGGCATCGAGGGCATCGTGGCCGGGATCACCGGGGCCCCCGCCGATGCGGCCGTGGTGCGCAGGACGCTCGAGCGGTCGGAGGGCAACCCGCTGTACGCCGAGGAGCTCGCCGCCGTGGGTGCGGGGGAGATACCCGGTGAGCTGTCGGACCTCTTCCTGGCGCGGATCGACGCGCTGAGCGACGGTCCGCGTGAGCTGGCCCGGGCGGCCTCGGTGGACGGGAGCCAGGTCGACGCGGACCTGCTCGCCGAGCTCGTGGGCCTCGACGCCATCGAGCTGAGCAGGGATCTCCGGTCCCTGCTCGACGCGAACGTGCTCCGGAACGTGGGCGAGTCGCTGCAGTTCCGCCACGGACTGGTACGCGAGGCGGTGTACGACGACCTGCTGCCGGACCAGCGCACCGCGCTGCACGCCCAGCTCGCGGAGATCCTGCAGGAGCGCGTCGATGCGGCTCCCGAACCCAGCCTGTCCATGCTCAGCCGGCTGGCGTTCCACTGGTCCGCCGCGCACGACGTTCCGCATTGCCTGGTCGCGTCGGAGCGGGCCGGGACGACGCGCATTGAAGCTCGGCACCGCCGAGGCGTCACCCAGTTCGAGCGCGTTGTCGCGATGTGGGATCGGGTACCGGACGCGGAAGCACTTGGTCGGTCGCACCAAGATCGAGCTCGTGCTCTCGCTGTCACGGGCCTTCCTCGACCAGGGTGACGGCGAGCGTTGGCATGCGCTCAACCGCCGGGCGGTGGACATGCTCACGCCGGACACCGATCCCCTGGTGGCGTCTCGACGCTCACGGGGCGTTCGCCTTCTCGGCGATGAACGTCGACGACACCGCCACAGCTCCCGAGTCGGTCCGGCGCGCTCTCGAGCTCGCCGGTGACCGGTTGACCGTCGAGCGGGCGTACGCCCTCGGGGCGCAGGCACTTCTGAACAGCATCAACGGTCGCTACGCCGCAACGATCGAGGCCGCCGATCGCGCCATCGAGGCGTCACGGGCCGTGGCCGCCGTCGACGCGCATCTGCTGGACCTGATGTTCAAGGGCGACGCGCTGCTGCAACTGGGTCATCCGCGAGAGGCGTGCGAGATGGCGGAACAGGCGGTGGAGATCGCCCGGAGCGCAGGTCTTCCCGGGTCGGCACTGGACACGGTCCGCCTACTCGCCTACCGATTGAGGGACTCCGGGGACGTCGATCGCGCCGCTGACGTGGCCCGGGCGGGCCTCCAGGAGGGCCTGACGACAGGACTGGCCGTGGCGGGGGCTCTCTGTGGCGAGGCGCTCGCGACCGTGCTCATCTGGCGGGGCGAGCTCGACGGGGCAGAGGCCGCGTTGGGTCAGCTGGACGATCTCGGGATGGCGGATCGACTGACGGAGGATCCCTGGTGGCAGCTGCGAACCTCGTTGGCCCTGGCCCGTGGTGACGTCGACAGCGTCGCCGAGGTGATCCCGGCCGACGCGATGGACCCGTCGGCGACCGGGCCCCCGCCAGATGCGGACGACTCCCTGCGGCAGTTCCACGTGGCCCTGATGCGCGAGGACGAGAGCTTGGGTCTGGAGATGGCGCGTGTCTACATGCGCTCGTGTGGCAGCGAGCGACTCCTCACCCGAGGCCGGGTGTGCGAGCCGCGTGGGGTTCGAGATCCTGTGCCGGGTCCCGTCCGACGCGTCCGCACCCGAGCTGCGTGCCCAGGCCGAAGGTCTTCTGCGGCAGGGACGTGAAGGTCTGACCGACGAGTGGCGCGCGACGTACCACGGTGTCCAGCTCGCGTTGGCGGAGGCGTACGCCGCCCGGGTCGCGGGGGAGTCGGCGGTCGATGAGTTCCGGGTGGCTGCCGACCTGGCCGCACCGTTCGGGGCGTTCTTCGCCCTCGAGCCGCGGCTGGACCTGGCTCAGGAGCTGCTGGTCCACGGTGGTCGGGACGAGGGCCGGGAGCTGCTGGTGGACTGCTGGACCGCCGCTCACGAGATGGGCGCGCACGGCTTGGAGCGGCGAGCCGTCCGGCTGGCGACGCGGACCCGGGTGCCGCTGCCGGAGAAGGCAGCGACCGAGGGGCCGTTGAGCCGGCTGACGCCGCGGGAGCGCGAGGTGCTGGAGCAGCTGGCGACCGGGGCGACGAACAAGGCGATCGCGGGCGCGCTGGTGATCAGCGAGAAGACGGTGAGCGTGCACGTCTCCAACGTCCTGGCCAAGCTCGAGGTGGAGAACCGCGGCGCGGCTGCCGCGCTCGCCCGGGACCTGCTCGGCTGACCGGATCAGGAGGTTCGGGAGGCTCCCGATGTACCGGGTCTCCTGAGCGGTGGAACCTTCTACGATGGCTGTCTCGGGACCACGACTCATCCATCCGAGGATGTGGCGCCGATGCCCGGACACGGCGGAGCGGCTGGCCTGCTCGGCCGCGCGCGGGAGCAGGCCGAGCTGGACGACGCTTTGTCGGCGGCGTCGAAGGGCGACCATCAGGTGGTCCTGGTGGCCGGCGATGCGGGTGCCGGCAAGACCACGCTCGTGGCGGACGTCGCTCGCAGGGCGGAGGGGCTCGGGTTCACCGTCGCCACCGGCCACTGCCTCGACATCGGGGCTGACATCTCGTTCGCGCCGGTGGTCGAGGCGGTCCGCATTCTGGTCGACGCCGTCGACGACACCGGTTCCCGGCCGGTCGCTCGGCGGATGCGCACCGTCCTCGACCCAGCAGCTCCGAGCAGTGTCGAGCGGTCCAACCTCCTCGAGGACCTGCGGCTGACCGTGCTCGAGGCGGCGACGTCGGGACCGGTGCTGCTCGTGCTCGAGGACCTGCACTGGGCCGACGCCTCGACCCGGGACTTCGCGGTGGCGCTCTCGCGCACCGCGCGCGGTCGGCTGCTGTTCGTCCTGACCGTCCGCAGCGACGACCTGCACCGCCGGCATCCGGCCCGCAAGGCACTCGCCGAGCTCGGACGAGTGCCAGGAGGGTGGCGCGTCGAGCTGGGTCCGCTCGACCGCGACAGCATCGCCGGCATCGTGGCTGCGGTGTCGGGGGCGCAGCCGGATCCGGCGCTGGTCCGGTCCGTGCTCGAGCGGTCGGAGGGCAACCCGCTGTACGCCGAGGAGATCGCCGCCGCAGGGCCGGGAGCGATCCTGGACCACCTGTCCGACCTGTTCCTCGCCCGGGTGGACGCGTTGGCCGAAGGACCGCGCGAGCTCGTGCGGACCGCATCCGTGGACGGCACGCGGGTGGACACCGACACGCTCACCGAGCTCTCGGGCGTCGACCTGTCGCGACTGGACGAGTTTCTCCGCGATCTGCTGGAGGCCAACGTGCTGCGCGAGCCGGGGCGACTCCCTGGAGTTCCGGCACGGGCTGCTGCGCGAGGCCGTGTACGACGACCTGCTGCCGGACGAGCGCACGAGGCTCCACGCCGAGCTCGCCGCCATCCTGCACGCCAGGGCCGACGCGGACGCCGACCCCGGCCTGTCACTCCTGAGCCGCCTGGCCTACCACTGGTCGGCCGCGCACGACCTGCCTCGTGCCCTGGAGGCATCCGTTCGCGCCGGCACGGCTGCCAAGAAGCTGAACGCAGCCGAGCAGGTCAGTCACTTCCAGCGCGCCCTGTCCCTGTGGGAGCGAGTGCCCGACGCCGAGGCGGTGACCGGCCGAACGCGGATCGAGCTCACGGTGCTGCTGGGCCAGGCAGCGATGATGCAGCAGGACCTCGACGGGTGGTACCGGCACACCCGACGAGCGGTCGACATGCTGGAGCCGACCACGGATCGGCTCGTGGCAAGCCAGGCGTACTCCTCGTTGGCGTTCTGCGTGTTCTTCGTGCCGGACCCTCTGGGCGCAGAGGAGGCGATCCGACTCGCCGTCGAGTACGCCGGCGAGGCGCCGACGGAGGAGAGGGCCACCGCTCTGGTCGCTCGGACCCAGCTGCACAACCGGAACGACCGCCCCGCAGCGGCCCTCGACGCCGCCCATCACGCCATCGAGGTTGCCGAAGCCGCGGGCTGTCTCGAACCCCTGATCTGGGCCTTGAGCGGCAGAAACATCGCCCTGGCGTACCTGGGCCGCCTGGAAGAGGCATGTGCGGGTGGCGAGGAGCTCATCTCGCTGGCGCGGGGTGCGGGCATGTCCGGCGTTGCCTACGATCGCGCCGTCTGGCTGGCGCTGACACTGATGGACTCCGGTCAGGTCGCCCGGGGAATGGCCTTCGCTCAGGCGGCCCACGACGAGGCCCTCAGCGTCGGGCTCGTCTCATCTGCTGCGCGCCTCGGGGACCCGATCGTGACCGGCCTCACCTGGCAAGGCCGCTTCGATGAAGCGGAGACGCTGTTGACGGAGATCCACGCTCTCGGCCTGGGCGAGGGGGAGTGGCGAGCCCTTCGTGGGGAGCTGTCCCTGGCTCAGGGTGACGTCGAATCGGCGATCGCCGTGATGCCGAGGACTGCGGAAGTTGCGGCAGGGGGTAGTCGTCACCCCACCGAGGGCGAGGTCCTCAGAGAGCTCCAGATCGCCGCCCTGAACGACGACCACCCGAGGTGCCTCGAGGTTGCTCGCTCGTACGTCGGTCTCCTGGACGGGTGCGACTCGCCGTTGGTCGCGGCCTCCGCTGCGCGAATCGGCTTCCAGGCGCTGGCTACCGCAGAACCGGCAGCGGACGCCGAGCTCGCTCTGCTTCGCATCCAGGCGGCACGTCAGGTGGAACGGGCGATGGCCCACCTCACCGATGAGTGGCGCGGCAGCACGTCCGGAGTCCAGCTCGCGCTGGCGGAGGCGTACGCCGCCCGGGTCGCGGGGGAGTCGGCGGTCGACGAGTTCCGGGTGGCTGCCGACCTGGCCGCACCGTTCGGGGCGTTCTACGCCCTCGAGCCGCGGCTGGACCTGGCTCAGGAGCTGCTGGTCCACGGTGGTCGGGACGAGGGCCGGGAGCTGCTGGTGGACTGCTGGACCGCCGCTCACGAGATGGGCGCGCACGGGTTGGAGCGGCGAGCCGTCCGGCTGGCGACGCGGTCGCGGGTCCCGCTCCCGGAGAAGGCAGCGACCGAGGGGCCGCTGAGCCGGTTGACGCCGCGGGAGCGTGAGGTGCTCGGGCAGCTGGCGACCGGGGCGACGAACAAGGCGATCGCGGGTGCGCTGGTGATCAGCGAGAAGACCGTGAGCGTGCACGTGTCCAACGTCCTGGCCAAGCTCGAGGTCGAGAACCGCGGCGCGGCCGCCGCGCTCGCGCGGGACCTGCTCGGCTGACCGGGACCCCCGCCAGCGCTCTAGGTAGTTCCACCGTCGGCCGGGCCGCAGCGGCCGCGCAGCCTAGGCGTCGGCCGCGCGAGGATCGGGAGTTCTCCCGATGTGCCCGAGGGGGTCTTAGCCGGAGCGTGGACGACATCAAGGCCGGAGACGTCCGGCTCACGAACCCGGAGGAAGCCTCATGAGCACTGCAACAGATCAGCCCGAAGCCCGATCCCGCTGAGCGCCGCCATCGCCGCCTTCGTCGCCGCCGTCGCCTTCACCGGTGTGGCGCATGGCGCAGCACAACAACGGGTCCGACGTCTCCCGCCACGCACGACCAGCACGACGTACCCGGTGTACAGCATCGAGCGCCCCTGGCACTCCGGCGTGCAGCCCGGCATGCCGTGAGTCAACCGAGTCGGGGGTCCCTGACGTTCCCGTTCCCACCGGACGCCCATCCGGGGACGGGAACGTCAGGGGACTACGCCGACCAGTCGTCGCGCAGTAACGCGTAGGTGATGCCGTCGATCCACCCGTGGTCGCGGTGGAGGGACTCGCCCCGGAAGCGCCCCTCGCAGACCATCCCGAGCCGCTCCATCACCCGCAGGGACGGCGCGTTGTCGGCGAACGCGTTCGCCACCAACCGGCGTACGCCGAGATCCTCGAAGCAGATCCGCACCAGCTCGGTGGTCGCCTCGGTGACGTAGCCCTTCCCCTGATGGTCCGGGGACAGGCACCAGCCGATCTCGGCCTGGGACCGATGGGCGGCCTCCTTCACCTCCGCCTGGGCCCATCCGTCCTCGACGTGGAGGTACAGGTCGCCGATCACGGCTCCCTCCCGCTCGATCACCACCATCCGCTCGACCCCGGTCGGGCCGAGCCGTATCAGCCAGTCTTCGTACGTCGTCGGCTGGTTCGGCATCCACTCCGCCACCTCGGCGCGCGAGCGGATGGCGAAGACGGCCGGCAGGTCGGCCGTCTCGGCGGGGCGGAGGATGAGGCGTTCGGTACGCCGGGGCCACGGGCCGGGGTCGGAGGTCACGTCGGCCACCCTCTCGACCGTGCCACGGCCGGTCAAACGGGATTCGCCTGCCACTCCTCGACCAGGATCGCCGCCTCGACCTTGTCGACCCAGCCCAGATCGCGGTGGAGCGAGCCGCGCACCTCGCGGGCCTCGATGCGCATCCCGAGCTTGTCCATCACCCGCAGTGAGGCGGCATTGTCCGCGAACGCCCCGGCGACCACCCGTCGTACGCCGAACCCGTCGAAGCAGATCCCCAGCAGCGCCGCGGCAGCCTCGGTCGCGATCCCCTGTCCGGCGTACGCCGGGTCGACCAGCCAGCCGATGGCCGCCATCGTGTCCTCGGCGCGGTCACGCACCTCCACCTGGGCATACGGGAGTCTCGACCGAGACGAAGAGGTCGCCGACGATGGTGTCCGCGGACTCGACCACCAGCGTGGTGCCGAGCCGCTCCGGTGTGCCGTACCGCTCGACATACTCCGTCAGCGAGGCCGGCTGCCCGGTGAGCCATCGGGTGACCTCGGGCATCGCCCGGAGCTCGTAGAGGCGGGGGAAGTCGTCGGGGGTGGCCGGGCGCAGCAGCAGCCGTGGCGTGAGGACGGGCCAGGCGATCCGCTGGAACGGTCCCTGCTTCGGGTGGGCGTCGGTCATGTGGTCACCCTGGACGTGGTGGGCGGGCACGGGCAACCGAGAACTACCCTGCTTCCGTGAAGACGTTCGAGCAGCTGTGGGCCGAGCTGGCCGACAAGGCCGAGCGCCGCCCCGACGGCTCGGGGACCGTGGCGCAGCTCGACGCCGGTGTCCATGCGATCGGCAAGAAGCTGGTGGAGGAGGCCGCGGAGTCGTGGATGGCCGCCGAGCACGAGACCGCCGACCGCGCGGCCGAGGAGATCAGCCAGCTGCTGTACCACGCCCAGGTGCTGATGCTCGCGACCGGACTCACCCTCGACGACGTCTACGCCCACCTGTGAGGACCTGATGAGCACGAACGACCTGCTCCGGATCGCGGTTCCGAACAAGGGCTCCCTGGCCCAGGCCGCGACCGACATGCTGCGTGAGTCCGGCTACCGGCAGCGGCAGGACTCCAAGGAGCTGACGCTGGTCGACGCCGACAACGGCGCGGAGTTCTTCTACCTCCGACCGCGCGACATCGCGTTGTACGTCGGCGAGGGCACGCTCGACGTCGGCATCACCGGCCGCGACCTCCTGCTCGACTCGGGAGCCAAGGCCGAGGAGGTGATGGGGCTCGGGTTCGGGCGCAGCACCTTCCGGTTCGCCGGACCCACCGGGCGGTACGCCGACCTCGCGCAGCTCCAGGGCAGCCGCATCGCCACGTCGTACGAGGGCCTGGTCAGGCAGTACCTCACCGAGCGTGGCATCGAGGCCACGGTGAACCGGCTCGACGGCGCGGTCGAGTCCAGCGTGCAGCTCGGCGTCGCCGATGCGATCGCCGACGTCGTGGAGACCGGGAGCACCCTCGGGAAGGCCGGCCTGGAGACCTTCGGTGAGCCGCTCCTGGAGTCCGAGGCGGTGCTGGTCACGCGCGGTGGCGCGGCGCCCGCGGGACTCGAGGTCTTCCGCCGTCGTCTCGAGGGCGTTCTGGTGGCGCGGAGCTTCGTGATGATGGACTACGACGTCCCGTCCGAGCACGTGTCCGATGCAGTCGCTCTGACCCCGGGCATCGAGAGCCCGACGGTGTCGCCGCTCCATCGCGAGGGCTGGTTCGCCGTCCGCGCGATGGTGCCGCGTGCGACCGCTCAGCGGATCATGGACGAGCTCTGGGAGGTCGGGGCTCGGGCGATCCTGGTCACCGACATCCATGCCTGCCGTCTCTGAGCCGTCAGGGCCGCTGCTGCCGCGCACCTGGCGCCCGCTCGGCGTCCGACTGGCCGTGGTGTTCTTCGGCGGTCTGCTGGCGGTCGTGTGCGTGGCCGGTTGGGTCGCGGTCGGCGCCGACGTACGGGCCAAGGTGACGGTCTACCAGCAGGTGACCGTCCTGCTGTTCGTACTGATGGCGCTGGCCGTCGCCTGGGGTCTCTACCGCTGCCGGGTGACCGCCACGTCGAGCGGGGCTCGAGGTCGTCAACGGCTACCGCACCCATCACTACGAGTGGCCGGAGGTGCTGGCGGTGCACATGCCGCAGGGCGCCCCGTTCCCCACCCTCGACCTGGCCGACGGCACCAGCCGCCCGACTTTCGGCATCCAGTCGTCCGACGGCGACCGTGCGCGGAAGGCCGTCCGTGAGCTCCGTACGCTCGTCGCACGCACGGCGGCCGACTCACTCGAGCGCCCGGATCCCCCAGCTGACTGACAGCTCGTCCCCGGGCTCGCCGGCCGGAGCCAGCCTGGCCAGGTCTCGACCGCTCCGGAACGCGTCCGGCGGTGCGGTCATCGGCTCCACCGCCAGCGCCTGGCGCGGCGGGTCCCAGCCCGCGTCGGCGCTGAACACCATCACCCACGGATGACGTTCGTCGACCCAGAGCGCGACACCCCGCCCGGTCGCCGGGTCGCGCACCTCGACGGTGGCGAGACCCGCGTCGTCGCGAGCCAGGTCGCCGAACGCGTGGTCGAGGACCGTGTCGTGCAGTGGCCGTGCCGCGCGGAAGTCGTAGGCCGTCCCGGTGACGTCCTCCTCGCCGACCGGGATCTGGCGGTCGTCGGCGATCAGCCGCAGGGAGGCCGGCACGGTGAGCTCCCAGCCGTCGACGGGGGCCGGGCCGGCGGCGAGGTACGGGTGGGCACCGCAGGCGTACGGCGCCGGGCGGTCGCTGAGGTTGGTCGCGGTCTGGGTGACCGTCAGCCCGTCCGCGGAGAGGTCGTAGAGCACGTGCAGGTCGACGGTCCACGGGTAGCCGCTCTGCGCCATCAGGCGATAGCTGAGCGACGCCGACGACGAGGCGTGCTCCTCCGGCGACCACGCCTCCCACCGCGCCAGCCCGTGCGTGGCGTTGTGCCGGGCGGGCTCGGTCAGCCCGAGCTGGAGGTCGCGTCCGTCGAAGGTGTACGCGCCGTCCCGGATGCGGTTGGGCCACGGCATCAACAGCTGTCCCCGGCCGGCGGACGACATCTCGTCCTCGGCGAACCCGTGGATCAGCGGCCGCCCGTCGTGCTCCAGGACCCGGAGCGTCGCGCCGGCCTCGGTGACGACGGCGCGATAGCCACCCGCCGCGAACTCGAACTGGTCTCCCGACGGTGCCGTCATGCGCCGGACACTAGCCCGGCGCCCTCGCTCAGGGTGTGCCGGTGGTGGAGGAAGGCGCCCTGGCGCCTGTCTCGAAACCACCGCTCGTCACGGCAGGACGAGCCGGCCGATCGCATCGGGGTTGTAGGCGATCTCCCAGCGGAAGCCGTCGGGATCGGCGAAGTAGCCGGTGTAGCCACCCCACTCGCGCTGCACCGCCTCGCCCACCTCGGCCCCGGCACCTCGCGCGTCGTCCAGCACGGCGTCGACCTCTTCGGGGCTCGCGACGTTGTGCGCGAGCGTGAACGCGGGGACGCCGTCGCCCCGGCCGATCCGCCCGACCTCGGCCTCGAAGTGCGCCTCGTCCCAGAGCGACAGGATCAGGGCCTCACCCGCCCGGATCATCACCACCTCACCGGGGACGTCGAGCTCGGGCGTCCAGCCGAGCCCGTCGACGTAGAAGCGGCGCGTGGCGTCGAGATCGCGGGAGGCAAGGGTGACGAAGGAGATCCGCGGGTCCATGGATCGACCTTCGCACGGCTCGAGCGGACCGTTCGACTCGGCGGCGTACGACGTGGGCACGCTGGGTCAGACGAGCACGAAGGCCACGCTGTCGGTGCACACCCCGACCGAGCTCGGCCGGTTCCCCGGTCACAAGATCGAGGGGCTCACCTGCGTCTCGTCCACGGACCTGCTCGGGACCGACGACGAGAAGACCGGCGGATCCGTGGCGCAGGTCGACGTCTGCTGAGCCGTCGCCGGGTCACTCGTGCAGGGAACCGACCCGTCCGTCGATCACCACGTCGGCCCGCTCACGCGTGCCCTCGCGGTCGAACAGCGCCTGCTCGTCGGCGGCCCACTGGCGCCAGTTCTCGGCGACGCCGATCCCGCCGCGCTCGAGGCCGCGTGCCATCCGGAGGTCGTAGGGCACCTCGACCCAGGCCAGCACGGTGACGAGGTCCTCGTACGCCGCAGCTCCCGAGCCGACACCTTCCAGCACCAGCAGCGGTGCCGGTGGCACGAGCACCGTCTCGGCCCACGCGTTGCCGGGCCAGTCCCAGCGCCGGTAGGTACCCGACCGGCCGACGGCCAGAGGGGAGAGCAGGGTGTCGAGCTGGTCGGCGATCCGGGGGAGTCCGCCCCAGCCCTCGAACATGTCGTCCGTGTGCAGCACCGGCGCTCCGGACAGCTCCGAGAGCTCGGCTGCCAGCGTCGTCTTGCCCGAGCCGGCCGGCCCGTCGATGCTGATCAACCGGCCGCCCGCCAGAGTGGGTTCGCGCGATCGGGCCAGTGTCAGGACCTGTTCGGCGTTGGTCACCACGCCTGACCGCAGCCCCGGTACGTCGGGACCTCGTCCACGAAGCCCTCGCCGGAGAGCAGCCGCACGGCGTTCGTGTGCTCGAAGAGCTCGCCGGACTTCGCGTGCCGGAACCACACCAGGTCACCGATGCGCAGGAGCGCGGCCGGATGGCCGGTGAGCGGCGTCTGCACCTCACCGGCGCCCTCGAGCGAGGTCAGGTGCAGGCCCGGCGGCGCCCACGGGACGGGGGATCGGTCGGCGCCGGAGGCACCCGACGCGATGAAGCCGCCGCCGTGCACCGTCGCCATCGCGTCGGACGGCTTGCGCGTCACCGGTAGCCCGAAGAACGCTGCCGGCCGGGGCGTGAACGACTGGTAGTGGTCGAACAAGCCCGGCACCAGCAGCCCGGACCCGGCGGCGATCTCGGTGACCGCCGCGTCCGCGGCGGTGGCCTGCACCGAGCCCGACCCACCGGCGTTCCAGAACTCCAGCTCCACCAGCGCGGCGAGCCGCTCGGCGATCACCAGGCGCCGCTCGGCGAGCTGCGACATCGACGCGGCCTTGAGCCGGCGTACGACGAGCGACCGGGCACGCTGCGTCGGCACGTCGTCCGGTACGCCGGCGACCTGGCCCTCGTACGTCATCACGCCGACGAGTGCGAACCCGGCCCGTTCGGTGATGTGGCGGGCCAGCCGGACGACGTCCTCGACGTCGTGGACCGGGGAGCGCTTGGGCCCGACGTGCTGCCCGCCGAGCCGGAGTCCGGCGTCGATGTCGAGCGCCACCCGGACGCGAACGGCGTGCGAGGACCGGACCGAGTCGACGACGTCGAGCTGGGCGACGTCGTCGACCATCAGCGTGATGTGCGCCGCGGCGGACGGTGACGCCACCAGGTCCGCGAGCGCGGCCCGGTCGACGGTGGGATAGGCGATGACCACGTCGTCGCTGATGCCCTGCTGGTCCAGCCAGAGGGCCTCCCGCAGGTTGTAGCCGAGGACGCCCTGGAAGCCGGGTGTCGCCAGGGCCCGCTCGACCAACGCGGGCACACGCACCGACTTCGAGGCCAGCCTGATCGGCTTGCCGGCGGCTCGCCGGACGAGGTCGGCGGCGTTCGCGTCGAAGGCGTCGAGGTCGACCACCATGAGGGGAGTCGTGGGAGGCGGATCGAGTGCGGCCACGGCGGCGGACAGGCGCGCCCACAGACGGTGCCGGGCGACGTCGGAGTCGCCCGTGGAGACCCCACTCATCAGGAGATGCCGCGCTTCTTCAGGATCGCCTGGATCTCGGCCATCTCGTCGTCGATGAGCGGGTCGGGCTGCGAGGTCTTCCGGACGGCCTTGGGCGCGTCCGTCCGCCGCGCGGCGGCCTTCGGCTCGGGATCCTTCCGGCGGCTCACGAAGTTCGATCCGCCGATCAGCACGAACGCGACGAAGAACAGCAGCATGCCCAGCCACACGAACGGGCTGAAGACGAGGCGGGTGAGCCAGTGACCGAGCGCGTTGCCGATGTCTCCGGCGACCTCCAGCAGACCGGTCATCCAGGCCGCCAGCGGGAGCAGCGTGATCCCGCCGGCTCTGACCGCGGCCGCGACGCCGCGATGACGGAGCGCCCACCAGGTGTAGATCCCGCCGAGCGTCGTCAGGGCCAGTGCCAGCGCCCCCCAGGACACATCGTTCACACCTCCAGCATGACACGATCGACCGCATGCCCCGTCGAGCCGAAGGGTCCCGCCGGATCCCCGACCCCGGCTTCGCCGGGGACGACGGCGCGGGCGATCCCGCTCTCCGGTCCGCGCTGGCGGCGTACGCCGTCGACCCGGGGCTGGAGGTCGAGGTGCTCCTCGCACTCCCGGCGGCGCGGGTCCTCGTGCCGGTCGTCGCCGTCCTGGGCGAGGTCGAGGTCGACGATCGCGGACTCGCGCACGACAAGACCAGCGACATGGCCACCGCCCTGCTCACCGGACAGGACGGCCGCCAGGCGTTGCTCGCCTTCACCGGCCTCGACACCCTGGCCGCCTGGCGGGCGGACGCTCGTCCCGTTCCGGTGTCCGCGTCGGTCGCCGCGCGGTCGGCGATCCAGGAAGGCGCAGCCGCGCTCGTCCTGGACGTCGCCGGCCCCACGACGTACGCCGTCGAGGGCGACGTGCTCGACGCGCTGGCGCGCGGCTGGACGTTGGTGCGTACGGCGCAGGGTCTGGCCTGGGCGAGCGAGGAATAGCCACCCGCGCGTGGCCGTTGTTACCCTTGTCACCGACCGATCGGGTGTCACCCCTCGCGGGGAGGTGCCCGATCCGACAAGTGGAGGCTCACTCCCACCCGCAGCGACCGTAGCTACACCAGGTCGTCGGGTCCGGTCCGCACCGCAGGTGCGCGACACCTGGTCACGGGTGTCGGCCTACCCGGTGTGATCCACGAGCCTCCGCGCGTCGCGCGGGGGCTCTCGTCGTATCCGGGCGATCCCCTTGACCAGGGTCACCCAGCAGTACGACACATTCCCGACAACATGGAGGACACATCAGCACCGAGCTCCGCATCAACGACCGGATCCGGGTACCCGAGGTCCGGCTCGTCGGACCCAACGGCGAGACCGTCGGCATCGTCCCCACGGGCGAAGCCCTCAAGCTCGCTCAGGAGGCCGATCTCGACCTGGTCGAGGTCGCCCCGATGGCACGTCCGCCGGTCTGCAAGCTCATGGACTACGGGAAGTTCAAGTACGAGAACGCCCAGAAGGCCCGTGAAGCCCGCCGGAACCAGACGAACGTGATCATCAAGGAGATGAAGCTCCGGCCGAAGATCGACCAGCACGACTACGAGACCAAGAAGGGTCACGTCGTGCGGTTCCTGAAGGCCGGCGACAAGGTCAAGATCACGATCATGTTCCGCGGTCGCGAGCAGCACCGCCCCGAGCTGGGCTTCCGGCTCCTCCAGCGGCTGGCCGAGGACGTGACCGAGCTCGGCTTCGTGGAGTCCGCACCCAAGCAGGACGGCCGCAACATGATCATGGTGCTCGGACCGCACAAGAAGAAGGCCGAGGCCAAGGTCGAGATGGAGGCCGCGAAGGCCGAGCGCATGGCCGCGCGCGCCGCCGACCAGGCCGAGGAGCGCGAGGAGCGCATCGCGCACAACGCCGGGCACGCGGTGGCCCAGAAGAAGGAACGCGGGCGGAGCGAGAACTTGGATCCCGAGATCGAGGCGTGAGCGCAGCGAACGGCTCGATCGAGAAGAACGAGGACACACCGAGTTTGACGGAGCAGTCGCCGAACTGGTCCGCCACCAGCACGACGTAGGCCGCGCGAGCCGCGACCACACGACGTAGAAAAGAAGGAAGAGGAACGATGCCGAAGAACAAGACGCACTCCGGCGCCAAGAAGCGGTTCAAGGTGACCGGCACGGGCAAGCTGCGCCGGTTGCAGACGGGCCGGAAGTCCGGTGCTGCGTTCGCGTCGGCGCCGACCACGGGCAGCCGCAAGAAGCACCGCCAGAAGAGCGGGTACGACGACGTCGCCAAGGCCGACGTGAAGGCCGCGAAGAGGCTGCTGGGTCGGTAGGGCGAGGCGCTCAGCGCCCGCCACCTGACTCCCGTCAACAGCGACACCAGAACCGAAACCGCAAGGAGAACCACCCATGGCACGCGTCAAGCGGGCAGTGAACGCCCACAAGAAGCGCCGTACCACCCTCGAGCGCGCCAGCGGCTACCGCGGCCAGCGCTCGCGCCTGTACCGCAAGGCCAAGGAGCAGGTCACCCACTCGCTGGTCTACAGCTACCGCGACCGCAAGGCCCGCAAGGGCGACTTCCGCCGGCTCTGGATCCAGCGGATCAACGCCGCCGCCCGGGCCAACGGGATGACCTACAACCGGTTCATCCAGGGCCTGAACCTCGCCGGTGTCGAGGTCGACCGCAAGATCCTCGCCGACCTGGCCGTCAACGACGCCCCGGCGTTCGTCGCCCTCGTCGAGACCGCCAAGGCCGCGCTGCCCGAGGACGTCAACGCGCCCAAGGCATCCTGAGGCCATCCTGAGGCACTGTCCGTGAGCGTGCCCCTGACCACGGGGAACCCCCGGGTCAAGGAGGCGCGCAAGCTCAGCCGTCGATCGGTGCGCGCCGAGCGACGGCTGTTCCTCGCCGACGGCCCGAACGCGGTCGAGGCGGCCATCGACCGCGGTGTCGCCGTCGAGGTCTTCGCGACCCCCGCCGCCGCCGAGCGGTACACCGCGCTGGTCACGGGCGCGCCTCGCACGTCGTACGTCGACGACCGTGCCCTCGCCTCCCTCAGCGACAGCGTCACGCCGGCCGGGATCGTCGCGGTGTGCTCGTTCGTCGACGTCCCGCTCGCCCAGGCGCTCGCCACCAGCGGCGACCACACACTCGTGACGATCGCGGCGGACGTCCGCGACCCCGGCAACGCCGGCACCCTGGTCCGCACCTCCGACGCGCTGGGGGTGCAGGCGATGGTCCTGGCCGGGCAGTCCGTCGACCTCCACAACCCGAAGACGGTGCGCGCCAGCGTCGGCAGCGTCTTCCGGCTGCCCGTGGCCCTCGCCCCGGACCCGGTCGTCGCGATCGCGTCCGCGCGCGAGGCCGGCCTGCTGGTCCTGGCGGCCGACGGCGAGGGGGAGCTGAGCCTGGATGACGCCGGGTCGATCCTCGCCGGACCCGTCGCCTGGCTGTTCGGCAACGAGGCGTGGGGACTGCCGCCCGACCTGGCGGCGTCGGCCGACCATCGGGTGCGCATACCGATCGAGGGCCGGGCGGAGAGCCTGAACCTCTCGACCGCGGCGGCGATCTGCCTGCACGAGACCGCGAGGGTGCGACGGCGGGGTCCCGGCTAGCGCTGCCTCAGGTCGCGGCGGGGGTGGGCTCGGCTGCGGGCCGGTCGCGCTCGGTCGTGCGGGCGTGGTGGTGCTCGTGCCCGAGCTGGCGCAGGAGCTCGAAGACCTGACCGTAGAGCACCGAACCCGTGACCATCTGCTCGAGGAGCTGCGACCGCTCGGTGTCGTGGTCCACGAGCGCCACCTCGGCGCGCGCCAGGTGGTCGGCGACGCCGGCGTAGAACGACAGCACCTCGACGTCCGCCCCGAGCGGGCCCGGACCGTTGAGGAGCGAGATCAGCGCTGCCAGCCGCAGCCGGTCCATCGACTCGGGGCGTACGCCGTCCCAGCCCATCCCGGCCAGCACCCGGTCGACGATCTCCAGTGACGCCGCATCCGCGTCGATCGTCGGCCCCGCGGTGATCACGTCCGCCACCAGCGTCATCACGTCGTGCACGGGCAGCATCTCGTCGTCGAGCGCCTCGGCCACCTGCCGCAGGCTGGTGACCGGGACGCCCCCGATCTCGCGGAGGAGCCGGAGGACGCGCAGTCGCCGCAGGTGGGCGTCGCCGTACTCGGCGCGCCGCGGCCCGGTGTTCTCCCCGGCGGGGAGCAAACCCTCGCGCAGGTAGTACTTCACCGTGGCCAGCGGGACGTCGGCACGCTCTGCCAGCTCCGACACGAGCATCTGGGCAACTCTTTTCAGTGCAAAGTTTGGAAATTTCTGCGAAATCAGTTGTGAAGCGTGGATACCGGCACTATCTTACAACGTGTTCGCGACTCCCGAGACGCGGACACCGGACGGGCCCCGCGGGGGAGGGGCTGTCCACCCATGTTGTCGGTGCGGCCCCGCCGGGGGGAGGGGCCGCCCACAGCACCTCTTCTCCTCTCGAGAACGCCGCAGGCACGCGCCTGATCGGCCGCTCCGGGAGCCGCTCGCGCCGTTAGTCTTCGGTGCGTGACTCCTCCTCGTGACCCCGACGGCGCGCTCGGCACGCCCGGCGTGCCCGAGGACGTCGTGGGCCACATGGTCGTCGACGCCCGCGAGGCCGTCGACTCGCTCCCGGACGGCGTGGTCATCGCCGACGAGGCCGGGATCGTCCGATTGGTCAACGACCGCGCCGCGTCCTTGCTCGGCCTCACCCGCGAGGGCGCCGAGGGGCGCCGGCTCGCCGACGTCCTGATGATCACCAACCAGGACGGTGCGAGCTGGGTCGACTGCACCAAGCCGTACGACGGGATGGTGACACGCACGGGCGTGCCGGAGCAGTCCTGGATCACGCCCTCGGGCCAGGAGGTCCTGGTCACCGCGCGCATCCATCGTGTCCCGGCGCTCGGGCCGGTGACCGACGTCGCGGTGAGTCTCCGGTCGGGTCGGGCACGTGCGCGTCTCGATCGCGACCGTTCGGACCTGGTCGCGACGGTGGCCCACGAGCTGCGCTCGCCGCTCACCGGGGTGAAGGGCTTCGTCCAGGCGCTCCTCAACCGCTGGGACCGGCTCAACGACGAGCAGAAGAAGCTGATGCTCACCACCGTCCACGCGGACTCCGACCGGCTCAGCCGCCTGATCACCGAGCTGCTCGACGTGGCCCGGCTCGACACGGGCCGACTGTCCATGCACACGCGGAACTGCGACGTCGCGATGCTCACCGGCCGCGTCATCGACAGTGTCCGCGCCGGAGCCCCGCACCGCATCGAGTTCCGAGCCCCGGCCGACCTGCCCGAGATCTGGGCGGACCCGGACAAGTTCACCCAGGTCCTCACCAACCTGATCGAGAACGCCATCCGCCACGGATCCGATCCCGTCACGGTCACCGCGTCCAAGGAGGGGAACCTCGTCGTCGTGCAGGTCGACGACTCCGGCGACGGCATCGCGCCCGAGATCCGGCAGCGTGCGTTCACCAAGTTCTGGACCACCGGGCAGCGGGGCGGGTCGGGGCTGGGCATGTACCTCGTCAACGGGCTGGTCCGCGCCCACGGCGGCACGGTCACGATCGACGACGCGCCGGACGGCGGGGCGCGGATCATCACGACGTGGCCGGCGTTCGACAGCAACGCCTGAGCCGGCCGGGCGCGGCCGGGCGAAACCCCGTCGCCGCCGCCGACGGACGGTTCCTAGACTGGCCACACGTCAGACCGCACGACAGGCAGCGCGAAAGGCACCCATGTCGGGCCCGAACTCCGATTACGACCCGGTCGAGGTCACGCCGCTCCAGGCCGAGCACGTGACCGCGATGCGCGACGAGGCGCTCGCCGCGATCGCCGCCGCGCTCGATCTCGCCGGGCTGAAGCAGGCTCGGCTCGACCATGCGGGTGACCGCTCACCGCTGGCGCTGGCCAACCGCGAGATCGGCGCGCTCCCTCCGCAGGCGCGCAAGGAGGCCGGCCAGCGAGTCGGCCAGGCTCGGGGCGCGGTCAACCAGGCCCTCGCCGAGCGGTCCGCCGTCCTCGAGACCGAGGCCGAGGAGCGGATGCTGGTGGAGGAGACCGTCGACGTCACCCTCCCGTCCGGACGCCGCTCGCGCGGCGCGCGCCACCCGCTCACCCTGATGAGCGAGTACATCGCCGACCTGTTCGTGGCGATGGGCTGGGAGGTCGCCGAGGGCCCGGTGCTCGAGGCGGAATGGTTGAACTTCGACGCGCTGAACCTCGGTCCTGACCACCCGGCGCGCACGATGCAGGACACGTTCTGGACCGAGCCCGCCGAGGACCACCTCGTACTGCGCACCCACACCTCACCCGTCCAGGCGCGCACCATGCTCGAGCGCACGCCCCCGATCTACGTGATCTGCCCGGGCCGCGTCTTCCGGACCGACCCCTTCGACGCGACGCACTCGCCGATGTTCCACCAGGTCGAGGGCCTGGTCGTCGACGAGGGCATCACCATGGCCCACCTCAAGGGCAGCCTCGACCACTTCGCCGAGCAGATGTTCGGCGAGGGCATCACGACGCGCTTCCGTCCGTCGTACTTCCCGTTCACCGAGCCCTCGGCCGAGGTGGACATGGTCTGCTTCGTCTGCCGCGGTGAGCAGCCGGCCGTCGACGACTGCCGTACCTGCAAGGGCGAGGGCTGGATCGAGTGGGGCGGCTGCGGCGTGGTCA
The DNA here is from genome assembly GCA_963812055.1 of uncultured Actinomycetota bacterium. Classification (GTDB taxonomy): domain Bacteria; phylum Actinomycetota; class Actinomycetes; order Propionibacteriales; family Nocardioidaceae; genus Nocardioides. The sequence continues at coordinate 217,418 of CAWEUA010000006.1, forward strand.
ACCCGCGGGTGCTCGCGGCCTGTGGCATCGACTCGGAGCGCTACCGCGGCTTCGCGTTCGGGATGGGGATCGACCGGTCGTTCATGTTCCGCAGCGGCGCGGGGGACCTGCGCGCCCTGTTCGAGGGCGACGTGCGATTCGCGTCGGCGTTCGGCACCGACTGGTGACCGGGCGCCCAGCCTCCGCACCGCCGACCCACACCCGACTGCAAGGATCACCCTCATGCGCGCGCCCGTCTCCTGGATCCGCGAGTACGCCGACCTGCCGGCCGACCTGCCGGCCGAGGAGCTGGCCCGGCGGCTGACCGCGCTCGGCCTGAAGCTCGAGTCGCTCGAGCGACCCGGGGCGGCGATCAGCGGGCCGCTCGTCGTCGGCCGCGTGCTCACGATGGAGGCCGAGCCGCAGAAGAACGGCAAGACGATCAACTGGTGCACCGTCGACGTCGGAGAGGCGAACGGGACGGGAGAGCCCCAGGGGATCGTCTGCGGGGCGCACAACTTCGCGCCCGGAGACCTGGTGGTGGTCGTGCTCCCCGGCGGGGTGCTGCCCGGAGACTTCGAGATCTCGGCGCGCAAGACCTACGGCCACGTGTCAGCGGGGATGATCTGCTCCTCCCGCGAGCTCGGCATCGGCGACGACCACGACGGCATCATCGTGCTCGAGCCGGAGGCGGGGGCTCCCGGTGACGACGCCCGTCCCGGTCATCGGGCTCGACGAGGAAGTCATCGAGTTCGAGATCAACCCCGACCGGGCGTACGCCTTGTCGCTCCGCGGCGTGGCGCGCGAGGCGGCGATGGCCTTCGACACGGCGTACACCGACCCGTGCGCCCGGCCGGTGCCGGCGGCGAACGACGACGGCTACCCGGTCCGGGTCGAGGATCGCGCCGGATGTCCCGTGTTCGTGGCGCGCACCGTGACCGGCTTCGACCCCGCCGCCGAGTCACCGGCCTGGCTGAGGAACCGCGTGCGACTCGCTGGGATGCGGCCGATCTCGCTCGCGGTCGACGTCACCAACTACGTCATGCTCGAGACCGGCCGGCCGATCCACGGCTACGACGGCGACAAGCTCCAGGGCCCGATCGTGGTCCGCCGGGCGACGCCGGGTGAGCGGCTGACGACCCTGGACGGCGTCGACCGGGAGCTGTCCACCGAGGACCTCGTCGTGTGCGACGACTCCGGCGCCATCGGCCTCGGCGGCGTGATGGGAGGCGCCACGACCGAGATGTCGGGCGACACGACGACCGTCGTGATCGAGGCGGCGCACTGGGACCCGGTCTCGATGTTCCGCACCGGCAAGAGACACCGGCTCACCTCGGAGGCCGGCAAGCGCAACGAGCGGGGAGTCGACCCGACCATCTGCGAGGTCGCGGCCGACCGGGTCGTGGAGCTGTTGACGACGTACGGCGGCGGCGCGGTCTCTCCCGGAGTCACGGTGGTGGGCGCCCCGCCCGAGCCACCCGCGATCTCGCTGCCCGTCGAGCTGCCGGCCCAGGTCGCCGGCCTGCCGATCGCCGACGACGTCGTCGCCGCGAACCTGACGGGCGATGGGCGCGGAGGTCGCCGGCGAGCGGACCCTCTCGGTGACCCCACCGCCGTGGCGGCCCGACGTGACCGACCCCTACGACCTGGTCGAGGAGGTCGTCCGGATCGTCGGGTACGACCAGGTGCCGTCCGTGATCCCGGTCCCGCCCGTCGGACGCGGGCTGACCCGCGAGCAGCGGCTGCGTCGCCGCATCGGGCGCACCCTGGCGTCGCTCGGCTGCGTGGAGGTGGTGAGCTTCCCGTTCGTCGGCAGCGAGACCTTCGACTCGCTCGGGCTGGCCGAGGACGACGTGCTGCGCCACGCCGTACGCCTGTCCAACCCGCTGTCACAGGAGCTGCCGCTCTACGCGACCACGCTGCTGCCCGGGATCCTCGACGCCGCCTCCCGGAACCTCGGGCGCGGCGCTACCGGCGTCGCCCTCTTCGAGACCGGGACCGTCGCGTTCCCGACCGACCGGGGCCCGGCCCCGGTGTACGGCGTGGAGTGGCGTCCCACGCAGGCCGAGCTCGAGAAGCTCTTCGACGCGATCCCCGCCCAACCGCTGTTCCTGGCCACGGTCCTGGCGGGGGAGCGCGACCCCGACGGCTGGTGGGGCGACGGTCGCGCCGCCGACTGGTCCGACGCCCTCGAGGTCGTCCGCGGCCTCGCCTCCGAGCTCGGCGTCGACGTCGAGATCCGGCAGACGAGCCGCATGCCGTGGCACCCGAGCCGGTGCGCCCTGGTCTGCATCGGCGACGAGGAGATCGGACACGCCGGCGAGCTCCATCCTCGGGTCTGCCAGGCCTACGGTCTGCCGCGCGGCACCGCGGCGCTCGAGATCGACCTCGACGCCCTGATGGCGCGGAGCGTCGAGATCCCGGCCGCCCCGGTGGTGTCCCACCAGCCGCTGGCCAAGGAGGACGTCGCGCTCGTCGTCGACGAGTCCGTGCACTCCGCCGAGGTCGAGCGGGCACTGCGTGCCGGAGCCGGAGACCTGCTGGAGAGCATCCGGCTCTTCGACGTGTTCACCGGCCCGCAGGTCGGCGCGGGCAAGAAGTCCCTCGCCTTCGCCCTGCGTTTCCGTGCCCCGGACCGCACCCTCACCGAGGCCGAGACCGCGGCCGCGCGTACCGCCGCCGTGGCCGCCGCCGCCGACGCTGTCGGCGCCGTCCAACGCTGACTCGGCGCAAAGAGACCGCGAGATCACGCCGAGTCGGCACGAAGGTGCGCCCAGATCACGCCGAGTCGTCCTTCAGACGACTCGGCGTTACCCGATCGGTACGTCGAGCCCGGGCGGGTGGGGGAGCCTGGCGGTAGCGTCACCGCCGTGACCGATCTCGCTCCGCTGAGCATGCCCCCAGCCGACGCCGGCACCGACGTCTGGTCGACCTGGCTCACGACGCGTACGACGGACCAGCTCCAGCGTGCCCGTGACCTCATCGCCGCGGTGAAGGAGGAGCGTCCGCGCCGCGCCGCCGATCTCCTCGACCGGTGGAACGACATCACCGTCGCCCTCGCCAACGCCTTCTGCGCGAGTGGGCTGCTCCAGCAGGTGCACCCCGAAGCGGCGATCCGAGAGCAGGCCGAGCGGGCCCAGATCGAGGCCTCGATGCTGCAGACCGACCTCGCGCTGGATCGCGAGGTCTACGACCTGATGGTGGTCGACGACGCCGAAGCGCGGATCTCCGGCCTGGACGACGAGGCGGAGCGCGTGCGCAACTTCGCCCTGCGCGACTTCCGTCGGGCCGGTGTGGACCGTGACCCCGAGGTGCGCGAGCGGGTCCGCGCGATCAACGAGCGGTTGACCGAGCTGACCCAGACCTTCGAGCGCAACATCCGTGACGACGACACCAAGGTGAAGGTGCGGCCGGAGCAGCTCGACGGGCTCCCGCAGGACTGGATCGACGACCACCCGATGGGCGAGGACGGGCTCGTCGAGCTGTCCCTGGAGTACCCCGACGTCTTCCCGATGCTGAAGTTCGCCACCGACCGCGAGGCACGACTCGCGGTCTACGTGCCGTTCAACAACCAGGGGTGGCCGGCCAACGACGAGGTCGTCGTCGAGATGCTCGCCCTCCGGCAGGAGCTCGCCACGCTCCTCGGATACGCCGGATGGCCGACGTACGACTCCGAGACCAAGATGATCGAGACCGGCGACGCCATCGCCACCTTCATCGACAAGATCAGCAAGGCGGCCGAGGCCTCCGCGCTCCGCGACCGCGACACCCTGCTGGCGCGTTCTCGCCAGGACCGACCCGACGTAGACCGGCTCGACGGTGCCGACTCGAGCCACCTCAGCGAGCTCGTGCGTCGCGAGAGCCACGACGTCGACGCGCAGGAGGTGCGCCGCTACTTCTCCTTCGAGCGAGTCCGTCAGGGCTTGCTCGACGTCACCGGACGCCTGTTCGGTCTCGCCTACACCCAGGTGGACGCCCCGACCTGGCACGACGAGGTCACGTCGTACGACGTGTCCCTCGGCGACCGCCACCTCGGGCGGATCCACCTCGACCTCCACCCGCGCGAGAACAAGTTCAACCACGCGGCATGCTTCCCGCTGACACCCGGTGTCATCGGCCACCAGGCACCCGAGGGCGTGCTCGTCTGCAACTTCCCGCGCGGCCTGATGGAGCACGGTGACGTCGTCGTCCTGTTCCACGAGTTCGGCCACCTCGTCCACCACGTCCTCGGCGGTGACCAGCGCTGGGCGCAGTTCTCGGGGGTCGCGACCGAGTGGGACTTCGTCGAGGCCCCGTCACAGCTGCTCGAGGAGTGGGCGTGGGACACGTCCGTGCTCAGCGACTTCGCCGTCGACGAGGAGGGCCGCACCATCCCGCCTGAGCTGGTCGCTCGGATGCGCGATGCCAACGACTTCGCCAAGGGGCTCATGACCCGTTCCCAGATGTTCTACGCCGCGATCTCCTACGCGTTCCACGAGGAAGCGCCGGCCGACGGCGCGGGACTCGTCGCCCTCGAGGCGCGGCTGCAGCAGACCTACTCGGTGCTGGACCGGGTCGAGGGCACGCACATGTACGCCGGCTTCGGTCATCTGGGGGGCTACACCAGCGGCTACTACACCTACATGTGGTCGCTGGTGATCGCCAAGGACCTCTACTCCGCCTTCGACGCCGACGACCTGTTCGACTCCGAGGTGGCCACGCGCTACCGCGAGCGCATCCTGGCCGCCGGCGGTCGCAAGGACGCGGCCGACCTGATCGAGGACTTCCTCGGCCGGCCGTTCGGGTTCGAGTCGTTCGCCGACTGGCTCGCGACGTAGAGCCCGCGCCGACCTATGTGATCGGCTGGTGGATGATCGCGCGGAACCGGTCGACGATCTCGAGGCTGCCGGCGAGATGGGTCTCCGCGCCGTCGGCTCGCCGCCAGATCCGCGCGTCCAGCGCCTCGGCCGTGCCGGAGATGACCGCGTCGGGCTCCACGCCCGGGTCGGCGACCACGTGGAGGTCGTCCTCCGAGTGCTCGATGCCGTCGGGGTCGATGCCGTGGAACCTGCCCAGCTGCACCCAGACCCGGTCACCGGTGTCGGTGATGTCGATCCGGATGAAGTGGGGCAGCGGTGAGAACTCGCCCCACGGCGGGCACCCGCCGTACATGACGTCGAGCACCTCGTCCACGCCGTCGGCGGCGAGGTCGGCCGGGAGAGCAGTCACGCTGCCCGCGGCGAGCTCGGCGTCGCGACGGTGGATCAGGGCCTCGTGCGCCTGACGCCGGAAGATGAAGCCGACCGTGTGGTCCTGCGACCAGGTCCACGCCTCGTCGGTGGGCTCGACCCCCTCGAGAGCGTCGGCCAGGGCGGCGTACTGCTGGTCGTAGAACGCCAGCAGCCCGGCGTGGTCGCCGGGCCGCTCGGGCTGGTCGTAAGCCTCGGGGTCTTTCGGGCGGTTCGTCACCACCCACGTCCAGAAGTTCTGCACCTCGGCGAGATGCCAGAGCAGGTCGTCGGCGCGCCAATCTGGACAGGACGGCACGTCGGCGCGCGGATCACAGCCGGCGAGGACGTCACGGAACCGCTGCGACTCGTCTCGAATGTGCTGGAGGTAGGTCGAGGGGTCCAGTCGCGCCATGGAAGAGAATTTCAGTCCGGACCACCGACAGGCGCGACCCCTCCGTCCTCGACGGGGCCGTTAGCATGAACATGCGATGATCTGTATGATCATGCGTCATGAGTTCGATCAGGGTCGCGGTCGCCGGCGCGAGCGGGTACGCCGGCGGCGAGCTGTTGCGTCTCCTCCTGGCGCATCCGCTCGTCGAGATCGGCGCGCTGACCGCGGGCAGCAACGCGGGAGAGAGGCTCGGGTCCCTTCAGCCACACCTGTCGCCCCTCGCCGACCGGGTGCTCGGGGACACCACGGCCGCGACCCTGACGGACCATGACGTCGTCTTCCTGGCACTGCCGCACGGCCGGTCAGCCGCGGTCGCCGCCGACCTCCCCGACGACACGCTCGTCGTCGACTGCGGGGCCGACTTCCGGCTGCGCGACGGTCAGCAGTGGGCGGAGTTCTACGGCGGTCCGCACGCGGGGTCCTGGCCCTACGGACTCCCGGAGCTCCCCGGGGCTCGCGACGTACTGCGCGGCGCGCGCCGGGTCGCCGTCCCCGGGTGCTACCCGACGGTGTCGAGCCTGGCGCTCGCGCCCGCGGTCGCGGCGGGTCTGGTCACGCCGGACGTCGTCGTGGTCGCGGCCTCGGGCACGAGCGGCGCGGGCAAGTCGGTCAAGCCGCACCTGCTCGGGAGCGAGGTGATGGGCAACGCCTCGGCGTACGGCGTGGGTGGCGTCCACCGGCACACGCCCGAGATCGTCCAGAACCTCGCGGCCCTGACCGAACACCAGGTCACCGTCAGCTTCACGCCGGTCCTGGTACCGATGCCGCGCGGCATCCTCGCCACCTGCTCGGCCCCACTGACGCCCGGTGTGTCGCCGACCGAGGTCCGCGAGACCTACCTCAAGGCCTACGACGCGGAGCCCTTCGTGCACGTCCTCCCGGAGGGGGAGTGGCCGCAGACGAAGGCGGTCCACGGCAGCAATGCCTGCCAGCTCCAGGTGACCGTCGACGCGAACGCCCGTCGCCTCGTCGTCATCGGCGCGATCGACAACCTCACCAAGGGAACTGCCGGGGGAGCCGTCCAGTCGATGAACCTCGCCCTCGGACTCGACGAGACCCTCGGTCTGACCGCCGTGGGGATGGCGCCGTGACCGGGATGCTGGTGGGACAGGGGGAACCTCGATGAGCATCACGCACCCGGCCGGGTTCCGGGCGTCGGGTGTCGCGGCCGGACTCAAGGCGACCGGTCGGAAGGACGTCGCCCTCGTCGTCAACGACGGTCCGGCGTACGCCTCCGCCAGCGTGTTCACCGCCAACCGCTGCCAGGCCAACCCCGTGCTCTGGAGCAAGGAGGCCGTCAAGGACGGGGTCGTCCGCGCGGTCGTGCTCAACTCCGGCGGCGCCAACTGCTACACCGGCCCCGACGGCTTCCGGACCACGCACGCCGTGGCCGAGCGTGTCGCGGGCCATCTCGGGATCGGTGCCATCGACGTCGTCGTCTGCTCCACCGGTCTCATCGGCCTGGCCAACGACCGGGACCAGGTCCTGGCCGGCGTCGACGCGGCGTACGCCGGCCTGGGCACGGCCGGAGGACCGGATGCGGCAGCGGCGATCATGACCACCGACACGGTGGCCAAGCAGGTCGTCGTGGACGGTCCGGGCTGGTCGGTCGGCGGCATGGCCAAGGGCGCCGGGATGCTGGCACCCCAGCTGGCGACGATGCTCGTGGTGCTCACCACCGACGCGGTGGCGGGTGCCGACGACCTGGATGCCGCACTGCGGGCCGCGACCCGGGTGAGCTTCGACCGGCTCGACTCCGACGGGTGCATGTCCACCAACGACACGGTGACGGTGCTCGCGAGTGGGGCGAGCGGGATCACCCCCGGCCTGGCCGACCTCACCGAGGCGCTGGTCCGGGCCTGCACCGACCTCGCGATGCAGCTGCTCGGCGACGCCGAGGGCGCCGAGCACGAGATCGCGATCACCGTCCTGAACGCGGCGTCCGAGGACGACGCCGTCGAGGCGGGGCGGTCGATCGCCCGGAGCAACCTGTTCAAGGCCGCCGTGTTCGGCAACGACCCGAACTGGGGCCGGGTGCTCGCCAGCATCGGCACCACCGGGGCGGCGTTCGACCCCGCCGACCTCGATGTCGCCATGAACGGCGTCTGGGTCTGCCGCCGGTCGACCCCCGCCGCGGACCCGGCCACGGTCGACCTGAAGCCCCGGGAGGTGACGGTGACCGTCGACCTCAAGTCCGGCGACTCACGGGCGACGGTGTGGACGAACGACCTCACCCACGCCTACGTCCACGAGAACTCGGCGTACAGCTCATGACCACGATGAAGACGGTCGCCGAGACCGCGACCGGCCCCGACCCGGCCAAGGCGGCAACGCTGGCCGGCGCGCTCCCGTGGCTGAAGCGCTATCACGGCAAGGTCGTCGTGGTGAAGTACGGCGGCAACGCGATGACCGACGACACCCTCAAGCGGGCCTTCGCGGAGGACGTCGCCTTCCTCCGCTTCGCCGGCTTCAAGCCGGTCGTCGTGCACGGCGGCGGTCCGCAGATCTCCGCGATGCTCGACCGGCTGGGCATCGAGTCGGAGTTCAAGGGCGGCCTCCGGGTCACCACGCCACCCGCCATGGACGTCGTCCGGATGGTCCTGGTCGGCCAGGTCCAGCGTGAGCTGGTGGGACTGGTCAACGAGCACGGCCCGCTGGCGGTGGGGCTGTCCGGCGAGGACGCCGGCCTGTTCACCGCCCGGCGCACCAACACCGTCGTCGACGGCGAGGAGGTCGACCTCGGCCTGGTCGGCGAGGTCGCGGAGGTGCGCCCGGAGGCGGTGCTCGACCTGGTCGAGGCCGGCCGCATCCCCGTCATCTCCAGCGTCGCTCCTGACAAGGACGGTGTCGTGCACAACGTCAACGCCGACACCGCGGCCGCCGCACTCGCCGTCGCGCTGGGAGCCGAGAAGCTGCTGGTGCTGACCGATGTCGAGGGTCTCTACCGCGACTGGCCGGCGAGCGACGACGTGATCGGCGAGATCAGCCCCGACGACCTCGAGGCGCTGATGCCGGCCCTGGCTGCGGGAATGGTCCCGAAGATGGGTGCCTGCCTGCAGGCCGTGCGGGGCGGAGTCCCGCGCGCGACCGTCGTCGACGGCCGCGAGCCGCACGCCGTCCTGCTCGAGCTGTTCACCGACGAGGGCGTGGGCACCCAGGTGCTCCCCGGCGTCGCCACCAAGACCCGGAAGGCCCGCGCATGAGCACCATCTCGGACCGGTACGCCGACGTGCTGATGAACACCTTCGGCCCGCCCCAGCTGGTCCTCAGCCGCGGCAAGGGCGCCCGGGTGTGGGACGACGACGGCCGGGAGTATGTGGACCTGCTCGGCGGCATCGCCGTAAACTCCCTCGGTCACGCCCACCCGGCCGTGGTGGAGGCCGTCACCCGGCAGCTCTCGACCCTCGGCCACATCTCGAACTTCTTCGCCAGCGAACCGCAAGTCACCCTGGCCGAGCGCCTCCTCGGCCACCTTGGCCCCCCAAGGGCCGAGGAGGCTGCTCACCAGGGATCGGACCCGGCCGTCGGCAAGGTGTTCTTCACCAACTCCGGCGCCGAGGCCAACGAGGCCGCGCTGAAGCTGAGCCGGCGTACCGGACGGACCCGCGTGGTCGCCGCCGAGGGCTCCTTCCACGGCCGGACCATGGGAGCCCTCGCGCTGACCGCCAAGGCGGCGTACCGCGAGCCGTTCGAGCCGCTGCCGGCGAGGTCACCTTCGTCCCGTACGGCGACTCCGCGGCTCTCGCCGCGGCGGTCACCGACGAGACGGCGGCCGTGGTGCTCGAGCCGATCCAGGGGGAGGCCGGGGTGGTCGAGCCTCCGCCCGGCTACCTCGTGGACGCCCGCCGGGTCACCCGTGACCACGGGGCCCTGCTGTGGCTGGACGAGGTGCAGACCGGCATCGGCCGGACCGGCTCCTGGCTGTGCGCGGCCGCCGACCCGGAAGTCGCACCCGACGTCGTCACCCTGGCGAAGGGCCTCGGCGGCGGGCTCCCGATCGGGGCGTGCATCGGGGTCGGGCCGGCGGGAGACCTGCTCCAGCCGGGACACCACGGGACGACGTTCGGTGGCAACCCGGTCGCCTGTGCGGCGGCGTTGGCCGTGCTCGACACGATCGTCGACGAGGGACTGCTCGACCGCGCCCGGGTCGTGGGGGACCGGCTCCGCGCCGGTGTTGCCGTGCATCCGCAGGTCACCGCCGTGCGCGGCCGCGGGCTCCTCATCGGCATCGACGTCGCGACCGACGCTGCCCGCGTCGTGACGGTCGCGCGGAGCCACGGCTTCATCGTGAACGCCACCGGTCCGCACACCGTGAGGCTGGCCCCGCCCCTGGTCCTCGGCGACGATGAGGCCGAGGCGTTCCTGGCCGCGTGGCCGGGGATCCTTGATGATGCAGTCGAGCCAGACGACTCTGCAGACTGAAGGGGCCCAGCGCATGACCCGACACTTCCTCCGCGATGACGACCTCACTCCCGCGGAGCAGCACGAGGTGCTGCACCTGGCTGCCTCGCTCAAGCAGGCGCCGTACGACTCGAACAGCCTGGCGGGCCCGCGCACGGTGGCCACGATCTACGACAAGCCCACACTGCGGACGCAGGCATCGTTCGCGGCCGGCATCGCCGAGCTCGGCGGCCACCCGATGATGGTGGACGGGTCGCTGGCGGGCATCGGCAAGCGGGAGTCGGTGGCGGACGTCGCCCGGGTGCTGGGGCGGCAGGCGTCGGTGATCGTGTGGCGCACCTACGCGCAGGCCGCGCTCGACGAGATGGCCGAGCACGCCGGGGTGCCCGTGATCAACGCGCTCACCGACGAGTTCCACCCCTGCCAGCTGCTGGCCGACCTGCTCACGATCCGGGAGCGCAAGGGTGAGCTCGCCGGGCTGACGGTGGCGTTCGTCGGCGACGGCGCCTGCAACATGGGCAACTCCTGGCTCCTCGCGGGTGCGACCGCCGGTCTCCACGTGCGGATCGCGGCTCCCGAGGGGCATCAGCCCGACGAGCAGTACGTCGCACGCGCCCGTGAGATCGGCGCGCAGACCGGGGGCACCGCGGAGGTGATGACCGATCCGAGGTCGGCGGTCTCCGGAGCCGACGTCGTCGTCACCGACACCTGGGTGTCGATGGGCAAGGAGGACGAGGCCGCCGACCGCCTCGCGGCGTTCGGCGCCTACACGGTCACGGCCGAGCTGATGGGTCTGGCGTCGCCGGACGCGATCGTCATGCACTGCCTGCCGGCGTACCGCGGGAAGGAGATCGACTCCGATGTCCTCGACGGTCCGCAGAGCGTCGTCTGGGACGAGGCCGAGAACCGTCGGCACGCCCAGAAGGCGATCATCACCTGGCTGATGCGCGCGTCGACGGACCTCGAGGAGGTGCCGCTGTGACCCAGGCGGCCCGTCGTCCCTCGACCAAGAACTCGCGCCACCAGCTCGTCGTCGAGCTGCTGGCGACCCACGAGGTGCGGTCCCAGCCCGAGCTCCTCGACCTGCTCGTGGCCCGCGGCGTCCAGGTGACGCAGGCGACGCTCTCGCGTGACCTGGTGGAGCTGGACGCGGTCCGGGTTCGCACCCAGTCGGGTGCCCTGGTGTACGCCGTCCCGGCCGAAGGCGGTGACCGCCGTCCGGCAGCGCCCGGTGAGACGGCGGCCGCGGGCCACCGGCTCGGCCGCCTCCTGGCGGAGCTCCTGGTGAGTGCCGACGCCAGCGCCAACCTGGTCGTCCTCCGCACCCCTCCCGGCGCCGCCCAGTTCCTGGCCTCGGCGATGGACAAGGTCGAGTACACCGACGTCCTCGGCACCATCGCCGGCGACGACACCGTGCTGGTGATGAGCCGCGACCCGAACGGCGGCGAGGAGATCACCCGACGACTCCTGGCGCTGGCCCAGCAGCCGGCGCCCTGACCCTCGGCTCCGTCCCCACGACGAAAGAAGCTCCGTGAGCAAGGTCCTCACCTCCCTGCCCGTCGGTGAACGCGTCGGAATCGCGTTCTCCGGCGGCCTCGACACGTCGGTCGCGGTCGCGTGGATGCGCGACAAGGGCGCGATCCCGTGCACCTACACCGCCGACCTCGGCCAGTACGACGAGCCCGACATCTCCGAGGTGCCCGGCCGGGCGTTCGAGTACGGCGCCGAGATCGCCCGCGCGGTCGACTGCAAGGGGCCGCTGGTCGAGGAGGGCCTGGCAGCTCTCGCCTGTGGCGCGTTCCACGTCCGCTCGGGCGGCCGCGCGTACTTCAACACGACGCCGCTCGGCCGCGCCGTCACCGGCACGATGCTGGTGCGGGCGATGCACGAGGACGGCGTCGACATCTGGGGCGACGGGTCGACGTTCAAGGGAAACGACATCGAGCGCTTCTACCGCTACGGGCTCCTCGCCAACCCCGACCTGCGCATCTACAAGCCCTGGCTGGACGCCGCGTTCGTCAGCGAGCTCGGTGGTCGCCACGAGATGAGCCAGTGGCTCACCGCCCACGGGATGCCGTACCGCGACTCCGCCGAGCGGGCCTACTCCACGGACGCCAACATCTGGGGCGCGACGCACGAGGCCAAGACGCTCGAGCACCTCGACGTCTCCCTGGAGACGGTCGAGCCGATCATGGGGGTCCGGTTCTGGGACCCGGCCGTCGCCGTCGAGCCCGAGGACGTCACGATCCGGTTCGACCGCGGACGGCCCGTCGGGGTGAACGGCACGACGTACGACGGGGTGGACGGTCCCGTGCGGCTGGTGCGGGCGGTCAACGAGATCGGCGGGCGGCACGGGCTCGGCATGTGCGACCAGATCGAGAACCGCATCATCGAGGCCAAGTCGCGGGGGATCTACGAAGCCCCGGGGATGGCGCTGCTGTTCCTCACGTACGAGCGACTCCTGAACGCGATCCACAACGAGGACACCATCGCCAACTACTACGCGGAGGGCCGACGTCTCGGTCGGCTGCTGTACGAAGGGCGCTGGCTCGACCCGCAGGCGCTGATGCTGCGCGAGTCCCTGCAGCGCTGGGTCGGGTCGGTGGTCACCGGCGAGGTGACGGTGCGGCTCCGGCGCGGCGAGGACTACACGATCCTGCGCACCGAGGGGCCGACGTTCTCCTACCACCCCGACAAGCTCTCGATGGAGCGCGTCGAGAACGCCGCCTTCGGGCCCACGGACCGGATCGGGCAGCTCACGCTGCGCAACCTCGACATCGCCGACTCGCGCTCCAAGCTCGAGCTGTACGCCGCTCAGCCCCTCGACCAAGGCACCGTCCTGGTCGAGCACGGCGTCCTGCTCGGCGAGCTGCCGGCCGGCGGTGGCCGGCGGATCGCGGCCAACCCGGCCCTCGAGGGCAGCGCCGAGGACGAGGCCCTCGACAACGCCGCGATGGAGTCCGGCACCGACTGACGCCGAGTCGGCGCGAAGGGACATCGGAAATGCGTCGAGTCGGCACGAAGAGACATCGAAATCACGCCGAGTCGTCATACGACGACTCGGCGAGCGAGACGACTGATAGGAAAGGCAACGTGTCAGCACCCGTGGTCCGACGTACGACGGCCCGAGTCGTCCTGGCGCTCCGATGACCGGCTCCACCGGGGAGGGCAGGCTCTGGGGCGGGCGGTTCGCCGGGGGACCGTCGCCCGAGCTCGAGGCGCTCTCTCGCTCGACCCACTTCGACTGGCGGCTGGTGCCCTACGACCTCGCCGGGTCCGTCGCCCATGCCAACGCCCTCCACCACGCGGGTCTGCTCACCGACGACGACCACGCCGCGCTGCTCGAAGGGCTCGCCGATCCTCCGCGACGAGTACGCCGCGGGCTCGCTGCATCCCAGCCCGTCCGACGAGGACGTCCACGGTGCCCTCGAGCGCCTGCTGATCGAGCGCGTCGGAGCCGACGCCGGCGGACGCCTTCGCGCCGGCCGCAGCCGCAACGACCAGGTGGCGTCCCTGTTCAAGTCCTATCTCCGTGACCAGGGGCGTGCGATCTCGGCGCTCCTGCTCGACCTGGTGGACGCCCTCGCCGGCCAGGCCCGTGCCCACCTCGACGTCGCGATGCCGGGGCGCACCCACCTGCAGCACGCCCAGCCCGTGCTCCTGTCCCACCACCTGCTCGCCCACGCCTGGCCGCTGCTCCGCGACGTCGACCGGCTCCGCGACTGGGACGCACGGGTGGCGTCGGACTCGCCGTACGGCTCGGGCGCCTTGGCGGGGTCAAGCCTCGGCCTGGACCCACGAGCGGTGGCCCACGAGCTCGGCTTCGCCGACTCGAGCGCGAACTCGATCGACGGGACGGCGGCGCGGGACTTCGTGGCGGAGTTCTGCTTCGTGACCGCGATGGCGGGTGTCGACCTGAGCCGCATCGCGGAGGAGGTCGTGATCTGGACGACCGCCGAGTTCGGCTTCGCCCGGCTCGACGACGGGTACTCGACCGGGTCGAGCATCATGCCGCAGAAGAAGAACCCCGACATCGCCGAGCTGACCCGCGGCAAGTCCGGCCGACTGATCGGCAACCTGGCCGGCCTGCTCGCCACCCTGAAGGGCCTGCCGCTCGCGTACAACCGCGACCTCCAGGAGGACAAGGAGCCGGTCTTCGACTCCGTCGACACCCTCCTGCTCGTGCTCCCCGCGGTGACCGGGATGGTCGCCACCCTCACCTTCGACACCGCCCGGCTGGCCGACCTGGCGCCGCACGGCTTCTCGCTCGCCACCGACATGGCGGAGTGGCTCGTCCGCCAGGGCGTGCCGTTCCGCGAGGCGCACGAGGTCGCGGGCGCCGCCGTACGCCGGTGCGAGGACCTCGGCTGCGACCTGCCCGACCTCACGGACGACCAGCTGGCCGAGGTGTCGGCGTACCTCACGCCGGACGTGCGCACCGTGCTCAGCGTCGAGGGCTCGGTGGCGTCCCGGGACGGCCGCGGCGGGACAGCTCCTGTGAGGGTACGGGAGCAGCTCGCCGAGCTCGTGGCTCGCGTCGAGAGCGCTCGTGACCTCCTCGACTGACCTCCGGACTCTGCTCGAGCGCCCCGTGCTCGAGGTGGCTCCGCTGCTCCTCGGAGCGGTGCTCCGACACGGGGACGTCGCGTGCCGGCTCACCGAGGTCGAGGCCTACGACGGGTTCCACGACCCCGGATCCCACGCCTACCGCGGGCAGACACCGCGCAACGCGGTGATGTTCGGCCCCGCCGGACACCTCTACGTCTACTTCACCTACGGCATGCACTGGTGTGCGAACGTCGTCTGCGGACCGGAGGGCAACGCCAGCGCGGTGCTCCTGCGGGCCGGCGAGATCGTCGATGGGCTCGGACCCGCGCGCGCCCGACGGCCGTCGGCCCGGGTCGACCGCGACCTCGCCCGTGGACCGGCGCGGCTGTGCCAGGCGTTGGCCGTCACCGGTGACCAGAACGGACACGACCTGGCCACCGGGCCGCTCACCCTGCAGCCGGGCGCGGCACCCGCCGCCGGCGTACTCACCGGCCCACGGGTCGGGCTCCGCGCCGCCGCCGACCGGCCGTGGCGCTTCTTCCTCCCCGACGAGCCGACCGTGAGCGTCTACCGCCCTGCCGGCCGTCTGAAACCCAGGTCGTAGGGTCGCCGGCGTGGGGGTCCGAGCGCTGCTTGCTGACACCACACCGCTGTCGAACCCCGCGTTCCGCCGACTGTGGTCCGCCAACATCGTCACCGTCGTCGGTGCCCAGCTGACCGTGGTCGCGGTGCCGGCGCAGATCTACGCGATCACCGGCTCCTCGGCGTACGTCGGGCTCACCGGCCTGTTCGGACTGGTCCCCCTGGTGGTCTTCGGCCTGTGGGGTGGTGCCCTCGCCGACGTCTTCGACCGGCGTTCCATCCTCCGTCTGACCACCGTGGGACTGATCGTGGTCAGCGCCGCGTTCTGGGCCCAGGCGGCGGCCGGCCTCGAGAACGTGTGGCTGCTGCTGTCGCTGTTCGCGATCCAGCAGGCGTTCTTCGCGATCAACCAGCCGACCAGGAGCGCGGTGCTGCCACGCCTCCTCCCACCCCTTCAGCTGCCCGCTGCCAACGCGCTGAACATGACCGTGATGCAGGCCGGGGCGATCGCCGGGCCGCTCGTCGGCGGCGCGCTGATCCCGGTCCTCGGCTTCTCGTGGCTGTACGCCGTCGACACCATCACCTTGTTCGCCACGCTCTGGGCGGTCATCCGCCTGCCTGCGCTTCCGATCGACGGAGCCCCCGCCGGCGCGCCCGGTCTGCGGGCTGTGCTGGACGGCTTCGCCTACCTCCGCGGGCACAAGGTGCTGCTGATGAGCTTCGTCGTCGACATCATCGCGATGGTGTTCGGCATGCCCCGGGCGCTCTTCCCGGAGATCGCGCACGAGAGCTTCGGCGGACCGACCGAAGGTGGCCTGGCCTTCGCCCTCCTGTTCGCCGGGATCCCGGTGGGTGCGGTGCTCGGCGGCATCCTGAGCGGCTGGGTGTCGCGGGTACGCCGCCAGGGAAGGGCGGTGATCTGCGCCATCCTGGTCTGGGGCCTGGCGATGACGGGCTTCGGGGGAGCGGTCGGACTGGCACCGCGCGCCCGAGCGCTGATGCTCCTGGTCTGCGTACTGATGCTCGTGGTGGGCGGTGCGGCCGACATGGCGTCCTCGGCGTTCCGCAACAGCATGCTCCAGAGCGCGGGCTCCGACGCCGTCCGCGGCCGCCTGCAGGGAGTCTTCATCGTGGTCGTCGCCGGTGGGCCACGGGTCGCCGACGTGGTGCACGGGGCCGCGGCCGCGGTGGTGGGGACCGCGGTGGCTGCCGGCGTCGGTGGCCTGCTGGTCGTCGTCCTCGTGGGGTGGTGCGCCCACGCCTCGCCGACGTTCGTCGGCTACCGCCTCGAGGACCAGGAGCGCACCCCGTGACGCCGGTTTGGGTCGGGCCCGCGACCTCGGTAGCGTTGACCTCCGTCGCCGCGCACGACCGCCCCTCGGGGCAGGTCTCCGAGGCGGACGCGACAGGCCGGATCTGATTTGACGCCCTCGGGCGTGGACCGGTAAGTTTTCGTAGGTTGCCCCCGAGACGCCTCATGCGAGGCCGATCTGGTGC
>CAWEUA010000007.1:0-170970 GCA_963812055.1 uncultured Actinomycetota bacterium
CGCGATCGTGGCGATGAGGCCGGTGATCCCGATGCTGGCGATCAGCCAGAAGCCCGAGCGCGTGTCGAACATCTTGCGGAGCTCGACGCGGACGACCCGGCTGAGGGGGATCGGCGTGGACTCGGTGCGTCGACCGGTGCGTGAGGTCCTGGTCGATAGTCGTGGCGGTCATGCCGCTGTCCTCTCGGTGTGTGTCTCGTTGGGTGTCGGCGGTGAGCTCGAGGAACATCTCCTCGAGTCCGCCACTGTCGGCGGTGCGGAGCTCGGTGAGCACCACGCCGCCGTCGTACGCCGCTCGTCCGACCTGGGCGGGTCGGCGTCGGTGCGGAGCGACCCGTCCTCGGCGACGGTCGAGACGACGCCGGCGCGGCCAGCGCGCGCTGCAGGGCGGGGACGTCCGCGGCGCGGACGACGGTGCCGGCTGCCTGGAGCAGCTCGGCCTTGGAGCCCTGGCAGACGATCCGGCCCTGGCCGATCATCACGATGTCGTCGGCGATGATCTCGATCTCGGACAGCAGGTGCGAGGACAGCAGGACGGTCCCGCCGTGGTCGGCGTAGTCGCGGAGCAGGTCGCGCATCCAGCGGATGCCGGCCGGGTCGAGCCCGTTGGCCGGCTCGTCCAGGATCAGCACCGCCGGGTCGCCGATCAGGGCGGCCGCGATGCCGAGGCGCTGGCGCATCCCGAGCGAGTAGTGCCCACCCGCCGGTCGGCCTCGGCCGGGTGAGGCTGACCAGCTCGAGCAGCTCGGCGACCCGGGAGGCCGGGACGCCCATGATCTGCTGGGCGATGGTCAGGATCTCGCGGCCGGTGCGGCCGGCGTGCTGGGCGGAGGCGTCGAGCATCACGCCGACCTCGCGGCCGGGGTTGGGCAGGTCGGCGAACTGCCGGCCGGAGATGGTCGCCGTGCCCTCGGTGGGCGTGGTGAGGCCGACCATCATCCGCATCGACGTGGACTTGCCGGCGCCGTTGGGGCCGAGGAAGCCGGTCACGCGACCGCTCCGGGCGGTGAAGCTGATGTCGTGGACGACGGTGGTGCTCGCCGTACTTCTTGGTCAGTGAGTCGATGGTGATCATGGGCGGCAGATCCTGGGTGTCGGTGCGGTGGGGCGCGGTCGGGGCGGGGGCGGCGCGGTCCACCGCGAGGTCGCGACTATCCATTCGGTAGGGGTCGAGCCGTAGGTAGGTCATGGCCGAAGACGCTAGGTACGACGAGGGGTCCACCGCGTCGTCGCGAGGTCGCCCTGTCGGGGCACCAACGGCGCCGTCCGGGTCCTCCGAAAGGAGGACCTCCCGCTGGTCGAGGAGGTCGCGCTGCGACCGTCCGAGACCCGTCAGGTCTCGAAGAGCCCGGTCTGGAAGGCAAGCACGATCGCCTGCGCCCGATCCCGCAGGCCGAGCTTCTGCAGCAGCCGAGTCACGTGCGTCTTGACGGTCGTGTCGCTGATGAAGAGCTGGTCACCGATCTCGGCGTTGGAGAGGCCTTGGGTGATCAGCCGGAACACATCCATCTCGCGCGCGGTGAGCGCCTCCACCGCGCCGGCGGCGCCTGCTGGTGGACGCGGGTGAACTGCCGGATCACCCGGCGGGTGACCGCCGGCGAGAGCAGGGCGTCTCCGCCGGCGACCGTCCGGACGGCCGCGATCAGCTGCTCGGGCGGGTCATCCTTGAGCACGAAGCCGCTCGCCCCGGCCTCAGTGCCTGGTAGACGTACTCGTCGAGGTCGAAGGTCGTCAGGATCAGGATCCGGCTGTCGGGTCGGCCGCGAGGATCCGCCGGGTCGCCTCCAGGCCGTCGAGTCGGGCATCCGGATGTCCATCAGGACGACGTCGGGTGGCACCGAGCGGCCTGGCGACCGCCTCGAGCCCGTTGCTGCCTCGGCCACGACCTCGATGTCGGGCTCGTCGGCGAGCAGCAGCCGGAAGCCGGCCCGCACCATCGCCTGGTCGTCGACGACCAGGACCCGGATCGTCATGCGGCGGCGCTCTCGCGTCTCGAGCGGGCAGGGAGGCGCGGAGCACGAAGCCGCCCGACGTGGCGACGAACGCCGACATGTCGCCGCCGTACGCCTTGACCCGCTCGCCGATGCCGATCAGCCCGTGCCCGAGGCCGTCGTTGGTCGCGACGGCCGTGCCCGTCGTCGCGGATCTCGAGCCGGAGCTCGTCGGGCGCGTAGTCGACGGACACGTCGGCCCGCCGTCCGCCGGAGTGCTTGAGCCCGTTGGTGAGACCCTCCTGCAGGATCCGGTACGCCGAGAGGTCGAGCGAGGGCGGCAGGGTCGACCGGCTCGCCGTGCACGATGGAGCCGTACGTCGAGCCCCGCGGCGCGGACGTCGCCGGCCAGGGTCTCCAGGTCGTCCAGCCCGGGGTGCGGCGCAGCTCGACCAGGTCGTCGCCCTCCCGCAGCGCGCCGAGCAGCCGGCGCATCTCGGCCAGGGCCGTAGCGGCCGGCCTGCTCGACGTTCCTCAGCGCCTCGTCCTCCTCGCGACCGGCCGGCAGCCGGTGCCGGACAGCTCCGACCTGGAGAACCATCACGCTGACGGCGTGGGCGACGACGTCGTGGAGCTCGCGGGCCATCCGGGCTCGCTCCTCGGCCACCGCCAGCCGGGCGGCCGACTCGCGTTCCTGCTCGGCGCGCAGCGCGCGCTCCTCGGCGGCCTCCGCCTGTTGGTTGCGCTCGCGCAGGCCGAAGCCCGGCGAGCCAGGCGACGCGCGAACAGCACCGGGGTGAAGATGAGGTCCGCCGAGCTGGTGCGGTGGGGTGTGGTAGACCACGACGGCCGCGCCGACCAGCACGAGCACCAGACCGAGCCGCGCCTGAGGTGTCCGCGGCGCAGACCTCCCAGCAGGAAGGCGGCGCACATCCCGGCGAGGAACACCCCCGGCTGGGCCGCGATCAGGTCACCGTCGAGGAAGCTCAGCGCCGGGGCGACGACCCAGACGAACGCCGGGGCCAGGAAGGGAACCGCCGCCGGGCCAGCAGCAGCCAGCGACCACGAGGCTGACCGCGGCCACCTCGAACCAGAGCTGCGCGCCCTCCGGCCGCTGGGGGTCGGTCCGCAGCACGGTGCCGATTGCGCTCGCCACCGCCGCGACCACGATCAGCACGTCGAGCCCCTAGGCCGCGAATAACCGCCAGACTCGGCTCATCGGGTCAACGGTAGGGCAGCTGGGCGGTCGCGCGTCGTACGAAAGGAGGACGTCCTCGTCGACGACAAGCGCCTCAGAGTCGGCTGCTGAGTTCGGGAGAACTTGCCGGTCAGTCCCGCGGGCCACCGAAGTGCCGGCACAACGACCACGATCAGCACGAAGAGGAACACCGACGGCATGAAGTACCAGCTCCACGCCACCAGACCGGCGTACACGACCGGGCCGATGAGCCGGCTCCCCGGCCAGCGACCCCACGGCTCCGACCACCGCCGTGCACGACCGCCGTACCGCCGAATGTTTTCAAGGCTCCAAATAGCACGACGCACAGCCTGTAACTTCGACACCTGATCCACACAACGGGTGCCCTCGCGCTCCAGCGCGGGGCCAAATTCGGTGTTGAGTCGGGATCCGGCCTGACCCGAGCCTCTGCGCCTCCTGCTCGGCGTGATGGTGACAGTGGTCGGTAGGGCGATGCTGGACGGAATCCCACCCCTCGTCAAGCGGGGACGCCTCGACCTCGCTGTCAGCGAGCATCGGGAGTCCGCTCGCGGTAGATCGACACCAACCGCACGTCAAGGCGTTTCCCACCACGTACATGCATCGGCAGGGCAGCCAGGGATGCGTTTGGTATTGCGCAGGAACGTTGGCATTGTCGTTCAGACCATCAGCTCGAGGCGCCCGTTGGTGACTGGCGCGCCGTGTGGTGCGGGCGAACCGGCGACACGTCAGGCGATGAGTTCTTCGACGGTCCGCTCAACGATTCCCATTTCGTCGGCCAACCTAGCTCCTGCCCGGGATATGTACCGGGTCCAAAGGTGCGGCGACCTGACCTCCGCTGGCGACGGGAACGGTATCTGGACTGCGAAGAGCTCGACAGGTCGAATCGAATGTTCATCTCGACCCGAATCCACCTGGTGCGACCTGAGTTTCCCGGGTACACGAGCACTGCTGCCCGAACGGTCCGGGGCAGGTCCCTAACCAAGTGACTGTAGGCGAACATCTGGTACTGGTCGCTTCGAGTTGGGGACGTCGCCCTCGGGTGGGGTCTTGTACTTCGCGTCCACGACAAACACATCTGCGTTCTGGCGGGCGACATTGTCGGGATAGGTGTGTGAGTACGCCCTCGGCGCTTTGACCCAAGGGTCGGAGGTGAGCTCCCTCAGCCTGCTCGACAACGTTCTCGAACCCCGCTCGGTGCAAGGCTTCAGAGACGATTCGTTCCCACAGCTTGTCTGTAGGAACTGAGAGCTCCATTGCCGTTACCGACACCAGTTGTCGACCAGACGCTGTGACCTCGACCTGCGAGAAGAGTGAGGAGGGCAAGTCGCAGACTGTCCGCCCATGATTGATCGAGGCGACTAAGCCGGAGAGTTCGTCCCACGGCGAGTGCATCGCGAGGAACTGGAGCAACAACTTCAGACAGCACTCGGCGCAACGTCACCGCGTCGTGACGGAGGCGCACATCGCGAATTCGCCGGGCAGGCGCGATCCTGCTCCACGACCATCGGCGATCCACTCCAAGGCTGAACACACACAACCGAGAAGATCCGTCGAAAGGGTCGATTGGTCGAGTGACACCTGACCCGAGCCGTTGCTCGCGCGTTCCACAACGCTATGTCGTGGGCCTCGACCCGACCTCGGATCGTGGACCTTGCTTCGATGACTCGCCGATAGCCGGGCCTCACAGTTTCGATCCGGCTGGCAACAGCGTCAAGAAGTCGTCGGTACAGGAGAGGCTGGTGGAGAGGAGACCGCGTCGTCTCGCCGAGCAGGTCATCCTCGCTCGTTCGGAGCAAGTCCACGCGGTTGAACAAGCGAAGGACATCGGCGACGTGCACGTCTTGATCTCGTGGCGGGAATTGGCTGGGGGTCGAGCCCGGTTTGAAGGGGAGTCCGGCGCCAACAAGGCGCTGTCCCAACTGGGCAACTCATTCACGAGCCGTCTTGAAGCACCAAGGAGTCCCCACACCAGGGCCTCTACCTCTGGGACGGTTTCGTCCAGCTGAAGCCGCTCGTCTCACAGGTCCAATTGCGTGTGGTTTCCCCAGCTCATGCCCCGGAAACCTGAGCTGCTTGGGACCCGGCGGGCGCGAAGCCTTGCGGAGAAACGCTCACCATGACCTGTTGGTCGCCCAGTGCCGCAGTTGAAAGCCCACCCGGGTTCCTGTGGGTGCAGCCGCGAGGTTGATGCTCACTCGGCGAGAACCTCATCACCCTGCTCCGCGAGCTCTATCGGCGTGAAGCTGACCTCGACTCGCCCGACGTCGCCTCGACAATCCGAGCGCCACGAGCCAGGCCGGTGCCATCCACGAGGATCCGGAAGCCAAGACCAGCCAAGAAGGTGTCCAAGCGCCGCGAGCGTTTCTCGGGCCTGATCCGCCACCTCTAACAATGGGAACCGTGCTGCGCAAACCACTCGTCGCGCGATCAGAGCCGAGCAGATCCTCTCCCCGTAAGACCTTGTGACGTCGATCAGCTGCGGGATCACGTTGTATCTCCAGACCGTCTGTGCGCCCGATCCGACGTGGCTGGCCTCCAGCAGACCTGTCAGCGCATAAAGATAAGAGGGTCCGAGCATGGCATCCGGCCCCAGACAGGGGGCAAGGACGTCGTCGTTGAGTCGCCTCAACACCGTCGCGGACGTCGCGACGACACCCGCATCATGAGGAGCAGGACGCGCTGCGCGTGCGCTTCGGCACCGTCGATATCGGGCTCGATGCGGTAGAACGCAAAGCGTCGTCTGATTGCGGCGTCGAGTGGCGCGACTGAACGATCCGTCGTATTTGTGGTTGCGACGACGTACACGTTTTCGGGCACGAAAAATACCCGCCTGGAATACGGCAGTGTGACCGGTACAGCGGCATCCCAACCTCCAGCCGTGGCCGACTGGGGATCCGCGCCCGTGAATCGAGCACGTCGCGACGCCTCAAGTGTCAGAAGGAGGTCGCCAAGGACGCTGGACACGTTGCAGCGGTTCAACTCATCGATAAGGACCAAGACGTCCTTGTCTGGATTGGCAGCTGCTTGTGCGCAAACCGCCAAGAAGAACCCGTCCGCTACCACGAACTCTCCGCGCGACGCGATGGGCTCATCGAACATGACGTCGGTATCGAGGAGTCCACCTCCACTGATGGTCGCAGCCCCTCCATGAAGTCCTCGTACGACGTACTGGGGTGCATGACGTGAGCGGCGTAGGGCTTCCCAGCAAACTCGACGAGAAGGCGTCCCGTGCGCTCGTTCCACTCTCGCGCAAGCCGCTCTATGGCATACGACTTGCCTGTTCCCGGCACTCCTTCAAGGACGACGTTCTTGGAAGCCTGCAAAAGATCGTGTACCGGGTTGCTCGTCGCGGTCGTCGGATCGCTCAGCTGACGTGAATGGATTGGCCATCGTGCTACCGGGCTGCTCGAAGAGATCTGGCACGCGGGCGTTCAAGAACTCAAGAAGGGGAAAAGTTTCATCGTCGAGAATCTTGAAGAGATAGCCCTGCTTCACGTCGCCGTTGATATCGAACGGACCAACTTCCGGCGTGCGGTTGGGGACATCGTTGCGAGCAATGGACGCTTCCAAGACTCGGTATGTCACCTGACAGCCGTAGCCGTCCACGTCCCACGCGTCGCCTGTCAGCTCATCAGGCTTCCTAACACTTTGTGGCGCTCCGGCCACCCAGCCGATGGCTCGAATCGCACCACCCGCGTAGTGAACGATTTGCTGACCCTCGCGAAGTTGACTCACCGCTACGTGATGCGAGACGGGACGCCCGGTCTTCGTCACTTTGGGCGCCCAAACGTATCCACCTTCCTGCTCTTCACGATACGTAGCGCCCTGATTGACCCACCACAGACCACGGAAAGTCACTACCTCGAAAGCCAACGTCCGTAACCGAGTCACGGCCTCCGTCGCATCGAACTCGTTTGGCCCTAGGGGGGTGCCGACGTCCGTGTAGCCGTGCGCGGCGCCAAGGACCGCCTTGGGATCGTAGAAACGCCCTTGGTTTCTAACGAGGTAGGTGTTGGCGTGCCCAAAGCCGTAGCGCTCGAGGAAAGGTCCCCGGCCAAGCTCGTCGGCCTCCGCCATGGCTCGTTCCACGTGGTCGATTCCGATGTCGCGAAGAGTCACGCGTCCGACCCTGCCTCACTCTCACTTCGTTGTCTGCCCTGGGCACGCGGCCCTGCTCCAATGCTTGAAGGGTCCGGTTGGTTCCCCTTCAAGCGTTCTGCCCTTCGGTCAGCTGCAGCCGCTGGTGCTGCCGCAGCCTTCGCAGACGTAGCAGGAGCCGGCGGGGCGCATCTTGGTGCCGCAGGTCATGCAGAGCGGGGAGTCGACGGCGGTGCCGGTGAGCTGTTCCAGGAGCTCGGCGGAGGTGTGGGCTTCTTGGGTGCGGCCGTTGGGTCTCGAGACGCTCGCTGCGCCCGCGCTCGACCACCGAGGTTGCGGCGGGCTCGACCACCGCGTTGCGGCGCCGCGCGTCTCGACCAGCTCGACGTCGCGGCGGGCTCGACCACCGAGGCTTCCACGACGTCGTCCGCGTCGGGGCGGAGAGGTCGCCGATGACTTCGCTGGCGTTGCCGACCTCGTCGTCCTCGGGCTCGTAGGAGCCGGTCTCGAGGTAGCGCTGGCGCTCCTCGGCGGAGTAGATGCCGAGGGCCTGGCGGTCCTCGAAGGAGAGGTAGTCCAGGGCGAGGCGGCGGAAGACGTAGTCCATCAGGGACTTCGCCATCCGGACGTCGGCGTCGTCGGTGAGGCCGTTGGGCTCGAAGGACAGGTTGGTGAACTTCGAGACGTAGGTCTCCAGCGGGACGCCGTACTGCAGGCCGATGGAGACCGCGATCGAGAAGGCGTCCATCACGCCGGCGAGGGTGGAGCCCTGCTTGCCGAGCTTGAGGAAGATCTCGCCGAGCTCGCCGTCGCCGTGGGCGCCGGAGGTCAGGTACCCCTCGGCACCGCCGACGGTGAACGACGTGGTGCAGGGCCTGGCGGGACTTCGGCAGGCGCTGGCGGGTCGGGCTGGTAGACGACGACTTCCTTGACGCCTTGGGTCTCGACTCGCTCGCTGCGCTCGCGGGCTCGACCGTCGACGAGCGCGGGCCTGGTCCTTCTTCGAGGCCTCCGACTTGCCGTCGGCCAGGGGCTGGCCGACCTTGCAGTTGTCGCGGTAGACCGCGGTGGCCTTGAGGCCGAGCTTCCACGACTGGAGGTAGATGTCCTCGATCTCCTCGACCGTGGCGGTCTCGGGGAGGTTCACCGTCTTGCTGATCGCGCCGGACAGGAACGGCTGGGCGGCCGCCATCATCCGGACGTGGCCCATCGGGGCCAGGGCGCGGGCGCCCATCGCGGTGTCGAAGACCTCGTAGTGCTCGGTCTTCAGACCGGGCGCGTCGATCACGTGGCCGTGCTCGGCGATGTAGGCGACGATCGCCTCGATCTTCTCCTCGTCGTACCCGAGCTTCTGCAGGGCCCGCGGGATCGTCTGGTTCACGATCTGCATCGAGCCGCCGCCGACGAGCTTCTTGAACTTCACCAGCGAGAAGTCGGGCTCGATGCCGGTGGTGTCGCAGTCCATCATGAAGCCGATGGTCCCGGTCGGGGCGAGCACCGAGGCCTGCGCGTTGCGGAAGCCGTTCTCCTTGCCCAGCTCGACGACGCCGGCCCAGGCCTGGGTGGCCAGCTTGTGCACGCGGGCGTCCTCGATCGACATCGTGCGGACGGCGTCGTTGGCCGCCTGGTGCTTGCGCATCACGCGGTTGTGCGCCTCGGCGTTGCGGGCGTACCCGGCGTAGGGGCCGACGATCGCGGCCAGCTCCGCACTCCGCTTGTACGACGCGCCGGTCATCAGCGACGTCAGCGCGCCGGCCATCGAGCGGCCGCCGTCGGAGTCGTAGCCCAGACCCATCGCCATCAGCAGCGCGCCGAGGTTGGCGTAGCCGATGCCGAGCTGGCGGTAGTCGCGGGTGGTCGTGCCGATCGACTCGGTCGGGAAGTCGGCGAAGCAGATCGAGATGTCCATCGCGGTGATGATCAGCTCGACGGCCTTCTCGAACAGCGCCGCGTCGAAGGTGTCGTCGTCCTTGAGGAACTTCAGCAGGTTGAGGCTGGCGAGGTTGCACGAGGAGTTGTCGAGCGACATGTATTCGGAGCACGGGTTGGACGCGGTGATCCGGCCGGTCTCGGGGTTGGTGTGCCAGTCGTTGATGGTGTCGTCGTACTGCAGGCCGGGGTCGGCGCACTCCCACGCGGCCTTGCTGATCTTGTGGAACAGGTCGCGGGCGTCGACGGTCTCGATGACCTCGCCGGTCTTGCGGCCCTTCAGCCCGAACGACGCGCCGTCCTCGACCGCGCGCATGAACTCGTCGCTGACGCGGACGGAGTTGTTGGCGTTCTGGTACTGAACGGAGGTGATGTCGTGGCCGCCGAGGTCCATGTCGAAGCCGGCGTCACGCAGCGCGCGGATCTTGTCCTCCTCGCGCGCCTTGGTCTGGACGAACTCCTCGATGTCGGGGTGGTCGACGTCGAGCACGACCATCTTCGCCGCACGACGCGTCGCGCCGCCGGACTTGATGGTGCCGGCGCTGGCGTCGGCGCCGCGCATGAAGGAGACCGGGCCGGACGCCGTACCGCCGCTCGAGAGCAGCTCCTTCGACGACCGGATGCGGGAGAGGTTGAGGCCGGCGCCCGAGCCGCCCTTGAAGATGAAGCCCTCTTCCTTGTACCAGTTCAGGATCGAGTCCATCGAGTCGTCGACCGACAGGATGAAGCACGCGGAGACCTGCTGCGGGCTCGGCGTACCGACGTTGAACCAGACCGGGGAGTTGAACGAGAAGTACTGGTGGACCAGCAGCCAGGTGAGCTCGTGCTCGAAGGTCTCGGCGTCCTCCGGCGTCGCGAAGTAGCCGTGGTCGACGCCGGCCTTGGTGTACGTCGACACCACGCGGCTGACGAGCTGCTTGAGGCTCCACTCGCGCTGCTCGGTGCCGACGGCGCCGCGGAAGTACTTCGTGGTGACGATCGTGCTGGCGTTGACCGACCAGAAGTCGGGGAACTCCACGCCGCGCTGCTCGAAGACGGTCTCGCCGGTCTTCCAGTTCTGCTGGACGACGTCGCGACGCTCCCAGGTGACCTCGTCGTAGGGGTGCGCGCCGGGCGTGCTGAAGACACGCTCGATCGTCAGGCCGGTGCCCTGGCCCTGCTTGGTCGACCCCTTCGCTCCGGTCTTCGCCGGCTGCGCCGTCTCGGTCATCTGTGCTCCTCGGTTCCCGATCAATCTGCTGTGGTTGCCATGTGTTCTTCGGGTCCTGCTTCCGATGGTCTCAGCGACCACCGACATTGCCTCGATGAGGCGAAGTGGTGCACCCGGCGCGCAGCTTCCCCACTACGCGCCGGGTGGTCTGTGGGTCAGCCGGTGCGGACGACGGCTGGTTGCGCGTCTTGGGCGCCTTGGGCTCGTGACGGGCGCAGAGCGCCCTCGCTCGACCACCGACGGCGTCGCTCCTCGATCCGGCGACCGCGGCGTCCTGCTCCATCCGGAGGAGGGCGATCTCGTCCTCGAAGTCGTCCGGAGAGCTGAACGCCTTGTAGACGCTGGCGAACCGCAGGTAGGCGACCGGGTCGAGCGCGCGGAGCGGCCCGAGGATCGCCATCCCGACCTCGTGGGCGGGGATCTCGGCGGCGCCCTCGTTGCGCAGCGTGTCCTCGACGGTCTGACCGAGGCAGGCCAGGTCGTCCTCGGAGACCGGGCGGCCCTTGGATGGCCTTCCGGACGCCGGAGATCGCCTTCTCGCGGTTGAACGGCTCGGTCGCGCCGGAGCGCTTGAGCACGGTCAGCTGCATCAGCTCGACGGTGGTGAACCGCTTCGAGCACTCGTCGCAGCGACGCCGGCGGCGGATCGCGGTGCCGTCCTCGGAGACCCGCGAGTCGAGGACCTTGGTGTCGCTGTGCCGGCAGTACGGGCAGTGCATCTCGGTCCTCCTCTCACGTCGTTCTGGCGCCGTAGGTGTAACGCATTTCGGGCGCGCCGAAGTCCCCCGCGACGGGGGTGTCTTCCTGTGGACTGGCGCCCGGTTATCTGTGGACGACCAGCGGGTTTCTGTGGGTTCTCCGCCTGGATTTGTTAACTACATGTGGAGAACCACATCCGTGTAACTACTAGATGTAGTGGTAACCGTACGACGGGCGTCGGGGCTTGGCAAGCGGTTCCGGCAGAGAAATCGTCGAGCGGCCGGCTCGTTCGCAAATGCACAGGTCAGAGGCACAACGGCGTCCGGAATCGGGTCCGGGCATCGGCGTGTCGCGGGCCGTCGGGCACTCCGTCACAATGGGCCCGTGACATCGGGCAAGCGGGCCGCATCCGGGAGGCACGCGGGGCCTGCACGCTTGGAGGAACCAGCGCCACAATCGGGCTCCTCGAAGGTCCCGTTGCTGTTCCTCGCGCTCGGGATCACCGCGTCCGTGGTCGCCTGGGGATACCTGGTGTACCTCGCGATCGACTTCGGCACCTCGGCCCGCAACGGCGACGGCCGCGGCTGGGCCTTCCTCGCCCTGGCCACGGTCGGCGCGATCGCCTGCCTGTTCCTCGCGCTGACGCTCGGCACCCGCTTCGTCACGCGTCTCCGGGCCAGCTCACCGCCGCCTCCTCCGCCGCAGCCGCCGGGCGGCCGCCGAGCGGCGAGGTAGCGATGTCCACCGCGGCCGGCTACTCGGGCACTCCCCTGCCGAAGAAGCTCGGCGTCAAGGACGGTCACGTCGTCCTGCTCGACCGGCTTCCCGACGGCCTCGACCTGGGGCTGCCGCCGACCGCGACCGTCGTACGCCGCCTCCGGGCCGGGCTCGACCTCACCGTCACGTTCCACACGAAGCTGGCCACCCTCGAGGATCGGCTGCCGGCGCTGTTCGAGCACACGGTGACCGCCGGGATGGTGTGGGTCGCGTGGCCCAAGCAGGCGGCCGTCAAGCGGCTCGGGATCGACACCGACCTGAACGACAACGTCGTACGCCGCCTCGGGCTCGAGCTCGGGTGGGTCGACGTGAAGGTCGCCGCCATCGACGAGACGTGGTCGGGTCAGAAGTTCGTGCGGCGGTTGAAGGATCGCTGAGGCGTCTGGGTCCCTTGGTCTCGTGACGGTCGCAGAGCGACCTCCTCGACCAGCGGGGGCTTGCCGCGTCGAGAGCGACCTCCTCGACCAGCGGGTACGGCGAGCCCGCGAGAGGCAGCGCGCATGGGGTCGCGCTGCCTCCCGTCTTCCCCGGCTCTCCGCGCCGGCCGGGGTCGAAGCGGCCGGGGCGGAAGTCTGTGGTTACTTCGGGACTCGGAGGTGTTGGCCGACCTGGAGGGTGGTGGTGTCGAGGTGGTTGATCGCCTCGAGGTGGGCCATCGTCGAGCGGACGTCGCCGCCACCGGAGACGCCGGCGGCGATGTCCCACAGGGTCTGGTTCGGGCTGGACCGTGACGACCCGGGTCGGCTCGGGCTGGTCGTTGGCCAGCGAGCCGGTGGCGGCCACGAAGGCGATGCCGAGAACCGCGGCCAGGCCGGCGCCGAACACGACCAGGCGTCCGCGCCGGGTCAGGCGCAGCGTGCTCGGCCGCGGCCGGGCGATCTCGACGGAGACCTCGTCGCCGTCGTACTCCGCCGCGAAGAAGTCGTGCGAGGTCGACGCGGCGTAGTTGGGTCTCGACTCCGCTCGCTGCGCTCGCGGGCTCGACCACCGAAGGGAACGCGGGCTCGACCACCGAAGGGAACGCGGGCTCGACCACCGAGGCGCGGCTCGACCACCGCGGGCGTCACGCGGGTGAAGACCGGCGCCTGCTCGTCGTCGGCGACGATCCGCAGCACGGGCCGGTCGGCACGGCCGACCACCGAGGCGCCCTGCCCGACGGTGCGACGCCGGGGCGTGGCCTTGCGGGTGGGGGCGGCCGGCGGGGTGAACCGCGGTGCTCGGGTGGCAACGGTGCTGCTCATCTGATCCTCCTGGGGAAGTCCGTCGATCTGATGTCTAACGGCCGCCACCGACAGTCGCTCTGAGGTGGCATCCGATCAGACGTTCGATCGAACATGTGTACGACGGTAGAGCAGGTGTTCGAACGATTCAAGCAGCGACACGAACAGATGTTCGAATGATGTCGAACCCCCATCCCGGCCCAAGTGGGAGGACGATGGAACCGGCCGTAGTCGTCGCGGGTCGTCGTTCCAGACCGCGACGGAGGAGGTCGGCGATGGGTCAGAAGGAGACACTGACGCTGGGGCACGAGCCCCCAGCCAGCAGCTGGACCCTGCAGGAGGTCTTCGACGCGTCGTACCGGCGTCTCGTCGTCCAGATGTACGGCGTGGTCGGCAACGCCGGTGAGGCCGAGGACCTGGTCCAGGAGGCGTTCGTCCGCGCCTCGGCCAGCGGCCGGAGGTTCCTGAGGGTGGACAACCCCGAGGCCTGGCTCCGGCGTACCGCGGTCAACCTGTACCGCAGCCGGTGGCGCAAGCTGCGCAACTTCTCCAGGATCCGGCACCACCTGGAGACCTCGAACGACCTCCCCGGTCTCGACGAGCACCTGGAGGTCGTCGACGCGATGCGACGCCTCTCCGAGGCCCATCGCGAGGTGCTGGCGATGCACTACCTGGCGGACCTGCCGGTGGCGGAGATCGCCGCGACCCTGGGAGTGCCCGAAGGCACGGTGAAGTCACGGTTGATGCGTGGCCGCACGGCCCTGGCCGAGCAGCTCGGAAGCGAGGAGTGAGCGATGAGTGAGCAGCAGCTGAAGGACTTCGGCGCACACGCCGAGACGCTCGTCGATGTCCCCGACTTCGCCGCGATCGACGCGAGGGGCCGCAACCTCCGTGCCCGCCGCCGGATGGGGGTGGCCGCCACCCTGGTCGCCGTCCTCGCCGCGGCCGGCGTCGTGGCGACGCAGAGCCACCGGACGAACGCGGACAGCGGACCCGTCACGCCGCCGGACCAGTCGACGGCAGTCCAGCCGTACCCGGGCGCGACCATGAAGACGCTCGCGGAGCGCACGTACGAGCTCCACCCGTCCCTGGTCCAGAGCTCACTGGTCGCGCAGCTCACCGTCCCCGCGGGCTGGAACGCGTGGGTCGGGCCCAACCGGTTCGACGGGCACGCACCCGGACGCTCCAACGAGGACGCGCTCGGGCACCTGACCTGGTACGCCGGCGCCCTGGTCCTCGAGGTGAACGACGTCAACAGCCACGGCTGCGGCAACCCCAGCGGCCGGACGCTGTTCACCCGGGCCGAGGTGGTCGCGGGGTTGACGCGAGCCTTCTCGATGGAGGTGATCCGAGCTCCGGAGCACGTGCGGCGGTTCGGTCACCCGGCGACCCGGATGCGCCTGCGGGTCACCGGCCAGGCCGATGAGTGCACCGAGGACACCGCCGCCTACAGCACCACCGCCGACGGCTTCATCGGATACGCCGGCCCCGGGACGGTCATGGACGTCTGGGTGGTCGACCTCGGCGGGCGCGCGATCTACGTCCAGAAGGCCTGGACACCGAACACGCCGCGCACCGTGCGCGACGAGCTGGACGGCATCATCGGCTCGGTCCGGTTCTCGAACGTGGGTGAGTGAGCACTCCCGCGAGTCGCATCAACGGCTTCGCCGCGCGATGGCCCTCCGGCCTCGCGCGGCGAACAGCCGGGTGCCGTGCTGGGCGACCGACGGCGCGAGGGTCGAGGAGCGCACCAGGCCACCGCGCCAGCCGGGCAGCGACCGGACGACGCGTCGCGAGCCGAGCAGGGCCACCGCGGCGTCGGCGGTCTCGTCGACGGTGAGGATCCGCGAGCCGGAGTGCACCAGCTGCGAGCCGAGGCCGTCGGGGTCCTGGCCGTCGAGCAGGGCGGTCTGGACGCCGTCCGGGCACAGCGCGTGCACCCGCACGCCGCGCGGCACCTCGGCCGAGACCGACATCGTCGCCGAGACGATCGCGGCCTTGGTGGCGGCGTACGCCGAGTAGCCGGGCACCGGCCCGAGTCCCGACAGCGACGCGGTGTTCACGATGTCGCCGCGGCCGGCGAAGGCCGCCAGGGCCGCGCGCATCCCGTAGAGACAGCCGAGCAGGTTGACCTCGACCAGCCGGCGTACCTGCTCGTCGGTCAGGTCGGCCAGCCGCCCGTCGTCGCCGACACCGGCGTTGTTGAACCACGCCGTCAGCCGCCCGAGGTCGCTCGCCGTCGTCGCCACGAACCGATGGCCCGCCGCGTCGCGCACGTCCTGCTCCAGCCCGACGGCAGCGCCGATCTCGGAGGCCGTACGACGCGCGCCCTCGCCGTCGACGTCGGTGACCACCACGGCGTACCCGCGCGCCACCATCCGCTCCGCGATCCCCCGCCCGATCCCCCGGGCGCCGCCGGTCACGACACAGCTCTCCATGTCCCGCGAGTCAACCAGACGGCCGCGCACCCCACGGGGCCGCGCAGGACCTTGCCCCGGTGGCTCGGCGTTCGCTAGGCCTGACCCTGACCGGCACCGCCCGAGGTGTCGCAGCCGAGGGGGAACTCATGCGCACGCACCTGCTCAAGGGACGGGTCCTGCCCGTCGTCATCGGAGCGGCCGCCCTGATCGGCGCCGCCAACCTCGGGGCGTACGCCGCCAACGGCCACCCGCTCCTGCTCGGCCACGCGAACGCCGAGACGTCGACAGCCGGGCTGAGCAACTCCGGCAAGGGTCCTGCCCTGAGCATCCACACCAGCAAGAAGTCACCACCCTTCGCCGTCAACAGCGGCAAGACGGTGAAGCGCCTCAACGCCGACCGGGTCGACGGGCGGCACGCCGCCGAGCTCGGGACGCGAGCGACGACCTGGCGGATCCCGGTCGGACCGATGGTGCAGTACGCGCTGGACGGGCTCCGGTCCGGCACCTACCTGACGACGCTCGACGTCACGGTGGCCGACACCGACACGGCGACCTGCTACCTCTTCGAGCAGGGAACCGACATCGGGCTCATGGCCACCGGAGTGAGTCTCGGGACGGGGGCCATCGTCAGCGGCGCCGGGCTCCTCGTCCACCACGCGGACCAGGAGCTCACCTTGACCTGCACCGGTACCGAGTACACGGAGGACCCGGCGAGTCGGAACACGATCACGATGCTGAGGCTGGACCACGTCAAGCACTCCAAGCCCCACGAGGTCGCCCGGACCGGCGGGCGCGGTCGCTGACCGTTCGACCATTGCCAGCGGGCGGGTGGGCGCGACTAGGCCTGTCCTTGAACGGCACCGCACGGAGTGCCGCATCTCGGAGGAGTTCACATGCACGTACTCAAGAGTCACGTCCTGCCGGTGATGGCCGGAGCGGCCATCGTCGTCGGCGGCCTGAACGTCGCGTCGTACGCCGTCGGCGGGCACCACGCGGCCGCCACGCACGGGTCGTCGGTGCACTGGGCGGCTCCCGACCGCACCCCGCCCGCCGCGAAGGCGGCTCAGGCCAAGGCCCGGCACGGGGCGTACGTCTTCAAGGTCCCCCACCACACGACGGTGCCGTTCTTCTTCCAGCTCAAGAGCCGTGCCCAAGGGCAGGTACGCCGCCTCCTTCGATGTCGCGACCGCGTCCGCGAACGGACCGATCGTCCCGTTCTGCTCCGTCGCCGACTCGACGTCGCTGTTCGCGGTCGTCTCGCAGGGCCAGGACGACGGCGGTTCCACCGATGTGG
Source organism: uncultured Actinomycetota bacterium (assembly GCA_963812055.1). Lineage (GTDB taxonomy): Bacteria > Actinomycetota > Actinomycetes > Propionibacteriales > Nocardioidaceae > Nocardioides. Next base: position 16,798 of record CAWEUA010000007.1, read on the forward strand.
TCGGGGTCAACAGCGCGAGCGGGATCGTCAGGCTCGCTCACAAGGGCGAGGTCGGCCTCATGTGTCAGAACGCCGACGAGACGTTGAACGTCGAATCGTCGAAGAACACCCTCGTCCTGACGCCGCTCCACCACGTGGCGACGTGAAGGGCACACGGATCTCCGCCGAGAGCGCCTCCCACCGCAGCTCGGGCGCGGTCGCTGACCGGACACCCGTTGCATCGGCACGGCGGGCACGTTAGGCCTGTCTCCTGAACGGCACCGCACGGAGTGCCGCATCTCGGAGGAGTTCACATGCACGTACTCAAGAGTCACGTCCTGCCCGTGATGGCCGGAGCGGCCATCGTCGTCGGCGGCCTGAACGTCGCGTCGTACGCCGTCGGCGGGCACCATGCGGCCGCCACCCACGGGTCGTCGGTGCACTGGGCGGCTCCCGACCGCACCCCGCCCGCCGCGAAGGCGGCTCAGGCCAAGGCCCGGCACGGGGCGTACGTCTTCAAGGTCCCCCACCACACGACGGTGCCGTTCTTCTTCCAGCTCAAGGCCGTGCCCAAGGGCAGGTACGCCGCCTCCCTCAACGTGGGGACGACGTCCGCGACCGGCCCGTTCGTGCCGTTCTGCTCCGTGGCCGACTCGACGTCGCTGTTCGCCGTCGTCTCGGAAGGCCAGGACAACGGTGAGACGGTGGACCCGGTCGCGGTCAACAGCGCGAGCGGTGTCGTCAAGCTCGACCGCAAGGGCGAGGTGGGACTCATCTGCGAGGACGCCGACGAGACGTTCAACAGCGGATCACTCGAAGAACACCCTCGTCCTGACCCCGCTCCACCACGTGGCCGTCGTGAAGGGCTCACCGTTGCCGCCGATGCGGAACAACCAGCAGTTCGGGCACTGATCGACTGACGGCGTTCCCCCCGACGGCGGTGCGCTGACTTCGCCGCCGGACACGGGTCGTGTGCCTGAGAACGGTCCCTAGGCCGTCCTCAGGCACACGACCCGCCAGCGCAACGCCTGGCCTGGGGTGCCCCAGGGCGACACGCCCGATTCGAACAGGTGTTTGATCGCGGGCGTGTCGCCGCCGTACGGTGTCCGCCATGACGAAGAGCACGCGCAAGGTCAGCGAGCTGCCGGACGGCCCGCCCGACGCCACCGGCCTGACCCCGCGCCAGCAGCGAGTGCTCGCCACCATCAAGGAGGCGATCGAGAAGCGCGGCTACCCGCCGAGCATGCGGGAGATCGGTCAGGCGGTCGGGCTCACCAGCAGCTCCAGCGTCGCCCACCAGCTCCGTGTTCTCGAGGAGAAGGGTTTCCTCAAGCGCGACCCCAACCGGCCGCGGGCCCTCGAGGTGTTCCTGCCCGAGCTGATGGCCGCCCGGCGGTCGATCAGCGGCGCCGAGAGCGCCGAGTCGTCGTACGACGAGACCGGCGTGGGCGACGCGCGCCCCGAGGCGACGTACGTCCCGATGGTCGGCCGGATCGCGGCCGGCGGTCCGATCCTGGCCGAGGAGACCCTCGAGGACGTCTTCCCGCTGCCCCGGCAGCTCGTCGGCGACGGCACGCTCTTCATGCTCGAGGTGCGCGGCGACTCGATGGTCGACGCCGCCATCTGCGACGGCGACTACGTCGTGGTGCGCCAGGAGCAGACCGCCGAGAACGGCGAGATCGTGGCCGCCCTGATCGACGGCGAGGCCACGGTGAAGACGTTCCAGCGCAAGGACGGCCACGTCTGGCTGCTGCCGCACAACACGTCGTACGACCCGATCGACGGCACCCACGCCACCATCCTCGGCAAGGTCACCGCGGTCCTTCGTCGCGTCTGACCCCTCCCGTCGGCGCCCCTCCGCAAACTCAGGTGGTCCAGCGGGAAGTATCTGGCCGTTGTCGGTGCTCTCTTATAGACCTGTCGGCGTACGTCACATTGACGAGGCCTGCTGCGTCATAAGGATGATGCAATTTCTTTACCTCACCTGAGAGGATGAGCCGGTGAGCGTTCGATCGAGCGTGCAGACAACGATCGCCCGGGGGGGCTTCCTCGGGCGACGTGGCGTGCGCGAGATCATCCTGATCGGCGTCCTCTACGTCCTCTACTGCTTCACCCGCACCTTCGCCGACGGCGACCTCGGTCCGGCCCAGGACCGCGCGGGTGACCTGCTCCACCTCGAGCGCGTGCTGCACCTCGACTGGGAGCACCCGATCAACAACTGGTTCGTCGGCCACGCGTGGGCGGCGATCCCGGCGAGCTACTGGTACGCCGCGGCCCACTACGTCGTCACGCTCTTCGTGCTGGTCTGGCTCTACCGCAAGGGCCCGGCCCACTACACGCCCGCGCGCTGGGCGCTGGTCGTGTCCTGCGTGCTCGGTCTCGCCTGCTACCTCCTGCTGCCGACCGCCCCGCCGCGGATGCTCAGCGGCTACAGCGACGTCCTCAGCCTGCACGCCGCCGACGGCTGGTGGAGCACCGACGCCTCGGCACCCAAGGGCATGGGCGGGCTGACCAACGAGCTCGCCGCGTTCCCGAGCCTGCACGCCGGCTGGGCGCTGTGGGTGGCCCTGGTCGTCCGTCGCTCCACCCGCAAGTGGTGGGCCCGTGGCCTGGCCTGGTCGCACGCCGCGATCACCGCGATCGTCGTGATCGGCACCGGCAACCACTGGATCCTCGACGTCGCCGTCGGCTGGGCGCTCGTGATCGTCGCGATGTGGCTGGTCGACCCGTGGTTCGCCGACTCGCGGCAGCTGGTGAACTCCCGCCGGATCGAGTTCCACAACCGGATCTCCGGCACCGCCGCCGCGCCCACGGTCGAGTCGATCGCGGGCGAGGCGTCGCCGGACCCGCTCACCACGGAGTCGCTCGACAGCTGGGTGGAGCCGCCACCCCAGTGGCGCTCCGACTGCTAGCAGTCCGACCGTCAGCCGGTCGGCACCTCGGTCTTCGCCAGCCGGGCGAGCGCCTGTCGCACCAGGTCACCGTCGTACGTCGCCCACATCGGCGGCAGGCTGGCTCGCAGGAACGCGCCGTAGCGCGCCGTCGCCAACCGCGGGTCGAGGACGGCGACGACCCCGCGGTCGGTGGTGGTGCGGATCAGGCGTCCCGTGCCCTGAGCCAGGAGCAGGGCGGCGTGGGTGGCGGCGACCTGCATGAAGCCGTTGTGACCCTCGCGGTCGGCCGCGCGCTGCCGGGCGCTCATCAGCGGGTCGTCCGGCCGGGGGAACGGGATGCGGTCGATGATCACCAGCTGGCAGGTCTCGCCCGGGACGTCGAGGCCCTGCCACAGGCTCAGCGTGCCGAAGAGGCAGGTGTGGGGGTCGCCGACGAACTGTCGCGCCAGCTCGGGCAGCTGTGCCTCCCCCTGAGCGAGGGTGGTCAGGTGGGGCAGGCGCTCGCGGATGCCCTCGGCCGCCGTCTCGGCGGCGCGGCGTGAGCTGAACAGGCCGAGCGTGCGGCCGTCGGCGGCGTCGACCAGCGAGGCGATCTCGTCCAGCTGTCGCCTCGCCCAGACCGTCGCGGCCGGGCGGCGGGAGGTGGCGGGCGATGTAGAGGATCGCCTGCTTCTCGTAGTCGAACGGTGATCCGACGTCGAGGCCGACCCAGGGCAGGGCGTCGCCCTCGTCGCCGCTGGGGGTCGCGGGGTCACCGGTGGTCGGTGTCGATCCGCTCGGTCGGCCGGAGACCGACCGAGGTCGCGAGCGCGTTGAAGTCGCCGCCGAGCATCAGGGTCGCCGACGTCATCACCGCCGTCTTGTCGCTGAGCAGCTTGTCGCGCATCGGGCCCCAGACCTCCAGCGGCGCGACGCACAGGCGCGGCGGCACCCGGTCACCACCCTCGCTCAGCCAGAGCACGTCGGACTCCGACCGGGCGGCCATCCGCTCGGCGGTCACGAAGACCTCCTGCACCGAGCCGCGCGCCTGGGTGCGGCCGGCGTCGGCCTCGGCGGTCTCGGCCTCCTTGGGGTACGCCGACAGGCACGCCCGCGCCGCGTCGCGGACCAGCACCAGGGCGTCGGCGAGCATCTCCGGGACCTCGTCGAAGCGGCCCGGCCGGCACTCCGCGATCGCCGCGCCGAGGGCATCGCCGGCGTCGGCCAGGTCGTCGGCCGGTGTGGTGTCGCTTCCGGCTGAGGAGTCGGAGTCGACGTATCGGCGGGAGCGGCGGGAGGCGCGGTCGACGTCGGAGGCCAGCAGCTCGTCGGTGGCGGCCTGGGTGACCCGGGAGACGACCTCGTGAGCCTCGTCGATGACCACCACGTCGTACTCGGGGATCATCGGCACGCCCTCGACCGCGTCGATGGCCAGCAGTGAGTGGTTGGTGACGATCAGGTGGGAGCGGTGGGCGTCCTCGCGGGCGAGCTCGACGAAGCACTCCTCGCCGAACGGGCAGCGCGCCGCCCCGAGGCAGTCGCGGTGGCCGACGCTGACCTGCCGCCACTCGCGGTCGGTGTGACGCGGTGCGCGGTCACGCTCCCCGCGTGCCGTCGCCCTCGGCCTCCTTCTCGGCCCAGGCCCGCAGCGCGAGGACCTTCTTGCCGAGGGTGCTCTGGGGGACGTCGACGAGGGCGCCCTGGTCGTCGTCCGGAGTGCCCTCGCGGATGCGGTGCAGGCAGGCGTAGTTGGAGCGGCCCTTGAGCACGGCGTACGACGTGTCGACCTCGGGGTGGGCCTGGGAGACGGCCTCGACCAGCCGCGGGATGTCGCGCTCGACGAGCTGGTGCTGGAGGGCCAGCGTGGCCGTCGCGACCACGACGCGCTTGTCGTGGAGGAGGGCCGGGACGAGGTAGGCGAGGGACTTGCCGGTGCCGGTGCCGGCCTGCACGACGAGGTGTCGGCCACCGTCGAAAGCGTCGCTGACGGCCTCGGCCATCGCCACCTGACCGGGGCGCTCCTCGCCCCCCAGCGCCGTCACCGCCGTCGTCAATACCTGAGTAGGGGATGGACGGGCGTCGGGCACTGGTGCACCCTATCCGCGACAGGGGACAACGGTTTCCGACGGGATTTCGCGCTGGGGAGAGCCCATCCGTTCGCGCGTGGGGCGGCGAATGACCCGTCAGGGCCCTCGGGTTGCCCTGACCCGTGCCGACCCCCGGAAGGGCTCCACAGCATGACCAGCATTCTCGCGATCGAGGACGACCCCTCGATCCGCGCCGCGCTCGAGCGCGGGCTGACCGAACGCGGCCACAGCGTCCAGACCGCGGCCACGGGGATCTCCGGGCTCGAGGCCGTGCTCGGCGAACGCCCCGACCTCGTGCTGCTCGACCTCGGCCTGCCCGACGTCGACGGACTGACCGTCATCACCATGATCCGCGCCGCGAGCGCGGTGCCGATCATCGTGATCACCGCGGTCGACGACGACCCCACGATGGTGCGGGCGCTCGACTCCGGCGCGGACGACTACGTCGTGAAGCCCTTCCGGCTCGACCAGGTCACCGCCCGCATCCGCGCCGTGATGCGGCGTACCAACGGCCGGCCGTCGCCCGAACCCATCCGCGTCGGCGAGCTGGTCATCCACGAGCCGACCCGCTACGGCCACCCTCGCGGGCGAGCCGCTCGAGCTGGCCCGGCGGGAGTTCGACCTGCTGCTGGCGCTCGCCGCAGCGCGCCGGGGAGGTCGTCAGCAAGCGCACCCTGCTCGCCGATGTCTGGCAGCAGGCCGACGGGGGCTCCGACCGCACCGTCGACGTCCACCTGTCGTGGCTACGCCGCAAGCTCGGCGAGACCGCGGCCGAGCCGCGCTACCTGGAGAGCGTGCGCGGAGTCGGCGTACGCCTGGTGGACCCGGGGCGGCGCGACGAGGCCCGCAACCGAGGCGCCTGATCAGTCGTCCCCCGGCTCGCCCGCGGAGACCGAGAAGTGAGGGACGCCGCCGGCACAGCGCGCGGTGACGGTGCTGCCGTGGTCCTCGCCGATCCGCAGGAACCGCGCGCGCACCGACGCCGGTCCGCGGGAGAGGATCTGGTATCGCCATCCGGTGTTCGGGTACGCCGACACCAGGCGCGCGGCCGCCCCTCGGCATTCCGCGACCACGTGGCCCGGCTGTCCGCTCCAGGAGCGCCGCTGCGCGGTCGGGGTCGGGCTGTGGCTCTGGGTCGGCTGTGCGGTCGGCGGTGAGGCCAGCGGTGAGGTCGGCGTTCGTGTTCGGCGCCGCTGACGGCGAAGCCGTGCCGGTGGAGGACGAAGCCCTGGGCCGTGGTGATACGACGCCGCTCTCCACGTGTCGGGGTGCGGACGAACGCTGGATCGGAAGCGAGCCGGTGACGTCGGCCCGGGGTTGGGCGGTCGGGAGCACGCCGGCGCCGGCGCGGCCGACCACGACCCACACCAGCGACGCCACCAGTGCGACGACCGTGCACCAGACCGCGACCCCGGCTGCAACGGACCTCGGGCGGCTCATGTCCAGATCATGACGGGTCGATCCCTCCGTCCGGGGCGGAGTGCTTCGGGTCTGCGACTACGTTCTGTTCATGAACGCGATCCTGGTGATCGAGGACGACCCAGCGATCCGGGGCGCGGTTCAACGCAGCATGACCCAACTCGGACACGTCGTGACGGTCGCCGCGACGGCCATGGCGGGGCTCGAGCTCGTGCTCCAGGAGAAGCCCGACGTGGTCCTCCTCGACCTCGGGCTCCCCGACGTGGAGGGGCTGACCGTGATCGGGATGATCCGGGCTGCCAGCACCGTGCCGATCATCGTGGTCACAGCCCGTGACGATGCTGCCTCGATCGTCAGTGCCCTCGACGCCGGCGCCGACGACTACGTCGTCAAGCCCTTCGGCGCCGACCAGGTGTCGGCCCGCATGCGGGCGGTGCTCCGGCGGACCCTCGTCCAGGCCGAGCCCGAACCGATCCGCGTCGGCGCCCTGTCCATCGACGAGCGCGCCCGGTCGGCCACGCTGGACGACGTCCTGCTCGAGCTCACGCGCAAGGAGTTCGACCTCCTGCTCGCGCTCGCGCATCGCGCCGGTGAGGTCGTGACCAAGCGCGAGCTCTTGGCCGAGGTCTGGCGCCAGGCGTACGGCGGATCCGACCGCACCGTCGACGTCCACCTCTCGTGGCTGCGACGCAAGCTCGGCGAGACGGCCGCCGACCCCCGTTACCTGCACAGCGTCCGCGGCGTCGGGGTGCGGCTGGAAGCCCCTGGCGAGGACTGATGCGCTCGCGGATCTCATGGCTCGTCCTGGCGACGACGTCCGCCGTCGTCGTGGCCTTCGTGATCCCGCTGTGCCTCTTGGTCCGGACGCTGGCGGCGGACCGGGCGATGAGCGCCGCCGACCAGGCTGCCCGCAACGTCGCGCTGGTGGTCTCGACCGACTCGCGCGGCGAGCTCGGCGCCTACCTCGCCGACCTCAGCGGCAGCATCGTCCCTCAGGTGGCGGTCCTGACCCCGCGCGGCCGCAGCCTGGGGACGGACGTGGACCTGCGCCGCGACCCCGACGTACGCCGGGCCCTCGACGGGGGCGAGGCGATCCGCGTGACCCGGGAGGGCGAGGGTGTGGTCGTCATTCCGGTGGTGGTCGGCGGGGGCACGGCCGTGGTCCGGGCCAGCGTCACCGAGACCGACCTGCGCCGGGGCGTGACCCAGGCGTGGGCGGGGATCATCGGGCTCGGGTTGGTGCTCCTGCTGCTGGGCTGGGGGATCGCCCGCCAGCTCGGCCGGCGGATCAGCGAGCCGCTGCGCGAGGTGGCGCAGCGCGCGCACCAGATGCGCGAGGGTGACCTGACGGCTCGGGCCGAGGTGCGCGGCACCGAGGAGACCGAGGAGCTCGCCCGGGCTCTGAACGGCCTGGCCGAGCGGACGACCGAGCTGATCGCGGCCGAGCGCGCGGCCGCCGGTGACCTCTCGCATCGGCTGCGCACGCCGTTGACCGCCCTGCGACTCGACGCGGAGGCGGTCGGCGACGAGGCTCTCGCCGCGCGGCTCCAGGACCACCTGCGGGTGCTGCAGGTGACGGTCGACCAGGTCGTGAAGGAGGCCCGGCGCCCGGTGCAGAGCACGCTGGCTGCGCGGTGTGACGCCGCGGCGACGGTGGCCACCCGCGTCGCGTTCTGGACCGCGCTGGCCGAGGACGACGACCGGCGCCTCAGCGTCGACATCGCCACCGGCCCACTCTTCGTCCTGGTGAGCGAGATCGACCTCGCCGACCTGCTCGACGTCCTCATCGACAACGTGTTCGCCCACACCGCGGACGGTGTCGCCTTCAGCGTCGGGCTGCGCGCGGTCGAGCAGACGTGTGTGCTCGTCGTCGCCGACGAGGGCGACGGGTGGTCCGGCGAGGCGTCGCCGGGTCCGGGGCACACGGGATTGGGGCTCGACCTGGCGCGTCGTACCGCTCACCAGTGCGGCGGGCACCTGGTCACCGGTACGTCGGCCACCGGTGGCGCGAGGGTCGAGGTGGCCCTGCCCCTGGTCGACTGACGGCCCCGGGTCAGTCGTCGTCCTCCCCTTCGTGGTGCTCACCACCGTCGTCGCCCTCGTCCTCGTGGTGGGACCCGTCGTCCGAGGAGTCCTCGTGGTCGCCGGCCTCGTGGGTGGGTGGCACGGACGCCGGGTGGACCGTCCGGACCGGAGCGGCGGGCGGCGTGGTCACGGGCGCGACCGGGACCGTCACGGTCGGTGCTGCACGCGTGACGGTCTTCGTGACGTGGCGGACGCACGCAACACCCTGGCGAACGGCGGGCGGCCGGCAGGGCGCCCAGCGCACGACCACTCCGGGGCGCACGACCTGCGCGGGCGGGTGGGTCGAGACGGCCACGGGCGGGGCGGGTGCCGCGGCGGCGGACGCGTGATAGGCCTGCATGCCGCCGGCGACGCCGGCGATGAGCGCCAGGGCGCCGAGCAGAGTGGTGAAGAGCTTCATGCCACCACGGTGGAGCTCGGTCGTTTGTGCGGGCCTCAAATGGACGTCAAGTTCGAAGGCCAGATCCTTGCCGATACTTGACCGTTCCTTGACGCGCCGTTGCCGGCGCCTCTTCGACGCTGACGTCATGGAATTCTCCCCCCGTCGTCGTGACCTGACCCGTCTCGGTGTCTCGACCCTCACCGCCCTGGCCGGAGCGGGCAGCTTGACTGCCGTCGGGTGGTTCGCCGGCACGGCAGCCCGGCAGCACAACCTCGATCAGGCACGCGCCGAGGCTCAGCACGCCGCCGCCGCTGCGAAGGCGACCGACGCCCGAGCTCGATACGAGGCGGCCATCGCCCGTCGTCGTTCCGAGGCGTTCCCGAAGCGGGTGCTCTTCCGCCCGCGTCCCAGCCGCACGGTCGTTCACACCCGCTACGTGACTGCCGCGTCGGCACCGGTCACGGTCGGCGGGGGGACCCTGAACACTCCGACGCCGCAGACCCAGCCGCCTCCCCCGGTGGTCCACCATGCGCCGCCTCCACCTCCGCCACCGCCCCCTCCTCCCGCCCCGTCGAGCGGGTCCTGAGATGCGTGCCACGACGTTCGAGGCCCTGGGCACCTACGTGTACGTCGCGACCAGGGACCCCGGCGAGCTCACGACGGCGCGGCGCGTGACCGCGGGGCTTCTGGACGAGGTCGACCGCACGTGCAGCAGATTCCGACCCGACTCGCACCTTTCGCGTGCCAACGCGAGGGCCGGGCGTTGGACCGAGGTCAACCCGCTGCTGGTCGCGGCCGTCCGCGTGGCGGTCGACGCCGCCCGGCTGACCGGCGGCCTCGTACACCCCCTGCTCGGGCGCAGCCTCGTCGCCTACGGCTATGACCGCGATTTCGCGACCCTGTCCGACACCGGCACGGTCGTCCCGGTGGCTCCCCGGCGCTCGACTCGTGGCGCGAGGTGGGCGTCCGCGACGGCGCGGTGCGCGTCCCGCCCGGCACGGCCCTCGACCTCGGCGCGACTGGGAAGGGCTTCGCCGCCGACCTGGTCGCCGCCGCGCTCGCCGTCGAGCTCCGCGAACCCGCGCTCGTCAGCGTGGGGGGCGACCTGACGATCTCCCGGGCCGACGGCACGCCATGGCCGGTCCGCGTCTCGGACCGGCCCGGCGAGGCCGGCCCGGTCGTGCACCTCGAGCGAGGAGCTCTGGCCACCTCGAGCACCCGGGTCCGCCGGTGGTCACGTGCTGGCGCGACGTACCACCACGTGCTGGACCCGCGGAGCGGTACGCCGGCACGCGAGGTCTGGGGCACTGCATCCTGCCTTGCGGAGGCCGCCGTCGGCGCGAACACGGCGGCCACCGCGACCATCGTCCTCGGGGACGAAGCCCCTGCCTGGCTGGAGAGTCGGGGGGTCACCGCCCGCCTCGTGTCACGAGGTGGGGGTGTCCGTCGTACCGGCCACTGGCCGGCCGACGCGGAGGTCGCCGCATGAGCGGGCTCACCGACGGTCCGCTGCTCTGGTACCTCAACCGCAGCACCGGCCTCGTCGTCCTCGCCCTGCTGACCGTCTCCGCCCTGCTGGGCGTGCTGTCGACCGGCGGCGCGGGACGGGTCGTCCCGCGATTCGCCACCCAGGCCGTCCACCGCAACCTCGCCCTCTGGTCGGTGGCTCTGCTCGGCCTGCACGTGGTCACGGCCGTGGTCGACACCTACGTCGACATCCGCTGGTGGCAGGCCGTCGTGCCGTGGGTGGGGGCGTCGTACCTGCCGCTCTGGCTGGGCCTGGGCACCGTCGCCCTCGACATCCTCGTCCTGGTGGTGGTGACGTCGCTGCTCCGAGCGCGACTGCGTCATCGCTCGTGGCGGCTCCTCCACCTGCTCGCCTACGTCGCCTGGGGCGTGGCCGTCGCGCACGGCTTGGGCATCGGCACCGATCTGCGGACCCCCGGCTGGGAGCGCACCGCGGTCTGGGTGGCCGTCGTGCTGGTCGTCGGGCTCGCCGCCGTCCGGCTCGTCCGGGTCACCGCCGTGCGTGCCCTCGGGGAGCCGACATGAGCGTCTCCCCGGTGGCCGTGTGCGAGGACCCGGACGTCGTCGTCGGCCCGTGGCTGCTGGCGGGAGCCGGCGACGGACCCGGCCTCGCCGCCCATCGCCGGCGGTACGGCCGAGCCCCGGACGTCGATCTCACGGACCTGCTCGCCACCGTCGACGGCGTCGGTCTGCGCGGCCGCGGCGGGGCAGCCTTCCCCTTCGCGACCAAGCTCCGGGCGGCGTCCGCGGGCCAGGGTCGGCCTGTGGTGGTGGTCAACCTCAGTGAGGGCGAACCCGCCAGCAGCAAGGACAGTGCCCTCGCTCGGACGGCTCCGCACCTCGTCCTGGACGGCGCGGTCGCGACGGCTCGCGCCCTGCATGCCCGGCAGGTGCACGTGGTGCTTCCCGGCGACCGTCCCCTCACCCGGGCCGCGGTCGAGAGCGCGATCGCCGAACGCCACGAACGTGGGCTGCGTCTCGTGCGTCACGTTGCGTCCCCGCGGTTCGTCGCCGGTCAGGCGCGTGCCGTGCTCGAGCTGATGGCGGGACGCCCCAATCTCCCCGTGACCGCTTGGTCCCCCGAAGCGGTCGCGGGGCACCGGTCCCGACCCACCCTGCTCTCGAACGCCGAGACCTGGGCGCACGTCGGACGCCTGCTCCACACCGGCGCACCGCACGGGCTCGGAACCGAGGATGAGCCGGGGACGACCCTGCTCACCGTGCGCGTGGACGGGACCGTGTCGGTGTGCGAGGTCGAGTACGGCCGAACACTCGCAGACCTCTTTCCGGGTGACGTCGACCGGCCCGTGCTCCTCGGCGGCTTCCACGGCACCTGGGTGCACCCACGAGACCTCCGTGACCTTCGGGTGTCGGTCCCGGGTCTGCGCGAGGCCGGCTACGCGCTGGGCGCGGGTCTGGTGATGGCCGTGGAGGGCTGCCCCGTGACCTGGACCGAGCGTCTGGTCGCCTACCTGGCCGGCCAGAGCGCCGGGCGATGTGGCCCCTGCCGCCACGGGCTGCCAGCGCTTGCGTTGGCCCTGGACAGTCTCGAGGACGGCTCCGGAACGGGCCGGCTGCACGAGCTGGCCCGGCTGGTCGAGCGACGGGGGGCCTGCGCCCACCCGGACGGGACGGTGCGGCTGGTGCGGTCGCTGCTGGCGGCGTACCCCGACGAGGTCGACCGGCACGTGGCGGGGCACTGCGCCTGGGCCCGACCCCACGGCGTACGCCGCCTGAGGAGTGTGGCTTCGTGACCCGGGCGCTGCGTGTCGACTGGCCGGCGTGCCGTGCCCGCGGACTCTGCGGTGAGCTGCTCCCCGAGCTCGTGAGCCTCGACGAGTGGGGGTTTCCCCTCGTCGAGGGCGAGCTGTCGGAGTCGCTGATCGCCGCCGCGCGGGAGGCCGTCCGGATGTGTCCGCGGCTGGCGCTGCGGATCGTCGAGGTCCCAGGTTGACCCGGAGTAGTGCATCGGCCCTACGGTCGAGGGGCGTTGCTGTCGCTCAGTCCGAACGTTCCCGGGCGAGCTCGGCGAACGTCGCGACTGCTCCACCGAAGGTGGTCTGCCCGTGTCCGCCGGGGACGACGTGCCGCTCGCTGTTCGGCAGGCGCTCGTGCAGCCACTCGCCGTGGGCGGCCGGGACCATCCGGTCACCCTCGCCGTGGACGAGCCGGACCGGCACGGTGACCGCGGCCAGGTCGAAGTCCCACGCGCCCAGCCACGAGAGGTTGTCGCGCACGAAGCCGTCGAAGGTCGCGATGGCGCGGTGGAAGTCGGCCTCGAACGCCGGCAGCAGGTCGGGGCGGTTGTCGAACCAGTTCTCCCCCGGCGGCCGGGTCTGCTGGAAGGCGTCGTGGAACTCGTCGTCGGACATCGCCTGCATCGGACCGAAGAACTTCTCCGTCCACTCGGTCAGGATCGCGGTGGCGGCGTCGACCTCACCGGCGGCGAGCAGCTCGATCGCCCGGAGGTCGGACTCGTCCAGCTCGTCGGGCGCGACCTCGGCATGGCTCCCGGGCCCGCCGAGGACGACGCAGCTCGGGACGCGCCCGGGGGCGCTCGCGGCCAGGGCGAGGGCGTACGGGCCGCCGCCGGAGCTCCCCACCGCCATCGACGGTGTCGAGCCCGAGCTGGTCGGCCAGCTCCAGCGCGTCGGCGGCCACTGGGGTCAGGCCGGGAGGGGTGGTCGTGGAGGCGCCGTACCCCGGTCGGGACGGCGCGATCAGGCGTACGCCGTTCGAGCGCGCCGCGTCCGCGACGACGGCGGCTTGTCCCGCGGTCCCGGGCGTGCCGTGGAAGAAGAGGACCGGTGTGCCGGCCGGGTCGCCGAGGTCGGCGTACTCCAGGGTCCGCCCGTCGCGCAGCGTCACGGTCGTGAACACCGCTCGAGCGTAGACCCGCTGGTTCGGCCGGAGGAACGGTCAGACGGAGTACGCCGCGAGCTCGCCCGCCAGGTCGGCGTGGGCGCGGCCACGGACGACGGTGCCCTCGCCGGTGTGCTCGAGCGACTCGATCTCGCCGTGCTGGTGGAGCCGGTCGAGCAGGTCGCCGCGGGCGTACGGCACGAGGGCCTCGAACTCGACCCCCGGCCGCGGCAGGTCGGCCTCGACCATCGCGAGGACCTCGTCGATCCCCTCGCCCGTCGTGGCGCTGACCACGACCGCGTGCGGCTCGCGCTGCCTCACCCGGGCCAGCACCAGCGGGTCGGCAGCGTCGGCCTTGTTGACCACGATGATCTCGGGCACCTTGTCGGCGCCGATCTCGGCGAACACCTCGCGCACCGCGGCGATCTGACCCTCGGGATCGGGGTGCGAGCCGTCGACGACGTGCAGGACGAGGTCGGAGTCGGCGACCTCCTCCAGCGTGGAGCGGAAGGCCTCGACGAGCTGGTGGGGCAGGTGACGGACGAACCCGACGGTGTCGCTCATCGTGTAGACGCGGCCGTCACCGGTCGTCGTACGCCGGGTGGTCGGGTCGAGGGTGGCGAAGAGCGCGTCCTCGACCAGCACGCCGGCTCCGGTGAGGCGGTTGAGCAGGCTGGACTTGCCGGCGTTGGTGTAGCCGGCGATCGCGACGCTCGGGATGTGGTGGCGGCGGCGCTCCTGGCGCTTGGTGTCGCGGGTGCCCTTCATGTGCGCGAGCTCGCGGCGGAGCTTGGCGATCTTGGTGTTGATCCGGCGGCGGTCGGTCTCGATCTTGGTCTCACCGGGGCCGCGGCCACCGATGCCCTCGCCGCCGGCAGCCCGGCCGCCGGCCTGGCGGGACAGGTTGCCGCCCCAGCCGCGGAGGCGCTGCTTCATGTAGTTGAGCTGGGCGAGCTCGACCTGGGCCTGGCCCTCCCGGCTCTTCGCGTGCTGGGCGAAGATGTCGAGGATCAACGCGGTCCGGTCGACGGTCTTGACCTTGAGCTTGTCCTCGAGGTTGCGCAGCTGGCTCGGCGCCAGGTCGCCGTCGAAGATCACGGTGTCGGCGCCGGTGTGGCGGACGATCTCCGCGAGGCCCTCGACCTTGCCGCGTCCGATGTACGTCGCGGGGTCGGGCTTGTCGCGGCGCTGGTAGATCGCGTCGAGCACCTCGGAGCCGGCCGTCTCGGCCAGCGCGGCCAGCTCGGCCATGGAGTTCTCGGCGTCCGCGACGCTGCCGTCGGTCCACACGCCGACCAGCACCACCCGCTCCAGGCGCAGCTGGCGGTACTCGACCTCGCTGATGTCCTCGAGCTCGGTACTGAGCCCCGCGACCCGGCGCAGGGCATACCGCTCGGCGAGGTCCTGCTCTCCGGTCGTCAGCTCCGGATCGTCGCCGTCGCCGGAGTCGGCGTACCCGGACTCCCAGCCGTCCTCCGTCTCGTCGGGGTCGGCCGGGTCCTGCAAGTCGTCCTCGTCCCACGCGCTGGTCTCGGCCAGCTCCGTGTCGAGGGAGAAGTCACGTGCGTTCGTCATCCGGCCACCAGGGTAGGTCGGCGGGCTCCCCCGTGCGAACCCGTTTGCCCACGGCGTACGTCGGCGATCCGCTTGTAACGCCCTGTTATCCGCACACGTGCGCCCTCGTGCGGGCGCCCTGGTGCAGATAACGGAGCGTTACAGGTGATGACCCGCCCCGCCGGCGGCGGAAAGCGCGGAAGGGTCGACGATCTGCGCTGGATCCAGGTCGGATTCCTCCGCGGTGTCCCCGACGACGACGCGCTCCCGCACGGCACCGCTGAGCGGGGCGGTGGCCAGGCACACCAGCGCGACGAGCAACAACGACACCCGCGGGCCCAGCGCGGTGGCCACGGGCGGCGCCAGGACGGTGCCGAGCAGGGCGCCGAGGACCATCACGCTGTCGGCGATGCCGAGGGTGCCGGCCAGGTGGTGCTCGGGGATCTGCTCCTGGATCGTCTGGGTCACGCTCGACTCCACGACCACGAGGCAGGCGCCGATCACGGCCAGGACCGGTACGGCGAGCGCCGGGCCGGCCGCGAGCCCGACCCAGACCACCGCGGTCGTCAGCGTCAGCAGCGCGAGCAGCCGTCGCAGCGCTGCGCCGGCGACCGCCCAGCCCAGGGCCGGGGCCGCGAGCGCGCCGAAGCCGAGGGCGGCGGTGGCCATGCCGAAGCCGGAGTCGCCCTGACCCCAGACCTCGCGCGACAACGGCAGCAGGATCATCGCGACGGCCGCCAGCACGACGTTCACCAGACCGACGACGACCAGCGCGCGGAGCACCGATCGGCTGCCGACGACGGTGGCCGTCAGACCGCCATCCGGCGACTCCTCACCGGCGCCCGCGGGACCGGGCAGCGTCAGCCCGTGCACCAGCACCAGCGACAGCGCGACCATCGCCGCGGCGATGACCGGCACCAGGTCGCGGGTGGAAGGTAACAACAGCAGCCCACCGAGCGCCGGACCCACCGCCCAGGCGGCGGACTCGATCGTGACCAGCACGTCCGTCGCCCGGCGCGGGTCGAGGTCCGCGCTTCGCGCCAGGGCAGGCATCGATGCGGCGACGGCCGGGTACGCCGGCGTACCGCAGGCGACGGTCACGCACGCGGCCGCGACCGCGAGCCAGACCCGGTCGTGGGCGACGGCGACGGCCACGACCAGCAGACAGGCCAGGCGCAGCAGGAGCGTGGCGGTCACCAGGCGGTGGCGGCGTACCCGGTCACCGAGCCGTCCGACGGCCCACGACAAGGCGATGTAGGGGACCATCCTGGCGGCACCCGTGAGGCCCAGCGCCCAGGCGCCGTCGCGGCCGCCGCCGCTGTGGTCCCAGGCCATGACGAGCAGCAGCGGCCACGGCAGCGAGACCGCCATGGCGGCCAGGGCATAGGCGGACAGGTGGCGCGCGACATCGCGACGCATGCCGATCCCCCGTTCCCCGCCGCGCCGGCTCGGTCGAACGGCACGTACCGACAGGAGGGCCAACGGGCCCGATCCGGACATGACCAGCCGTGTCGGATCGCTAGGTTGTGCCGGTGACCGCTGCACCGACCTCGCCACCTCCGCCAAGTCCGCCCTGCCCGACCGCGCCCGGGTGATCGTCATCGGGGGCGGCGTGATCGGGTGCTCGATCGCCTACCACCTCGCCCACGAGGGGTGGACCGACGTCGTCGTGCTGGAGCGAGATCGGCTGACCAGCGGTACGACGTGGCACGCGGCGGGACTGATGACCTGCTTCGGGTCGACGTCCGAGACGAGCACGGGCATCCGGCTGTACTCACGCGACCTGTACGCCCGGCTCGAGGCCGAGACCGGGGTGTCGACCGGGTTCAAGCCGGTGGGGCTGATCGAGGCGGCCGCGGACGCCGACCGGCTGCACGAGTACCGCCGGGTCGCGGCGTTCCAGCGGCACTTCGGGCTCGAGGTCGAGGAGATCGGCCCGCGCGAGATGAAGGACCTGTTCCCCTGGGCCGAGACCGACGACCTGCTGGCCGGCTTCCACGTGCCCGGCGACGGACGCGTCAACCCGGTCGACCTCACGCAGGCGCTCGCGCGCGGCGCCAAGAACCTCGGCGTCCGCGTCATCGAGGGCGTGCGGGTCGAGGACGTGCTCGTCGACGACGGCGACGTGACCGGCGTACGCCTCGAGACCGGTGAGCAGATCGAGTGCGAGTACGTCGTGAACAGCACCGGCATGTGGGCGCGCGAGCTCGGCGAGAGGAGCGGGCTGGTCATCCCCAACCAGGCCGCCGAGCACTACTACCTGATCACCGACACCATCGACGGGATCGACCCGAACGCGCCGATCTTCGAGGACCCGGCATCGCACGGCTACTACCGCGAAGAGGGCGGCGGCATGATGGTCGGCCTCTTCGAGCCGCGCGCGGCGGCGTGGTCGGTCGACGGCATCCCCCGCGACGCGACGTTCACCACGCTCAAGCCCGACTGGGATCGGATGAGCCCGTTCCTGGAGACGGCGATGGCGCGGGTGCCGGTGACCCTCGAGGTCGGCGTGCGCACGTTCTTCTGCGGGCCGGAGTCGTTCACCCCCGACCTGATGCCGGCCGTCGGCGAGGCACCGGGCATCAACAACTACTTCGTCGCCGCCGGCATGAACTCCGTCGGCGTGCTCTCGGCCGGCGGCCTCGGCCGGGTGATGGCGCACTGGATCATCTCCGGCCTCCCGGACGTCGACGTCACGGCGTGGGACGTCGCCCGCTTCCGCGCCGACCAGCTCGAGCCGGCGTACCGACGCGAGCGCACGACCGAGATCCTCGGCACGGTGTACGCCGCGCACACGCCGGGCAAGCAGCTGCACACCATGCGCGACCGACGGCTCTCGCCGGTCCACGAGCGGCTGGTCGAGAACGGCGGGTACCTCCGCGAGGTCTCCGGCTGGGAGGGCGCCGACTGGTTCGCCGGCCGGGGCAACACCGCCGAGGCCGAGCCGACCTGGGGCCGGGCGCCGTGGTTCGAGCAGTGGGAGGCCGAACACCGAGCGGTGCGCGAGGGCGCCGGGCTGATGGACATGTCGTTCATGGCGAAGTTCGCGGTCACCGGCTCCGACGCCGGCGCGATGCTCGACCACCTGTCGGCCGGCGACGTGAACGGCGACGCCGGCTGGATCACCTACACCCAGTGGCTCAACGACGACGGCCGGATCGAGGCCGACCTGACGGTCTCGAAGCTCGCCGACGACAGGTTCTGGGTGGTCGCGTCCGACACCGCCCACGGCCACGTCGCCGCGATGCTCGGGCGCGCGGCCCGCGGGCGCGACGTACGGATCGAGGACGAGACCGCGGCGTACGCCCAGCTGAACCTGCAGGGTCCGCTGTCGCGCGACGTCCTCGCGAAGCTGACCGACGCCGACCTGTCCACGGATGCCTGGCCGTTCCGCGGCGTCCGCACCATCGAGGTCGCGGGCGTCCCCGTCACCTGTGCCCGGATCACCTACCTCGGCGAGCTCGGCTACGAGCTGTACGTCGCGGCCGACCGCGCGGTCGAGCTGTACGACGCGCTGGCCGCCGGCGAGGGCGTCGAGCCGGTCGGCCTCAAGGCGCTGGCGTCGCTGCGGATGGAGAAGGCCTACCGCGACTACGGCCACGACATCGACAACACCGATTGCCCGTTGGACGTCGGGCTCGGCTTCGCGGTCGCGTGGGACACCGACTTCCGCGGCAAGGCGCCGCTGGAGAAGCGCCGGGCGGACTTCCCCTCGACCCAGCGTCTGGTCCAGATCAGGCTGACCGACCCCGAGCCGCTGCTGTACCACGCCGAGCCGGTGCTCCGGGACGGCGAGGTCGTCGGCTACGTGCGCGCGGCGTCGTACGGCTGGACGCTCGGCGCCTCCGTCGGCCTCGCGTTCGTCACGTCCGACGAGAAGGTCACCAAGGACTGGCTCGACGCCGGTTCCTGGGAGGTCGACATCGCCGGTGAGCGGCACGCCGCCGAGGTCTCCCTGCGGCCGATGTACGACCCGACGTCCGCCCGAGTCCGCGCGTAGTGCCGGGACGTCATACGACGTGGTCGCTCTAGCGACCAGAACGTATGACGTTGCCGAAGGTCAGAGGGTGATGACCAGCTTGCCGCCGACGCGGCCGGCCTCGAGGCGGCGGTGGGCGTCCGCCACGCGCTCGAGGGGGTAGGTGTCGGTGACGTGCGGGCGTACGCCGGCGGCGACCTCGGCGGCGAGCTCGTAGAGCCGGTCGCGTCCCGGGCGCATCAGGACGCCGTGCAGGTCGATGTTGCGGTCGATCGCGAGGTCGAGGTCGCCGGTGAGGTCGACGATCGTCGCCGCGTGGCCGCCGACGCGCACGTGGGGCAGCGACGGCTCGAGCCGGCCGCCGACCAGGTCGACGACCGCGTCCAGCTCGTGTCCGAGCGCGGCCACGGCGGCCGACGCGGGCGACGGCTCCGACCGGTCCAGCCAGACGTCGACGCCCAGCTCCTCGAGGCGTCGCCGCTCCTCGAAGCGAGCGGCCGCCACGACATGGAGCCCGAGGCCGCGGGCCATCTGCACGAGGAGGTGGCCCGACGCCGCCGGCCGCGCCGTGCACGAGCACCCACGATCCTGCCTCGAGCGGCATCCGGTGCAGCACCTGGAGCGCCGTACATCCCGCCATCGGCAGCGCGGCCGCCACGATCGGGTCGAGCTCCGGCGGTCGCGGCGCGACGAGGTGCCGCGGGACGGCGACCCGCTCGGCGAGGGCGCCGTGCGTCGTGCCCTGCACGGGCAGCAGCGCCCAGACCGGCTCGCCGGTGTCGAGGTCGACCCCGGCCAGGTCGTAGCCCACGACGTACGGCGGGCTGATCCCCGCCCACGACGGGTCGCTGCGGTTGCCGGCGTCGACGGGGTTCACGCCCACGGCCTCGACCTCGACCAGCACGTCGTCCTCCCCCGGCGACCGGCTCGGGAAGATCGACCAGCGTCAGCGCCTCGGGTCCGCCGGGCTGCTCGACGACGACGGCGCGCACGTCAGGCCGCCGTCTCGGGGGTCATCACTTGGGGGGCATCCGGATGCCGCCGTCGACGCGCACGACCGCGCCGTTCATGTAGGTGTTCCGCACACACTCGAGCACCATCGACGCGAGCTCGTCGGGCGTGCCGAGCCGCTTCGGGAAGAGCACCGACTCCCCCAGCTTCGCCTTGAACTCCTCGGCCTTCTCGCCCTCGCCGTAGATCGGGGTGTCGACGAGACCGGGCGCGACCGTGTTCACGCGCACGGCGATCGCGGCCAGGTCGCGCGCGACCGGCAGGGTCAGCCCGACGATGCCGCCCTTGGACGAGGCGTACGCCGCCTGCCCGATCTGGCCGTCGAACGCCGCGACGCTGGCCAGGTTGACGATCGCGCCGCGCTCGCCGGTGGCTGTCGGCTCGAGCCGCGACATCGCCGTACCGGCGATGCGGATCAGGTCGAAGGTGCCGATCAGGTTGATCGCGATGACCTTCTTGTACAGGTCGAGGTCGTGCGCCGAGTCGTACGTGCCGTCGCGGCCGACGGTGCGTGCGGCCGGGCCGATGCCGGCCGAGTTGACCGCGATCCGCAGCTCGCCGAGCTCGGCGGCGCGGTCGACGGCGGCGGTGATCTGGTCGGTGTCGGTGACGTCGACGTGTGCGAACACGCCGTCGATCTCGGCCGCCAGCGCCTCGCCCTTCTCGTCCTGCACGTCGGCGACCACGACGGTCGCCCCCGCTGCGGCGAGCTGGCGGGCGATCCCGGCTCCGATGCCGGACGCGGCACCCGTGACCAGGGCGACGGAACCTGAGATCTCCATGCCGCGGAGCCTAGCGACCGCCGAAGTGGCACTTCTCCGCCGCCCATGTGGCACTTCTCCCGAGCCGAAGTGGCAGTTCTCCGGCGCCGAAGGGGTCGCTCTCCGCGATCCGACGGACTTCTGCCACCTCGACTGCGGAGAGTTGCCACTTCGGCCACGGATACATGCCACTTCGGCCACGGAGAGCTGCCACCTCGGCGGTGGTCAGAGGTCGGTGTCGCCGCGGGCGACGATGACCGCCGGCCCGGTCAGGGAGACGCGGCCCGCGTCGTCGCGGGAGACCTCGAGGCGACCGCCCGGGACGTCGACGCGCCACCGGCCCGGACCGTCGGGAGCGGTCGCGATCGCGGCGGCGCACGCATCCGGTGCCGCACGACCGTGTCTCGCCGACCCCGCGCTCGTGGACGCGCATCGCGATGTGGTCGGGCCCGCGGCGTACGACGAACTCGATGTTGACGCCGTCGGGATAGACCGCCGGGTCGTACGCCGGCTCGTCGTACAGCAGGCCGGCCTCCGCGAGGTCGTCGAGCACCACGACCGCGTGTGGGTTGCACATCACGACATGCGTGGCCGGCCAGGAGCGATCGCCGACCGACACCTTGGTCTCGCCGTGAACGGTCGCGACGCCGAGGTCGACGGTGACGAGGTCGTCGCTCACGCGGGTCAGGGTCTTCACGCCGTCGCGGGTCGCGATCCGCACGGGCTCGCCCGCCGGCACCAGCCCTTCGTCGTACAGGTGACGGGCGAAGACGCGCGAGCCGTTGCCGCACATCTCGGCCGTGGTCCCGTCGGCGTTGCGGTAGTCCATGAACCACTCGGGGAGGTCATGGGCTCCTTGGTCTCGTGACAGGCGCAGAGCGCCTTCCTCGACCAGCGAGGCGGTGCGGATGACGCGGAGGACGCCGTCGCCGCCGATGCCGGCACGTCGGTCGCAGAGCGCGCGCACCCGCTCCGCGGACAGGTCACCGTGGACCGATCCGTCGTGGTCGGGCAGCAGCACGAAGTCGTTCTCCGTGCCGTGGCCCTTGAGGAACGGGTAGCTCACTCCTCCAGTCTGACAGTCACGCCGAGGGGTGGACGACCGCCCTACCGTTCGGGTGCGCGGAGCTGACCGGCGACCAGCGCCGTCACCAGCAGCAGCGCGATGGAGGCGCCCAGGACCACCTCGACCGGGCCGGCTCCGCCGGTGGCGCCGCCCAGCTGCAGGAACACCGTGCCGACCAGGGCCGAGCCCAGTCCCAGCGCCATCTGCGTGGTGGTGATCAGGACGCCGCCGCCCATGCCGGCGTGGTGTGCGGGTACGCCGCCGAGCACGGTGCCGTACAACGGCACCACCAGCATCCCCTGACCGGCACCGAGGCCCAGCAAGGGCAGTGCCAGCTGCCAGGAGGTGAAGCCCGGCCAGGTCGCCAGCAGCACGAGGCCCAGGGCGGCCAGTGACACGGCCGCGATGACCGCGCCGCGCTGCATCAGCCGGACCGGGTCGCGCTGCGCGGCCCGGCTGCCGACGAGCGAGGCGACCAGGAAGGACGCGGCGAACGGCGTGAGCGTCCAGCCGATCCCGAGCGCGTCCATGCCGGCGGCCACCTCGGCCAGCAACGCGAACACGAACATGAAGCCGCCGAAGACCGCGAAGAAGATCGCGCACATCGTGAGGCCGGTGACCATCGCGCGGGTGCGGAGCAGGCTCGGCGGGACGAGAGCATCGCGACCGCGGCGCTCCATGCCGAGCTCCCACCTCGCGAAGAAAGCCAGCACCGGGACGCAGGCGGCGAGCATCGCCCAGGTCCACCACGGCCACCCCGCGGCCCGCCCCTCGGTGAGCGGCAGGATCACGAGGACGACCGCGGTCGAGAGCAGCGCCGTACCGAGGACGTCCACGCCGTGCGGCTGCGCGGCGCGTGACTCCGGCACCCAGCGCAGAGCGACGAGCGCCACGAGCGACCAGCGGTACGTCGAGCCAGAAGGCCGCGCGCCACCCGAGCCCGGCCGGGTCGGCCGTGACGAGGGCACCGCCGACGATGAACGCGACGCACGTCGCGATGCCGGCCATCGCGCCGAACCACGCCATCGCCCGTCGCGCGGCCGGCACCCTCGGTCCTGGCCTGGATGGTCGAGAGCACCTGGGGCGCCACCATCGCGGCTCCGAGCCCCTGCGCGACACGACCCGCCACCAGCAGCCCGGCCGACGGGGCGACCGCGCACCAGACCGAGGCCAGTCCGAACCACGTCAGCCCGATCCGCAGCACCCGGCGGCGGCCGTGGTTGTCGCCCAGGCGGCCACCGAGGACGACGGTGCTCGCGTACGCGACCCCGAAGCCGGCGACGACCAGCTCGAGCACGCTCTCGCTCACCTGCAGGTCGGACTCCAGCGAGCCGAGCGCCACGGTCACCACGAAGAAGTTCAGGACCTGCAGGCCGTAGGAGATCAGGATCGCGACGAGGCCGAGGCCGCGGCAGCTCCGCCGGGCCCTCGTCGTTGGCGGGGAGCCCACGACCTGAGGTCGTCCGAGAGATCACAGGGGTGCTCATGGGTTCGACTGTGGCGCTCGCCGAGAGGTGGTATCCAGAGTCGCGTTATCCAGGTACCAGCCGACCCTGGATCACCGGCTCTCGCCGTCCTAACGTGGGCTCATGAGCACCGCCGACCACGAACGCCGCGTCGAGCTCGGTGCGTTCCTCCGGGCACGGCGTGAGCGCATCTCCCCCGACGACGTCGGGCTACCACCCGGTGGGCGACGGCGTACGCCGGGACTCCGCCGCGAGGAGGTGGCGCAGCTCGCCGGGGTCGGCGTGACCTGGTACACGTGGCTCGAGCAGGCCCGCGACATCAACGTCTCGGCCCCGGTGCTCGATGCCATCGCCCGCGCCCTGCGGCTCGACCAGCGCGAGCGCGCCCACCTGTTCACGTTGAGCGCGACCGTCGACCTCGAGGCCGAGTCGCGACTCTGCTCGGCGCTGGCCCCCGGCTACCAGCGCTTCCTCGACCAGCTGGACCCGTTCCCGGCCGTCGCGCTGTCCTGGCGCTACGACATCCTCGCCTTCAACACGGCGTACCGGTTCCTGCGCTGCGACCTCGAGGACATCCCGCCCGAGGAGCGGAACTTCCTCTGGCTGTTCTTCACCCACCCCGACTACGTCGACTTCGTCGAGGACCGCGACAACGGCGCCCGGCACGCGGTCGCGAGGCTCCGCACCCACCTGGCCTCCCACCTCGGCGACCCGCTCGGGCAGGAGCTGGTCAGCCGACTGCTGGCCGCGTCGCCGTTCTTCGCCGAGATCTGGTCGCAGCACGACGTCGCACGCAACGACCCGGGCTACAAGGTGTTCCCGAGCGCGGTCGGCCGGCTGCGGGTCAACCCCCAGCGGCTGCTCCACTCCGAGGGCGACGGGTGGACGATGGTCTACACACCGTCCGACGACCGGACGGCGGCGTTGCTGCCGAGGCTCCTCGACCGGGCGCCGAGCGGTCGCGTGGCCGTGAGTGCCTGACACGCGGCTCAGGTCGACGCGACGGCGGCGACCGCGCGCTCGACCCTCTCCGGATCGTCCCAGCGGACCCAGACGATGCGCGGGTCCTTGCGGAACCAGCTGTCCTGGCGCCGCGAGAAGCGCCGCGTCGCGGTGGTGGTCGCCGCGATCGCCTCCTCCAGGGACGTCTCGCCGTCGAGGTACGCCGCCACCTCGCGGTAGCCGATCGCCGTGCGCGCCGTGCGGCCGTCCGCGAGCCCCGCGCCGAGCAGACCGCGCACCTCGTCGACCAGGCCGGCGTCGAACATCTCGCGGACGCGCTGCTCGATCCGCGGGTCGAGGGTCGGCCGGTCGATGTCGACGCCGATCTGGATGCTCCGCGGGTCGACGTACCGGTGCTCGGGGAGGGTGGCGCTGTAGTGGCGGCCGGTGATCGTGACGACCTCGAGGGCGCGGACGATGCGCCGGCCGTTGTCGGGGAGGATCTGCTGCGCGGCGGCGGGGTCCACCTCGGTGAGGCGGCGGTGGAGGGCCGGCGCCCCGTGCTCCGCCAGCTCCGCCTCGAGGTCGCGGCGTACCTCCGGATCGGTGCCCGGGAACTCGAACCGGTCGAGCACGGCACGGGTGTAGAGCGCGGATCCGCCGACCAGGACCGGCGTTCGCCCCCGTGACCGGATCTCGGCGACCGCGGCGCGGGCCCGGGTCTGGAACTCCGCCACCGTCAGCGGCTCGGTGACGTCGAGCAGGTCGAGCAGGTGGTGCGGGATGCCCCGGCGTCCGGTCTCGGGCACCTTGGCGGTGCCGACGTCCATGCCGCGGTAGACCTGCATCGCGTCGGTGTTGACGATCTCGCCACCGAGTCGCTCGGCGAGGTCGAGGGACAGGCCGGTCTTCCCGGCCGCGGTCGCGCCGACGACCGCCACGATCGGCGGATCGGGCGACTGGGGCACGGACGTCAGTCTCCCAGGACCGGAACGGGCCTAGGCTGTGCCCATGTCAGGGGTTCGCGAGGACGAGTTCGACGAGGACTACGGCCCCGACGACGACGCCCCGCCGTACTGGTTCCCCGGTCAGCGGATGCCCGACGAGGCTCGGCGGATCGGCCTGACCCACCACGTGCCCGACGGCGCGCTGCTCGACTTCGCGGGTCGGCTCGACTCGACGCGGCCCTCCCACATCGTCGCGGCCTGGATCATGCTCGTGGTCTTCGGGCTGCCGGTCGTGTTCTACGTCATCCGGCTGGTGGAGCTCATCGTCCACTGAGCGCAGGTCTAGCCTCACGACATGGGATTCCTCGACGACGCCAAGAAGTTCATCGACGAGAACGAGGACAAGGTCGACGAGGCCATCGAGAAGGCGGGAGACCTGGTCGACGAGAAGACCGACGGCAAGTACGACGACAAGGTCGACCAGGCACAGGACATGGCGCAGGAGAAGACGGGCGACGGCGACACCACTGCGTGACGGACCGTTTCCGCGTCGTCCCGGCGTCGTACGTCTTCCTGCTGCGCGCGGGGACCTCCGGGTCGGGTGTCGACGAGGTGCTCCTGCAGCTGCGGCAGAACACCGGGTACATGGACGAGCACTGGGCGGCCGCGGCCGCCGGGCACGTCGAGCGGGGTGAGACGGCGTACGACGCCGCGCGCCGCGAGGCCGGCGAGGAGATCGGCGTCGAGGTCGGTCAGCTGACCTTCCTGACCGCGATGCAGCGCACGCGGCACGCGGACCCGATCGACGAGCGCATCGACTTCTTCTTCTCCTGTCGGTCGTGGGTGGGCGAACCTCGGATCGTGGAGCCGGAGAAGGCCGGGGCGCTGGACTGGTTCGCGCTCGACGCCCTGCCCGAGCCGGTGGTCCCCCATGAACGTGTCGTCCTCGAGGGGCTGGGTACGGGACTGGCGAGCTACACCACGTTCGGCTTCTGAACGAGCGCGCCGACCCCGACGGCGCGATGGAGGGGGAGAACAGACATGGTGATCGACTTGGGCGAGCAACCGCCGCCACAGATCGAGCCCGCCGAGCCGCCGCCGGGAGGTGTGGACGCCGTCGAGGAGAGCCTCTACGACGATCCGCCACTCGTGCCGGACCTGACTCGAGTGGGCAACGAGCGGTCGAAGGACGACATCCCGGACGAGGTGACCGAACCCGACGACACCGACACCGCCGCCACCCGTGATGGCGACGTGGCCGAGGAGGAGGAGTCGCCCGCGTGACCGACCCGTCGAACGACGGCAGCCGCAACGAGCAACCCACCGAGCGCGTCACTGTTTCACCATGTTCTCGTGGTGAAACAGTGCTTCTCATGGTGAGCTCACCGTGAGAAGAGCGGCCTCAGCACCTTCTCATGATGAAACTGTGACGGAAGAGGCTCAGGCAGGGGCGCCGACGGTGGGCATGCCCAGCCCGACGGCGTTCGACCGGGGCACGGTGCGCGACTCCCAGACGTCGCCCGAGCGGGTACGCCGGTGGGCCAGGACGGGGCCGTCGGCGACCAGGTGGTGGGGAGCGGCGTAGGTGACCTCGACCTCGACCAGGTCACCGGGACGGACTGCCGCTCCGCCGCGGCGAAGTGCACGAGGCGGTTGTCGCGGGCTCGACCGGTCAGGCGGTGGGTGGCGGCGTCCTTGCGACCCTCGCCCTCGGCGACCAGGAGCTCGAGACGTGAGCCGACGAGACGCTGGTTCTCCGCCCACGAGATCTCGGTGACGACCTCGACGAGCCGCTCGTAGCGCTCGCGGACCACATCGGGTGGCACCTGGTCGGGCATCGTGGCCGCCGGCGTGCCCGGGCGGATGGAGTACTGGAAGGTGAACGCCGCGGCGAACCTCGCCGCGCGCACGACCTCGAGGGTCTGCACGAAGTCGTCCTCGGTCTCACCGGGGAAGCCGACGATGATGTCGGTCGACAGCGCCGCGTCGGGCATCGCGGCGCGGACCCGGTCGATGATGCCGAGGTACTTCTCCCGCCGGTACGAGCGCCGCATCGCGCGCAGCACCCGGTCGGAGCCGGACTGCAGCGGCATGTGGAGCTGGTGCATCACGTTCGGCGTCTCGGCCATCGCGGCGATCACGTCGTCGCGGAACTCGGCCGGGTGCGGCGAGGTGAAGCGCACCCGCTCGAGCCCGTCGACCTCGCCGCACGCGCGGAGCAGCTTGCCGAAGGCCTGGCGGTCGCCGAACTCCACGCCGTACGCGTTGACGTTCTGCCCGAGCAGGGTGACCTCGCTGACGCCCTCGTCGACGAGGGCGCGGATCTCGGCCAGGACGTCGCCGGGCCGGCGGTCCTTCTCCTTGCCGCGCAGGCTGGGGACGATGCAGAACGTGCAGGTGTTGTTGCAGCCGACCGACACCGAGACCCAGGCGGCGTACGCCGACTCGCGCCGCGTCGGCAGGGTCGACGGGAACACCTCGAGCGACTCGAGGATCTCGACCTGCGCCTCTTCCTGCACCCGCGCGCGCTCGAGGAGCACCGGCAGCGAGCCGATGTTGTGGGTGCCGAAGACGACGTCGACCCACGGTGCCTTCCGGGTGATCGTCGCGCGGTCCTTCTGCGCCAGGCAGCCGCCGACCGCGATCTGCATGCCGGGCCGCTTCGCCTTCACCGGCGCCAGGTGGCCGAGGTTGCCGTAGAGCTTGTTGTCGGCGTTCTCCCGGACCGCGCAGGTGTTGAAGACGACGACGTCGGCCTGCTCATCGGCAGGGGCCGCGACGTACCCCGCCTCCTCGAGCAGCCCGGTCAGCCGCTCGGAGTCGTGCACGTTCATCTGGCACCCATAGGTCTTGACCTCGTAGGTGCGCGCGCCGCGCGCGGTCTCGGTGCTCATGACAGTCGCCCAGCGTACGGCGCGTCCCGAGGCGCAGAGGAATCGCGCAGATTGGTATAGTCCAATGGTGGAGCAGACGTGGATGCGTCGCGAGATCGCCGAGCAGGGCGAGGCGGTGGCGGCCACGTTGGACGAGGTACGCCGGCGGGCCGAGCAGGTGCGCGCGGCCGTGGCCGGTCGCCGACGGATCCTGTTCGTCGCCCGCGGCTCCTCCGACAACGCCGCGACGTACGGCCGCTACCTGGTCGAGACCCAGCTGGGCGTGCCCTCGGCCCTGGCCGCCCCGAGCGTGGCGACGCACTACCACGCACGGCTGGACCTGTCGGACACCGTCGTCGTCAGCGTCTCCCAGTCCGGCCGGACCGAGGAGATCGTCGAGGTCCAGCGGTGGGCGAGCGCGAACGGCGCGGCGACGATCGCGATCAGCAACGACGCCGACAGTCCGCTGGCGGTCGAGGCCGACGTACCGCTGACCACGCAGGCGGGGACCGAGCGCGCCGTGCCCGCGACGAAGTCCTACACGTCCCAGCTCGCGGCCGTGGCCGGGATGGCGGCCACGCTGGAGGGTGGCGCCGACCTCTGGCCGCTGCTGGAGCGCGCCGCGGCCGAGGTGAGCCGGCTCGAGTCCGCGGAGGAGGGCGTGGCGTCGGCCGTGGACGCACTGGCCGCGGCGGACGAGACGCTGGTGACCGGACGCGGTCTCGCGTTCGGAACGGCGCTCGAGGTCGCGCTGAAGCTGGAGGAGACCTGCCTGCGACCCGTGCGCGGACTGTCGTACGCCGACCTCCGGCACGGCCCGATCGCCGTGGTCGGTCCCGGCCTCACCGCCGTGTTGGTCGCCGCCCAGGACGGCCCGATGCTCGGTGCGCTGGTGGACCTGGCGCGGGACCTCACGCGGCGTGGGGGTCGGGTGCTCGCGATCGGCGGGGACGCCACGCTGGCCGCTGCGTCGGCGTACCACCTGCCCGGGCCGGACCTCCCCGAACCGGTCGCTCCCCTCGGCCTGATCGTGCCCGCCCAGCTGATGGTGGAGTCCCTGGCCCGGCGGCTCGGCCTCGACCCGGACGCCCCCCGCGGACTCTCCAAGGTCACCGCCACCGATCCTGACTGAGGGGTAGTCCCCGACGGCCGCTCCGCCCTACCTGTCACGAGACCGCCAGTGCCTCGCGCACGCTGCGGCCGTCGGCCAGCCGGCGACCGGCGTCCTCGGCGGAGACGCCGGCGAGCAGCATCACCACGGCCACCTTGACCGACCCGTCGGCGGCGTCCAGCGCGGCCGAGGCGTCGTCGGTCGACGCGCCCGTCGCGGCCTCGACGATCCGGCGGCCACGGTCACGCAGCTTCTCGTTGCCCGGGGCGACTTCGACCATCAGGTTGCCGAACGTCTTGCCCAGCCGCACCATCACCAGCGTCGACAACGCGTTCAGCACGATCTTCTGCGCGGTGCCCGCCTTCAGCCGCGTGCTGCCGGCGACGAGCTCCGGCCCGGTCGGGGTCTCGATCGCGATCTCGGCGACGGCCGACGACTCGGCCCCCTCGTTGTTGGCGATCGAGACGGTCGAGCGCCCCGATCCCACGAGCCGCGCGCAGCCCTTGCACGACGTACGGCGTGCGGCCGCTGGCCGTGATCCCGACGACGGAGTCGACCTCGCTGATCCTCAGCTCCTCGAGGGCCGCGACCGCCGCGCCGCCCTCGTCCTCGGAGTGCTCGGTCGAGCGGACGACGCCGACCGCTCCCCCGGCCACCACTGCGACGACGAGGCCGGGATCGGTGCCGTACGTCGGCGGGCACTCGGCCGCATCGAGGGCGCCGAGCCGTCCCGGCGTGCCGGCGCCGAGGTAGATCAGCCGGCCGCCGCGACGCATCCGCGAGGACACCGCGTCGACGGCCGCCTCGAGGGCCGGGGCCGCCCGGTCCAGAGCGGCATCGACCGCATGGTGCTCGTCCAACGCCAGCCGCACCAGGTCAGCGGTCGACCGATCGTCCAGGTCGCGCAGGTCCGGCCGCACGGCCTCGGTGCCGAGCCCGGCGAGCCGGGCGCTGTCGTGGGCCTGGGTCATGTCGGTCGTCTCCTTCGAGGTGGATGTGTCGTTAGGCTCGTTTCGTGAGCAGCGGTCCGCGGGAGCCCGGCGACCTGGCGCCCGTGGTCGAGATGCCACCCACCGGTGCCAAGGGTGCCGTGCTGCAGGAGATCTTCGAGGCGTGGGTCGCCGAGCTGCCGCCCGGAAGCCCCATCCCGAGCGAGCGCGACCTCGCCGAGCACTTCGGCGTGGCCCGGATGACCGTGCGGCTCCAGCTCGACCGGCTCGCGCAGCGCGGGCTGCTGTACCGCCACCGCGGCCGCGGCACGTTCGTCGCCGAGCCGCGGATCGCCCAGACCGAGCACCTCACGTCGTTCACCGAGGACATGCGCGCCCGCGGCCACGAGCCCGGCTCGCGGCTGCTCGGCATCGAGGAGATCCGGGCCGGTGCCGGCCTCGCCGCCCGGCTCGAGATCTCGGCCAGCTCGCGGGTGGTCCGCATCCGTCGCGTCCGCACCGCCGACGCCGAGCCGATGGCCGCGGAGCAGACGCACGTGCCCGCCCGGCGCTTCCCGGGACTCGTCGGCGAGGACCTCGACCACGGCAGCCTCTACGACCTCTTCGAGCACCGGTACGGCGTGCGGGTCGCGGAGGCGGTCCAACGCGTCACGGTCACCGACCTGACCGACGAGGAGGCCGAGCTGCTCGAGACCGAGCCCGGACGCCCGGCGTTCCGGATCGAGCGGACCACGCGGGACTCCGACGGCGCGGTGATCGAGTTCGCGTCGTCGGTCTACCGCGGCGACCGCTACGAGGTGCTGATGCACGCCCGACGCGACTCGCAGGGCTGAAGGCTTCACAGCCCCAACTTTGCGCCGACGTCGACGACGCCCGCCCCTGAGGTGGCCGCAGGGTGCGTCACCGGGATCAGCCGACCGTCACCTCTTCCTAGCTCTGGTCGACCTGCTGCCCCGAGATCCAGACGCCACGCAGACGCGCGACGTCATCGAGCCGGACCAGGTCGGCGGGTCCGTCGGCGTGGAGCCGGCCCGCGTCCACGCCGGAGAGAAGTGCTGCGGGGATCGTGGTCGCCATCGCCACCGCGGTGGGGACGTCGATCCCGAGATGGGCGACCGCGTTCTCGACGGCGGTCGCCATGGTCAGAGTGCTTCCGGCCAGCGTGCTCGTGCCCCGCACCATGACCCGGCCGTCGACCACCTCGACGGTCTGACCGCCGAGCTCGTAGGTGCCGTCCTCCATGCCGGTCGCGGCCATGGCATCGGTGACCAGGCAGATCCGGTCGGCGCCGGCGGCGTGCACCAGGACACGGGCTGCGACCGGGTCGACGTGCACCAGGTCGAGGATGAGCTCACAGGTCAGCTGCGGCAGGTCCATCGCCATCCCCACCGGGCCGGGACGCCGATGGTGCAGCGGCCGCATGCCGTTGAAGGTGTGGGTCACCGCCCGGGCACCCGCGTCGACCGCGGCCCGCACCGTGTCGGCATCGGCGTCGGTGTGCCCGACCGCCACGGTGACGCCGGCCTCGACGAGCCGGCGGACGAGGTCGATCGCGCCGGGGAGCTCGGGAGCGATGGTGACCGTGCGGACGTGCCCGCGACCGGCCTCCAGGAGTGACTCGGCCTCGGCCCGGTCCGGCGGGCGGAGCGCGGTCTCCTCGTGGGCACCCCGGCGGAGCCGCGACAGGAACGGGCCTTCGAGGTGGATCCCGACCAGGCGGGCGATCGGCTCGGACGCGAGACGAGTCACGTCGTCGGCCAGCCGGCCGACGGCGTCGTGCAGCTCGGTGACCGGACGACTCACGGTCGAGGCGAGCATCGCGGTGGTGCCGTGGCGCGCGTGGAACCGGCGTACGGCGTCGCGGACGGTGGCGTCGGGAGCCATCACGTCTCCCCCGGCGCCGCCGTGCACGTGGACGTCGACGTACCCCGGCGCCAGCCAGTCGCCCTCGACGTCAAGCCGCTCCGCGGCCTCCGGAGGTGCGCCGTGCCCCAGGGCGGCCACCCGGCCGCCGGCGACCGCGACCCAGCCGTCCGCGGCAACCGGCGCGGGTTGCGTGACAGGGTCGGCCCCGGTGAGCAGGCGTGCCCCGTGGAGCACGAGATCGTGGGCCACCCGGGTCACATCATCTCGTCGCTGAGGACCTGGTTGCCGACGTTGATCTCCTCCGGCTGCATCCGAGACTCCTCCTCACTCAAAGGTCTATACCATTGTGGACTAGACCACACCGTACGCCGCCCGGTCCGGCTGTCGAGGGTCCCGCCCCGTCGATGGGCACCAGCGACACCCAGCGAAATCGCTCGTTCCCGTAGCCGCAGAGCGGGCCACGGGCATAGCGTGCGAATGGCCTCCACGGGAGGGGGTTCACAACTCAAGATCGGAATCCGCATGTTCACTCGGAAACAACTCGGCGCGCTCGCCTTCGTGACCAGCGCTGCCGTGATCACGGGATCAGGATCCGCCCTCACAGCCATGCCGGCGGCCGACGCGGCGCCCGGCCACCACGCGCTCGCGGCCCATCGGCCCGCCACGTCGAAGACACTCTCCTCGTCGGCCCTGGCCCGGGTACGCGATCGCCAGCGACAGATGGTCGCTCAGCACCGATCGGCCCCGAGCTTCGCCAAGGCCGCGTCCACGACGTTCACGGTCGACACCACCGATGACTCCGACCTCGCCGACAGCGCGGGCACGACGTGCGTCGACGCCGCGACGGGTGATTGCTCGTTGCGCGCCGCCGTCGAGGCGGCGAACAACCTGGACACGCCGGTCCGGATCGTCCTCCGTGCCCACACCTACACGCTCTCCACCGCCGCGGCCCTGACCGTCACCGACTCCCAGGGCGTCTCGGTGGTCGGCAAGGGCGCCGGGAAGACCTCCGTCGACGGTGCCGGATCCGGCCTGTTCGTCGTGCTCCGCCAACGGCGACGGCAGCCCGGCGACGCTGTTCCTGAGCTCGCTCCGGCTCCGCCACGGGGAGTCCGACTTCGGCGGTGCCGTGCAGCTCACCGACAACCAGGCCGGCACCCTCGTCCTGGACCACGTCAGGGCGAACGACAACGCGGCCAGCGAGCAGGGCGGCGCCCTCTACGCCTTTCAGTACAACTCCATCTACATCTCGCACTCGTCGTTCACGGGCAACCACGCGCAGTACGGCGCTGCCATCTACCAGAACTGGGCGGACGTCTCGATCCAGGACACGTCGTTCACCGAGAACTCGACCACCGCCGGCGACTACGGCTACGGCGGCGCCATCGACAACGAGTACGGCGTGTTCGAGATGACGGGTGGCTCGCTCTCGCACAACACCGCGGGAGACGGGACGTGGGAAGGTGACGGCGGCGGGATCTACGACGACTACGCCACGACCACGTTGACGAACGTCCACGTCGACCACAACACCGCGAGTGCCGGTGCCGGCGACGGGAGCGGGATCGGTGGCGCGATCTTCAGCTACGAGGACGAGATCGAGTTCAACGGCGGAACCCTGTCGCACAACCGGGCCGAAGGCACCCGCGGCGCCGGCGGCGGGCTCTACTCGTCCGAGAACACGCAGCTCAGCGTTCACCGGCGTCTCGATGGTCGGCAACAAGGCGAGCGGCACCACCATGGGATTCGGCGGCGGCACCCTCTACCTCTACGGCAACCAGTACCCGTCCCAGCTCGTCATCGACGGCGGGAAGATCACCAAGTCCGACCACAGCGCGATCTACCTGCAGGGCAACGAGGGAGGCGTCGACGCCAGCATCACCAACGCCACCCTGCGCGGGAACAGCGACGACTCCCCGAACGGACTCGAGGACCGGGGCTGCGGGGGCGTGCTGTGCATCTGGGGCTCCGGCGACGCCGGCATGAACCTCGAGATGCAGGGCAACCACGTCTCCGACAACACGTCTGCGGGCAACTCGGGCTCGGGCGCGGTGAGCGTCTACACGTCCTCGACCTCGACCGCCAGCGTGACGCTGCGCAGGAACACGTTCTCGAAGAACCAGAGCGGCGCGAGCGGGGACGGCGGCGCCGTGGGCCTCCTCGGCTTCCAGGCCTCCCCGATCTCCGTCCGGATGGCGGCGAACACGTTCTCCCACAACCGGGCGGGCAGCCAATCCGGCGGCGGCTCGGGGGGCGCCCTGTCGATGTCGCCGTACACCACGTCCGCGGACCGTGGTTCGACGTTCTCGCACAACAGTGCCCGCGGCGACGGCGCGTTGGGCGGGGCGGTGCTCAGCGACGGACAGGACTCGAGCACGTGGTCGCACACCAGGTTCGTCGGGAACTCGGCCGGCACCAACGACGACGCCAACGCCGGCTACGGCGGCGCCGTCTACTCGTCGAACTACGCCGGCGAGGTCTTCGAGCAGGTGACGATGTCGGGTAATGCGGCGGCGTCCCAGGGTGGCGGCTTCTACGGCAACGGCAACACGTACCAGGCCGTGTTCAAGGCCACGACGGTCTCGGACAACACGGCCGGGACGGCGAGCCACGGAGGAGCCGGCGGCGGTATCTACGCCTTCGAGGCCGTCCTGGTGGTGGAGAACTCCACGCTGACCGGTAACAAGGCGAGTTCGGTCGTCCGGATCTCCTGGGCACGGCGGCGCCCTCTGGTACTCCGGCGGCCGACTGGGGCTGCGGTACAGCACCGTGTCGGGGAACTACGCCCAGGAGGGCGCGGGTCTGTACGCCGACACCTACGGCAGCGTCCTCGGCTCGATCCTGTCGAAGAACAGGACGTCGAAGTCGGGTTCGGAGCAGGACTGCACGGCCAGCGACCCGACGTACAAGCTCAAGTCCCTGGGCGGCAACGTCCTCGGCCAGAAGTCCTGTGTCTCGGCCACCGAGGCGTCCGACAAGGTGTCGAGGAAGCTGCACCTCGGCACGCTGAAGGACAACGGTGGCCCGACCAAGACGATGGCCATCTCCACGAAGAGCCCGGCCGTCGGACGCGCGTCGTACCTCGTCCCGGGACACGACCAGCGCGGTCACCAGCGTCCGGGCAAGCATGCCGACGCCGGGGCGTTCGAGTTGCCGAAGGTCAAGAAGCAGCACTGATCACCAGGGTCGTCCGCTCGACGTGCGCGTATACGAGCACGTCGAGCGGACGACTGCTACCCGAGTAGATGGGTCTCGAGGAACTCCAGGGCCGCCGGGTAGGCGTCGAGGCGGTTCCCTCGCTTGGCCAGTCCGTGGCCCTCGTCGTGGTAGACCCGCAGCTCGCACGGCACGCCCTTGCCGTCCAGAGCCGCCTTGATCTGCTCGGCCTCCGAGAGGGGTACGCGCGGGTCGTTGGCGCCGTGGATCACGAACAACGGCGCGACGATGGCGTCGAGGTAGGTGATCGGCGAGGCGCGGACGAGGAACTCGCGGTGGTGCTCGAGCGATCCGTACTCGCGTTCGCGGATGGCGCGGCGGTACTCCGAGGTGTTCTCGAGGAAGGTCACCAGCGACGACATGCCCACGATGTCGACGCCCGCGGCCCAGAGGTGCGGCTGCATCGAGACGCCCGAGAGCACCATGTAGCCGCCGTACGACCCACCCCACAGGGCTGACCGGGCCGGGTCGAGGCCGACGCTCGGCAGCCAGGCGTGGATCGCGGCGAGGTCCGCCACCGAGTCGAGCCGCAGCTCGACGTCGTCGAGCGAGACCCAGCGCTTGCCGTAGCCCGAGGAGCCGCGGACGTTCGGCACGAGCACGTCGAGACCGGCCAGGGCCAGCGCTTGGAGGACCGGGCTGAAGATGCGGTTCGCCTCGGCCTCCGGTCCGCCGTGCACGTGCACCACCGACGCGCCGGACGAGTTGCCGGATGCGACGTACCGGAAGCAGGGGATCTCCTCGCCGTCCGGCGTCGGGATGCGGTGCACGTCCGGAACCACCAGGCGGTCGCGGACCGCTGCGGGGACCCCGTCGCGGCCGTCGACGACGACGGTGCTCGTGCCACTCCGCGCGTCCACGCGGACGATCGAGCCCGGGTCGGTCGGCGTCATCGCCGTCACCGCGAACGCCGAGGAGTCGGGCGCCCAGACCAGGCTCATCGGTACGACGGGGTCGAGGTCGACGTCGGCCACGTGCGTGCCGTCGGCGCGGTGCACCGTCAGTCGGTCGAGCCCGTCGAGGTGGTGGCTGACCACCATCAGCGCGCCGTCGGGCGAGAGACTCGCGCCGAGGTCGTGGCCTGCCTCCTCGACCAGCGTGGTCCAGGTGCCATCGTCGGCGACGCGCAGGACGGCGTTGAACTCGCGGTCGTGGTCCGACATCAGCACCAGCGCCGCGTCGTCCGACGTCCACCCGGCGACGTGGTGGCCGGCGTGCTCGTCGGGGTCGGTGACCTCACGCGAGCCGGTACCGTCGGCGACCACGATCGCGGTCGAGCTCGGCTGCAGGCTGATCATGGTGACCGCCACGGACTTCTCGTCGTGGGAGACCTGCGACCCGGCGACGTACCCACCGCCGTCGTAGACCACGCGCTCCTCCCCGGTGGCGAGGTCGCGGACGACGACGTCCATGTCCACGTCGTTGCGCCGGTTCGAGGAGTAGACGACCGAGGTCTCGGTGACGTCGAGGAGCGTGTTCATGTGCCCCTCGTCGCGGACGAGTGGTTCGAGACCGTCGAGCCCGACCGGCGCGGCGGGGAGCCGGCCCACATCCAGCAGCGAGAGCTGGTAGTTCTCGTCGCCTCCCTGGTCGTGCTCGACCACGATCTGCCGCCGGCCGCGCACGTACCGACCGCGGACGCGCGACGGCAGGTCCGTGAGCGGCGTGCGTACGCCGTCCGGGGCGATCTCGACCAGCTGCTGGCTGCCGAGGTCGTCGTGGCCGGCCAGCACGCGGCCGTCGACGTCGATGTCGAGCGCGACCCAGCTGCGGGTGTCGAGGAGCTGGCGGAAGAGGTCGGCGGAGTCCGAGGAGGAGGTCACGACGGCAGGGTAGACGCTTGCTCGATCCAGGCCAGCACCTCTTCTGCGACGTCCTCCGGCGACCGGTCGGTGTTGTCGATCCTCAGGTGCGGGTGGCGCGCGATGACCGCATCGCCGACGGACGGGATGCCGGTGTTGAGCTGGTACTGCTCCAGCGAGCGGACGTTGTCGTCGGACCACGCGAGGTCGCGCTTCGACTTCTTCTCCGAGAGCCGGTACGCCGTACCGTTGCGCGCCAGCCGGGTGTCGAGGTCGGCGTAGAGCTCGACCAGCCGCACCTCGCGGTCGGCGTCGAGGAAGATCTGGAGGTAGGCCTCGACGGCCGCTGCGTCCTCCGGCTCGTCCAACGCCCAGGCGTACGTCTGGACCAGGTTCACGTCCGCGGCGGCGGCCTCCTCGAGGATCCGGTGGCGCATCTCGCCGTTGAGCCGGAGGAAGGCCGGCGTGCCGTAGTCGAAGACGTCGAGCAACGGCTCGATCGTCGCGTGGTTGTGGAACAGCCGGAAGTCGCTCGACTCCGCGATCGCCCGGCCGACGGCCATCTTGCCGACCGCCGGAGGTCCCCACACGAAGAGCAGCGTCATGCGCCCAGGGTGGCCGAAGGTCCGCGTGATGTGCGAGCGGATTCAGCCGCGGGTCACGCTTGCTTGGCCTCTTGCTCCGCCACCTGCCGGCGTACGTCGTCCATGTCGAGGCCGCGGACCGCGGTGATCAGCTCCTCCAACGCCGGAGCCGGCAGGGCGCCGGCCTGACGGAAGACGAGGATGCCGTCGCGGAACGCCATCAGCGTCGGGATCGACGAGATCTGCAGCGCCCCCGAGAGTGCCTGCTCGGCCTCGGTGTCGATGCTGGCGAAGGTGATGTCGTCGTGGGTCTCCGACGCCTTCTCGTAGACCGGGGCGAACATCCGGCACGGTCCGCACCAGGACGCCCACAGGTCCACGAGCACGATGCCCTCCTGGGTCACCGTCGGCTCGAAGCTCTCCTCGGTCAGTGGGAGCGTGGCCATCACGTACCTTTCCGCCGGAGCTCCCGCTCCGGTCCATCTGCGACGATCTGTCGAGGCGCCCACCGGCCGCACACGGCCGGTACCTCTTGTAGCGCCAACGCCCGAGACCATCGTGGCATTCCGACGAGGGGTGGCTCATGAGCCAGATCACGCGCGGCCCCGGTCGCGAGCTCGCGGTGATCGCGGCGGCGCAGGTGCTCGCCCTCACGACGTGGTTCGCCGCCTCCGCAGCAGCGCCGGCGATCAAGGCGGAGTGGCACCTCAGCGGCGCCGAGGTACCTCTCCTCACGACCGCCGTCCAGGTCGGTTTCGTGATCGGCGCGCTCACGTCGGCGTTCGTGAACCTGCCCGACCGGTACCCCGCGCCGACCGTGATGACGTGCGGTGCCCTCGGCGCCGCCGCCTGCACCGGCCTGTTCGCGCTCCTCGCCCACGATGTCTGGGTCGCGGCGTTCCTCCGCCTGCTGACCGGGACCTGCCTGGCGCTGGTCTACCCCGTCGGGCTCAAGCTGGCGAGCAGCTGGTTCCTCGACCGCCGCGGCTTGGCGCTGGGCGTCCTCGTCGGCGCCCTCACCCTCGGCTCGACCCTGCCGCAGCTCGTGGGCGGGTCGTTCGGCGACGCCTGGCGACCCGGCCTCGGCGTCGCCGCCGGACTGGCGGTGGTCGCTGCCGCGCTCGCCTCCCGCACCCACATCGGCCCGTACGTCGCATCCCCGCGCGCGTTCCGTCCCGGCGTCGCCGTCTCTCTCCTGCGGCAGCGCGGACCGCGGCTCGCCCATCTCGGCTACTTCGGCCACATGTGGGAGCTGTACGCCGTGTGGACCTGGCTGCCGGCGTACCTCACCGCCAGCGCCGTCGCCTCGGGCCACCCGATCACCGACCGCACCCGCGGCCTGGTGGCATTCGTGGCCCTCGGCCTGTGCGGGGTCCTCGGCTGCGTGCTCGGCGGCCGCGCGGGTGACCGTTGGGGGCTGAGCCGCGCCGCGGCCGCCGCGATGATCACCAGCGGGTGCTGCTGCCTGCTCGCCGCCGCGTTCTACGGCGGCCCGCTCTGGCTCCTGCTCCCGCTCCTGGCCGTCTGGGGCGCGGCCGTGATCGCCGACTCCGCCCTCTTCTCCGCCGCGACCACGCGCGTCGTCGATCCGCAGTGGACCGGCACCGCGCTCACCTTCCAGACGGCCGTCGGCTTCCTGATCACGGTGATCACCATCCAGGGCGTGCCGCTCGTCCAGGAGGCGACGAGCTGGCCGACGGCGGTCGCCCTGCTCGGGATCGGGCCCCTGCTCGGCTCGGTCGCGATGCTCAAGCTGTCACCGATCCTGGCCGCGGCACGCACCTGAGACGGCCGGCCTACGACTAGCGTTGACGATCGTGAACGAGCCGAGACCGGAGACGTCATGACCGCCTGGCCGCACGGCGCACCGAGCGTGGGCGAGCGCTCCTCGATGTCGCGCACCGTCGAGGCCGAGGACATCCTCCGCTTCACCGCGATGAGTGGCGACCGCAACCCGGTCCACTACGACGCCGAGGCGGCAGCACGGACCAGCCTCGGTGGGATCGTGGTCCAGGGCGGCGTCACCACCGCGATCCTCAACGCCGTCGTAGCGGAGCGCCTGCCCGGTCCCGGCACGGTGTTCCTCGAGACCCACTGGAGGTTCCTCGCGCCCACGCGCCCGGGCGACACCATCACCGGCGAGGTCGAGGTGACCTCGGTCCGTGACGACAAGCCGATCACGACGCTGGCCACCCGCGTCGTCCGCGGTGACGGTGAGGTCGTGATCGACGGGACCGCCGTCTGCTGGACGTTCGACGTCAGCTGAGGTCGCGACAGGACTGCACGACCTCGACCCGGTTGCCGGCGGCGTCGTGGGTGTGGAAGCGCCGGTAGCCGGCGAACGTGTCGCGCTCGCGCTCGTCCACCACGAACCCGGCGGAGACGAGCGCACCGACGACGGCATAGAGGTCCTCGACGACGAACGCCGGGTGGGCCTTCCGGGCCGGAGCGAACGGGTCCTCGACACCGACGTGGATCTCGGCGCTGACCGCGCCGCGGACGTCGTACGCGCGGAACCAGGCGCCGCCGCGGCCCTGCAGCTCCGCGGGCTTCTCGACCTCGGTCAGCCCGAGACCCTCGGCGTAGAACCGGCGGGCGCCGTCCTCACCGCCGGGCGGGCAGGAGACCTGGACGTGGTGAAGGGCGATCATGCGACGACGTCGGTCGAGCCGGCCGCGACGCGAGCGACGACGAAGATCCGGCGGAAGGGCAGGACGACGCGACCGTCCTTCTCCGGGTACGCCGCACGGAGTCGGCGCCGGAACTCGTCCTCGAAGGCCGGCCTCACGTCGTCGGGCAGCGCTTGGAGGGTCGGCCGCGCGCCCGTGCCGGAGACCCACGTGAAGACCGGGTCGTCGCCGGTGAGCACATGGAGGTACGTCGTCTCCCACGCGTCGACCGTGCATCCCGTGGCAGCCAGTGCCTCGAGGTAGACGGCCGGGTCGTGGCTGCTCGGGACCGCGACGCCACGGGTGTGGGCGGCGTACGGCTCCTCGGCGGCGAGGTCGCGGCGGATGGTGTGGCTGGGCTCGTCGAAGTTCCCGGGCACCTGGAAGGCGAGCCATCCTCCCGGCCGGACCCGGCTCACGAGTGCCGGCAGGAGGTCCAGGTGGTCGGGCACCCACTGGAGGGTGGCGTTGGAGACGAGCACATCGACGGGCTCGGCCTCGGCGGCCCACGAGCGGAGGTCGGCCACCTCGAAGGTGATCGAGGGCTCGACGCCCTGGGCCTTCTCGATCATCTCGGGGCTGGAGTCGAGACCGAGGATGTCGGCCTCGGGCCAGCGGTCGCGCAGGAGGGTGGTCAGGTTGCCGGGACCACAGCCGAGGTCGACCACGGTCGCCGGCGCCTCTGCGCCGACCCGGGCGACCAGCTCGACGAACGGTCGTCCCCGTTCGTCGGCGTAGGTGAGGTAACGCTCGGGATCCCAGGTGTGCGGCACGGCTGCTCCGATCTCTTGATATCAAGATATATCTGAAGTGTTGCCCCGAAGCATCTTGATGTCAAGATTCTCGACAGACACTAGACTGCCCTCGTGCGCGACGAGGTGGACGAGCTGCTCGAGGCCTGGAGCCGCGAGCGCGGCGACCTCGATCTCGCCCCGGTCGCGGTGTTCAGCCGGGTCAGCCGGCTCGCCCGCCGGCTGGAGCTGGCCCGGCGCGAGGCGTTCGCCGAGCACGGCATCGAGCAGTGGGAGTTCGACGTCCTCGCCGCTCTCCGGCGCACCGGCACGCCGTACGAGCTCTCCCCCGGCCGCCTGCTCCGCGAGACGCTGGTGACCAGCGGGACCATGACGAACCGGATCGACCGGCTCAGCGCACGCGGGTACGTCGAGCGCTACCCCGACCCCGACGACCGTCGCGGTGTGATCGTGCGCCTGACCACCGAGGGCCGGGCGGCCGTCGACGACGCCTTCGCCGCGCTCCTCGACGCCGAGCGGGCCCTGCTCGAGGACCTGCCCGAGCGCGACCGCACCCGGCTGGCGTCCCTCCTGCGCACCCTGCTGGCCCCGTTCGGCAGCTGACCCCAGGAGACGCGATGGACGAGCACCACTACCTGATCAGGGGCGGCCTGGAGGGTCGCGAGCGACTCCGCGTACTCGGCCGCGTCATGCGCCCGACGACCCTGCCCCTGCTGGAGCGGGCGGGCGTCACGGCGGGCATGCGATGCCTCGACGTCGGCTGCGGTGGTGGCGACGTGACCTTCGACCTGGCGTCGCTGGTCGGCCTCACCGGCGCTGCCGTCGGCATCGACGTCGACGCGACGAAGATCGAGCTGGCGCGCGCGGACGCCGAGCAGGTCGGGGTCACCAACGTCGAGTTCCGCGTCGCGGACGTCACCGACGGCCTCGGCGAGGAGGAGTACGACGCGATCTACGTCCGCTTCGTCCTGACCCACCTACGCGATCCCGAAGCCGGGGTGGCCCTGATGCGCCGCGCCCTGCGCCCCGGCGGGCGGCTGATCGTCGAGGACATCGACTTCCGCGGCTCGTTCTGCGAGCCCGAGCACCCGGCCTTCGAGCGCTACGAGCAGATCTACGAGGAGTCCGCGCGACGCAACGGCGGCGACCCCTGGATCGGTCTCCGCGTGCCGGCGATGCTCGTCGACGCCGGGTTCGAGCGGGTCCAGCCGAACGTCGTACAACCGGCGGACCTCGAGGGCGAGAGCAAGCTGATGCCCGCCCTCACCCTGGAGAACATGCAGGCGATCGCCGTCCGCCACGGCGTCGCCGACGAGGTGGAGATCGACCGGCTGGTGGACGAGCTCTACGCCATCGCCCGCGACCCGCGCACGTACGTCGCCAACCCGCGCATCGTGCAGGTCATCGGCGAGCGGCTCTAGGCCCTACTCGACCACCTCGGCCGCCTCGAGCCACTCCGCCTCCAGCCCGTCGCGCTCGGCGGCCACCGCCGCGAGCTGGACGCCGAGATCGGTGAGCCGCTCGTGGTCGGAGGCGTGCGCCAGGACCTCGTCGTTCAGCTCGGCCGCACGCGCCGCGAGCTGCTCCAGCCGCTTCTCCACCCGCGCCAGGGTCTTCCGCGCCGCCCGCTCCTCCGCGCTTCCTACCCGCGCCGAAGTGGCACTTCTCCCGCCCCGAGGTGGCACTTGTCCCGCAAGGTCGTCCGCGGAGACCTGCCCCCTCGACGGCGGAGAACTGCCACTTCGGCGCTGGAGGTACTCGTCGACGCCGCCGGGGAGGAGGGAGATCCGGCCGTCGTCGAGGAGCCCGTAGACCACATCGGTGACGCGCTCGAGGAAGTAGCGGTCGTGCGAGACCACGACGAGGGTGCCGGGCCAGCCGTCGAGGAAGTCCTCCACGACGTTGAGGGTCTCGATGTCCAGGTCGTTGGTGGGCTCGTCGAGGAGCAGGACGTTCGGCTCGGCGAGCAGGAGCCGCAACAGCTGGAAGCGACGACGCTCGCCGCCGGACAGGTCGCCGATGCGGGCGGTGAGCTTGTCGCCGGTGAAGCCGAACCGCTCCAGCATGGCGGTCGCCGTGACGTCGCCCGTCTCGGTACGGGTGACCCGCCGGAACGACTCGATCGTCGGCAGCACCCGCGCCTCCGGGTCGAGGGTGTCCAGGGCCTGCGTGAGGTGCTGCATCGACACCGTGCGGCCGTGCTTCACCCGTCCTACGGTCGGCGCGAGTCCGCCGTCCAGCAGCGCCAGCACGGAAGACTTGCCGGCGCCGTTCACCCCGACGATCCCCACCCGGTCCCCGGGGCCGAGCCGCCAGGTCGCGTGCGACAGCAGGGACCGGTCGCCGCGCACCAGGTCGACGTCCTCGACGTCGATGACGTCCTTGCCGAGCCGCTGCGTCGCGAAGCGCTGGAGCTCGAGCCGGTCGCGCGGCGGCGGCTCGTCGGCGATCAGGTTCTCGGCCGCGTCGATCCGGAACTTGGGCTTCGACGTCCGCGCAGGCGGCCCCCTCCGCAGCCAGGCGAGCTCCTTGCGGGCGAGGTTGCGCCGGCGGCCCTCGGTGACGGCGGCCTGGCGCTCGCGCTCGGCCTTCGCGAGCACGTACGCCGCGTAGCCGCCCTCGTAGGTGTCGACGAGGCCGTCGTGCACCTCCCAGGTGCGCTCGCACACCGCGTCCAGGAACCAGCGGTCGTGCGTGACCACGACCAGGGCCGACGAGAGCGAGACGAGATGCCCCGCCAGCCACGAGACGGCCTCGACGTCGAGGTGGTTGGTCGGCTCGTCGAGAACCAGCAGGTCGTGCTCGCGGAGGAGCAGCTCGGCGAGAGCGCAGCGACGGCGCTCGCCGCCCGACAGCCCGATCACCGCCCGGTCGAGCTCGACCCCCGCGAGGAGCTCGTCGACGACCTCGCGCGTGTGCGGCTCGGCGGCCCAGACGTGGTCAGGGCGCCCGGCGAGCACTGCATCGCGGACCGAGTGGGTGTCGTCGAGGGTGTCGCCCTGGTGGAGGTAGCCGATGACGATGCCGCGGCTCATGGAGACGCGGCCGGAGTCCGGCGGCTCCTGACCGGTCAGCACCTGCAGCAGGGTGGTCTTGCCGTCGCCGTTGCGGCCGACGACCCCGACGCGCTCGCCGCCGCCGACGCCGATCGAGACCTCGGTGAGCAGCGGGCGTACGTCGTACGCCTTCGACACGCGTTCGAGGTTGACCAGGTTAGCCATCGGTCACCACGTGCGCGCCGGCTACCGGACCGTGCGCCACCAGGACGACGCGCTGCTCGTCGGCCGCCATCAGCGCGCCCGCCACCGCCCGCGCATGGTCACCGGACTCGCACAGGAAGACACAGGTCGGCCCCGAGCCCGACACCAGCCCGCGCAGCGCTCCGGCGTCCACACCCTCGTCGATCAACCGGGCGAGGTCCGGGCGCAGGTCGCACGCGGCCTGCTCCAGGTCGTTGTGCAGCGCCGCGGCCAGCCGGCGTACGTCGCCACCGGCGAGCGCGCCGACGACCTCGTCCGCCGGACCCGGCACGAGCGGCGCGTCCGGCCGGAGCTCGTCGTGGTGGCGGTACACCGCCGGCGTCGACATCCCCTCCTCCGACGGCACGACGACCCACCACCAGGATCCCCGGTCGTCCAGCGGGGTGACGATCTCGCCGTGCCCCTCGCCCAGAGCCGAGCCGCCGACGAGCGC
Source organism: uncultured Actinomycetota bacterium (assembly GCA_963812055.1). Classification (GTDB taxonomy): domain Bacteria; phylum Actinomycetota; class Actinomycetes; order Propionibacteriales; family Nocardioidaceae; genus Nocardioides. The sequence goes on from CAWEUA010000007.1 coordinate 61,254, forward strand.
GAACGGGACGTCGCTGCCCAGCCCGGCCGCCAGCGCCAGGAGGTCCTCGTCGGTGGTGCCGAGGTCGTGCAGCCGGTCCAGTGCCACCAGCGCGGCCGCGCCGTCGGCCGACCCTCCGGCGAGCCCGCCGGCGATCGGGATCGTCTTGTCGACCCGGACGTCGGCCGTCACCTCCCGGCCGTGGTGCCGGCCGAGCGCCGCGGCGGCGCGGTCGACGATGTTGAGACCGGGGCCGGGCAGGTGGCTCGCGTCGATGTACGCCGCCACCTCGGTGGCGACCGTGAGCTCGTCGGCCGCGGTGACGGTGAGGTCGTCGTACAGGCTGACGGCCTGGTAGACGGTGACCAGGGTGTGGAAGCCGTCCGCCCGCGGGGCACCCACACCGAGCAGGAGGTTGATCTTCGCGGCCGCGCGGACCGTCAGGCCGGTCCTCACGGGAGAAGCTCCGCGATCCGGGCGAACTCCTCGACGGTCAGCGACTCGCCGCGCGCCATCGGGTCGACTCCGGCCTTCGCCAGCACCGCCTCGGCGGCCTCCCCCGAGCCGGCCAGGTCACGCAGCGCTCCGCGCAGCACCTTCCGGCGATGCGCGAACGCGGCGTCGACGACGGCGAAGACCTGCTGGCGCGTCGCCGTGGTCGTCGGGGGCTCGCGCCGGGTCCAGGCGACCAGGCCGGAGTCGACGTTCGGCGCCGGCCAGAAGACGTTGCGGCCGACCGCGCCCGCCCGGCGGACGTCGGCGTACCACGCCGCCTTGACGCTCGGTACGCCGTACACCTTCGAGCCCGGCGCGGCGGCCAGCCGGTCCGCCACCTCCGACTGCACCATCACCAGGCCGTGCTCGAGGCTCGGGAGCAGCGCGAGCAGATGGAGCAGCACCGGCACCGACACGTTGTAGGGCAGGTTGGCCACCAGCGCCGTGGGCGGCGGACCCGGGACGCCGTCCACGCGCAGGGCGTCGGCGGCGAGCACCTCGCACCGGTCCGCCACGTCCGGGGCGTACGCCGCCAACGTGTCGGGCAGCGCCGCGGCGAGGACGGGGTCGACCTCGATCGCCACGACGCGGCCGGCCTCACCGAGGAGCCCGAGCGTCAGCGATCCCAGCCCCGGACCCACCTCGACGACGACGTCATCGGCCCGCAGGTCGGCCGCGCGCACGATGCGCCGCACGGTGTTGGCGTCGATGACGAAGTTCTGTCCCCGCTGCTTGGTGGGGCGGATCCCGAGCCGCTCCGCCAACGCACGAACGTCCGCCGGCCCGAGCAGTCTCGGGCCGGCGGACGTCATGGCGGTCAGCCTATGGGGGGTGGCAGGCCGACCATCCTGGCGACCGTCCGCGGGCTCACGGGGGGATCGAGCCCGGGGTCGGGTCGCCGTGGCCCTCAGCGGGGCAGCCCCAGGGACGCGGCGCAGGCCGGCCAGGCGCCGTACCCACCGCTGGCGTCGCGGATCTTCGTGGCGATGGCGATCTGCGTCTCGCGCGAGGCGCTGCTCGGGAGGCCGGAGCCGCCGTACGCCTGCCAGGTGCCGAGCGAGAACTGCAGCCCGCCGTAGTAGCCGTTGCCGGTGTTGGTGGCCCAGTTGCCGCCCGCCTCGCACTGCGCGAGCTGGTCCCAGACGGTGCCCCCGGACGCGAAGTTCGTCGTGGCCACGGTCTTGGTGCCGACGCGCTCGATCTGGGCGACCGGCGAGCGCAGCACGTGCTGCGACAGGACCTTGCGGGTCACCAGGTGACCGTTGCGGAACATGATCCGGTAGGTCACGTCGCGCAGCCCGTCGTGCCCGCTCCGCAGCACCGTGCTCGAGCCCTTCGCCATCGACGAGTCGTCGCGCGTCACCGTGGTGAACGGCATCGACTCACGGTCGAGGTGCTTGCGCACGATCCGGATGCGGTTGAGGACGACCTTGTCGCCGGCCTTCAGCGTGTGGTGCAGGCCCGGGCGCACGACGTCGTGCTTGCCGACCTTGAGGTCGAGCGCCTTCAGTGCCTGCTCGACGGTGTACGCCGGGATGGTGTGGCGCTCCGCCTTCTTGCCGCCGATGACGAACGTGAGCCGCTTCGGCGTCGCGATCGAGATCCGCAGACCGTCGCGGGTGATGTTCGCGCCACGGCTCACCGAGAGCTGGGCGCGGTCGAAGCTGCGGTCGATCTGTTGCAACGCACCGCGGACGTCGGTCGCGGTCACCCAGTACTCGGAGCTGTCACCGTCCACCACGAGGTGGAGCGGCTTGCCGTAGCGGACCGCGATCGTGGTGCCGTCGTTGACCTCCTGGTCGACGGCCGGGGCGACCTCGTCGTGCGAGCCCAGGGAGATGCCCTGGTCCTGCAGCACGTCACCCACCGTGTCTCCGGTGGCCCTCACGTGCTCGACCTTCCCGTCGACGTTGAGGGTCACGTCCTTGCCCATCGCGGCGTACCCGACGGTCGTGCCGATCACGGCGGCCAACGCGACCGCTACGGCGACCACCAGGGCTGCCCTGCTCTTGCTGATTCGTGCGAACTTCTGGCGCACAGCTCTCCAGACGTCGTACTCCCCGGGCCTCGGGCGGCGTCCCACTCACGAGCGGGTCCCGACGGGCCGAAGGCCCGTCATGACAAAGGCTGCGCACCTTGGTACGCAGCCCCGACGCCGGTCACGCGCGTGAACACCCGATCCCGGCCAACAACAACGAGACGTTACGGGGGTCCCCACGGCCCTCCAACTCCAACCCCCCCGATGTGACGAGGCTCTCCCTGTCCGAAACCCGCTGGTTGACGCTCGTTCAGGGGAGGCGGCGAGGCGTCACCACGGACCGCCGAACGCCGCCTCGGTGTTGGCGTCGATGGCCTCGCACAGCGCCGTCAGGTCGTCACCGCGCACCTCCGCCATGGCCCGCACCGTCACCGGCACCAGGTACGACGCGTTGGGGCGGCCGCGGTAGGGCGTCGGCGTCAGGAACGGCGCGTCGGTCTCCACCAGGATCCGGTCACGCGGGGCCGCGGCCAGGGCGTCGCGCTGCGGCTGCGCGTTCTTGAACGTCACGGTGCCGGCGAACGACAGGTACGCGCCGCGGTCGAGGCAGGCCCGGGCGAAGCGCGGGTTGCCGGAGAAGCAGTGCATCACCCAGCTCTCGGGTGCGCCCTCGGCGTCGATCACGTCGAGCACCGCGTCGTGGGCGTCGCGGTCGTGGATGACCAGCGTCTTCCCGAGCCGCTTGGCCAGCTCGATGTGCCGGGTGAACGACGCGACCTGGGCGTCGCGACCGTCGGGTCCGGTCCGGAAGAAGTCCAGGCCGGTCTCGCCGACGGCACGCACCCGGTCGTGCGCCTGCGCGAGGCGCTCGATCTCGGCCAGCGCGTCGTCCAGCTTCCCCTCGGCCGCCAGCCGGGGCGCCTCGTTGGGGTGCAGCGCGACGCCGGCGACCAGCGCGGCGTGCTCCTCGGCCGCGCGAACTGCCCACGCGGCTCCGGGCAGGTCACACCCGATCTGCACGATCCGGCGTACGCCGACCTCGGCCGCGCGGGCGATCGCGTCCTCGGTGCCGAGCCAGTCGCCGTCGGCGATGTCGAGGTGGCAGTGGTTGTCGACCACCGGGTGCGGCAGGGGTTCGGGCAGTGGCGGTCGCTCGCGGTCACGTCGCTGTCCCTGCTCGCTGTCCGCGGAGCGGCTGCGCATCGGGCCGTCGGCGGCGGTCATGCGTCCACCTCCCCCACGCCGTGCACCGCGTCGTACACCGTGCGCTTGGGGACGCCGGCCCGCGTGGCCACCGCTCGGATCGCGTCCTTCCGGCTGGCTCCCTCGGCCTCGGCCGACGCGACCGCATCACGGAGCGAGTCGGGGTCGGCGGCGACCGTGGCCGAGACCGCCGCGCCGGACACCACGATGGTCACCTCGCCTCGCACGCCGTCACCCGCCCAGCCGGCGAGCTCCGCCAGGCCACCACGGCGTACCTCCTCGTAGGTCTTGGTCAGCTCCCGGCAGACCGCGGCCGGGCGGTCGTCACCGAACGCCTCGGCCAGCGCCGTCAGGGTGGCCGGCGTCCGGTGCGGCGCCTCGAAGAACACCAGCGTGCGCTCCTCGTTCGCCAGCGACGACAGGCGCCGGGCCCGCTCGCCCGCCTTCCGCGGCAGGAACCCCTCGAAGCAGAACCGGTCGACCGGCAGCCCGCTGACCGCCAGCGCGGTGAGCACAGCCGACGGTCCGGGTACGGCGGTGACGCGGACGCCCGCGTCCACCGCCGCGGCGACCAGCCGGTAGCCCGGGTCGGAGACGCTCGGCATCCCGGCGTCGGTCACCAGGACGACGCGGTCGCCCGCCACCATCCGCTCGACGAGGCCGGGCGTCCGCGCTGCCTCGTTCCCCTCGAAGTACGACGTGACCCGACCCTTCACCTCGACGCCGAGCTCGGCGGCCAGTCGTGCCAGCCGGCGGGTGTCCTCCGCGGCGATCACGTCCGCCTCCGCCAGCTCCGTGACCAGGCGTTGCGACGCGTCCGCGGCCTGTCCGATCGGGGTCGCGGCGAGCACCAGGAGCCCGGTGCTGTCGGACGGGGAGGTCACCGCCCGATCATGTCAGGGCGGCATCGCCCCCCGAACCACGGCGCGTCTCACCATTCGGCACCTGCTGCGCGGTCCGTGAATGAAGAGACGCGCCTAGAGTGACCGACCGTGACGACCGGAGCAGCCGCGCCCCCCGAGCGGCGTCGGATGACCGGTCTGTCGCACGACGCCGACGGGGAGCCGATCCCGCTGGCCCAGGAACGGGCCAAGCCGCGTCGACGGCTCGAGGACCCGTTCGTCGGCTGGACGGCGACCCTGGCGATCACCCTGCTGTCGCTGTTCCTCCGGCTGTGGCGGCTCGGCACGCCCCACGCCTTCGAGTTCGACGAGACCTACTACGCCAAGGACGCCTGGTCGCTGTGGCACTTCGGCTACGCCCGCGACTACATCGACAACGACGGGGGCGTCGCCAACAAGCACATCCTGGCCGGGCAGACGACCCACCTCTGGAAGCCCGATGCCTCGATGGTGGTCCACCCCGAGGTCGGCAAGTGGCTGATCGGGCTGGGCGAGAAGGTGTTCGGATTCACGCCGCTGGGCTGGCGCGTGGTGCCCGCCATCATCGGCACGCTCCTGATCCTGGTGATGATCCGGTTCGTACGCCGGCTCACCGGCTCGACGCTCCTCGGCTGCGTGGCCGGCCTGATCCTGAGCTTCGACGGCCTCGAGTTCGTGCTGTCGAGGCTGGCGTTGCTGGACATCTTCGTCGCGTTCTTCCTGCTCTGCGCCGTGCACTGCCTGGTCCTCGACCGCGAGTGGTACCGAGCGCGGATGGCCGACCACGTCCCCGATCAGGTCCGCGGCGACGGCTGGGGCCCGGTGCGCGCGCTGCTGTTCCGGCCGTGGTTGATGGTCTCGGGCGTCTGCTGGGGCCTGGCCTGCGGCAGCAAGTGGGAGGCGATCTACGCGCTCGCGGCGTTCGGGATCCTCGTCGTGGCGTGGTGCGCCGGCGCCCGGCGGTCGTTCGGCGTCAGCTTCGCCGTCCCGAAGTCGCTGCTGGCCGACGGCATCCCGGCGTTCGCGCACCTCGTGCTGGTCGGCCTGGTCGTCTACATCGCCACCTGGACCGGCTGGCTGATGCACTCCTCGCAGTACGTCGAGTACCTCTCGAACACGCAGTACACCCACTACGTCTCCGGCGGCTCCGACTGCGGCAAGAACATCACCTACGACAACGACCGGCACTGGCCGACCGCCGACCAGCCGGTGAAGACCGGGCTCCCCGGCCTGGCCCAGGGCCTGGAGTCGCTCTGGTACTACCACCGCGACGTGTACGTCTTCCACACGCACTTCCTCAACGGATGCACCCATACCTATGCGTCGATGCCGCGTGGCTGGTTGCTGCTCAACCGCCCGGTCGGCGTCGACGCCCAGACCGGCATCAAGCCCGGCACGCAAGGGTGCGACGCGCCACAGAACAGCGACTGCCTGCGCCAGGTCCTGCTGCTCGGCTCGCCCTCGGTGTGGTGGGCCGGAGCGCTCGCCCTGATCGCGGCCCTCTTCTTCTGGATCGGCGCGCGCGACTGGCGGTTCGGGATCGCGGTGGTCGGAGCCGCCTCGACCTGGCTCCCGTGGTTCCTCTACGACGGCAGACCGATCTTCAGCTTCTACGCGATCATCACGCTGCCGTTCCTGGTGCTGGCCATCGCGCTGGTGATCGGCAAGCTCCTCGGCCCGTCCCGCGAGCCCACTCCGCGGCGTACCGTCGGCGTCGTCATCGCCGGTTCCTACGTCGTGCTGGTGATCCTCAACTTCGCGTGGTTCTGGCCGATCTACACCGACGCGCTGCTGACCCACGCCGAGTGGCTGCAACGCATCTGGTTCTCCCGCTGGATCTGACGGCCCTCCCCGTCCCCGCCGGCGTTCGGGCTACCGTCGGACCATGTCCGCCGCCGATGTCGTCTCCCGGCAGGTCGACGCCTACAACGCCGCCGACCTGGAGCGCTTCCTCGCCTGCTACGCGTCGGCGGTCGTCATCCGCTCGGGCGACGGCGTCGTGCTCAACGAGGGCCTCGAGGCCATGCGCAGGTCATACGCCGAGTGGTTCGGCTCGCTGCCCGGATTGCGTGCCGAGGTCGTGAACCGCGTGGAGCGGGGCAGCTGGGTCGTGGACGAGGAGCACGTCACCGCCCAGGGGCTCGACATGCGGGCGCTGGTGGCCTACCGCGTCCGCGACGACCTGATCGACCAGGTCGTGATCATGACCGACGAGGACGTCTCGCCGGACTGAGCTCGTGGAAGGCCGACTACTGGTGGCCCGCAATGGCGTGCGGCACGTAGTCGGCGCCGAGCTCGGCGATCTCGTCGTCGGTCAGCTCGAGGTCGACCGCGTCGATCGCGTCCGACAGGTGCTGCGGACTCGTGACGCCGACGATGGGTGAGGTGACCGCGGGCTGGGCGAGCAGCCAGGCGAGCCCGACCTGGGCCGGCGCGACACCGCGGCGCTCGGCGAGCGAGATCACCTTCTGCACGACGGCCTCGTCCTCGTCGCGGTAGAGCGACCGGCCGAACTCGTCGGTCTCGGAGCGCGCCGTCTGGGTGTCCCACGGCCGCGTCAGCCGGCCGCGTGCGAGCGGGCTCCACGGGATGACGCCGACGCCCTGGTCGAGGCAGAGCGGGAGCATCTCGCGCTCCTCCTCCCGGTAGATGAGGTTGTAGTGGTTCTGCATGGAGACGAACCTCGTCCACCCGTTCCGCTCCGCGGCGTGCTGCATCGCGGCGAACTGCCAGGCGTACATCGACGACGCCCCGAGGTAGCGCGCCTTCCCCGACTTCACGACGTCGTGCAGCGCCTCCATCGTCTCCTCCACCGGGGTCTCCGGGTCGAAGCGATGGATCTGGTAGAGGTCGACGTAGTCCGTGCCGAGCCGGGCGAGGCTGGCATCGATCTCCTGCAGGATCGCCTTGCGCGAGAGCCCCGCGCCGTTCGGTCCGGGCCGCATCCGGTTGAACACCTTCGTCGCGAGGACGACGTCCTCGCGGTCGGCGTGCTTCCAGAGCGAGCGGCCGGTGTACTCCTCACTGGTGCCGGCGGCGTACACGTTGGCGGTGTCGAAGAAGTTGATGCCGGCGTCGAGCGCGGACCTGATCGTCTGCTCCGCGAACGCCTCGTCCTTCAGCCAGGGCCGGTCGTTGCCGCCGTCACCCCAGCTCATGCACCCGATCGTGATCCGAGAGACCTGAAGTCCGCTGTCGCCGAGTCGTGTGTACTCCATGTCTCCACCCTGGCACGCCGCCGGTGAGCCGCTCAGCCGACCTCGGTGACCACCTCGAACAGCACCGGCGAGCTCGGGAACGCGTCCCAGCCGTCCGCCGTCACGACGGTCCGGACGACGGCGGTCCGCGGCGCGGACATCGGCGGATCGGCTGGGTCGAGTGGGCGGTGGAGCCGGTCCGCGACCGTCTGACCCGTTCGGACTACGACGACCTGGTCTCCTCCCTGGCACTGGTCATCGGCTGGGAGGCCTTCATCGTGCTGCTCGACGTCCGTGGGCTGTCGGTGAGCCGGGCGCGCGCCGTGACGTTGCGGGCGGCGGAGGCGATCCTCGACGGCACGCTGGCGAAGGCCGACGGGACCTGAGGACCGCTCGATCATCCGGCCCCGTGGCCGGCGACGGGAGCGGTGCCGCGGAGGCGGCTGACCTGGGCCGGAGACACGTCACGCGTGCGTCGAAACGACGCACGCGTGACGCCTAGCCCCCCGGCCAAACACCGGCATCCTATCCGCGAGCGGGTCGGTTGCCGACGGTGGAGAATCTAGTCTTTCGGCTCGTGTCGGGTAGTCCTTTCGGGTCAGTTCGTTCAAATTTGCCTCCAAAGGACGGCAAGTTGTCAGATTTCTTGCCCAGAGGGGTCGAACGTCGGTCACAATCCCCTCATGGACGTCCGGGATGCCGACCTGCTCAAGGAGCTCGACCCCACCGAGCTCGGACAGCGGATCCGCGCTGCCCGCGTGGCCAGGGGGTGGACCCAGACCCAGCTCGCCGGAGACGACATCTCCGTCGGCTACGTCTCGCGGATCGAGTCCGGCCAGCGCCGGCCGAACAGCCAGACGCTCGAGGACCTGGCCTCACGCCTCGGTGTCCCCACGGAGCACCTGCTCCGCGGCGTCACCGCACGCGAGTACGACGAGATCAAGCTGACCCTCGACTTCGCCGAGCTCTCGCTCGAGACCGGCCAGTTCGTCGAGGCCGAGGCCCAGGCCCGCGAGGCCGTGGAACGTGCCGCCGTCGCGTCGCAGGACGACCTCGTCTTCCGTGGCAAGTTCATCACCGCACGAGCACTCGAGGGGCAGGCCAACCTCGACGACGCCATCCTCGAGCTCGAGCCCCTCGTCTACTCACGCAACGGTGGCGTGCTCCGGATCAAGAGCGCGATCGCGCTGTGCCGCTGCTACCGCGACTCCGGTGACTTCAGCCAGGCCATCGAGGTGGGCGAGCGCGTGCTCGGCCAGCTCGCCAGCTCGCCTCTCGACGCCACCGACGAGAGCGTGCAGATGGCGGTGACCCTGGCGGGCGCCTACTACTTCCGCGGCGACATCGGACAGGCCGTGCGCATCTGCCGCAAGGCGGTGGCCAAGGCCGAGACCCTCGACTCCACCGCCGCGCGCGCTGCGGCGTACTGGAACGCCAGCGTCTTCGAGTCGGAGCGCGGCTCGATCGGCAACGCCGTCGTCATGGCCGAGCGGGCTCTCGCCCTGATGGCCGAAGGCCAGGACGCCCGCAACCTCGCTCGGATGCGGTCGATGGTTGGTTCGATGCAGCTCGAGCTCGACCCGCCCGCGATCGCGGAGGCACACGGGCACCTGAACAAGGCGGCCGAAGAGCTGCCGTGGTGCAGCGCCAGCCCGGTGGAGATCGCGGACAACGAGCTGGCTCGAGCCCGCGCGTTCCTCCTCGAGGGCGAGATGGAGCGCGCCGAGGAGATCTGCCTGGCGACGTTCGAGGTCGCCAACTCAGAGGCGCCCCAGCTCGCGGCGAACGCCCGCTCGATCATCGGTCAGATCCAGGCATCGCGAGGCGACGCCGAAGGTGCCAAGACGTCGTTCCGTCAGGCGGTGTTCTTCCTGACCGGCGCGGGCGCCGATCGCGACGCCGCCCAGCTGTGGTTCGAGCTGGCCGACCTGCTCGAGGACGTGGGTGATCTCGACGCAGCCCGCGACGCCTACCGCAGTGCAGCGGCGTCCACCGGTCTGCGGTCCCGTTCGAGGTCCCGCGTCAGCGTCTGAGGATCAGCAGCAGACGGGCAACTTGCCCTTGAACGCCGTGTGTGTCCCGCCGGCGTCCGACGCCGTGGCCGGCGCGACGGCGACGATCCCGAGCGCGGCGACGAAGGTCGTGGCGAGCGCTGCGAGCTTGATCCGGGTGTGACGTGCCATGTGAGTGTTCTCCCTGTGTCGTGCTGGTTCCCGAGCTCCGGGGAGCAGTCTGGTGCACGCCCTGGCAAATTTGGAAGTCTTGACAAGCACTCACGTGTCGTGTGTGGCTTCTGTGACTTCGCTCCAGGACGCCCCTAACTGCCCCTCCGGCATGGTCTGAGCGTGAATTCGCGAGCTTTAGGTAAAAAGCCTGGCAATTTCAAGAATCTGCTTCGCGCGCGGGCGCGACGTGTAAACTTGAGTCAACATCAGATGGCAACCCCCCAGCCGTCTGATGCCACCATCGGATGACAACCCCCCAGTCATCAGGTGGAGAGCTCGCAGACGCCAGCCCCCCAGGCCAAATGCGAGACCGCGACTGGTTGTCTTCCAATCGCGAACAGGCCCCCCGCATTCGTGCGGGGGGTCCTTACATTTGCGGGCTTTTTACCTTTTGACAAGGCCCGCCGATAAAGCGGCGCTATTTACCTTCTCGACCGCGCTCGGAGCTGGACTAGACCAGTTGGTCAAGCCGGGGTCGTTCGCCCTCCTGCGGCCGGCCCTCTGTGCCCCTCTCGGAGGGACCAACGGCGGGCCACCGGTGACCCTTCGGCCCCGTCGGCGTGGTGACGGAGGGCCCGAGTCTCGCCGACGGCGGGTCGCGGACGGTCCGTCGCGTCATCACCGGGGCACCTGCGTGGCCGGCGATCGGCGTGTGGCAGGCTCCGAGACATGCTCGACGAGACGGCGCGTCGCACCCTGGATCTCGAGGCCAGCTGGTGGCGGTACGCCGACACCAAGGAGGCCGCGATCCGCGACCGGTTCGACGAGGATCCGTCGACGTACTACCGGCGGCTGGGCCGCCTGCTCGACGACCCCGCGGCGATGTCCTACGCACCCGTCCGGGTACGCCGGCTCCGACGCCAGCGCGCCCTTCGCCTGGGCTCGCGCTCGGGAAGGCGCCTCGCCGGCTGAGTCGCGCCGACGACGGAGAATCCCCTTGTTCTGAGCGGGATTCTCGTCGACCGAACCGGTCCGAGGAGAGACACGAAAGGCCCGGCAGAGCCGGGCCTGACGTGGAGCTGAGGGGACTCGAACCCCTGACCCTCTCATTGCGAACGAGATGCGCTACCAGCTGCGCCACAGCCCCGGACGCCGCCCGTCAGATGCCAGGGCGACGCGAAGCGCAAGGCTAGCACCGGGCTTCGGCGGGACCCGAATCGGTCGACGCCGACTCGGGTTCAGGAGCCGACGGCCTCGTCGCCGGCTTCGTCCTTGCGCGACACCCGGCGGCGTGTCCGGTCGGCGGCCTCGGCCTCACGGGCCAGCGCGGAGTCGGCCTCGGTCCGTCCCGACGTCCAGACCCCCGTCGAGTCCAGGTCGATCGTGCGGACTGACCTCCGGGCCGGCGGCTTCGAGACGTACGTCGGAAGCGTGACCGGCACCGGATCCCAGAGTTTTGGGTCGCGTTCCTCCGGTGGCGACTCGGAGGTGTCGTCCGGCGGCGCCGCGACCGCCTCGATCTCGCCGGTGAGGTCGGCGTCGTCGACGGCACCGGGACGCCAGGAGCGTTCCTTGCGGACCATCAGCCGGCAGGTCACCAGCCAGGCCAGGAGCAGCGCGGCCGGGATCGCGACGTAGGACCAGGCGATGCGGTGGACAGCGGCGGCGGCCACCGTGCCGACGATCGCGAGCACCAGCAGGGCCAGGACTCGGCGGCGGCGGCGCGTTGCCGTGGCGGTGGCGGCGCGGCGTGCGGCGTACTGCTCGTCCACGGTCGGCGCGACGGCCTGCCGGCCCGGGTCGCCCTGCGGGGTCACGACCAGGCGGGCCCTCCGCGCGCTGACCGGCTCCCGACGGGCGAGCACCCGCATGCTGTGCGAGAACCGGTCGACGGAACGGCCCCGGACGACGTCCTCGTGGTGGCGGAGCGCCTTGGGGATCAGATAGGAGGCCCAGGCGATGGCCAGGGCCACGAAGATGAGTCCGCTCAGGTCCACGACCCGACCCTAGGTTCGCTGCCACAGGGCCCCGCGGATGTCAACAGGTGTGTCGCGAAATGACTTCTGTGACGAGAGAGGCGCGAGGGGTCTAGTGCGAGGTGCTGGCCAACCGCGCGAGCATGCCGTCGGCGCACTCCTCGACGGTGATGGCGTAGATCCGATGGTCGCGCCAGTCGCCGTCGATGTGCAGGAACCGGGGGGCGTACCCGACCTCGCGGATGCCGAGCTTCTCGACCACCCGCAGGGAGTTGGAGTTCTCCGGCCTGATCGCGACCTCGATCCGGTGGAGGCCGGCCGACCGGAAGCAGTGGTCGATCACGAGGGCCACCGCGGTGGGCATGACCCCGCGGCCCGCGACGTCCCGGTCGAGCCAGTAGCCGACCGACGCGAACTGCGCCGACCCGCGCACGATGTTGTTGACCGTGACCTGCCCGGCGAAGCGGCCGTCGACCTCGATCGCGAACGGCATGCCCATGCCTTGCCGTGCGTGCCGGTGCATCCGCGAGACCAGTGTGCGGAACGACGCCGGTCGCTCGGCCCCGCCGGGTGGCACCGTCGCCTCCCACGGCTGCAGCCAGGCCGCGTTGCGCCGGCGTACGGCGCGCCACGACCGGGCATCGCGGTAGCGGAGCGGGCGGAGCGTGACGTCGCCGTACTGCAGGGTGGCCGGCCAGCCGGGGCTCATCGGGAGGGCCCGTGGCGTCGTTCGATGATCAATGGTCGCTCCCGACGATCTGCTCGACGGCGTGCACCAACAGCGGCTCGAGGACGGCGATGGCATCCTTCACGCCGCCGCGCGACCCGGGCAGGTTGACCACGAGGCAGTCGCCGGCGACGCCGGCCAGGCCGCGCGACAGTGCCGCCGTCGGGACGCCCTTGCTGACGCCGTACGCGCGGATCGCCTCGGCGATGCCGGGCACCTCACGGTCGAGCAGTGCCCGCGTGACCTCAGGTGTCCGATCCGTCGGCGTCAGGCCGGTCCCGCCGGTGGTCAGCACCACGCGGGCGCCACCCTCGACCTCCGACGCGATGGCTGCCCCCACCGCCTCCCCGTCCGGAACGACGAGCGGTCGGTCGCACGAGAACCCCAACGAGACCAGGAGGTCCACGAGCAGCGGCCCGGTCGTGTCCTCGTAGACCCCTGCCGCGGCGCGGTTGGACGCGACCACCACGGCGCCCCTCATCGCCATGAGCTCACCGGACGAAGTCGCCGGAGGCCCCACCGGACTTGGCCAGGACCCGGATGTCGGTGATGACCGCGCGCTTGTCGACGGCCTTGACCATGTCGATCACCGTGAGACCGGCGACCGCGACCGCGGTCAGGGCCTCCATCTCGACGCCGGTGCGGTCGGTCGTGCGCACGGTCGCGGTGATCTCGACGGCGTCGTCGGCGACCTCGAGGTCGACGGTGACCGACGAGATGGCGAGGGGATGGCAGAGCGGGATGAGCGACGGCGTCTGCTTCGCGCCCATGATGCCGGCGAGGCGCGCGACGGCGAGCGTGTCGCCCTTGGGCACGCCGGCGCCACGCAGCAGGTCGACGACCTCACCGGAGACGAGGACGCGCCCGCCCGCGACGGCCTCGCGCGCGGTGACGTCCTTGCCGGACACGTCGACCATGCGGGCGGCACCCGACTCGTCGACGTGGGTCAGCTCGGCCATGCGTGCTCCCTCCTGGTGGTCTAGAACTCCTCGTCGAGCGGCAGCACGGTCACTGTCTCACCGGCGGCGACCGAGGTCACGGACTCCGGGACGACGATGAGCGCGTCGGACTCCGCCAGGTCACCGATCAGGTGCGACCCCTGCAGTCCCACCGGGGTGACCGCGAGCCGGCCGTCGACCAGGGAGAGGATGCCGCGCGCGAGCTGCCGGCGCCCGCCGGGCGAGGGCAGGTCGTGGGTGATCATGGCGTCGGCCGACGGCCGGACGTACGGCGTGCGGCCCATCAGGCGGCGGATGGCCGGCAGCGCGAACTGCTCGAAGGAGATGTACGCCGACACCGGGTTGCCGGGCAGCGTGATGATCGGCACGGAGTCCTCCCCGACGGTGCCGAAGCCCTGCGGCTTCCCCGGCTGCATCGCGACGCCACCGAACCACACGGTGCCCAGCGGCGCGAGCGCCTCCTTGACGACGTCGTAGTCGCCCATGGAGACGCCGCCGGAGGTGATCACCAGGTCGGCGCGGACCAGCTGGTCGTTGAGCGAGCCGAGGAACGTGCGGGGCTCGTCCGGCACGATCCCGACCCGGTAGGCGATCGCGCCCGCCTGCCGGGCCGCGGCCGCGAGGAGGAACGAGTTGCCGTCGTAGATCGAGTCGTGCCCCAGCGACGATCCGGGCTCGCGGAGCTCTGACCCGGTGGAGATGACGACGACGCGGGGGCGCGGACGGGACCGCACCGACGGTCGGCCGACCGCCGCGAGGAGCCCGATCTGACGGGCGCCGAGCACGGTGCCGGCCTCCACGAGCAGGTCGCCCTCGCCGACGTCCTCGCCCTGCGGCCGCACGTGCTGTCCCTTCTCCGGCGCCCGCGAGATCACGACGTTGGCGACGCCGCGGTCGGTCCACTCGTAGGGCACGACCGAGTCGGCGCCCGCCGGCACCGGAGCGCCGGTCATGATCTTCACCGCGGTGCCGGGCGAGACCGCCAGCAAAGAGGCCTGGCCGGCGCCGATCTCGCCGACCACGGGGAGGTGGACCGGGGAGGCGTCGGTCGCCTCGGCGACGTCGACGTGGGCCACGGCGTACCCGTCCATCGCGGAGTTGTCGAACCTCGGCAGCGCGACGGACGCACGCACGTCCTCGGCCGCCGAGAGCCCGAAGGCCTCCATCAACGGCTGGTCGAAGGCCGGGAGCGGGTCGATCGCTGCGAGGATCCGATCGCGGTGGTCCTCGACGGAGACGAGCTCGTCAGTCATGCTCCAAGACGCTACCCGCCGGGACCCGCTCGGCCGCCGCCGTCTCCAGTGCGACGTCACCGACCACCTTCACCTTCGCCCCGAAGGTCCAGTCGCCGTTCACCGTCAACGACGAGGCCTCGCGCAGGCTCGGGGCCCCTTCGGGGAAGCGACGCTCGAAGTCGGGCACGAGCTTGTAGTAGGACGAGTCGAGGTCGACGAACGGCACCTTGCCGGCGGGCGTGAGCACGAAGTCGCCGCCGACGTCGTACACGTCGGACCGCAGCACCAGCAGGTCGTTGGTGGTCTTCACCGGCACGAAGCGGTTGCGGCCGACCTCGATCGTGCGCGCGCCCTCGAAGACCTCGATCGCGGCGCCCATGGCGGTCTCGATCTGGATCACCTCGGGCGTGGACGAGTCGGCCGGGTCGACGGTCTTGACGTTGCGGATCATGGGCAGCCCGAGGATGCCGTGCCGCGAGTCGAGCGCCTCGCTCATGGCCCGGAGGTCGAACCAGAGGTTGTTGGTCGAGCAGAACCGGTGTCGGTCGAGGTCGGCGAGCGCCTCCCGGTCGTGCTTCGACGTCTGCGCGCTCTCGCGGAGCACGATGCGGCCGTCGGAGATGCGGCGAGCGAAGTGCCCGCCCTTCCGGTCGGACGCCGTACGCCGCACGGCCTCGATCGCGAACGGCGCTCCCGACTCCGCGAGCCAGCCGGCGATCCGGGCGTCGGGCACGGCGCCGAGGTTGTCGCTGTTGGACACGAACACGCGCTCGTAGCCCTGGTCGAGCAGCCGCTCGAGGAGGCCGGTGCCCCGGAGGGCCGTGTAGAGGTCGCCGTGACCCGGTGGACACCACTCGAGGTCGGGGTCGCGTTGCCACGAGACCGGCGTCAGGTCGCTCGAGCGGAGCTTGGGCTCACGGTTCTGCAGGAACTCCAGCGGGAGCCCGTCGACCGGCAGGTCGGCGTACCTGGCGAGCGCGTCCATCGTGTCCTGGGACGTGCGGAAGCTGTTCATGAACATCAACGGCAGCGGTGCGTCGTGCTCGTGGCGCAGGTGGAGCACCTGGCGCGCGATCACGTCCAGGAACGACATGCCCTTCCGCACGCAGAGCAGGCTCTTCGCCCGCTCCATGCCCATCGAGGTGCCGAGGCCGCCGTTGAGCTTGATCACGGCCGTCGTGCGCAGCGCCGCCGACGCCGTCTCGTCGTCGACCTCGACGTCGTCCAGGCTCTCGCTGTCGAGCGGCTCGATCGAGTCCTCGGCGATCATGCCCGTCTCGCCGTGCTCCAGGAGCCGGTAGTAGTGGGCGAAGGTCTCGATGGCGACCGGGTCGATGCCCGCCTCGCTCATCTTGGCCCGGGCACGCTCGAGCCCCGCACTGCTCATGCCGCGATCGTAGGCTTGCCGGGTGCCACCGCCGCAATCCCGACCGGACGATCCGCCGACCGCCGATGCCGCCGGGGCGAAGATCGCGCTCCGCGACCAGATCGGCACCGCCCGCAACCGGCTGAGCGTCGCCGAGCTCGGGGAGCTGGGTCGTGGTCTGGCCGAGGTCGTGACGTCCCATCCCGACGTACGCCGGGCAGCCACGGTCACGGCGTACGTCTCGGTCGGGACCGAGCCAGCCACGGGCGCCCTGCTGGAGGCGCTGTCGGCCCTCGGGAAGCGCGTCATCCTGCCTGTCGTGCTGCGCGGCATGGACCTCGACTGGGGCACCTGGCGCGGCTCGGACTCGCTGGTGCCGGCGCGCTACGGACTCCTGGAGCCGGTGGACCGGCTGGGCCCGGACGCGATCGGCACCGCCGACGTGGTGCTGGTCCCGGGGCAGGCCGTGTCGACGTCCGGCGCTCGTCTCGGCCAGGGCGGCGGCTGCTACGACCGTGCCCTCGCCCGGGTCCCCGTCGGCACGCCCGTCGTCTGTCTGCTGTACGACGATGAGGTCGGCCGCGACGTACCGGTCGACGAGCACGACCGCTTCGTCACCGACGCCGCCACCCCCACCCGCTGGGTCCACCTCGGCTGACGGCGTAGAATTAGCAGTCGCCGGTGGTGAGTGCCAACGGCTGCGGCCATCGACCCGAGGACCTGCGTTGCCGACCTACCAGTACCGCTGCACCGCGTGCGACCACGCCTTCGAGGAGTTCCAGAGCTTCACCGACGAGGCGCTGAGCGTCTGTCCCGTCTGCGGCGGCCGGCTGCGCAAGGTGTTCAACGCCGTCGGTGTGGTGTTCAAGGGCTCCGGGTTCTACCGCAACGACAGTCGGTCCAAGGACTCCGCGGCTGCCGGCTCGTCGAGCACGAAGGACTCGTCGTCGACATCGTCGTCCGGCTCGTCCGACTCGGGGTCGTCGTCCGGCTCCGGGTCGTCGTCCGACTCGGGCTCGTCGTCCACCTCGTCCCACGTCGTCGGACTCGTCCTCGTCGAGCTCCTCGTCGTCCGGCAGCTCCACCAGCGCCGCGGGCTCGACCGCCTGACGGGTGCCTGTGGAGAGGCCCGGCGAACGCGGTGCCGGCCCGGCCTAACGTCGGGCCATGCCTCCCGCCGGCGACGCGCCTCCTTCCGCCGACCGTCGCGCTCGGCTGCGGCGCGCCGTACGCCGCACGGTGCTGGCCCGGCGCCGACCGCTGGCGGCGCTGTGTGCGGGCGTCGCCGTCCTCGCGGGTGTCCAAGCCGTCCGGCCGGCGGAGGGAGCGACGGTCGCGGTGCCGGTCGCGGCGCACGACCTCGACTCCGGCACCGTGCTGTCCGCGGGCGACCTGAGCACCCGGCGACTCCCGGTCGGCTCGGCTCCTGACGGCCTCGAGACCCACGCCGTCGGGCGCACGCTGGCCGGGCCCATCCGCCGGGGAGAGCCCGTCACCGACGCCCGGCTCGTGGCTCCGGCGCTGATCGCGGGCTATCCCGGTCGCGTCGCGCTGCCGGTGCGGATCGCGGACGCCGACGTCGTCGGGCTGCTGCGCGTCGGCGACCACGTCGACCTCGTGGCGGCCGACCCTCGCTCCGGCACCGCGTCGTACGTCGCGGTCGACGTCCCGGTGGTGGCGCTTCCGGCTCCCGCCGAGCAGCGGGTCGGGTCGAGTGCGGCCGGCGTCACCGGGCGTCTCGTGGTCGTCGCTGCCGTGCCCTCCGACGTCGACGGCATCGCCGGCGCCGCCGCGACCGATCTGCTCAGTGTGGTGATTTCCCGCTAGCGTGACGGCGTCCGAGAGGCCGGCCGTCCGGGGCGGCCGAGAGGAGAGACATGTCCGGGTTCAAGAACTTCATCCTCCGAGGCAACCTCGTCGAGCTCGCCGTCGCGTTCATCATGGCCATCGCGTTCGCAGCGGTCGTCACCGCGACCGTCGACGTCATCATGGGCCTCATCGGCAAGGCCGGCGGGCACCCCGACTTCAGCACCTACAAGCCCGGTGGGCTGCCCATCGGCGCGTGGATCACCGCGGTGATCTCGTTCGTGGTGGTCTCCGTGGTCGTCTACTTCTTCATCGTGAAGCCCTACACCGCGGCGAAGGAGCGCTTCTTCCCCAGCCCCGAGCCGGGTACACCCGAGGACGTCAAGCTGCTGCAGGAGATCCGCGACCTCCTCGCCGCGCAGCGGGGAGGGTCGGCCGGCGCCTGACCGACGCCCTCGCTATCCGTGGTGCGGCGGCACCTGACGCCGTAGCCACTGGTCCTGGGCGTCGTCGTCCGCCTCGGGCGCCGCGTCGGCGTCGCGCTCGTCGCTCGTCGTGTCCGGCAGGACGTCGCCGAACACGGCGGCGAGGCGCTGCCGGCGCTGCCACTCGGACTCGTCCGTGGTCGGCGACTCCGGCTCGTCCGGGGTGGGGTCGTCGCTCATGGCTCGACGCTCAGGCGCAGAGGCCGTTGGCGAGGTTGTCCGCCGCTTGGGCCTGCTCCTGCTTGCCGTTCTTCGGATGCTTGGTCACACCGGGGATGTGCTGGGCGTTCAGCGACCCGTCCAGCATCGCCTTGGTCAGCACCTCGTCCTGGTCGACGGCGTGCCACAGCGTCTTCGCCTGCGGCGCCCAGACCACGCGGTTGGGGTCGCTGGGGTCGGGCATCCAGGGCGTCGTGACGAACTGGATGTGGTCCAGGCCGATGTGCCGGAACTGGTAGGCCAGGCCGACCAGCTTGGAGATGCTGCCGATGTCCGGGTCGAGGGTGAGCGACTTGGTGGCGGCGTCGATGAACTTCGCCAGGTGGATCGGGTTGGCCAGGGTGTTGGCGCTGATCGCCTGGTGGGCCATCGACGCGATGAACGCCTGCTGCCGCTTCATCCGCCCGATGTCGGATCCGTTGCCGAGCGAGTGCCGCTCACGCACGTAGTTGAGGGCCTGATCACCGCTGAACTTGTGGGTGCCCGCCGGCAGCGTGATGTGTCCGATCGGGTCGTCGACGGCATGGGGGATGCAGACCTCGACCCCGCCGATCGCGTCGACCATGGACTTGAACCCGTTGAAGTCGACCACGACGTAGTGGTCGACCCGGATCCCGGTCAGCTGCTCGAACTGCCGGACCGTGCATCCCGGCCCGCCGATGTTGAAGGCGTCGTTCCAGATCACACCGGTGGCGGGAGGGGAGATCTCCTTGCCGGCGTCGTTCAGACAGGCGGGACGGTCGACGATCGAGTCGCGCGGGACGCTGATGCCGTAGGCGTGCTCGCGGTCACCCGAGAGGTGCAGCAGGATGGTGGTGTCCGAGCGCTTGCCGATGCCGGTGAGGTTGTCGATGTGGTCGCCCGGTGCGTCTCGGTTGTCCGAGCCCATGATCATGATGTTGATCGGGCCGTGCGGTCCCTTCGGCGCCTCGGGCTTCGGGCGGTCGGTGCCCAGCTCGGCGCTGATGTCCTTGACGTTCAGGTTGCCGTTGTAGTGGCGGTACAGGAACACCACGCTCAGCCCGGTCACCAGGGCGATCACGACCATCGTGGCGCCGACCGCCTTCGCGACGGTGTGATGCGTCTTGACCCGGCCCTTGCGCTTGCCGCCCTCGGCGAGACCGGACTCGCCGGTGTCGCCGGTCTCGCCGGTGTCGCCGGAATCAGGCGGCAGGGCAGACATCAGCGACGAACCTCGGGTGACGACGACGGGACCCGACCGGGACGCGGCCGAGCACCCCGAACATACGGGGTGTGACCAAAGTGTGACCACCAGGTGGAGGGATCACAACTCGAGGGCGTACCGACGGCGTCAGTACCGCGGCTGCCTGACGTGACGCGGGTGCCCGGTGGGGGAGTATGAGCCCATGCGTCGCCTGATCACGATCGTGGTGTCCGTCTCGGCCCTGCTCGTCGCCGCGTGCTCGACCGCCTCGAGCACACCGGCCACCGGCCCCGCGTCGTCGTCCGACACCGTCAGCCGGACCACACCCGCAGTCCTCGCCGGCCACGGACCCCGGGCCCGGTCGAGCCGCGTCGTTCACGCCCTGGTGGACCTACCACCGCACGACGTCGCGGGCGGGTCACGCGACCCACGCGGTCGGGACGCCGTTGAAGCACGCCTGGGGCAAGCGCCTCGGCGACGCGGTGTACGGCGAGCCCCTCGTCGTGGGCAGCACCCTGATCGCCGCCACCGAGGGCGATCGGGTCTTCGGTCTCAACGCGCGCACCGGCAAGGTCCGGTGGAAGACGGGGCTCGGGACACCGCAACCGCTGAGCGGCCTCCCGTGCGGCAACATCGACCCGCTCGGCATCACCGGCACCCCGGCGTACGACAAGTCGACGGGGTCCGTCTTCGCCGTCGCCGAGACCGTCGGCGGTCACCACACGTTGTGGGCCCTGAACGCGAAGACCGGGAAGAAGCGGTGGCACACGTCGCTCGACGTACTGCCGAGCCGCAACCGCAGCGCGGAGCAGGAGCGCTCGGCCGTGCTGGTGGAGCACGGTCGGGTGGTCGTCTCGTTCGGTGGCCTGGCCGGCGACTGCGACAACTATGTCGGGTACGTGACCTCGACGTCGGTCACAGGTTCCGGGCGCACCTTCCACTACGCCGTCCCCACCGCACGCGAGGCGGGCATGTGGGCGACACCGGGGCCGGTACTCGGTCGCAACGGGCACGTCTACGTCGCCAGCGGCAACGGTGCCGAGCTCGACGGGCGCTGGGACAAGAGCGACTCCGTCACCGAGCTGACCCCACGGAAGCTGAACCGCGTCTCGGTGTTCGCGCCGAAGACGTGGAAGGACGACAACATCCACGACCTCGACCTCGGGTCCATGTCACCGGTGCCGGTCCCCTCGCTCCACCGGATGGTGATCGCCGGCAAACGAGGCGTCGTCTACCTCCTGCACGAGCACTTCAACGGCGTGGGCTCGGCCATCTCCCACCTGTCCGGTTGCCAGGCCTTCAGCGGCGCCGCTCGCGTCGGTCGCACGGTCCTGATGCCCTGCCTCATCCAGGGCCAGATCCGTGCGCTCCGGGTCGGCAGGTCGTCACTGCACTGGGCCTGGTCGGCCGGTGTGTACGGCGCTCCGGTGATCGCAGGCTCGCGCGTCTACGTCTCCGACCGCGACTCCGGCGACCTCGTCGTCCTCCGTCGCAAGGACGGGTCGGTCGTCCAGCGCATCGCCGCCGGGTCGCACACCCACTTCCCCTCCGTCGTGGTCGACGGCGGTCACGTGTTCGTCCCGACCCTGCACGGGATCCAGGCGTTCCACGACTGACAAGATGGTCCGCCGAGGGGCCCCAGTAGCTCAGTGGATAGAGCAGCCGCCTCCTAAGCGAAAGGTCGGGAGTTCGACTCTCCCCTGGGGCACGCGAGGACGTTCCGACAGGGCGGAGCCGTGGCGGAACGGCCGCAGCGTGCGCCGCAGCGAGCTTGCTCGCCAGGCGATCGCTCCACGGCGGAACGCCGCAGCGTGCGCGCGCGAGCTGCTCGCGAGGCGCCGGTGACACCAGCGTCATCGACTCGCGGCCGTGCGGATCCGCCGCGACATCTCGTCGGCGTCGAGCGCTTGCGCAGCAGCGAATCCGGCCCGCTCGGAGGCTTCGCGTTCCCGGGTGTAGGCATTCGGCTCGCCGCCGTCGTCGTCCCCGGTGGCCAGCAGCACGGCCGTGCGCACCACCATGAGCGACCAGACGGCGCTCAGCTCGTCCTCGGTCAACGCGACGCGGTCGGCGTACGACTGGACGACGGCGATGACCGCGTCGACATCGTCGGCCGTCTTCCCCAGGACGCAGGCCGCGGCCACCGCGAGCTCGGCGCACCGCCAGCTGACGCCGATATCTCCGAAGTCGATGACGGCGACGTCGTCGGTCCGCGTCATGAGCACGTTGCTGTCGCTGATGTCGCCGTGAATGACCTGGACCGGCAACCGGGTGCTCAACGCCGCCACCCGAGCAAGTGAGGGGCTGACGGCCTCTCGCAGGGCCGGGTCCTTCTGCTCGAGCACGGCTTCTGCCGACCGAAGGTCCCACTCCGAGTCTCGAACGGCGCCGGGATGAGAGAAGCCGGCCAGCGACCGCACCATCTCGCCGGCTGCCAGGCCGAGGGCCCGACACTCAGCCGAGCCCAGCGCCGAGCGGTCGAAGAGCGTCTCGCCCTCGATGAACGTCACCACGTGCGCCAGGTACTCCTGGTCCCCGAAGCGCTGGGTCGTCACCTCCTGCACGAGGGTGGGCACGACCACGTCGGACCCCGCGGCCGTGCGCATGGCGGCGGTCTGCGCGTCGAGGGCTGCCCGCTGCCAGGAAGGGTTGGCGATCTTGACGATCACGCGGCCGTACGAGGACTCGAAGAGGAAGTTCCGGTCCTGGTGAGATCCGAGCTCCTTGACGAAGGCGCCGAGCCCCCACCGCTCCTGGGCGGTCGCGGTCACCTCGTCGACGCTGACCCGAGGGCGCGCACCGGCCAGCCAGGTCTGTGCCTCGCTGCTCTCGGCAGGCTCGTCCATGTCTCTCGTCTTCTCTGCGCTACTCGCCATGGGAGATCGCGCCACCGACGACGACCAGGTCGGGCTCGAGGCTCTCGATCGCCTCGGCGTGCAGCTGGAACGGATCGTCGGGCAGGACGACGAGGTCCCCCAGTGACCCCGGCCGGATGACGCCGCGCTTCCCCTCGTCGAACGTCGCGTAGGCGGCGAACCTCGTGTACGTCAGCAGAGCCGTCCTGAAGTCCACCCGCTCCTGCGGCGCGAGGAGCAGGCCGTGCTTGTTGCGGCGATGCATCATGCAGGCGATGCCGAACCACGGGCTGGTCGCGAACGGCTGGGTGCCCGCAGAGTCGGAGTTGCCCGGCGGCTGCAGCCCCGCCTCGATCATGGTGCGGTACGGGAAGTCGATCCTCGAGTAGTCCGGGTCACCACTGGGGTCGTGGGCGTACATGAACGCCGCGGTCGGGACGGCGATCACGCCCAGCTCCTTGATGCGCTCCAGCTGTTCCGGGTCCTTGATGTGGTTCGCCAGATGCTCCACCCGGATGCGGTGATCCTTGCCGGGAACGGCCCGGGTGGCCGCCGCGATGGCGTCCAAGGTCAGCTCCTGGGCGGCGTCCCCGATGGCGTGCAGCCAGAGCTGGACATCCGCCTCCAGGCATCGCGTGACGAGGCTGACGACCTCGTTGTAGGACCGGCCCATGAGTCCCCAACGACCGGGCGTACGACCGAGCTGGCTCCGGTCGAAGGCTGCCTCCTCGTCACCGTCGACGAAGACCTTGAGGGCTCCGAATCTCAGGTCGTCGTCCCCGAACCCGGTCTGCAGTCCGAGGCTGAGGAAGCTGTCCAGGTCCGGAACGGTGGGTTGATGGGCCGGCGCCAGGATCGGGTTCAGCACGATGCGACTCGACAGCCGGCCGGCCCGTTTGATGCGCTGCCAGGCCCGCGTGCCGTTGGTGGTGGCGGGTAGCTCATGGACCGTCGTCACGCCGTGCCGGGTGAAGGAGTCGGCCAGGTCGCGGGCCAGCGCGTCCTCCAACCAGTCGACGCCGGGGTACGGCGTACCGAGGAGATCGAACCCTTCCTCGATGAAGCCCGTGGCGTTCCCGTCCCCGTCGCGCTCGACCCGGCTGTTGGACGGGGGGACGAAGGTCCGATCTATCCCGGCTCTACGCAGCGCCGTGGAGTTCGCCATCAGCATGTGCATGCTCCAGCGGATGGCCACGGGGTTGTCGGGCGCGACCCGATCGAGCTCCTCACGACCCGGCAGGTCCTGCCCGTAGGTCGCCTGGCAGACCACCCACCCCCCGGGCGGTGTGTTCTCGATGGCCACTCCGATGCGCCGCAGTGTCTCTCCCCGGTCCGCGAAGCGGACGTCGTGCCACCAGCCGTTCGAGTACGTCGCCAGCTCGATGTGCGCGTGCACGTCGATGAGCCCGGGCAGCACCGTCCTCCCACCCAGGTCGACCTGGCGGACCCCGGCTCCAGCCCTGCTCGTCACCTCCGCGTCGGTGCCCACCGAGGTGACGACGCCGTGCTCGATCAGCACGGCCTCCGCTGTCGCGTCGGAGGGGTCGAGCGTGTGGACGCTGCCGTTCCTCAGCAGGATGCTGCGATCGTCCGTGTCCATGCCGCTCGCTTCCGACGCCGATGTCCCGTGGGTGCCGAGCCGCCGCCGACGAGTCAAGCAGGTCAGAACCTGGCTCGGCTTCCCGACTGCCGATCATCGTGGCGCTCCCCGAGGTGTGGGCCGGAGCAGCCGCATCGTGGGCAGGGGTCTTCTGCGGGATTCTCCGGACAAAGCGCTGCTCGCGGACGAGAATCAGCCTCGACCTCGGCCCTCAGAGCCCCGAGGAAACTACAGGTTTGTAGTTCGCTGAACCCTCTCCCGTCACGCTAATCCCACAGTTAACGTCTGTCACATGCGTATCGGACGACGCTCAGATCGGCGTGCCTCCTGGACACGTCGCGTGGGTGCCGTCCTCGCCGTCGGAGTCCTGGCGGCGCTGTCTCCCGCGCTGCATCCGCAGCCGGTGAGCGCCGCCTCGGGTGTCGACGACTACCCGTCCCGGCTGAAGAACGCGCCGCAGGACTCGTTGGTCGACCCGTGGCAGTTCTACAACCGCGAGTGCACGTCGTTCGTCGCCTGGCGCCTCAACTCGGAGAACCAGGTCGCGTTCAACGACTACTGGCAGGGCCAGCACTGGGGCAACGCCTCGAACTGGAAGCAGGCGGCCGTCGCCCTCAAGATCCCGGTCGACAACCACGCGAGCCGTGGCGCCGTCGCCTGGTGGGCTGCGGGCTCCGCGGGCTCGTCGCGCGGCCACGTCGCGTGGGTGCAGACCGCCGGCGACGGCGCGATCACGATCGAGGAGTACAACTACCTCCACGCCGGCATGTACGACACCCGCACCATCTCGAGCTCGAGCTCGTTGTGGCCGAGCGGCTTCATCCACATCAAGGACACCCAGGTCCGCAACACCGCGTCTCCGACGGTCTCCGGTACGCCGCAGGTCGGCAAGAAGCTGACCTCCACCCACGGCACGTGGAGCGCCAAGGGCCTCACCTACAGCTACCAGTGGCTGGCCAACGGCAAGCCGATCGACGGCGCGACGAAGCGACGCTTCACGCCCAAGGCCGACCAGCTGGGCAAGCACCTGCGGGCACGGGTCACCGCGACCAAGTCCGGTGCCCACGCGGGCAATGCGCGCTCCGAGGCCACCGACACCGTCGCCAAGGGCGTCTTCGTGAACTCCGAGCAGCCGACGGTCGAGGGGAAGCCCCAGGTCGGCGTGCAGCTGGCGGCCGACCGCGGCACGTGGAGTCCGAAGGGCACGTTCCGCTACCAGTGGCTGGCCGGCGGGGACCCGATCGACGGCGCCACGTCGTCCGCCTTCACCCCGACCGCCGACCAGCTGGGTCATGGTGTGAAGGTGCGGGTGACGCTCAAGGCACCGGGCTACAAGACGATGCGCGTCAAGTCCGACAAGACGCCCGACGTCGCCCCCGGACGGTTCATCGTCAGCACGCCGCCGACGATCTCCGGCGTCGCCCAGGTCGACAAGCCGCTGACGGCGATCCCGGGCACCTGGTCGCCGACCGGGTCGGTCCACCTGCCAGTGGCTGGCCGACGGTACGCCGATCCCCGGCGCCACCGGCTCGACGTACACCCCGAACCCCGACGACCTCCGCAAGAACCTCGCGATCCAGGTCACCGTCAAGGAGCGCGGGTACGACGACGCGGTGTCCACGTCGGTCGCCACCCTCGGTGTCGCGCCCGGCACGTTCCTGAACACGGAGGCGCCGTCGATCGAGGGGACCGCCCAGGTGGGTGTCCCGCTGAGCGCGACCAAGGGTGCCTGGTCACCGAAGGCGACGGTGTCCTACCAGTGGGTCGTCGACGGTGAGCTCGTCCCCGACGCGACCGAGAGCACCTTCACCCCGCGGCCGAAGGACATGGGCAAGCGCGTCTCCGTCGAGGTGACGGCGACCCGCAACGGCTACCTCGCGGCGTCGGTGTCCTCGCCGGCGTCGGCGCCGACGCTGGCGGGTGTGATGAAGAACCACCGGGCACCCGTGGTCAGCGGTCACGCGGTCGTCGGCCGGACCCTCAGCACCACCGAGGGCAGCTGGTCGATCACGCCCGACAGCTTCGACTACCAGTGGTACGCCGGCCATCACGCGATCGACGGCGCCACGCACGCGACGTACGTCGTCTCGCCCGCCGAGGCCGGCCACAAGATCCACGTCGTCGTCACCGCGAAGCACGAGGGGTACACGTCGCTCCGTGCGGGCTCGGCCACGACCGACCGGGTGGTGTTCGGGCGCATCTCCTTCGCCAAGCCGACGCTCCGCGGCCACGCGGTCGTGGGTCGCACGCTGACCGCACGGCTGGAGTCGCTCCAGCCGAAGGCCGCGAAGCCGCACTACGCGTGGTACCGCGACGGCGACCCGATCCGCGGCGCGCACTCGGCGTCGTACGACGTGCAGGAGGCCGACCTCGGCCACCGCGTGCACGTCGTCGTGACGATGGATGCCGACAACTGGGTCTCGCGGACCAAGCGCTCCGCGGCGACCGACGACGTCCGGACGTCGCCACGGCTGCACGCGCGGACGTCGATCAGGTCGGGCCGCGTCTTCCTCAGGCTGACGGTGAGCGCGCTCGGCCTGACCGCACCCGACGGCTTCGCGCGCGTGAAGAAGGGTGACACGGTCGTCGGTCGACTCTCGGTCGTCGACGGGCACGGCAGCAAGCTGCTCGCCAAGCTGCGGCACGGCACGCACACCCTGACCGTGGTCTACCACGGCGGAGCTCACGAGACCGTCGGCCGCAAGACCGTGACCGTCACGGTCCCGTAGGTCCCGCTACAGCACCTCGAACTTCAGACCTGCCGAGACCAGCCGGGCGGTCAGCGCGTCGCCCATCGCCTGAGCGGTGGTCACCTGTCCGGCCGTCGGCGGGTTGTCGTCGAACGCCAGGCACAGCGCGGACTCCGCGAGCATCTTGGCGGTCTCGTCGTACCCCGGGTCGCCCCCCGAGACGCGCGTGCGGACCGTCTGCCCGCCCCCTTCGCCGACGAAGTCGACGGTGAACCACGACCGCGCCCGGCGCGCCGGGTCGGGTCCCTCGCCCTGGGGGATGCGGCTGAGCAGGGCGCGCCGCAGGGGCGGCAGCTGAGCCGCGAGGCCGAGGGCAGCGACGGTCGAGGCACCGCCGACGGCGTAGCGGAGCGTCTTGGTGCCGGCGTAGTGGGAGTAGCGGAACTCCGGGCCGTACGCCGCGAGCGCGGCCCCGCTGCGCGCGACGATCATCGGGTCGATGGTCGGCAGCGGGACGAGCCAGCGGCCGAGCACGTGGTCGCGGTGCGGCTTCCCGGCGACGGCACGCGAGCTGCGCCCCTCGGGCCGAGGCTCGACCTGGCGACGGGCGGCGTACGCCGCCCGGCTCTGCCGGACCCGCGAGAACCCGTTCATCGCCGTGTGGAAGGTCCCGCCCGACACCATCGCGCCGGCCCGGACAGCCCCGCGGAGGGTGATCGGGACGTCGTCGGCGAGGCGCTGCACGGTGAAGTAGGCACCGAGGTCGTGCGGCACGGAGTCGAAGCCGCACGCGTGCACGATCCGGGCCCCGGTCTGCTGGGCGGTCGCGTGATGCGCGACGTACGCCTTGTCGACGAACTCGGACTCGCCGGTGAGGTCGACGTAGTCCGTGCCGGCCTCTGCGCAGGCCGCCACCAGCGGATCGCCGTAGTGCAGGTAGGGGCCGACGGTGGTGATCACCACCCGGGAACGGTTGGCGACGTCCTTGAGGGACACCTCGTCGGTGACGTCCGCGCTGAGGAGCGGGAGGTCGCCCAGGGCGCCGTCGACCGTCGCCAGCTGGTCGCGGAGGCCCTCGAGCTTGGCCGGGTTGCGGCCGGCGAGACCCCAGCGCAGACCCTCGGGTGCGTGGTGGGCGAGGTACTCCGCGGTGAGCCTGCCGGTGAAGCCGGTGGCGCCGAACAGGACGACGTCGAGCTCGCGGTCTGACGCATCGGTCATGCCCTGCATCGTCCCAGCCGGGGAACCCGGAGGCCAGGGTGACCGTCAGCCGGCATGACCGGATCGACCGTGCAGCGCCGTCGGTGCAGACGGTGTGACGACGCGTCTCCGGCACGTAGGCTCGAGCCATGTGCCGCAACATCCGCCCGCTGAACAACTTCGAGCCGCCCGCCTCCTCGCAGGAGGTGCACGACGCAGCGCTGCAGTTCGTGCGCAAGGTGAGCGGCGCGACGCGCCCCTCGACGGCCAACCAGGAGGTCTTCGACCGCGCGGTGCACGAGATCGCCCACATCACGCAGCACCTGCTGGACGACCTGGTGACGACCGCGCCTCCGAAGAACCGCGACGTCGAGGCCGAGAAGCGCCGGGCCCGGTCCCGCGCGCGCTACGCGAGCTGAGCCGGTGACGGTCGAGGCGCCGGGCGAGCTGCGCGGATCCGCCGTACCGGAGCTCCTCCGACACGGCCGCCTCGTCGTGCTCACCGGCGCCGGGCTGTCCACGGACTCCGGCATCCCCGACTACCGCGGGCCCGGCTCGCGCGCCCGGCAGCCGATGACCTACCAGGAGTTCGTCAGCGGCCCGGATGCGCGCCAGCGGTACTGGGCACGCAGCCACCTGGGCTGGAGCCGGATGCGCGACCGCCTCACCGAACGCCGGCCATGCCGCGCTCGCCACGCTCGACCCCGAGCTGCTGATCACGCAGAACGTCGACGGCCTGCACGAGGCTGCCGGCTCGCGTCGCCTGGTCGCGCTGCACGGCCGGATCGCCGACGTCGTCTGCCTGTCGTGCCGGCGTACGTCGAGCCGGTCGACGCTGGCCACCCGGATGGTGTCCGCCAACCCCGGGTACGCCGCGCGGCACGCGGACGCCGAGGTCCGTCCCGACGGCGACGTGGAGCTCGAGGACACCGCCGGCTTCGTGGTCCCCGACTGCTCGTCGTGCGGCGGCGTGCTGAAGCCGGACGTGGTGTTCTTCGGCGAGAACGTCCCGCCCGAGCGGGTCCAGCGGTGCTACGACGCCGTCGACGGGCTCACGCCCGAGGACGCTCTCCTCGTCGTGGGGTCGTCGCTGACGGTGATGAGCGGCTTCCGGTTCGTCCGCCGCGCCGCCAAGGCCGGCGTCCCTGTCGTCATCGTCAACCGCGGCAGCACCCGCGGCGACGAGCTGGCCACGGTGAAGGTCGACGCCGGGTGCTCGGAGTTCCTGGGGGCGTTGGCGGCTGCTCGCTGAGTGGTGGTGGGCGGAGTCGCCCGGGTTTCACCATGTTCTCGTGATGAAACGTCGCTTCGCACGGTGAACTCATCGAGGTACGTGCCGGTTCACCCACGTCACATGATGAAACCGGGGCAGACGGGACCCAGCCTCAGACCCGCGAGACGAAGATGTGCGCCGCGGCCTCGAGGTCGAGCTCGGCGGTCTCGCCGCCGGAGCCGACCAGGACACCCGCGTCGGTCGCGGTGACGCCGACGACCTTGTCGGGCAGGGCGCCGATCCGGCGCAGGGTGCCCATCAGCGGCTCGTCCTTCTGCAGCTCCTCGGAGATCCGGCGTACGCGCACGCTGGCCGAGCTCGACGCCGGCCAGCTCGGCGAGCAGCTCGGTGCCGTCGAGGAACTCGCGCGTCGGAGCCGCTCTCCCCGAGCTCGCGGAGTCCCGGGATCGGGTTGCCGTACGGCGACTCGGTGGGGTGGCCGAGCAGGTCGACGAGCCGGCGCTCGACGGTCTCGGACATCACGTGCTCCCAGCGGCAGGCCTCCGCGTGGACCAGCTCCCAGTCGAGCCCGATCACGTCGGTGAGCAGGCGCTCGGCCAGGCGGTGCTTGCGCATGACCCGCGTGGCGAGGCGGAGGCCCTCGGCGGTGAGCTCGAGGTGGCGGTCGCCCTCGACCGTGACCAGCCCGTCGCGCTCCATCCGGGCGACCGTCTGCGACACCGTCGGACCCGACTGGTGCAGCCGTTCGGCGATCCGGGCACGCAGCGGCACGATGCCCTCCTCGACCAGCTCGTAGATGGTCCGGAGGTACATCTCCGTGGTGTCGATCAGGTCACTCACTGGGCGCTCACTGGGCCCATTGTGACCCATCGCCGGAAGGGCTGGCAGAGTGAGCGGCGCGGCCGAGGCACGAAGCCGAGCCGCCGCGTCGAAACCCTGGCCGAGGAACCCGTTGACCGATCTGATCATCCCCTCCCGATTCCGCGGGCCGCCCTCCTCCGGGAACGGCGGCTACAGCGCGGGCGCGATCGCGGCGTACGCCGGCGACGAGTGCCCGGACGACCACGCACGTCGCCTGGCCGAGCGTCAGCGTGTCCCTGCTGGCGCCGCCACCGCTCGAGGTGCCGATGACCATCGGGCCGGGCGACGAGGGCGGCGTCGTCGCGTCGTACGACGGGAAGCCGGTGCTGTCAGCGCGCTGCCGCCACGACGAGGTGACGGACGTCGACCCGGTCCCGCCCGAGGAGGCACGGGCGGCGATGGCGTCGTACTCCGGCCTCACCGGCCACCCCTTCCCGACGTGCTTCTCCTGCGGCACCGGCCGAGAGCCCGGCGACGGCCTGCGGATCTTCCCCGGCCGGGTCAGCGACGCCGCCGGCGAGGACGGCGAGCCGCCGCGCGCCCGGGTCGCGGCCACGTGGACGCCCGACCGCGACCGTCGCCGAGGACTTCCATGCGTACGCCGACGAGCAGCCCCGCGTGAGCCTGCCGGTCACCTGGGCGGCGCTGGACTGTGTCGGCGGCTGGGCCGGCGACCTCGAGGAGCGGCTGATGGTGCTCGCCCGGATGACCGCTGCGGCTGGACTCCCTGCCGGTGATCGGCGAGGAGCACGTGCTGGTCGGCCTCGGCCGCGGCAACGACGGCCGCAAGACCTGGACCTCCTCGACGATGTACGACGCCGACGGACGCGTCGTCGCCAGCGCGGAGCATCTCTGGATCGCCGTCGACCCCGCGGCGTTCGACTGACATGGCCGAGGTGACAGAGAGGCCCGGCGCCCTGGTGGCGCGACGCCGTCTTCTACCAGGTCTACGTGCGCAGCTTCGCCGACTCCGACGGTGACGGTCTCGGCGACATCCCCGGCATCACGTCCCGGTTGCGCTACCTGCGCGACCTCGGCATGGACGCGGTCTGGATCACGCCCTTCTATCCCTCGCCCCAGCACGACGCGGGCTACGACGTCGCCGACTACACCGATGTCGACCCGAGGTTCGGTCGGCTGGCCGACGTCGACGACCTGCTGACCCGGGCCCACGACCTCGGGCTCAGGGTCGTCGTCGACCTCGTCCCGAACCACACGTCGTCCGAGCACGCCTGGTTCACCGCGGCGATGGCCGCCGGTCCCGGGAGCCCGGAGCGCGCGCGCTACCTGTTCCGGAAGGGCAAGGGCCGGGGCGGCACGCAGCCCCCGAACAACTGGGAGTCGGTGTTCGGCGGACCCGCGTGGACGCGCGTCGACCCTTCGACAGGCTCAGGACAACGACCGGCGAGTGGTACCTCCACCTCTTCGACACGTCCCAGCCCGACCTCGACTGGCGCAACCCCGAGGTGCCGGCGATGTTCGAGGACGTGCTGCGGTTCTGGCTCGACCGCGGCGTCGACGGCTTCCGGGTCGACGTGGCCCACGGTCTGTTCAAGGTGAAGAGCCTGCGCGACCAGCGCGGCGTCACCCCCGGTCAGCGCGACCTGCCCGGCGACCGCGAGGAGCGCGCGATGGTCGAGCGCACCGTCCGCGACGAGCCGATGTGGGACCAGCCCGAGGTGCACGGCGTCTACCGCTCGTGGCGCCGCATCATCGACGAGTACGACGGCGACCGGATGGCCGTCGCGGAGGCCTGGACCCAGAGCCCCGAGTCGATGGCGCGCTACATCCGTCCCGACGAGCTCCACCAGGCGTTCAACTTCGCCTGGCTGCTGGCGCCGTGGTCGGCGGCCGCGTTCGCGGACGTCGTGCGCGGGACGCTGGATGCCGTGGGCCTGGTCGGGGCGGCGCCGACGTGGGTGCTGTCCAACCACGACGTCGTCCGCCACGTCACCCGGTACGGCGGCGGTGAGCCGCGGGCTCGCCCGGGCACGCGCCGCGACGCTGACGATGCTCGGCGCTGCCGGGGTCGGCGTACCTCTACCAGGGTGAGGAGCTCGGGCTCGAGGAGGTCGACGTACCCCCGGAGGACCGGCAGGACCCTGCGTGGTTCCGCACCGGAGTGGCCGGACGCGACGGGGCCCGGGTGCCGATCCCGTGGCGTGGGACGCGCTCGCCGTTCGGGTTCGGGCCCGCACGGACGACACCGTGGCTGCCGATGCCCGACGACTGGGCGTCCCTCACCGTTGCCGCGCAGCGCCGGGACCCGGACTCGACGTGGTCCTTCTACCGAGCGGCGCTGCGGGCGAGACGCCGGTACGCCCACAGCGAGGCGCGCGGTGGAGATCGTCGAGGGCCGCTCGACCGTGCTCAGCTCCGCCGCGGGCGATCTGACGGTGCTGTGCAACTGCGGCCCGCGCCCGGTACGGCTACCCGCGGGCGAGGTCGTGCTCGCGAGCGGACCCCTCGACGGCGATCTCCTGCCGCCCGACACGGCGGTCTGGCTGACCTGAGCCGCTCAGGTGTTCTGGTCGAGGGCCGTCGTTGTAGCGGCTGAGGCCGCCGACGAAGTCGCGGAGGTCGGCCTCGGTCCACTCGGCCAGCTGCTCGTCCAGCCAGCGCCTGCGGTCGCGGTCGACGGCCTCCAGCCGGTGTACGGCGTCGGGGCTGGCCGAGATCAGCATCGCCCGGCCGTCCGCGGGGTCGGGCTCGCGCATCGAGCAGCCCGAGGTCGCACAGGTGCTGCACCTGGCGACTGATCGCGCCCTTGTCGACGTTGAACCTCTCCGAGACCACCGAGGAGCGCTGCGGGCCCTCGGCCACGAGGAAGGTGAGCATCAGGTACGACGCCGGCTGCAGGTCGGGGTGGACCGCCCGGGCCCGCTCTCCGATGACGCGTCTCGACGCGCCGGATCAGGACGCCGAGCTCCCGCTCGAGATGGCCCAGCTCCTCAGCGCGCGACATGGACGCCTCGGCGACCTACGCGAGTCGGTGCCCGAGGAGGGCACAGGTTGCCACAGGCAATCCTCAGGTCTCGTGACGGTCGCCTGCATCAACCTGATGCGATGCCGGTGCTCTCACCATCTGTGGGCTCGCAGAGGCCCGCCCGGCGGCGCTCGGAAAATGCAGACGACCCGCAGGTGTGACCACGAGAAGTCTCGTGGCCCCTCCAGCCGGACGTTGGCCGGATCACCTACGGGTCGGGTGTCTGCGTTGTACTGCCAGCAGTACTACGGGCTGGCCGGTTGCTGCTAGACCGCAGCCACCTCACGCGTCCTATAAGTATTCAACTCTGGACCACCTCCTTTCCCGTGTACGACGACGCTAACCCGTCGGACCAAGCCCGCTCAAGCGGTTTCGCCAGGTGTCGCGAGCGAACTACGGCAGCGTCGCGCATCCCGACGTAGCAGCCCGCGGCGTCCGTGCGACGTACGCTGCGGACCGCGATCGCTGCGCTAGAACTTGTTGTGGCAGAAGTACATCGGCTGCAGCGAGTTCTTGTGCGTGCCGGCGGGCGAGTTCCCGCGATGGCCCTCGACTTCGTCGTCCCCGTGCTTTCCCGTGCGGCATCTTCGGCTTCTTCCTCGTCGTAGGTCAGGTACTCGCTCGACATAGATGTGCTCGTCATCGTCAGAGAGCAGCTTGGCGACCTCTGCAGGAACGTAACGGTGTCGTCCCGGCGACGCCGTCCACCGCGTCCGGGACGCGTACGTAGAGCAGATACTCCTCCGGGCTTCTCGTTCGCTGCATGTCCTTCCCCTCTCCATTGACTGGTCTCGGCGTCCTGGCCACGTGCGCCCACGCATCGACTCGTCGTGCCGCCCTCCATGTCCGCCCATCGCCGGGACCGCTCGTCAAGAGATCGCCGCGGCCGAGCGGCTCGTGCTGACGTTCCCTCCGCTGCAGCGAGCAGGTCGGCGAGCGCGTCACGCGTGGCGATGTCGAGCTTGCGGTAGACGGCGGCGAGGTGGGTCTCGACCGTCTTGATGGTGACGAAGAGCTCCTCGGCGATCTGCCGGTTGGTCCGGCCGTCCGCCGCCAGCCGGGCCACCTGCTGCTGAGCGGCGGTCAGGGACTGCGGGCCGCTGGTCCGGGTGCCGGCGCGGACGACCGCCCGCCAGCACGAGCTCCTCGTAGGACCGTGCGCTGTCAGGCGATCCATGCCCATGTCGACGGCCATGTCGATGGCTCGGTACAGGGCTTCGCGCGCCTCGGGCACCCGACCCGAGCGGCGGAGGGCGGCGCCGTACGACGCGAGCACCCGGACGGTCACGGGCTTGCGCGGGGTCGACTCCGCCAGCTCGAGGGCCTCGGCGAGCACCTCGACCGCGCTGTCGTGCGGGCTCGAAGCTCGCGCGTCGCCGCAGCGCCTGCGCCAGCCGGAAACGCGGGCCGTAACTCGCGGCGGATCGCGACCTCGCGATCGGCCTCGCGCACGGCGTTCTCCCGGTCGCCGAGCAGGTCGTAGGCGTGGCTCGCCACCAGATGGGGGTCCAGCTCGACCTCGACCGCCGTGACGGGGCCGTCGACCTCGGTGGAGAAGCCCTGCGCGGCCAGCATGTCCAGGACCCGCTGCGGCTCCCCGGCGAGCAACGCGCCGAGCGCTGCGTAGAGCGTGGCCTCACCGGTCCGCGCCGCCAGGAGCTCGCCCGCCGCGGCGTAGTCCCCTCGCTGGAGCGCGATCCACCCGCGGATGAACCGGTGCCCCGCGGTGAACCGCGGACTTCTCGAGGTGCGCCGTGCGCTGCTCGGCGAGAGCGATGGCCGCCAGCACGTCCTCGAAGTCGCCTTTGGCCAGGGCACTGAGCAGGCGGCGGTGCTCGAGCTCCGACTGCAGGGACGGCGCGGAGCGCACGGAGCCGGGAGACCGACGGCCCGAGGCGCTCGAAGATCGCGTCGGCCTCCGCGAACTCGTCGTCGGCGAGGAACGTCGCCGCCTCGAGCGCAGCGCGGGCATCCCACAGGGAGAGCGACCCGTCGCTGCAGACCCTTGCAGAGCCGCCACCGCTCGACGCAGGTTGTCGACCAGACCCTGCGTCGTGCCGTGCTTCATGGTGCGCTCGAAGATCGCGGCGGTGACCAGCAGGTACCGCTCGATGTCGCGCTCCACGGGAAGGTCGTGGGCGTGGATCTCCGCCAGGCCCGGGGGCAGGGTGAGTCCAGGCTCGACGGCCATGAACACGTTGCCGAGCAGCTGGGCCCGGACCCGCACCTCCGCGAGCGAGTCGCCCGTGGGCTCGAGCCCCACCACCCGGTGGTGGAGCCGGCCGAGGTCGGCGAACTGGCCCGCGTCGAGGAGGACGTCGAACAGCTCGGCGGCTGCGGTCAGCACGACCGGCCGGTCGTCGGACTCCATCGCGGCCTCGAGGTGCCCCCGGGCGGCGTCGAGCTGACTCAGCGCGTGCTCGGCCCGGCCGAGGGCCACCAGGATCCGCGGCTGCATGGCCGGCGGGGCCGGCTCGTCCAGCGCGCGCCGTAGCAGCTGCGTCGCCAGGGCGATCGAGCCGGCCTCGAGGGCAGCCTCTCCCTCCTCGGCCAGGAACGCCGCGACCTCGTCATCGCCCGAGCCGGGCGAGTTGACCAGGTGCAGCGCCACCGACTCCGGCGCCTCACGGCTGAGCCACAGCAGCCTCGCCGCGCGCGCGTGCAGCTCGCCCCGGACGACCTCGGGCAGCTCGGCCTCGACCGCCGCGCGCAGCAGGGGGTGGAGGAACTCCACCGGGTCGCCGTGCTGGAGGATGCTGGCCACCTCGAGACGCGAGGCCTGGAAGACCGCGGTCTCCTCGTCCAGCCGCGCCAGCTCCGCGGCCAGGTGCAGGGAGCAGCCGTCGCCCATCACCGCTGCCGCCTGCGCCAGAGCCACGGCCTCGGGGCCGAGCTCGCCCAGTGCGCCAGGCGACGGTCCGCCGCAGGGACAGCGTGCCGTTGCGCACGAACGCCTGGCGGTTGGGTCGGGAGTCGCCTTGGTAGGGACGCAGCAGCTCCTGGAGGTAGAACGCGTTGCCGCGCGAGACCTTGAGGCACTCGTCGACGAAGGCGCTGTTCACGGGTTGCCGAGCTTCTCGGTCACGAGCTCGGCGACGGCCTCGCGCGAGAGCGTCGCCGGCGCGAGCACCTGGCAGTCGGGCTCGGCCGCCATCGCCGCCAGGAGCCCCTGGATCTCCGGGTTCTCGACGGGGCGGCTGGCCACCACCATCGTCACCGGCTGCGCCGAGATGTCGGCCTGGACGTCGAGCAGCACCCGCAACGACGCGCCGTCGGCCCAGTGCGCGTCGTCGATGGCCAGCACCAGCGGCGAGCGCTCGGCCAGCCACGCGATCAGCCACTGGCACCCGTAGTCGACGCCCT
The DNA here is from genome assembly GCA_963812055.1 of uncultured Actinomycetota bacterium. Taxonomy (GTDB): domain Bacteria; phylum Actinomycetota; class Actinomycetes; order Propionibacteriales; family Nocardioidaceae; genus Nocardioides. The sequence goes on from CAWEUA010000007.1 coordinate 97,879, forward strand.
GGCGAGAGGTCGGCACCGGGGGTGAACAGCGGGATGGCGAACCTGGCAGCACCGTCGAGCGCCTCGACGCCGCCGGCGTCCTCGACCGCCGGGCCGAGCAGTCGACGCAGCACCTCGAACGGTGCCGCCGAGGCCAGGTGCCTGGCCCGGACCACCCAGGCGCGCGCGCCGCCCTCGCGTCCGCGCTGCACGGCGTGCTCGACCAGGGTGCTCTTGCCGCGCCCGGCCCTGCCCTCGAGCAGGAGGCAGCTTCCGCGTCCCTCCTCGAGGCGGCTGAGGGCTGCATCGATCGCCGAGATCTCTTCGGTGCGCTCGTACAGCCGGCTCGCCATGTCCCCTCCCCGTGGGTTGAGCCTTCTCTCGATGGTGACACGTCCCCGCGAGTCGAACGGCGCGCGAGTTTCCGCAGGCCGGACGGCTAGACCGGGGTCAGCGGCAGCAGGCGATGCCGCGGTCCGGCCGTGGGACGACCGGCCTCGGCGGCGTCGGCGTACTCCTCGACCTGGCGTCGATGGGTGAGGCGGAACGTCGAGCACTTGGCGTCGCCGGGATCGGTCATCTGATGGTGGGCGCACCCGCCCATGCAGGTCGGGAGGGCGATGCACGACCGGCATCCCTCGTCGGCGAACGGGTCGTAGCGCAGCCACTTGAGCACGCGGTCGTTCGGGTCCCGCCAGGACCGCAGGTGCCCGATCACCTCGTGAGGGTTGCCGACGTTGTCGTAGCACTTGTAGAGCTCCCCGCTGCGCGCCGACCACGAGCTCGTTGGTGCGCACGGCGGTGCACGGTGACGCGATCGGCTCCGGCAGCGTCGGGCTTCGCCAGTCCGCGCTCGTACGCCGCGGCCAGGAAGTCGCGCTCGACCTCGGCGAACTCCGGGCAGGGTGAAGCAGCGGCGGCCGGTAGGTCTCGCTCGGCGCGCCGCGCCTGGTCGGGGTAGGCGACGATCTGGCCGGGGTACACGGTCACCCGCCCGGCGAGGCCCGCGCTCGACGAGCAGGTCGAGCAGCCGGACGTACGCCGTCGCGTTCGAGGCGTCGAGGTTGACCCGGATCGAGATCGGCAGCAGGTCGGCGCACGCGACGACGTTCTCGAGGACGACGTCGAAGGTGCCGCGCCCGTTGCGGAGCGGCCGCATCAGGTCGTGTGTCTCCGCGGGTCCGTCGAGGGTGATCTGGGCGCCCTTGACCCGGCAGTGCCTGGAGCCGACGAGCGACGTCGGGGTCAGCAGGTAGCCGTTGGTGACGATCGCTCGCGGAGTACGTCACCTCGCTCGCCCGTCCGCTCGAGGAAGGCCTCCGAAAGCCGGTCGATGCGGTCCGCAGCGAGCAGCGGCTCGCCGCCGTACCAGGTGACGTGGAACCGCTCGATCGTCGGCAGCTGCTGCGTCCAGCACCTCGAGCAGCAGCCGCTCGGTCTCCTCGTCGAGGATCGCGGCCGGCTTGTTCTCGAAGCAGTACGGACAGTCGAAGTTGCAGCCCAGGCTGGTCACGATGGTCAGCGCGAACGACGAGCGGTCGGCCGTGCCGGCCCGGTACCGCCGCTCGAGAACAGCGAGCTCGTCCGGGTCGTCGTTGACGAACATCCGCGCCAGCGTCAGATCGCGCAGGGTCTCGGTCGGCCGGCATGCGTGCGTGGTCGCCGCCGATGAACGCCCGCGCGTCCGCCAGTCGTGCGTCCGGGCACCGCGACGATCCGACCCGAGAGCCCGTTGTGGACCCAGGTCAGCTCACCGCGCTCGACGACGACGTTGTAGCGCGAGTCGCGCATGCGCGATCAGGGGCGCCGAGCGGCGTCGTCTACGGCCGGGGCGTCATCGTCGTCGCCAGTCGTCGTCCGCACCGTCTCCCACCGTGCATGCCGACGCCGCACGGTACGGAGGTTCATGGTGACGTCGGACGCCCTCTGGTGCCACGGCGACAGTGCGACTCGTACGTGATCCTCGGCGAACGTCGGTCGTCCTGGCGTTGAGGTCCTCGGCGATAGGTCTGTCGCAGATAGGCGTGCACAGCCGTCGGATCATGCGACGTCCTCGGGCACCTCGACACTGATGTCGTACGTGCTCGTCCCCGCCGAGATCGGCGCTCCGCCTGAGTCGGCCATGATCGTCATCCCCCCACGCCCGACTCGGACGAACGGAGCGCCTCCCGCTGTGTTGGCTCCCCACGGGTCCGTCCCTGACCGCCAGGGTCGCCCTGCTGTCAGCGGCGCGTCAAGGCCGTCTCGGTCAGCCCGGCAGCGGTGCCAGTGCGCCTCCGCAGCTCGTCGCGCCGACTTGATCCCGAGCTTGCGGTAGACCGCCATCAGATGCGTCTCGACCGTCTTGATGGTGACGAAGAGCCGTTCGGCGATCTCCCGGTTGGTCAGACCTTCGTCGCGAGCGACGCCACTCGCGCTGCGACTCGCGTCAACGACATCGGCCCTGTGGCGCGGGCTCGGCGCGGGCGGCCTGCCGGCCAGCGAGCAACTCCTGCTGCACTCGACGCAGAACCCGCTCCATGCCCATCTCGCTGGCCAGGTCGGATGGCTCGGTACAACACTTCGCGCGCCTCGGCGGCGCGGCCGACTTCGCGACAGCGCTGCGCCGTACGACGCCAGCACCCGCGCCAGCAGTGGGTCGGCACCGGCGTGGTCTCTGCCAAGCTCGTGGCCTCTTCGAGCAGGTCGACGCCCTCGCGCGCGGGCACGAAAGTCGCGACCCTGCGTAGTGCGTCGGCCAGTCAGGGCGGGTGGGCCGTAGCGACGCCGGATCTCGAGCTCACGGCGGGCCTCGGCGGACCGCACGTTCGCGGTCGCCGAGGCGTCGTGGACATGGCTGGCCAACGAGATGTGGTTGGAGCTCCACCTCGATCTGGCGCAGCGGGGCCCCGACGTCGCACGAGAGCTCCAGCTCGTCCAGCATCTGCGGCCGCCCGAGTCGGGTCACCCGACAACAGAGCGCCGAGGGCCGGATACACCAGGTCCTCGCCGATGCGTTCCTTCAGCTGCACCGCCGCCATCGCGTAGTCGCCGCGTTCGAGGGCGATGCCGTCCCCGCGCGAATCGGTGGAGGCCGTCGTAGCCGGGACGACGACGTGGCGGCCGGTGAAGTCCTCGGCCGCCGCGATCTGGGCGAGCGCGTCCTCGAAGGCGCCGCGGCTGACAGGCCGTGGGCGATCAGGCGGTGGTCGAGCTCGGCCTGCACCTGCGGGACGCACGCCCGCCAGCCGGGCCGCCGCCGGGGCGAGCGAGTCCGAGGACGCGTTCGCTCGTCGAGGTCGTCGTCGGCGAGGAAGGTCGCGGCCGCGAGAGCGCCGTGGACGTCCCAGTCGGTCAAGTCGTCCGGGTGATCGGGCAGGGCGGCGATCGACTCGCCGCAGGTTGGCCATGAACTGCTCGGTGGTGCCCCCGTGACGGTGCGTTCGTGGACGGCGGCCCACACGACCAGATGGCGGTCGACATCCCGATCGGTCGACAGAGAACTCGGCATCGGCTCGGCGAGCTCGGGAGGGAGCTCCCGCGAGCCCCGGCTCGCAGCCATGATCACGATGACGAACAGGCAGCGCGCGGAGATGCACCTCGGCTCGCGGAGTCACCGAACGGATCCAGCGGCCAGCGCGCGCTCGTGGATGCGCGGCCGAGCTCGGCGTACAGGTCTGGCGTCGTCGAGTACGTCGAAGAGGTCCCCTGCGGCGGCCAGCGCCACCTCCGATCGCGTCGACCCGAAGGCCGTCCTCGAGGTGCTCTCGGGCAGCGTCGAGGTCCAGCGCCGGGTGCTCGGCGCGCCCGAGCCAGAGCAGGATGCTCGCGCTGCTCGGGCCGGTGCGGGCTCGTCGAGAGCGCGCCGCAGCAGGCGCTGGGCGCAGCCGCGACCGAGCCGGCCTCGAGTGCGGCGCTGACCCTGCTCGCAGAGGTACGCCGACACCGCGGCGTCGCCCGCGCCCGGGTGAGGCGAGCAGGTGCTGCGCGACGGATGCCGGGTCGCTGCGCCGACGCACCAGAGGAGCCGCGCCGCGCGCGCGTGCAGCTCCCCGAGCACCACGTCGGGCAGCTCCGCCTCGACCGCGGCCCGCAGCAGCGGGTGCAGGAACTCGACGGGATCGCCGTGGGCCAGGATGCTGGCCGACCTCGAGGCGCGCGGCCTCGCGCACGCGCGACGGCCTCGTCGAGCTGGGCCAGCTCGGCCGCCTGCCGGCAGTGAGCAACCGTCGCCGAGGACGGCAGCTGCCTGCGCCAGAGCTCGTGGCGTCGGCGACCGAGCTCGCCCAGCCGCCACGACACCGTCCGCCGCAGCGACAGGGTGCCGTCGGTCGACGAGCGCTGGACGATCCGGCTCGGAGGTCGACCTCGAAGGGGCGCAGCAGCTCGCGCAGGTAGAAGGCGTTGCCGCCGGACACCTTGAGGCACGTCGTCGACGAAGCGTCGTCGGCCGGCTCCCCGAGGCGTTCGGCGACCACCGTCGGCCGACGGCCTCTCGCGACGAGCGGCCCGGGGGTCAGCACGTCGCAGTCCGGTTGCGCGGCCATCGCGGCGAGGCAGGCGCTGGCATCTCGGGGTTCTCGACCGGTCGGCTCGCGATCAGCATCGACACGCGCTGGAAGCGAGATCTCGGCCTGGACGTCCAGCAGAACGCGCAGCGAGGCGCGCGTCGGCCCAGTGGGCGTCGTCGATCGCCAGCACGAGCGGCGTCCGCTCGGCCAGCCAGGCGATCAGCCACTGGCACCCGTAGTCGACGCCCTGCGAGAGATCCGCGCCGGGGGTGAACAGGGGATCGCGAACTTGGCGGCGCCCTCGAGCGACGTCGACACCGCCCGCCTCCTCGACCGCAGGCCCGAGCAGACGGCGCAGCACCTCGAACGGTGCCGCGGACGTGAGGTGACGGGCCCGGGCCACCAGGGTCCGCGCGCCACGCTCGCGAGCGCGCTCGACGGCGTACTCGACGAGCGTGCTCTTGCCGCGCCCCGCCCGGCCCTCCAGGAGCACGACGCCCCCCGCCCTCCTCGAGGCGCGCCAGAGCCGCGTCGATGGACGCGATCTCCCCGGAGCGTTCGTACAGCAGGCTCGGCAGGCTCTCCCCCTCGTGATGCTTGCTTCGATGGTGGCAGAACGGCCGGTCACGGAGGCGCGATTCTCAGGGTGGCTGCGCCTCAGGGTGCCGAAACCTCAGGGTGGCGACCCTGACGACTGCTGAGCCGTCCGGGCCGACTCTCGATGTATGAACACGATCGCCACCCACACAGCCCCGATCTCCGGTCTGCTCTCGCTGGTCGCCGACGCGCTCGAGCCGACGTCCAACGGCATCCCGACCGGCGCCGTCACGCCTGCCGCGACCCCGGACCTCTCCGGTGTGCTCGGGCAGCTCGCGGGTGGCTGGATGGCGGTCAAGGACGATGGCCAGGGTTGGGTGCTGCTGCAGTTCGCACCGAACGCCGCCGCCACCGCCGAGACCGCGGTCGAGACCGCCGAGCACGACCGCGTCGGAGCCCCGCCCGCTCGCTGTCCGCCCCGAGTTCGGCGAGCGCTCCCGCCGCGTGCACACGGCCCTCACCGACCGCGAGCGCGAGGTGCTCTGCCTGGTCGCCTCGGGCGCCACGAACCGCGCCATCGCGCGCCCGACTGTTCATCTCACCCAAGACCGCGAGCGTCCACGTCTCGCGGATCCTGACCAAGCTCGACGCCACCACCCGGACCGAGGCGGCCGCCCTGGCCCACGCCTCCGGTCTGGTGCAGCCCTGGGGACGCGACGAGTCGCCGTCGATGCGGGCCCTCCAAGCGGTCTGAGCCCTTGGGGGGCCCGTCGGGCGCCCGCGCATGGACGACCCGGCTCTCGGGTACCCGACCGGCATGACCACCACGCCGTACGAACCCCAGGAGGATCCGGACATCGTGCCGAGCGGCGACCCGATCCCACCGGATCGGCCCGGTCCGGCACCGGATCCCGGCCCCGACCCGGACCTTCCTCCGCCCACCGAGCCCGAGGTCACGCCGGTCTAGGTCGCGCTAGGCGACGGCGCTCTCCTCGGGGGCGACGAACTGCGCGTTGTAGAGCCGGGCGTAGGCACCCTCGGCGTCGAGCAGCGAGTCGTGCGTGCCCTGCTCGACGATCGCGCCGTCCTCCATCACCAGGATCAGGTCGGCGTCGCGGATCGTGGAGAGCCGGTGGGCGATCACGAACGACGTGCGGTCCGTGCGCAGGGCGGCCATCGCGTGCTGCAGCAACAGCTCGGTGCGCGTGTCGACCGACGACGTGGCCTCGTCGAGGATCAGCAGCTCCGGATCGGACAGGAACGCCCGGGCGATGGTCACCAGCTGCCGCTCGCCGGCGGACAGGTTGGTGCCGTCCTCGTCCAGGTGGGTGTCGTAGCCGTCGGGCAGCGAGTGCACGAAGCGGTCGACGTACGTCGCGCGCGCGGCCTCGAGGATCTCCTCCTCCGTCGCGCCCGGGTCGCCCGTAGGCGATGTTGTCCCGGATCGTGCCCTCGAACAGCCAGGTGTCCTGCAGCACCATGCCGATCTGCTCGCGCAGCGCGGCTCGCGGCATCGACGCGATGTCGACGCCGTCCAGGGTGATGCGCCCCGAGGTGACGTCGTAGAACCGCATGACGAGGTTGACCAGCGTGGTCTTGCCGGCGCCGGTCGGGCCGACGATCGCGACCGTGTGGCCGGGCCGGGCGACCAGCGAGAGGTCCTCGATCAGCGGCTGTGTCGGGCGAGTACGAGAACGACACGTCCTCGAAGCGCACCTCGCCGTGCGCGGTCGACGCGCGGCCGCAGCCGGCGGCATCGGGCTCCTGCTCGGGGGCATCGAGGAGCTCGAAGACCCGCTCCGCGCTGGCGACACCGGACTGCAGCAGGTTCGTCATCGAGGCCACCTGGGTCAGCGGCTGGGTGAACTGGCGCGAGTACTGGATGAACGCCTGCACGTCACCGAGCGAGATCGACCCGTTCGCGACCTTGAGCCCGCCGAGCACGGCGATCACGACGTAGTTGAGGTTCCCGATGAACATCATCGTCGGCATGATCAGGCCGCTGACGAACTGCGCCCCGAACGACGCCTCGTAGAGCTTCTCGTTCTCCTCGGCGAAGGTCTGCTCGACCTCCTGCTGGCGGCCGAAGACCTTCACCAGCGCGTTGCCCGAGAACGTCTCCTCGATGTGGGCGTTGAGCCGTCCGGTACGCCGCCACTGGTCGATGAACATCCCCTGGCTGCGCTTCATCACCGCGCCGGTGATCGACCATCGTGATCGGCACGGTGACCAGCGCGACCAGAGCCAGCTCCCACGAGATCGAGAACATGAAGGCCACGACGAACACGACCGTCAGCAGCGAGGTCATCAGCTGGCTCATCGTCTGCTGGAGCGTCTGGCTGACGTTGTCGATGTCGTTGGTGACCCGGCTGAGCAGCTCCCCACGCGGCTGCTGGTCGAAGTAGCTCAGCGGCAGGGCGTTGACCTTGTCCTCGACCTCCGAGCGCATCCGGAAGATCGTGCCCTGCACGACGTCGTTGAGCAGGTAGCCCTGGAGCCACGCCAGCAGCGAGCCCGCGGCGTACACGGCGAGGACGAGCAGGAGCACGTGGCCGACGGCGGTGAAGTCGACGCCCTGCCCGACCACGAAGTCCTTCATCGACGCGATCATCGAGGCCTGCTTGTCGTTCCCGCTCTGCTGGAGGTGTTCGACGACCTGGTCCTTCGGGGTGCCCGCGGGCACGTTGCCCTCGAGCTGCTTGCCGAGGACGCCCGCGAAGATCAGGTCGGTGGCCCGGCCGAGGATCTTCGGACCGAGCGACATCAGGGCGACGCTGGCCACCGCGAGGGCGACGACGGCGAGCGCCTTGTTCCGCTCGGGCGCCATCCTCCGGACGAGGCGCTTGGCCGACGGCAGGAACTCGTTGGCCTTCTGGCCGACCATGCCGCCGCCGAACGGTCCGCGACCCGGGCCCGGACCGGCCTGGACGCGCTCGGTCTCCTTGAGCTGGGCGGGCTGCTTGGTGTCGGCTCATGCTGCCTCCTCCGCGCTCAGCTGGGAGGCGACGATCTCCTGGTAGGTCTCGCAGGTCTCGAGCAGGTCGTGGTGCCGGCCTCGTCCGACCACCACGCCGTCCTCGATCACGAGGATCAGGTCGGCGTCGCGGATCGTCGACACGCGCTGAGCCACGAGCAGGACCGTCGCGTCTCTCGTGACCGGTCGGAGGGCGGCGCGGAGCCGGGCATCGGTGGCCAGGTCGAGAGCCGAGAACGAGTCGTCGAACAGGTAGATCTCCGGACGGCGTACGACGGCGCGGGCGATCGCGAGCCGCTGCCGCTGACCGCCGCTGACGTTGGTGCCGCCCTGGGCGATCGGAGCGTCGAGACCCTCGGGCATCGCGCGGACGAAGTCGTCGGCCTGGGCGATCCGCAACGCTTCCCAGAGCTCCTCGTCGGTCGCTTCGGGCTTGCCGTGCAGGAGGTTGGACCTCACGGTGCCGGAGAAGAGATACGCCTTCTGCGGGACGAGACCGATCACCGACCAGAGCCGCTCCGGCTCGAGGCGGCGTACGTCGACGCCACTGACCTCGAGCGCTCCGCCGGTGACGTCGAAGAGCCGCGGCACGAGGTTCACCAGCGTGCTCTTGCCGGCGCCGGTCGAGCCGATGACCGCGACGGTCTGGCCGGGCTCGGCCTGGAACGACACGTCATGCAGCACGGGCTGCGTCCGCGCCCGGGTAGCTGAACTCGACGGAGTCCAGCCGCAGCGTGCCGCGACGAGGCATGTCGGTGACCGGCTCGTCCGGCTTCGGCACCGACGTCGAGGTCTGCAGGACCTCCATGACCCGGTCGGCGCAGACCGCCGACCTCGGGATCATCATCATCATGAAGGTGCCCATCATCACCGACATCACGATCTGCATCAGGTAGGAGAGGTACGCCGTCAGGGCGCCGACCTGCATGGCGCCCGAGTCGACCCGATGGCCGCCGAACCAGAGCACGCCGACGGACGCGACGTTCGCCACCAGCATCACCGTCGGGAACATCAGGGCCTGGTAGCGGCCGGCCCGGACGGCGACGCGGTGAGGTCGGAGTTGGCGTTCTCGAAGCGCTCGGTCTCCAGCGGTTCGCGGACGAACGCACGCACCACGCGGACCCCGGTGATCTGCTCGCGGAGCAGGCGGTTGACCTCGTCGATCCGGCCCTGCATCAGCCGGAAGCTGGGCACCATCCGGGTGATGATCAGGCCCAGCAGGATCGCCAGCACCGGCACCGTGACCGCGACGAGCCAGGACAGGCCGACGTCGACATGGATCGCCATCACGATGCCGCCGACCATCATGATCGGCGCCATCACCATCAGCGTGCACGACATCAGCACGAGCATCTGCACCTGCTGGACGTCGTTGGTCTCGCGGGTGATCAGGCTGGGTGCGCCGAAGCTCTGCACCTCGCGCTGGCTGAAGGTGCCGACGCGGTGGAAGATCGCGGCCCGTACGTCGCGGCCGAACCCCATCGCCGTACGCGCGCCGAACCAGACGGCGCCGACCGAGCAGACGATCTGGACCAGCGCGACGACGAGCATCACCGCGCCGATGCGGACGATGTAGCCGGTGTCGCCGGTGACGACTCCGTGGTCGATGATGTCGGCGTTCAGGCTGGGCAGGTAGAGCGCCATCACCGTGCCGATGAACTGCAGGCCGACGACCACGGTCAGCGGGCCGCGGTAGGCCGCGAGGAAGTTGCGGACGAGCGTGATCAACATCTGGTTACTTCTCTCCCCGTGTAGCGACCCCCGAGAGGAGGAGGTCAGCGATCTGGTCGGCGCTGAGCGCCGCGGATCATTCCCAGCTCGGGACGGCTGGCCCCGAAGATCAGGCTGCGCAGGGCGACGGCCGCGACCTCGGGCTCGACCGCGAGCTCGTCGCGGTGCTGCCTCGAAGATGCCGGTCAACCGGCGGTGCAGCTCCGCCTGCGCGTCGAGCACGAACTGCGGCGGCCCGAAGTGCTTCTTGTCGTGCTGGTGCAGCTCCTCGTGCGACCCCAGGTGACGGCGTACGGCGAACATCACCGACATCGTCATCCGCATCCGGTCGAGCACCCGCTGGGCCGCGACGACGACCTTCTCCCGGAGGGACTCGATGTCGCGCATCGCCTCCTCGAACGCCGCCGCGCCGTCGGCCGGGTTGATCGCCTCCTCGGCGGCCGCGAGCATCAGGGCTCCTCTTGTCGGGGAAGACCCGGAAGATCGTGCCCTCCGCGATCCCCGCCGCCTGGGCGATCTCGCGGGTGGTGATCTCGTCTCCCGCGCTCGGCCAGCAACGGCAGCATCGCCTGCACGATCGCACTGCCGACGGTCGTCGGGTGACATGGCACTGGCACGAGGAGACATCGCCCGCCACGGTAACTGAGTGAGCGCTCACTCACAAGTTGGTTTTCGGGATAGTCCCCGACGTTTTGGTCGGTTTTGGCCCCACCCAGCGACCAGAACGTCAGGGACTACCCTGCTGTCGGCTCACGACGAGGATGTCGCGGACGGAGTGGCGGGAGGAGACGTCGAGCTTGGCCATGACGGCGGAGACGTGGTGCTCGACGGTCCGCGGGGACAGGACCAGCCGATCGGCGATGGCGGCGTTGGACAGTCCCCTCGGCCAGCAGGGTCGGCGACCTCGGCCTCGCGGCGGGTGAGGCCCTGGGGGTGCGCCTTGGTCGTGGCCCGGCGTCCGCGGGGGGTCGACCAGCCCTGCAGCCGCGCCTCGCTCCGCGCACGGGCCGCGGCGGCCTCGGCACCCAGCTCGTCGAAGCGTACGGCGGCCTCGGCCAGTCCCTCGCGGGTGCCGCTCGCGGGCCCGGGCCAGCGCCGGCGGCGTACCTGCTCCCGAGCGCGTCCCAGAGCTCGGCCGCCTCGTCCCAGCGGCGCAGCGCCTCGGCGCGGTACGGCGGTGCCAGGGACTCCGCCACGGCTGCGGCCTCGGCGTCCGGCAGCCAGGTCGCGATGATCCCGCGTGTCCAGGGGCTCGTCGACGTGCTGACGCACCACGTCCCAGGCGCGCGATCGCCTCCCGCTCGCCCTGCGTCGGCGTCCCCGACGATCCAGGCGATCTCGGCCGCCGCCCCGCCGAGCGGCCCGACGCGCTGGGCCTCGGCCGTGCCGTAGGCGAGGTCCAGGGCCTCCGGCGAGCGCCTCGTCGTGACCGGGCCGACGCCGGTCCGGGCCCGCGCCCGGGCCAGCACCATCAGCGGGCATGATCCGGCTGACGCAGCGCCGTGCGCGGATGGCGGAGCACCGCGTCGGCGACGGTCACGGCCGCCATCAGCGTCAGCCCAGGTCGAGCTGGCTCAGCGCCTGCTGTCCCCGCATGTAGAGGGCCCACGCGTCGAGGTCCCGCTCGAGGCAGTACCGCAGACCCAGAGACAGATGGGCCCCGGCCCGCAGGTGGTCGTGCTGGAGCACGGCCTGCGGCGGCGAGGTTGGTGAACGCCCGCGCCGCGTGCTCGTGCAGGTCGGCCGCCTGCGAACGTCGGAGGCTCTCCTCGAGCAGTCGGCCAGCCCTGCTCCGCGTCACCGCTGTCGACCTCGATCGTGCCCGAGGTTGTTGAGGGCGTGGACCCGGACCTCCTCGGCCTCGGCGTCGTCGCGACCCTCGACCAGGGCGAGCGCCCGGTGACCCCACTCCCGCGTGCCGTCGAGGTCGTAGGCGAGCATCGCGAGCTGGCTGCGGTTGCTGGCCGCCATCGCCTCGGCCGTCCCGCCGGTGCCCGTCCAGGGTCGCGCAGGCGAGGGCGGCGTACTCCTCGGCCGCGCGCTCGTTCCTTGGAACCAGCTGAGCCGCGACATCAGGCGCTGTGCGTCGCCGATCCGCTCCGGCGTCGCCGAGCTCCGTCCACACCGCCAGCGCCGCCTCGCTGGGCCTCCAGCGCCTCGGCCATCCGGCCGGTGACGTAGAGCTCGTAGGCCAGCCGGCCGTGCAGCTCGGCGAGCGGTCGGGTCGGGTACGCCGGCGGTGTGGCGCAGCGCCCGCTGGTACTGCTCGACCGCCTCGCGGTGGGAGCCGAGCGACGCCGCGCGCTCGGCCGCGACGAGCGAGTGCTCGCGGGCGGCCTCGTCCTGGCCGGCTTCCTCGGCGTGGTGGGCCATGCGCGCCGGGTCCGCGTCGTGCGCCTCCAACCAGCTCGAGGATGCGCCGGTGATCGCCGCGTCGACGGATGGCCGGGATCTCGTCGAGTACGGTCAGCCGCGCGAGCTCGTGCCGGAAGATCACCGCGTCCCCGGCGAGCTGGACGACGCCGTGCGCCGAGCGCCTCGTCGAGGGCTGCCGCGAGGTCCGGGCGCCAGGTCCTCGACGAGGCCGACCTCGCAGCGCGGGCCGGCCAGGGCCACCAGGTCGAGCACCTCCCGCGCCGGCTCCGGACAGCCGCGACGTGCGCGAGAGCACGGCCTCCCGGACGCTGCGCGGGAGCGGGCCGCCGCCCCGGCCGCGATCACCTCGGTGACGAAGAACGGGTTACCGCGCGGTCGTGCGGTAGAGCGCGTCGACGTCGGGTGCGGACTCGTCCACGGACGCGGCGGCCTCCTCGAGCAGCGCGCGCACACCGTCCGGGGTGAGCGGGTTCAGGTCGATCCGTCGTACGCCGGACGAGCCGGCCACGTCGCCGAAGAGGATCCGGAGCGCGATGGTTGCCCACGGCCTCCTCGGCCCGGAACGTGACCAGCACCAGGGCCCGCAGCCGATGGACCCGGCGCGCCAGGTGCCGGACGAGGTCGAGCGTCGCGTCGTCGGCCCAGTGCGCGTCCTCGATCACCAGCAGGTACGGCGTGCCCGGACGGCCCAGCGCATCGGAGAGCCGGAGGAAGACCTCGCCCGGTCGGCATCGTCCGGCCAGACGTCGCCCGGCAGGGTCGGCAGCATCTCGCGCAGCGGGCCCAGCGGAGCCGGTGTGGTCGAGCCGTCGCAGGCGCCCGTCGCCACGCGGACCGCCGGGCCGGCGTCCGCGACGACACGGTCGACGAAGGTGGTCTTGCCGACTCCCGCCTCGCCGCCGATGAAGACGAGGCGACCGTTCCCCTTGACCGCGGCTGCGAGGTAGTCCGAGGCGTTCCTCAGCGGCGGCGTCGCGCTCCAGCAGCGCCATGGGCGTCATCGTAGAGATGAACGCCACCGAGCGCGCTCAGCGGATGATCGAGTGCCGCGTCTCGATCGGCCCGCGACCGAGGTAGAAGATGCCGGGGCGGGTCTCGAACCCCTCGCTGACGTTGTTCTTCAGCGTCGACCAGCGGAGGTGGAGTCGGCCGCTCCGGTCGTTGCTCACGTAGAAGATCGCGCCGCCGCCCTCGTTGGCGTGGTTGTGCCGCATCAGGGTGCCGGCGACCCGCAGGGTGTAGCGGTTGCCGTCGGTGTAGATCGCTCCGCCGGAGCCACCGCCCTTGGTGCCGGGTCGGGTGGGGTTGGCGCCGTGCCCGATCGCGCGTTGTCCCGGAAGACGCTGTTGAGCACCGTCCACGAGACGCCGATGCTGCTGAGCCCCGAGCCGTTGCTGCAGCGACCTCCGCGGAACGTGCTGCCCACGACGTACGCCGGGCCGGCCGTGGGACTGCGACAGCGTCGCGGACCGCCGCGCCACCGAGGTCCGGCCCGGAACGGTCGCAGCGGTTGTCGAGGAACGTCGCGTCGACGATCTTGAGCTGTCCGCCGCGGACGAAGATCGCGCCTCCTCCGCCGCCCTCGACGTGGTTCCCGGTGGAGTTCCCGTCGAGCGAAGGTGACGTGCTGGACGACGAGCTTCGGGCGGGCCTGGTCGTCGCAGTGGTCCGTCGTCCAGATCTGACCCTGGTCGCAGGTGTTCTGGTAGAGGATCCGACGCTTGCCGCCGCCGGTGAGCGTGACCAGCCCGCCGCCGTCGATGACGACCCGGCGGCTGGTGTTCACGACCTTGGCGGGCCGGCGCATCGTGATCACGACCGGGTCGGGTCCGCAGGCGAACGTGATCACGCCGCCCTTCGCGACCGCGCGCACGACCTTCTTCGAGGTGCAGCTCGCCGGCGTGCCGTTGCCGATCACGTGGTCGGGGTGGCTGGTGTCGACCGCTCGCGCCGCCTTCGGCACCGGCACGTGCTTCACCCCGCGGACGACGCCTCGGTCGCTCCGGTCGACGGCCGATCGGCACCGTGGGCGGTCACCCCCGGGTGCGCGCGCGGTGTCGACGCGGCGTACGCCGGGAGGGCCAGCGCGGTGGCGGCCAGCAGGACGACGGGGACGAGCAGCGGGCGACGCATCCGCCCACGATAGGGATCAGCCCGACCGGTGTGCGCGTGGCGGTGGGCTGGTCACCGCGTCAGGGGGCGAGGCGGTGGGTCGACCAGCCCTCGCCGTCGCGCCGGTAGACGATCCGGTCGTGCATCCGGCCGGGCCTCCCCTGCCAGAACTCCACGGCGTCCGGCTCGACGCGGAAGCCGCCCCACTCGTCGGGCAGCGGCACCTCACCGGGGTACGCCGCGTCCGCGGACGCCCAGGCGTCGTCCAGCTCCTCACGCGACCCCACCTCGCGCGACTGGTGGGACGCATGCGCACCGAGCTGCGCACCGCGCGGCCGGCTGTGGAAGTACGCAGCGACCTCGTCGCGTCCGAGCACCACCGCGGTGCCGTCGACGCGCACCTGCCGCTCCAGCGGATGCCACGGGAACAGCAGCGAGACGCGCGGGTTGGAAGTCAGCTCGGTCCCCTTGCGCGAGCCCAGGTTGGTGAAGAAGACCCAGCCCTCCTCGGAGAAGCCCTTGAGCAGCACCAGCCGGGACGAGGGGTGCCCGTCCGTCGTCGCCGACGACACGACCATCGCGTTCGGCTCGTAAACCGCCGCGGCCGATGGCGTCGTCGTACCAGCGTCGGAACATCGAGAACGGGTCCGGCGCCAGGTCTGCCTCGGCGAGCCCGCCGAGGGCGTACTCGCGGCGGAGGTCGGCGTACCGATCGGTCACCTCGCCATCCAACCACCGGGAGCTCACCCGCCCAGGTGAGCACCCGTCAGGCGGCCCAGGCAGAATCGAGAGGCAGCACGGATCACGAGGAGTCGCATGACAGAGCAGAACAGCACCCCCGTCGTACACGAGGGTCTCGAGGGTGTGGTGGCGTTCTCGACCGAGATCGCCGAGCCGGACAAGGAGGGCTCGGCCCTCCGTTACCGCGGCGTCGACATCGAGGAGCTCGTCGGCCGCATCCCGTTCGAGAAGATCTGGGGGCTCCTGGTGGACGGCGCGTTCGAGCCGGGCCTGCCGCCCGCCGAGCCGTACAACATCGCGATCCACACCGGCGACGTCCGCGCCGACGTCCAGGCCTCGGTCGCGATGCTCGCGCCGATGCTCGGGATGGGCCAGACCTACGACATCTCCGACGAGCAGGCCCGGCTCGACCTCTCACGCGTCGCGGTGATGGTGCTGTCGTACGCCGCCCAGTCCGCCCGCGGGCTCGGCAAGCCGATCGTGCCGCAGCGCGAGGTCGACCAGGGCTCGACCCTCGCCGAGAAGTTCCTGATCCGCTGGCGCGGCGAGGCCGACCCGGCGCACATGCGGGCCATCGACGCCTACTGGAGCTCCGCCGCCGAGCACGGGATGAACGCCTCGACGTTCACCGCCCGGGTCATCACCTCGACCGGGGCCGACGTCGCCGCCGCGTTCTCCGGCGCGATCGGCGCGATGAGCGGCCCCCTCCACGGCGGTGCGCCGTCGCGGGTGCTCGGGATGATCGAGGAGGTCGAGAGGTCCGGCGACGCCGAGGGCTACGTGAAGTCCCTGCTCGACCAGGGCGAGCGGCTGATGGGCTTCGGCCACCGGGTCTATCGCGCCGAGGACCCACGCGCGCGCGTGCTCCGGCGTACCGCCCGGGAGCTCGGCGCGCCGCGCTACGAGGTGGCCGAGGCGTTGGAGCAGGCGGCGTTGGCCGAGCTCCGTGCCCGCCGGCCCGACCGGGTGCTCGAGACCAACGTGGAGTTCTGGGCGGCGATCGTGCTCGACTTCGCCCAGGTGCCGGCCACCATGTTCACCGCGATGTTCACCTGCGCCCGCACCGGCGGCTGGTCGGCGCACATCCTCGAGCAGAAGCGCACCGGCCGCTTGATCCGCCCGTCCGCGATCTACACCGGCCCGGCCTCCCGCCCGGCGGAGTCCGTCGAGGGGTGGAACCCGGCCTGGGGTGCCTGAGGGGCCCGGCCGGGATGCACCTGCTTCATCATGAGATGGAGGTGAACCAACCCTTCTCATGGTGGGCTCATCATGAGAAGTGGGGCCACGCCCACATCTCATGATGAAACAGGGACCAATGAGACCCACCCTCCACACCGACCGCCTCACCCTCCGCCCAATCGCAGAGGACGACCTCGAGGACCTCGTCGCGATGAACGGCGATGCGGACGTGATGGCGTACATCGGCCGGCCGATGAGTCGCGACCAGGTGGTCGCCGAGCTGCCCGGCTGGGTCGACGGCGACGGCGACTTCGGGCTCTGGGTCGGCCACGCGACCGACGGGTTCGCCGGCGTCTGGTTCCTCTCCCGCGACCCCGACGACGCCACGGCCGGTGAGATCGGGTGGCGCCTGCCGCGCAGCGCGTGGGGTCGGGGGTACGCCGTGGAAGGGGCGCGGGCGACCATCGCGCACGCCTTCGACACCCTCGGCCTCGACCGGCTGTGGGCCGAGACGATGGCGGTCAACGCCCGCTCCCGCCGGGTCATGGACCGGCTCGGCATGACCCACGAGAGCACCCACGTCGAGGAGTGGGACGACCCGATCGCCGGCTGGGAGCAGGGCGAGGTGGTCTACGGGCTGTCCCGCCCCGGCGGTTCGAGCCCCGAACGGATCGCGAAGACCACCAGCTGAGCCCGGTCGCGGGCGCCGCTGGGGGCACGTGACCTGAGTCGACGGGGGCCGATCGGGTCGAGCGCGAGCACCGTCTCCGCTCGACCCCGTCACCAGCTCTCGACGAGCTCCTTGGCGGCCTTGAGGGCGAGCCCGGACTGCTCGCGCACGATCTTGATCGCCTCGATCTTGTTGCCCGCCGCGGCGGCGGCCCTGGCCTCGGCGTACTCGTCGAGGAGCGGCGACGTGCCGGGTTGCGTCGCAGGGACGACCATCGGACCGCCGCCCTGCACGGCCGCCAGCGCGGCGTTCAGCCGGGCCACCTGCTCCTCGAGCCGACTCACCCGAGCCTGCAGCTCCAGCAGCTCGCCGCGGTCGGACGACCCTCCGAACAACCCCATGGCGCGAGCCTAGTGGGGTGGACGCCTCGCTTTATTGTAGTAAGTCACTATTCTTACTCCATGCGTGCCCGCAGACCGCCGGACTTCTTCCTGATCGGCGCCCCGAAGGCCGGCACCAGCGCGCTCCACGCCGCGCTGGCCCAGCACCCCGACCTGTTCCTCAGCCGGGTCAAGGAGCCGAAGTACTACATGTGCGGCGACTCCCCACCCCCGGCCTACAAGGGCCCCGGTGACGCGCACAGCAGCCAGGAGTGGGTGTGGCAGCGCGAGCGCTACCTCGCGCTCTTCGACGAGGCGCCCGACACCATGCTGTGCGGTGAGGCGACGCCGTTCTACCTCTACAACCGAGACGCCCGGCGACGACTGGCGGTGGACAACCCGGAGGCGAAGCTGATCGCCGTCCTCCGCGACCCGGTCGACCGCGCGTACTCGAACTGGATGCATCTGTGGATGGACGGACTCGAGCCGTGCGGGGACCTCGTCGAGGCCGTGCGGCGCGAGCAGAGACGGATCGATGCCGGCTGGGCGCCGTTCTGGCACTACCGCAGCCTGGGGATGTACGGACGCCAGGTCGCCGATCTCCTCGAGCACTTCCCTCGCGAGCAGGTGCTGTTCCTCCGGTACGCCGAGCTGGTCAAGGACCCGTCCGCCGCCCTGACGGCGGTCGCATCCTTCCTCGGCGTGACTCCGGCCGTGGTCCCGGCGGTGCCGCGCGACAACTCCCGGGTCTTCGTGGCACAGGGCCCGCGCACGCGAGCGCTCAGCTCGGCGATCCGGACCGGTGCCCGGGTGGGTCAGTTCTTCCCGCCGCAGGTGTGGCGCAAGGCCAGCCGACCGCTGGTCGGCCAGCTGCATCGCGGCGGAGCACCGGCTCGCCCGAAGCTCACTCCCGCGCAGCGCACGGAGCTGTTGAAGCCGCATCGGGAGGACATCGCCCTCCTCGAGCGCGTGACCGGCCAGTCGTACCAGGACTGGCTGGTCTACCGGGACGGCGGCACCTTCGAGTCCCGACGGACCGGCGAGCTCACGACGGCGCAGGAACGGTGACGAGATCGTGCGCGCCGTCGGGGCGTGCCAGCTCCAGGTAGTAGCGGACGGAGCCGTCGGCCATCGTGACGTGTGAGACGTAGCGGGCCGCGCCGTCGGAGAACGGGGACCGCAGGGGCGGCGCGCTACCGGCATCGAGGGCTCCACCGAGCGTGCCCGTCGCCACTCCGGTCACCTCGAACCAGTTGTCCTCGGCGCGGGCACGTCCGTCGTACAGCACGACGAGCGGATCGAGCGACAGCACGTCGGTCACCCGGGCACCCCGCGCGTCCCACTCGCCGTCTCGCGGCGCCAGGACCGTTCGCTCGCGCGTCCACGCCAGACCGTCGGCGCTGCGCCAGTACGCCGTGCTCATCCGGTCCTCGTGCCCCGTGACGTCGAGCGGGTGCTCGCAGATCCAGGCGTGCCAGGCGTCGTCGTCCCGCACGATCACCGGGTCCTTCACGGCGGTCCGGCCGTCGCCGGGGAAGGCGACCGTGCGCCGACCGGACGGGAGGCCCTCGGGCGTGTCCGCATCGAGCGCCTCGATCCACCAGTGCTTGCTCGCCGGCGTCGCGCAGGACAGGTAGAGACGCCAGCCGCCGTCGGTGCGCACGAGGACGGGTCGCTCGAACGACTCCGCACCGAGGCTCTCGCGGTTCACCTCGCAGACGGTGGAGAAGGTCAGCCCGTCGGTCGACCGCGCCACCACCGTGGTGACACCGCGGCCCTCCGCCAGCGGTCGCCGGACTCGGTAGACCAGGTAGACGATGTCGCCGTCCCTGACGGCGCTGGCGGCACCGGACCAGTTGCCCGGACCGACACCCGGCGCAGGAACGACGACGCGGGCCTCGTCGAGGTCCGGGAGGGACAGCAGGTGGGTCGTCACCTGCATAGTCTACTGATTCAGTCGTGAATAACGGGCAGCACCCGGGCGTAACAGCGGTTGCGCGGTGACCAGGCGTAGTGCCCGAACGGCGCGACAGGCTCGTAGCCGGCAGCCTCGTAGAGCGCCATCGCCTCGGGCTGGGCGGTTCCGGTCTCCATGATCATCACGTCGACACCGGCCGCCCGGGCCGTCGTCTCGAGGTGCGCGAGCATGACGCGCGCGAGACCCCGCCGCCGAGCGGTGGGTGCGACGTACATGCGCTTGACCTCGGCCGGTCGGATCGACCCGAGCCGGCTCACGTCCTCCCGGAGGCGCCATGCCCCCGTCATCACCGGGCGGGCGTCGAGGTAGCCGACGAAGAACGCGCCGGTGGGCGGTTCGAGGGCCGACGCCTCCATCGGCGTGCTGTCCGGGCCGCCGTAGCGCTCGACGTACTCCTGCTGGACCGCCTCGATCAGCAGCTGCGCATCGGGATGCGTGATCGGCACCCGCTCGATCCGCAGGTCAGTGGGCAAGCGCGGCACCGCACGAGTCGCAGAACGCCGCGTCGCCATCGTTGCGGGTGCCGCACTTCGAGCAGAAGGGTCCGGTGGCCGTGGTGATCGAGGCGGTCGGTGCCGCCGCGTCGTCGACGGTACGGCCGACGCCGAGGACGCCCTCGCCGTCGGTGAGGTACGCCGCGGAGTCCTTGATCACCGGCGTCGTCTCACCCGCGACGTACCTGGACGCCGCGCCCATGAAGCCGGCCTGCAGGCACCAGCCCGCGATCGCCAGGCCGAAGATCCCGACGAAGACCATCCAGAACCTGTGCGGCCCCTCGAACGAGTCGGAGCTCGCGAAGAAGTCCTTGAGCCCGAGCACCAGGAAGGTGACGGCCGCGGCAAGCACGACGACACCGACGACTCGGAACACGTTGCGGGCGACGCGCTGCCCTCGGATGCCCGGCGGCTGCTGCTGGACGATGCTCATCTGGTGTCCTCCCGTGTTGCCCGGATCGACGGCCCTGACACAATAGACAGTGCCGACAGCGTCGTCCGGCAGACCACCGAATCGCGACAGAAGGTTGCCCATGCCCGACGTGATCTCGATCCCCGACGACCTCAAGCCGGCCGACGGCCGCTTCGGCGCCGGACCCTCGAAGATCCAGACCAGCCATCTCGACGCGCTCGCCGCCACCGGCTCGTCGTTGATGGGTACGTCGCACCGCCAGGCGCCCGTGCGGGGTCTCGTGCGCCGGGTGCAGGAGGGTTTCGCGACGTTCTTCGACCTCCCTGATGGCTACGAGGTCGTGTTCGGCAACGGCGGTGCCACGGGATTCTGGGACGTCGCGACGTACGCCCTGATCCGCAACCGGAGCCAGCACCTGTCGTTCGGCGAGTTCTCCTCGAAGTTCACGGCCGCTGCGAAGGCGGCCCCATGGCTCGAGGACCCCTCGGTGGTCACGAGCGACCCCGGGTCGCGCCCCGAGCCGGCGGCCGAGGCGGGTGTCGACGCGTACGCCTGGCCGCACAACGAGACGTCGACCACGGTGATGGCGCCGGTACGCCGGGTGGCCGGGGCCGACGACGGTGCCCTGATGCTGATCGACGCGACCTCCGGCGCCGGTGGGCTCCCGGTCGACCTGACCGAGACCGACGTCTACTACTTCGCGCCGCAGAAGTCGTTCGCCTCCGACGGTGGCCTCTACATCGCCTTGATGTCGCCGGCGGCGATCGCCCGTGCCACCGAGATCAAGGACAGCGGCCGCCACATCCCGGCGTTCCTGGACCTGGTCACGGCGATCGACAACTCCCGGCTCAACCAGACCTACAACACCCCGTCGATCGCGACGTTCATCCTGATGGCCGAGCAGCTGGACTGGATGAACTCCCACGGCTCGCTGACCGGCATGGTCGAGCGCACCACGGCCTCGTCCGACGCCCTCTACGGCTGGGCCGAGAAGACGGCGTACACCACGCCGTACGTCACCGACCCGGACCACCGCTCGCTGGTGATCGGCAACGTCGACTTCGACGAGGCCATCGACGCCGCCGCGATCGCCGCGACGCTGCGGGCGAACGGCATCGTGGACACCGAGCCCTACCGCAAGCTCGGCCGCAACCAGCTCCGGATCGCGATGTACCCCGCCATCGACCCCGCCGATGTCGAGGCACTCACCGCCTGCATCGACTACGTCGTCGAACGCCTCTGACCTTTCTCCACAGGTTTCCGGGATAGTCCCCGACGTTTCGGTCGGGTGAGGGGCCCGAAACCGACCAGAACGTCGGGGACTATCCGTCGGACTCGGAGTTGTCCACAGGCGGCTGAGCCTTGGTCAGGTGAAGGAGCCAGTCGGAGCCGGTGTCGATGAGGGCGTAGCGGCGCGGGCCGGAGCGGCCGTGGAGGACGAAGACGAAGCGCTTCGTGGTGCGGTCCTCGAGCTCCCACCAGCCGGTGTCGGCGATGTCCTTGTCGGCATCGGTGTACGTCGCGTGCTCGAGGTCGTGGTCGCCGACGGCCACCGCGAGCCGGTCGCTGCGCGGGTCGGATGGCATGCCCTTCGGGACCGCCCAGGACCTGAGGACACCGTCCTCCTCCAGCCGGAGGTCGTAGTGAGGCTGCGGCTTGCGGTGCTCGTGGAGCACGAAGACCGGCCTCGCCGGCTCGTCAGCCATCGACCGCCGCCACCAGCCCGGCGTACGTGCCGGGGTCGAAGGCGACCATCCGGGCCTCGGTCACGCGGGTCGGCGTACCCCGCAGGGTCGACACCGCAGCGGCGATCGCGTCGCTCTTCGGCCATCCGTAGACACCGGCGCTGACCAGCGGAAACGCGACGGTTCTCGCCCCGAGGTCGTCGGCGACGGCCAGCGCCCGGGAGTAGCACGACGTGAGCAGCGAGCGGTCGGTCTCGCCTGCTCGGTGGTTCGGCCCCACCACGTGGATGACCCAGCGAGCGGCCATCTCCCCCGCCGTCGTCCATCCCGCGTCGCCGGTCGCCAGCCCTTCGGGGAACCGCCGCCGGCAGTCCGCGAGCACCGCCGGCCCACCGGCTCGGTGGATGGCGCCGTCGACCCCGCCACCTCCGCGCATCGCCCGGTTCGCGGCGTTCACGACCGCGTCGACCTCCTGCTCGGTGATGTCGCCCTGGACGACGGTGAGCTCCATGCCCCCATCATTCCCAAGAACGATG
The DNA here is from genome assembly GCA_963812055.1 of uncultured Actinomycetota bacterium. GTDB lineage: Bacteria > Actinomycetota > Actinomycetes > Propionibacteriales > Nocardioidaceae > Nocardioides. The sequence continues at coordinate 120,153 of CAWEUA010000007.1, forward strand.
ACGCAGGTCCCGATCAGCAGGCACAGTTCCGCCATGACGAACGCCGAGTGGTCGGACCTCGCCGAGCGAACCGAGTGCCAGGCGCTGCGTCGGATCGTCGAGGACCAGACGCCGGACGTACAGGCCCGCCTCGACATGAGCACCCACCACGCCGGCGACGGAGTTCACACGGTCGTGGTCCACGACCCGATGTGGGGCTACTGGAACAAGGCGCTCGGCTTCTGCGAGCCGGCGACGGAGGAGATCGTGGCGGACGTGCGCGGGCGGGCAGAGGCGCGGGGCGTCCCGGCGTTCGCTTTCCAGCTCCAGCCGCGCGTCGTGCCCGAGGACTGGGACGCGATCACCGAGCAGCACGGGCTCACCCCGGGCACGGTCTTCGTCAAGTGCTTCGGTCCGGCCGAGCCGCGCTCCGTCGAGACCGACTTGCGCATCGCCCGGCTCGGTCCCGAGTACGGATCGGACTTCGTCCGGGTCATGGCCGCAGGTTTCGGCTTCGAGGTGAGCCCCGGGGCCGACGCGATGTTCGAGGGAGCGCAGTTCTTCGACGGAGACTGGGCGACGTACGGCGCCTTCGACGGCGACACGCTCCTCGCCGTGGCCCGGATGCTGGTGGTCGCCGAGACCGACGCCGTCGCCCTCTTCGGCGCCGCGACCCTGCCCGAAGGGCGGCACCGCGGCGCCCAGGGCGCCCTGCTCGACGCGCGGATCCGCGAGGCGCGCGACCGCGGCCTGCGTTACGCCTCGGCCGAGACCTGGCTGGAGACCCCGGAGAATCAGAACCCGTCCCAGCACAACATGACCCGGGCCGGGCTCACCGAGGTCCACACCCGCCCCAGCTGGGTGTGGCGCAACCCGGCGGCGAGCTAGGCCCGGTCCAGGCATGGCCTAGGCGTCCTTCAGCAGCCGCAGCACCGCGCGCTCGAGGATCGTCTGACGCTCGGCGGGCGTCGCGGCCTTCCGGCGTACGGCGGGGGCGATCGTGCGTCCCTCCTCGTAGGCGTCCACCACGCGAGGATCGACGTACGCCGAGCGCGCGAGCGCCGGGGTGTTCCCGAGGTACTCGGCGACCTCGCGCATCGCCGCGGCCACGGCCCGCTTGCGGGAGGCCTGGGTATCGCCGGGCTCGTCACTCTCAGCGAGGGCGGCGGCCGCGAGCACGGTCGCGTGCCAGGTGCGGAAGTCCTTCGCAGTCGCCTCGATCCCCGTGGCCGAGCGGACGTAGTCGTTGACGTGGTCCGGTTCGAGCTCGCGCCAGCGGGACCGGTCCTTCCACGCGAGCAGCTTCGCCTCGGCCGGGGCGCGCCGACGCCGCATCACCTCGAGCGCCTCGACCGTCTCCGGATCGTCGATCGTGATCTCGTGCTCGACACCCGACTTCCCCACGAAGCAGAAGACCACGGTCCGACCCTGCTTGCGCACGTGCCGGCGTTGCAGGGTGGTGAGGCCGAAGCTGCCGTGCTCCTCGGTGTACACGTCGTTGCCGATCCGGAAGTACCCCAGGTCGAGGAGCCGTACGGCGACCGCGCAGGACCGGTCCTGACTCATCCCCGAGGTTCCGAGATCGGTGAGCACCTGCTCACGGGCTCGCGAGAGCACGCGGCCGAGCTCCACCACCCGCAGGTGCTTGGCCGCGTCCCGCTGGACGCGCCAGTCGGGGTGGTACAGGTACTGCCGCCGGCCGGCGTCGTCGGTCCCGACGGCCTGCAGGTGCCCGTTCGGCCAGGGGCAGATCCACACGTCCTCCCACGCCGGCGGGATGACCAGACCCTTGACCCGGTCGGCATCGTCGACCGACAGCCGCGTCCCACCCTCGTCGAGGTAGACGAAGCCCGTGCCCGCGCGGCGGCGTCGCCAGCCGGGATCGTCCGGAGAGCTCCGCCGCAAGCGCGCCATGGGCCCATGATCCCGGCCCGTGCCGGCAGCCGGGCCCACCCGAAGGAGTGGGACGCCGTGGGCTCAGCGCGGTCGGAGGGCGCGGAGGAGCACGACCAGCGCGACGACGGCGAGCAGGCCACCGGCCAGCCACGGCCAGGCGTCACGGGAGGCCGTGTCCTGTTCGCCGGGTGGAGTCGAGCCCGCGGGACCACTGGTCGCGGGTGACGACGGGCCGATCGAGACCTGTCCCTTCACGGCGGCCTCGATCCGGGGCGGCAGCGTCACCTCGAGCACCGGCGCATGGGGGCCCTCCGACGACACGTAGACCTTCCCGTCCTGGGCGACGCCGATGCCCTCGCCCTGCCGCTGGGGGGGCAGTTCGAACCTGCCGACGGGCTGCATCGAGGGCCAGGAGTAGACCACCGCCGAGGTGTAGTCGCGCAGGATCACGTGCTGGCCGTCGGGGAAGAAGGCCCCGTCCGTCGCGACCGGCAGGACCCGGCCGAGCGCCTTCATCCGGTTCGGCCCGGACGCGTCCAGCTTCTCGGGTACGGCGTACAGCACGCCGCCGAAGACGTCCTTCGACGCGATGTAGAGCCGACCTGTGGTCGGGTCCTGCAGCAGGGTCTCGGCATCGGTCGCGCCGTCGGGGTAGGTGAGCCGGTACGTCGTCGGGTCGACGTCGCGGTCACCCCGCCCGACAGGGACCCGGGCGATCTCGACCGACGAGCGGCTGCTGGTGTTGTCGCCGATGTCACCGACCCAGACGTAGCCGTTCCCGCCCGGAGCGAGCGCCTCGGTGTCGACCGGGTGGTCGGCCCAGTGCGTGATCCCGACCGTGTCGCCGGACCCGTCCACGACGAAGACCTGGCCGGGATGACCGGAGTCGTTGGTGGTCATGAACAGGCCGTCGTGGACCAGCAGGGCGCTCGCCTCGGTGATCTCCGGGTCGGAGAACGCGAACACCTCGTGCCCGGGAGGCGAGGCCGGTGTGGTCGCGATGCCCAGGGCGAACGGTGCGGCGATGACGAGACCGGCCAGGAGCTGCTGCATGCGCGAGCTCGTCACGCCTGCTCGAGGAGCTCGCCCAGCCGGGGCCGGACTCCCCAGGTCGCCACCAGCTCGTCGTACTCACGCCGGGCGGAGGCGTCATCCGCCGGCCCGCCGGTGCGGACGCCGCGCAGCAGCGTGTTGCGCGGGGTGTGCTGACTGCCGACGAACTGCATCACGTCGACGCGGTAGCCCGCGACTCGCAGCAGCGAGGACCGCAGGCCGTCCGTGAGGGTGTCGGCGAACCGCTCGCGGAGGATCCCGTGGCGGGTGAGCATCGCGTACGGCGCGGGGGTGGGGTGCGTGCGGAGCTGCGCCGCGATGTCGTGGTGGCAGCACGGCGCGGCGAGGACCAGCGGCGTCTCCCAGGCCACGGCTCGCGCGAGCGCGTCGTCGGTCGCTGTGTCGCAGGCGTGCAGGGCGAGGACGACGTCGGGGCGGACGTCGAGGGTGGCGTCACCGATCGACGCGGCGACGAACGTCGCGTCGACGCCGAGCTCCCCGGCGAGCTTCTCGTTGTGCGTGCGTGACTGCTCGCGCTGGTCGATGCCGGTCAGGTGCACCGGCAGTCCACGCTCGTGGGAGAGGAAGCGTTCGGTGACGAACGTGAGGTAGGCGTTGCCGCAGCCGAGGTCGACGATCTGCAGGGGTTCCTCGGCCGTCGGCCGGCGCAGGTGGCCCTTGGCGAGAGCGTCGGTGATCGAGGCGTCGAGGATCCGCAGGAACTCCTCGACCTGGCGGTACTTGCCCTGCCGGCTCGGCTTGATCCGCCCGGCGTGGTCGCTCAGCCCGAGCGCCCGGAACACCGGGTCGTCCTCGGGGAGCAGCCGGCCCTTGTCGCGGTCGTGGTCGCGGTCGACCGTCGGCCTCCTCGGCACGAGCCTGCGAGTGCACGACCGCCTCGCCCTTCTTGGTGACCCGCAGCTGGTGGGTCTCGGTGGTGGTCTCGACGTGCCAGTTGCCGTACGACTGGGCCACCAGCTCGTCGAGGGCGGCCTCCGCCGGCTCTCCGAGCGCATGGTTGCCGGTGTGCGCCTGGGCGTCGTCGTACGCCGTGAGCTGGAGGTGACGCCCGCCCTTGAGATCGACGTACCGCAGCTCGACGCGCCGCCATGGCGGACGGGTGCCGCGCTGCCGGCCCGAGGCGACGGCGCGGACGAGCGTCTCGTCGTCCAGGATCATCCCGCGCAGCCGGCCCAGGGCGCTGTCGAGAGGCTCGGTCACCGCTTCACCAGCGACGCGATCAGGACGACCAGGAGCAGCCCCGCCAGGGCGACCGGAATGACGAGTCGCCGATGTCGGGGGTTCACCGGGTCAGTCTACGGAGGTGGCTGACGGGCCTCGGCCGTCGCGAGCGGCGCCCAGCGCGTGCGAGGTATCTACCGGGGTCCCCGCGGAACGCGAGCGCAGCGAGCGATTCTGGGGTGGTGGCTTGGCGGAGGAGCGAAGGCGATGCGAGCATCGTCGAGTCGACGACAACGCCGCCAGCGTGCGTGATGGGCGTCGCGCAGCAGGCCATGGGCCTGTCAGGCGCCTCCGGGGGAGGTGGCGAGTGCCGCCCGGACGACGTCGAGACAGCGCACGGCACCCGACTCGATGTCGGCGAGGGGCACCCAGGCCGCCGCGTCGGTCGTGCCGTCGGTCTCGACGACTCGCGGTTCCGTCCCGTCGGGGACCGTGCCGCGGAAGACCAGGTGCACCCCGTGGAAGTCCTCGAAGCGACCGGAGGGCGCGGTCCCCTGGAAGTGCGTGTCGTGGACATCGAGCAGGTCGCCGACGTGGCACTCGACGCCACACTCCTCGCGCACCTCGCGGGCGAGCGCGTCGCGGGGCCCCTCGCCGTGGTCGAGCCCGCCGCCGGGGAGCGTCCACGCCCCGGGGTGCGCCCCGAGCGGCGAGATGCGGGTGAGCAGGACGTCGCCGGCGCGCCGGATGAGTGCGTAGACCGCCACCCGCTGCAGCCGGAACGGCTCGTGCTCGGCGAGCGACTCGGTGACGATGTCGGTGACCGGGAGAGCACCGGACAGCACGTCGGCCACGGGGTGCCAGTCCACGTCGACGGTGGATCCGTCCACCTCGACCACCCGCGGCTCGGGAGCGTCGGCGGGCACCCACGCGTCGTACACGATGCGCAGCGCCTGGTAGTCCCAGCGCCGGCCCTGGCGCCACATCGACGGCAGGTGGGCGGAGTAGACGCGGGCGGTGTCGCCCACCTCGGCGTCGAGCCCCGTCTCCTCGCGGATCTCGCGGACGAGGGCGTCGCGCGGGTTCTCGCCGTGGTCGACCCCGCCGCCGGGCAGGTGCCACTTCTCGTCGGCGGAGATGCGGCTGGCGAGCCGAGTCAGCAGGATCCGGTCGTCGCGCAGGATCAGGGCGTACGACGCGACCCGCTGCAGCTTCGGCAGGGGCTTGGGCATCGTCTCTCCTGGGTCGGGGCCGCCGACCATCCTGTCAGGAGAAGGGTGGCCTCGCGTCGCGGGTGTGGGACCGTCGACCGGCCCAGCGCCACACCCGGGCCGCGCGGTCGCGATCGTCGTCGGTGACGAGGTTCCCCATCCAGCGCAGGGCGAGGGTCATCAGCCAGTCGGAGCGCATGCCGGCCGGGCCGAGGGTCGCCAGGACGCGCGGCACGGTCACCAGGCCGGCCAGGCGCCGGGCGATCGAGAACGACTCGCCGTAGTGCTCGGTCAGGGTCGCGGGCCAGGCGGTGGCCAGGTCGGCGTCCTCGGCGATCAGCTCGGCCACGAGGCGGCCGCCCTCGAGTCCGTAGTCGATGCCTTCGCCGTTGAGCGGGTTGACGCACGCGGCCGCGTCACCGACGAGCGCCCAGTTGGCGCCGGCCACGCCGCTGACCGCGCCGCCCATGGGCAGCAAGGCACTGGTCGGGGCGCGGAGCTCGTCGCCGAGCCCGAACGCCCCGCGCACCGTGTCGGCGTACGACGTCATCAGGCGGCGGACCTGGAGGTCGGCGGGACGCTTGGCGGTGGCGAGCGTGCCGACGCCGAGGTTCACCTCGCCGGTGCCCAGCGGGAAGATCCAGCCGTAGCCGGACAGCACCTCGTGCTGCTCGCCGCGGAGCTCGAGGTGGGAGCTGATCCACGGGTCGTCCGACATCGTCGAGGTGACGTAGGAGCGCCCGGCGACGCCGTACACCGTGTCGCGGTGCCACTCCCGGCCCAGCACCTTGCCCAGCGGGGAGCGCACACCGTCGGCCACGATGAGCCGCCGGCAGTCGACCTCCAGGGTCTCGTCGCCACGACCGAACACCACGGTGCTGACCCGCTCGCCGTCGCGTCGTACGTCGACCGCACGCACGCCGTCGAGCGCGCGGGCGCCGGACTTGATCGCGGTGGTGCGGAGGTGGTCGTCGAGCTCGGTGCGGGCGACCGCGGAACCCCAGTCGGGCAGGGTGCCGCCCGGCCACGGCAGCAGCAGGGTCTGGCCGAAGCCGTGGGCGCGGAGGCCGTGGTTGACCGTGTGGGCGCGGAGCCAGTCGCCGAGACCGAGGCGCTCGAGCTCGCCGATCGCGCGCGGGGTGAGGCCGTCGCCGCAGGTCTTGTCACGGGGGAAGACGGCCGCGTCGGTCAGCAGGACGTCGACGCCGAGCCGCGCGAGCCAGGCCGCGGTGGCCGACCCCGCGGGACCGGCGCCGACGACGAGGACGTCGGTCTCCTCCCGCACGGTCATGCCTCGGATTCTCTCAGGCAGCGGCGGGTCGCCCGGAATCGGCGGTCACTCGGGATAGTCCCTGACGTTTGGCACCGGCTCCAGGCGAGAAGCCCGTACCAAACGTCAGGGAGTATCGGCTCACACCCAGATCGCCGCGGGGATGCCGTCGGAGAAGACCTCGGGTGGGTCCGGGAGCGAGTACGCCGTGTGAGCGGCGTACCGGGCGGCCGTCCAGGCAACGGCGCACGCGTCGAGGAGGTCGTCGGCGGCGTACCCCTGCCCGCGCTGGTGGTGCGGGTGGATCGAGCCCGACCGACTCGAGTGCGGCGCGACGCGCCGCGTGTCCCTCGCGGGTGGCCTTCGACGGGACCACGCACGCCGGGTCGATCTCGGCGAAGGTCACCTCCGGGTGCGCCTCGATCACCGGCACCAGCGTGCCCCGCGCGACGTAGCGGTCGACGTCGAGGATCTTCGGCACCAGGTGGAAGGCCTGCACGCTCAGCCCGACGCCGACCGCCTCGCGGTTGGCGGTGGACGCCTCGGGGTGCGTGGTGTGCTCCACCGCCGCTCGGGAGGGTGTCGGGAAGACCGAGGACTTCCGCCCGACCGGCAGCTGCGACCGCGCCAGCACGTCGGTCGTCCGCGGCCGGTCGTCGGGCAGTCCGATCGGGATGTCGACGGCGACAACCGCGAGTCCGGGAGCGAGCTTCCGGGCGGCGTCGACCAGCCCGGCGATGTCCGCCGCCACCAGCACGTCGTACGTCGAGCCGCGGAGCAGTGCGCCGACCCATCCGGCCTTGCAGCCGTCCACCCCGAGCACGGGCGGTCCCATCGGGGTCACGGCACCCGCCACCCGGTCTTCGTCGCCCAGCTGCTCGGCACGCTCCATCAGCAGGGGTTGCACCGAGGCCTTGATCTGGCCGTAGTCGTAGAGGTCGGTGACCGTCTCGGCGAGCCTGGTCTTGAACGCACCCCACACGTCCCGCGCGTCGGCGTCGGCGCGCAGGAAGTCCCGGAACAGCAGGGCGTACCGGACGTTGCGTCCGCCGGCCACCCGCACGTGCACGTTCACCCGTCGAGCGCCGACGGCGCCGGCGAAGACGAGCTTGGGGTGCGAGACGCCCTCGGTGACCTCGTCCCGGTTCCACGGCTCCGGGCGGACCCGGAAGCCACGTGCGGCCATCGCCGCGGTGACCACCGCCTCGTCCAGGTCTTCGACCTGCACCATCAGGTCGAGGCAGTCCTTGGCCGGCAGGCCCGGGACGCTCGTCGAGCCGATGTGGTCGACCGCCAGCGCGTCCGGCAGCACCTCACGCAGGAGGTCGACGTACGCCGAAGCCTCGGTGGCCCACTCGGCGCGGTAGGGCGACACCTCCACCCGCTGCGCGAAGGCCTCGTCCGGGAACGGCATGCCCTCACCCTAGGAACGCCGAGTCGTCATGCGACGACTCGGCGTGATTTCGACGTCTCTTTGCGCCGACTCGGCGGGCATGCAGAAGAGCCGGGGCCGCTGGTGCGGCCCCGGCTCCCTGTGCAGACTCGATCAGTTCTGGTACGAACCGAAGTCGAAGTCGTCGAGCGCGACCGGCTGGCCGGCGGTGTTGCCGAACTCGTAGTCGTAGGAGTCGTAGCCGGTGACGGCGTACGCCGCGGCCCGCGCCTCCTCGGTCGGCTCCACCCGGATGTTCCGGTAGCGCTCCAGGCCGGTCCCGGCCGGGATCAGCTTGCCGATGATCACGTTCTCCTTCAGGCCACGCAGGCTGTCGGAGCGGGCGTGGATCGCCGCGTCGGTGAGCACCCGGGTCGTCTCCTGGAAGGAGGCGGCCGAGAGCCACGACTCGGTGGCGAGCGAGGCCTTCGTGATGCCCATCAGCACCGGACGGCCCGAGGCCGGCTTGCCGCCCTCGGAGACCACGCGGCGGTTCTCCTCCTCGAAGAGCGCCCGGTCCACCAGGTCACCCGGCAGCACGTTGGTGTCACCGGCCTCGATCACGGTCACGCGGCGCAGCATCTGCCGCACGATGATCTCGATGTGCTTGTCGTGGATCGACACGCCCTGGCTGCGGTACACGGCCTGCACCTCTTCGACGAGGTGCTCCTGGGCCTTCCGGACGCCGAGGATGCGCAGCACCTCGTGCGGCTCCGGCGTACCGACCGTCAGCATGTCGCCGACCTCGATGTGGTCGCCGTCGCCGACCAGCAGGCGCGAACGCTTCGACACGGGGTACTCGAGCACCTCCGAGCCGTCGTCGGGAGTGACGATGACCTTGCGGGCCTTGTCGGTCTCCTCGATCTCGATCCGGCCGGCAGCCTCGGAGATCGGCGCACGCCCCTTCGGGATGCGCGCCTCGAAGATCTCCTGGACACGCGGCAGACCCTGCGTGATGTCGTCGGCCGAAGCCACACCACCGGTGTGGAACGTCCGCATCGTCAGCTGGGTGCCGGGCTCACCGATCGACTGCGCCGCGATGATGCCGACGGCCTCGCCGATGTCCACGAGCTTGCCCGTGGCCAGCGACCGGCCGTAGCACTTGGCACAGGAACCGGTGCGAGCCTCGCAGGTGAGCACGGAGCGCACCCGCACGACCTCGACGCCGGCCGCGACCAGCTCGCCGATCTTGATGTCGCCGAGGTCGTCGCCGGCAGCCACCAGCACCTCGCCGCTCTCCGGGTGGACGATGTTGATCGCCGTCGTGCGGGCGTACGCCGAGGTCTCGACGTTGTCGTCCTTGCGGACCAGCCCGTCATCGCCCCGGACACCGATGCGCTTCTCCATGCCGCGCTCGGTACCGCAGTCGTCCTCACGGATGATGACGTCCTGCGACACGTCGACGAGACGACGGGTCAGGTAGCCGGAGTCCGCCGTACGGAGCGCCGTGTCGGCCAGACCCTTCCGGGCGCCGTGCGTGGAGATGAAGTACTCCAGCACGGACAGGCCCTCGCGGAAGTTCGCCTTGATCGGCCGCGGGATGATGTCGCCTCGCGGGTTGGCCACGAGACCACGCATCGCCGCCACCTGGCGGATCTGCATCATGTTTCCGGAGGCACCCGAGTCGACCATCATGAAGATCGGGTTGGTCCGGTCGAAGGACTTCTCCATCTCCTTGGCCACGTCGTTCGAGGCCTGGGTCCAGATCTCGACCAGCTCCTGGCGACGCTCCTCGTCGGTGACGAGGCCGCGCTCGAACTGCTTCTGGACCTTGTTGGCCTGCCCGTCGTACTCGGCCAGGATCTCGGCCTTCTTCGGGGGCGTCGTGACGTCGTCGATCGAGACGGTCACGCCCGAGCGGGTGGCCCAGTGGAAGCCGGTGTCCTTCAGGGCGTCCAGCGACGCGGCGACCTCGACCTTGGTGTAGCGCTCGGCGAGGTCGTTGATGATCGCGCCCATGGCCTTCTTGCCCACCTCGTAGTTCACGAAGGGGTAGTCGGCGGGCAGGGTGTCGTTGAACAAGGCACGGCCGAGGGTCGTCTCGAGCGTGATCGACTGACCCTCCTCCCAGTCCTCACCGAGCTCGAGCTCGAGCGGCGGGATGATGTCGTTGAACCGGATCTTGACCTTGCTCTGCAGGCTGATCGCGCCCATGTCGAGGGCCATCAGCGCCTCGGCGACGCTCGAGAACGCGCGCCCCTCGCCCTTCTCGCCGTCGCGGTCGGTCGTCAGGAAGAACAGACCGATCACCATGTCCAGGGTCGGCATGGTCACCGGCCGGCCGTCGGACGGCTTGAGGATGTTGTTGGTCGACAGCATCAGGATCCGCGCCTCGGCCTGGGCCTCGGCCGACAGCGGCAGGTGCACCGCCATCTGGTCACCGTCGAAGTCGGCGTTGAACGCCGTGCAGACGAGCGGGTGGATCTGGATCGCCTTGCCCTCGATCAGCTGGGGCTCGAACGCCTGGATGCCGAGACGGTGCAGCGTGGGCGCCCGGTTGAGCAGGACGGGGTGCTCGGTGATGACCTCTTCGAGCACGTCCCACACCACGGCGTACCGGGACAGGCCGGACGTCGCCCGCTCGACCATCCGCTTGGCGGACTTGATGTTCTGGCTGTGCGACAGGTCGACCAGCCGCTTCATCACGAACGGCTTGAACAGCTCCAGCGCCATCTGCTTGGGCAGACCGCACTGGTGCAGCTTCAGCTGCGGGCCGGAGACGATGACCGAACGGCCGGAGTAGTCGACCCGCTTGCCGAGGAGGTTCTGCCGGAAGCGGCCCTGCTTGCCCTTGAGCATGTCGGACAGCGACTTCAGCGGCCGGTTGCCCGGGCCGGTGACCGGACGGCCACGACGACCGTTGTCGAACAGCGAGTCCACGGCCTCCTGCAGCATCCGCTTCTCGTTGTTGACGATGATCTCGGGCGCGCCGAGGTCGAGCAGGCGCTTGAGGCGGTTGTTCCGGTTGATGACCCGGCGGTACAGGTCGTTCAGGTCGGACGTCGCGAAGCGGCCACCGTCGAGCTGCACCATCGGGCGCAGGTCCGGCGGGATGACCGGGACGGCGTCGAGCACCATGCCCTGGGGCTTGTTGTCGGTCTTGCGGAACGCGTCGACGACCTTGAGCCGCTTCAGCGCCCGGACCTTCCGCTGGCCCTTGCCGTTGGCGATGGTGTCGCGCAGGCTGGCGACCTCGGCCTCGATGTCGAAGCTCTCGAGCCGCTTCTGGATGGCCGTGGCCCCCATGTGGCCCTCGAAGTACTTGCCGAACCAGTTCTTCATCTCGCGGTAGAGCATCTCGTCGCCCATGAGGTCCTGGACTGCGAGCGACTTGAAGGTGCTCCAGACCTCCTCGAGCCGGTCCAGCTCGCGCTGGGCGCGGTCGCGGATCTGCTTCATCTCGCGCTCGGCACCGTCGCGGACCTTGCGGCGCGCGTCGGCCTTGGCACCCTCGGCCTCCAGAGCCGCGAGGTCCTCCTCGAGCTTCTTGGAGCGGTCGTCGATGGCGCCGTCGCGACGCTTCTCGAGGCGCTCCCGCTCCAGACCGACCTTGTTCTCCAGGGTGGAGAGGTCGCGGTGACGGGCGTCCTCGTCGACGTAGGTGATCATGTACGCCGCGAAGTAGATGACCTTCTCGAGGTCCTTCGGGGCGAGGTCGAGCAGGTAGCCGAGCCGGCTCGGGACACCCTTGAAGTACCAGATGTGGGTCACGGGCGCGGCGAGCTCGATGTGGCCCATCCGCTCGCGGCGGACCTTGCTGCGGGTCACCTCGACGCCGCAGCGCTCGCAGATGATGCCCTTGAAGCGCACGCGCTTGTACTTGCCGCAGTAGCACTCCCAGTCCCGGGTGGGACCGAAGATCTTCTCGCAGAAGAGGCCGTCACGCTCGGGCTTGAGCGTGCGGTAGTTGATCGTCTCCGGCTTCTTGACCTCGCCGTGGCTCCACTGACGGATGTCGTCGGCGGTGGCCAGACCGATCTGAAGCTGGTCGAAGAAGTTCACGTCGAGCACGGTGGCTGCAATCCTTCGTTCGTTTTGAATTCTCTATGAGCTAGGGACCGAGGCCGCCCGGTGGTTGAGGAGGTCGCTCTGCGACCTCCTCGCCACCACCGGGGCGGGCACTCAGACTTCTTCGACGCTGGACGGCTCGCGGCGGGACAGGTCGATGCCGAGCTCCTCGGCCGCCCGGAAGACGTCTTCCTCGGCGTCCTTCATCTCGATCGGCGTGCCGTCCTGCGACAGCACCTCGACGTTGAGGCAGAGCGACTGCATCTCCTTGACCAGCACCTTGAACGACTCCGGGATGCCGGAGTCGGGGATGTTCTCCCCCTTGACGATGGCTTCGTACACCTTGACCCGGCCCGGCACATCGTCGGACTTGATCGTCAGGAGCTCCTGGAGGGCGTACGCCGCTCCGTAGGCCTCCATCGCCCACACCTCCATCTCGCCGAACCGCTGGCCGCCGAACTGGGCCTTACCGCCCAGGGGCTGCTGCGTGATCATCGAGTAGGGGCCGGTCGACCGAGCGTGGATCTTGTCGTCGACCAGGTGGTGGAGCTTGAGGATGTACATGTAGCCCACGGAGACCGGGTCGGGGAACGGCTCACCGGAGCGACCGTCGAACAGTCGCGCCTTGCCGTCCTTGCCGACCACACGCTCGCCGTCACGGTTGGGCAGAGTCGCACCCAGCAGACCCGGTGATCTCGTCCTCCTTGGCGCCGTCGAAGACCGGCGTCGCCAGGTTGGTGTCGGGATCGGCCTGGTCGGCGTGGATCTTGATCAGCCGCTGCTTCCAGTCGGCCGTCTTCGGGTCCTCGGACAGGTTGAGGTCCCAGCCCTGCTTGGCCAGCCAGCCGAGGTGCAGCTCGAGGACCTGGCCGATGTTCATCCGGCGCGGCACACCCAGCGGGTTGAGCACCACGTCGACCGGCGTGCCGTCCTCCATGAACGGCATGTCCTCGATCGGCAGGATCTTGGCGATGACGCCCTTGTTGCCGTGGCGTCCGGCGAGCTTGTCGCCCACCGAGATCTTGCGCTTCTGCGCGACGTACACCCGCACGAGCTGGTTGACACCCGGCGGAAGCTCGTCGCCCTCCTCACGGTCGAAGACCCGGACGCCGATGACGGTGCCCGACTCGCCGTGCGGCACCTTCATCGAGGTGTCGCGGACCTCGCGCGCCTTCTCACCGAAGATCGCGCGGAGCAGCCGCTCCTCCGGGGTGAGCTCGGTCTCGCCCTTGGGCGTGACCTTGCCGACCAGGATGTCCCCGTTGGTGACCTCGGCGCCGATGCGGATGATCCCGCGCTCGTCGAGGTCGGCCAGCATCTCGTCGGAGACGTTGGGGATGTCGCGGGTGATCTCCTCCGGACCCAGCTTGGTGTCGCGGGCGTCGACCTCGTGCTCCTCGATGTGGATCGAGGTGAGGTAGTCCTCCTGCACCAGGCGCTGGCTGAGGATGATCGCGTCCTCGTAGTTGTTGCCCTGCCACGGCATGAAGGCCACGAGCAGGTTGGCGCCCAACGCCATCTCGGCCTCGTCCGTGCACGGACCGTCGGCGATCGGCGAGCCCTCGGCGAGCTTGTCGCCCTCGCTCACCAGCGGCCGCTGGTTGATGCACGTGCCCTGGTTGGAGCGACGGAACTTCGCCAGCTTGTACGTCGTGTAGGTGCCGTCGTCGTTCATCACCTCGATGGAGTCGGCCGACACCTCCTTGACCACGCCGGCCTTCTCGGCCACCAGCACGTCGCCGGCGTCGACCGCGGCCCGGAACTCCATGCCGGTGCCGACCAGGGGCGCGTCGCTGCGGATCAGCGGCACGGCCTGGCGCTGCATGTTGGCGCCCATCAGCGCGCGGTTGGCGTCGTCGTGCTCCAGGAACGGGATCAGAGCCGTCGCGACCGACACCATCTGGCGCGGCGAGACGTCCATGTAGTCGACCTCGTCGCGCAGGATCTCGCTGACCTCACCGTGGCGCTGGCGGACCAGCACACGCTCCTCGGCGAACTTGTTCTTGTCGTCGAGCGGCGCGTTCGCCTGGGCGATGACGTACTTGTCCTCGTCGTCGGCGGTGAGGTAGTCGATCTGGTCGGTGACCTTGCCCTTGACGACCTTGCGGTACGGCGTCTCCACGAACCCGAACGGGTTGATCCGGCCGAAGGTGGCCAGCGACCCGATCAGACCGATGTTGGGACCCTCAGGGGTCTCGATCGGGCACATCCGGCCGTAGTGGCTGTGGTGGACGTCGCGGACCTCCATGCCGGCCCGGTCACGGGACAGACCGCCGGGGCCCAGCGCCGACAGGCGGCGCTTGTGGGTCAGGCCCGAGATCGGGTTGGTCTGGTCCATGAACTGGCTGAGCTGCGAGGTGCCGAAGAACTCCTTCAGCGCCGCGACCACGGGGCGGATGTTGATCAGGGACTGCGGCGTGATCGCCTCGACGTCCTGGGTCGTCATCCGCTCGCGGACCACCCGCTCCATCCGGGCGAGGCCCGTGCGGAGCTGGTTCTGGATGAGCTCGCCGACGGTCCGCATCCGGCGGTTGCCGAAGTGGTCGATGTCGTCGGGCTGGACCTCGATCGGCTTGCCGTCGGCGTCCATGTACGTCGTACCGGCCTTGTCGACCAGGTCGAGGTCGCCGTTGTGCAGCCGGACGATGTAGCGGATGACGGCCACGATGTCGTCGATGGTCAGCGTCTGCTGGTCGAAGGCCTCGTGCAGGCCGAGCTTCTTGTTGATCTTGTAGCGGCCGACCTTGGCGAGGTCGTAGCGCTTGGGGTTGAAGTAGTAGTTGTTCAGCAGCGTCTGCGCGGCCTCACGCGTCGGGGGCTCGCCCGGACGCAGCTTGCGGTAGATGTCGAGGAGCGCGTCGTCCTGGGTCTCGGTGTGGTCCTTCTCCAGGGTGAGCCGGATCGACTCGTAGTCGCCGAACTCCTCGAGGATCTGCTCGTTGGACCAGCCGAGGGCCTTGAGCAGCACCGTGACGTTCTGCTTGCGCTTGCGGTCGAGACGGACCCCGACCATGTCGCGCTTGTCGATCTCGAACTCGAGCCAGGCGCCGCGGCTCGGGATCACCTTGGCGGTGAAGATGTCCTTGTCCGAGGTCTTGTCGGCGGTCTTCTCGAAGTAGACGCCGGGCGAGCGGACCAGCTGGCTGACCACGACTCGCTCGGTGCCGTTGATGATGAAGGTGCCTCGGGGCGACATCAGCGGGAAGTCGCCCATGAACACCGTCTGGCCCTTGATCTCACCGGTCTCGTTGTTGGTGAACTCGGCGGAGACGTAGAGCGGTGCGGAGTAGGTGAAGTCCTTCTCCTTGCACTCCTCGACGGTGTACTTCGGGTCGTAGAACACCGGGCTCTCGAAGGACAGGCTCATCGTCTCGGAGAAGTCCTCGATCGGAGAGATCTCCTCGAAGATCTCCGTCAGTCCGGACTTGTGGGAGACGTCCTCGCCGGCAGCCTCGCGGGTCGCGATCTGGGCCTGCCAGGCCTCATTGCCGATCAGCCAGTTGAAGCTGTCGGTCTGGAGAGAGAGGAGCTTGGGAACTTCGAGAGGTTCGCTGATCTTCGCGAACGAGATGCGCTGCGGCGGAATGGAGGAGCTGGCGGTGGTGCGCGCGGCCAAGATCGGTCCTTCGACGAATGCTGGCGGAGAGACACCTACCGACCACTTCGATCAGCCACCGGGCAGGCGATCAGCATTTGAGGGCAGGCGCAAAGAGCCATCGTAGCCCAGAAGGGCGCGCACCACAAATGGCATCCGGCCCACTGGCCGAACGTCTCCACGAGTGTGAACCCGGCCGCGCCTCAGGTCAAGCACTTCTGCACAGGTCGCCCGCCCGCTCTCGGTAAAGCCCCAGGTCAGCGCCCCGACGCCCCCACCCCCTGCCGAGCGTGTCGCCCGCTGGTCGAGCGCTGTCGCCTCGGTGGTCGAGCCCGCCGAGCGCAGCGAGGCGGAGTCGAGACCCAGGCGCGCTAGCCGGCCGTCCACCGGACCCGGACCTCCACCGCCGTCCCTCGGTGGTCGAGCCCGCCGAGCGCAGCGAGGCGGAGTCGAGACCCAACCTCCTGGCGCCCGTCCACAGGCAGCGGACCCACCCGGTTGCTCCCGGCCCGGCCTGCACTCGAGGCTGCCGGCATGCCCTTCGTCTACATGCTCGAGTGCGAGGACGCGTCGTACTACGTCGGGAGCACGGTCCTCCTCGAGGCCCGCGTCCAGCAGCATCAGCTCGGTCTCGGTGCCGACTACACGCGCTGCCGGCTCCCGGTGAAGCTCGTCTGGTTCGAGGAGCACGAGAACGTCGCAGCCGCGTTCGCACGCGAGAAGCAGATCCAGAACTGGGGGCGCGCCAAGCGGCGAGCGCTGATCGAGGGGAGGTACGGCGACCTTCCGGAGCTCGCGCGCGGATGGGGAGTCCGCCCCGGGGTAGGTGAGTGAGGTTGCGCGCCCCGGGTCTCGACACGGGCTCGCTGGCGCTCGCCCGGCTCGACCACCGAGAGCGGCCGCGAAAGTCTGGGTCTGGGTAGGTGAGTGAGGTTGCGCGCCCCGGGTCTCGACACGGGCTCGCCTAGCGGCTCGCCCGGCTCGACCACCGAGGGCGGCCGTGAAGGCTCGCATCGAGCCTAGGCTCGAGCGCGGCTGCGGCTCGACCACCGAGTCGGCACTCAGGAGGGGGCGCCGTTGGTGGTGAGGCCGTCGACCAGCCACTCGCCGCCGACCTTGGCCATCGAGACCGTGGCCTGGTTCTTGTAGACGATCGGCACCTTCGGGTGCTGCTTGTTGCGGGTGACCTGGTTGACCAGGACGAACACGTCGACCCGGTCGGTCCCCGACCGGACGATGCCGGAGGAGAGGTACTTGGCCTGCACCACGGTGCCGGTCCTCGGGGCGTTCTGGCGGATGACCGCGAAGAGCTTGTCGTACTGATCCTGGTACGCCGAGGTCATGTACGGCTGGGCCGCCGACGCGCTCTGGTCGAGGTGGTGGGCGTCGTAGGACAGCAGCGGCACGATCGCCCGCTCGGCCGCGGCCTGGGCAGCCTCGGTGTCGCTCTCCACCGCCGCGTCGGAGGGCTTGGCGACCAGGAAGCCGGCGATCGCCAGCGTTCCGGCGAGCAGGGCCGCCACCACGATCAGCGCCCATCCGGGCACGCCCGGCAGCCGGTCCGCCCCGACTCGTGAACCGGTGTCCGGGACCACGCCGGCCGCGGGCTCGTCCCCGGACTCGTCGACGGGCTCGCGCGGTCGGGCTCGTCGGCCTGGGCGGCCAGCTCGGCGGCGAGCTGCTCGTCGTACGCCGTACGCCCGGCGGGGTCGAGCAGGACCTCGGCGGCCTGGCTGTAGACCCGGAAACGCCGGTCGGTCGGGTCGAGGTCGGCGACGGCGGAGCGCCACGCAGCCCGGATCTCGTCGGCGGAGGCGGTCGGCTCGACGTCGAGGACGTCGTACCAGCTGGCGGTCAGAGGTGTGGTGTTCATGAGGTCGTCACCGGCTGGTAGTCGTCGACGAGCCAGTGCCCGTCGATCTGGTCGAGGCTCACCCGCAGGCGGAACGGCGAGGGCTCGCCCGCCGAGACGCGCTTGTGGTGGCGGTTGAGCACGGTCTGGCTGATCGAGCCGGCGACGAGCACCTGGGCGGAGTCGCTGTCGATCACCTCGACGCCGGTCGCGAACACGGCGCAGGTGCGGTCGAGGCCGTAGTTCTTCACGCTCTGCTCGGCGACCGGGACGCTCTTGTCGAACGACACCGCGAACTTCGGCGTGATGACCTGCTTGACCCGCGTCCGGTACGCCGGCATCTGTCCCTGGGAGTCGAGCAGCTGGGGCCCGTAGGTGTTGACCCGCAGCACGAACTGCTCGGTGGCCGCCATGGCCGCCTCGCGGTCGGCCTGGACCGTCGCGGCGTCGTCGGACCCGAGAGTCCGGCCGAACACCGTCACCTGCCGGTGCGCCAGCAGGATCGGGATCCAGACGATCGAGGCCACCAGGGCGAGCGTGAGCAGCGCGAGCAGGACCAACCGGAAGACGGCCGCCCGAGGAGCGCTCGGTGGGCGGTCGCTGTCGGTGGTCACCTCCGGGCGGTCGTCAAGGGCTGTAGGAACAACCATTTCCATGACTCCTCTCCGAGCGTGGCGGGGGCGGGGCTCCCCGCGTCATCGAGCTGTGAGGGGACTCGTGAGCCCCAGGTCAGGTGATGAGTGGCCGGGTCGTACCAGGCGACCGGAGTCCGGTAGCTGGCTCCGGGACGGTTGGACGGTGCGTGCTGCGCACCACGCGGATCGGACTGCGACGCCGGCTCGGTGCAGCGCGCGTGCACGTTCATCGGCCGGTTCGAGCCGTCCTGCGGCGGACGGGTGTCGGTGCTCTGGTAGCCGTTGTGGCAGACCGGCGGGTCGTTGGTGAGCACCATGCCGAAATGAGCGTCGTACAGCCCGGTCTCGGGCGACTTGGAGACCACGGTGAAGCCGCCCTCGACGACGTACGGGTAGAGGACGAGCACCTGGCGCAGGCCTGGGAGGTGCTGGACGACGATCTCCCCGGTCGTGACCAGGTTGTTGATCAGGCCGGCCAGGTGGACCTTGTTGTCGTCGAGGAACGTCCGCAGCTGGCTGGCGGTGACCGAGCCGTTGTCGATCACGCGCCGCAGGTCGCGGTCGTGCCCGGCCAGGGTCCCGGAGAACAGCCGCAGGTCGCGGGCGAAGGAGCGGATCGCGTCGCCGGAGGCGATCTGACCGTGCAGGACGGTGTTGCTGTCGCGGATGAGAGCGGTGGTGACGTCGAAGTTCCGGTTCGCCTCGTGGATGAACGCCGTCCCGGTGTCGATGATCTGCTGCAGGTCCTGGCCGGTGCCGCCGAATGCCTGGCCCAGCTCGTGGACGGTGGTGCGCAAGGACCTCTTGTTCACCGACTCGACGGTGTTCGAGATGTCGCCCAGCAGCTTCTGGGTCGGGAGCGGGGTGCGGGTGTCGGCCATCGCGATCTGCGAGCCGTCGTGCAGGAAGGGGGCGTTGTCCGACTGCGGCTGGAGGTCGACGTACTGCTCGCCCACCGCGGAGCGGTTGCCGACGACGGCGAGGGTGTCCGCGGGGATCTTGTCGTCCCAGCCGTGCTCGATCTCGAGGTAGGCGTCGACGCCGTCGTGGGTGAGCACCAGCTTGTCGACCTGTCCCACACGAACGCCGCGGTAGGACACCAGCCCGCCGGCGTACATCCCGCCGGAGTCCTGGAAGTGCGCGACCACGGTGTACGACGTGGAGTAGACGAGGCGGTTCAGCTGGGCGTACTTCGCGCCGACGAAGCTCACGCCGAGCATCGTGATCAGCGCGAAGATCGCGAGCTGGACCTTGGTACGACGGGTGATCATCGGCTCGTCACCAGCCCCGGGACGAGCAGGTCGACCAGCGCCGGGTCGTACATCCGCGACAGCTGCCGCATGGTCGGCCCTCGCGGTCCGAACGCCGTCCGGTTGACGCCGAGCGTGCCACCTCCGCCGAGGATCGACGGGAGCAGCCCGGTGGGGAGGCTGATGGACGGCAGCGGGCCCTTCGTCGGCAGGCTGGGCAGCGCTTCGAGCGCCTGGCAGACCGGGTTGTCGTCACGCTTCTTCTTCTTGCACTTCGCGATCAGCTGGAGCAGCTCCTGCGGGTCGCCGAGCACCTTCCGGCAGGCGTTGCTGGTGATGTCGCCGCTCTGCAGGCACTTCGTCACGTCGCCGAGGATCTTGGTGATCTCGGACGTCGGCAGGTCCGTGGGCAGGCCGGTCGGCAGGCTCGGGAGCTGCGTCGGGAGCCCGGTCGGGATCGGCAGGCTGCCGTCCTGGTCGAGGGAGATGTCGAGCTTGATCGACAGGTTCGTGTAGTCGCCCATCTGCAGGTTGCGGGCGACCTGCGGGTCGCGGCCGACGACCTCGTCGACGAACGGGTAGGTCAGGGCGACCTGGAAGGCGTTGACGAAGTTCTGGCCGGAGGCCTGCAGCTGGCTCAGCACCGGGTTCAGCTGGCGCAGCGTGTCGATGGTCGCGTCCTTCGACAGCCGGATCACCCGGGTGGCAACGCCGCTGAGGTGGGCCAGCGAGGTCAGCATCCTCACCAGGTCGTGCCGCTGCGAGTTGATGGACCGCAGGGCGCCGGGCAGCTCGTCGAGGGTGGCGTCGATGGTGTCGCGCTGGTGGTTCAGCTGACCGGAGAGTCGGTTGAGCGCCTCGAGCGCGGTGACGATGTCGTGCTTGTGCCGGTCGAGCTGGCCGCTGAAGACCTTGATCTGGTGCAGGACCGACCGGGCGTCGCCCTCGCGGCCGTGCAGCGTCTTGTTCAGCTCGCGGGTGATCGTCTGCAGCTGGCCGACGCCACCGCCGTTCAGCAGCAGGCTGAGTGCTCCGAGGACCTCCTCGACCTCCGGGTTCTGCCCGGTGCGGTCCATCGTGATCACGTCACCGGTGCGCAGCCGGTTGGGACTCGGGTCGTCCGGAGCGGCGAGCTGGACGAACTTCTCACCCAGCAGGCTGGTCTGCTGGATCGTCGCGACCGCGTTGTCCGGCAGCTCGGTGTCGTTGCGCAGCTTCATCGTGACCAGCGCGTGGTAGCCCTGGAGCCGGACGTCGGTGATCTTGCCGACGGACACGTCGTTGACCTTGACGGTCGAGTCGGGCACCAGGTCCAGCACGTCACGGAACTGCGCGGTCACCGTGATCGGGTCGTCGCCGACGTCGGGGCCGCCGGGCAGCGGCAGCTTGTACGGGTCGAACGAGCAGCTGCCGAGAACCAGCGCCGCCGCTACGAGGGAGACCACGACCCTGAGGAGAAGCCGGAGGCGCGTCATCGGCCGGCCCCCACGAGTCCGCCGAGCGTCGGGTCGGAGACGTCGGGACCGCTGGCCCCGGCGCTCCTCGAGGCGCCGCCCAGCGCGCCCGGCCGGTTCTTCCCGAGCAGCTTCTGGATCGTGCTGCACGCCTGACCACCCGTGTTGGCCTGGTCGAGGATGCCGCAGAGGAACGTCGCCGGGTCGGAGGTGATCTGGTTCCCGATCTCGCCGAGGTTGGCGCGGGTGTCGAGCGTGCCGGCCTGGGGGTTGTAGGTCAGGGCGAGGTTGTTCAGGGCGAGCGGTGCGTTGCGCAGCGTCTCGCCCAACGCTGCGCGCTGCTTGACCAGGATCTGGGTGATGTCGTCGAGCCCGGCGATGTTCTTGCCGAGGACCTCGCGGTTGTCGCGGACGAAGCCGGACACCTGTCGCATCGCGATGCCGAGGTTGTGCAGCGAGGCCGCGAGGTCACCGCGCTCGCCCTTCAACATGCCGGAGACCTGCGCCAGGGTGCGGTTGAACGTGCGGACGGTGTGGTCGTTGCGGGCGAGGGTCCGGACGAACCCCTCGAGCTGCCGCACCGACCCGAACAGCTGGTCCTTGTTGTCGGCGAGGGTGCCGCTGAGCTTCCCGAAGTTCTCGATCGTCCGGTGGAACTTCTTGCCCTGCCCACCGAAGTTCGCTGCGGTGGTGTCGAGCAGGTCGGTCAGGGCGCCCTTCTGGTTCGCGCCGTTCGGGCCGAGGGCCACCGTCAGGTCGTCGAGGCTGGAGTAGATCTGGTCGAGCTCGAGCGGCACCGCCGTGTGGTCCTGGTCCAGGGTCGCACCGTCGGCCAGCGTCTGCCCGCCGGAGTACGCCGGGGTCAGCTGCACGAACCGGTCTCCGACGATCGAGGGCGAGATGATGACGGCCTTCGCGTTCGCCGGGAGGTGGACGTCGGCGTCGTAGTGCATCGTCACCACGACCTGGGTGCCCGACGGGGTCACCGAGTCGACCTTGCCGACGGGTACGCCGAGCACGCGCACATCGCTGCCCTCGTACAGCGACACGGTGCGCGGGAAGTCGGCCGTCAGCGTCTTCTGGTGCCCGCCACCGAACACGAACGCGACCAGCGCCGTGACCGCCAGCGCGAGCACGACGACCGGGACCAGGATCCTCGTCAGGAGGTTCATCTCAGCCACCCACCTGCGGGACCGGCGGGATGTTCTGGATGTAGGTGTCGAACCACGGCCCGCCGCCGAGGGTGTTGGCGAAGACCCGGTAGAACGGCCCCAGCAACCGGATGCTCTGGTCGATGTTGTCGGAGTTCTTCTCGAGCACGTCGACGACGGAGCTCAGGTGCGTCAGGGCCGGCTTCAGGTCGCCCCGGCTCTGCTTCACCAGCTTGGTCAGCTCCAGCGAGAGCTGGGAGGTCGAGCGCAGCAGGTCGTGCACGGCCTGCCGCCGCTTCACCAGCGCCTGGAACAGGACCGACGAGTCGCGCATCAGCCCGACGATGTCCTGGTCGCGGGCGTTCAGCGTGGTGGTCACGCTGTGCAGGTTCTGCAGCAGCGTGCCGATCTGCTCGTTGCGGGCCGCCAGGTTGCTGGACAGCGCCGAGACACCCGACAGCGCCTTGCGGAAGTTCTTCGGCGTGTGGCGGGTCAGGTCGGCGATCGTGGTCAGGCTGCGCGCCAGCTGGTGCGTGTCGATCCGCTCCGAGGTGTGGGCGAGGCCCGAGAACGCCTGCACCACGTCGTACGGCGAGGTCGTGCGCGAGACCGGGATCTCGCTGCCCTTCGGCAGCTGCCCGGAACCGGCCGGCTCGAGGGAGAGGTACATCGCGCCGAGCAGGGTCTTCACCTTGATCGCGGCCCGCGTGTCCGTGCCGAAGTCGGCACCGCTGTCGATGCGGAAGGCGACCTTGACCTGGTCGCCGTCCAGGGACACCGAGTCGACCTTGCCCACGCGGACGCCGGCGATGCGCACCTCGTCGTTCGCCTTGAGGCCGCCGGCCTCGCTGAAGTCGGCGTAGTAGGTGGTGCCGCCGCCGATGATCGGCAGCTTGTCGGCGTTGAAGGCGAGGAGCATCAGCCCGAGGACGACGACGAGGCTGACCGCCCCGACCACCACCGGGTTGCGCTCTCTGAAAGGGGTGCTCATCGGGGTCCCCAGGGCGTTGTCCGGCGGGGGAGCGCAGCGGAGGAGACGGAGAACGTCATGGGGTGGTTCATCCGAGGTTGCACCTGCTCGAGCCGGTCTTGTACTTGACGGGGATCGCGTTCTTGCCGACTCGGATCTGGCCGGAGAACTTGCAGAGGTAGAAGTTGAACCACGAGCCGTAGATCGCGGTGCGGCCGATCTTGTTGAGCTTGATCGGGAGCACCTGGAGCGCGCGGTCGATCTCGGGACGGCCGCGGTCGAGGTTGGCCGCGAAGCCGCGCAGGTGATGGATGTCGGAGACGAACGGCGCCCGGATGCCCGAGACCAGGTCGGCGGTCTGGACCGAGAGGTGCGAGATCTGGTCGAGCGACCCGAGGATCGCGCCGCGGTCCTTCTTCAGGCCGCCGACGAAGTGCTGGAACGTCGTGATCAGCTCGTTGAGCTGGCGGTTGCGCTGTCCCACGTGGTCGAGCACGGAGTTCAGGTTGGTGATCAGCTGCCCGATGACCTGGTCGCGGTTCGCCAGCGTCTGGGTGAT
The DNA here is from genome assembly GCA_963812055.1 of uncultured Actinomycetota bacterium. Lineage (GTDB taxonomy): Bacteria > Actinomycetota > Actinomycetes > Propionibacteriales > Nocardioidaceae > Nocardioides. The sequence continues at coordinate 143,650 of CAWEUA010000007.1, forward strand.
GGACGCCGTGTGGGCGAGCATCCCGTTCAGCGTGCCGCCCTGGCCCTGGAAGACCTGGATGATCTCGTAGGAGAGCTCGTTGACGTCGGACGGCGACAGGGCCTGGAACAGCGGCTTGAACCCGTTGAAGAGCACGGTCAGGTCCAGCGCCGGCGACGTGTGGGAGACCGGGATCGTCGAGCCGGCGTCGAGGACGCCGGTGCTGCCGATCTCGTTGGTGAGGGCGACGTAGCGCTGGCCGACGAGGTTGCGGTAGCGGATGTCGGCGTGGGTCGACCTCATCAGCGCGGTGTTGCTCTGTACGTCGAAGGTCACCATCGCCTTGGTGCGGTCGACGATCGAGATGCCCTTGACCGACCCGACCTTCACGCCGGCGATCCGGACGTCGTCGCCTTTCACCAGTCCGGTGGCGTCGACGAACTCCGCCCGGTAGGTCTTGGTCGAGCCGAAGCTGATGTTGCCGATGATGATCGCCAGCACGCTGGTGGCCAGGGCGGTGACCACCATGAAGGTCAGCAGCTTGACCAGGGCGGCGATCGTCTTGCCGTCGAGGTGGCGCGAGCCCGTGCGCGGGCGGGAGCGGGCGCCGGCGGTCTCGGTGCGGGAACGGGTCAGCTGGAGGCTCATCGGAGCGTCACCCGCGCCCCGCGTGCCATCGGACCCACCAGGAGGACGCCGAGGTCGGGCACCTGGTCGGGTGACATCCCGAGCGAGGGACCGAGCAGGCTCTTCAGCAGCCCCGCCTCCGCCGACCCGCCGGCGTACCCGCTGCCGCGGGTGAAGTACGACGGCGCGACGCGGTCGGTGCCCTTGCCCGTCGGTGAGTCGATGCCGTCCTTGAAGTTCGGCTGGTGCCGCACCGGGTTGCTCTGGCTCCAGGGCGGGTTCGGGAGGTGGAGGCAGTTCGGGCCGCGGTTGTCGGCGTACACCGGCTGGTCGGCGGCGGTGTAGCCGCGCGGCTGGTGCGGCAGCGTCTCGAGCACGATGTGGAGGGTGAAGCCGCGGAACGCCTGCGCCTCGCGCTTGCCCGCGCCCACGAGCCCGCCGAGCAGGCACGGGTACTCCGGCGCGTAGCGAGCGAGCATCTGGGCCTGCGGCCGGCTGACCTGGCCGAGCCGGATGATGTTGTCGCCGTTCTGCCGGAGGAAGTCGTGCGCGGTGTCGGAGAACGACGACACGTCGGTGAACAGCGCCTGCAGCTGCTGGTGGCGGTCCTGGAGGGTTCCGGTGGTGATGATCGTGTTGTCGAGGATCTGCGCGATCGACGGCACGACGTCGGCGTAGGTGTTCGCCACCTTCGTGGTCAGCCGGAGGTCCTCGACGATCTGCGGGATCTGCGGGTTGACCCGCTTGAGGTAGCGATCCACGGTCACCAGGTCGCGGCCGAGCGCCTCCCCGCGTCCCTCGAGCGCCGTCGAGATGGCGTTGAGGGTCAGGTTGATGTCGGCGGGCTGCACCGTGCGCAGCAACGGGTAGAGGTCGGCGAGCACCTTCTGGACCTCGACCGGCACCTCCGTGTGCGGGATCGTCGCGCCGGGCCGGAGCGCGGTGGGTGACGGGTCGTCGTGCGGGATGACGAGCGAGACGTACTTCTCGCCGAAGAGCGTCTTGGGCACGATCGCGCCGGTGACGTTGCTCGGGATGGTGTGCAGCTGGCTCGGGAAGATGCCGAGGTGCACCCGGGCGCCCTCGTCGGTCGCGCTGAAGCCGAGCACCTCGCCGACGATGACGCCGCGGATCTTCACATCAGCGTGGTCGGGCATCTGCAGCCCGATGGTCGACGCGTCGAGGGTGACCTCGTCGAAGTGCGTGAACTTCTGGGTGAAGATGCCGTAGGTCAGCCAGACCCCGGCGAGCAGCAGCGCCAGGAACAGGATGCCCAGCGCCTTGAGCTTCAGCGCGGCGCCCATCAGCCCGCCAGCCTCACGGTCGTGGACGCGCCCCAGATCGCCATCGAGAGGAAGAGGTCGATGACGTTGATCGCGACGATGCTGGTGCGGACGGCCTTGCCCACCGCGATCCCCACACCCGCCGGGCCCCCGGAGGCGTTGTAGCCGTAGTAGCAGTGGATGAGGATCACCGTCACCGCGAACACCAGCACCTTGCCGAAGGACCAGAGCACGTCCTCGGGTGGCAGGAACGTCTTGAAGTAGTAGTCGTAGGTGCCCGTGGACTGCCCGAAGAACTGGGTGACGGTCAGCCGTGTCGCGAAGTACGACGACAGCAACCCCACGACGTACAACGGGATGATCGCGATCAGGCCCCCGACGACGCGGGTGCTGACCAGGAACGGCAGTGAGGGCACCGCCATCACCTCGAGCGCGTCGACCTCCTCGGAGATGCGCATGGCGCCGAGCTGGGCGGTGAAGCCGCAGCCGACGGTCGCGGCCAGGGCGATGCCCGCGACGAGCGGCGCGATCTCACGGGTGTTGAAGTACGCCGACACGAAGCCGGAGAACGCGGCCGTGCCGATCTGGTTGAGCGCGGCGTACCCCTGGAGCCCGACCTCGGTGCCGGTGAAGAAGCACATCGCGGTGATGACCCCCACCGTGCCGCCGATCACCGCCAGGGCGCCGGAGCCGAGCGTGACCTCGGCCAGGATCCGGAGGATCTCCTTCTGGTAGCGGACCACGGTCTTCGGGGTCCAGGCGAGGGCGCGCAGGTAGAACGCGAGCTCACCGCCCAGGTCGTCCAGGGTGCGCAGTGGCTTCTCGTAGACCGCCTTGATGTTGGCCATGGGGCTCAACCCGTCTTCGGCGGGACGAGCTGGAAGTACAGCGCGCTCATCACGAAGTTGACGACGAACAGGAGCATGAAGGTGACGACGACCGACTCGTTGACCGCGTCGCCGACGCCCTTGGGACCACCGCCGGCGTTCATGCCCTTGTACGACGCGACGATCGCCGCGATCAGGCCGAACACCAGGGCCTTGGCCATGCCTTGGTAGAGATCGGGCAGCTGCGCCAGGGCTGTGAAGCTGGCGATGTAGGCGCCGGGGGTACCTCCTTGCAGGACGACGTTGAAGACGTAGCCGCCGGCGACGCCCACGACGCTGACGAGTCCGTTGAGGAAGACCGCGACCAGCATGCACGCGAGCACGCGCGGGACGACGAGGCGCTGGATCGGGTCGATGCCGAGCACCATCATCGCGTCGAGCTCCTCGCGGATCTTGCGGGCGCCGAGGTCGGCGGCGATGGCGGATCCGCCCGCGCCGGCGATCAGCAGCGAGGTGGCGATCGGCCCCGCCTCGCGGACGACGGCCAGGACGGACGCGGAGCCGGTGAACGACTGGGCGCCGAACTGCTTGATCAGCCCGCCGACCTGCAGGGCGATGACCGCGCCGAACGGGATCGCGACGAGGGCGGTCGGGATGATCGTGACCGAGGCGATGAACCAGGCCTGCTGGACGAACTCGCGGAACTGGAACGGACGCCGGAAGAGCCCGCGGCCCACGTCGAGGCCGAACGCGAAGAGCTTGCCCGCCGTACCGATGGGGGCGAGCACGCGTGAAGCGGTCAGGTCGGCCATGTCACCGACCCGTGCTCATCGTCATGTTCTCGTCGAAGGAGCCCTCCGGCGGCGTGACGCCGTTCTCGCGGCACCACTCGCCCGGCGGCCGCTGGCTGCGACGCGGGATGCCGTTCGACGGCTCGAGCTGGAGCGGGATCGGCGGGAGGGGCGGCAGCTCCACGCCGCGCTCCTTCTCGGCCTCGAGCTCGTCGGCGTCCTTCTCCTCGGACATGCCGATCGGGCCGATGGTCTGGGCGTTGAGGAACTGGCGGACGACAGGCTCCTCGGACGAGAGGAGCATCTCGCGCGGACCGAACATCGCCAGGTGGCGGTGGTAGAGCAGCCCGATGTTGTCCGGCACGGTGCGGGCGGTGTTGATGTCGTGGGTGACGATCAGGAAGGTCGCGTCGATCTGGGCGTTGAGGTCGACGATCAGCTGGTTGAGGAACGACGTACGCACGGGGTCGAGTCCGGAGTCCGGCTCGTCGAACAGCACGATCTCGGGCTCGAGCACCAGCGCACGAGCCAGGCCGGCGCGCTTGCGCATGCCGCCGGAGATCTCGCCGGGCAGCTTGTCCTCGGCGCCGAGCAGCCCGACGAGGTCCATCTTCTCCATCACGACGGAGCGGATCTCGGACTCGGACTTGCGGGTGTGCTCACGCAGCGGGAAGGCGACGTTGTCGTAGAGGTTCATCGAGCCGAACATCGCGCCGTCCTGGAACAGCACGCCGAACAGCTTGCGGACCTCGTAGAGCTGTCGCTCGGGGCACGTCGTGATGTCGACGCCCTCGATCACCACGCTGCCGCGGTCGGGCTTGAGCAGGCCGATCAGGGTCTTGAGCAGCACCGACTTGCCGGTGCCGGAGGGCCCGAGCATCACGCAGATCTCTCCGGCGGGGACCGTCAGAGACACGTCCCCCCAGATGAGCTGGTTGCCGAAGGACTTGGTCAGACCCTCGATCTGGATCTCCACGCCCATGGGTCTGCTGCCCTCCCAGGAGTCGCCGACCACGCGGGGCTCGCGGCCGTGCTACCTGGGGTCAACGGACGGGGCGCCGAGAGGTTACGCGGGGCTTCTCGGCCGGTAGAGCGTCGCCACCGGAAATGACGAAGGTGGGTGCCCCCTCACGGGAGCACCCACCTCGTGTCGTGCGGTCAGGCAGTCGTCACTTGAGGGTGACGGAGGCGCCGGCGCCCTCGAGGGCGTCCTTGGCCTTCTCGGCGGCGTCCTTCGCGACGTGCTCGAGAACCGGCTTCGGGGCGGCCTCGACCAGGTCCTTGGCCTCCTTCAGGCCGAGGGAGGTCAGGGCGCGCACCTCCTTGATCACGTTGATCTTCTTGTCGCCGGCCGACTCCAGGATGACGTCGAACTCCTCCTGCTCGCCGGCGGCCTCGGCAGCGTCGCCGCCAGCGGCACCGCCGGCAGCGGGCGCGGCAACCGCGGCGACCGGAGCGGCCGCGGTGACGCCGAAGGTGTCCTCGAACTGCTTCACGAACTCGCTGAGCTCGATGAGCGTCATCTCCTTGAACGCGTCGAGCAGCTCGTCGGTGCTGAGCTTCGCCATGATGACGTTTCCTTCCGTTCTCGTGAGCCGTGTCCTGACGGACCGGCCCGGGTTCTCTTCAGGTGGGTACGGCGGCGCTCAGGCCTCCGTGGTGTCGCTCTCGTCAGAGGCGGCGGTGGCCTCCGCGTCCTCGGCAGCCTCGGACTCGGCGGGAGCCGGGTCCTCGGTGGCCTCGTCGGCGGGAGCCTCGGTCACCTCGTCGGCGGGGGCGTCGGCCACGGGTGCGGCCTCGGCCTCCTCGGCGGCGACCGGCCCAGTGCTTGATTCCTGGGAGGTCCCACCTGCGAGGTCAGTGGAGTCCTGCTCTTCTTCTGCCCGCTTCGCCTGGAGCGCACCGGCGAGCCGGGCGGCCTGGGCGATCGGGGCGTTGAGCAGGTAGACGGCCTGGCTGAGCGACGCGAGCATCGCGCCTGCCAGCTTGCCCAATAGCACCTCACGCGACTCGAGGTCGGCCAGCTTGGCGACCTCCTTGGCGTCGAGGGGCTTGCCGTCGAGGACACCACCCTTGATGACCAGGGTGGGGTTCGCCTTGGCAAAGTCACGCAGACCCTTGGCGGCCTCGACGACGTCACCCTTGATGAAGGCGATCGCGGTCGGACCGGACAGGAGGTCGTCGAAGCCTTCGATCCCCGCATCCTTCGCGGCGAGCTTGGCCAGCGTGTTCTTGACCACGGCGTAGTTGGCGTTCTCACCGAGGGAGCGCCGCAGTTCCTGCAGCTGCTTCACGGTGAGCCCGCGGTACTCGGTCAGCACAGCGCCGGCGGCATCGTTGAACGAGTCGACGATCTCCGCGACGGCGGCCTGCTTCTCTGCCCGCGCCATGGGTCTCCTTCCGATGGGCGAGACCCCGGCGAGAGCTCCGAGAAACACGAACGCCCCGGGCACAGGGCCCAGGGCGTGGTCCGCACCGTCGGCCGTGGGCCTGGGTGCCGCTCTGTCACCTGCGCGGGTCGTCCGCTTCGCGGAACCTTCCATCACACCTGCGGGGCAGGTACGACGACCGGCGGTCTCTGGTTACGGTGAGTCAGGCTACGGGGTGGCCGCGCGCCTCTCCAAATCACCGGCCGATCTGCCGTGCGCGGCGGACGGGGCAGCACGCGATCGTGATGCGGAAAATCGGTAAATTCGGGCCGAAGATGCCTCCGATCGCGACGACCTGGAGGTACGGTCCATCGCATCGAGACGGACTTCCTCGACATCTATGACGCGACTGGGCCGAACGGGCCAGGTGGTCTGATCCAGACGTGCTGTCTTTTCCGGGATCTTTACCGGACCGGGTCGATCCATGCTCCAATCTTCCCCATGGACTACAAGTTGACGTCGCTGTCGGCCGTCCTCGAGCGTGCCGACAGCCGCCTCCGCAGCCCTGACGGCGGAGTCCGACTGTGGCCCACCGGCTTCCCCCTTCTGGACGAAGCGATCGGCGGCGGCTTCCGCTCAGGAACCCTGAACCTCATTGCCGGCCCGCAGGGCCAGGGCAAGACGATGTTCGCCCTTCAGGCCGCCCGGGCCGCGGTGAAGACCGGCCGCTCGGCCGTGTTCTTCTCCTACGAGCTCGAGGCCGACGCACTGACGCAGCGGCTCGTCGCCATGGAGGGCGGCGAGATCGACGCCTACGAAGCCCCCAGCCTCAGTGAGGTCCGGGCCATCTTCGAGGGCACGAACGGCGGCGCCGGCGGCCTCCTCGAGCGGATGGCTGCCACGACGAACGGCATCGGCACCCAGGCCCTGGTCAACGTCAGCGAGTACGCCGACCGCCTGGTCGTGCACCGCTCCACGGCGACCCACACCGACATCACCGAGATCAACGACACGATCAAGAAGGTCATGGGCAGCACCGGCGAGTCCCCGCTGATCGTCGTTGACTACCTGCAGAAGGTCGCCATGCCGCTCTCCGAGCTCGGTGAGGAAGAGCGCATCACCCGGGTCACCGAGCAGCTGAAGGACGTCGCCATCGAGTTCGACGCCCCGGTCTTCGCCGTCGCCGCGATGGACCACGACGGCCTCGAGCCCGGCGCCCGCATGCGGACCCGCCACATGCGCGGTTCGACCGCCCTGTCCTACGAGCCCGACGTCGTGCTGATCCTCGGCACCAAGTCCGACATCGTCGCCCGCCACCACCTGATGTACGGCGGCGCCAACGCCGAGCACTTCAAGGACTGGTCGGTGGTCACCGTCGAGAAGAACCGCTCCGGCAGCGGCGGCGCCGAGATCGAGTTCAAGAAGCGCTTCGACCAGGGTCGCTTCGACCCGAGCGGCAACGTCGTCACCGAGAAGCTGGTCGACGAACGCGTCTACGTCGAATAGGCACCTGGTTCTTTCGGATCACGCCCACAGACAGCAGAAGGGGCCGGTCACCACACGGTGACCGGCCCCTTCTGACGTTTGCCCTGGTCAGGCCTCGTCGGAGGTCACGTTGCGGGTGCGGTTCGGGTCGACCTGGACGCCGGGGCCCATCGTCGTGGAGACGGTGACCTTGCGGAGGTAGCGACCCTTGGAGCTGCTCGGCTTGAGCCGCAGCACCTCCTCGAGCGCGGCGGCGTAGTTCTCCGCCAGCTGCTGCTCCGAGAACGACGCCTTGCCGATGATGAAGTGCAGGTTCGCGTGGCGGTCGACCCGGAACTCGATCTTGCCGCCCTTGATGTCCGAGACCGCCTTCGCGACGTCCGGGGTCACCGTGCCGGTCTTCGGGTTCGGCATCAGGCCGCGGGGGCCGAGCACGCGGCCGAGGCGGCCGACCTTGCCCATCATGTCGGGGGTCGCGACGACGGCGTCGAAGTCGAGCCAGCCGCCGTTCACCTTGTCGATGAGCTCGTCGCCGCCGACGATGTCGGCGCCGGCCTCACGGGCGGCATCGGCCTTCTCGGCGTTCGCGAACACCAGCACGCGGGCCGTCTTGCCGGTGCCGTGCGGGAGGTTGACGGTGCCGCGCACCATCTGGTCCGCCTTGCGGGGGTCGACCCCGAGGCGCATCACGACGTCGACGGTCTCGTCGAACTTCTTCTTGCTGGTGTCCTTGGCGATCTTGATCGCGGCGTACGGCGAGTGGAGCTCGTCGCGGTCGAACGTGTCGGCCGCGGCGCGGTAGGTCTTGCTGCGCTGCATGGTGTTCCTACTTTCGGAAAGTGTGGTCGTCGGGCCAGCGCGGCCCTGCCACGGGTTGAGGTGCATCGTCCGCTGGTCTCGTGACGGTCGCAGAGCGACCTCCTCGACCGGCGTACGCCGCCTACGCGGTCAGTCGGTGGTGACGCCCATCGAGCGGGCGGTGCCCTCGACGATCTTCATCGCGGCCTCGACGTCGTTGGCGTTGAGGTCGGGCATCTTGGTCTGCGCGATCTCGCGGACCTGGTCCTTGGTCAGCCGACCGACCTTCTCCTTGTGCGGTACGCCGGAGCCCTTCTGCAGGCCGGCGGCCTTCTTGATCAGCTCGGCGGCCGGCGGCGTCTTCGTGATGAAGGTGAACGACCGGTCCTCGTAGATGGTGATCTCGACCGGGATCACGTTGCCGCGCATCGACTCCGTCTGGGCGTTGTACGCCTTGCAGAAGTCCATGATGTTGACGCCGTGGGGACCGAGCGCGGTACCGACCGGCGGAGCCGGAGTCGCAGCGCCCGCCTGCAGCTGGACCTTGACCAGCGCGGCGATCTTCTTCTTGGGAGGCATTCCTCTGGTGTCCTTCTGGGTTGTACGTCGTGGTCGTCACGAGCCGGACCGGCTCTGCCACCTGGTTGTCGCGGTCACCCGGACGTGCTGGGCAACCGGACCATTCTGGTCATTCTTCGGTCGGATTCCTAATCCGACCTCCGCCGGTGGTTGAACTCCGGCCCGGCGGTCGAGCTTGTCGAGGCCCTGGCTCCTGGCCCCAGGCACCGTCACCGGGTCTCGCCGTCACCGGGTCTCGACCCGCACGTCGCGACTTCGTCCCTCAGTCGCGGTGCTCGCTCGACCTCGCGCGGTTCTGAGCCTCGGGCTCCGCCCGAGACTCAGACGCGCTGAATCTGAGAGAAGCTCAGCTCGACCGGGGTCTCCCGGCCGAAGATCTCGACCAGTGCCTTGACCCGCTGGGACTCGGCGTTGATCTCGGTGATCGTCGCGTGGAGCGTGGCGAACGGACCGTCGACCACCATCACGGAGTCGCCCTCGCTGAAGTCGGCCACCTCGACCGGCTTCTTCGAGGTGGTCGCGGAGCCACCACCCGCCGCGCCCCCGCCGGCCGGCGCCTCGGCAGCCGCGATGACGGTCGGAGCGAGCATGTTCTCGACCTCGGACATGCTCAGCGGGACCGGCTGGTGGGCCTGGCCCACGAAACCGGTGACCGAGGGCGTGTGCCGCACCGCGGCCCAGGACTCGTCGGTGAGGTCCATCCGGACCAGGACGTACCCGGGAAGAACGGTGCGCTTGACCATCTTGCGCTGGCCGTTCTTGATCTCCGCGACCTCCTCGGTGGGGACCACGATCTCGTGGATGTAGTCCTCCATGTTGAGGGAGACGATGCGGTTCTCGAGGTTCTGCCGGACGCGGTTCTCCATGCCGTAGTACGTGTGGACGACGTACCACTCGCCGGGCTTGGCCCACAGCTCGCGGCGGAACTCCTCGAGCGGGTCCTCGACGTCCTCGTCCTCGGCGGCGTCCTCGGCGGCGTCCTCGGCGGCGTCCTCTGCGTTGTCCTCCGCGTCCCCGACGGTGACCTCGGCCGACTCCTCGTCGGCGCCGGCCTCCGCGACGGGAGCCTCGGCGTCGGCCTCGGGGAGCTCGTCCACGGGCTCGTCGGCGACCTCGGCCTCGGCGACCGGGTCGGCGGGCACGGGCTCGTCGACCTCGACACCCGCCTCAGCGGATGCCTCGGCGACCTCGTCGCCAGCCTCGGCCGGGGCCTCGTCGGCCTCGGAGGTGGGCGCGGCCGGCGCCTCGGGGGACTCCTCGTCCGCCGGGCTCTCGACCGGCGCGGAGACCTCCTCCACGGCGCTGTCCTGCTCGATGTCCTGCTGCGACACGTTTCCTGCTCCCAACCTCAGCTTGAGGAATTGCCGTTGAACAGCCAGAAGACGATCTTGCCGATGATCAGGTCGAGACCCGCCACCAGCGCCATCATGAAGACGACGAATGCCATGACCACGAAGAAGTAGGTGATCAGCTGCTGCTGCGTCGGCCAGACCACCTTGCGCAGCTCGGCGGCCACCTGCCGCACGAACAAGGCGGGGCCGGTGCGCTCGTTGCGCTTGTCACGCGACCGGACGGCGTTGCCTCCCGACACGTGGGCCACCTCTTCCTGGTTTCCTGCGGCCGACCCTGGTGGCCGGCCTCTGTCCATCTTCACGGGCTGTTCGCTTCGCGCAGGGCACGAGGGACTTGAACCCCCAACCTTCGGTTTTGGAGACCGATGCTCTGCCAGTTGAGCTAGTGCCCTTCGGTTCTCCCCTACGCCAGGGTCGACCTCTGTCGATCCGAACGCGGGCATGCCAAAGCATGGGGAAGATCCACCGAAGTCCGAGTCTACGGGTCGTACCGAGGGTGAGTCCAAACGCCCGGGAACGGGACCCGATATCGAATCTGACGGGCGGGTCGGGCGCCCCTACGATGGGCCCATGACCGAGGCCCCTGCCGCCAGCACCCCGCGCGAGCGTCGCGTGTCCGGACGCATCGGCGCCATCGCCGAGTCCGCCACGCTCAAGGTGGATGCGAAGGCCAAGGCGCTCAAGGCCGAGGGCCGGCCGGTGATCGGCTTCGGCGCGGGCGAACCCGACTTCCCGACTCCGGCGTACGTCGTGGACGCGGCGGTCGAGGCCTGCCGCGACCCGAAGAACCACCGCTACACCCCGGCCGGAGGGCTCCCGGAGCTCAAGCAGGCGATCGCCGAGAAGACCCGGCGCGACAGCGGGCTGGAGGTCTCCCCCGCCCAGATCGTGGTCACCAACGGCGGCAAGCAGGCCATCTACGAGGCGTTCGCGACGATGCTCGACCCGGGCGACGAGGTGATCGTGCCCGCGCCGTACTGGACGACGTACCCCGAGGCCATCCAGCTCGCCGGCGGCGTTGCCGTCCCGGTCGTGGCCGACGAGACCCAGGAGTACAAGGTCACCGTCGAGCAGCTCGAGGCGGCTCGGACCGCCCGCACCAAGGTGCTGTTGTTCGTCTCGCCGTCCAACCCGACCGGCGCGGTCTACACGTCGGAGGAGATCCGGGCGATCGGCCAGTGGGTCGAGGACCACGACCTCTGGGTGCTCACCGACGAGATCTACGAGCACCTGGTGTACGACGACGTCGACACCGGCTCGATGCCCGTGATCTGCCCCTTCCTCGCCGACCACACCGTGGTCGTCAACGGGGTCGCGAAGACCTACGCGATGACCGGCTGGCGCGTCGGCTGGCTGATCGCGCCGCCGGACCTCGCCGCCGCGGCCGCGAACCTGCAGTCCCACGCGACCTCCAACGTCGCCAACGTCTCCCAGCGCGCCGCGCTCGCCGCCGTGACCGGCGACCTCTCGGCCGTGGACGAGATGAAGGCCGCCTTCGACCGGCGCCGGAAGACCATCGTGTCGATGCTGAACGAGATCGACGGCGTCCTCTGCCCGATGCCGGAGGGGGCGTTCTACGCCTATCCGTCCGTCAAGGGGCTGCTCGGCCGGGAGTACGACGGGCAGGTCATCGACAGCTCGGCCGACCTGGCCGGGTACATCCTCGAGCAGGTCGAGGTGGCGGTCGTGCCGGGCGAGGCGTTCGGCACACCGGGCTACCTCCGCCTCTCCTACGCCCTCGGCGACGACGACCTGGTCGAGGGGATCACCCGGCTGCAGAAGCTCTTCGCCTGAGGTGCCCGAACCCGGTCACCACGACCAGCGCGTCACGCGCGAGGTGGAGCAGGGCGTCGGGCGGCGGTCGCTGACGACCTTGCCGAAGGCTCATCTCCATCTGCACTTCACCGGGTCGATGCGACACCCGACGCTGCTCGAGCTGGCCGAGCGCGACGGCATCTCCCTCCCCGACTCCCTGGTCAGCGAGTGGCCGCCCCAGCTCTCGGCGGCCGACGAGAAGGGCTGGTTCCGGTTCCAGCGGCTCTACGACGTCGCACGGTCGGTCCTGCGCACCGAGGACGACGTACGCCGGCTCGTGCGCGAGGCCGCGGAGGACGACCTGCACGACGGCGGCCGGTGGTTGGAGATCCAGGTCGATCCCTCGGGGTACGCCGCCAAGTTCGGCGGCATCACATCCTTCACCGACCTCGTCCTCGACGCCGTCCGTGAGACCTCGGCGGAGACCGGTCTGGGGATGGCCGTCGTCATCGCGGCCAACCGCACGCGTCACCCTCTCGACGCGCGGGCCCTCGCCCGCCTCGCGGCCCAGTACGCCGGTCGAGGTGTCGTCGGCTTCGGCCTCTCCAACGACGAGCGGCGGGGAGTCACCACCGACTTCGCCCCGGCGTTCGCCATCGCCGAACGGGCCGGACTGCGGCTCGTGCCCCACGGTGGCGAGCTGCTCGGACCCGCGTCCGTCCGCACCTGCGTCGCGTCGCTGCACGCGCACCGCCTCGGGCACGGCGTCCGCGCGGTCGAGGAGCCCGCGCTCCTGGCCGAGATCGCCGAGCGCGGCATCGCGCTCGAGATCTGCCCGGTCTCGAACGTCGCCCTCGGGGTGTACTCCGACCTCACCTCGGTGCCACTTCCCGAGCTCCTGGCGGCCGGCGTGACCGTGTCCCTCGGTGCCGACGACCCCCTGCTGTTCGGCTCGCGGCTGGCCGCGCAGTACGCCACGATGCGCGCCGCCCACGAGCTCTCCGACGAGACGCTGGCCGAGCTCGCCGCGATGTCGGTGCGCGCGTCCTGCGCGCCGGAGGAGACCAAGACGGCACTGCTCGAGGACGTGTCCGAGTGGCTGGCCCAGGAGCCCGGGTCTGCCACGATGAGGCCATGAGCGACGACGACCTCTGGCGCCCGAAGGACGCCGGCGCCCCGTCGGACGACGACGTCGCACCCGGCGAGCAGCCGCAGAAGGGTGTCAGCGACGAGACGCAGCCGCTCTCGGGGCTCTCGTCGAACCCGCCGCCGACTCCCACGCCGATCGCGCCGCCGCCCTCAGCGTCGACACCGGGGCCGATGCCACCCTCGATGCCCGCGTACGGCCCGCCCGCGGGCCAGGGTGGCCCGCCCCCGCAGAACCCCTACGCCCAGCAGCAGAACCCCTACGGCGGGCAGCCGTACGCACCGCCGCCCAACCCCTACCCGCCGCCCCAGGAGTACGCGCCACCGCAGAGCCCGTACGGCTCGCCGTACAACCCGGCGTACGCCGGGGGCATGCTGCCGGACCACCCGTCCGCGACCACGGCCATGGTGCTCGGCATCGTCGGCCTCGTCGGCCTGCTGCTCTGCGGCGGCATCACGCTCCTGCTCTCGCCCGCCGCCTGGATCGTGGGAGCCAAGGCCGTCCGTGACATCGACGGCACGCCCGGACGTTACGGCGGCCGGGACAAGGCCCAGTCGGGCAAGATCATGGGCATCATCGGCACCGTGATCCTGGGCCTGATCATCCTGGCCATCGTCGGGTTGATCGTGCTGGCGGTCGCGGTCAGCACGTCGGACCCGACGCCGGTGACGCCGAACCCCACCGGTCTGAACGGCTAGCTACAGCTCGACGCCGACCAGCACCGGCTCGTTGACCAGGCGGATGCCGAAGCGACTCTCCACGCCGTCGCGGAGCTCACGCGCCAGGGCGAGGACCTCGGCCGTGGTCGCGTCCCCGCGGTTGGTCAGCGCCAGCGTGTGCTTGGTCGAGACGCGAGCGGGACCGGCGCCGTAGCCCTTGCCGAAGCCGGCCCGCTCGATCAGCCAGGCGGCGCTCGTCTTGACCCGGCCGTCGGGCTGCGGCCAGGCCGGCGCACCTTCGGGCACCGTCTCGGCATTGACGACGGGGTTGGTGAAGAACGAGCCCGCGCTCCACGTGTCGTGGTCGGCGGCGTCGAGCACCATCCCCTTGCGGGTGCGCAGCTCCAGCACCGCGCGGCGTACGTCGGTCATCGGCGCCCGTGCACCCGGCTCGACCTCGAGCAGCCCCGCCAGCTCGGCGTACGTCACCGGCGCCGCGAGCTCACCCTGACGGAACTGGAAGGTCACGGTGAGGACGACATGACGCCCGGGGTCGGCCTTGAAGCGGCTGGTGCGGTAGCCGAAGCCGCAGTCGGCGGCGGCGAAGGTGCGGACGCCGCGCAGCGTGCGGTCCCACACCCGGACCGAGGCGAGGGTCTGCGCCACCTCCTGGCCGTAGGCGCCGACGTTCTGGATCGGCGTCGCGCCGACCGATCCGGGGATGCCGGACAACGCCTCGATGCCGACCCAGCCGTGGTCGACGGCGTGCGCCACGAACGCCTCCCAGGACTCGCCGGCGGCGACCGTCACGAGGACCCCGCCACAGGTCGGGTCGTCCCCTTCGTGGTCGGCCGCGACACCGGTGGTCGCGACCTCGACGACCGTTCCGGCGAAGCCGTCGTCGGCGACGACGACGTTGCTGCCGCCGGCCAGGACGAGGACGGGCTCGCCCGCCTCATCGCAGGTGCGGACCGCGTCGACCAGGTCCTGCTCGGTCTCGGCACGCAGCCAGGTGCGTGCTGGTCCGCCGAGCCGCAACGTCGTGTGGTCGCGGAGGAGCTCAGGCACGGAGCGACCGCCACCGGATGCCGAGCACGCTCTCGCCGTCACAGGTGACGGGGAGCGCGATGGTGCGTCCGTCGCGCCAGGTGCCGGAGATCTCGACCTCGGTACCTCCCTCGGGAACGACGACGGGCTTGGTGAACTTGGTGCCGAGCTCGACGATGCGGCCTGGTTCCCCGAGCTGTTCGTCGACGTATCGCGCCGCGAGAGCCAGGGTGAACATGCCGTGCGCGATCACGTCGGGGAGGCCGACGATCCTGGCGACCTCAGGGTCCTGATGGATCGGGTTGGGGTCGCCGCTGGCACCGCATAGGCCACCAGGGCCGCGCGGGTGACGGCGTAGGTCGTCGCGCCGAGCGTGGTCGGGGTTGGTTCGCCCATCACGCATCCGCCTTGGTGGACGAGGGTCGCGTCGGCCGTGCACACCAACGCACCCGAGTCGTCGCGTGATCGCGCTCGAGGTGGTGATGATGTCCGTGCCGGCGATCTGGCGGAGGCCGCTCACGGTGAGCGTCGCGCTCGAGCCGGTCGCCGACGGTGACCGGGCGCTCGTGGACGAACTTCTGCTGGCCGTGGACGACGTGGTGCAGCTGGACTGCCGGCGTCCGGGTCCTGCATCAGCGCCTGCATCGCGCCGAAGGCGACCACGATCGGGAAGGTCGCGGGCGCGGGGCCATCTGAGGAGTAGGCGCGCCGGTCGCGGCGGCGAAAGCGGCGGACCCTTCCTCGGTCACGACGTACGGCCGGTCGGCGGAAACTGCGCCCGGCCAGGGCTGGTCGTCGACATGTCAGCACGGGCGAATTACGATCGCCCGCGACAGGGCCGACGCCCGCCCGGGCAGGCCGAACGGGCGCGGGTCGAGGAAGGGTCAGCGGGTCTCGCGGTGCGCGGTGTGGTTGCGGCAGCGCGGGCAGAACTTCGACAGCTCCATGCGGTCGGGGTCGTTGCGCCGGTTCTTCTTGGTGATGTAGTTGCGCTCCTTGCACACGGTGCAGGCGAGCGTGATCTTCGGGCGAACGTCACTGCTCTTGCTGGCCACTGGAAGTCCTTCTGTCGTGCTGCTGGTCGGAGGACCGGGATCGGGCCCGGCCACCGCGGTAGTGGGGGCGGGACTCGAACCCGCGACACCACGATTATGAGCCGTGTGCTCTAACCGACTGAGCTACCCCACCAGGAGGGGCGGGGAGCCCCACCTCAGAGCCCCTTTACGGAATCGAACCGTAGACCTACTCCTTACCATGGAGTCGCTCTGCCGTCTGAGCTAAAGGGGCAACGGTCGAGAAGGATACACAGCCGCTCTTCCGATCCTGAAATCGTCTGAGGCGCCTGGGACAGGGTGTTCCGACGGTGCGTCAGTCGAGGTCGGCGACGTCGATCAGGACCTTTCCGACGGCCCCGTTCTCGACGGCGTCATGGGCAGCCGCGGTCTCCCCGAGGGGGTAGCGGACGAGGGGCAGTCCGTGCTCCTCACCGACCTCGAGCGCTCCGTCGGCGGCCGCCGCCGCGACGTCCTCGGCCGCGGCCCGGAGCGCGTCCTCACCGACGGTGTACAGCAGGATGAACTGGAGCCGCGCGTTCAGGGCCATGAAGGGGCGCACCGGCAGATTCACGTGCGTGCCGCCGGTGTTGGCGTAGATCGAGACGGCGCCACGACGCTTGAGCACCTGACCGACCAGGTCGGCGTTCTGGATGATCGCCACCTCGACCACGAGGTCGACGCCGTCCGGGGCCAGCGCCTTGATCTCGGCCGCGGCGTCGCCCGTGCGGTAGTTGACGACGTGATGGGCGCCGGCGGACGTCGCCAGAGCGGCCTTCTCGTCGCTGCTCACGGTCGTGATCACGGTCGCCCCAGACCAGGCCGCGAGCTGGATCGCGGCATGGCCGACGGCGCCGGCTCCACCACTCACCAGCACGATTCGCCCGTCGAGGGCGCCCGGGGACAGCCGGTCGGGGCCGTCCTCGTGCACGGTCAGCGCCCGGTGAGCGGTCATCGCCGGTACGCCGAGGCTGGCGCCCACGTCGTACGACGCAGTGCCGAGGGGGACGACGCGCTCGGCCGGGACCACGGTGTACTCGGTGGCGGTGCCGAGCGGACGGTCGTGCTGGGCGAGGAACACCCAGACGCGGTCGCCGGCCTTGACGTCGTACACGCCGTTGCCGACCTCGTCGACCACCCCTGCGCCGTCCTGACCCGGCGAGATCTCCTCGAAGGGCATCTCCGCCGCCGTGGCGCCGGCCCGGAACTTCCAGTCCGTGGGGTTCACCCCGGCCACCGCGAGCCGGACGCGCACCTGTCCCCAGTGGGGCGTCGGCTGGTCGCGCTCGACCAGCTCGAGCACCGACGAGTCGCCGAGGGAGGAGTACATGACTGCGCGCATGCGGGGGACGTTACCCACCCCGGCAGATGTCATGCGTCCGGCAGGAGTGGCCAGGGATGCGCTTCCTCGAGCTCGTAGGCCAGCTCGAGCAGCATGGCCTCCTGCCCCTGGGCGGCGCCGAGCATCATGCCGTGCGGCAGGCCCGCCGCCGTCGTCGCCAGCGGGAGCGAGACGGCCGGGGTGCCGGTCGCGTTGTGCCACGGCGTGTAGGCGACCCACTGGAGGAGTCGGCCCATCACCGTCTCGTACTCACCCATCGGGTCGAGCCAGCCCACGCGCGGCGTCTCGCACGCCAGCGTCGGGGTCAGGACCACGTCGTACGTCGCGTGCAGCCTCTCGGCGAGCCGACCGTAGCGACGCAGGCGCGTGATCGCGCGCGGCACCCGGTGGAGGTTCCGTCGACAATGCCGGTCGAGTCCGAGGGTCATCCGATCGAGCCGCGTGGCATCCCACGACCGCCCGTGCTCGAGGCGTCCGGACCTGACGATGGCCGAGGCGAGGAAGCCCCAGTAGAGGAGGAAGTCGTCCTTGAAGGACGCCGGGATCGGTTGGTCGATCCACTCCACGTGGTGGCCCAAGGACTCGAGGAGCTCGGCCGTGCCGCGGGTCAGTGCCTCGACCTCGGGCGTCGCCCGGACGTCGATGCCGTCGGTGTAGACCGCGATCCGCCTCCGCGCGCGAGAGGCACGGGTGACGTCTCCGATCGGCGCGAGCGTCAGGTCGCGGTAGACCTTCTCCGCCTCTCTCAAGAAGGTGGCCGTGTCGCGCACCGACCGGGTCACCACCCCGTCGGCCACCAGCCGGACGGGCATCCGGCGGAACATCCGGTCCTGGGCGAGCCGACCCCGCGTGGGCTTCAGCCCGACGAGCCCGTTGACCGCCGCCGGGATGCGGATGGAGCCGCCGCCGTCGTTCGCGTGCGCGAACGGGATGGCCCCGCCGGCGA
Organism: uncultured Actinomycetota bacterium; assembly: GCA_963812055.1. GTDB lineage: Bacteria > Actinomycetota > Actinomycetes > Propionibacteriales > Nocardioidaceae > Nocardioides. The sequence continues at coordinate 161,688 of CAWEUA010000007.1, forward strand.
CCAGCGCCGCCGACCCGGCGGACGAGGCGCCGGCGGTGTGATCGGTGGACCAGGGTGACCGGACGGGTCCCAGGCGCGGGTGCTCCGCCGACGGGCTGAAGCCGTACTCCGAGAGGCGGGTCTTGCCCAGCGGGATCACTCCGGTGGCGAGGAGCATCCGCGCGAAGTCGCCGTCGCGCTTCGCCGGCACGGGTGCGAACGCGTCCGTGCCGTGCATCGTGGGCAGACCGGCGAGGTCGGAGTTGTCCTTGACGAACGTGGGGAGTCCGGCGAAGTAGCCACCGGGCGGTTGTGCCGCATCGCTCCGTGCGCCGTCGAAGCGGTCGAGGGCGAGCGCGTTCAGGTCGCCGGCGATGCGCTCGGTCCGGGCGATCGCCGCGTCGACGACCTCCGGGATCGACACTCGCCGAGCGCGGATGGCCGCGACGAGGCCCACGGCGTCCAGCTTTCCCAGCGCGTCGTCGGCGAAGGCGTGGACGCGGGCCATGGAGCGGAGGCTATCGGGGAGCGCGCGGCGTCAGACCAGGGACGTCGTGCTCGAGGTCTCGCCGCTGGGCGACCACCAGCGACTCAGGTCACCCCGCAGCGGGTGGTCACGGAGCACCGGGCCCGTCGGACCGTCCAGGCCCGCCGCCGCATGGATCAGCACCGCCTGTCGTCCCGAGGGCGACTCGGCGACGTCGCGCCAGTACGACGTACCGGTGGCGCCGTACACCTTCATCCGGTTGTAGAAGACGAACCCCGGCGCGCCCAGGCGCACCGACCCTCCACCGTCGAGGACGAGCCACGTGGCCCAGCCCTTGCGGTAGGTCCCGCCGACCACCACCGCCCGGATCTCGGCCAGGGGGACGCGGACCTCGGCCTTTCCCCGCCGGTCGACCACCTCGTTCGCGGTCATGGACACCCGGGACCGGTTCGTCCAGACCGAGAAGCATCCGGCGACGCCGAGCTCGGCCAGCGCGATCAGGCCGAACTCGAGCGCGTAGTACCGGCTTCCGCGAACCGCTGCGACGATCGCAAGGACACCGAAGGCGACGGCGAAGCCGACGAGGATCGCCATTCGCAGGCGGCGGACGTCGTCGCGACGCCACTCGGCGACCGATGCGTCGGTCTGGCGGGGCCTCGGGCGGACAGGCATGGCGGGAGGCTAACCCGCGCGTGCTGCCCGGCGCCGGAGAAGAGAACGACGGCCGCCGGTGTGGGGCCGGCGGCCGTCGAGTGGTGCGCGCGCGACGCGCTCCACAGGGATGTGCCGAGCCCCCGTCGACCCGGCTCACTCCCTAGTGAAGAGCAGCGGACCGTCGCCCTGATACACCGAGCCGTCAGGCGCCGCCGGCGTGGCAGCCGACGAGGTGGTCGTCGACCAGCCCGATCGCCTCCATCAGGGCGTGCATCGTGGTCGGCCCGACGAAGGCGAACCCGGCCTTCTTCAGGGACTTGGACAGTGCCAGCGACTCCGGTGTGCTCGGCACCAGGTCGTCGGTGTCGGCCGGGGGTGTCCACGACTCGGGGCGATGCTGCTCGACCAGTGCCACCAGCCCGCCGTGCTCGCGCAGGGTCACCGTGGCCCTGGCGTTGGTGACGGCGGCCAGCACCTTCATCCGGTTGCGGACGATGCCCGCGTCGTCCATCAGCCGCGCCACGTCGGCGTCGTCGTACGCCGCGATGCGGTCGGCGTCGAAGTCGTGGAAGGCCACCCGGAACGCCGGGCGCTTCATCAGGATCGTCCGCCAGGACAGCCCGGACTGGAAGGCCTCCAGGGTCAGCCGCTCGAGGTACGCCGACTCGCCGGCGACCCGGCGTCCCCACTCGTCGTCGTGGTAGGCCCGCATCACCGGATCGCTGGCGCCCCACGGGCAGCGCGCGACCCCGTCCTCGCCGACGACCGGTCCCATGCCCGCGATCCTGGCAGAGCCCACCGACACGTCGTTCGCTGGTCGAGCCCTCCCCTTCGGTGGTCGAGCCGGTCGAGCCGCCTTCGGTGGTCGAGCCGGTCGAGCCCCCCTTCGATGGTCGAGCCGGTCGAGCCGCTAGGCGAGACCGAGTCGAGACCCCAGGCAGTGACGTCGCGTGCGGACCCCGGGTCTCGACACCGCTCGCTGGCGCTCGCGGGCTCGACCACCGAAGAGGCTTCAGGCCAACCTTCGGTGGTCGAGCCGGTCGAGCCCCTAGGCGAGACCGAGTCGAGACCCCAGGCGCTGACGCCACGTACGGACCCCGGGTCTCGACACCGCTCGCTGGCGCTCGCGGGCTCGACCACCGAAGGCTCAGGCCAATTCGGTGGTCGAGCCGGTCGAGCCCCTAGGCGAGACCGCGTCGAGACCCCAGGCAGTGACGCCGCGTGCGGACCCCGGGTCTCGACACCGCTCGCTGGCGCTCGCGGGCTCGACCACCGAAGACTCAGGCCAATTCGGTGGTCGAGCCGGTCGAGCCCCTAGGCGAGACCGAGTCGAGACCCCAGGCAGTGACGCCGCGTGCGGACCCCGGGTCTCGACACCGCTCGCTGGCGCTCGCGGGCTCGACCAGCGACGGGTCAGCGGCGGGGCTTGAGCTTCGCGTTGGGGAGGGCGGGGGCGGGGATCGGCGGCAGGTGGTCGCCCTCGACGATGCCGAAGCGTCCGTCGTAGATCTCCGAGCTGTCCTGCAGGGTGCCGTTGTTGTCGGTGATCTGGGCCATCCAGTCCTCGCGCGCCTGCACGACCTCGTCGTGGTCGCGGCCGACGAAGTTCCACCACATCACGATCTCCTCGCCGAGGGGCCGGCCACCGATGACCAGGAGGTGCGAGAGGTCGGCGGCCTCGATCTCGAGCGGCTCACCGGGAGCGACGTACGCCAGCTGGTTCTGCTTGACCTCCTCGCCGTTGACCCGGGCCAGGCCGAAGTCGACGAGCACGCCGTACTCGAAGGCACTGTCCGTGTCGGGCGTGAGGCGGGTCCCGCCGTCGAGGATCAGCTCCGCCCCGACCAAAGGCGTGAACGTCTCGACCGGCGACTCGCTGCCGAGCATCGAGCCGAGGAACACCTGCGCGTCCCACCCGTCGCCGTGCGCGACCGGTGGGGCGTAGTGGGCGAAGGCCGGCTCGGTGTCGCGGTGCGCGGCGGGCAGCGCCACCCAGAGCTGGACCCCGTGGAGCACGGTCGCGTCGTCCGTCGACACCTCGGAGTGGGAGATGCCGCGCCCGGCCGTCATCAGGTTCAGCTCGCCGGGCTTGACCAGCGCATGGCTACCGACGCTGTCGCGGTGCTCGATGGTGCCGCCGAACAGCCAGCTCACGGTCTGCAGGCCGATGTGGGGGTGTGGGGAGACGACCATGCCGCCCGTGTCGTCCACGCGGTCCGGCCCGTAGTGGTCCAGGAAGCACCAGGCGCCGATCAGCGAGCGCTGCCGCTGGGGCAGCGTGCGGCGGACGGTCATGGCGCGAAGGCCGCCGAGCGGCACCTCGCGGGGCTCCAGGATCTCGGTCATCACTCTCAGGGGTCCAGGGGGGTGGGGGGTCTGGGTCCAGGGTGTCAGGAGTTCGAGTACACCGCGGGCCCGCCGTCCTCGCCAGTCCCACCGTCGTCGCCGATGTGACGGCCGGCCCAGCTCCAGGCGTACGCCGGGTCCTCGCAGGCGAGCCCCGCCTCGCCCAGGTCCAGCGGCTGGAAGGTGTCGATCATGACCGCGGTCTCCTCGAACTTCTCGGCGCCGAGCGACGCCTCGATCGCGCTCGGCTGCGGCCCGTGGGCGTAACCGCCCGGGTGGACCGAGATCGAGCCGAGCCCGATCCCCGATCCCTTGCGCGCCTCGTAGTCGCCGCCGACGTAGAACATGATCTCGTCGCTGTCGACGTTCGAGTGGTAGTAGGGAACGGGGATCGACAGCGGGTGGTAGTCGACCTTGCGGGGCAGGAAGTTGCAGACCACGAAGTTCCAGCCCTCGAAGACCTGGTGCACCGGTGGCGGCTGGTGGATCTTGCCGGTGATCGGCATGTAGTCCTCGAGGTTGAACGTGTAGGGGTACAGACAGCCGTCCCAGCCGACCACGTCGAACGGATGGGTGTCGTAGGTCATCCGGGTGCCGACGACCTGGCCGCCGACCCGGTGCTTCACCAGCACCTCCACATCGGTCCCGTCGACCAGGAACGTCTCGCCCGGACCGTGCAGGTCACGCTCGCAGTACGGCGCGTGCTCGAGGAGCTGGCCGAACCGTGACAGGTAGCGCTTGGGCGGGGCGATGTGGGAGTTCGCCTCGATCGGGTAGAGCCGGCTCGGCTCGCTCGGCACCCAGCGATGGGTCGTCGCCCGGGGGATGAGCACGTAGTCCTCGGTGCGGTAGGGCACGACACCGAACACGGTCTCGACCACGCCGGACCCGGACTCGACGTACACGCACTCGTCGCCGATGGCGTTGCGGTACAGCGGTGACGGCTCGGTGCCGGTGACGACGTAGTTGAGGCGGACGTCGTTGTTGCCGAGCACCATCCGCCGCCCCTCGACGGGGCAGGATCCGGCGCCCTCGCCGGGCTCCGGGAAGAGCGAGTGCAGCTTGAGGTGTCGCGGCTTGAGCGGGTGGTTCGGCGTACGGCTCTGGTCGGGGAGCTCCCACACCTGGGAGTCGACGATGCCCGACGGGACGCCTACGTGGTACAGCAGCGACGAGTCGGAGGAGAAGCCCTCCTCCCCCATCAGCTCCTCGTGGTACAGCCGACCTTCCGGATCGCGGTGCTGCGTGTGACGCTTGGGTGGAACGGATCCGACACTCCGGTAGAAGGGCATGGCGCCACCCTAGGACGTCGTCCGAACGCGCCGTGAACCGCTGCGGACCGCGCTGCGGGTCGGTCTAAACGAGTCGCTCGTGGGTCCCTGCCGACCGTAGGCTCGGGGGGCCATGCGCGACTTCCCTCCGGAGATCGACACGTTCTACAGCGCGGCCGGTCGGACGCCGGGTCCCGCGCCGGACACACGCACCCCGGCGGCGTTCCTCCGGTGGTTCATGAAGTACCAGTGGCGGGTCATCGCGCTCTCCACGCTCTTCGCGGTGCTCTGGCAGCTGCCGCTCACGGTCGGCCCGCTGCTGTTCGGCAAGGCCATCGACCACGGCGTCGACGCGCACTCGGTCAGCGGCACGCTCTACTACGCCGGCCTGCTCCTCCTGGTCACCCTGATCGGCGGGGTGTTCGGCATCTGGCTGCACACGCTGATCGTCCGGAGCTGGCTGATCGGCCTCTACGGGACCATGAAGATGGTGACCCGCAAGGTCGTCCAGATGGGTCACGTGCTTCCCCGGCGTACGCCGACCGGTGAGGTGCTGAGCGTCGCGTCGAGCGACTCCGACGAGTTCGGAGCCCTCACCGAGATCATCTCCCGGGCCGCGTCGCAGGTGGTGGCCTACCTCGTGGTCGCGTTCATCGTGCTGAGCATCTCTCCCGAGCTCGGCGTCCTCATCCTGCTCGCGGCGCCGGTGCTGGTCACCGCGGCGTTGCCGTTGCTCAAGCCGCTGCACCGACGCCAGCAGATCGAGCGGTCGCGCAACTCCGACCTCACCTCGATGGCGACCGACATCGTGGCCGGCCTGCGGATCCTGCGCGGGATCGGCGGCGAGCGGACCTTCGGTCGCAACTACGACGTGCAGTCGCAGCTCGCGCGGCAGGCCGGCGTCTCCGCCGGCATCTGGCAGGCCGCGATCGAGGCCGTCGGCGTGCTCTTCTCCGGCGTGTTCATCGTGCTGCTGGTCTGGCTCGGCACCCACGAGGTCATCGACGGCGACCTCACGATCGGCCAGCTGATCAGCTTCCTCGGCTACGCGCTGTTCATGATCTACCCGATCCAGACGTTCTTCGAGCTGGCCCAGAAGCTCACCCGAGCCATGGTGTCGGCACGCAAGGCGATCGCGATCTTCGAGCACGAGCCACCGTGGCCCGACCTCGAGACGAGCACGCCGCTGCCGGACGAAGCCGACCTGTACGACGAGCTCAGCGGCTTCATCGCCCACGACGGCGAGCTGACGATCGTGGTGTCGGCCGTGCCCGAGGAGACCTCCGCGCTGGCCGACCGCCTCGGCCGCTACCTGCCGGCCGACACCGAGCCGGTCAGCCAGGAGCTCGAGGAGGGGCTCAAGGGGCGGGCCGCGCGTCGCGCTCGCGCGCAGCGGCTCGCGGAGCGTGCTCGCCTGACGAAGCTGGACGAGGAGCTCGCGAACCGCGAGTGGGGCGTCCGGCTCGGCGGCGTCGACCTCGGCGCGGCCTCGCTGGACGACGTACGCCGGCACATCCTGGTCAGCGACACCGGCAGCCAGCTCTTCGCCGGCACGCTCCAGGACGCGATCGACCCGCACGGCCGGCTGACCCGCGAGCAGGCGGAGGAGGCCGTGCGCGTGGCCAACGCCGAGGACGTCTACGACGCGCTGCCGGGTGGCTGGCAGGGCATGCTCGACGAGCGTGGCCGGGGGCTGTCCGGTGGCCAGCGGCAGCGCGTCGTGCTCGCCCGGGCCTTGGCCGTCGAGGCACCGATCATGGTGCTGGTCGAGCCGACCTCGGCGGTCGACGCGCACACCGAGGCGCGGATCGCCGAGCGGGTCGCCGCCGTACGCCGCGGCCGGACGACCGTCGTGTCGACGGTCTCGCCGCTGTGGCTGCACCACGCCGACCGGGTCGTGCTGTTCGAGGACGGCAAGGCGACCGTCGACGGCAGGCACGAGGAGCTGCTCCGCGACAGCCCGGCGTACCGCCGCGTCGTCGCGCGCGCGCTGGACGCACCCGTGGAGGAGGTGTCGGCCCATGAGCACACTCGCGTCTGACCCGCTGGCCACCTCGACCGAGACCTGGCGCGACCACGGGTACCACGAGCCGGCGGTGCCGGCCGAGCTGATCCCGCCGCCGCACGACGTCGGATGGCGCAAGCGCATGTCGGCGCTCCACGAGCGCCACCTGCTGCGCGAGCAGCGTGCGCCGTGACACGTACGCCGCGTCCCGCAGCCCCGAGCGCGGCTGGCCGGTGGCCGACAACCACGTCGTCCTGGCGTTCCTCCGCGGACTGCTCCGCGAACGCGAAGGGCGAGTGCTTCTGGCTGATCGCCCTCAACGGCCTCGCGGCGGGTGCGGCGCTCGTCGTGCCGGTCCTGCTCGGCAACCTGGTGGACGAGGTACGGGCCGGCGGACCCGAAGTCGCCGACGGCCTCGACCGGCTCGCCCTGGTCATCGTCGGTGTGGTCTGCGCGCAGGCCCTGCTGACCTTCCTGGCACAGCGGATCTCGACGATCTTCGGCCAGGACCTGCTGTCGTCGGCCCGTCAGTACATCGTCGCGACCGTCCTCCGCCTGCCGCTGGGTCGCGTCGAGGGGGCGTCGACCGGCGACCTGGTCACCCGCGTGACGCGCGACGTCGGCACGATGAGCCGGTCGGTGCAGTTCGGTCTGCCGCAGGCGATCATCTCCGGCCTCACGGTCGCCCTCTCGGTGGTCGCGATGCTGCTGAACAGCGTCCTGCTGGCGATCCCGTGCCTGCTGCTGATCGGGGCGTCCGGGTTCCAGGTGCGGCGCTACCTCCAGCGCGCCCCGAAGGGGTACATCACCGAGGGGTCGACGTACTCCCGGATCAACACCACGCTGACCGAGACCGTCGAGGGTGCTCGCACCGTCGAGGCGCTCGGGCTGAGCGACCTGCGGGTCCTTGCGGGCGACGACGACATGGCGGTGTCGGCGCAGGCCGAGCGCTACACGATGACGCTGCGCAACCTGCTGTTCTGCGTGATCGACATCTGCTTCAACAGCCCTCGTGTGGTCACGCTGCTCGTGGGCGCGTGGGGCTACTGGCAGGGGTGGGTCTCGCTCGGGCAGATCACCACGGCGCTGCTGTACGTCGAGTCGCTGAGCGGCCCGCTCGACCGACTGGTCGGCGAGATGGACCGGCTCCAGGTCGGGGTCGCGTCCACGAGCCGGCTGCTGGGGATCGCCGAGGTGCCCGAGGACCGGGTCGCCGGCGACGACCGTCCCGACGGGCCCCACCTGGTGGGTGAGGACCTCCGGTTCGCCTACCGCGAGGGGCACGACGTACTCCACGGCATCTCGATCGACCTCGAGGTCGGCGAGCGGCTGGCGATCGTCGGGCCCTCGGGGTCGGGCAAGTCGACACTCGGGCGGCTGCTGTCGGGCATCAACGGCCCGCGCACGGGGTCGGTACGCGTCGGCGGCGTCGACCTGGTCGAGCTCCCGCTGGAGGTGCTGCGGACCGAGGTCGCGCTGGTGACCCAGGAGCACCATGTCTTCGTCGGGAGCGTGCGCGACAACATCGTGCTCGCGCGCGAGGACTCCGACGACGAGGCCGTCTGGGCCGCGCTGTCGGCGGTCGGCTCACACGACTGGGTGGAGCGTCTGCCGAAGGGCCTCGACACGCTGATCGGCTCGGGCAACCAGTCGCTGACCCCGGCCCAGGCACAGCAGGTCGCACTGGCCCGGCTGATCGTCGCCGACCCGCACACGCTGGTGCTCGACGAGGCGACGTCGCTGATCGACCCTCGGACCGCCCGCACCCTCGAGGGCTCGATGAACGCGCTCCTCGACGGCCGGACCGTGGTCGCCATCGCCCACCGCCTCCACACCGCCCACGACGCCGACCGGATCGCGGTCGTCATCGACGGCGAGATCGTCGAGCTCGGCTCCCACCAGGAGCTGGTCACCCACGACGGCGAGTACGCCGCACTCTGGCGCGCCTGGACCAGCTGAGGCGCGGCTTCTCGGCTTGTAACGCCCTGTTATCTGCACTGGTGCTCCGTCCTGGGGGCGCAGATGAGCGGATAACGGAGCGTTACAAGCGCCGGTCGGGCCCGAGACCCCTCCACAACCCGGTCCGCCGCCGGCCGCCCTCACAGGTCGCCTGGCCACTACCGCCGGGCGGGATCACTCTCGCGAGAGTCGCCGTCGTGGATCCACGAGCGCTCGGCCTCATGGCGGACCAGCACGGTCTGATCACCTACGCCCAAGCGCGGGACCTCCGCTTCGACGACCGAGACATCTCGCGGCTGCTGCGCCGAGGTCAGTGGATCCGCATCCGGCGGGGTGTCTTCGCCGATGCGGATCAATGGCGGGCACTCGATCCCTATCGCGGCCAGCCTCTGCTCCGTGTCCGGGCTGCCGATCTCGTCGTCCAGCGGGCGCACTGGTTCAGCCACGAGTCGGCCGCTCTCATTCACGGCATTCCGCTGTCCGATCCACGCTCGGCACGCGTCCACCTCACGCGACCACGGGTCCTCGGTGACCGCTCCAAGGCCGGGATCGTCCACCACAAGGCGGTCTTCCTGCCGTGTC
>CAWEUA010000008.1:0-12644 GCA_963812055.1 uncultured Actinomycetota bacterium
TGCGGTTCCCACATCCCGACTGGGTCGCGATGCAGACCCGGCAGAGCGGGCTCGAGGGCACCGGGGAGATCAAGCTGCGCGACCTGGTGAAGGAGACGTTGCGGATGCGGCCGAGCCGCATCCTCGTCGGAGAGGTGCGGGCCGAGGAGTGCCTCGACCTGCTGCTCGCCCTCAACGCCGGCGTCCCCGGGATGTGCACGCTCCACGCCAACTCCGCGCGGGAGGCACTGGTCAAGATGTGCACGCTGCCGTTGCTCGCCGGCGAGAACGTCTCCGCTCGGTTCGTCGTGCCCACGGTCGCGGCGAGCGTCGACCTCGTCGTCCACCTCGGCATCGACCAGCACGGCGTACGCCGGGTCAACGAGATCGTCGGCGTCCCCGGCCGCGTCGAGCACGACGTCATCGAGATCGAGCCGATCTTCGAGCGTCGGGGCGGCGACCTGCGGCGATCGGGCGGGGTTCCACCGCACACCGAGCGGTACGAACGACTCGGTGTCGATGTCCACGCCCTTCTGGCCGGAGCCGGCTGATGGGCGTCCTCGTCGGGCTCGGGGTGGGTGTCGGGCTGCTGCTCGTGTGGTCGGCGTTCGCCCTGCCGCGCCATCCGCCCCGCGTGCGCCGAGGGGGCAACCGCGTGGGCGACCTGCTCGCGCGCGCGGGCCTCGGGCACGTGTCCGTCACGTCGTTCCTCGTGATGTGTGCGGTGCTGGGGTGCGCAGCGGCGCTGGTGATGCAGGTCGTCACGCGCACGCCGCCGGTGGCCCTGTTGTTCGGGGCGATGGGCGGCTACCTCCCGGTGGTCGTGGTGTCGGCGCGTGCTCGTCGGCGGCAGCGCGAGTTCGCGGAGGTGTGGCCCGAGGCCGTGGACAACCTCGCGAGCGCCGTGCGCGCCGGACTCTCGTTGCCGGAGGCGTTGGCCCAGCTGTCCGTCCGCGGGCCGGAGCCGTTGCGTTCGTCGTTCGAGGCGTTCGCGCTCGACTATCAGGTGACCGGCCGTTTCGGGGAGTGCCTGGACCGGTTGAAGGTCAGGCTCGCCGACCCGGTCGGCGACCGCGTGGTCGAAGGCCTCCGGGTGGCCCGGGAGGTCGGGGGCGGCGAGCTCGGCCGGTTGCTGCGCAATCTGTCGGGCTACCTGCGAGACGAGTCGCGCACCCGGTCCGAGCTCGAGGCGCGCCAGGCGTGGACCGTCAACGGAGCTCGGCTCGCAGTCGCGGCGCCGTGGCTGGTCCTGCTGATGATGACCTTCCAGCCGTCCGTGATCCGCCGCTACGCATCGCCCGGCGGCACGATCGTGCTGCTCTTCGCGGCCGGCACGTGCGTCGTCGCCTACCGCCTCATGATGCGCATCGGCCGACTGCCACGCGAACGACGGATCCTGTCGTGAGCGCGCACGTGTTCGGAGCCGTGCTCGGGGCCGTCGCCGGCCTCGGCCTGGTCCTCGTCGCCGCCCGGGTGAGGGCCATCCATCGACCCACCTTGGCGATGCGGGTGCTGCCCTACGTCCGTGACGTCCCGCGGCTGGGGCGCGCGGCACCGATGGACGAGCCCGCCTCGTCGCCGGTCTCGGCCGCGGCCGGTGTCTTCGGGCCGGTGCTCCGCACCGCCGCCGACGCGGTCGAGCGCGTTCTCGGCGGAGCAGCGTCCGTCCGTCGTCGCCTCGGGAGGGCGGCGATCGAGAAGACGGTGCACGACTTCCGCATCGAGCAGGTGCTCTGGGGCCTGGCCGGGTTCGCCGCTGGTGGCGGCGTACTGCCTGCTCACCACCCTCAGCGGCCGCGGCAGCACGGTGTCGTCGCTGCTGCTCTGCTCCGCAGGGTTCGCGACGGGTGTCCTGGCTCGCGACACGTATCTGACGTCGCAGGTGAACGCGCGCGAGCGCAAGGTGACCGCCGAGTTCCCCGTGCTGGCCGAGCTGCTGGCGCTGGCGGTCGCCGCGGGCGAAAGTCCGGTGGCAGCGCTCGATCGCGTCGTACGCCGCAGCGGCGGGGAGCTCTCCCGGGACCTCGCCGGTGTGCTCGCCTCGGTGCGGACCGGCGAGCCCGTGGCCCACGCCTTCGACCGCATGGCCGCCACCACCGGCGTCCCGACCGTGGCTCGGTTCGCGCAGGGCGTCGCCGTCGCGGTCGAGCGCGGAACGCCGCTCGCCGACGTCCTGCACGCCCAGGCCGCCGATGTCCGCGAGGCGAGCCGGCGCGAGCTGATCGAGGTCGCGGCACGCAAGGAAATTTTCATGATGGTGCCGGTCGTGTTCCTCATCCTGCCCGTCACCGTCCTGATCGCCTTCTGGCCCGGCGTGATCGGGCTCCATCTGACGACCCCATGACCGGCCCGACAGAAAGAGGAACCGATGAACACACTGACCCGCCTGGTGACACGGGTGCTCGCCCGTCGGCCCGATGAGCGGGGCGACGTCCCCGGCTGGGTGCTGGTCACCGTGATGACCGCCGGCCTCGTCGGTGCCCTCTACTCCCTCGCCAAGCCGCAGCTCAGCCAGATGCTGACGTCGGCGCTCAACAGCGTCCACTGACCCGTGCCCCGCCGCCAGCGACAGCGCGGCGCCGCGGTCGTGGACTTCGTGCTGGTGCTCGTGCTGATCGTCCCGCTCTTCCTCGGGGTCCTTCAGGTCGCGCTGGTGCTGTTCGTGCGCAACACCGTGACCGCAGCAGCGTCCGAAGGTGCGAGGTACGCCGCCACCCTCGACCGGCAGCCCGCCGACGGTGCCGCTCGCACCCGGGCCCAGATCAGCGGCGTCCTGGCCGGGCGCTATGCCCACGGTGTGTCGGCCCACGAGGTCACGATCGATGGCGCTCCCGCGGTGGAGGTGACCGTGCATGTCGTGGTGCCGGCGCTGGGTCTCGGCGGCCCGGCCGTGGCCTTCGACGTCTCGGGCCACGCCGTCGAGGAACGGCCGTGACCAGACGTCGAGACCAACGGGGAAGTGCCCTGGTCGAGGTGTCGTGGCTCGGGATCCTGCTGGTGCTGCCCGTGCTGTGGATCGTGATGTCGGTGTTCCAGGTCCAGCGTGGTGCCTTCGCGGTTTCGGCCGCCGCCCGATCGGCCGCGCGGGCCTACGCGCTCGCTCCCGACGACGAGTCCGGACTCGTGCGCGCGAGAACGGCGGCGCGAGTGGCCCTCGACGACCAGGGCGTCCACGGCGTGACCCCGGACGTGCGCGTCACCTGCACGCCGTACCCCGGCGACTGCCACCAAGGCACCTCGGTGATCACGGTCTCGGTGCACTCGCGGGTGGTGCTGCCGCTGATGCCGAACGCCCTGGGTGGCGACCAACCGAGCTTCGCGCTCGACGCAACCCAGACGGTCCCGATCGGTCAGTTCCAGGAGGTCGGCGGTGGCTGAGCTGCGGGGACGCGACGAACGCGGCTCCGTGACGGTGCTGATCGTCGGGCTGGCCGTCGTCCTGCTGATGATGGCCGCGGTCGTCACCGACGCCTCGGCGGCGTACCTCCAGCGGCAGGGCCTCGACACCCTCGCCGACGGTGCGGCCCTGACCGGGGCCGACGCGGGAGCCTCCGGTGACGAGGCGTACGCCGGCGGGCTCGACAGCGATCTCCACCTCGACGCCGACATCGCCCGGGCCGCGGTGCTCAGCTACCTCCAGCGGGTCGGCGCCTACGCGCGCTACCCCGGTCTGACCGCAGAGGTCTCGGTCGACTCGACGACGCAGCGGGTGATCGTCGAGGTGCACGCACCTGTGCATCTCCCGCTCCACGTGCCCGGATCACCCGGGCAGGCGAGCATCGGCGCCACGAGCGCGGCGACCGTGGGAGTCGACGGTTGAACGAGCAACGACGCTTGGTGGTCGGTGTCGCCGGGGAGGACACTCGGGAGCAGTCTCGGACCGAGGAGGCGATCTCATGAAGAGCCTGCGGTGTCTGGTGAGAGGACACCAGTGGGGTCCGGTCGAGGGCGACAACTACGGCGCCTTCCACACCTGCACCTACTGCGGGAGCATCAAGCGGATCGGGCCGAAGCCGCCACCCGATGCCCACGACAAGGCCGACGTGCACCTCTGAGGAAAGCGTCGGTACGACCCAGCTGCGGTGGGCGGGTGTTCGTCAGACCTCGACGACGGTCTGGTCCACGGTCACGCCGTGGTCGTCCACGATGGTCGTGGTGGCCAGCATCTGGCGGTCGTCCGCCAGCACGAACTCGACGCTCACGACGGCCCCGAGCCGGACGAGGTCCCAGATTCGCTCGTACGTGTCATCGCCGTGCACCTCGACGACCCTGCGGTGCTTGCCCGCCATGGTGCCCCTCCTCGGATGGATGTGCCCTTATCCAAACTCAACAGGGGGAAGGACTACAGGTTACGACGCCGGAGGCCGTGTCGAAGGTAAAGAATGGGTCCTCGGACTGAATTCCCCAACGCTGAGGATAAGCGGATGAGTGGTGCGTCAAGGCGGCTGGAGGGCAAGGTGGCGGTCGTCACTGGTGCCGCGGCGGGCATCGGCCGGGCGACGGCGGTGAGGTTCGCAGCCGAGGGTGCGCGGCTCGTCGTGAACGACGTCAACGCCGCGGGTCTGGAGCGCGTGGCCACGCAGGTCAACGGCGAGTTCGGCGCCGAGGTCACCAGCGTCGTCGGCGACGTGTCCCAGGACGCCGACGCCCGACGCATCGTGGAGGCCGCGGTCACGGCGTACGCCGGCCTCGACGTGCTGGTCGCCAACGCCGGCATCATCGAGCTCGGCACCCTCGCCGACTCCACACCCGACGACTGGGACCACGTGATGAGCGTCGACGGGCGGGGCATGTTCCTGACCTGCAAGTACGCCGTCGCCGCCATGCGCGAGACCGGCCGCGGCGGATCCGTGATCTGCCTGAGCTCGATCTCCGGCATGGCCGGCCAGAAGGGCCAGGCGACCTACGGCCCCGCCAAGTTCGTCGCCACCGGCCTCACCAAGCACCTCGCCGTGGAGCTCGCCGAGCACGGCATCCGGGTCAACGCCGTCGCACCCGGCACCATCAACACCGAGCGCGTGCAGCAGCTGCCCGACGAGCCCGGCGGCCCGGAGTACCTCGAGGCGATCCTCGCCCAGCACCCGATGGGTCGCCTGGGCCGCCCCGACGAGGTCGCCTCCGCGATCCTCTTCCTCGCCAGCGACGACGCGTCGTTCGTCACCGGCGCCGTGCTGCCGGTCGACGGCGGCTTCCTCGCGCAGTAGGCGCTACGCGGTCCGCGGGCGTCAGCCGGTCGGGTTCCCGGACGTGTCGCACTCCTGCTGCGGCTGACCCCAGAGCAGCTGATAGTCGCGGCTGCTCGCGGCCGCGACCTGACGCATGAAGCCTGGCCCCACCGTCGATACACCGTCGTACGGATGAGACAGGTCGACGATCACGGCCAGGGTCGCGACCAGCAGGAGGGTGACCGCCGCGATGACCGGGATCCGGAGTCGCGCGGGGATGCCGTGCACGGTGAACGCGGTGATGAAGAAGATCGCCGTGCTGCAGACCAGGATCAGAAGCATGTACAGGTACGCCGGCGGCTCGCGCGTCGAGGAGACCAGGCGCACGTAGTGGGCCTGGCTGCGCTGTGCGTCCAAGATCGGCACCGACGAGATGAACGGGACGCTGTGGGTCTGCGCCCGCCGGATGTCCTTCTCGATCTGGACCCGCCAGTGGTCGACCTGAGAGGACGCCGGCTCCTTGCCGGCGCCGAGCAACGGCCACTCGTACGTGGCGACGGCGTGGGCGTAGCAGATCGTGTCCGCACCGATCCGCTGCGCGTCCGGCTTGTTCGGCAGGTCGCTGCCGGTCTGGAACAGCCCCGACACGGCGCCCGCCTCGCTGCCCGAGTCCCGGGCCGCGGTGTCCCACGTGCTCCAGCTCGAGGCCAGCATGAACGAGCACATGATCACGGCCAGGGTGAGGGAGGCGCCGGCCAGCAGGTCCAGCCGGAAGCCGCCGTGGTCCGCGTCGGCGCTCGGCCCTCGACGCCGGTGGACGACCTCGCCGACGCCGAGAGCGACCGCCAGGGTCACGACCAGCGCGACCACGAGCGTGAGGACCACGGGTGCACTCTCGGCGGTCGTCGGCGGCACGGTCAACCCCGCGCGCCGAACTTTCGGACCACGCCACCGAACCGACTGTTCCCCGGTGCATCGGACGTGGGTGAAGGACCCGACCGGGGTCCACCACTTTTCGAGGAGACACTGATGCGCAAGCTCGTCGCCGCAGGCGCGATGGCTCTGGGGATCGCACTGCTGCCGCTGACGGCCGCGCACGCGGGCTCCACCTGGATCGTGACCGTCAAGGCCAGTGACACCACCGTCAATGCCGGCCAGAAGGTGACCTTCACCGGCACCGTGAAGCCCCACGGTGCCGCGGCCGGGGAGAAGGTCGTGCTGCAGGAGCGCTTCAAGCCGGGCGCGAAGTGGAAGGACCAGAAGAAGGACGAGCTCAACGGCCGGGGCAAGTACTCGCTCTCGGACAGGCCCAGCGCGAACACCCAGCACTCCTACCGCGTGGTGATGGCCGCGACCGGCAAGCACGCGAAGGGCGTCAGCAAGACGGTCAAGGTCACCGTCTACGGCTGGGTGGGCCTGACCAGCATTCCCCACGTCAACGGCGAGGGGATGTTCTTCGGCTCGGTCGACATCAACGGCAAGACGTACGACGACTCGGTGGTGTCCGACTGGCAGAACGCGACGGCGTCGATCGAGTTCAACCTGGGCCACCGGTGCGACGCGCTGCGCGCCACCTTCGGCCTCTCCGACGCCTCGACGACGAGCGGTCAGGCGGAGCTGGGTGTGCTGTCCGACGGCACCTCGGTCTACGACCAGACCTTCGAGCTCGAACAGACCGACAAGAAGACGATCTCGTTGGACACGCCGCTGAAGGTCAAGCTCACCGCGACCGACACCAACGCGGACTCGGACATCGACGGGTTCGGTGCGTTCGGGAACGCCCAGGCGCACTGCACCCAATGACGAGCCGGAGAGGAGCAGTCGGCATGCGTGGAGCGATCGGCACCGTCGTCGCCGTGGCCGTCGTGTCCGGTGCTCTGGTGGCGGCCACGGCTCCGGCCGACGCGGCGGCGCACCGCCCGTCCTGGCACGTGACGATCAAGGCGAGCACCACGACGCTGACCCTGGGCCAGAAGGTCGTGCTCAGCGGCAAGGTGAACAAGTCCGCGGCCGGGAAGCTCGTGGTCCTGCAGGAGCGGCACAAGGCCGGTGCCAGGTGGAAGGACCAGGCGAACGCCCTGGTCCACCGGGACGGTCACTACCAGGTCTCGGACCGGCCGTCGGTGAACAACCGCCGCTCCTACCGGGTGGTCATGCCGGCGACCAAGCGGCACAAGAAGGGCGTGAGCGAGTCCGTGGCCGTGGACGTCTTCCAGTGGACGTCGCTGTCGACGTTGCCGGCGGTGAACGGCGTGCTCTTCGACTCCGTGCCATCGGTCTCCATGAACGGCGAGACGTATCCGAACTCGCTGGAGGCGGACGTCGAGCACTACCTCGGCGCGCCGACGACGGAGTCGGTCGAGTTCAACCTCAACCATCGGTGCACCCGCTTCCGCGGCACCTTCGGCCTCTCCGACGACTCGGTGGACGGAAGCCAGGCGACGGTCACCGCGATCGCCGACGGGACGCCGTGGTTCAACCAGACGTTCGGAGTCGGCGAGTCGACCCCGAACGAGATCACGTTCGCGACCGCGCCTCTGAAGCTGCGCTTCGAGTCGAGCTCGGTCATCGCCGATTCCGACGGACAGGGGGCAGTCGGGACACCGGAGGTCTACTGCGAGCAGTAGGCGCCGGTGCCGGGGGGTGACGATGAGGTCCGGCCACGAGGGGTGACGTAGCCTTGCTCCTCGTGGCCGGTACCGATTTCGACGTCGAGCTCAAGCAGCTCCGGGCGACGATGAAGACCATCGGCCAGGTGCTCAACCTCGACGGAATGCGTGCCGAGATCGCCGACCTCGGTGAGCAGGTCGCGGCGCCCGACCTCTGGGACGACCAGGAGAACGCCACCCGCGTCACCGGTCGGCTCTCCGCGATCCAGGGACAGCTCGACCGCTTCACCGAGCTCGACGGGCGGCTCGACGACGTCGAGATCATGGTCCAGCTCTCCCAGGAGGAGAACGACGCGTCGTCGCTGGCCGAGGCCGACGTGGAGCTCGGCAAGATCCGCTCCGCCGTCGAGGCACTCGAGGTCCGCACCCTCCTCGGCGGCGAGTACGACGAGCGCGAGGCGCTGCTCACCATCCGTTCCGGCGCCGGCGGCGTCGATGCGGCGGACTTCGCCGAGATGCTGATGCGGATGTACACGCGCTGGGCCGAGCGCAACAAGTACCCCGTGGAGGTCTTCGACACCTCCTACGCCGAGGAGGCGGGCATCAAGTCGGCCACCTTCGCCATCCACGCGCCGTACGCCTACGGGACCCTCAGCGTCGAGGGCGGCACCCACCGCCTGGTCCGGATCAGCCCCTTCGACAACCAGGGCCGCCGGCAGACGTCGTTCGCCGCGGTCGAGGTGGTGCCGGTGCTCGAGCGGACCGACGAGATCGAGATCCCCGAGGAGGAGATCCGGGTCGACGTCTACCGCTCGAGCGGACCCGGCGGCCAGAGCGTCAACACCACCGACTCGGCCGTGCGCCTGACCCACATCCCGACCGGAATCGTCGTCTCGTGCCAGAACGAGAAGTCGCAGCTGCAGAACAAGGCCAGCGCGATGGTGATCCTCAAGGCGAAGCTGCTCGCGGTGAAGAAGGCCGAGGAACGCGCGGAGATCGACGCCCTCCGCGGCGACGCCAACGCCAGCTGGGGCGACCAGATGCGCAGCTACGTGCTGAACCCGTACCAGATGGTCAAGGACCTCCGTACCGAGTACGAGGTCGGCAACCCTCAGGCCGTCTTCGACGGCGACATCGACGGCTTCCTCGAGGCCGGCATCCGCTGGCGCCGGTCCGCCGAAGTGGCCGCGAGCTAGTCACCGTCGCGCGCTACGGCCGAACGTCGGTGCGGCCGCGATCTCCTTCTGCATCCACCCGGGCACGGTGGTGTGGCCGTCGGGCGACAGGGTCGTGGTCGCCGGCTGCTCAAGCACGTGCTCGAGCAGGGCGCCGACCCTGACCGAGACGTTGCGCAGAGTCTCGTAGTTTCAGGCCGCGTCGCCGGCGATCACCCAGCGAGCCGTCTCCGCCACGGCGCGGTCCGGGTCGTCGGCGTACGGCGTGGCGAGCGCGACCGCGCGATCCCCGATCACGGTCGGCGCGGCGTACAACGCGCAGACCCGTAACCAGGGCTCCTGCCAGACGTCGTCGGCGTCGTCCACCAGGTCCGCGAGCCAGTCGGCGACGTGCTCGGGCTCGTGAGCCGCGGGTACGCCGTCCGGCTGCACCAGCGCGATCACCCAGGACGCCTGGACCCGTCCGACGGTCACCTCGAGCGTCTCGTGCGCGAGTGCCCGCTCGGTCGGGTTGTCGGAGTGGAGCGCGCGGACCGCGCGACCCAGTCCGCGCTGGCCGGTTGCCAGCGTGAGCAGAGCCGTGGTCTCGGCGGCCAGCGCCGCGAGGTCGTCGAGGAGGGCACGCCGGAGGGGGGCGAGACGCGGCGACGCGTCCAGATGGCTCAGGGCCGCGCGCGCCCGCGACGCGCGGTCACGGTGGTCCTGGAGTGCAGTGGCGACGTCGAAGGCGAGCGGCTGGGCGCGGCCGTGAGCAGCCGTGACGGCCCGGACCAGTCGCTCGCGCATCTGTCGGCTCCCGTCGCGGTCGACGAGGACGCTGCGGAGTGCCGGGCCGAGGTGCTCGGCGTGAGCGGCGAGCGCCTGGGTCATCGAACCCTCGTGGACCCGCCTCCCGGCGGCCTCGACCAGGTGCGGAACGAAGAACGGGCTGGGGCTGACGGCGGCTGCGCGGAGGGCGTGCCCGGTGACGTCCGGTTCGTCGGCATCGACCAAGGACGTCCACACCTCACGCGCGCGCTCGCCCAGCCCCGCGGGCTCGTCGACGCACGCCGCGGCGATGGTCGCCCGGACGCCGGGGTCGGGGTCGTCGAGCAGTGAACCCATCTGGGCGCGGGCGGACACGCCACCGACCAGCGAGGCCCGGGCCGCACCGGCACGCACGCCGGCCGTGGTCTCGTCCGAGAGGAGCGCCCCGACCTGGTCGGCGAACGCCGGGCTCTGCGAGGCGGACAGCGCCGCCAGGCCGACCTCGACGTCCCGAGAGTCGGTGCTGGTCAGCAGCCGCTGAACGGCTCCGAGTCCGGCCTCCCCGTCGATGTCCAGACCGGTGGGTTCCCACGCACGACGCAGGACCAGGGCTCGCAGGCCGACGCCGTACTCCCGGGAGGCGACGACGGCGACGAGGAGCCAGCCGACGGTGATCAGCAGGCTGACCAGCTCGACGGCCCGGACATCGAACCCCAGACCCCGGATCACCAGCAGCAGAACGCCGACCAGTCCGAGGGCGAGGGGGACCCCGGCCGCCTCGACCAGGGTCCGGGCGCGCATCCGCTGGTCGGCCGGCACCGCGTGGTACGTCGTGTTGATGGCCGTGCGCGTCATGCCGTCGGTGACGTCGCCCACCTGCTGCGCGCACGCGACCAGGAGGAAGGCCATGCCGCCGACTCCGACCGACCACCCGACGAGGTTCCCCACGACCAGCATCCGACCGCGGCTGCGGGGGTGCCCGCGAGCCCCAGCTTCACTCCGTAGCGGTTGAGCAGCCGTCCTGCGAGCAGCACCACGAAGCCGATGGCCAGGATGTTGAGGACGGCGTTGTACAAGCCCTGGAAGCGGGCCAGGTCGTCCGCGTTCGGATACCGGGCGGCGGCGCGCTCCCAGACGATGTAGTCGAGGAGCTGGGTGACGACCGCGACGAGCACCTGGTAGCCGAAGATCGCCAGCACGAGTCCGCGGAGCGGCACCCGACGCGGCTCGCTGCCCGGCTGGCCGGCGTCGGCGCGGGCGGCCGGGCCCACATCTGCTCCGGGTATCGCCGGGCGGTGGCTGCGACCAGGGCGATCATCGCTCCGGTCGTCACCAGGTCGACCAGCAACAGATCGGCGGTAGCGGGGAGCAGGCGCACCATCCACGCGGCCAGGAGACCGCCCGCGGCGAAGCCGACCGAGAAGCCACCGACAATCCTCGGAAGTGCTAGCCGCATCTGGCCGGCGTTCAGGAGCCGTCCCCGCTTGGGCACCGACCAGGAAGAAGCCCACCGGAATAGCCGGGGGAAGAGCACGACCACCGGGGGAGACACCCCATCCAAGTAGGCGAACGGTGGACGGCGTACCCGGCCACGACCGGCACCGCCGTACCCGCCGAGGATCGTCATGGCCAACACCACCAGGCTCAGGTTTCGCCTGGGCTCGGCACATCGCCCACGAGACCGCGACGCCCGAGACGGCGACCACCAGATAGACGTAAGGGAGGGTGTGGGCGCCGTACGCGTGGGGCAGAAGGGCGCTCGCGGGCACCATCAGGAACGCGACCGTGAGCCCGAGGGCGACCGTCTGGGCGCCCAGCAGGACCGTCGAGTGCGCATCAGTCCGGTGGCCTCTCCCGCGGCTCGCGCAGACGTCGGACGAGCTCGGTGATCACGCCCATCGCGATCTCGGGCTGGCTCTCGACCGCCTCTTCGAACGCCTCGCGACGGAGCCGGAACACAAGCACCTGATCGACCACCATCACCGTCGCCGAGCGGGGTTGCGGGTCGAGGACAGCAAGCTGCACGCCGACGACGCTGCCGGCGCCCATGGTGACCCGCCGGTCGCTACGACCCACTTCGACCTCACCCTCGACGATGACGAAGAGCCGTCCTCGACGGCACCTTCGCGCATCAGGACGTCGCCGTCGAAGAAAGGCACCTCGTCGAGGGACGACGCCAAGGCTGCCAGGACCCGGTCTGGGGTGCGCGAGAAGAGCTCCACCCGCCTCAGGAGGGCCACTCGCTCCACGGTGAGGAGCACCGCTCGAATATAGACACGCGGCCGGGACCGCGGCCACACGCCCGACTCGAGGATGCCGGGACGGTTGCCCGGCTCGGCTAACCTCCCTTCAGTGATCCGATTCGACATGTCTCCAAGGTCTACCCCTGAAGTAGACCCGCCCCGCTCTCAGGGATGTCTCCCTGGGAGATCGAGCGCGGAGAATTCGTGTTCCTCGTGGGCTCCTCCGGCTCCGGAAAGTCCACCTTTCCCTGCGGCTCATCCTCCGCGAGGAGCGGACCAGCCAAGGCCAGGGGTGCACGTCCTGGGCAAGGACCTCGCGCGCCTCTCCAACTGGAAGGTGCCGCAGAATGCGCCGCCAGCTGGGGACCGTGTTCCAGGATCTCTCCCGCTCCTGCCCAACAAGACGGTCGCCGAGAACGTGGCCTTCGCCCAGGGAGGTCATCGGCAAGTCCCGCGGCGGCGTACCCCCGCAAGTCCGTGCCCCAGGTACTCGACCTCGTCGGCCTGGGCGGCAAGGAGGACCGGATGCCCGGCGAGCTGTCCGGTGGTGAGCAGCAGCGTGTGGCCATCGCGAGAGCCTTCGCGAACCGGCCCAAGCTCCTCATCGCCGACGAGCCGACCGGAAACCTCGACCCAACAGACCTCCGTGGGCATCATGAAACTGCTCGACCGGATCAACCGGACGGGCACCACGGTCCTGATGGCGACGCACGACGCGGGTGTGGT
>CAWEUA010000009.1:0-162381 GCA_963812055.1 uncultured Actinomycetota bacterium
CACCAGGTCATGCGCGACTCCCTGCTCGACCTCGGCAAGGAGGACCAGGCGCTCCAGGGCGTCGTCCTGCTCGACCTGCCCGACCATGACTCGACCGAGGTGTCCCACCACCTCGAGGTCGACCGGCTGATCGAGCTGGCCGACCTGATGATCTGGGTGCTCGACCCCCAGAAGTACGCCGACGCTGCCGTGCACGACCGCTACCTCGCCCCGATGGCCACGCACTGGGCTGTGATGATGGTGGTGCTCAACCACGTCGACGAGGTGCCCGACGACCGCCGCCAGTCGATGCTCGACGACATCCGTCGGCTGCTCGACGCCGACGGTCTCGAGCGGGTGCCGCTGATGGCCACCAGCGCCCGCACGGGCGAGGGCATCGACGCGTTGCGCTACGCGATCGCCGACCCGGTGCGGGCCAAGCAGGTCACCCGTTCACGGCTCGAGGCAGACCTGCGTCACGCGGCGCAACAGCTCTCCGACGCGACCGGCACCAGCGGTCACCCGGAGCTGTCGAAGGAGCGGATAGCGACCCTCGAGGACGCCTTCGCGGACGCCGCCGGGGTCCCGACCCTGGTGGAGGCGGTCGAGGCCGCGACGCGCGTCCGCGGGCGCAGGGCGACGGGCTGGCCGGTGACCTCCTGGGTGTCGCGCCTGCGGCCCGACCCGCTCAAGCGGCTGCATCTCGACCTCGGCAAGGACGGGGCGGAGTTCACCGCCCGGGGCCGCTCGTCGATGCCCGCGCCGACCCAGGTCCAGCGCGCACGGGTCGACTCCGAGGTGCGTGCCGTGGCCGACGAGGTGACTGCCCCGCTGTCGCGACCCTGGGCGGAGGCCGTACGCCGCGCGTCCGTGGCCCGGCTGCCCGATCTGAGCGACCGGCTCGACGCGGCGCTGACCCAGACCCACCTGAACACCGAGCGGATGCCCGCCTGGGCCGGCCTCGTGCGCGTGCTGCAGTGGCTGCTGCTCCTCACGGCCGTCCCGGGCTCGTCTGGTCGGGCGTCGTGCTCCTCGACCCACAGTTCGGTGTCACCCGACCCGAGACCCCGGACGTCGCGGGCTTCCCGGTGCCGGTGCTGCTGCTCCTCGGCGGCGTCGTGTTGGGCCTGCTGCTGGCGCTGCTGTGCCGGTTCCTGGTCGCGGCCACCGCGCGGTCGCGTGCCCGAACCGCCGACCGGAGGCTCCGGTCGGCCATCTCGTCGGTGGCCGAGGAGCTCGTGGTGCTGCCCGTGCGCGCCGAGCTGGCGGCGTACGACGAGGTGCGCGACGGCCTCGCCCGCGCGCTTCGCTAACCCGCTCTCCGTCCACAGCAGGCCCTCCGCCCGGGCCTCCCCACAGGCCGTTGCGCGCGGGGGCCTGGATGTCGGCGCCGCTCCTGAGGCTCGGTCGCACCTTGTCCGATCCTTCACACACCAGGAGTGACCCATGAACGAGACCTACGTGACCCTGTCCGGCTGGCTTGGCGGTGACGTGACGCTGCGCGAGGCCGGCGGCGCCCCGGTCGCCTCCTTCCGGGTGGCCACCACGCCGCGGCGCTACGTCCGCAAGACCGACAGCTGGGAGGACGGCGACACCCAGTGGTACTCCGTGAACGCGTGGCGCACCCTCGCGGAGAACTGCGACCGCTCGCTCCGCCGCGGCGACCCGGTCGTGCTCCACGGCAAGCTGAGCGCCCACGTCTGGACCAACAAGGCGGGGCTCGAGGTCACCACCTTCGAGGTCGAGGCGGCCTTCGTCGGGCACGATCTCAACCGCGGCACCAGTGCCTTCCAGCGACGCAAGCTCACGGCCGCCCCGGAGCCGCAGGAGGAGGCTGCCATGGACGCCGCCTGAGGCCGCTGCCGATCCGTCGATCTCGGCGGTCGCCCCGTAGGGTTGCCGATCATGGCGGACTACGTGTTCACCCTGCGCAACGTGCGCAAGGCCCACGGCGACAAGGTGGTCCTCGACAACGTGACCCTGTCGTTCCTGCACGGCGCGAAGATCGGCGTCGTCGGGCCGAACGGCACCGGCAAGTCGACACTGCTCAAGATCATGGCCGGGCTCGAGCAGCCAACAACGGCGACGCGATCATCGACCCCGACGCGACGGTCGGCATCCTGCTGCAGGAGCCGCCGCTGACCGAGGGCGCGACCGTGCTCGAGAACGTCGAGGAGGCCGTCCACGAGATGAAGGCGAAGCTCGACCGCTACAACGAGATCTGCGAGGAGCTCGCCGACCCCGACGCCGACTACGACACGCTGCTGGCCGAGATGGGCGAGCTTCAGACGGAACTCGACCACGCCAACGCGTGGGACCTCGACTCGCGGCTCGACCAGGCGATGGACGCGCTGCGCTGCCCACCGCCGGACGCGGTCGTGGACACGCT
Organism: uncultured Actinomycetota bacterium; assembly: GCA_963812055.1. Taxonomy (GTDB): domain Bacteria; phylum Actinomycetota; class Actinomycetes; order Propionibacteriales; family Nocardioidaceae; genus Nocardioides. The sequence goes on from CAWEUA010000009.1 coordinate 2,369, forward strand.
GACCGGTGGCGAGCGGCGGCGGGTCGCGCTGTGCAAGCTGCTCCTGCAGCAGCCCGACCTGCTGCTGCTCGACGAGCCGACGAACCACCTCGACGCCGAGTGGGTGCAGTGGCTCGAGCAGCACCTCGCGGCCTACCCCGGGTGCGTGCTCGCCGTCACCCACGACCGGTACTTCCTCGACAACGTCGCACAGTGGATCCTCGAGCTCGACCGCGGCAAGACGCACCCGTACGAGGGCAACTACTCGACGTACCTCGAGACGAAGAAGGAGCGCCTCGTGGTCGAGGGCCGCAAGGACGCGAAGCGGCAGAAGATGCTCGAGCGCGAGCTCGAGTGGGTGCGCTCGAACCCCAAGGCCCGGCAGGCCAAGAGCAAGTCGCGCCTCGCGCGCTACGAGGAGCTTGCCGCCGAGGCGGAGCGCAACCGCAAGATCGACCGGGCGAGATCAACATCCCGGCCGGTCCACGGCTCGGTGACGTCGTGCTCGAGGCGAAGGGCCTGACGAAGGGTTTCGAGGGCCGGCCCCTGATGCACGACCTGTCGTTCACGCTGCCCCGAGCCGGCATCGTCGGCGTCGTCGGACCCAACGGCGTCGGCAAGACGACGCTGTTCCGGATGATCATCGGTCAGGAAAGCCCGACGCCGGCGAGCTCAGGGTCGGCAACACGGTCAAGATCTCGTACGTCGACCAGAGCCGAGGCGGTATCGACCCGAAGAAGAACGTCTGGGAGGTCGTGTCCGACGGGCTCGACTACATCAAGGTCGCGAACTTCGAGATGCCCTCCGGGCGTACGTCGCGTCGTTCGGGTTCAAGGGCCCGGACCAGCAGAAGCCCGCCGGGGTGCTGTCCGGCGGAGAGCGCAACCGGCTCAACCTCGCGCTCACGCTGAAGATGGGCGGCAACCTGCTGCTGCTCGACGAGCCGACGAACGACCTGGACGTCGAGACGCTCCAGTCCCTCGAGGACGCGCTGCTGGAGTTCCCGGGCTGTGCCGTGGTCATGTCCCACGACCGGTGGTTCCTCGACCGGGTCGCGACGCACATCCTGGCGTGGGAGGGCAACGACGAGGACCCGCGCAGTGGTACTGGTTCGAGGGCAACTTCGCCGACTACGAGGAGAACAAGGTCGAGCGGCTCGGCGTCGAGGCCGCCCGGCCGCACCGGGTGACCCACCGGCGGCTCACCCGCCCTCGGGACTGACGCCGGATCTGCACGGCACCCGGTGGGCCGGTCGCTGACGGCTCCATCACCCGGCCGATGGCGGCCAGGTCGTCGCGGGTCGGCGAGGTCGACCAGTAGTCGCGCACGTCGGCGACGTGCCCGGGCGCCGCGTCGACGAGCGGTCGCTGCCCCCGCTCGGTCATCACGGCCTCGACCCGCGCCCGTCCTCGCGGAGGCCGCGCGCTCGACGAGGCCGGCCCGCTCCATCCGCGAGATCGTGTGCGTGACGCGGCTGCGGCGAGTGCGAGACCGACGACGCGAGCTCGGCCATCCGCATCCGGCGACCGGTGCCTTTCGGACAAGCGGACGAGGATCTCGTACTCTGGGAGCGACAGCTCCGAAGGCGCTCTGCAAGGCCCGGTCGAGTCGATCGAGCAGCAGTGTGCTGCCCACGATGAACGCGCGCCAGGACGCCTGCTGGTCGCCGTCCAGCCAGCGCGTCCCCCGGGCCTCGGACATGAGGGCAGGGTATCGAGGAGACCCCCGGTTCCGCAGATCGCGGCGCGCCGCGTGAGGCCAGGCGCTCCAGGATCAGGGCCATGCCCTGGCCGCCGCCGACACACATCGTGATCAGTCCGAGGGATTTGTCGTGCCAGTCGAGCGAGTTCAGCATGGTCGCCTGGAGCCGGGCTCCGGTCATCCCGAAGGGGTGCCCGACGGCGATCGCGCCACCATTGACGTTGAGGCGGTCGAGGTCGATGCCGAGGTCCTGGTACGACGGCACGACCTGGGCCGCGAAAGCCTCGTTGATCTCGACCAGGTCGATGTCGTCGATCGTCATCCCGGCGTGAGCGAGCGCGCGCCGGGACGCCTCCACCGGGCCGAGCCCCATGATTTCCGGCGAGAGGGCGCTGACCCCGGTGGCCACGATCCGCGCCAACGGGGTGATCCGCAGCTCGGCGACCAGGGTCTCGGACATCACGACCACCGCGGCCGCGCCGTCGTTCAGCGGGCAGCAGTTCCCGGCGGTGACGACGCCGTCGGGACGGAAGACCGGCTTCAGGCCGGCGACGGCCTGGGGCCGAGCGTCACACCCGCCCGCGGTCCGTCGTCCGCGGACACGACGGTGCCGTCCGGAGTCGTGACCGCCGTGATCTCACGCTGCCAGAACCCGTCGGCGAGGGCCTTCTCCGCCAGGTTCTGCGAGCGGACGCCGAACTGGTCGAGACTCCAGCCGGGTGAGGCCGCGCAAGGTGGCGACGTTCTCGGCGGTCTGCCCCATCGCGATGTAGGCATCGGGCAGCACGCCGTCCTCGCGAGGGTCGTGCCAGGCCTCGCCGCCGGAGCCGTTCTCGGCTCGGTCGGAGGTCCGCGCGACCGCATCGGCGTACGTCGGGTTGCGGGTCCCCGGCCAGGAGTCCGAGCTGCCGTTCGCGAAGCGGGAGACGGTCTCGACGCCGGCGGACACGAACACGTCGCTCGCCGGCCTTGATCGCATGGAACGCCATCCGCGTGGTCTGGACCGAGGAGGCGCCGTAGCGGGTGATGGTGGCGCCCGGGACGTCGTCCATCCCGTTGATCACGTTCACGATGCGCGCCATGTTGAACCCCGACTCGCCACCCGGGAGGCCGCAGCCGAGGTAGACGTCGTCGACGGCGTGCCGGTCGAGCTGGGGGACCTGGTCGAGCGCCGTCCGGATCATCTGCGCGACGAGATCGTCGGGGCGAACCTCCTTGAGGGAGCCCTTGACGGCACGGCCGATGGGGGAGCGGGCGGCGGAGACGAGGACGGCTTCGGGCACCTCGACACCCTAGTCCGAGCGTGACCGGCCCGGCTGGCAGGATCGGCTCGTGCGCCACGTGTACGAGTGCCAGATGCGCCGGGCCGACCAGCGCGGAGACGTGATCAGCAACGTGGCCTTCGTCGACTACCTCCAGGAGGCCCGGCTCGACCTCTTGCGGCACCACAACACGTCACCCACGCCCAACCCGGGTGAGGGTCTCGTCGTGGTCAACACCGTCGTGGACTACCTCGCCCCGCTGCGGCTCGGCGACGCCCCGTTGTCCGTGTCGGTGTGGTCCACCCAGGTGCGCGCGGCGTCCTTCACGCTCGGCTACGAGCTCCTCTCAGGTCCGGTCGACGCCCCGGTCGTCCACGGCCGGGCCACCACCCTGCTGACGCCGTTCGTCTTCGCCTCCGGGCGCCCGCGGCGGATGACCGAGGAGGAGCGTGAGCGGCTGCTGACTCGCCTCGGCCCGTCCCCGCTGTCGGACCGTGCGGCGCCCCGCGGCGGCGACGGCTGGGGGCCGAACGGCGTCGTCGAACGACCGGTGCACGTGCGGTTCTCCGACGTCGACCTGCTGGGCCACGTGAACAACCTCCGGTATCTCGACTACACCCAGATCGCCCAGGTCGACCTGCTGGTCGGCGTTCTGCAGGAGGCGAAGGTCGACGACACCGTCCGCACCGTGATCGTCCGCAGCGAGATCGACTACGTCGGCCAGATCAACCTCCGGGCCGAGCCCTACACGGTGCGGAGCCGCGTGGTCACCGTCGGCACCACCTCGGCCGGCTTCGAGCAGGAGGTGCGAGACGGGGAGCGGGTGATGGCCCGCAGCCGGATCGTGGAGGTCAATGTCGGCCCGGACGACCAACCCCTGGTCTGGCACCCGACCCATCGTGCGCTGCTCGAGCAGCGGCGGCGAGACGCCGCCACGACCTGACTCAGGTGGCCCCGGCCTCGATCGCGCCGAGCGCCCGGAGCTTCTTCAGGGCGCGGTGGTGCGCGACGCGGACCGCCGATGCGTTCATCCCCAGCGCCGCCGCAGTGGAGGCCACGTCCAGCCCGACCACCTCGAGGCAGGCGACGACCTGGCGCTCGCGCGCGGGCAGGTGGGAGAGCACCCAGGAGATCCAGCGCTCGGAGTCCGGGACGTCGCTGGCCGCCGGCGTGTGCCCCTGGTGGGTGAGGTCGAGGACCTCGGTCGTGGCCGGCGCCGTACGCCGGCGCGACGTACGGCGTCCCGCGTTGCGAGCCTGGAGGCGGGCGATCCCGAACAGCCAGCCGGCGAAGTCGTCGCTCGACCCGCGGAAGTCCGCGATCTTGCTCGCGGCCGTCAGCCACGTCTCGGAAGCCAGGTCCTCGGCCGAGACACCGGCGTCGCCCGACGGGAGCGAGCGCAGCCACACCAGCAACCGGCCGGCGTGGGCCGTGTACAGGGCGCGCCAGGCCGCATGATCGCCCTTCTTGGCCCGCGCGATCGTCTCGTCGTCGGCCGCGACGACGGTGCTAATCGCCTGCTCCGTCGTCACCCGAGCCACTGTGCGAGCCGTCGGAGTCCCCGGAACTGCCTGACCCGCCGGGCCCGTCCGATCCGCCGTCCGATCCGTCGTCCGATCCGCCGCCCGGGCCACTGCTGTCGGAGCCGTCGTCGGAGTCGCCGTCCGAGCCGGGACCCGAGTGGTCGGAGTCGTCGTCCCCGTCGTCCTGACCGTGATGACCGTGGTGATGGTCGTCGCCCGGGCCCGTGGTCGGGTCGGGCTCCGGCGAGTCGTCGGCGCGGGGACCGGGGTCGCTGTGGTCGTCGGCGCGGGGCGGCGACACTGCCGGGGGCTGCTGGGTCACCTCACCCGGCTGGTGATCCTTCGGGGCGTCCGCGGTGTCGACCATGGGAGGGGCGGCCGGACCACTGTGCTCGTGGTGCCGACCTGAGTCGTCCGGTGAAGGGGTGCCGACCGAGGTGATCGGCGGCGCAGGCTCGGGCGTCGCTCGATGCGCGAGCTGGGTCGCCGCGGCCGCGCCACCGGCCGTGATCGCCGCGACCGCGGCGGCGACGGCCACCGCGCGCGCCGCCGGCCCGCCGAAGGCGACGGGCACGACCACGCCGCCTCGAGAGGGCCTCGAGGCGGCGGCGAGCCCCGCGAGCCGGTCGACGAGGTCGTCGTCCGGCTCGAGGGTCGGTATGTCGCACTGGAGCGAGCCGTTGGTCACGCGTCGGTCCTTCCGTACGCCGTCGACGGCTCAGTCGTCGCTGTTGTCGTCTCCGCCGTCGTCGTCGCCATTGTCGTCGTCAGAGCCGCCGCCGGGGCCGGAATGGTCACTTGGGCCGGAGTGGTCGCCGTCGTCCTCGCCCTGGTCGTCGCCGTCACCGGGGCCGGAGTGGTCACTCGGGCCGTGGTGGTCGCCGTCGTCCTCGCCCTGGTCGTCGCCGTCCTCGCCGTGGTGATCGCCGTCCTCACCCTGGTCGTCACCGTCGTGCTCACCGGCGTCGTCGCCGGGCTCATCGGTGGGCTCGTCGGTGGGCTCGTCGCTCGGGTCGTCGCCCGGCTCATCGGTGGGCTCGTCACCCGGCTCGTCCGCGGGGTCGTCGCTCGGATCGTCCGAGGCGGCCTTGGCGTGTCCGAGGGCCAGGTGGCGTCCGTGGTTGGTGGTCTGGCCGTGGTGCTTCTTGGCGGCGGACTGGCCGCCGTGATGGTTCACCTTCACCACGGTGGGGGCGTGGGTCCCGTCCTGCGCGAAAGCGCCTGCGGCGTAGCCTCCGCCCACCGCGATCACGGCGAGCGATCCGCCGATCGCGGCGACGCGCTTCAGCTGGGTCTTGGTCATGGTGTCCTCCGGGGGTGGTGGGACGTTCTGTCCACCACCTGTCACGGGAGGGCTCGAGCGTTACGTCGCGTCGAAAGAATTGACCATGAACTATCCCCGCGGCGGTGGCAACCGTTGGTCGGGTTGGGTACACCTAGTCTGACCTGCGCGTATGCCTCTCCGACCGGTGGAAACCGGTGGACTCAGCCGAGTATCTTGCGGACTCCGTGCGGACTCCGTGCGGACTCGGCCCGGCCTACATGCGGCCCTTCTCGCGCCACGGTGACCGCCCGCGATCTGGCCACCCAGCTCGTCGAGGCCGCGGAGTTCATGGAGGCGCGGGCGTGACTTCGCGGATGGGCTCCATGCGCCACTGAACCCCCGCGAGAATCAGAGCAACGCCCGCTGGAGACCCGAGACTCCGGCGGGCGTTGCTCATACTGAGCGCGTGCCGTTCGGGAAGGACTCGCGTTGAGTGACCATGCGATAGCGCTCCTGGCTCTTGGGGTGTCTCTGGCCTCCGCGGCGTGGCAGGTGGGGCGCTACTTCCTCGAGGGCCCTCGTGTCCGCGTCTCCCTCTCGCCTGCGTTGGTGGGCGCTTACAGCGCCCGGCGCACCGTCACCTGGGATCAGATGGCGGAGTGGGGGCAACGCGAGAGCGGAGGCTGGTGGCTGGAGTGCGCCGAGATTCTGATCGAGAACACCGGGCGTACCGCAGTCACGGTCAGGGACATCACTCTCGATCTCGGCCGGGTGCGCCGTTGGAGGAGGGGGCGACGGACTGTAGCTTCTCCGGCGAATTGAGCAGCCGGACTCCCCCGAGGGCTCGTCGTCGGTGCGCATCGACCCGCACTCGAGCGTTTCCGTCTTGATGGACTTGGAGCCCCTGTACGCCCTTGTCGGCAAGCCCCAAACGACGCCGACAGTTCACCACGACCCGCCGTGGCCAATCCGTGCCAGCGTGAGAGCGGGCGGGCCACCGTCCTGATCCTCGGCGTCACGGCTCTCGCCCCACCCGCTTCGGCAGCCCCTGGGACGCTCGCCGGGACCTGGACGTCTGTTGACCTCGACGGCAGCAACCAGACACTCAGGATCACCGGAGCCGGGCACCCGGTCTATTCGACTTTCTATCGTGATGACTTCACGTCTGGGGTGTGCGGCGGTCCGCCGGCCAAGCTGGTCGGCCACGGGGTATCCGACGGCAACGGATTGACTGTCGTGGGAACGCTGGTCTGCCTCCATCGAGGAAACCAGATACCGGGAGAACGCGTCTCGCTCCGCTTCGAGTACGACCCGGCCGCTGACACCCTCACCGACGACTCAGGAGTCGTATGGGAGCGTGCGGGCTGACGTCGGGTCGCTGAGAAGGAGGCCTGAAGCCTTCTTGCCGAATCGCCGCTCGTGACGTCGCACGCCGGTAAGGCGCCCTCTCATGCCGCTGTCCGCGTTACGGCCGAGCGGAGGAGGTGCGTTGTGTTGGCGGCTCGGCTGCACCGGTGGCACAGCGACGAGCAGACCCGCCAGTGATAAGGACACGGTCTCCCTAGCGTGCGAGAGCGACTGAGGAGACGGGGGAACTCATGCGAGACCCGCGGGTGCAGTTGCCGAAGCTCCCGCCGAGGCCGGAGTGGAAGGAGCCGGTGAGACCGGGCGTGCTCTCGCGTGTCTTAGCTCCGTTCGGTGACGAGATCGGTGAGGGATGTGGCGACCGAAGTCGTAGTACCAACGACCCATGGCAACTCCGACTTCGGTGGCGGGATGCTGGTGGAACACACAGACCACTCGCTATTAAGGAGCACCATCATGAAGACTCGCACCGCACTCGCCGCTCTCACACTCTCGACCCTGGCCCTGCCGCTCGCGGCCATGGCTCCTGCCACAGCCAGCCACGGAGGGGGCGGCGCGGTCCGCACCAACGGCGGCTGCGGCGGCCCCGCCGTCTGGAAGCTGAAGGCGAAGCCCGATAACGGCCGGATCGAGCTCGAGGCCGAGGTCGACAGCAACCACGTCGGCCAGGTCTGGGACTGGACGATCAAGCACAACGGCAGCACGCTCCGCGCGGGGCTCGAGCACCACGCACGGCGCCAGTGGCTCCTTCACGGTGCAGCGCCGGATGTCCAACAGGGCCGGGACTGACCACTTCGTATTCCGTGCCGAGCGTCGCGCCACGGGCGACGTCTGCCGTGGGACCATCTCGCTTTGAGCGTCGACGCAGGGATGTCTCACCTGCCGCTGTCCGGTTCACGGGCATGCCGGTGAGCGTGTTACCCCGTTGCCCGTGCTGCGACCGAGCTGACCGGTTTTGCGTGGACCGGTGGCGTGCACTGGCGGCTAGCCGGGTAGCGGCTCGGCATGCTGGCCGCGATGACACCCCTCGAGTCAAGGGCGATGGTCAAAGGTAGGTCGAGAGCGGCAAAGGAGGGGTCAACATGTGGGACACAGTCGAAACTCAGGCAAACCCGTTGTCGCACGAGATGCCGTGCCCTGGCTGCGGGCATGCGAAGCACACGTACCTGCCCTGCTCGGACCGTTGCGACTGCACCCCGAGATGGCTGTCTCTGGACGAGTCCCACTGGACACACCGGGGCGCTCCTCAGAAACAGGCGGCCTGAAGCTCGCTCATGACGACAGCGGAGACGGGGGTTCCGGCAGGCGCCCGGGGGGCGAGCATCCGCTCATGCCGCTGTCCGTGCGCGGGGAGAACGTCGCCGAACGCAAGTCTGGTGACCCGTACACCCTGCCTCTCGCCTCCGACGAGCTGGCCATCCTGGCTCGGCACGTCGACGCCGGGTTCGTCTCGCCGAGCGGGTGGCTGTTCAACAGCGGGCTGGACAGCCCGATCTCACCCGGCACCGTCGGTACGTGGTGGCAGGTCCTGACCCGGCGGGCCGATGTCGAGGGCGTGACACCCCACTCGCTGCGCCACTACTTCGCGTCCGGCCTGATCGCCGAGGGCTGCGACGTGGTGACCGTCCAGCGGGCGCTCGGGCACAAGGCGCCGTCGATCACGCTCGACACGTACTCACACCTGTGGCCCAGCGCCGAGGACCGGACCCGGCAGGCGTCAGGGCGACTCGCCGCCGACGCTCTCGCCTCCGTTGCGGACTCCGTGCGGACTGATGGGGATGTCGGGGCCTCTGACCTGCGCTGATGGCTCGTCGAAGGAGTTGACCATGAACTGAGCGGCGTGGGTGACGTAGTCCCAGAACTGCGCGTCCTGCTCCGGCGGCAGCGCCACCTCGTCCAGCGCCGCGCGGAAGTGCCGGAGCCAGTGCTCCTTCGCCTTCGGCGTGACCGCGTACGGCGCGTGGCGCATCCGCAGCCGCGGGTGGCCGCGGCGCTCGGAGTACGTCGTCGGGCCGCCCCAGTACTGCATCAGGAACAGCCGGAACCGCTCCTCGGCGGGACCGAGGTCGTCCTCGGGGTAGATCGCCCGCAGGTAGGCGTCCTCGGCCACGCCTCGGTAGAAGGCGGCGACGATCCGGGTGATCGTCTCCTCGCCGCCGATCTCGGCGTAGAAGGTGGTGGTCACGCCGTCATCCTGGGTCACGAGTCGCCGGCCTCGTCGGCCTCGTCGGCGGGCACCGTCGCTTCGGGGTCACCGGGCGTCCGGTTCATCACGTACGACGTGGGGTACGGCGCCTGGATGCCCTCGTGGTCGAAGCGCAGCTTGATCCGCGCGCGCAGCACCCGCGCGACGCGCCACTGCTCCATCGGCGCGGTCTTGAGCGCCACGCGCAGCGTGATCGCGTCCGAGGTGATCGCCTCGATCCCCCAGATCTCCGGCTCCTCGATGATCACGCCGTCGTAGTCCTCGTCCTGCCAGAGGTCGTGGATCACGTCGGTGAGCACGCGGCGTACCCGCGATATGTCCTCGCGCGCGCTGACCTGCACGTCCAGCACGGCTCGCGCCCAGTTCTGGCTCATGTTGCCGACCCGGTACAGCTCGCCGTTGCGGACGTACCAGACCGTCCCGTTGGTGTCGCGAAGCCGCGTCACCCGCAGGCTCACGGCCTCGATCGTGCCGCTGAGCCCCTCGCCCATGTCGACGACGTCTCCGACGCCGTACTGGTCCTCGAACAGCAGGAAGATCCCCGAGAGGAAGTCCTTGACCAGGGTCTGGGAGCCGAAGCCGAGCGCGACCCCGACGATTCCGGCGCTGGCGATGATGGGGCCGATGTTCAGGCCGATCTCGCTGAGCATCATCGTCACGACGATGGCGACGATGATGCCCGAGGTGATGCTCTTGAGCAGCGTTCCGAGCGTCTTGGCCCGCTGGACGCGGCGGGTCGAGCCGGGCGGTGGGTTCTCGGGCGAGCGGCCGAACGTCGCCTGGGTGATCCGGTCCGGCAGGACGCCGTCCTCGGCCTTGCTGACCATCTTGTCGATCAACCGGTGCAGGATGAACTGCACGATCAGACCGACGACGACCAGGGTGATCAGGGCCCCTGCCTTGCGTGCCAGCAGGTTCCCGAGGCTCGTCCACTGCTCGTGGTCGATGACGGCGAGTACTGCAGACATGCGGACCAGTATCCTCAAGCCGTGACTCCGACCTCCCAGGCCCTGCGCAAGGTCTCGCTCGTTGTGGGATCCGCCACGATCCTCGTCCTCGCGTACGCCGGACCGGCCGCCGCCGACATCCCCGATGGCTGGAGCGACCCGAAGCCGGTGCCGGTGCTCCACTTCCTTCTGCTGTTCATCGGCATCCCCGTGCTGATCACGCTCGGCATCGTGCTGGCGATCTACGTGCCCGGCGTGGTGCGCGGCGAGTCACTCGCGCCGGCCGGTGCCCGGGCGAGCGACCAGTGGCTCGGCGGACGGCGTGACACGACGCCCCAGCTCGAGGCCGCCGACCACGAACAGGACACCGGCGGCGCCGGCGGAACCTGGTGACCCGGACATGATCAAGGGCTGATCGACATGGCAGGTGAGTTCACGGCATCCCAGCGGGTGTCCCTGGACCAGGCGATCCGCGCCGCCGAGCAGGTCTCCCGGTTCGAGTTCTCGGTGTTCGTCGGCACCGCCGAGGGGGAGCCCCGGCTGTTCGCCGAGCGGCTGCACGCGGCGCTGTCGACCCCCGCCAGGAGCGTGCTGATCATGGTCGACCCGGCGGCTCACGTGGTCGAGGTGGTCACCGGCGCCGAGGTACGCCGGTACCTCGGCGACCGCGAGGTCGCGCTGGCCGTGCTCGACATGCAGGGTGAGTTCGCCGGTGGCGACCTGGTGCGAGGCCTGCGCCGGGGCATCTCGATGATGGGGATGTCCGCGCGCGCCCCACGCACGCTGCACGCAGAGGCGTAACCGGAGCCGGGCCTAGCCGGCGTCCGTGGCCTGGGCGGCCAGCGCCCGGAGGGCATCAGCCCGGCCCTCGCGCACGAACCGCTTGGCCGCCGGAGTCGCCGGCGACTCCTCGAGCCAGCGGTCCACCCGGTCGATCAGCTCGCGGCTGGCCAACGGGAGCGGGAACACGTCCTCGAGCAGGTTCGAGGCCATGTGGGTGCCGAGCTCGTCCCAGGCGGTGTCGGCGGCCTGGAGGTACTTCTCGACGTACGGCTCGAGCAGCGCCTCCTGGCCGGACCGCATGAACGTGCTCGAGATCGAGCGATGCGTCTCGTTGGGCACGTCGGGGTTCCCCACCAGCTCGGTCCAGGCGGCGGCCTTCGCGGCCGCGTCGGGACGTGAGGCGCGCGCGGCCGCGGCGTTCTCCTGGCCGGAGATGGTCTGGTCGCGGGCGAGCTCGGCGTCGATCTCGGCGTCGCCGGCCGCGCCGCACTTCGCGAGACCGACGAGCAGCATCCACCGCATGTCGGTGTCGATGTCGAGGCCTTCGATCGAGCGGGAGCCGTCGAGCAGCCCGGCGATCTCGGCCTTGCTCTCGTCGCTGACCAGGGCCGCGGCGTACAGGCGGCAGAAGATCAGCTGGGCGTTGCTGCCGCGGTCGGCGTCGTGGAGCAGGTCGCGGAGGCCGGCCTCCCACCTCGCGCGCAGCTCGGATCGCCTGGTCGGGTCGGAGTACAGGTTGACCGCGAGCGCGGCGTAGCCCGGGATCGCGCGGATGCCGAACGCGTCTGTCTCGCTGCCGATGTTCTGCAGGACCAGCGTGACGTAGTCGGACGCCGCCATCTCGGCGTCGCGGGTCATGTCCCAGGCGGCACCCCAGCAGAGCGCGCGGGCGAGCGAGTCGTCGAGCCTGCGCAGTCCGTGCACGACCGTGGAGAGCGACCGCTCGTCCAGCCGGATCTTGGCGTAGGTGAGGTCGCCGTCGTTGAGGAGCAGCAGGTCGGGCTGCCGCTCGCCCACCAGCTCATCGACGGTGCTCAGCTCGCCCTCGATGTCGATCTCGACGTTCCGACGGCGCACCAGGTGGCCGTTCTGCTCGTCGTAGAGGCCGATACCGAGGCGGTGGCGACGCAGGGTCCGGTTGTCCCCGGCCGCCGTCTGTCGGACGCCGAACGTCGCGTAGCTGCCGTCGGCGGTCAGCTCGAACTCGGGGGAGAGGGTGTTCACGCCACTGGTCTGGAGCCACTCCTTGGCCCAGGCGTCGAGCTCGCGGCCCGACGACTTCTCCAGGGCGGTGAGCAGGTCGACGAACTCGGCGTTCGCATAGGCGTGGTCCTTGAAGTACTGCCGCAGCCCCGCGAGGAACTCCTCGATGCCGACCCACGCGACCAGCTGCTTGAGCACCGACGCGCCCTTCGCGTAGGTGATGCCGTCGAAGTTCACCTCGACGGCGCGCAGGTCGTAGTTGTCCGCCGCGATCGGGTGGGTCGAGGGGAGCTGGTCCTGGCGCAGCGCCCAGTTCTTCCGGGCGTTGGTGAAGCCGGTCCAGGACTCGGTGTACTCCGTGTTCTCGACGGCCGCGTGGTAGCACGCCCACTCCGCGAACGACTCGTTCAGCCACAGGTCGTCCCACCAGCGCATCGTGACCAGGTCGCCGAACCACATGTGCGCCATCTCGTGCAGGATCACCGAGCAGCGGAACTCGTAGAACGCCGAGTCCTGACGGCTGCGCGGCAGGTACTCGTCGCGCAGGGTGACGGCGCCGGCGTTCTCCATCGCACCCGCGTTGTACTCGGGCACGTAGAGGTGGTCGTACTTCTCGAACGGGTACGGGAAGTCGAAGGCCTCCTCGAAGAACTCGAAGCCCTGCTTGGTGATCAGGAGGAGCGCGTCGGTGTCGAGGTGCTCGACCACGGACTGGCGGCAGTAGTGGCCGAGCGAGATCGGGCCGTTCTTGCCGTCGTAGGAGTCGAGGTGCTCGTAGTACTCACCCGCGACCAGGGCCGTGACGTACGTCGACATCCGCTTCGACTCGGGGAAGCTCCACCGGGCCTTCCCGCCCTCGATCGGCTCCGGTGTCGGAGTGGGCGCGTTGGAGACCACCTTCCAGTCCTCCGGCGCGACGACGGTCCACGTGTAGACGGACTTGAGGTCGGGCTGCTCGAACGTCGTGAAGACCCGCCGCGCGTCCGGCACCTCGAACTGCGTGTAGAGGTACACCCGGCCGTCGACCGGGTCGACGAAGCGATGCAGGCCCTCACCCGAGTGTGAGTAGGCACAGTCCGCGCGCACCACCAGCTCGTTCTCCGCCTGCAGGTTGGTCAGGCGGATCCGGCTGTCCTGGTAGTTCGAGGCCTCGTCGACGGGCTCACCGTTGAGGGTGATCTCGTGGATGATCGCGCCGACCAGGTCGGCGAACGTCTCGGCACCGGGCTCGTTGCAGGTGAAGCGGAGCGTCGTCGTGGAGGCGAAGGTCTTGTCACCGGTGGTGAGGTCCAGGTCGATGGTGTACGACGTGGCCTCGAGGAGGCCCGCGCGGGTGGCGGCCTCTTCCCGGGTCAGGTTGGTACCAGGCATGCGCCGATCCTCGCATTGCTCACGCATGGCTCCACAATGGGAACGCGACACATTTGTATGACAATCCCGCTCGCTGCGCTCGGGGCACGTCGATGCGGACATCCCGATGGGGTCCGCGTTCCGCTCGGGAATTGTTGACGACGGCCACTAGTTGGGCCGGTATGACCGTTACCTCGGAGAACGCCTCCCCGTCCCGCGACACCGCCGACTTCTGGTTCGACCCGCTGTGTCCGTTCGCGTGGATCACGTCGCGCTGGATGCTCGAGGTCGAGCAGGTGCGCGACGTCCAGGTGCGCTGGCACCCGATGAGCCTGCATTACCTGAACAAGGACCGGGAGCAGCTTCCGGAGAGCTACCGAGCGGGCGTCGCGCGCGGGCTTCCGATCGGACGCGTCCTGATGGCGGCGCAGGAGAAGACCGGGCCGGAGTCGTTGGGCCCGCTGTACACCGCACTCGGGAACCGGATCCACCACGAGAAGCAGGAGCGTGACCGCCTGCTGGTCGAGGAGTCACTGGCCGATGCCGGGCTCCCGGCCGAGCTGATCGACGCCTTCGACGACGAGTCCTACGACGAGCCTCTGCGGCTGTCGCACCAGGAGGCGATCGACCGCGTCGGCGACGAGGTCGGGACCCCGACCATCGCGTTCAACGGCTCTGCGTTCTTCGGACCGGTGCTCACCCGGATCCCGCGGGGCGAGGACGCCGGCCGGCTCTGGGACGGCACCATCACCGTCGCGGAGTTCCCCTTCTTCTTCGAGATCAAGCGCACCCGCACCGGCGAGCTCGACTTCAGCTAGGTCCGGCTGTTCGAGGGGTCTGCGTGACGGCGCGCAGAGCGCCTTCCTCGACCAACGGAACCCTCCGCTGGTCGAGGAGGTCGCTCTGCGACCGTCACGAGACCAAGGCACGCGAAAAGCGGTGGCGGGCGCTCACTAGGCTTCAGGACATGAGTCATGTCCTGTCCGCCGTCGCCTGGCCGTATGCCAACGGCCCGCGCCACATCGGCCACGTGGCCGGTTTCGGCGTGCCGTCCGACGTGTTCAGCAGGTACATGCGGATGGCCGGACACGAGGTGCTGATGGTCTCGGGCACCGACGAGCACGGGACGCCGATCCTGGTGGCGGCCGACGGCGAGGGCGTGAGCGCCAAGGACCTCGCCGACAAGAACAACGCGGTGATCGTCCAGGACCTCGTCGACCTCGGCCTCTCCTACGACCTGTTCACGCGGACCACGACCGGCAACCACTACAACGTCGTGCAGGAGCTGTTCACGACCGTCCACCGCAACGGCTACATGGTCGAGCAGACGACCAAGGGTGCGGTCAGCCCGTCGACCGGGCGCACCCTGCCCGACCGCTACATCGAGGGCACCTGTCCGATCTGCGGGTACGGCGAGGCACGGGGCGACCAGTGCGACAACTGCGGCAACCAGCTCGACCCGACCGACCTGATCGAGCCGCGGAGCAAGATCAACGGCGAGACGCCGGAGTTCGTGGAGACCCAGCACTTCTTCCTCGACCTCCCCGCGCTGGCCGATGCGCTCACGACGTACGTGCAGGGGCGTGAGGCCGGCGGCACCTGGCGGCCGAACGTCATCAAGTTCTCACTCAACCTGATCGAGGACCTGCGACCGCGGGCGATGACGCGGGACATCGACTGGGGCATCCCGGTCCCCGTCGACGAGTGGCGCGACAACCCCAACAAGCGGCTCTACGTCTGGTTCGACGCCGTGATCGGCTACCTGTCGGCCTCGGTCGAGTGGGCCCGTCGGAGCGGCGAGCCGGAGCGGTGGCGCGACTGGTGGAACGACCCCGAGGCGCTGTCGTACTACTTCATGGGCAAGGACAACATCGTCTTCCACTCGGTGATCTGGCCCGCCGAGCTCCTGGCGTACGACGGCCGGGGCGCGCTCGGTGGCGAGCCCGGGCCGCTGGGTGAGCTGCAGCTCCCCACGGAGATCGTCTCCAGCGAGTTCATGACGATGGAGAGCAAGCAGTTCTCCACGAGCCGGGGTCACGTGATCCTGGTCGGGGACATGCTTGCGCGGTACCAGCCGGACGCCCTGCGCTACTACCTCTGCGCGGCCGGTCCCGAGACGTCGGACTCCGACTTCACCTGGGCGGACTTCGTGCTGCGGACGAACTCCGAGCTCGTCGCCGGTTGGGGGAACCTCGTCAACCGGACCGCCACGATGATCGCCAAGAGCTTCGGCGAGGTCCCGGCGGCCGGCCCGCTGGAGCCCGTGGACGAGGCCGTCCTCGACGCCGTACGCCGCGGGTTCGACACCGTGGGCGACCTGGTCGGCCGGCAGCGCCTGCGCAGCGGCATCGCCGAGGCGATGCGGGTCGTCGGCGAGGTGAACAAGTACCTCACCGCGACCGAGCCCTACAAGATGAAGGACGAGTCGCAGCGCGAGCGCCTCGGCACCGTCCTCCACGTCGCCGCCCAGTGCGTGCTCGACTGCAACACGATCCTGTCGCCGTTCCTGCCGTTCTCGGCGAACGCCGTGTGGACGACGTACGGCGGCGAGGGCGAGTTCATGCCCATGCCGCGGATCGACCACGTCGAGGACCTCGACCCGGACAACGGCGCGGGCCTGCACGTGTACCCGATCATCACCGGCGACTACTCCGGCACCCCGCGATGGGAGTCCCGGCCGGTCGACGTCGGCGCGAAGGTCGACAAGCCGGTCCCGATCTTCACCAAGCTCGACCCGGGCGTCGTCGACGAGGAGCTCGCCCGGCTGGACGGCTAGGTCAGCAGGAAGATCCCGGCTGCGGGCTTGGGCTCGAAGTACGTCGTCTTCGGGGGCATGACCTCGCCCACGTCGGCCACCTCGGTCAGCGACTCGGGCGGTGGCGGCGCCAGCGTGAACAGGGCGCCGCGGTCGACGTCGCAGCGTGCCACGAGCTCGTCGAGCGACGCCGCCGCCGGGACGGTGTCGATCGTGCGGACCCGGCCGGGTGGGGCCGGGTCGAGGCGGTCGAGCACACGCGTCTGCAGGATCGACACGTCGAGGCCGGCGGCACCCGTGGGCCGCGCGGCCGGCAGCCGGACGGCGTACCACTGGGAGCCGACGTAGAGCCCGATCGACCCGACCGACGGCATCGGTGCTCCGGCCACCTCCTGCACGCCGAACTCCTCGCCGAGCAGGGCCAGCAGACGTCCGGCGTCGACCGGTCCGGAGACCCGGCGGTGGAAGGCCGACAGGCTCAGCCCGTCCATCGGGTGGAGCACGCACAGAAGCCCGGCCTCGGGCGGCTTGTCGGCGAGCCGCCACTCCTCGAGCGCGGCCGCGGCCCGGTGGTGACCATCGGCGATGTAGATCTCGGCGGCCGCCAGCTCGTCGACCAGCGCCTGAGCCGCCGGGCCGGTGTCGATCCGCCACAGGGTCTGCCGGAAGCCCTGCGGTCCGGCGAAGTCCAGCACCGGCTCGGTCTGCTGCGCCTCGGCCAGCGCGCGGGTGAACTCCGGCCCGGCGCGGTGCAGGAGCGTCACGAGCGCCGGCGGGGAGTCGGTCCTGGAGTGGTGCCAGACCAGTGCGTCCACCCGCAGCTGGTCCACCGCCTCGTGCCCGCGCACCCGCCCGTCGGCGAGGGCCTGAACCGCGACGTCGCAGACGATCCCGGTGTACGCCACGTCGTCGCGGCTCTGGCGGTAGACGTACAGGGCCGGGGGCGCGTCGGCGTACGCCTCGGGGTCGAGCGCGACGTGGTACAGGTCGACGCCCGACTCGTCCTGGGAGTCCGTCATCGCGGTCACGGTGCGGCGAGCCCAGTCCTGACGGACCACGCGCGCGGGGAAGGGGCGGGCGTTGCTCATGCCGTCGGCTCGGCCTTCTCGTCGAGCGTCACCAGCGAGACGCCGAGCACGTGGGGGATCGCGCCCAGGGTCTCCAGGAGCTCCGCCGAGACCTGGCCTTCCACGTCGATGAACGCAACGGCGGCCTCGCCTCCGCGGAAGACGCGGTTGACCATGTGCTGGACGTTGAGGTGCGCCGTACGCAGCGTGTCCAGCACCTGTGCCAGCACTCCCACCTCGTCGAGGTGGCGGATGCTCAGGGCGAGGGAGCCGAGCCGATCGGGGTCGAGGTTGACGCAGTCGCGTGCCTCGCCGCCCATGAAGGCGTCGACGATCTCGGTCACGCCCTGGGCGATGGCCCGCTGCGCCTGTGACGTGGAGGCCCCGATGTGGTGCGTCGCCACGACCCCGGGGTGCTTCGCGAGAGGCGAGTCCCAGTCGGCGTGACCCGAGCCCGGCTCGTCGTCGAAGACGTCCAGACCGGCCCGCACCCGACCCTCGTCCAGCGCCGTCAGCAGGGCCGCCTCGTCGACGACGTCGCCCCGCGAGGTGTTGAGCAGGATCGCGCCCTTGCGCATCCGCGCGAGGAACGCCTCGTCGACCAGGTGCTTGGTCTCCGGGCTCGCCGGCAGGTGCAGCGAGACGATGTCGGAGGACGCCACGAGCTCCTCGACGGAGCCGCACATCGTGATCCCGAGCTCCTCGGCCCGCGCCACGGCCGCGGCCGACCGGCCCTCCCGGGCGACTGACTGGATCCGGATGCCGAACGCCGCTGCCCGCTCCGCGACCAGGAACCCGATCGAGCCGAGCCCGAGGATCCCCATCGTCGAGCCGAGCAGGCCCTCGGCCTTGCCGTAGGTCTTCTTGTCCCACTTGCCGTCGCGCAGGTCCGCCACGTTGTCCGCGATGCGGCGGTCGATCGCCAGGAGCAGGCCCATCGTCAGCTCCGCGACCGCGGCCGCGTTGCGACCCGGGACGTTGCACACGTACACCGCGCGCTCGGCCGCCGCGTCGGTGTCGATGGTGTTGGTCCCCGCGCCGGCGCGGATCACCAGCACCAGCTTGTCGGCCGCCTCGAACACCGGCCGCCGGACCTTCGTGCTGCGGACGACGAGCACGTCGTACCCACCGATGTGCGCGGCCAGGTCGTCCGCGCTCAGCCCGGGCTCGACCGAGCACTCGTGTCCGTGCTGCTCGAGGTCGTCGACCGTCTGCTCGGACAGCTTGTCCGCGAAGAGAATGCGCATGTGACGACCTCGGGACGGGGAGGGCCGCCGGGGCCGGCGGTGGGTGGCGTCACGCTAACGCCTCGGTCTGGCGGGCGCCATCGTCCAGGTCAGGTACGCCGGGCGACCTCGGCCACACGCGGCATCGCGGCGAGACCGTTCACGACGACGGAGAAGACCAGCAGTGCGATCGCCCAGCCGTGGTGGCCGGCGTCCCACAGCGCCCACGAGGCGAGGCCGAAGACCAGCACCTTGACGACCGGCCGGCGGAACCCTCCGCCGAACCGCGCCTTGGGCGAGGCGAACAGCCACCACGCGGTCATCGCGAGCAGCGGCAGGACCACGACGAGCAGCCAGCGCGGCGAGCCGACCTGCCAGCCCCACACGCCGAACGCCGCCATCGCGAGCAGCTCGTCGACGAACACCAGGCCCAGCACACCCCAGGCGAAACCTTCCACCCCGCCACGCCAGCGACTAGAAACCGCGCGCTGCGTAGGGGCCGATGTCGGTCCGGAACGCCCGGCCCAGCTCGCTGACCGAGCCCGGGTGGCGCTCGGCGATCACGCCCGCCCGCTGCAGCTCGGAGAGGCTCTGACCCCCGAGGTACGCCGCGCCCAGCACCTCCACGGTCAGCTCGACCTGGGCGTCGTCGTCGGTCCGCGTCGCCTCACCGGTGCCGTCCTTGACCCGGATGCGCCACCGCCCGGCGTTCCACGGTGCCAGCCGGTCGGCGACCTCGACGACCACGTCGCAGTCGGCCTCGTAGCCGCGTGCGGCGACGGCCTCGGGCAGATCCACCAGCCGGAGCCAGAGACTGTCGAGCGGCCTCACGTCCCCGAGACCGCGCGGCCCTTGGACCCAGGACAGCAGCGGGTCGCTGGCCGCGATGCCCTTGATGCTGACGGAGCCGGAGAGGTCGAGGTCGGTCACCCGCCGGAGCAGGGCCAGCCGGGCCGCGGGACCGCCGGAGAGCGACCAGACGCTCACCTCGGCCGCGGGGCGGGAGTTCGGCCACTGGTGCGTGCGCTTGAAGACCACGTAGCCGATCTCGCGCCGGTCCTGGACGGCGATGATGACGCGCGGTGGCTCGCTCTCGCGGGTCTCCTCGGCGGTCACGTGACTGAGGTCGTCGTAGAACTCGGGACGGCCGAGGATCGTGCCGACGTTGCTCGCCAGGAGCGCGGCGTCGATCTGACGGCGTCGCTGCTCCCATGCCGGGGTCGTCGACCGTCTCCAGGCGGGTGGTGATGGTGGCGGCCTCGTCCTCGAGGTGCGGTGCGGTGAGCGTCACGCCGCGGCCGACCTTCACCTCCAGCTCGTGCGATGCCAGGCCGTAGCCGTGCCGGCCGTAGATGCCCGGCTCGCTGGCGTGCAGCGCCGAGAAGTGGAGGCCCCGCTGCCGGACCAGCCCGACGTGGTGCTCCATCATCGCGTTCAGCAGGCCGCGTCGACGGTGGTCGGGATGGACTCCCACCCAGGTCAGGCCCGAGACCGGCACGGCTCGGCCGCGCCCCTCACCGTCCGGGACCGACAGGTCCATGTCGCGGGTGGCGTAGATGCCGGGGTACGTCGCCGGGTCGACCTCCGAGCCGACGACCTCGGCGAAGAACCGCTGGTCCTCCGGGACGCTGCGGACCTGGACCTCGAGCGGGTCGGTGTCGCGGTTGTTGAACCAGACGAGCCGGTCGGAGGCCACGAAGCGCGCTGCGTCGGTCGCCGGCTCCACGCGGATCCCGGGGCGCTCCTCGTCGGCCATGCGTCAAGGAAAGCCGGGTGCGAGCCGGACTGTCCAATGACTTAGGTCGCGCGCGAGTCAGTGCCGGCAGGACTGTGGACGTGCCGGGCGTCGGTCCGGGCTGGAACACTGGCGGCCATGCGAGTTCACCTCGGCACCGACCACGCAGGCCTCGACCTCAAGCAGCACCTCATCGATCACCTGCGCAGCCAGGGCCACGAGCCGGTCGACCACGGGGCGTTCGTCTACGACGCCCTCGACGACTACCCGGTGTTCTGCATCCGGGCTGCTGACGCCGTGGTCGCCGACCCCGGGAGCCTGGGCGTCGTCATCGGCGGCTCCGGCAACGGCGAGCAGATCGCGGCGAACAAGGTGAAGGGGGTGCGCGCGGCGCTCGTGTGGAACGAGGAGACCGCCGTCCTGGCCCGGCAGCACAACGACGCCAACGTGATCTCGGTGGGGGGCCGCATGCACTCCATCGACGAGATGACGCACTTCGTCGACCTGTTCCTCGCCACGGCGTTCACCGGCGAGGAGCGGCACGCCCGCCGGATCGCGATGCTGGCCGACTACGAGCGGACGGGAGACCTCCCGCCGCTGCCGGACAGCGCCATGCCGACGGAGGAGGGGCGTGCCTGAGGGCCACACGCTGCACCGCCTCGCCACGGAGCTCACCGCCGCCTTCGCCGGCCGTCGGGTCCGGGTGAGCAGTCCGCAGGGACGTTTCGACCGCGAGGCAGCGCAGCTGGACGGCTCGACGCTGCTGGTCGCGGAGTCCGCCGGCAAGCACCTGTTCCTCGACTTCGACGCCGACCGGGTCGTCCACGTGCATCTCGGGCTGATCGGCGGGTTCGACGTCCACCACGACGTGACGGAGGTCCCGGCTCCGGTCGGCCAGGTGCGGCTGCGCCTGGTCGGGGGCGGTGACCACCCGGCGTACGCCGATCTGCGCGGAGCAACCCAGTGCGCCCTCGTGACCTCGCGGCGACGCGACGAGATCGTCGGCAAGCTCGGCCCCGACCCGCTGCGCGCCGACGCCGACCCCGACCGTGCCTGGGTCCGCATCTCGCGGAGCCCACGAGCGATCGGCGACCTGCTGATGGACCAGGCCGTCCTGGCCGGCGTGGGCAACGTCTACCGCGCCGAGGTGCTGTACCGCCAGCGCATGCACCCTTTGCGCCCCGGTCACACCCTCCGGGTGAGCCAGTGGCGGGCGATCTGGGCCGACCTGGTCGAGCTGATGGCCGAGGGTGTCCGCACCGGCCGGATCGACACCGTCCGCCCCGAGCACACACCCGAGGCGATGGGGCGTCCACCGCGTCTCGACGACCACGGCGGAGAGGTCTACGTCTACCGGCGCAACGGGCAGCCGTGCCTGGTCTGCGGCCACACGATCCGCACCGGAGTCCTGGTCGGGCGCAACATCTTCTGGTGCCCGCAATGCCAGCGTAAGTTCCGCTCCCGGGCTCTACAGTGATGCCTTCCAGCGCAGGACGGGACCTCCGATGACACACGCCGCCGGGCAACGTCCCGCCTCGACCCGAGCGCGACGGCGCTGGTCGGCGTTCGTCGCCGGCTCCCATCCCGATCGTCTCGCGCTGATCACCCTGTTCTTCATCGCGACCGTCGTGGGCGTCCTGATGCAGGCGCTCCCCGGCTGGGTGCCGTTCACCACGATCTCGCTCCCGCTCGTGGTCGGCGCGCTGTTCCTCGGCCCTCGTGCTCTTCCGTGGTTCGTGATCTACAACCTGGTGCTGCTGACGCTGGCGCTGCCGAGGGTGCCCGACTTCTCCAACCGGGCGGTGTTCACCACCGGCGTGATGTTCCTGCTGGGGTTCATCGTGATGATGGCGTCGTTCCGGCGGTCGCGCCTCGGCATCGCCGGCAGCATGGGCGAGTCGATGCTGGCCGACCTGAGCGACCGCATCCAGGGCCAGGGCGTGCTGCCGGAGCTGTCGGACCCCTGGCATGCCGAGTCGGTGATCCGCTCGGCCGGGGGCACTCGCTTCGCGGGCGACTTCTTCGTCGTGGGCGACACCGCCTCGGGCCGGCTCGACGTATCGGTGGTCGACGTCTCGGGCAAGGGCGACCGGGCCGGCACCCGTGCGCTGCTGCTGGCCGGAGCCATGGGCGGCCTGGTGACCGCCCTCGAGCCCGGCGAGTTCCTCCCGGCCACCAACGCCTACCTGCTCAACCATCCGTGGCAGGACGGCTTCGCGACGGCGGTGCACCTCAGTGTCGACCTGACCTCCGGTGCGTTCCGGGTCTGGACGGCCGGACACCCTCCGGCGCTCCACTGGCGGGCCGGCGCGGGTCGCTGGTCACCGCTGGAGTCCGAGGGACCGATGCTGGGCCTCATCCCGGACGCCGACTTCCACGACGCCGGCGGGGTCCTGAACGCGGGCGACGCGCTGATGCTCTACACCGACGGCATGGTCGAGACCCGCACCACCGACATCGGCATCGGCATCGACCGGCTCATCGGCCAGGCCGACCGCAAGCTGCGCAGCAACTTCGTGGGGGGCGCGAAGACCCTCGTGGACTCCATCGGCAGCCGCTCCGACGACCGCGCCCTGCTCCTGGTCTGGCGCGACTGAGGCGGCGATTGCAGGGGCGTCGCGGCCGGTGTGGCACCATGACCTCGCGCGTCACGCGGGAGGGGAGACCCGCTCCGCGGACGGTGCGCGGACGTAGCTCAATGGTAGAGCCTCAGTCTTCCAAACTGATGACGCGGGTTCGATTCCCGTCGTCCGCTCGGCGGTTCAACCGGGGCGTAGCGTAGTGGCTAGCGCGCCTGCTTTGGGAGCAGGAGATCGCAGGTTCGAGTCCTGTCGCCCCGACCACCCGGACGGTCCCCGGCCGTCCGCTCGGTTAGGCGCGTTCTGGGCGGTGCCCTAGGCTGGGAGACGCCGTGCGAGCGGCTTTCCCGCCCCGCGCCATCCTCTCTCGGACCAGGCCGGGCATCGCCGCGCGCCACACCCGTCATACGAGGAGAACCACCAGTGAAGAGCGCCGTCGAGACCTTGGGCCCGACCCGGGCCAAGCTGACCGTCGAGGTGCCCTTCGAGGAGCTCAAGCCGAGCCTCGACAAGGCCTACCAGACCATCGCCCAGCAGATCAACGTGCCCGGCTTCCGGCGCGGCAAGGTCCCGCCGATGGTGATCGACCGCCAGGTCGGTCGCGGCGCCGTGCTGCAGGAGGCGATCAACGAGGTCGTCCCGCAGAAGTACGTCGAGGCGCTCCAGTCCCACGACCTCCAGCCGCTGGCCCAGCCCGAGGTCGAGGTCACCCGGATCGACGACAACGAGGCGATCGAGTTCACCGCCGAGGTCGACGTACGCCCGGAGATCACGGTCCCGGACTGGCACGGTCTGAGCGCGGAGGTCGAGGACCTGGCCGTCACCGACGACGACGTGGACGAGCAGGTCGAGGCGCTCCGCGAGCGGTTCGGCACGCTCAAGGACGTCGAGCGCCCCGCCGCCGACGGTGACTTCGTCACCCTCGACCTCGTCGCCACGCAGAACGGCGAGCCGGTGGACGGCGCCGAGGTGAGCGGGATGTCCTACCGCGTCGGCCGCGGCGGCATGCTCGAGGGCCTCGACGAGGCGCTCGACGGCATGAGCGCCGGCGACGACAAGGTGTTCACGTCCCAGCTCGTGGGTGGTGACCTGGTCGGGGCGGACGTCGAGGTCCAGGTCAAGGTCTCGCAGGTGCAGGAGCAGGAGCTCCCCGAGGTCGACGACGAGTTCGCCCAGATGGCGTCCGAGTTCGACACCGCCGATGAGCTGACGGACGACGTCCGTGCCCGGCTCGGCAACGGCAAGCGCCTCGAGCAGGCCGCGGCCGCCCGTGACGCCGTTCTCGAGAAGCTGCTCGACCAGATCGAGGTCCCCCTGCCCGAGACCGTCGTGGCGGAGGAGCTCACCGAGCGCCGGCGCGGCATCGAGCAGCAGCTCGCCTACGCCGGGATGAGCCTCGAGAAGTACCTCGAGGACGAGGGCCAGACGCAGGAGGAGTTCGAGGCCGACCTCGATCGCCGGGTCCGCGACGCCGTCGCCGCGCAGTTCGTGCTCGACAAGGTCGCGGGTGAGCTCGAGCTCGGGGTCGACCAGAGCGAGCTGACCGACCACATGGTGCGACGTGCGCAGCAGTCGGGTCAGGACCCGCAGGAGTTCGCCAACCACATGTTCGAGCACAACCACATCCCCGAGCTGGTCGCGGAGATCCGCCGGGGCAAGGCGCTGGCCCAGATCGTGGAGAGCGCGACCGTGACCGACGGCTCCGGCAACCTGGTGGATCTCCAGCACCTGCGGCCCGACGGCACCCTCGCCGACCCCGCCGACGACGAGTCGGAGGCGGCCCCCGAGTCCGACGACAGCTCCGAGGAGACGACGGAGGCCTGAGCTTCCGCTGTCGGCGAACACCGCCCCATCACGGGTGGATGCGTCGGTCGATCCGGCTAGGGTCGCAGACGTGAACGACATCTCGTCCCCGTCCCAACCCTCACAGCCGACGGCGCAGAACGGCGGCGCGGGCTACGGCCTCGACGACCACATCTACCAACGGTTGCTCAAGGAGCGGATCATCTTCCTCGGCTCCGAGGTCCGCGACCAGAACGCCAACGCGATCTGCGCCCAGCTGCTGCTGCTGTCGGCCGAGGACCCGGACGCCGACATCTTCCTGCACATCAACAGCCCGGGCGGCTCCGTGGACGCCGGCATGGCGATCTACGACACCATGAACTACATCCAGCCCGACGTCGCCACGGTCGGCATGGGCCTGGCCGCCTCGATGGGCCAGTTCCTGCTCTGCGCGGGCGCGAAGGGCAAGCGCTACGCCCTGCCCCACGCGCGGATCATGATGCACCAGCCCAGCGGCGGCATCGGCGGCTCGGCCTCCGACATCAAGATCCAGGCCGAGCAGAGCCTCCTGCTGAAGAAGCAGCTCACCGAGCTGCAGGCCCAGCACACGGGTCAGTCGATCGACCAGATCGAGCTGGACTCCGACCGCGACCGCTGGTTCACCCCCCAGCAGGCGCTCGAGTACGGCTTCATCGACCACGTGATCACCAGCGCCGCCGAGGCCACCGACGAGGGCCGGCCGGCGCGCTGACCCGCCCCGAGAGGACATGAGATGAACTACTACATCCCCCAGTGGGAGGAGCGGACGTCCTACGGCTTCCGCAGGATCGACCCCTACGGCAAGCTGTTCGAGGACCGCATCATCTTCCTCGGCACCCCGATCTCCGACGACGTGGCGAACGCCGTGATGGCGCAGCTGCTGTGCCTGGAGTCGATGAACCCCGACCAGGACGTCCAGATCTACATCAACAGCCCCGGTGGCTCGTTCACGGCGCTGACCGCGATCTACGACACGATGAAGTTCATCAAGCCCGAGGTGCAGACGGTGTGCCTGGGGCAGGCGGCGTCGGCGGCCGCGGTCCTGCTCGCGGCCGGCACTCCCGGCAAGCGGCTGGCCCTGCCGAACAGCCGGATCCTCATCCACCAGCCCTACACGGAGGGCACCGGTGGCCAGATCTCGGACCTCGAGATCCAGGCCAACGAGATCATCCGGATGCGCGAGCTGCTGGAGCGGATGATCGCCGAGGCGTCGGGCAAGGACCAAGAGGTGGTCAGCCGTGACATCGAGCGCGACAAGATCCTGACCGCCGAGCAGGCGGTCGAGTACGGCCTGATCGACGCGGTCCTCAACTCGCGGGTCGGGGTCCCGGCGCTGGCCTGAGCGGCGTCGGCGCGTCGGCCCCCGAGCGGGCGGCGTGCCAGGCAAAGTTCGGGTGTGGGGTCCTGTCAACGAGGTCCTGAAGAGGTACCGTCGAAGGATCCGCCAGCCATGACCGCGCGCGAAGCTCAGCACTGAACGGCAGAGAACAGCAGAACCCGACCACCGGCACCAGGCCGGCCGAACCGGAGGATGACCGCCCGTGGCACGTATCGGTGACGGAGGCGACCTGCTGAAGTGCTCGTTCTGCGGGAAGAGCCAGAAGCAGGTCAAGAAGCTGATCGCGGGGCCCGGCGTCTACATCTGCGACGAGTGCATCGACCTCTGCAACGAGATCATCGAGGAGGAGCTCGCCGAGGGTAGTGAGGTCAGCCTCGACGAGCTGCCCAAGCCCCGCGAGATCTTCGAGTTCCTCAACTCCTACGTGATCGGCCAGGAGCGCGCCAAGAAGACGCTCGCCGTCGCGGTCTACAACCACTACAAGCGCGTCCAGGCGGGGCTCCAGCCGAACACGGCCAAGCACTCCAAGGAAGAGGCCGTCGAGGTCGCGAAGTCCAACATCCTGGTCATCGGGCCGACCGGCTGCGGCAAGACCTATCTCGCCCAGACCCTGGCCCGGATGCTCAACGTCCCGTTCGCGATCGCGGACGCGACCGCCCTGACCGAGGCCGGCTACGTCGGCGAGGACGTCGAGAACATCCTGCTCAAGCTGATCCAGGCCGCCGACTACGACGTCAAGAAGGCCGAGACCGGGATCATCTACATCGACGAGATCGACAAGGTGGCCCGCAAGGCGGAGAACCCCTCGATCACCCGTGACGTGTCCGGCGAGGGCGTCCAGCAGGCGCTGCTCAAGATCATCGAGGGAACGACGGCGTCCGTACCGCCGCAGGGTGGCCGCAAGCACCCCCACCAGGAGTTCATCCAGATCGACACGACGAACATCCTGTTCATCGTCGGTGGGGCGTTCGCCGGGCTCGACCACATCATCGAGCAGCGGGTCGGCAAGAAGACCCTCGGCTTCACCGCCGAGGTCAGGGGCGCCGAGGAGCGCGACTCCGACGACCTGCTCGCCCAGGTCCGCCCCGAGGACCTCACCAAGTTCGGCCTGATCCCCGAGTTCATCGGCCGTCTCCCGATGATCGCCACGGTCAACAAGCTCGACGCCGATGCGCTGATGGAGATCCTCACGGTCCCGCGCAACGCGTTCGTCAAGCAGTACCAGAAGCTGTTCGAGCTCGACGACGTCCAGCTGGAGTTCACCGACGAGGCCATTCGCGCCGTCGCGGCCCGCGCGCTCGAGCGCGGCACCGGCGCCCGCGGGGCCCGCGCGATCCTGGAGGAGGTCCTCCTCCACGTGATGTACGACGTGCCCTCCCGTGACGACGTCAGCAAGGTCGTCGTCACCGAGGAGGTCGTGAACGACGACGTGGCCCCGACGCTGATCCCGCGCGAGTCCGAGGCCAAGAAGAAGAAGTCCGCCTGAGACACTCCGCGAGGCGGAGGGCACCCCTGTCCGGCCTGGTCTGACCGGTGCACTGGTCTAGTCCTTTCAGGCTATTTCCGGGTCATTTCGGGGACTAGTCCCTCCCGCTCCGGAGCACCCGCCCGAGACACTGTGCCCCCACCGTCACTGGTCCTGAGGGGGGCACGTTCGTGGGCGCGGATCGTCGAGGGCCGCTGGCGGCTTTCATCATCGTCGCCGTCATCGCCGGCATCCTGCTGGTGACGTCTGTGCGCAGCCAGGCCTCGCCCGGGTGGTTGAGCCCCGTCGGGCTTCCCGCGACCGTCGTGGCGGCTCCGGTGACCGGCGGCCTCGACCAGATCGTCCACGAGGGCGTCATCCTGGTGCACCGGGCCAAGACCGACTCCGTCGATGACCACACACGCACGGAGTCGGTGGGTCCTTCGACGAGCGTCGCCACCCCCGGGACCCACGCCTCGAGGCAGCGCACGCGGCACCACGTGTCGTCGACGCAGCGCCACCACGCGCCCGCCGAGCCGCACCACACGGTGACGTGCCCCGGATCAGCCCACCCACGACGCTCCGTCAGCGCCGCCAGGTGACCCGGCTCCGCCCCGGCACGACCACGGCCGTCATCTCGGCTGGGCCGATCACCACGGGCAGGACGACACCTCGGACGAGCCGCCGGCCGAAGCGCCCACCGAGACGCCGGACGAGTATCCGCACGGCAACGGGCACGGCAACCCGCATGGCAACGGGCACGCCTACGGGCACCAGAAGCACCAGCGCAACGGGCACGGCACGGCACGGCCAGGGGCACGAGAAACACCCGGACGAGGACTGAGCGCTACGGCGCGACGGTGGCCGCCACCGAGAGCTCGCCGTCGGAGACGACGTACGTCGGAGCAGCGGTGATCCGGCCGGCCCGCAGGAGGTCCTGCTCGGCGAGCCGGATCGCGGCGAGGGTCGCCTCCGGGCCGGTGAACTCCACGGCCGCCAGCTCGTGGCGCATGGAGACCTTGGCCTGCGACTTCGCCCCGCGGATGCCGATCAGCGCCGAGGCGACCGCGTCCAGCGTCGCCACGTCACCGGCGACGTCGCCGAGCTCACCGACCTGTGGCCAGGTGGCCCGGTGGATCGAGCCCGGCTGCCACCACGACCACACCTCCTCGGTCACGAAGGGCACGAACGGCGCGAGCAGACGCAGCTGGAGGTGGAGCGCGAGGGCGAGTGTCGCCTTGGCGGACTCGGCGGCGGGGCCTCCGGTCTCGTCGTACGCCCGCTCCTTGACCAGCTCCAGGTAGTCGTCGCAGAACTCCCAGAAGAACCGCTGCGTCACCTCGAGGGCACTGGTGTAGTCGTACTCGTCGAACGCGGAGGTGG
Source organism: uncultured Actinomycetota bacterium (assembly GCA_963812055.1). Taxonomy (GTDB): domain Bacteria; phylum Actinomycetota; class Actinomycetes; order Propionibacteriales; family Nocardioidaceae; genus Nocardioides. The sequence goes on from CAWEUA010000009.1 coordinate 31,322, forward strand.
CCCTGCCGACGACGTCGTGCAGCCTCGCCAGCAGGGCACGGTCCACGCTCTCGGTCACGAGTGCCGGGTCGGGCGTGGCGGCGCCGACCGAGTCGAGCACGAACCTCGAGGCGTTGAGGATCTTCATCGCCAGCCGGCGGCCGTCCTTGAGCGGCTTCTCGTCGAACGCCGAGTCGAGGCCGGGGCGCAGGGAGGCGGCGCGCCACCGGACGGCGTCGGTGCCGTACTGCTCCAGGAGTGCGATCGGCGTGATCGCGTTGCCCTTCGACTTGCTCATCTTCTTGCGGTCGGGGTCCAGCACGAAGCCGGAGATCATCGCGTGCGACCACGGGACGGTGCCGTCCTCGAAGTGAGCGCGGACCACGCGCGAGAAGAGCCAGGTGCGGATGATCTCGTGGGCTTGGCTGCACAGGTCCATCGGGTAGACCCGCCCCCACAGGTCCGGGTCTCGCTCCCAGCCGCCGGCGATCTGGGGCGTGAGGGACGAGGTCGCCCAGGTGTCCATCACGTCGGGGTCGCCGGTGAAGCCGCCCGGCTGGTCGCGCTGCGACTCGTCGAAGCCGGGTGGGGTCGCGGTGGCGGGGTCGATCGGGAGGTGCGCCTCATCGGCGACGATCACGTCGTCGTACCGAGGGTCTCCGGACTCGTCGAGCGGGTACCAGACCGGGAAGGGCACCCCGAAGTACCGCTGCCGACTGATCAGCCAGTCGCCGTTGAGGCCCTCGACCCAGTTGGTGTAGCGGTGCTGCATGTAGGGAGGGGTCCAGTCGATCCGGCTGCCGGTCGAGATGAACGTCTCGCGCAGCTGGGCGTCGCGGCCGCCGTTGCGGATGTACCACTGCCGGGTGGAGACGATCTCGAGAGGCTTGTCGCCGTTCTCGTAGAAGTTCGTCATCCGCTGCGTGGGCTTGGGCTCACCCTCGAGGTCGCCGGACTCGCGGAGCATCGCGACGATGGCCTCGCGGGCGGAGAAGGCGGTCTTGCCGGCCATCTCGGCGTACGCCGTCGGGGCGGTGTCGGAGGACAGCCACTCGGGGGTCTCACGGAGGAGGCGCCCGTCTCTGCCGATCACGGTGCGGACCGGGAGCTGGAGCTCGCGCCACCACTGGACGTCGGTGAGGTCGCCGAAGGTGCAGCACATCGCGATGCCGGCGCCCTTGTCGGGCTCGGCCAGGTGGTGGCTGAGCACCGGGATCTCGACACCGAAGACGGGGCTGGTCACCGTCGTGCCGAACAGCGGCTGGTAGCGCTCGTCGTCCGGGTGGGCGATCAGCGCCACCACCGCCGGGATCAGCTCGGGGCGGGTGGTCTCGATCCACACGTTCTCCGCGCCGTGGAAGGCGACCCGGTAGTAGTTGCCCGGGTACTCCCGCGCCTCGAGCTCCGCCTGGGCGACGGCTGACTGGAAGGTGATGTCCCACAGCGTCGGCGACTCCTGCAGGTAGGCCTCGCCACGTGAGAGGTTGCGCAGGAAGGCCCGCTGCGAGGTGGCTCGGCAGTCCTCGCTGATGGTGCGGTACAGGTAGTTCCAGTCGACGGACAGCCCGACCTGGCGCCAGAGTGCCTCGTAGGCGACCTCGTCCTCGGCGGTGAGCCGCTCGCAGAGCTCGACGAAGTTGGCCCGGCTGATCGGCACCTGCCGCTTCGCGTCCGGCTTCTCCGGCGGCGTGAAGTCTGCGTCGTAGGGGATGGACGGGTCACAGCGGACGCCGTAGTAGTTCTGCACGCGGCGCTCCGTGGGCAGGCCGTTGTCGTCCCAGCCCATCGGGTAGAAGACCTCCTTGCCCTTCATCCGCTGGTAGCGGGCGATCAGGTCGCACTGGGTGTAGGAGCAGACGCTGCCGAAGTGGAGCGTCCCCGACGCCGTCGGTGGCGGAGTGTCGATCGCGTAGATCTCCTCGCGCGCCTTCGTCCGGTCGAACGCGTAGGTCTGGTCGGCCTCCCACTGCTTCGCCCACTTGTCCTCGAGACCTTCCAGCGCCGGCTTGTCCGGTACGACGACGGCCGGCTGCTGCGGCGTCGTCGTGGACAGGTGCGGCTGGGTCTCGGTCATGCCCGAAGTCTATGGAGCGCGCCGGGGACACCCACAATCGCATTCGCCGCGGCTCGCGGGCCCGCTCGCCTCGGCCGTGGGCGTGCTCGTCGGCACGGACGTTGCCGATGACAGGACTTGGCTGTCGGGACCACACTGACCGGGATGAGGCGACCTGGGCGTCGTCGGCGCAGTCGGAGGGTGCGAGCAGATGGAACCGAACGAGGCTCTCGCCCGACGATTCTTCGATGACTTCTGGACCGGGCAGCAGTACGACGCTGCCGACGACCTCATGGCCGCCGACCATCGACACCACATCTCCGGCTCCACGCTCGCCGCAGGACGTGAAGCCGTGAAAGAGATGGCACGGTCGATGCACGCCGCGTTCCCGGACCTGGCGTTCGTCATCGAGGACGTGCTCGTGGACGGCGACAAGGTCTTGGTTCGGTGGACTGCACACGGCACCCATGCCGCAACGTTCGGCGGCGTCGAGGCGACCGGACGCCGGGTCGAGTGGACCGGCATGGACCTGATCAGGTTCGCGGACGGCAGGGTCGTCGAGCTCTGGGGCAACAACGACGCGCTGGGACTCTTCGAGCAACTCGAATGAAGCGTGACTCGAACTCCATCGACATCGGGACGTCGCAGCGCGGATACGGGGATGAACCGGCCCGCCCCGTACTCCGAGGAGGCGCTCCGGATCGAGTCCGCGACGGCGGTGCCCGACTACCCGCCGCCCGTCGATCGGGAGGCCTGGGCCGGGGCCGGCATCGGGTGGGACTGATGCTCCTCGACCACACGGCATGATCAGCATCGGCGGCGACTGACCGCCTCGTCTCGGACGAACCATCCAGGAGGTAGAGCATGCGAGACCTGGCACCCGACATCGTCCGACAGCGGATCCTGATCGAGGGTCACTACACCGTCGACGTCGACGAGGACGTCATCCGCGCCTTCTTCGCCCACATCACCGGCCGGCTGGACCTGCGCACGTACGACGTCCCGGTCATCTTCGCTCCCGGTGGCGAGGGCAAGCACGACAACGAGGGGTACGACGCGTTCGTCCCGCTGATCGACTCGGGGATCTCGTTGTACGTGTGGAGCGGTCCCCGCTTCCTGTCCACGGTCGCCTTCACCTGCAAGGCTTTCGACGAGGACGCGGCGGTGGAGGCAACACGCGAGTTCTTCGCGATGTCCGAGGTCGAGCACATGTCGTTCTAGGGAGACCCGCGCCGAAAGGTGAGGGTCGTGGTCCCGGTTGCCGGGCGGCCGGCGGCCACCGACCGACCTCGACGGGCGCCTCGTGCGCGAGCGTGGCTCCCGAGAGCGGCATCGGCTGGGACTGACGCCGCGACGCGGAGGCACCGTCGACCAGGCGTGAGGCGACGTAGCCTGAGCCATGCCCGTCACCCGGCCCGGCTCCCGCTCGTTGGACGCGATCCCAGGCCCCCAAGCCCGCCCGCTCATCGGCAACCTCACCGACATCCCGGGCGAGAAGCCGATCCAGGGCCTGATGGAGCTGAGTCGTCGGTTCGGTCCGATCTTCAGGCTGATCACGCCCATGGGGACCCGCTACTTCATCTCCGGGCTCGAGATGGTCGACGACGTCTGCGACGAGACCCGCTTCGACAAGTACGTCGGGAACACCCAGCGGACCCTGCGGGAGGTGCGTGGCAGTGCCGGCCTGATCACCTCCGACACCGACGATCCACTGTGGCACCGCGCCCACGACATCCTGCTGCCCAACTTCAGCATGCGGGCGATGCACGGCTACCTACCGCGGATGATCGACATCGCCGACCAGCTGATGCTCAAGTGGGAGCGGGTGCGGCCCGACGAGCCGGTCGACGTGGTCGCCGACATGACCCGGCTGACCCTGGACACGATCGCCCTGTGTGGCTTCGGCTACCGGCTGAACTCCTACTACCGCGACACCCCGCACCCGTTCGTGGTGGCCATGCAGGAGGTGCTCGCGGAGGCGTCGAGACGCTCCCGATCGCTGCCCGGCACGGCACGGCTGCGCTGGCGAGCCGATCGCCGCTTCCAGGAGAACAACCGGCTGATGGACCAGCTCGTCACGACGATCATCGCCGAGCGGCGCGCCGGCGGGGAGCCGGGTGACGACCTGCTCGGGCACATGATCGCGGGCCGCGACAAGCAGGGGGAGGCGCTGCCCGACCGCAACATCGCCTCGCAGTGCCAGACGTTCCTGATCGCCGGACACGAGACGACCAGCGGGTTGCTGTCGTTCGTCATCAGCTATCTGCTCAAGCGCCCTGACGTCGTACGCCGCGCGCAGGACGAGGTCGACGAGGTTCTCGGCACCGACCCGTCGGTAGCTACCCACGGCAGCCCAGCTGGGCCGACTCACCTACGTCACCCAGATACTCGACGAGACCCTGCGCTTGTGGCCCACCGCTCCGGCGTTCTCCAGGATGCCTCTCGTCGAGAGCACGGTCGGCGGGTGGGGGCCCTTCACGCCGGACACGTCGCTGCTGGTCCTCACCCCCATGCTGCACCGTCTCCCGGAGGTCTGGGGCGAGGACGCCGACGAGTGGGACCCCGACCACTTCCGCCCCGAGATCCGGGCCGCGCTCCCGCCCAACGCGTTCAAGCCGTTCGGGACCGGGCAGCGTGCCTGCATCGGCCGCCAGTTCGCGATGCTGGAGGCCACGCTGGTGCTGGGGATGCTGCTGCAGCGCTTCGAGTTCGGTGACCACGCGAGCTACCAGCTGGAGGTCAGCGAGGCGATGACCCTCAAGCCCGTGGGGCTGACGGTCACGGTTCGCCCGCGGACCGGCCGCACGTGGGGTGCGTCCCCGCGTCGGGTCGAGGTGGGTCTCGGCACGGATCCCACCGTTCCCGCGACCCCCGCGCGTGAGACACCCACCGTCGCCGCCGGCCGACATGCCACGCCGCTCCTGGTGCTCTACGGCTCCAACCTGGGGACCGCCGAGGACCTCGCCGCCCGTCTCGTCCGCGAGGCGGTCGACCGGGGGTACGCCGCTCGCTCGGCGCCCCTCGACGACCACACCGATGACCTGCCGAGCACGGGGGCCGTGGTGGTGGTCACGGCGTCGTACAACGGCCAACCGCCGGACAACGCCGGTCGGTTCTGCTCGTGGCTCGCCGGCGTCGCCCCCTCCGGTGCGGCGTCGGAGGTGAGGTTCGCCGTCTTCGGCTGCGGGAACCGCGACTGGGCCGAGACCTACCAGCGGGTTCCGATGCGGATCGACGAGGAGCTCGCGGCGTACGGCGCGACGCGCGTCCACGCTCGAGGTGAGGGCGATGCCCGTGGCGACTTCGACGGCCAGTTCGAGGCCTGGTGCGTCGGACTCTGGGATGCAGCTGGGCTCCGCGCTCGGACTCACCGAAGCCGACACCGCCAGGGCGGGCTCCGGGCCCCGGCTGGTCGTCCGCACCGAGAACCGACGGACCGCCAGCCCCGTCGTCCGCTCGTACCAGGCCCAGCCGGCGACGGTTCGGGTGAACCGCGAGCTCACGACGGGCGTGGCGGAGGACGACCGCTCGGTGCGTCACCTGGAGCTCGAGCTCCCGGAGGGGACGTCCTACGCCGCGGGTGACCATCTCGGTGTCCTGCCACGCAACGCGGTGGGCCTGCTGAACCGGGTGATCGCGAGGTTCGGCCTCGACGCGGGGATGTACGTCTCGCTCGAGCCGACCGGCGGTGCCCCGACGCACCTGCCGACCGGCGAGCCCTATCCCTTGCTCGGCATCCTCGCCGGTTGCGTGGAGCTGCAGGACGTCGCGGGACGCAAGGACATCGCCACGATGGCGGCGTACACGCGCGAGGGTCCCGCACGCGACGCACTGCTCGCACTCACCGGTACCGACGAGTGTCGCAGGCCCGCTACCACGACCAGATCGGGGGGCCGCACCGCACGCTCCTCGACCTGCTCGAGGAGAACCCCGAGTGCGATCTCCCGTTCGCGGAGTTCCTCGACCTGCTGCCGCCCTTGCGCCCGCGCTACTACTCGATCTCGTCGTCGCCCCAGGTGACCCGGGAGGCCGCGGTGACCGTCGGCGTGGTCGCCGAACCCGCACGCGACGGAAGCGGTCTGACCTACCGCGGCATCTGCTCGACCCACCTGAGCGAGACGCCCGAGGGCGGCACGGTCTTCTGCTTCGTGCGGAAGCCGACCATCCCGTTCCACCCACCGGAGAACCCCCACGTGCCGATGATCATGGTCGGCGCGGGCACCGGGATGGCGCCGTTCCGCGGCTTCCTGCAGGAGCGGGCGGCGATGAAGGAGCAGGGCGTGCCGGTCGCGGAGTCGCTGGTGATCCTGGGCTGCCGCGACCCCGAGGTCGACCAGCTGTACGCCGACGAGCTGACCGCCTGGGAGCCGGCCGGGGTCGCTACGGTTGCGTCCGGCGTTCTCGCGAGTGCACGGACTACCCCCATCGCTACGTCCAGCACGCGCTCGTGGCCGCGGGCGACGAGGTGTGGGAGCTGATGCAGCAGGACGCGGTGGTCACCGTGTGCGGGAACGCCTCGACGATGGCGCCAGGCGTGCGGGGCGCACTCGTGGACGTCTTCCGCGCCAGGACCGGAGCGCGGCGGGGCCGACGGCGAGGCCTGGTTGGCCGGGCTACGCGCCGCCGACCGCTACCTGGAGGACATCTGGGGCGAGTCCTGACCGCCCTGCGGGGAGACCCGCGCCGAGACGTCAGGCTGGCCCCGGGTGCGAGTGGCCAACAGCTGCCGGCGCCGGCCCGACACAGCGGTGCCGGCGCACGCGGCCAACACGCGGCCGAATGTGCGGTCAGCCCCCTGGGGCGCCGGGACGGCGACGGCGAGATGGTGGCGTGATCGACGTACGTGTGCTCGTGGTGGACGACCAGGACGCCTACCGGCGCGCCATGGCAGCGGTCGTGGAGGAGACCCCCGGTTTCGTCGTCGTCGGATCCGCCGCCAGCGGCGAGGAGTCGCTCGTCGTCGCCCGCGAGCTGGACCCGGACCTCGTGCTCCTGGACGTCAACCTCCCCGGCATGAGTGGGGTCGAGGCGGCGGCGCACCTCTCGTCGGGCCCCGTGGTCGTCCTGCTGTCGACGTACGACGAGGACGAGTTCGACAGCAGCGGATGCGGTGCCGCGGCGTACGTGTCGAAGTCGGCCTTCAGCCCCGAGCGCCTGCAGCAGGTGTGGCAGGAGTCGCGGCCCGATCTGGAGCGGCCGGCAGCCGGATCGTGAGCCGGTCGGCGGCCTCGGTGTGTCGACCCCCCGGCCGCCTCCACGCGATCGGCCATCGCGAGCAGGTCGAGGTCGTCGCGTCGAGGGCCGCGGGACGTCACCACGATCGTCGTCGTCGACCAGGTCGACGGCGACGTCTCCCGGGTCACCGGAGGCGCCGAGCATCTCGACGCAGCAGAAGTAGACGGCCGCTTCCACCCGCTCGGCGTACCGGCTCGCTGCGACGCCGGGGTCGAGTGACAGCGCCGTGCTCCGGCCGTTCCGGTCGGCGTACGACGTGAGGGCGGCGACCGGCCCGGATCGGGTGAGGAGCGTCGGGTAGATCCCGCGGGTCAGCTCGCGGAGAGCCTCGAGGGCGGCCGTCGCGCGCTCGACGTACGACGCGGCGGTGGCCTCGTCGACGCGTGCCGGTCCGTCGGCGAGATCGGTGCGGAGGGAGTCCATGGCCGGCAGCACCTCGCGGGCGAGGGCCGACTCGAGCCGGCGGCGCTCGGTGTCGGCGGCGTCGATCAGCCTCCTGCGCGACGCGTCCAGGGCGCGGGCCCGCTCGTCGAGCCGCTCGACCTGGGCCGCCAGCTCGACCTGCAGCCGGACGTTGCGGAAGGCGACGGCGGCCTGGTCGGCGATGTCCTCGAGCATCCGCTGCTCGAACGGCCGGACGTCGCGACCTGCCGGGACGTCGAGGGCGATCGAGCCCAGTGCGCCGTGCTCGTCCGCGACCGGTACCACCTGACCGGTCGTCTCGTCAGGGACAGCAGCACCGGGTGGCCAGACCTCGACGAGGTCCTCTCCGGCATCCACCGTGAGGCGGACGACCGCACGCTCGGCCGCGACCGCCTGCCCGGCCGCGGCCGCGATGGCCGGGAGCACGGCTCCGGGCGCCGGGCTGCGGCCGATCCGGCGACTGAACGAGGCGAGCGCGTCGTACGGCGCAGCCCGGGGGCCGTAGGCGAGCCGGTCGGCCAGCCGCACGACGGCACGGCGCAGCGGTTGGAAGGCGAGGGCCACGGCTGTCATGGCGACCAGCGAGGCCCAGAACCCACCGCTGCGCTCGCCGGCGGCTCGGCCGAGTCCCACCACGAGGCCGATGTAGCCGGCCGCGGCGAACGCGGCGGCCACCGCGACCACGAAGCCTCTGCTGATGAACAGCTCGACGTCGTACAGGCGGTAGCGCAGCACGGCCACCGCGATACACGCGATCAGGAACGCGTAGGAGGCGTAGAGGAGCAGGCTCGACCAGCTCTGCTGGGATCCGCCGTGGATGGCCTCGTTGCCGAGCAGGACGAACAGGCCGAGGCCGACCGAGGCGGCGCCGACGGCCACGATCCGCACCTGTTGCCGGACCTGCCCCTGCGACCGCCGCAGGCGGATGCCGAGACACGTCACCGACGCCAGGACAGCGGCGAGGACGAGGAGGATGCCGACCGCGAAGCACACCTCGACGAGCGGGCGTCCCTCTGCGGTGTCCGTCTCCCTCGTGCTGATGGCGTGCGGCCCCACGATGAGGACGCCGCGTCGCGAACAGGGTGTACCCGACCGCGGCGGTCACGATCACCCAGCGCCAGCCGCTGGCCAGGAGGCGACCGTCCGGGACGAGCAGGAAGGTCACCGCGAGCCCGGCCAGGGCGAGGGACCCGCCGACAGAGCGCGGCCAGGGAACCGGCCAGCTCGGCGGTCCGCGTCGGGTCCGGGACCGCCCTCGAAGAGGACCCAGCGGCTGTACGACTCGCTCACCATCGACACGGCGGTGGTCATGCCGATGCACGTTGAGCAGCCAGCCGATCGGCTGACGGCGATCGGCGCTCGACGATCACCGCACCGAGGACGGCGCAGCCGCCGGCGGCGACGTCGACGAGGGGCCAGCCGTGGATGCCGACCGACTGGGTCGAGAAGAGCCCGATCGAGCCGGCCACGATCAGCGGTGTCGACCGTGATGAACACCAGGCTGGCGACCGCCAGCGTCCAGGCGACTCGTGCCGGAGGTGGGGTCATGACGCAGCCCCCTCGCCGATCGTCGCCGGGGCCGCCGTGGGCACCGTCGCGAGGACCGTGGCTCCGTGGCCGGGAACGGACTCCAACGCGAGGGTGCCCTGCATCGCGTCGATCCGGTCGCGCATGTTGCCGAGCCCGTGCCCGGTTGATCCGGCCGCGGGCTCGAAGCCCATGGCCGTCGTCGCGGACCGCCAGGCTCACCCGGCCGCCGTCGGACGAGAGGTCGACGGCGATCGCCGAGGCCCCGGCGTGCTTGACGGCGTTCTGGATGGCCTCGACCGCGACGAAGTAGAGCGCGGCCTCGAGGTCGCTGGGGAGGCGGCCGACGTCCTGGTCGACGACCGGGATCGGCGTCCCGCCGGACACCTCGCGCAGGGCCGGGCCGACCCCGTGCTCGACGAGGGTTCGCGGGTAGAGCCCCGCGAGCGAGGTCGACGAGCGTGGCGATCGCGGCGTCGACCGCGACCACCTGCTCGCCGAGCACGGCACGCGACCGATCCGGTGACCTCGCGGCCAGGGTCTGGGCGAGTCGGAGGTTGACCACGAGCGCCACCAGGTGCTGCTGGGCGCCGTCGTGGATGTCACGCTCGAGCCGACGCCGCTCTGCGTCGTGGGCGTCGACGAGGCGGCGCCGCGACTCCTGCAGCTCGTCCGCTCGTACGGCGAGGTCGGCAGCGCGCCGCGCGAGCTCGGCACGGAGACGGCTCCGATGGAGGACCATCCCGGCCTGGGCGGCGAGGTCGGCGAGCAGACGCTCCTCGATCGGCCCGAAGGGCCCGTCCTCCCGTTCGCGCACCCGCAGCGTGCCGAGGTGCTCGCCGTCGAGCATGGACGTCGCGTGCGTGGACACCGTCCGGGTGCGTGTCGCGGAGCGGCGTCGGCCGGCCAGGTCGCCGCGAGCTCGAGCTGCGCCGTTGACCATCAGCCAGACCTGGGCCCAGGACGCGCCGGTCCCGGTCGCGAGGTGTCGGGCCAGCCGGGTCGGGAGGTCGAAGACGCCCGACTCCGCGTCGTCGCCCGCGTCGGTCAGTGAGTCCGTGAAGCCGCTCAGCACGTCGTACGGCGCACGCCGCCCGTCGCCCAGCCGATCGGTCACCACGGATCGGAGGGTGGCGCGGAGGGGTTCGAGGCCGAGCGCCACCAGGGCCGTGGCGACGACCGAGAGCGCGACGTTCGGCGAGTCGGTGCTGCCGATGAGCAGACCACCGCCGAGCACCACCACGACGTACACGAGCGGCCACGGCGAGCAGGGTGCCGAGCGTGACCACGACCGACGTACGCCGGTCGTCGGCTCCTCGCGGTGCCGTCATCGCAGCCTCATACCCAGCAGTGTGGTGGACATCGCTGCCGCTCGAGGGCAGGGGAGCAGCCGCCGACCAGGAGTGCGGAAAACCGCACGCTGCGCTCAGCGGGCACGGATCAGCGGGTGGCCTCGACGTAGGCGAGCACCGCGCGAGACGCGGCGGTTCGTCTCGCCCTCGTCGAGCAGACCGAGCTTGAGGAACACCGAGCTGATGTGCTTCTCGACGGACCGCTCGCTCATGAAGAGCGTCCGCGCGATGGTGGCGTTCGTCCGGCCCGTCGCCATCTGCTCGAGCACCTGCACGCTCCTTGTCGGTCAGGCCGCGCAGCGGCGATCCCGCCTCGGCGGTACGTCGAGCCATCAGGCCCTCGACCACCTTCGGGTCGAGGGCTGAACCGCCGCGCGCGACGTCCTGCAGGGCGCGGACCAGCTCGTCGATGTCGGAGACGCGTTCCTTGAGCAGGTAGCCGAGCCCGGCGACGCCGTCGGCCAGCAGATCGAACGCGTAGTCCTCCTCGACGTACTGCGAGAGGACGACGACTCCGATGTCGGGATGGTCGATCCGGATCTGCTTGGCGGCGTCGATCCCCTCGGTGGTGTGGGTCGGCGGCATCCGGATGTCGGTGAGCACGGCGTCCGGGTGTGTGCTCGGCGACGGCTGCGAGCAGGGCCTGCGGGTCGCCCACGCTGTCGACCAGCTCGAGGTCGTCGACCTCGGCCAGCAGCTCGGCGACGCCTTCGCGGACCAGGAAGTTGTCGTCGGCCAGCACGACGCGGAGAGCCGCCATGCACGGAGCGTAGGGGATCGCGCGGACCGGTCGGCGACCGCCGACGCCGGTGCGGCCGCTCCCGGGGAGCGACCGCACCGGCTCAGGACGAGGACGGCTTCACACCAGGACCGGGGTCCGGTCCGGCTGCGACTCCGGCTCGGCGCTCGGCTCCTCGCCGTCGTGCGCGCCACCCTCGATGTCGATCGTCGGCAGCCGGCGGTCGAGCCAGCTCCGGCAGCCACCAGGCGCGGTGACCGAGCAGGCTCATCGCCGCCGGCACCAGCACCATCCGGACCAGGGTGACGTCGAGCAGGACCGCCACCGACAGGCCGACACCGAACATCTTGGTCGTCACGTCCACGTCGAGGATGAACGACGCGAACACGCTGATCATGATGATCGCGGCGCTGGTGATGACCTTGGCCGTCGAGCCGACACCCTCGACCACAGCCCGATCGGGGTTGCGGTGCTTCAGGTACTGCTCACGGACCCGGCTCATCAGGAACACCTCGTAGTCCATCGAGAGGCCGAACAGGATCGCGAACATCAGCATCGGTGCCAGCGGCATGATCGGCACGGTCTCGTGGACGCCGATCAGGCTCGCGCCCCAGCCCCACTGGAAGACCGCCACGATGACGCCGTACGCCGCGCCGACACCCAGCACGTTGAGGGCCGCGGCCTTCAGCGGGACGAGCACCGAACGGAACACGACCATCAGCACCAGGAACGACAGACCGATCACAGCTCCGAGGAACAGGGGCATGCGCTGCTGCAGCCGGGACGAGACGTCGTCGGTCAGGGCGGTCGCACCGGTGACGGATGCCTCGACGCCGGTACCGTCCAGCGCCTGCGGGAGCACGTCCTCGCGGATGTGCGCGAGCAGCTCCCCGGTCTTCGCGTCCTGCGGGGACGTGGTCGGCGTGACGGTGAAGATCGCGATGTCCGCGGCCTTGTTCGTCGTCGGCTGGCCCACCGAGGCGACACCCGGCTCAGCAGCCAGCGCCGTCCCGACCTCGTGCGATGGCGTCCTGCGAGACCGTGCCATCGCCGTCGGACTCGAGCACGACCTCGAGCGGGCCGTTCGTCCCGGGGCCGTAGCCGTCGGCCATCAGGTCGTACGCCTTGCGGGTGGTCGAGTCGGGAGCGTCGTTGCCGGCGTCGGCGAACCCGAGGTGCATCGAGAACACCGGGATGGCCAGGATCCCGAGCACCAGGGCGGCGGCACCGCCGTACCGGAACGGCTTGTTGACCACGCGCTGGGCCCAACGGGCGGACTTCGCGTCGGGGCTGTAGGCCGGCTTCGGCTTGACGAACGGGATGCGGGCGCTGTTCACCTTGTGCTTGACGACGCCGAGCATGGCGGGGAGCAGCGTGATCGAGGCCAGCATCGTGACCGCGACCATGATCGCCGAGCCGTAGCCCATCATCGCCATCATCGGGATGCCCGACACCTTGAGGCCGAGGATCGCCACGATCACCGTGACGCCGGCGAAGAGCACCGACAGGCCGGCGGTCGCGTTGGCGCGACCGATGGCGACGGGGACGCGACTGACCGGACGCCAGGTTCTGACGGTGCCGGGCCAGGATGAACAGGGCGTAGTCGATGCCGACACCGAGGCCGAGCATCATCGCGACGACACCGGTGATCGAGCGGGACCGGTACGAGACCGGACATGATGCCGATCGCGCTGCTGCCGATCACGATGGCGAGCAGCGCCGTCACGATCGGCAGGCTCATCGCGACCAGCGAACCGAAGGCGATCGGCGAGGATCAGGACGGCCATCAGGATGCCGATCAGCTCGCTGTTGCCGCCCGCAGGCTGCGTTCGCGTAGCCGAGGCCGCCGTCGTACTCGACCTGGATGCCGGCGTCGCGAAGGTCCTGGACGGCCTTCTCAGCGGCGTCGAAGTCGGTCGTTGTCGACCTTCTCGGTGGTCGAAGCCGACCGTGGCGAAGGCGGTCTGACCGTCCTCACTGACGGTCGGGCCACGCGGGTCGTAGGGACTGCTGACGGCGATCACGTGCGGTCCGTCGGCGAGCTCGGTGACGGCCTGCTCGACTGCCTGCTTGGTCTCAGGAGACGTCAGCCCTTCCTCGGAGTGGAAGATGACGTTGGACGAGTAGAGCGTCTCCTGGGGGAAGCGGTCCTGGATGGCGTCGGCCGCGCGTTGCGACTCGGCGCCGGGGAGGCTGAAGCTCTCGTCGGGAGCTCCGCCGATCGAACCGTTGAGCATGAAGACCGCGCCGGCGATCACCAACCAGGCGGAGATGACCCGCCAGGGGTGACGGCCGGAGAAGTTCCCGATCCGGTAGAGGAGGTGAGACATGGCAAAGCCTTTCGACTGAGGAGTGGAGGTGGGCGTCTCGTGCGTGGAGCGGGACATGGCGATTCCTTTTCGACTGGGTGGAGGAGGCTGTCTACGGGGCCCGAGACCCACTCCTCGAAGGTAGGAAATCCGCGACTCCCGTCCCATGGCGTGGGCCGCACACCTCCCGGGGTGGACCGTGCCCGCGACCGTCGTGCCGACGTGCGGGAAACCGCATGCGGTCGGGTGGGGTGAGCGCCTAGCGTCGGTTCATGGAGCTGCGTTTCTACGACGACCCGGACGAGTTCCTCGACGTGGCCGATGCCTACCTCGCCGAGCAGCCGGTACTCAGCACGGTGATGGCGGGCGTGGCCTCCCGGGTGCGCGACCAGCGCCGGGCCGGGGTGCCCTGGCCGGAGGGCGTTCCGTGCTGGTTCGCCGCGTTCGTCGAGCGAGGCCAGGTCGTGGCGACGGCGATGCGGACGGCGCCGTTCGGCGAGTTTCCGGCGTACCTGATGCCGATGTCGGACGACGCCGCGGTGCTCCTCGCCCGCACCCTGCTGGACCGCGACGAGCCGGTGCTCGGCGCCAACGGCGCGCTGCCGGCCGCCCAGGTCTTCTGCGAGGAGATGGCCGGCGGCACCGGCCGCCGGGCGAGGGTCGGACAGCACACGCGGCTGTTCGAGCTCGGGCAGCTCAAGGAGCCCCGCGAGACCTCCGGCCGCCTGCGGCCCGCGCGGCCGGACGAGCAGGAGCTCGTCACGGGCTGGTACGACGCGTTCATGGTGGACGCCGACGAGCAGGCAGGACGCGCGCCGGGGTCCTCCCCGCACGAGGCACCGGAGCCGGAGGAGATGCGACGCCGGATCGGGGCAGGCCGGATCTTCGTCTGGGACGTCGACGGCCTGGCCGTGCACGTCACCGCCGCCACCGAGCCGGCGTTCGGCGTCTCGCGGATCGGTCCGGTCTACACACCGCGTGAGCACCGTGGCCACGGCTACGCCGGCCGGGCGGTCTACGAGGTCTCGAAGCACCTGGTCGACAGCGGTGTCCGCGCGTGCCTCTTCACCGACCAGGCCAACCCGACCTCGAACAAGATCTACGAGGCCCTCGGCTACGAGCGTCTCGTCGACATGGCGAATCTCCTGGTGGAGTGACGGCTCCCTAGACTCGGGGGCGCCATGACCGAGCTACCCGACGCGCGTCTCGCGCAGACGATCACCGAGGTCGACGACGCGCTGCAGTCGCGCTGGCCGGAGACCCGGATCGAGCCGTCGCTCGACCGCATCCGGGCGTTCGCCACGCTGCTCGGCGACCCGCAGCAGGCCTACCCGGTGATCCACCTGACCGGCACCAACGGCAAGACGTCCACGAGCCGGATGATCGACACCCTGTTGCGGGCCCACGACCTGCGCACGGGTCGCTTCACCAGCCCCCACCTCGAGCGGATCAACGAGCGGATCTCGGTCGACGGCGAGCCGCTGACCGACGCGGAGTTCGTCCGCGCCTTCAACGACGTCGCGCCGTACACGCACCTCGTCGACGCCGCGCAGCCGCACCCGCTGAGCTTCTTCGAGACGATCGTCGGGATGGCGTACGCCGCGTTCGCGGACGCGCCGGTCGACGTGGCGATCGTGGAGGTCGGCATGGGCGGCCTGTGGGACGCCACCAACATCGCGGACGGGACGGTCGCGGTCGTGACCCCGATCGGCGTCGACCACGCGGCGTACCTCGGGACGTCGGTGGAGGAGATCGCGCTGGAGAAGGCCGGGATCATCAAGCCGGGCGCGACGGCGGTGCTCGCCGAGCAGCTGCCCGGTCCGGCGGAGGTCCTGCTCCGACGGTGCGCCGAGGTCGAGGCGACCGCCGTGCGCGAGGGTCTGGAGTTCGGCGTCGTCTCCCGGGTGCCCGCGGTCGGTGGCCAGCTGCTCACGCTGAAGGGTCTGCACGCGCAGTACGACGACGTCTTCCTCCCGCTCTACGGGGCGCACCAGTCGCAGAACGCCGCGACGGCCCTGGCCGCCGTCGAGGCGTTCCTCGGCGACCAGGCGCTCGACGCCGAGCTGGTCCGCGACGCCTTCGGCCGGATGACCTCACCGGGCCGGCTCGAGATCATCCGGCGCAGCCCGATGATCCTGCTGGACGCCGCGCACAACCCGCACGGCGCCGCGGCTGCCGCGGACGCGCTCGACGACTCCTTCGCCTTCTCGCCCTTGATCGGGGTGATGGGGGTGATGTCGGACAAGGAGTACGAAGGGGTGCTCGCGGCCTTCGAGCCGCACCTCGCGCATCTGGTCGTCACCCAGAACTCGACGGCCCGCGCCCTTCCGGCAGCAGAGCTGGCCGCCACCGCGCGCGAGGTCTTCGGCGCGGACCGGGTGACCGTCGCGCCGAAGCTGGCCGATGCGATCGACGAGGCGACCGCGCTCGCCGAGGGGGGCGAGTCCGGTGGTTCGTCCATCGGGTCGGGCGCCGTGCTGGTCACGGGCTCCGTGGTGACCGTCGGCGAGGCCCGGGCGATGCTCCGCCGGCGCGACCGCACGGCGGATCGCGAGGAGACCGATGGCTGAGCGCTCGCCGAAGCGCGGCATGTGCGCGGCGATCCTGTCCCTGGAGGCGATCACGCTCGGCCTGACGACCCCGGTGATGATCAACCTGGCCGGCGTGCCGTGGCGGACGGCGGTCGCCGTGGGGCTCGGCCTCTGCGTCGCCTGTCTCCTGCTGGCCGGGATGCTGCGCTGGGAGTGGGCGTACGCCGTGGGTTGGCTGATCCAGGTGGTGGCGATCGGCCTCGGGTTCGTGGTCACGATCATGTTCGTGCTCGGCGCGATCTTCGCGCTGCTGTGGGGCACGGCGTACTTCCTCGGTCGCAAGATCGAGCGCGAGCGGGCCGCGGCATACGCGGCGTACGACGCGGAGCGGGCCGGCTCCTAGCCGGTCGCGTCAGCCGAGTCCGCGGACGATCGCCGCGAGGGCCCGGTCGAGCTCGTCGTCGGTGCAGCCGCCGAAGCCGATGATCACCCCGGTCAGGCGCGCGGTCCGGCAGTAGTCGCGCAGCAGGGGCAGCTCGAACCCGGCCGCTCGCGCCGAGTCCGCGACGCGCCGGGTGGTCGAGGCAGGGAGCGGGACGGTCGCGTACATCCCGGCGACGGGCTGGATCGGCTCGGCCCGGCCGGCGAGAGCACCGAGGACCCGTTCGGCTCGCGCCGCGTAGGTCTTGCGGGCGGAGCGGACGACCTGGTCGACGTACCCGTCGCGGAGGAGCGAGACGAAGGCACGCTGGACCGGCCAGGAGGGCTGGTCGTGGGTGATCTCGCGGCGCTCGAGGATCGCGCGGTGCAGCGCGGGCGGTGCGACCAGCCAGCCCAGCCGCATGCTGGGGGCGACCGTCTTGCTGGTGGTGCCGAGGTAGGCGACCACCTCGCGATCGAGGGCGGCGAGGGCGGGGACCGGGGCGACGTCGTAGCGGAACTCCGAGTCGTAGTCGTCCTCGATGACGACAGCCCCGGCGTGGCGCGCGGCGTCCAGCAGCGAGAGTCGGTCGGCGCCGGACATCACCGGCCCGAGCGGGTGCTGGTGTGCCGGCGTGACGTACGCCGCCGCGCACCCGGCGAGGTCGGTGACCGGCCGCGCGGCCGGGAGGTCGTGCAGCTCGCGACCACTGGCTCGGATCGCCTCGGTCGCCGCGCGGTAGCCCGGGTCCTCGTGCGCGACCGGGCCCGGCGTGAGGGCGGCGAGCACCTGGGTCAGGCCGCCGATCGTGCCGGTGGTGACCAGGATCTCGTCGGGGTCGCTGGTCAGGCCTCGGGTGCGGGCGAGATGACCGGCGAGCTCCTCGCGCAGCTCGGGGAGCCCGGCCGCGTCGTCGTACCCCCGAGGAGGCACGGCCGCCGAGACGTCACGCCAGGCCCGTCGCCACGCGGCGCGGTGCCGGGCGTCGATCCACGGCGTGCCCGTGTCGAGCCGGAGCAGTCCCGAGTCCTGGGCTCGTGGCCGCGACGGTCGGTGCGTCCGGCGGGGTGCGGCTCCGGCGGCGACGTACGTCCCCGAGCCGCGGCGGCTCTCCAGCCAGCCCTCGGCGGTGAGCTGGTCGTAGGCCTGCTCGGTGACGCTGCGCGAGACGGCGAGGTCGGTGGCCAGGGCGCGGGTGCTCGGCAGCCGCCGGCCGACCGGGAGAGCCCCGGTGACGACCCGGTCGCGGACGCCGGCGGCCAGCTGCCGGGCCAGGGGGACACCGGAGTCGCGGTCGAGCACGACCGGGAGGGTGCTGCTGCGCATCACAAGTGTCCTGTCTGATCGTCGCGGAATTGGCCCGTGTCAGCAGGCCACTTGTCCGCGAGCATAGGACCATGAGCCAGACCCTGTCGCCGACCCCGCGGACACGCCTCACCCGTCATCGCGAGCGGGGGAGCGAGGACGGAGCCGACCTCCTCGCGATCATCCGCGAGGCTCTGGTCTGCCACGTCGGGATCGTCCGTGACGGCGAGCCGGTCGTCCTGCCGTCGATCCATGCCGCCGACCCGGACGGCCCGGACGAGGGCGGCACGCTCTATCTGCACGGGTCCGTCGCGGCTCCGTGGCTGATCCAGGCGCCGGGGCAGGTCGTCTGCGCGACCTTCACCCTCGTCGACGCCGTCGTGCTCGCACGCGCGGCCTTCAGCCACTCGATGAACTACCGCTCCGCGGTGGTGTACGGCGCCGCCCGCCGGGTCGACGACCCGGCCGAGCGCGACCACGCCCTCCGGCTGATGGTCGACCACGTCGTCCCGGGGCGGTCGGAGACGCTTCGCGCCAACAACCGCAAGGAGCTCGCCGCCACCGCTGTCATCGCGATCCCGTTGGCCGAGGCCTCGGTGAAGGCGCGCACCGGCGGGCCGAAGGACGAGCCCGAGGACGTCGCGACCGGCACCTGGGCCGGCGTCGTCCCGCTCGCGATCAGTGCCGGGGCGGTCGAGCCAGATCGCGACGGCAGCATCCCGGACGA
This sequence comes from uncultured Actinomycetota bacterium, assembly GCA_963812055.1. GTDB lineage: Bacteria > Actinomycetota > Actinomycetes > Propionibacteriales > Nocardioidaceae > Nocardioides. Next base: position 49,923 of record CAWEUA010000009.1, read on the forward strand.
CGTACGCCGGCGGCTGGCCGACTGGTAGCGCCGAGCCGCTGGGTAGGGTGCCGCCCATGGAGCGCACCCTGGTCCTGGTCAAGCCGGACGGCGTACGTCGTGGCCTCACCGGTGAGGTGATCCGGCGGATCGAGGCCAAGGGCTATCGGCTGACCCGCCTCGAGCTCCGCGAGGCGACCCGCGAGCTCCTCGCCGAGCACTACGCCGAGCACGAGGGCAAGCCCTTCTACGAGCCGCTGGTCGAGTTCATGCTCTCCGGCTCCGTCGTCGCGATGGTCGTCGAAGGCGAGCGGGTCGTCGAAGGCTTCCGCGCTCTCGCCGGCGCCACGGACCCGACGGTGGCCCTGCCCGGAACCATTCGCGGCGACCTCGGGCGCGACTGGGGCCTCCCCGTCCAGCAGAACCTCGTCCACGGCTCCGACGCCACCGAGTCGGCCGAGCGCGAGATCGCCATCTGGTTCGCCTAGCTCGTCGCGAGCGGGGCTCGCGACGAGCGACGCAGCAGGTCTAGGCGGAGAACGTGCCGAGGAACTGTCCGAGCGACGGCCGGCCCAGGTGGCCCGCCTCCTGCATGATCCCCGGGGTCTCGGGGTCGGTGGCGAACGCCGTCCAGCCGTCCTCGTCCCAGTCGAAGACGGCCCAGACCCGGTCCTCCTCGATCGGGTCGCGGTAGACGCTGGAGCCCTTCGACCCGTGCGAGCCGCGCTTGTCGGCGCCCGCCGCTCCGTAGACCTCCAAGAAGTGGTCCAGGTCCTTGACCTTCGTCGTTGCCAGGATCATTGCTCTCTCCTTCGCTCTCGGGATCCGTGGATCCCAGGCCTTCCCAGCTCGGTGGCTGGATGGAGGGAGCATGTGCCGTCACGCGGTCCGGGCACATGAGGAGATCTCCTCATTCCGGGTCCCCATCTTGGCCGCGCGAGCCGTTCAGCCCACCGCCGGCTCGACGACTCCGTGGTCGAGCGCCCACCGCGTGGCCGCCGCGCGGTTGGTCACCGTGAGCTTGATGTAGATGTGCTGGATGTGGTTGTCGGCGGTCTTCGCCGAGATGAACAGCCGCCGCGAGATCTCGCGCGTGCTCGCCCCTTCCGCGATGAGCCGCAGCACCTGGGTCTCCCGAGCAGTCAGGCCGGCCTCTCCGCCGCGCTGCCCCGCCGCCGAGAGAGCGCGTCGTGCGACCTCGATCTGGTGCGTCGCGTACGCCGCGGTCTCCGGGAGGTCCATGGCGGCTCCGGTGGCGGCCCATCGCTCCACCGACTCCGCAGCCTGCGCCGCTCCGAGCCGCTCCTCGAGCTCGGGGAGCGAGGGGACGTGGTGGCGGCTGCCCGGCTCGCGAGCCACGGCCCCGAGCAGGGTGCCCGCCACGGCCGGGCGGTCGAGACGCTCGAACAGCGCCGGCAGGCTGGCCAGCGTGATCGTCAGCTGAGCCACCGCACCGGTGCGCAGGAACGCCTCGATCGCCGCGGCGAACAGGCTCAGGGCCGTCTCCAGCTGGCCGTCAGAGGTGTGCAGCAGCGCCGCGTCGCGGGCCATGAACCCCTCGAAGAAGCCGACCCCGTGCTCCCCGATGAACGCCACGCCCTCGTCCCAGGTCTCCAGCGCGCGCTGCGGGTCCGCCTTCGAGAGCGCCAACCCCACGATCCACAGGGTGTAGGCGATCCAGTACGGGTTGCCGAGCTCGCGCGCCGCCGTCAGCGCCGTCTCCGTCAGGTCGAGCGCCTCCTCGACCCGACCCGCCGACTGCAGACCGTCGACGTACGCGGCGACGGCGAACGCCTGGGTGCTCCCGGGGAGCGCCGCTACGTCGCGGGTGAGCTCGACGTACCGGTCGAGGTTCCCGCAGTAGACCTCGCCGAGGGCCTCGATGAACGCCGCGTAGCCGGCCTCGCAGGACTCGTAGCCGGGACGCTGCTCGAGCTCGGTGGCGCGATGCGCATGGGCGGATGCGGTCTCGGCGCGCCCGACGAAGCAGGCGTAGCCCGCCGCGGCGTACAGCCGTGGGAGACGCGGTACGTCGGCTCGGGTGGCCTCGTCGAGCAGTGCCTCCGCCCATCCGATCGTCTCGAACAGCTCCACGGAGAAGCCCATCAGCGCGGCATGGGCCGCGACGTCGGTCGCCACCACCACGTCGCCGCGCTCCCTGCTCCATCGGAACGCGGACCGTAGGTTGGCCAGCTCGTCCCTGACCCAGTCGACCTGGTCGCGCCATCCGGGACCGTTCCAGCGCTCCCAACGGGAGACGGCCTCGCTCGCGAAGTGCGCGGCGTGCAGGTCGCGCAGGGCGTCGCGCCCCGTCCCGCTGAGCTGGTCCTCGGCGAACGCCCGGATCGTCTCGTACAGGCTGTACCGCGTCGTCGGCTCGCGATGGTGGGCGACGACCAGCGACTTGCGGACCAACGAGTCGAGCACACGCAGGATCTCGACGTCGTCCACCGCCCCGGCGACGGCACGGAGCCCGGAGAGCTCGAAGCCGCCCGCGAACACCGACGCCGTGTCCAGCACCGAGCGCTCGGCGTCGTCCAGGAGGTCGTAGGACCAGGCGACCGCGTGCCGGAGGGTCAGCTGACGGTCAGGTCCGTACTCGGGACCGGTGAGCAGCCGGAACCGGTCGCCGAGGCGGTCGCGCACCTCGGCCGCGCTCATCGCCGCCATCCGCGCGGCCGCGAGCTCGATCCCGAGCGGGAGGCCGTCGAGGGTCGAGCAGATGTCGATCACCGCGGTCGCCGTTCCCTCGTCGAAGATGCCGAACCCCGGACGCACCGTGCCGGCCCGTTCCACGAACAAGGTCACCGCGTCGGAGGTCACCCCGCCGTCGATCGCCAAGGGAGGGACCGGGACGACCTGCTCACCGGCGATCCGGATGCTCTCGCGGGACGTCGCCAGGATCCGGACCGTGTCCGAGCGCGCGACGAGCTTCCCGATCGCCGCCGCGGCCGCCGCGAGCAGGTGCTCGCAGTTGTCCAGGACGATCAGCAGGCGCCGCCCGGCCACGGCGTCCGCGACGGTCTCGATCACGGGGGTCTCGCCCTGGGGAGTGACCCCGAGGGCCTGGGCGATCGCGTCGGGGACGGCGTCCGCGTCGTGCACCGGGGCCAGCTCGACCAGCCAGACACCGTCGGGGAACTCATCGACCAGCTGAGCCGCGACGGCCAGGGCGAGCCGGGTCTTGCCCACCCCGCCGACACCGCTCAGGGTCACCAGCGGATGCGTCCGGATGAGGTCGGCGATCGGGGTGAGCGCGGCCTCTCGTCCGATGAGGGACGTGACCGAGCTCGGCAGGTTGCCTCGCCGTCCCTCCCCGCTCACGTCTGCAGTCTGGCAAAGGGCTGCGTCCGGGGGACCTGAGTAGGGTGGCCCCGGTTCACACGGGGGGTGCGAGATGGATGATCTGACGCTGCTGGCCCGAGCGGGGGACGAGCTGGAGCGGGTGATCGCGGGGCTCGACGACGCCGAGATGGACGTCGTCACCAACTGCCCGCCGTGGACGGTCCGCCGCCTGGCGAGTCACGTGCTCAAGAACCAGCTGTTCTGGGCGGGGCTGGTCTCCGGGCAGGACCTCATGCGCCAGGACGAGGCGATGGCCGCGGTGCCCTACGACGGCGACCTGGGGCCGATCGCGGCCGAGGTCGTCGCCCAGGTGGTGGAGCTGTGGGGCGCCGAGGGACTGCTGACGGCGCAGCACCGGACGCCGTTCGGCGAGGTTCCCGGCTCGGTGGTCATCAACTTCGCCCTCATCGACGCGGCCGCGCATGCGTGGGACCTGTCGGCGAGCGTGGGCCGGGCCATCGAGTTCCCGCCCGACTGGATCCCGGGGATGACCGCCGTCGTGGGGCTGACCTGCAACGACCACACCATCGAGCTCGGCCTGGTGAAGCCACCGACCGAACCGCCCCCGGACGCGACCGACACGCAGCGACTCATGGCCCTGGCCGGCAGGACGATCCCGGGCTGACTCAGCTCTTGGTGCCCTGACCGAGCAGGGCGCCCCAGCACGCCGCCGAGCATCCTGCCGAGCGGGTCCGACGAACCGGACCCGCCGACACCTTCAGCACCGGGCGGACGGGACGACCCATCTCTTTCCCGAGATCACCCGGTGTGTCTGCGGGGTAGACGCCTGACCCCCTCTTAACCTGCTAGCGGGTCGTCGTGTCGCATGGATCGGCAGGCCGGTCCGCGGGGCTGCAGGCGTGTGCCCCTTCCTTCCCCGGAACGACGCGAACCTGCGAGGCACTGCGCATGGCGAACAGCATCATCGGCCGCGACATGGCGGTCGACCTCGGAACCGCCAACACGCTCGTCTATGTCCGCGGCCGGGGCATCATGCTCGACGAACCCAGCGTGGTCGCGCTCAACGACACCACCGGCGAGGTACTGGCCGTCGGCCACGAGGCCAAGCGGATGATCGGGCGTACGCCGGACAACATCACCGCGCTGCGCCCGATGAAGGACGGCGTGATCGCCGACTTCGAGGCGACCGAGCAGATGCTGCGCTTCTTCATCCAGCAGGTCCATCGTCGCCGCTACCTCGCGAAGCCGCGCATGGTCGTGTGCGTCCCGAGCGGCATCACCGCCGTCGAGCAACGGGCCGTGAAGGAGGCCGGGTACCAAGCCGGCGCGCGCAAGGTCTACATCATCGAGGAGCCGATGGCCGCCGCGATCGGCGCCGGGCTCCCGGTCCACCAGGCCGCCGGGAACATGGTGGTCGACGTCGGGGGCGGCACGACCGAGGTGGCGGTCATCTCCCTCGGTGGCGTGGTCACCAGCCTCTCCATCCGCACCGCCGGCGACGACCTCGACGCCGCGATCATCGCGTGGATGAAGAAGGAGTACAGCCTCATGCTCGGCGACCGGACCGCCGAGGAGATGAAGATGACGCTCGGGTCGGCGTTCCCGACCCACGACGAGCCGGAGGCCGAGATCCGCGGCCGCGACATGATCAGCGGCCTGCCCCGCTCGGTCGTGGTCACCAGCGCCGAGGCCCGCAAGGCGATCGAGGAGCCGTTGCACGCGATCGTCGACGCGGTCCGCACGACCCTCGACCAGACCCCGCCCGAGCTGGCCGGCGACATCATGGACCGCGGCATCGTGCTCACCGGCGGCGGCGCGCTGCTGCGCGGCCTCGACGAGCGGCTGCGCCACGAGACCGGCATGCCCGTCCATGTCGCCGAGGACCCGTTGTCCAGCGTGGCGATGGGCGCCGGCAAGTGCGTCGAGGAGTTCGAGGGTCTGCAGCAGGTCCTGGTCTCCGAGCGCCGGCGGTACTGATGCAGCTTCAGCGCCCGGTCCGCGTACCCCGCCTGCTGCGGGGCTACCGACCCCTGCGTCCCGGTCCGGACGCGTTCGACCAGCGGGCCGACCGCTCCCGGCTGCGCTCGCGGATGATCGCCCTCGTCCTGGCCTGTCTCACGGTGATGACGCTCGACCACCACCCCGGCCCCGGGTCGCCCCTCGAGCCGGCGCGCACGGCCATGGGGTCGGTGCTCGGTCCGGTCGAGTCCGGCTCGTCGACGGTGGTGCGACCGGTGACCGCGATCGGCGGCTGGTTCCACAGCCGCAAGCAGATGCAGAACGACATCGCCGAGCTCCAGTCCCAGAACTCCCGGCTCAAGGCGCAGCAGTCGACGTCGCAGTACGAGCGCAACCAGCTCGCCGAGTACCGCGGCCTGACGTCGGCGGCCGGCACGCTCGGCCAGGCCCTCGTGCCCGCCCACGTGGTCGCCTACGGCCCGGCCCAGTCCTTCTCCCGCACCGTCACCATCGACGCGGGGTCCGCGGCCGGGGTCCGCCCCGACCAGACCGTCCTCAACGACGACGGGCTGGTCGGTCGGGTGCTGCGGGTGACGCGCACGACCGCGACGGTGCTGCTCATCGTGGACACCGAGTCGGTCGTCGGCGGTCGGGTCGGTGCCTCGATGAAGGTCGGCTTCCTGCGCGGTCGCGGCGGCCTCGGCAACAACGGCACGCTCGACCTTCAGCTGGTCGACGAGGCGGACGCCCCATCCGAGGGCGACAGCATCGTCACCTGGGGCAGCCGCGACGGCGCGCCGTACGTCGCGGGCGTGCCCATCGGTCGCGTCACCGCGGTGTACGCCAGCCTGCGCGAGTCCTCGCAGCGCGCGGTCATCTCGCCGTACGTCGACTTCGGCGCCCTCGACGTCGTCGGTGTGGTCGTCCCGTCGGGCACGCAGAGCGACCGCGGTGTGATCGAGGCGGACGGGAGCCTGCAGTGAGATCCGCGCGCGTGGCGGCCGCCGCCGGCCTGGTCGTGGTGGCCCTGATCCTGCAGGTCGCGATCTTCCCGCACCTCTCGTGGGAGGGGATCGTGCCCAACTTCTGTCTCCTGGTCGTCGTCGCGGCAGCCCTGGTCCGTGGCCCGTCGTTCGCCGCGACGCTCGGCTTCTTCGCGGGCCTGATGCTCGACCTCGCCCCACCCGCCGACCACGTCGCCGGTCGCTGGGCGCTCGCCCTGGTCGTCGTCGGCTACGTCGCCGGGATGATGCGTCAGGACACCCGCCCGTCGGCGTCCACCGTGGTCGCGACGGTTGCCGTCTCGTCCTTCGTCGGCACGTCGGTCTACGCCCTCACCGGAGTCGTCCTCGGCGACGGCGCCGCCGGTGGCGGCGACCTCGTCCGGGTGATCGTCGTGGCGCTGCTCTGGGACGTCCTGCTCACGCCGCTGGTGCTGCCGGGCGTGATGCGCCTGCTCACCCGGCTGGAGCCCGCGGGTGCCCGATGAAGCCCACCCGCGCGCGTGACCCGGGCGCGGAGCGGTCCCGGCTGCGGCTGGTCGTCGTCCGGGTCCTCGTCTTCTCGCTCTTCGCCACGCTCTTCGCCCGCCTGTACTACCTCCAGGTCGTGTCGGGGGACTCCTACCGGCAGGCCGCCGCGTCGCAGTCGTTGCGCGAGGTCGTGGTCCAGCCCCAGCGCGGACTGATCGTCGATGACCAGGGCCGCCCGCTGGTCACCAACCGCACCGCCTGGGTGGTCTCCGTCGACCGCACCCTGCTCGCCAAGATGGCGTCGCACGACCGGTCGGTGGCGCTCCACCGGCTGGCCGTCGCGGTGCGGACACCGCTGCGGCAGGTGAAGCAGTCCCTGGTCACCTGCGGCGATCCGGGGAGCACCCGCGGGCACTGCTGGAACGGCTCGCCGTACCAGCCGGTGCCGGTCGCCACCGACGTCCCTCAGTCCGTCGCCCTCCGGATTCTCGAGCAGAGCGAGGACTACCCGGCGGTCGTCGCGCAGCAGCAGAGCGTGCGCTCGTACCCGAGCCCGTACGGCGTGAGCCTCGCCGACGTCGTCGGCTACCTCAGCCCGATCACCGCCGGCGAGCTGAAGCAGGCGAACAAGGACGACGACACCTCGGTCAACGGCGCCAGCACCGTGGGTCGCGCCGGGATCGAGGAGGAGTACGACCGCTATCTGCGGGGCCGCCCCGGCTACCAGAGGGTGGCGGTGGACTCGATGGGCCGCGTGCTCGGCGACGAGGGCGAGGTCCGGACGCGTCCCGGCGACACGCTCGTCACCTCGATCGACGCCCGCGTCCAGGGCGTGACCGAGCGTGCGCTGCACGACGCGATCACGACGGCTCGGGCGACGTACGACCCGGTGACGCACCGCCACTACCTCGCCGACTCCGGCGCGGCGATCGTGCTGCAGGCGAAGACCGGCCGCGTCGTCGCCATGGCCAGCCAGCCGACGTACGACCCGTCCCAGTGGGTCGGCGGCATCAGCAGCCGGCAGCTGGCCCGGCTCTACTCGGCGAAGGCCGGCGACCCGCTGCTGGCGCGGGCGTACCAGGGCCAGTTCGCGCCCGGATCGACATGGAAGCCGATCATGACCGTCGGCGCGTTCAACAACGGCATGGGTCCGGAGACCCGCCTGGACTGCTCGTCCGGTCTCATGGTCGGCAACCGGCTCTTCCACAACTACGAGTCCGAGTCGTACGGGATGATCGACTTCGCCCGCGCGCTGCAGGTCTCCTGCGACACGTTCTTCTACCGGGTCGGCTACCACTTCTGGCAGAAGTTCGGCCAGGACCCGACCAACGTGAACGCGCGCGACCCGCTGGTGGCGGAGGCCAAGGCCTTCGGCTTCGGCCGGCCCACGGGCATCGACGTGCCGGGGGAGGCGTCGGGCCGGATCGCCGACCGGCGCTGGAAGCTCGCGTACTGGAAGTCGATGAAGAGCTACTACTGCGGCATCGACCAGCACCCGCCGGCCAACGCCAGCGGCTACCTCAAGCTCTTCGCCCACGAGTTCTGCCTCGAGGGCAGCTACTACCGGGCCGGCGACGCCGTGAACTTCGCGATCGGGCAGGGCGACACGCTGGTCACGCCGCTCCAGCTCGCCCGTGCGTACGCCGCGCTCGCCAACGGCGGCACGCTCTTCGAGCCGCGGGTCGCCAAGGCGATCGTGAACCCCAGCGGCCACGTCGTGAGGCGGATCAAGCCGAAGGTCCAGGCGCACGTGGAGGACCCGGCCCACGGGATCTCCTACGTCACCCAGGCGCTGCTCGGCACCGCCGTGACCGGGACGATGGCGTGGAAGATGACCGGCTTCCCGCTCGACCGGGTCCACATCCGGTCGAAGACCGGGTCGGCCGAGGTCTACGGCAAGCAGTCGACGTCGTGGGTCGCGTCGTACGACAAGAACTACGTCGTGCTGATGATGGTCACCCAGGGTGGCACCGGCTCGGGCACCTCCGGACCGTACGTCCGCAAGATCTGGGAGTCGTTGTACGGCGTCGACGGGTCCACCGTGAACACCAAGAACGCGCTGATCCCCGGCGTGGTCGCACCCGACGCGCTGCCGTCGTTCCAGCCGGACGGCTCGATCCTGCCGCCGAGGCCACGGGCGCCCGGAAGGAGCCAGCAGTGACGACCACTCCCTTCCGCATGCCGCGCAGCCTGCGTGCGCCGGGCATCGACCGGATCCTCCTGCTGGCCGTGATCGGTCTGCTGGTGCTCGGCACCCTGCTCGTCTGGTCGGCCACGTCCCACCGCGACGACCTCACCGGCGGCGACCCCACGGCGTACCTCCGCAAGCAGCTGGTCAACGTCTGCATCGGGCTCGTGCTGATGGTGGTCGTGATGGCCACCGACCACCGGTGGGTGCGGATCGTCGCGCCGCTGGTCTACCTCGCCTCGATCGGGGGGCTGGTGCTGGTGCTCACTGCCGGCACCACGATCAACGGCTCACGCTCGTGGATCGACGTCGCGGGGATGTCGATCCAGCCGTCGGAGTTCGCCAAGCTCGCGGTGGTGATCGGGATGGCCCTGCTCGTGGCCGAGCGCAACGAGGGACGGCGTACGCGCGTCGGCGCGATCGAGGTCGTCGGGATGCTGCTGATCGCCGGGGTGCCGGCCGGGCTGATCCTGATGCAGCCCGACCTGGGCACGCTGCTCGTCCTGTCGGCGACGGTCTTCGGCGTCCTGGCCGTGGCCGGGGCGCCTCGGCGGTGGCTGGTGTTCCTGGCGGCGGGCGGCTCCGTCGCGGCGGTGGCGGCGTTCGCCGGTCATCTGCTGAAGCCGTACCAGGTCGACCGCTTCCTGGCGTTCACCAACCCCGACCTCGACCCTCGGGGGGCCGGCTACAACACCGAGCAGGCACGCATCGCCGTCGGCAACGGCGGCCTGTTCGGGCAGGGTCTCTTCCACGGCTCGCAGACCCGGTCCGGCTTCGTGCCCGAGCAGCACACCGACTTCATCTTCACCGTCGCCGGCGAGGAGCTCGGTCTCGTCGGGGCCGGCGTCCTCATCGCCCTGCTCGGCGTCGTGATCTGGCGGGCGCTGGCGATCTCCGCCCTGGCGACCGACGTCTTCGGTCGGATCGCGGCCGCCGGCATCGCCTGCTGGCTCGGCTTCCAGGCGTTCCAGAACGTCGGGATGTGCCTCGGGATCATGCCGGTCACCGGCGTCCCCCTGCCGTTCGTGTCGTACGGCGGCTCCTCGATGTTCGCCGGAATGCTCGCCGTCGGTCTGCTGCAGAACATCCACCTGCGCGCCACGGCCTCACAGCCCACCCGCTACGCCCGGCCGGTGCGCCAGGGACACCTGGTCTCGCGCTGAGACCGACTTGCCTTCCGGCAGAAGCGCTCGGTGGCACCTGTGGCTCGGTCCGCCGCCGAAGGAATGAGTCAAGTCGATCAAGACGCCGGAACTCCCGCTCAGCGAGCCTCGTTCCTCATGACTTGGGTCAGTCGTTCGGTGGCGAGGAGACCTCGGGGCGGGAACAATGAAAACGGATTATCGGTTGTCAGGAGCAACCGATAGACTGGATGACGATGTCGACCTCAGCCGCACCCACCGCCCCACCGTCCGACACGGGCGAGTACACCCACCGACAGATCCTCACCATCATCGCCGGGCTGATGATGGGCATGTTCCTCGGTGCCCTCGACCAGACGATCGTCTCGACGTCGATCCGCACGATCAGCGATGACCTCCACGGCCTGTCGATACAGGCGTGGGTGACGACGGCGTACCTGATCACGTCGACCATCACCACGCCGATCTACGGCAGGCTCGGCGACCTCTACGGCCGCAAGAAGCTGTTCATGTTCGCGATCTCGGTCTTCATCGCCGGCTCGGCGCTGTGCTCGCTCGCGACGTCGATGTACATGCTCGCGGCGTTCCGCGCCCTCCAGGGCATCGGGGCCGGCGGCCTGTTCACGCTCGTGCTGGCGATCATCGGCGACATCGTGTCGCCGCGCGAGCGCGCCCGCTACACCGGCTACTTCATGGCGACGTTCGGTACGTCGAGCGTCCTCGGGCCGGTCATCGGCGGCTTCTTCGCCTCGCACGCGGTGATCCTCGGGCTGACCGGCTGGCGCTGGGTCTTCCTGGTCAACGTCCCGATCGGCATCGCGGCGCTCTACGTCGTCTCCCGCACGCTCCACGTCCACCACGAACGCCGCGAGGCGCGCATCGACTGGTGGGGCGCCATCACGCTCGTCGTCGCCCTCGTGCCGCTGCTGACCGTTGCGGAGCAGGGTCGCGTGTGGGGTTGGGAGTCCGGCCGCGCGATGGCCTGCTACGTCATCGGGGTGATCGGTCTCGGCTCCTTCTACGCCGTCGAGCGCCGGATGCAGGAACACGCGATGATCCCGCTCCGCATGTTCCGGATCCGCCCGGTCTCGGTCGGGATCGCGGCCAACGTCATCACCGGCATGGCGCTGTTCGGCGGGATCATGGTGCTCCCCCTCTACATGCAGATCGTGCACGGTGCGTCGCCGATGGAGTCCGGCTTCCTGATGCTGCCGATGGTCATCGGGATGATGAGCGCCTCGATCGTCTCCGGCCAGGTGATCTCGCGCACCGGGCGCATCCGCGGGTTCCCGATCTTCGGCTCGGCCCTCTCCGCCGTCGCGTTGCTGGCGCTCTCGCAGATCGGCGCGGACACCGCACTCCCGGTGGTGATGGTCCTGATGCTGTTGCTCGGCTACGGCCTCGGCAACTGCATGCAGCCGCTGCTGCTGATCCTGCAGTCGTCGGTGCCACCGCGAGACATCGGGGTAGCGACGGCCTCCGCGACGTTCTTCCGCCAGATCGGCGGCACGATCGGCGTCGCGATCTTCCTCTCCATCCTGTTCGGCTCGGTCGGCGGCCACATCGGCACCGCCCTGGACTCCGAGTCGCGTACGCCGGCGTTCGAGCAGGCCGTCCAGCACCCGGTCACGCCGCTCGACCACCAGTTCGTCGAGTCGTTCCAGTCCGGCCACGGCACCTTCCTCGCCCAGGCGACCGACGACTCGTCCTTCATCCAGAAGCTCTCGCCCGTCTTGGCGCACCCGTTCAAGGTCGGGTTCGCCGAGGCGATGGACACGGTGTTCCTCTTCGCCGGGCTCGTCGGCGTGCTCGCGTTCCTCATCCTGCTGCTGATGCCGAAGGTCGAGCTCCGCGCCACGTCGGCGAGCGCCGCCGTGCGCTCCGAGTCGGCGCCGACGGCTCCCGTGACGGACCAGGTCTGAGCGCTCCCGGTCGGGCGTCAGCCCGATCCGGGAGGTCAGCGAAGAGATTGAGGAGCGCTCGGCCCGCAGCGGCGCGAAGCGACGGGTCGGGCGACGCGTCTCGAAATCACTGGGCGGCGTCACCGATCCGTCACCTCGGGCCGTTCCGCCGGTCCGCGTGCGGTGCCACCATGAGTGGGTGGCACCACAGGAACTGGTGCGCGACGCCGTGGAGCGGGTCGTCCTCTCGGGGCACGTCGGCAAGTCCGGAGCAGGACTGGAACGCGTCCGGCACGCGGACGGCCGCGTGTTCGTCGTCAAGCGGATCGAGCCGGGCACGGACTTCACCATCGAGGCCACCGGTGGTCTCCCGGGCCGGGAGATCCTGCTGTGGCGTTCCGGGGTCTTCGACCGTCTGCCGGACGGTGTCGGGCACGCCCTGGTCGACGCCTGGATCGAGGGCGACGCCACCGTCCTGGTGATGCGTGACCTCGGCGACGCGGTGCTGACCTGGGACGATCACCTGGACGCGGACCGCGCCACGTGGCTGATGCAGCGGGCGGCCGCCCTGCACCGGACCTTCCTGGGCGCTCCTCCGCCGGACCTGCTGTCACTGCAGCAGACGCTCGGGCTGTTCGCCCCGAACAGCGCCCGGCCGCTGGCCGAGCAGGGGATCGAGCTCATGCAGCTGGTGCTGCGCGGCTGGGAGGTCTTCGCCGAGGAGGTGCCGGCAGACGTCGCCGACGCGGTGTTCGAGCTGCTCGAGGACGTCACGCCGTTGCGTGCGGCGCTCGAAGCCGGCCCCATGACGATGAACCACGGCGACCTGGCCACGGTGAACATGGCGATCGAGGGCGACACCCTCGTCCTCATCGACTGGGCGATGCCGACCGCGGCGCCGGGCGCTCTGGACATCGCACGGTTCCTGGCCGGCTGTGCCTCGATGGTCGATCCCAGTCGCGAGGAGCTGCTCGCGGTGTACCGCGACGCCGCGGGACCGGCGTACGACGCCCGCTGCGAGCGGCTGTCACTGCTCGCCGGCACCCTCTGGCTCGGTTGGAACAAGGCTCTCGACGCGGTCGAGCACCCGGACGCGGAGGTCCGCGCGCGGGAACGTGCCGACCTGGACTGGTGGGTCCGGCAAGCCCGGACCGCCCTTGATGGAGGAGTTCTGTGATGGATCTCAACACGCTCTACCACCGCACGGTCGAGGCCTGGGCCGACCGCGTGAACGCCGTCGGTCCGGACCAGTGGGACGAACCGACGCCCTGCCGCGACTGGACCGTGCGCGAGCTGGTGAACCACGTGGTGGGCGAGGACCGCTGGACCGTGCCCCTGGTCGAGGGCCGGACGATCGCGGACGTCGGCACCAGCCTGGACGGCGACCTGCTCGGCGAGGACCCGGTGAGCTCCGCGCTGATGGCCGCGCGCGAGGCGAGCAGCCGGGTCGCCGAGAGGCTGCCGGAAGCGGGTGTCGTCCACGTGTCGTACGGCGACATCCCCATCGGTGACTACGTCCACGAGCTGGCGGCCGACCACCTGATCCACAGCTGGGACCTCGCCGCGGCCACCGGGGGCGACACCCGGCTCGACCCGCACCTGGTCACCGAGCTCGCCGAGTTCTTCGCCGGACGGGAGGGGTTCTACCGCGAGGTCGGCGTCATCGGGCCGCGCGCGGTCTCGCACGGCGGCCTGCAGTCGGACCTGCTGGCCGTGACGGGACGCGACTCGGAGTGGGGGCCGGTGCATGCCGGGCTGGCGACGTTCTCCGCGGCGTTCGGCTCCGGCGACGTCGACGCGATCATGTCGCTGATGAGCGACGACTGCGTCTTCGAGGCGACCGGCCCGGCGCCGGACGGCGTACGACACGAAGGGGCGGACGCGATCCGCGCGGTCTGGGTCGACGTCTTCGGCAACACTCCGGACGCCGCGTTCACCGAGGAGGAGTCGTTCGTCTGCGGCGACCGCGGCGTCCTCCGCTGGCGCTTCGACTGGACCGGCGACGACGGGCCCGGGCATGTGCGAGGAGCCGACGTGCTGCGCTTCCGGGACGGCAAGGTCTCCGAGAAGCTCTCCTACGTCAAGGGCTGACAGAGCCCCGGCGACCGCCGGAAGCTGTGTTTGGATGGATGTCATGAGCAGCTCGGACTCGATCGATGCCCCCGACGCCATCCCGGACCAGCCGGAGCACTCGGCGGATCTTGATCCCGCGATCGCCGAGGCCGTCGACGGCGTGACGAACAGGTTCGGCGCCGAAGGCCTCGAGCAGATGATCGCGTACGCCGAGAGCTCGCTCTCCGACGCGCGGGCGGCGCTCGACCAGCTCGCCGCGTCGGACGACTAGACCCGGCGAACGGACGCGGTCCCGCGCACCAACACGGTGACGGGACGCCCCAGAGCCTCGAGGTCTGTCTCGGCGTCGCCGTCGACGACCAGGACGTCGGCCGCGAGACCTGGTGCGAGGCGTCCCGTCTCGGCACTCACGCCGCAGTCGTCGGCCGCCACGGACGTGGCGGTGGCGAGCGCCTGCGCGGGCGTCATGCCCGCGTCGAGGAGTTGGACCACCGCACGCCACGCGTTGCCGTGGGGCTTGGGCGGCGTCACGCCACCATCGGACCCGGTGACGATGCGGATGCCCTGCTCGATCATCCGCGCGAGCTGTCCGGCCCGGCGTACGTGGATCTGGGCGGGCGCAATGCCCAGCCGCGCGGTCATCTCCTGCACGTGCGCCGGCATCTGCTCGATCGGGATGATCCGGTCGACGTCCATCCCGAGCGTCGGGTCCACGGCGACGTCGCGTCGAGCGATCTCGGCGATCAGGTCGTCCGGAGTGGCGATGCCCGCGGGCGACAGCAGGGTGGCGTGCTCGAGCCCGTCGACGCCGGCCGCGACCGCGTGGCGGGCCCCGGCTTCCGACTGGCAGTGCGCGAGGATCCGGAGCCCGGCACGGTGCGTCTCCTCCACGGCGGCCCGCAGCTCCTCGGGCGAGAACTGAACGCCGTACAGGTCGGTCCCGAGCGTGAGCAGGCCGCCGCTCGCCATCACCTTGATCGCGTCGACTCCACGGTCCACGTGCTCGCGCACGGCGGACCGGACGTCGTCGACCCCGCTGACGGCGCCGCCGAGGTAGTGGCAGTGACCCTCGAGGCACCGTCAGCGGCGGCCCCGCGGCAACGATGCGCGGCTCGCCGGGGGAGCGACGGTCGCGCGCGAGCAGGGTGCGGTAGTGCCGGTCACCGAGATCGCGCACGGTCGTGACGCCCGCGGCCGCCTGCGTCGCGAGCGAGCGCGCGATGGCGGCGTCCAGCTCGTCGTCGTCGACGTTGCCTGCCGCCTCCAGGCTCCCGGGAGCACCCGGGCGGATGCCCTCGGCGACCAGGTGGACGTGGGCGTCGATCAGGCCCGGCAGCAGCGTCCCGTCGTACGTCGTGACCTCGACGCCGTCGGGAACGTCGTACGCCAGGGGCTCGACGCCGGCGATCCGCTCGCCGTCGACGAGGAGTGTGACGCCCTCGGGCCGGAACCGCGTTCCGTCGAAGCAGTGCGGGGCCTTCAGTGCCTGCATGCCCGGATTGTGCACGTCAGGGCTGGATCGACACCACGATGAACGTCGCCAGCAGGACGAGGTGCAGGGCCCCCTGGAGGGGCTTCGACCGGCCCGGGACCACGGTCAGCACACCGACGAGCGCGCTCAGGAACAGCAGCACCAGCTGGGTCGACTCGAGGCCGAGGGTGAGCGGGCCGTCCAGCCAGATCTTGGCGACGGCGATGACCGGCACGGTCAGCCCGATCGAGGCGATGGCCGACCCGTAGGCGAGGTTGAACGACACCTGTGCGCGGTCACGGGCGGCCGCGCGCACGGCGGCGATGCCCTCGGGCAGCAGCACGAGCGTCGCGATCACCACGCCCACGAACGCGTGCGGCAGTCCGGCGTTGTCGACGGCCTTCTCGAGCGGATGCGACTCGACCTTCGCCAGCCCGACGACCGCCACCAGCGCGACGGAGAGCAGGACCAGGCTGGTCCAGGCCTCGCGCTCGGTGGGCGGAGGGGCGTGCTCCCCGTCGTCCGCCGGTCCCGGCTCACCGGTGTCGGGTGGGAGGAAGAAGTCGCGGTGACGGACGGTCTGGGTGAAGACGAAGGTCAGGTAGACCGCGAGCGAGGCCAGGGCCGCGAACGCCAGCTGACCCGGCGTGAACTCCGGACCCGGGTGGCTCACGGTGAACGCCGGCAGGACGAGGGTCAGGCCTGCCAGCGTGATCACGGTCGCGAGGGCCGACCCGGTGCCCTCCGGGTTGAACACCGCGAGATGGTGTTTGAGAGCGCCGACCAGCAGCGAGAGACCGACGATGCCGTTGAGGCTCAGCATCACCGCGGCGAACACGGTGTCCCGGGCCAGGGTGGAGGTGTCCTTCCCGCCGCCGACCATCAGGGTCACGATCAGGGCGACCTCGATCACGGTCACCGCGACCGCCAGCACCAGGGAGCCGAGCGGGTCGCCGAGGCGGTGCGCGACGACCTCGGCGTGATGGACGGCGGCCAGCACTGCCGCGACCAGGAACACCGCGACGACGGTGACGCCGATCGGCCCCTCGGGATGCGTCAGCCAACCGATCACGAGGACAAGGAGCGCGACCGGCGGGAGGTACGTCGTCCACCGGCTCACACGCCTGACCTTAGGGGGTCGGCGAGCGGCGTTCTGGATGACGGGACGCCGGGCCGGTGCCCGTAGGCTGGGCGGATGTCCGCGAGCGTCTTCCCCCGGCTCGAGCCCCGGTTGCCGTCGGTGTCCAAGCCGATCCAGTACGTCGGCGGCGAGCTGAACTCCACGGTGAAGGAGTGGGACTGCGGGGGCGACGGTCCGACCGTGCGCTGGGCCCTGATGTACCCCGACGCCTACGAGGTCGGGCTACCCAACCAGGGCGTCCAGATCCTCTACGAGGTCCTCAACGAGCGCGACTGGATCCTCGCCGAGCGGTCGTACGCCGTGTGGCCGGACATGGAGCGGGTCATGCGGGAGGACGGGATCCCGCAGTTCACCGTCGACGCCCACCGGCCGGTGCGCGACTTCGACCTCTTCGGCATCAGCTTCTCCACCGAGCTCGGCTACACCAACCTCCTCAACGCCCTCGACCTGGCCGGCATCCCGCTGCACGCCGTCGATCGCGGCGACGACGACCCGGTCGTGATCGCGGGCGGCCATGCGGCCTTCAACCCCGAGCCGGTCGCGGACTTCCTCGACGCGGCCGTGCTGGGCGACGGCGAGGAGGTCGTGCTCGCGATCTCCGACGTGGTCCGCGAGTGGAAGGGCGAGGGCAGCCCCGGCGGACGCGACGAGCTGCTGCGGCGGCTCGCGGTCTCGGAGAACGTCTACGTCCCGAAGTTCTACGACGTCGCCTACGCCGCCGACGGCACCATCGAGGCCGTCGTGCCGAACCGTCCCGGCATCCCGTTCCGGGTCCGCAAGCACACGCTGATGGACCTCGACCAGTGGCCCTACCCGGCCAAGCCGCTGGTGCCGCTGGCCGAGACGGTGCACGAGCGGTTCAGCGTCGAGATCTTCCGCGGGTGCACCCGCGGCTGCCGGTTCTGCCAGGCCGGGATGATCACGCGCCCGGTGCGCGAGCGGTCGATCGAGACGATCGGGGCGATGGTCGAGACCGGCATCCGGCGGTCGGGGTTCGAGGAGGTCGGGCTGCTGTCCCTGTCGAGCGCCGACCACAGCGAGATCGGCGAGGTCGCCAAGGGCCTGGCCGACCGCTACGAGGGCTCCAACGTCTCGCTGTCGCTCCCGTCGACGCGCGTCGACGCCTTCAACGTCACCCTGGCCAACGAGTTCTCCCGCAACGGCCGGCGCTCCGGTCTCACCTTCGCCCCCGAGGGCGGGAGCGAGCGGATGCGGAAGGTGATCAACAAGGCGGTCGACGAGGAGGACCTGATCCGCACCGTGGCGACGGCGTACTCCCACGGCTGGCGGCAGGTGAAGCTGTACTTCATGTGCGGCCTCCCGACGGAGACCGACGAGGACGTGCTCGAGATCGCCGACCTCGCGACCAGGGTGATCGCCAAGGGCCGGGAGGTGACAGGCCGCAACGACATCCGCTGCACCGTCTCCATCGGCGGCTTCGTGCCGAAGCCGCACACGCCGTTCCAGTGGGCCGCCCAGCTCGACCACGTGACCACCGACGAGCGGCTGAAGAAGCTGCGCGACGTCGTCCGGGCGGACAAGCGGTACGGCCGCGCCATCGGGTTCCGCTACCACGACGGCGAGCCCGGCACCATCGAGGGACTCCTGTCCCGCGGCGACCGCCGCGTGGGCCGGGTCATCGAGGAGGTCTGGCGCGACGGCGGCCGCTTCGACGGCTGGAGCGAGCACTTCTCCTACGCCCGGTGGCTCGCCGCCTGTGAGCGCGCCCTGGCCGGCACCGGCGTCGATCTCGACTGGTACACCACCCGCGAGCGCGACTACGACGAGGTCCTGCCCTGGGACCACCTCGACTCCGGCCTCGACAAGGACTGGCTCTGGTCCGACTGGGAGGACGCCCTCGCCGTCGCCGAGAACCCCGACGCCGTCCCCGACGTCGAGGACTGCCGCTGGACCCCCTGCTACGACTGCGGTGTCTGCCCGGAGATGGAGACCGAGATCCAGATCGGTCCCACCGGTCGCGGGCTCCTGCCGCTCAGCGTCGTCTGAACACGCGCATCTGGCAGCATCGGCTGGGTGCTGACCGAGGTGTACGCGTGGCGCGGCCGATCGGTGCGGTGGAGCCGTGCAGGAGACGGACCGCCGGTGGTCTTCTGCCACGGCACGCCGTGGTCGTCCGATCTCTGGCGGCCCCTGGCGGAGGCGCTGGCCGCTCGCCACACCGTCTACCTCTGGGACATGCCCGGGTACGGAGAGTCGTCGAAGGAGGCGGCTCATCCGGTCTCCCTCGACGTCCAGGGTGAGCTGTTCGCCGACCTGCTGACGTTCTGGGGGCTGCGGAAGCCGCACGTGGTGGCGCACGACGTCGGCGGTGCCGTGGCCCTGCGGGCACACCTGATGCACGGCAGTCCGGTGGCGTCGTTGGCCCTCGTCGACGTCGTCGCTCTGCGCCCCTGGGGTTCGGAGTTCTTCCGACTCGTGCGCGAGCACGCGGAGGTGTTCACGGCCCTTCCGTCGGCCGTTCACGAGGGCGCGCTGCGGGCCTACATCAGCGGGGCCAGCGACCGAGGACTCGCGCCGACAGCCCTGGACACGGTTGGCCCGTCCGTGGCTCGACGGCGTGGGCCAGGCCGCGTTCTACCGGCAGATCGCGGAGGCCGACGAGGTCTACACCGACCAGGTCGAGCCGCTGTACCCCACGATCGACGTACCGGTCCTCGTGGTGTGGGGGCGGGACGATGCGTGGATCCCGGTGGACCGTGCGCACCGACTGCACGAGCTGATCCCGGGCTCGGCCCTGACGGTGGTCGAGAACGCCGGACACCTGATCCAGCTCGACCAGCCCGAGGCGCTCACCGCCACCCTCACCGACTGGCTGGCGAGTCAGACGCGAGGTCCGGCACGCGATGTCGGATCCGGACCCATCGGTTCGTAGCAGGGGTGAGAGGCTGCCCACGAGGGCGGCCCGGCGACAGGAGATGATCCACCGATGCACTACCTCGTTTCCGTGATCGACGACGCGTCCGACTCCGCCACCTCGGACGAGATGGCCGCCATCGACGCCTACAACGAACGTCTCGAGAGCGAGGGTCACTGGGTCTTCGCCGGCGGCCTGGCGTCGCCCGAGACGGCCACCGTGATCGACAACCGCGGCGCGGAGGCGATGTTCACCGACGGTCCGTTCGTCGAGACCAAGGAGTACCTCTCCGGCTTCTGGGTGATCGAGGCGCCCGATCTCGACGTGGCCCTGAAGCTCGCCGCTGAGGGCTCGCGGCACTGCAACCGGAGGGTGGAGGTGCGGCCGTTCCTGGGCATGAGCATGTGACCGAGGCCGGCGAGGCGATCAGCCGGGCTCATCACGAGGAGTGGGCGCGGGTGGTGGCCGGCCTGGCCAGGCGGTTCGGCGACCTCGACATCGCCGAGGAGGCGGCGGCCGAGGCGTTCGCGACCGCGGTCGAGCGTTGGCCCGCCGACGGCGTACCCCCGAACCCCGGTGGCTGGCTGACCACCACCGCCACCCGCAAGGCCATCGACCGGATCCGACGGGAGAGCAAGCGCGACGACAAGCACAGGGAGGCGGAGATGTTGTACGACGACGAGCCGCCCGAGCCCGTCGGCGCGATCGGCGACGAGCGGCTCCGGCTGGTCTTCACCTGCTGTCACCCGGCGCTGGCGATGGAGAGCCGCGTGGCGCTGACGCTGCGCATGGTCGGTGGCCTGACGATGCCCGAGATCGCCCGCGCCTTCCTGGTGCAGGAGACCACCATGGGCCAGCGGATCACCCGGGCGAAGGCGAAGATCAAGGCCGCCCGCATCCCCTACCGGGTGCCCTCGCCGGAGGACCTGCCGGCGCGGGTCTCCGGCGTGCTCGCGGTGCTCTACCTCGTCTTCAACGAGGGCTATCTCGCCACCGGCCCCGACTCCGATCCCGTGCGTCACGACCTGACCGCCGAGGCGATCCGGCTCACCCGCCTGATCCGGGGGCTGATGCCGGAGGACGGGGAGGTGGCCGGGCTGCTGGCGCTGATGCTCCTCACCGAGGCACGTCGTACCGCCCGGGTCTCCACGACCGGCGAGCTGGTCACCCTCGACGAGCAGGACCGAGGTGCCTGGGACGCCGACCTGGTCGCCGAGGGTCATCGGCTCGTCCGCGAGCGCCTCGCGACCGGGCTGCCACCGGGTCGCTACCAGGTCCTCGCCGCCATCAACGCGGTGCACACCTCGGCCCGCGACATCCGTGACACCGACTGGTCGCAGATCGTCGCGCTCTACGACCAGCTCGTCGTCCTCGACCCCTCGCCGATCGTGGCCCTGAACCGGGCGGTCGCGGTGGCCGAGCTGGACGGCGCCGACGTGGCGCTGGCCGCCGTCGACCGGCTCGAGGACGCGCTGGCGGGCTACCACGCCTACCACGCGACCCGCGCCGACCTGCTGCGACGGCTGGGCCTGAGCAGCCAGTCGCGGATGGCCTACGACCGGGCCATCGAGCTGGCAGGGAACACCGCCGAGACGGTCTTCCTGACGCGGCGCCGCGACCAGCTGGGTTAGCCCGCACCGACCTCCGTCGGGTCTACCGTGGCCGACGCCTTCCACACGGTCCACTCCGGTTCCCGGACCAGCGCTCCCGCATCGACGAGTCTCAGCACCGTGGCGACCTCGGCCTGCGCGTCCTGCCGCTGCAGCGCCTGTTCGTCCTCGAAGACCTCGAGCACGACGAGGGTGTCCGGGTCGGTCAGGCTGCGAGCGACGTCGAAGTGGACGACGCCCGGGAGCTCGCGGCTCGGTGCCTCCACGGCCGCGATCGCGGTAGCGACCTCTTCGGTGCGTTCCGGCCGGCACCGGACGACGAATCGAGCGACGATCATCGTGCCTCCTCGTGGGTGAAGCAGCGCTACGCGCAGCTGCTCGCGGTCTCCTCGACGATCTCGGTCTCGACCGGCGCCTGCGGCCGCCCGCCGCGGTTGACCAGGAACGAGCCGGTGACGACGAGCAGGAAGCCCACGACGGTCCAGAAGGTGACCGGCTCGCCCAGGACGAGAGCGCCGGCGACGACCGCGACCGCGGGGTTGAGATAGGTGATCGTCGTGGCGCGCACGGGGCCGACCTCGTTCACCAGCGCGAACAGCAACATGAACGCCGCGGCCGTGCAGACCACGGCCAGCGTGACCACGGACCAGATCACCTTGTGCCGACGGCAGGGGGCCGGGCACGCCGTCGGCGACGAGCACGATCGGGACGTAGGCCAGCGCGGTGATGGCCAGGGCCGAGGCCATGATCCCGATGCCGGGCAGTCCCTGGAGAGCGCGGCTCAGGATGGCCGGGCCGGCGGCGTACCCGATGACGACCAGGCCGACCTCGCCGACGGCACCCAGGTCGGAGCCGCCGACATCGAGGCCGACCAGGGCGGTGACGCCGACGATCCCGAGGCCCAGGCCGAGCCAGGCGATCGGGGCGAGACGTTCGGCGCGCCCGGTCGCGAACGCGATCGCGAGCCCGGCCAGCGGTACAGCGGCGATCAGTAGTCCGGTGGTCGAGCTCGGAAGCCGGGTCTCGGCGCTGCCGAGGAGGACCCACGGCCCGGCGATCTCGATGCCGGCGAAGATCAGCATCCAGCGCCAGTACGGCAGCAACGGCCGGATCGCGCCCTTCGCGATCGCGATCGGCAGCAGGATCAGCGCGGCCAGACCGGTGCGCCCGAGGACGAGCTCGGCCGGTGACAGCTCCTCGATCGAGACCTTGATCAGCAGGTAGGGGATGCCCCAGGCCACGCCGAGGGCGAGGAACAGCAGGGCGGCGCGGCGAGACACCCGGTCATCGTCGCAGGAGACCTGCGGATCAGCATCCGCGTCTCGGGAGCAGAGCCAGCTCGGTGAACACCGACCGGTGGTCGCTGGACGCGGACGGCAGCACGCGCGTGCTCCCGGGCACCACCGCCAGGTGGTCGTCGTACAGCACGTAGTCGATGCGACTCCGCGGCGCCGACTCGGGGATGGTGTCGCCGCGGCCGGTGCCGCCGTACACCTGGGCGTCGAGGAGGTCCTGTCGCAGGATGCGGACGGGGAGTCCGCGGGGCATCGAGTTCAGGTCGCCGGCGACGATCGTCGGGTACGCCGGGTGGCGCAGCACGGCCGCCACCGCTCGCGCCTGGAGGATCCGGCTGGTCCGGCCGGAAGGTCCGTCGCTCAGGTGGACCGACGAGAAGGAGACGGGGGTGCCGCCGATCCGGAGCGTCGTGGTCAGCAGCCCGCGCGGCTCCAGACCGGAGACGCCGGGGAGCCGGAGGTTGCGGCTCGCCAGCACCGGGAACCGGGTCAGGATCGCGTTGCCGAAACGGCCGCCCTGCCAGGGGAGGTTGGGGCCGTAGACCGCGTGTAGGCCGGTGGCCTCGGCGAGGTATCCCGCCTCGTCGATGCGGCGACTGCGGTAGGCGCCGCTGTCGACCTCGTTGAGGCTCACCAGGTCGGGACGGAGCGCCTCGATCTCCGACGCGAGCGTGGAAAGCTCGACGGCGCCGGAGTCTCGCCCGACCCCGAAGTGGATGTTGAACTGCAGTACGCGCAGGACCCGCGCACCGCGGAGGGCACAGGGCCTCGTTGTGGGTCGCAGCCTGGCGCCGAGGGCGCCCGGTGCGGCGGTCGGCGCGATGCTGAGCGGTGCGGTGAGGACGGGCGACGGAGGGACGGTCGAGGAGCCGCCGGGCGCGGAGGCGATCGCGACCGCGAGCGTGCCGACCACGCCCAGAGCCGCGGCCGGCGCAAGCCAACGAAGACGTCGCGACGGCACGCCACCACTGTGCCCGACGGACGGTGACCCGCGCCTCAGCGCAGCTGGTCCTCGAGGTACGCCGGGCGGCCGACGTAGGCGCCGGCTGCCATCAGGGGCAGGACGAGCAGGAGCAGCAACCACAGCGGGGTCGTCCAGCTGCCGGTGGCGTCGTAGATCGTGCCCACCAGGAACGGACCGAGCGCCGCCATCAGGTAGCCCAGCGACTGGGTGAAGCCCGACAGCGCCGCGGTGCCGTCGGGGGTGCGCGCCCGGAGCCCGATCAGGGTCAGCACCAGCGGGAAGATGCAGCAGCCGACACCGATCAGCAGGGCGGCCGGGATCGCGAACGCGTGCGCATCGACCAGGAGCATCCCGTAGCCGACCAGATAACAGCCGAGCACCGACAGGATCAGCGACACCTGGTTGTCCCGGCGGGCGACGGCGCTCGGCAGCCACAGCGAGATCGGGATGCTGACCGCGGCGACGATGCCGACGAGGGCCCCGGCCTGCCCGGCGTCGTACCCGTTGTCGCGCCACAGCTGCGAGAACCAGCCGAAGATCGAGTAGGCCTGCATGGACTGCAGCCCGAACACCAGGACCATCGCCCAGCCGATCCGGGTGTGTGCCACGTCGGCGAACGAGATGCTGCGGGTGACCCGCTCGAGGTGCCGGTCCTGGGTCGCGAGCACGAGCCAGGGGACCAGCGCGACCAGCGCGGTCAGCGCCCAGACGCCGAGCCCGGCGCGCCAGCTGTCGTAGGCGTGCGCGATCGGCACGGTGAGGAGGAACGCCGACGTGAGGCCGATCGCGAGCGCCGTGGTGTAGACCGCCGTGGCCTGCCCGATCCGGTCGGGGAAGTGCAGCTTGACCAGCGACGGCAGTAGGACGTTCGCCGTCGCCATCCCGGCCAGCGCGACCGCCGACAGCAGGAGGAAGGTGACGTCGCTGCCCGCGGCGGCGCGTCCGCCGAGACCGGCGACGACGGCCACCAGCGAGACGGCGGCGGCGCGATGGACGCCGACGGCCCGGGCGAACGACGGCGCGAGCGCTCCGAAGACCGCGAACGCGAGCACCGGCAGTGCGGTGAGGAGCCCGGCCTCGGGTCCGGACAACCCGAGCCCGTCGCGGACCTCCTCGAGCACCGGGCCGACGCTGACCGCGGCCGGCCGGAGGTTGAAGGAGAGGAGGACGATCCCGGCGAGCACGAGCACGGTACGACGGGCCGGGGACACTCCGCGGATCCTCGCACCCGGGTGGCGAGGCGGTCACATCGAGCAGGGGTGTCGGTGGGCTCGTGCAGGATGACCGGGTGACCGGGCATTCGGGTGAGATGGTGCGGCACGTCGACGACGACGAGCGGCGCGCGCGGCTCGGCGTTCGCCACGCGCTGGCCGTCCCCGTGGCCGATCCCCTGGCCGCGGCCCGAGCGGTGACCTGCCTGCACGCCACCGAGCCCGCCTCGGTCCACCTCGCTGCCTGGGCCCGCTCGGGAGCCGGCGTCGCCGACGTCGACCACGCCCTCTACGCCGACCGCTCGATCGTCAAGCAGCTGGCGATGCGGCGTACCGTCTTCGCCTTCCCGCGCGAGCTCCTGCCCGCCGTCTGGGGCAGCGCCAGCGCTCGGGTCGCCGACCAGCAGATCCGGCGGATGGCCAAGGAGATGGAGTCCACCGGCATCGCCGTCGACGGCACCGCCTGGGCCGACGAGCACCTCGGGCTGCTCCGTCGGCTGATCGAGCAGGACGGGCCGCTCACCACCGCCGAGGTGCGCGCCGCCCTACCGGCGCTCGACGCCCGCATCTCGCGCGGCAAGGGCCGCTACCAGGTCGACGTCGCGGTGGCCGCGTCGGTGGTCGTCACGCTCGCCGCGTCCGGCGCTGTCGTCCGTGGTGAGAACGACGGCGGCTGGAAGATCTCCCGCCCGCGCTGGACCTCCACCGGCGACTGGCTGGGGGAGACGCCCGACCCCCTCCCCGAGGCCGAGGGGTACGCCGCGCTGGTGGCGGCGTGGCTCAGGTCCTTCGGCCCCGGCACCGAGGCCGACCTCGTCTGGTGGCTGGGCTCGACCAAGGCGGCGGTGCGGCAGGCGCTCGCCGACGTCGGAGCCGTCACCGTGTCCCTGGACCACGGCGACACCGGCTGGCTCCTCGCGGACGATGTCGCGCCCGTCCGCGACCCCGGACCGTGGGCGGCGCTGCTGCCTTCGCTCGACCCCTCGACCATGGGCTGGAAGGAGCGCGGCTTCCACCTCGGACCCCATGTCGACAAGGTCTTCGACCGCAACGGCAACGGCGGTCCGACCGCCTGGTGGAACGGCCGGATCGTCGGCGTCTGGTGCCAGCAGCCGGACGGCCGGGTCGACGTGGTCCCGGCCGAGGACATCCCGCCGGCGGCCCGGCGGGCGCTCGACGCGAAGGCCGAGGAGCTCACCGCCTGGCTCGACGGCGACGTGGTCCGATCCATCTATCTCTCCCCGCTGGCGCGGCGACACCTGGCCGGCTGACCTGGTGTTACGGTTCCGCGACTCTCGAGGAGCCAGCCATGACCCAAGCACCGCCACCCGGTCCTCCGCCGCACGACCCGCGCTACCCCTACGCCTACGGCGCGGCACCGCCGCAGAACCACCCGCAGGCCGTCCCGTCCCTGATCCTCGGGATCCTGTCCATCGTCCTGTGCGGGATCTTCACCGGCATCCCCGCGATGGTCATGGGTCGCCGCGCGCTGCGCGACATCCGGGCATCTCGCGGGACCATCGGTGGCGAGGGACTGGCCCAGGGTGGGTTCTGGACCGGTCTGATCGGCACGGTCTGGACCGCCCTGGTCACGGTGCTCGTGCTCGCCGTGTTCGCGTTCGGCGGCGCCGTGTCGAGCTCCTTCGACCAGACGTGTCACACCGTCAGCTCGCAGCATCCCCACCGGGAACGCCCCTGCTGACGAGGTCCGTCTAGCCTGAGCCGGGTGCGACAGCAGCCCGAGCAGCAGGCGCCACCGGTCCAGCGGTTGCGCGTGCGCTACGCCAAGCGCGGACGGCTGCGCTTCACCAGCCATCGCGACTTCAGCCGGGCGTTCGAACGGGCTCTGGTGCGGGCGCAGATCCCGATGGCCTACTCGTCGGGGTTCAACCCGCACCCGCGCATCTCCTACGCCGGCGCGTCACCGACCGGCGCCGCGAGCGAGGCGGAGTACCTCGAGATCGGGCTGGCCGAGATCGTCGACCCCGACCGGCTCTCCGACGACCTCGACCGCGCGCTCCCCGACGGACTCGACGTGCTCGAGGTGGTCCCGGCTGCGCCCGGGAGCCTGGCCGATCGGCTGGAGGCGAGCCGGTGGCAGATCGACGTCTCGCTCCCGGTCGACGCCGTCGCGCCGGCCGTCACGGCGTTCCTCGCGGCCCCGTCCGTGAGCGTCGAGCGGATGACGAAGAAGGGTCTGCGGACCTTCGACAGCCGCGCGGCGGTGCTGGCGCTCGAGGTCGCGGCGTACGACGAGGGCTCGCGTCTCGTGGCCGTGCTCCGGCACACCGTGCCCGCCGTCCGGCCCGATGACGTGCTCGCCGGACTGCGCGAGGCCGGCGGGCTCGAGGAGCCCGGAGCGCCCCTCGTCACCCGCCTCCAGCAGGGCCCCCTCGAGGAGGCCACCGGCGAGATCGGTGATCCATTATCCGGTTGACAAAGCAGGGAACATCCTCCGGATGTGCGATACTCGAGGTGTTCGGTCATGCGGCGTGCCGCTCCGGCCGAACCGACGACGTACTCGCCGGTTCCTCCTCCAGAGGTGGTCCGGCACGCTGAGTCCAGATCGTCACCCGACCGCGACGCGGCCGGTTGCCCCGGTGACAGCGAGGCAGCCATGCAGGCCCGGCGACCGCGGTCGGTGATGAGTTGGACGACTGTGACGCATCCGCGGAGCGTGTCGCCGTACCCGAAGGCTTTGCGCCGTCGGCCCTGTTCACTCGGGCCGCTTGCGTCAGACACGTCCGGGGCCGCACGCAGCGTCCGGACCGAGGAGCGACATGCTCGACGATCACGCGGACACCTCGGCGCCCGCATCCGGCAGCGAGTCAGGCACCGAGTCCAGCGAGGCGGCCACGACGCCCCCGGCGAAGAAGGCCACGCGCAAGCGGACGACCAAGAAGGCCGCGACGCCGCCTGCCGGCGAGACCGCGACGGGCACCACCGACGAGGCCGCCGCCGAGAAGCCGAAGAAGGCCGCCGCCAAGAAGACCGCGGCGAAGAAGACCACGACCAAGAAGTCCACCGGCGCCAGCGGCTCGGCGAAGAAGACGGCCAAGAAGAGCGCGGCCGCCGACGAGGCGCCCCAGGTGGACGCGGACGCGGGGGCGAAGAAGTCCAGCAAGAAGAAGTCGACCGCGGCCAAGGCCGCCCAGGGCGACTCCGGGACCGCCGACGGCGAGGACGGCCGCCCGGCGGCTGTCCCGCTCTTCCAGGCACCCGACACCCAGGCCGCCACGCCGACACGTCGGACGACGAAGAAGGCGACCTCCACCAAGACCACCGCCACGAGCGACGCCCCGGCCGAGGAGTCCGGCTCCCAGGGCGGCGACGCCGCTGACGGAGGCGACTCGGACTCCGGCGAGACCCCGGCCCGGCGCAAGCGTCGCCGGGGCGGTCGCCGCCGCCGCAAGCCCGGCGGCGAGGGTGGCGAAGGCGGCGAGAGCCAGGACCAGACCGACCAGGCCGACGGCGACGGCGGGTCCGACGCCTCGGCCGAGGACTCCTCGTCGGGCGAGTCGACCTCCTCGCGGCGACGCCGGCGTCGGCGTCGTGCCGGAGAGGACGACGGCAACGGATCCGACGACCCCGCGAACACCGTCACCAAGGTCCGCAGTGGACGCAGCGCGGCGGACGAGATCACCGCCGTCAGCGGCTCGACCCGACTGGAGGCCAAGAAGCAGCGCCGTCGCGAGGGCCGCGAGGCCGGGCGCCGGCGTGCGCCGATCGTCAGCGAGGCGGAGTTCCTCGCCAGGCGCGAGTCGGTCAACCGGGTCATGGTCATCCGCCAGCGCGAGGACCTCACCCAGATCGGCGTGCTCGAGGACAACGTCCTCGTCGAGCACTACGTCGCCCGTGAGTCGCAGACCTCCCTGATCGGCAACGTCTACCTCGGCCGGGTCCAGAACGTGCTGCCCTCGATGGAGGCGGCGTTCATCGACATCGGCAAGGGTCGCAACGCCGTGCTCTACGCCGGCGAGGTCAACTGGTCGTCGCTGGGTCACAAGGACGGCCAGCCGCGGAAGATCGAGTCGGTGCTGTCGTCCGGCCAGACCGTGCTCGTCCAGGTCACCAAGGACCCCATCGGCCACAAGGGTGCGCGGCTCACCAGCCAGGTCAGCCTGGCCGGCCGCTTCCTGGTGTACGTGCCCGACGGCACCACCAGCGGCATCTCGCGCAAGCTGCCCGACACCGAGCGCAACCGGCTCAAGACGCTGCTCAAGGAGATCGTTCCCGAGCAGGCCGGCGTCATCGTCCGCACCGCGGCCGAGGGTGCCTCGGAGGACGAGCTCACCCGCGACGTCGAGCGCCTCACGTCGCGGTGGGACGCCATCGAGAAGAAGGCCAAGGGCAACGCGCCGCAGCTGCTGTACGGCGAGCCCGACCTGACCCTGAAGGTCGTCCGCGACCTGTTCACCGAGGACTTCACCAAGCTGGTGATCGAGGGTGACGAGGCCTGGGACACCGTCCAGGGGTACGTCGTCCAGGTCGCACCCGATCTCGAGGACCGGCTCGAGCGCTACGAGCCGAAGAAGAACCAGGACATCTTCGCGGCGTACCGCATCGACGAGCAGATCAAGAAGGGCCTGGAGCGCAAGGTCTGGCTGCCCTCGGGTGGCTCGCTGATCATCGACCGCACCGAGGCGATGACCGTCGTCGACGTCAACACCGGCAAGTTCACCGGCTCGGGCGGCAACCTCGAGGAGACCGTCACCAAGAACAACCTCGAGGCGGCCGAGGAGATCGTGCGCCAGCTCCGGCTGCGCGACATCGGCGGCATCATCGTCGTCGACTTCATCGACATGGTGCTCGAGTCCAACCGCGACCTCGTGCTGCGGCGCCTGGTCGAGTGCCTCGGGCGCGACCGCACCCGGCACCAGGTCGCCGAGGTCACCTCGCTCGGCCTGGTGCAGATGACCCGGAAGCGGATCGGGACCGGCCTGCTCGAGTCGTTCTCGCACGACTGCCCGCAGTGCCACGGCCGTGGGGTCGTCGTCGAGGACGCCCCGGTCGAGCCGAAGAAGGCCGACGAGGAGCCGCGGCGTGCCCGGCGCAGCCGCGGGCGCGGCCGTGCGTCGGAGTCCACCGACGCCGAGCCGCCGAAGGCACCGTCCCCGAAGGACATCGCGGCGATGGCCCGCCACCACGACGAGCATCACGACGCCGACGAGCCCGACGACGACGTGACCGACGACGAGGATGTGCGCGACGAGGATGTGCGCGACGAGGACCTCGACGAGGCAGCCGGCGGCGAGGACACCACGACCGCCTCCGACGCACTCGCCGACGACCCCGCGGACGCCCCGGCGGCCACGACCGAGGAGACCGCGCCGGAGACCGAGACCGCCGTCGACGTCGAGCCGGAGCCGGAGCCGGTCGACGAGACCCCCGCCGAGCCCGAGCCCGAGCCGGCGCCGCCGGCCGAACCGGAGAAGCCGCGCGTCGTGACGCGCTCGCGGAGACGTTCCGCCAGTCGCCCGGCCGGACCACCCTCGTCCGCCGACGGCACGTCGGGAGGCGGCGCTGGCGACGCGGCCGAGACGCCCGCGGAGCAGGCTGCCGACGGCGTCCCGGCGCTGCACGTCCCGGTGAAGCGGAAGGGCGCGCGGAAGCGGTGACCACGGGGCATTCCCGTTTTGCCCTCCGTCAGGGCCACCCGTACCATTGACCCTCGGTGCCTGCTCGTCCGTCGAGCGGTGTGCCCTCTGTCCTCACCACGCGTCGGAGCCCGTCCGGGCCGACGGCGTCACGCGGGCGGACCAGAGCAAGATCTGTGACCTACGAAGGAGACCGCGGTGTACGCGATCGTGCGCGCTGGCAGCCGGCAGCAGAAGGTTGCCGTCGGCGACGTCATCGAGATCGACCGGACCGACGTACCCGTCGGCGAGTCGATCGTCCTGCCGGTCGTGATGACCGTCGACGGTGACAAGGTCACCGCGACCGGTCTCGACAAGGCCGGCGTGACCGTCGAGGTCCTCGGCGCGACCAAGGGTCCGAAGATCATCATCCAGAAGTACAAGAACAAGACCGGCTACAAGAAGCGCCAGGGTCACCGCCAGAAGTACACCCAGGTCAAGGTCACCGACATCAAGGCCTGACCCGGCCGATCGGCTCCGGACAGACGCACAGGACAGACAAGGACACCTGCCATGGCACACAAGAAGGGCGCGGCCTCGACCAAGAACGGTCGGGACTCCAACTCCCAGCGCCTCGGCGTGAAGCGCTACGGCGGTCAGCTCGTCAACGCCGGCGAGATCATCGTCCGCCAGCGCGGCACCCACTTCCACCCGGGCACCGGCGTCGGCCGAGGCGGCGACGACACGCTCTTCGCCCTCGTCCACGGCAACGTCGAGTTCGGCACCAAGCGCGGCCGCCGGGTCATCAACATCGTCCCGGTCGGGGAGTAACGCCCGCCGACCTCAGACCGAAGGGCGTCCCCATCCGGGACGCCCTTCGTCCATTTCAGGAGCATTGATGCCTGTCCCATCGTTCGTCGACCGGGTGACGCTGCACGTCGCCGCGGGCCGCGGCGGGAACGGCGTCGCGTCCGTCCACCGGGAGAAGTTCAAGCCCCTCGGCGGGCCCGACGGTGGCAACGGCGGTCCGGGCGGCTCGGTGATCCTCCGCGTCGACCCCGCCGTGACCACGCTGCTCGACTACCACCACAGCTCCCGTCGTACGGCGGAGCACGGTGGGCACGGCGCCGGTGCACACCGCAGCGGGTCGCACGGCGCCGACCTGGTCCTCCTCGTCCCTGACGGGACCGTGGTCAGCCTGGTGAACGGCGAGGTCCTGGCCGACCTGGTCGGCCCCGGCACCGAGCTGGTCGTCGCCGAGGGCGGGCGCGGCGGGCTGGGCAACGCTGCCCTCGCCAGCTCGAAGCGCAAGGCGCCGGGCTTCGCGCTGCTCGGCGAGCCGGGGGACGCCTTCGAGATCAACCTCGAGCTGAAGGTCGTCGCGGACGTCGGGCTGGTCGGTTTCCCCAGCGCCGGCAAGTCGAGCCTGATCGCCGCGATCTCGCGCGCGCGGCCGAAGATCGCCGACTACCCGTTCACCACGCTCGTCCCCAACCTGGGCGTCGTCAGCGCCGGCGAGACGACGTACACCGTCGCGGACGTGCCCGGGCTGATCGAGGGCGCGAGCGAGGGCCGCGGGCTGGGGCATCAGTTCCTCCGCCACGTCGAGCGCTGCGCCGCCATCGTGCACGTGATCGACACCGTCTCCATCGAGCCGGGCCGCAACCCGCTCGACGACCTCGACGTGATCGAGGGCGAGCTGTCGTCGTACGGCGGCCTCGACGGCCGTCCGCGGCTGGTGGCACTGAACAAGATCGACGTGCCCGACGGCCGCGAGATGGCCGACATGGTGCGTGCCGATCTCGAGGAGCGCGGCCTGCAGGTGTTCGCGGTGAGCGCGGCGACCGGCGAGGGCCTCCGGCCGCTGACGTTCGCGATGGCGGAGATCGTCCGGGCGGCGCGGACGGCCACCTCCGACGTCCCGCGCGAGCGGATCGTGATCCGGCCCCGCTCGGCCGACGGCAGCGACGACTTCAGCGTGGTCGAGGCCGGTGAGGCCTCGGCAGGGTCGGACCACCGTGCGTGGCGCGTGCGCGGCGCCAAGCCGGAGCGCTGGGTGCGCCAGACGGACTTCAGCAACGACGAGGCCGTCGGCTTCCTGGCAGACCGGCTCAACCGGCTCGGCGTCGAGACCCGGCTGGTCCAGCTCGGCGCGATCGAGGGCGACGACGTCCTCATCGGCGCTCCGGACGACTCGGTGGTCTTCGACTTCCGGCCCGGCATCGACGCCGGCGTCGAGATGCTCGGCCGTCGCGGTGAGGACCAGCGGTTCGAGGAGTCACGCCCGGCTTCGCGCCGCCGCCGCGACATCGACGCGGCGATGGACGACCGGGCCGAGGGCGAGGCCCGGGCCGATGTGGCCCGCCGCCTCGACGCCCGCCGCAGCCCGTCGGGTCCGATGAGCTACGAGATCGGCTCCGACCAGGATCCCGATCGTCCCGAGAGCGACGAGTGAGCACAGCGTGAGCGGCCGGTCGGACCGCTCCGAGCGGGTCGCGGCGGCCCGCCGGATCGTGGTGAAGGTGGGCTCCTCCTCGCTGACCACGACCGAGGGCGGCATCGACCCCGACCTCGTACGCCGCCTGGTGGGCGTGCTGGCGGACGCGCGTGGCCGTGGGGCGGAGATCGTCCTCGTGTCGTCCGGCGCGATCGCCGCCGGGCTGGCCCCGCTCCGGCTGAAGCGCCGCCCCCGGGCCCTGCCCGCACAGCAGGCGGCCGCCGCCGTGGGTCAGGGCATCCTCGTGCACCGCTACACCGACGAGCTCGCCCTCCACGGCATCGTGGCCGGGCAGGTGCTCCTCACCGCCGACGACGTGACCCGCCGCAGCCACTACCGCAACGCGCACCAGACGTTCGCCAAGCTCCTCGAGCTCGGTGTCCTCCCGATCGTGAACGAGAACGACACGGTGGCGACCAGCGAGATCCGCTTCGGCGACAACGACCGGCTGGCCGCGCTGGTGGCCCATCTCGTGCACGCCGACCTGCTCGTGCTGCTCAGCGACGTGGACGGTCTGTACGACGCGCACCCGTCCGCCGACGGGAGCCGGCTGGTGGGCGAGGTCGCGCTGAACGACCGGCTGACCGGCGTCCGGGTCGGGCGGTCGCCCCAGACGGGGCTCGGCACCGGCGGGATGCGCACCAAGATCGAAGCCGCCCGGATCGCGACCGGCGCGGGGATCCCCGTGCTGCTCACCTCGGCCGAGCGAGCGGGCGAGGCGCTCTCGGGTGAGCCCGTCGGCACCTGGTTCCACGCCGCGGGCCGCCGGCGGCCCACCCGCCAGCTCTGGCTGGCCCACGCCACCGAGCCCAAGGGCGTACTGCTGCTCGACGAGGGTGCGGTCCGGGCCGTCACCGAGCGCCGGGCCTCGCTGCTGGCCGCCGGGGTCACCGGCTCGACCGGCACGTTCGCCGCCGGTGACCCGGTGGATCTGGCGGGTCCGGACGGCGTCTCGGTCGCGCGCGGGCTGGTCAACTTCGACGCGGACGAGATCCCCGCGTTGGTGGGCAAGACGTCCACCGTGCTGCGGCGCGAGCTCGGCGCGGCGTACGAGCGTGAGGTCGTGCACCGCGACGACCTGGTGCTGCTCACCACCCCGACCTGACCCCCGCGTGGTTTGGCCCGGGGGCACCGGGGGAGGATCGGACGCATGACGACCCGACGACTCCTCGCCCCGGCCGCCTCCTCGCTCGTCGCGATCGCGCTGGTGGCCTCGGCTGCGTCCTCGCCGGCCTCGGCCCGTCCCGCCACCGAGCGGAGCGATGCCCGGTGTGCGCAGAGCGGGCCGATCTCGCTGTCGGCCGCGTCCGCTGCGTCCCGTGCCGGCTGCTCGCTGGCCGGCCGCGTGGTGACCGACGGCCGGGTCTCGATGACGGTCCCGCCCGCTGGCATGAGCGTCGCGGGAGACGGCACGACGCGACACGGTGACCTGGCCGGGTTCCGGGTCACCAACACCGGACACGGCATCCGCGTCGTGGCCGAGGGCCGGGGGACCGGTGGTGGGGGCAACTGGTACCTCGCCCCCTTGAGCAGTACGACGACCTCGACCACCCCCACGACCCCGACCACCCCGACGATGCTGACCAGCACCACGAGCACCACCAGCTCGACGGGCACGACCAACACGACCGCCCCGATGATCACGGGTCGAGCCGGTGACCCGGCGGCGTGCAAGGACCGCACCTTCAATCTCGAGCACCACACGTGGCACAAGGCGCTGCGCTTCCACATCAACCTCGCCAAGATGCCGAAGCGCTTCGACAAGAAGACCGTGGCCCACCAGATCCAGGTCGCGAACGCGAACATGCGCAAGGGCCGCAACACCTGCGGCAAGCCGCGGGTGAAGGCTCCGGCCTCGCACTACCTGGGCCGTACCTCGAAGAACCCGAACATCGCCGCCGCCGGCCCGAGCTGTGGGAGGGCCAACGAGGTCAACATCGTCGGCTTCGGCGACCTGCCCGGCAACCTGCTCGGGTGGACCTGCTACTGGTACATCGGCGGCCGGATGGTGGGCACGGACATGCTGCTCGACAACGGTCCGAGCATGGCCACCAAGCTGCCGAGCACGTGCTCGAACCTGTGGGACTTCGAGGGCACCGTCACCCACGAGTGGGGCCACGCCTACGGCCTCGCCCACACCGGCGACGGGCACGGCAACCTCACCATGCAGCACCTGCTCCGGCCGTGCTCGAAGTACGCCCGCACGCTCGGGATCGGTGACTGGCTCGGCATGAAGAAGATGTACGGCGCCCGCTGACCCGGTCGGCCGGTAGGGTCGCGCCGTGCGTGAGCCCCTACCGCTGAGCGACGAGGAACGCGCGGAGAACGAGTACTGGGAGCACCTCTACGGCGCCTGGGACCCCTTCGACCTCGACGCCGGGCGCGCCTTCTTCGAGGGCTTCGACCGGCCGTGGTGGCTGGTCGGTGGCTGGGCGCTCGAGGCCTTCACCGGTGCACCGCGCGAGCACGAGGACCTCGACGTGTCGATGCTCGCGTGCGACGTCCCGCGCTTCCGCGAGTTCATCGGCGATCGCTGGCACCTGTGGACCATCACCAACGGCGCCCTGCTGCCGCTGAACGACCGGTGGCCGGACCTGCCCGAGCCGGACTGCCAGGTGTGGGTACGCCGCGACGCGGCCTCGCCGTGGCTGATCGACATCCCCCTCACCCCGGACGTCGAGGGGCGCTGGCAGAACAAGAAGATGCCCGAGCAGGTGCTCGACCTCGACGACGTCACGTGGGTCGGTGCGGACGGGGTGCGCGCCCTGAACCCGGAGATCGTGCTGATGTTCAAGGCCCGGCTCGACCGGATGAAGGACCGCCGCGACCGCGATCGCGCGCTGCCGCTGCTGAACGACGAGCAGCGGGCCTGGCTCCGGGAGTCGATCGAGAAGCTGTTCCCCGGCCATGCCTGGCTCGAGCTCCTGGGGACCGGCGAGACGCGGTAATTCGGATGCGCCGGCGGCGGGCTCTGCCTACCGTTCTCGGCATGGGTAACCAGGAGTGACCTCAACCAGGCGCCGACCGGCGGCCTGACGACCGCACCCCGCGAGGCGGGTACTGCGGTCAGGACGTCACTCCTGCTCGTCGGAGCCCGCCATGCCCAGCACCACCCCTGTCCTCCTGCCGTCCGCGGCCGACATCGCCGCGCTGGAGCGCCTGCAGTCGGTCGGCGGTTCCCACGACGACGTACGCCGCTACTCCCGCGCGCGCCGCAACGTCCTGCCACGCGCCGACCACGTCACCGCGGTCTCGGGAGCCTGGGCGCACGAGGCCGTGCTGCGCAGCGGCGCCGAGATCGACGTCGTGCTGTGGTGCCCCGGCGCGCGGGCCCACCCCGAGCTCGAGACCGCGGCCGCGGTGGGCTCGGCCCGGGCCCACCGCGCGTTCCGGATCTCCGAGCGCACGCTCGCCCGGATCCAACCGGACACCCAGGCGCCGGCCCTGCTCTCGGTCGTGCGGCTCCCGACGTGGGACCCACCGGCGGTGCTGACCGGCGACGCCCGGCTCGTCCTCGTGGCCGATGGCATCGAGTACGCCGGCAACCTGGGCACGCTCGTCCGGACCGCCGACGCCTGCGCGGCGGACGCTCTCGTCCTCACCCGGGCGACGGCGCGCGTCACCCACCCGAAGGCGTTCGCGGCCAGCCGGGGCATGGTGCTGACGACACCGGTGCTGACCTATCCGTCGATCCGCGGCGGCCCGCTCGGGGCTCGCGGAGGCCGGATTCACGACGTACGTCGCGGACCCGGGCGGCGCCACGCCGTACCGGTCGGCGGGGCTCGGCCACGGCCGCACGGCGGTCGTGGTCGGCTCCGAAGGGGACGGCGTGAGCGACGAGTGGCGACGCGGCCTGCCGAGGATCGCGATCCCGATGCTCGGCCGGGCGGACTCGCTCAACGTGGCGGTGTCGGCCGCGGTGCTGCTGTTCGAGGCGCGGGCGGCCCTCGACCAGCAGTGACGGCGCAACCGAACCGTGACCGGCCGTCGGTTCGCAGGCGCTCCGTCCGCGCCGTACTCTGGGCCTGACATGGACGACGCGCTCGGCAAGACCGTCTACCTCGACCACGCCGCGACCACCCCGATGCTCCCGGCCGCCGTCGAGGCGATGACCACACACCTGGGCGACGTCGGCAACCCCTCGTCGCTGCACGCCAGCGGGCGCGCGGCCCGGCGCGTGGTCGAGGAGTCGCGCGAGACGATCGCGCAGGCGATCAACTGCCGACCCGGCGAGGTCGTCTTCACCTCCGGCGGTACCGAGGCGGACAACCTCGCCCTGAAGGGCCTGTTCTGGTCGCGCCACGACCAGGACCCCACGCGGGTGCGGATCCTCGCCTCCGCGATCGAGCACCACGCCGTGCTCGACGCGCTCGACTGGCTGGCCGAGGAGGAGCACGCGCAGATCGAGCTCCTGCCGGTCGACCGGCGCGGCCGCCTCGACCTCGAGGCCTACCGCGAGGCGGTCGAGCGCGATCCTGGCTCGGTGGCCCTGGTCTCGGTGATGTGGGCCAACAACGAGGTCGGCACCCTCCAGCCGATCGAGGACATCGTCGCCCTCGCCGCGACACACGGCATCCCGGTCCACACCGACGCGGTCCAGGCCGTCGGCGCGGTGCCGGTCGACTTCGCCGCGAGCGGCGTGGACGCGCTGACCCTGACCGGACACAAGCTCGGCGGACCGTACGGCGTCGGAGCGCTGGTCCTGCGTCGCGAGCTGACGCTCACCCCGCTGCTGCACGGCGGCGGGCAGGAGCGCGACATCCGCAGCGGCACCCTCGACATGCCCGCCATCGCCGGCTTCGCCACGGCCGTCGAGCACGCCGTCAAGGAGCAGCCCGAGTACGCCCAGCGGGTGGCGGCCCTGCGCGACGACCTGGTGCGCCGGGTCACCGAGGTCGTGCCCGAGGCCCACGTGCACGGCGACCCGGGCGACCGGCTCCCGGGCAACGCCCACCTCGGCTTCCCCGGCTGCGAGGGCGACTCGCTGCTGATGCTGCTCGACGCCCGCGGGATCGAGTGCTCCACCGGCTCGGCCTGCTCGGCCGGGGTGCCCCAGCCGTCCCATGTGCTGCTGGCGATGGGCTGCGACGAGGAAGGTGCCCGGCACTCGCTCCGGTTCACCCTCGGCCGCACCTCGACCGAGGCGGACGTCGACGCCCTCGTCGAGGCCATCGGCCCGGCCGTCGAGCGCGCTCGAGGAGCCCGTATCTGATGAAGGTGGTCGCCGCGATGTCCGGCGGCGTCGACTCGGCCGTGGCCGCCGCACGGGCTCACGAGGCGGGTCACGACGTCACCGGCATCCATCTCGCCCTCTCGCGCAACCCCGCGTCGTACCGCTCGGGGGCGCGCGGCTGCTGCACCCTCGAGGACGCCAACGACGCGCGCCGCGCCGCCGACGTGATCGGCATCCCGTTCTACGTCTGGGATCTCTCCGAGCGTTTCCACGAGGACGTCGTCGAGGACTTCATGGACGAGTACGCCGCCGGTCGCACCCCCAACCCGTGCCTGCGATGCAACGAGAAGATCAAGTTCGCCGCCGTGCTCGACCGCGCCCTGGCGCTCGGCTTCGACGCGGTGGCGACCGGTCACTACGCCCAGGTGCGCGCTGCCGCCGACGGCACGACCGAGCTCCATCGGGCGGTCGACGCAGGCAAGGACCAGTCCTACGTTCTCGGCGTCCTCACCCAGGACCAGCTCGCCCACTCACTGTTCCCGCTGGGCGACACCCCGAAGCCGCAGGTCCGGGAGGAGGCGGCGTCGCGTGGGCTGCTGGTCGCCGACAAGCCCGACTCCCACGACATCTGCTTCGTCTCCGACGGCGACAACGCCGGGTGGCTCCGCGAGAAGCTCGGTGACCGGGCGCCCAACCACGACGGCGCCATCGTCGACTCCGAGACCGGCGAGGAGCTCGGCCGCCACGACGGCACCTTCGGGTTCACCATCGGCCAGCGGAAGGGCCTGCGGCTCGGCACGCCCGCGCCCGACGGCAAGCCCCGCTACGTCCTCGACATCGAACCGGTCTCCGGCACCGTGACCGTGGGGTCGCGGGCCGACCTCACCATCGACCGGATCACGGCCGACCGCGCACGCTGGTGCGGCTCCGCACCCGAGGGCGACCTCGACGGGACGGTCCAGCTGCGTGCCCACGGCGACGCACACCGAGCCCGGGTCACAGTCCCGTCGGGCTCGGCCGACGGCTCCGTCGAGATCGACCTGGTCGATCCCGCCCAGGGGATCGCGCCCGGTCAGGCCGCGGTGATCTACGACGGCACCCGCGTCGTCGGGTCCGCCACCATCGTGACCACCGCGCGCGTGGGCGCGCCGGCGTGACGGTCTCCAGCGGCGTCGGGTCGTGGCCCGGCACCACCGCCGAGGAGTACGCCGAAGCGGTCCGGGTCGTCCTCGGCGAGGCTCCGGACCTGCCGTACCTTCCCGAGCTGCCCGGTCGCGGCGTCGAGGCCGCCATGGTCGGTCGCACGCTCGCGACGATCACCGAGCTCGGCTTCGACCTCCAGCCCGCGGGCTGGCGGCTGACCGACGCGTCCGGCATCGACCACCGGCGCGCCCGCTCCCTGCTCGGGCAGGACCTCGACCAGCTCGAGGAGCAGGCCCAGGACTTCCACGGCGTCCTCAAGGTCCAGCTGACGGGGCCGTGGACGCTGGCCGCGACCATCGAGAGGCCGCGCGGCGACAAGCTGCTCGCCGACCACGGTGCCCGCCGCGAGATCGCCCAGGCCCTGGCCGAAGGGGTGGCCGACCATCTCGCCGACCTCCGTCGCCGGGTCGACGCCGAGCGCATCGTCGTCCAGGTGGACGAGCCGGCCCTGGCCTCGGTGCTGGCCGGGGAGGTGCCCACCGCCTCGGGCTTCGGCCGACACCGCGTCGTGCACCCGCCGGAGGTCTCGGGGGCGCTCGCCGGAGTGCTCGAGCGCGCCGGGACCGAGCCCTGGGTGCACTCGTGCGCACCGCGCACGCCGTGGGCCCTCCTGCGCGGCGCGGGTGCCCGCGGACTCAGCGGCGACCTCTCCGTCCTCGACGCCGACGACCTGGATGCGTTCGCAGAGGCGATCGAGGCGGGGGAGCGCGTCGCGCTCGGCGTCGTCCCGTCCGTCGAGCCCGAGACCGCGCCGACCGCGAGGTCCGTCGCCGAGCGCGTGCTCCGGGTGATCGACGTCCTCGGCCTGGACGTCGACGCCGTCTCCGACTTGCTCGTCCTCACCCCGTCGTGCGGCCTCGCCGGAGCGTCCCCCGCCTGGGCACGCGAGGCCACCGAGCTCTGCCGCTCCGTCGCAAGCAGTCTCTCGACGACGTCAGGGGGCGAGGACCGGTGAGTCGGATGACCACGCGCCCGACGCTGCGCGGCACGTTCGGCATGACCTCGACGACGCACTGGCTGGCCTCACAGTCCGCCATGGCCGAGCTCGAGGCCGGCGGCAACGCCTTCGACGCCGCGATCGCCGGCGCCTTCGTGCTGCATCTCGTCGAGCCTCACCTCAACGGCCCGGGTGGCGAGGTGCCGGCCGTGTTCGCCACCGCCGACGACCCGACGCCGGTCGTGCTGTGCGGGCAGGGCACGGCGCCCGCGGGAGCGACCCGGGAGCACTTCCGCGGCCTCGGTCTCGAGCTCGTTCCTGGCTCCGGCCCGCTCGCAGCCGCGATCCCCGGAGCGGTCGACGCCTGGCTGATGCTCGGTCGCGACCATGGCACCCGCTCCCTCCGCGACGTCCTGTCCTACGCGGTCGGCTACGCCCGGCACGGACACCCGCTGCTGCCCCGCGCGGCCGCGACGGTCGCGACGATGGAGCAGATGTTCACCGAGCACTGGCCCACGTCGGCGGCCCAGTGGCTGCCGCACGGTCGACCCCCTCGGCCGTGGGAGCTCGTCGTGAACACGGCGTACGCCGACGTCCTCGACCGGCTCGTCGCCGGCGGCGAGAGTGCGGGCGCGGATCGCGAGACGCAGTACGACGCTGCGCGGCGTGCGTGGCGCGAGGGCTTCGTCGCGGAGGCGATCGACGCCTTCCAGCGACGGCCGTTCCAGGACTCCAGTGGCGACGCCCATGCGGGCGTGATGACGGGGCAGGACCTGGCGGGCTGGAGCGCGTCGTACGAGCCGGCGGTGACCCACTCGTTCCGCGGCTTCGAGGTCGCGAAGACGAACCTCTGGGCGCAGGGCCCGGTCCTGCTGCAGTCCCTGGCGATGCTCGACCGGCTGCCGGACGACGCCCTGGACCCGTCGACCGTCGACGGCGTGCACGTCACCACCGAGGTGCTCAAGCTCGCGTTCGCCGACCGCGAGGCCTGGTACGGCGACGGCAGCGACGTGTCCGTCGCCGAGCTCCTCGACCCGGCGTACGTCGACCAGCGGCTCTCCTTGGTGGGAGACGTCGCCTCCGCCGAGCTGCGCCCGGGCTCGCCGGGCGGCCGCCGACCGAAGCTGGCCCAGCACGTGGTGCACGCGTCGTCGATGCCGGAGGCGCGCCGGCCTCGGCGAGCCGACCATCACGCTGACCGGCGAGACGAAGGGCGACACGTGCCACATCGACGTCGTCGACCGCTGGGGCAACATCATCTCGGCGACCCCGAGCGGCGGCTGGCTGCACAGCTCGCCGACCGTGCCCGAGCTGGGGTTCTGCCTCGGCAGCCGGATGCAGATGTTCTGGCTGGACGACGGGCTCCCCTCGTCGCTGACCCCGGGCAACCGCCCGCGCACGACGCTCTCGCCGACGCTGGTGCTCCGCGAGGGCGTCCCGGTGTACGCCGTGGGCACGCCGGGCGGTGACCAGCAGGACCAGTGGCAGCTGGTGTTCCTGCTCCGGCTGCTCGCCGGAGGCCAGGAGCTGCAGCAGGCGATCGACGCGCCGATGTTCCACACGAATTCCTTCCCGAGCTCGTTCTACCCGCGCGAGATGACGCCGGGGGACCTGGTCGTCGAGGACCGGATGGGCGGCGACGTCATCGACGCACTGGCCGCCCGCGGCCACGACATCGTGCGAGCCGGGGACTGGATGCTCGGGCGACTCTGTGGGGTCTCGCGTGATCCGGAGACGGGTCTGCTCGGGGCCGGCGCGAACCCACGGAGCAACCAGGGCTACGCCTGCGGGCGCTAGTCGGTCTCCGGCTCGTCCTGCGTCCCCGGCTCGTCCTGCATCCCCGGGTGGTCGATGGCCGC
The DNA here is from genome assembly GCA_963812055.1 of uncultured Actinomycetota bacterium. Lineage (GTDB taxonomy): Bacteria > Actinomycetota > Actinomycetes > Propionibacteriales > Nocardioidaceae > Nocardioides. The sequence continues at coordinate 91,755 of CAWEUA010000009.1, forward strand.
GGTCTCCGCGGCGTGCACGTGGTCGCGGGCGGCCTGCTCCGCGGCGTCCGGGTCGTGCGCCTCCAGCGCCTCGACCAGACGGACGTGCTCCTCCCAGGAGTGCACGGCCCGCTGCGATGCGCCCAGGCGGAAGACCCAGTGCACGTGGCGGTACATCGCGGTCGAGAACTGCACCAGCCAGCGGTTGCCCGACATCCGCATGACGGCGTGGTGCAGGGCGCTGTTGAGCTCGGCCACGCGGGCGAAGTCGCCCTCGTTGGTGGCATCGCGGGCGTCGTCCAGCAACCGGCGGAGCGCGGCGAGCTCCTGCGCGCTCGCCCGCCCGGCGGCGATCCTGGCGCCGAGTGGCTCCAGCACGGCGCGGGTGGCGAACATGTCGCGCATCGTGCGTTCGTCGGGGGCGGCGACGACCGCGCCCCGGCGCGGCTGGAGCTCGATGAAGCCCTCGGCCTCGACGACCCGCAGGGCCTCGCGGACGGGGTTGCGTGACACCCCGAAGTCGGCGGCGAGCCGGTCCTCGGTGAGGCGTTCGCCGGGTCGGTACTCCGCGTCGATGATGCGCGTGCGGAGCTCGGCCAGCACCTGGTCACGCAGGCTGAGGTGGCGGTCGCCGATCGATCCGCCTCCGAGGTCGGCGCCGGGCGTCGGTGATCCCTGCGGTCGGCTCACCTCGTCACCTCCCGAGCAGTCGGGGCGTCCCGTCTGCGTCCAAACTGTATACGAAGAACAACACGCTCGCCGCGGAGGGCCGCCCGACTCGCCGACCGCGGACGGCGTGGGGTGGCGAGACCCGGCGTACGTTCCCGTGCAACCGCGGCGGCGCCGGCCGAGCTTCGTCGCGATGGTGACCCGACGGCCGGGCTTCCGGTCCTCGCGGGCGTCCAGGCTTCCGTCGCTCGAGGGTGTTCGTCTACTCCAGAGGCAGTTCGGGTCGCCGTGGCTCAGGCTGCGCGTTCGCGGGAGTCAGGACCCGTTCGACGCTGTCGTTCGGCGGTGACGCCAGGCTCGTTCGCGGCCGACGAGCTTCGGTCGCCGTGCCGACGACCTTGCGCACCGGGTCCTGGCGTTGCTGGGCAAGCAGAAGCCCTCCATCGACCAGTTTCCCGAGGTGGCCGGTCGCTACGTGCTCTGGCACGACTCGGACAGCTTCCACGTGGGCGAGTTCGCGGACTGAGGCATAGGCCAGACTGGCGGGATGGACATCGTGGACCCCGCCATCAACGACTATCTGGTCGCCCACTCCGAGCCCGCCGACGACGTACTCCGCGACCTCGCCGAGGAGACGCACCGCGAGCTCGGTGGCCGCGCCACCATGCAGATCTCGCACGACGAGGGCGAGCTGCTCACCATGCTGGTCCGCCTCACCGGCGCCCGGCAGGCGGTGGAGGTCGGCACCTTCACCGGCTACTCCTCGATCTGCATCGCCCGCGGGCTGCCCTCGGACGGGCACCTGCTGTGCTGCGACGTGAGCGAGGACTACACGTCGGTCGCGCGGCGGTACTGGGAGCGCGCGGGTGTGACCGACAAGATCGAGCTGAGGATCGCGCCGGCCGTCGAGACGTTGGCCGCGCTGCCGACGGACCCGCACCTCGACTTCGCGTTCGTGGACGCGGACAAGACCGGTTACGCGTCGTACGTCGAGGAGATCGTGCCGCGGCTGCGACCGGGCGGCCTGATGGTGCTCGACAACATGCTCTGGAGCGGCGAGGTGCTCGACCCGCAGGACGACGCCGGCCGCGCCGTCGCCGACCTCAACGACGCCCTCGTGGCCGACGACCGGCTCGACGTGGTGCTGCTGCCGGTGCGCGACGGGGTGAGCCTCGCCCGCAAGCGCTGAGTGGGACGCGAACGCTGTAACGCCCCGTTATCCACTCCTGTGCTCCCGGGTGCGGGGGCGACAGTGCAGATAACGGGGCGTTACAAGCGATCAGCCGATGTGGACGGGCACGTCCTCCGGCGTCTCGGTGGCGAGCTCCTCGTGCTTGACGTCCAGGAAGATCCAGACCACCGCCGAGCCGGCCAGCATCATGAACACGCCCACCAGGAACGCGTGGGTCGCGCCGGTCGGGAAGCCGCCGATGTAGGCGAGCGCACCGACCAGCTCCGAGGGCGAGGTCAGGTGGAGCTTGCCCAGCAGCTGCTGCACCACGCCCGGGTCGAGCTGCGAGACCCCGCGGCCGATGGCCGGGGCGATCGACGAGATCTGGGCGTTGGTGTAGTGGCTGCCCACCGTCGCCAGGGCGGCGAGGCCGAAGGCCCCACCGACCTGCTGCATGGTGTTCAGCACGCCGGAGCCGACACCGGCGTCCTCGGGACGCAGGTGGTGGACGGCGGTCAGGGTCAGCGGCACGAACACCGCGCCCATGCCCAGGGCCATCAGGCAGACGTACGGCAGGATGTCGGTCCAGTAGCTCACGCCCGAGCCGAGCGGGTGGCCCGACGCCACGGCGTTGAGCACGTCCTGGCCGCTGTCCGGGACCGACAGCCGGGAGAACCCGTAGAGCGCGAACGCCGCCATCAACGTGCCGACGCCCGCGATGTAGCGCGGGTCGATCCGATTGATGAGGTTGGACACGATCGTCGCCGCGATGATGATGCAGATGCTGAACGGCAGGAAGGCGAAGCCGGCCTTGAGCGGGCTGTAGCCCATGACGTTCTGGATGAAGAGGCTCAGGAAGAAGAACATCGAGAACATCGCCGCCGGAAGCAGCATCATCGCGATGAAGCTCGCGGCTCGCGAACGGTTGGCGAACACCCGGAACGGCAGCAGCGGGTGGGCGACCCTGGACTCGACCACGAAGAACAGCGTGAGCAGGACAACGCCGCCGACCAGGCTGGCGATGGTGAGTGGGTCGCTCCAGCCGTATGCCGCGTTCCCGGCGCGGGTCAGCCCGTAGACCAGGGCGAGCAGCCCACCCGTACCGGCAATGGCGCCGGGCACGTCGAGCTGGCCGCTGTGACGCTCGGACTCGCTCAGGAAGCGCGGAGCCAGCAGGGCGGCGATGATGCCGATCGGGACGTTGATCAGGAAGGTCAGGCGCCAGCCGTCCTGGGGGTCGAACAGCGAGATGTTCAGGCCTGTCAGCCAGCCACCCAGGATCAGGCCGACGGCCGCACCGGCGCCGGACATGGCGGCGTACACCGCGAACGCGCGGTTACGGGGCGGACCGGCCGGGAAGGTGGTCGTGATCAGGGCGAGCGCAGCCGGAGAGGCCAGCGCGGCGCCGAGACCCTGGACGCCTCGCGAGGTCAGCAACAGGGCCTCGCTCTGGGCGAGACCGCCCAGAAGGGAGGCGACGGCGAAGATCGAGAGGCCGAGCATGAAGGTACGGCGGCGGCCGTAGAGGTCGCCCAGCCGGCCGCCCAGCAGCAGGAAGCCGCCGAAGGCCAGCGCGTAGCCGGTCACGATCCAGGTGAGGTTCGTGCCGGACATGTGGAGATCTCTGCCGATGTAGGGCAGAGCGATGTTGGCGATCGTGGCGTCGAGCACCACCATCAGCTGAGCGATGCAGATCAGCACCAGTGCCCAGCCGAGGTGCTTCCCACGGCCGGAGGTGTCGACCTCCGGCTCGGGCGTGCCGACGGTTTCGGTCAGGTCGGACATGTCTTTCCTTACGTCGTGACTTCTTGACTACTTGACGGATCTCAGCCCTGCGGCCTGACAGCCGGCAGGATGATCTGGTCGATGGCGCGCTCGATCAGCTCGGGCTCGGGATGCTCCCCGAGGAGAAACACGCGGTGCAGGATGATCCCCGCGAGCGCCGGGACGATGAGGTCGAGGTCGACGTCATCACGCAGGTCGCCGCGGTCGCGGGCCCGCTCGAAGACGGTGCGGGAGGCGCGTGACTTCGGCTCGACCACCTGCTTGCGGAACTCGGAGGCGAACTCCGGGTCGGTGCTCATCGCGGTGACGACTGCGCCGAACGTCGACGTCGTGCCCTGGTCGGAGAGGCCGCCGTGCCCGCAGAACGTCGCGACCAGGTCGCTACGCAGGTCTCCGGTGTCCGGCGCCTCGGGGGTGGACTTCATCCGGGCGATCGCCTCGACGACGAGGGTCGCCTTGGAGTTCCACCGCCGGTACAGCGTCGCCTTCGACGCCTTGGCCCGGTGGGCGACGGCATCCATCGTCAGCCGGTCGTAGCCGACGTCGGCGAGCACCTCGATCGCGGCGTCGAGGATCTCCTGCTCGCGGACACCCTCGATACGGGGGCGTGCGGCGGCGACTGCTGCTGCGGCCTCGGGGGTCATGTCCGGTGGTCACCTGATCGTCGACGGGCGGGGCCGGTCAAAGGCCCGATGAAACGAAACGGTTTCGTTCCATAGCGACGGTAGCGGACGTCATCGGATGAAACAAATCGGTTTCATCCGGGTTCCGGACGAACCCCGGAGGTGGTGCCGCTCAGCCGAGGATCCGGCGTACCCGGTCGACGGTGAAGGCGTTCCAGGCGTGGATCCCGCTCAGCAGGTAGTGACCGCGGTCGCCCATGTCGGTGAACGAGGTCGCACTCGCGACGGCCGCCGCCCGCTCGACGTACGCGCGGGTGTCGCCGGCCCGGGTGATCCGGTCGCGCCGGCCGTGTGCGGCGTGGAGCTCCTTGCCGGCGAGCGGCTCGACCGGGTCGCCGGGCGTCAGCCACGGCGCCAGGGCGATCACCCCCATGACCGATCGATCGTCGGCGACGTGGCACGCCGTCCGTCCACCCATCGAGTGGCCGACCAGCACCACCGGAGCCTCGCCCAGCTCCTCGCGGATGCCGTCGAGCGCCCAGCGGGCATCGGCGATCTTGTCCGCGCCGTCGCGGTTCCACCCGACCGAGCGGTAGCGGAGCAGGCGGACGGCGACTCCGTCCTCGTGCAGCCGCCGACCCAGCGTGCGACCCAGCGCGGCGCCGCGCTGCCACGACAGGCTGCGACCGGTGACGGTCTTCCGCGAGCGGTCCTTGCCGCCGTGCAGCACGAGCACCGTCGCGCGTGGCCTCTCCACCGGGTCGAAGTCGGTCACGGCCGGGGCGGCCGGAGCAGTGTCGGTCACCTGTCGGTCACGCTCGTCTCCACGGCGGTTGGTTCGGTACGTCGCACCGGTCGGATGGGTTCCGACGAACGGGGGCGACTGGGGTCGTGACCTGTCGGCGGTCGTTGGCAGGATAGGGCCATGGGCGAACCACGATCGGCGACTCCTGAGGCCAAGGACCGCCACCGTCAGCTGAGCGAGGAGATCGAGGACGCCCGCTGGCGCTACTTCGTGCTCGACGACCCGACGCTCTCCGATGCCGACTACGACCAGCGCCTGCGCGGGCTTCAAGGGCTCGAGGAGGAGTTCCCCGAGCTGCGCACGCCCGACTCCCCGACGCAGAAGGTCGGCGGCGCCGTCTCGACCGAGTTCACCGCGGTCGACCACCGCCAGCGCATGGAGAGCCTCGACAACGCCTTCACCTACGACGAGCTCGCGTCGTGGTACGCGCGGCTCGAGCGTGACGGCGTCGAGAAGCCGGCCCTGCTCTGTGAGCTCAAGGTCGACGGCCTCGCCATCAACCTGCTCTACGAGGGTGGCCGGCTGGTCCGGGCGCTGACCCGAGGGGATGGCCGCACGGGCGAGGACGTGACGCCCAACGTCAAGACCATCGACGTCATCCCTCATCGACTGAAGGCCTCGAAGGAGTTCCCGGTCCCGGCCCTGATCGAGGTGCGTGGCGAGGTGTTCCTGCCGATCGCGGCGTTCGAGCGGCTCAACGATTCCCTGCTCGAGGCCGGCAAGCAGCCGTTCGCCAACCCCCGCAACTCCGCGGCCGGGTCGCTCCGGCAGAAGGACCCGAGGATCACGGCCAGCCGCGCACTCGGCATGGTCTGTCACGGGGTGGGCGCTCGCGAGGGGTTCGAGCCGAAGGCACAGTCCCACTCCTACGAAGCGCTGAAGGCGTGGGGGCTGCCGACCTCCGACCAGGTGCGGGTCGTCCCGACGTTGAAGGATGTCGAGCAGTACGTCGAGAACGCCGGCGAGCACCGCCACTCGATCGTCCCCTACGAGATCGACGGCGTGGTGATCAAGGTCGACGACGTCGGGCTGCAACGCCGGCTCGGCTCGACCAGCCGGGCGCCGCGGTGGGCGATCGCGTTCAAGTACCCGCCGGAGGAGGTCAACGCCAAGCTGCTCTCGATCGAGGTCAACACCGGCCGCACCGGCCGGGTGACGCCGTTCGGGGTGATGGAGCCGACGAAGGTCGCGGGCTCGACGGTCGAGCGGGCGACGTTGCACAACGCCCACGAGGTCAAGCGCAAGGACGTCCGCCCGGGCGACACCGTCGTGCTCCGCAAGGCCGGCGACGTCATCCCCGAGATCGTCGGCCCGGTGCTCCCGCTCCGGCCGACCGGGGCGAAACCGTGGAAGATGCCCAGCCGGTGCCCCTCCTGCAAGACGAAGCTGGTCCAGCAGAAGGAGGGCGACAAGGACCTCCGCTGCCCCAACACGCAGCAGTGTCCGGCCCAGCTCCTCGAGCGGGTCTACCACGTGGCGAGTCGCGGGGCGTTCGACATCGAGGGGCTCGGCTCTGAGGCGGCACACGCCCTGCTCGGAGCAGGCGTGATCACCGACGAGGGCGACGTCTTCGACCTCGACCGCGACAAGCTGCTGAAGACCGAGCTGTTCACCCGCGCGCCGAAGAAGGGTGAGGACGGCCCGCAGCTCAGCGCCAACGGCGGCGGGCTGCTCGCCAACCTCGGCGAACAGCCGATCGGTGCCGTTGTGGCGGGTGCTGGTGGCGCTGTCGATCCGTCACGTCGGACCGACAGCGGCTCGGGCACTGGCGACCGAGTTCGGCTCGATGGCCGCGATCCGTGGAGCGTCCGAGGCGGAGCTCGCGGCCGCGGAGGGTGTCGGGCCGACGATCGCCGAGTCGGTGATCGAGTGGTTCACCGTCGACTGGCACCGCGCGATCGTCGACAAGTGGGAGGCCGCCGGCGTCAGCATGGCCGACGAGCGCGACGCGTCGACGCCCCGCACCCTCGAGGGCCTCACCGTCGTGGTCACGGGCTCGCTGGTCGACTTCTCCCGCGACTCCGCCAAGGAGGCGATCCTGTCCCGCGGCGGCAAGGCCGCGGGCTCGGTCTCGAAGAACACCGACTACGTCGTGGTGGGCGACAACGCCGGCTCCAAGGCCGACAAGGCGGAGCAGCTCGGCGTCCCGGTCCTGGACGAGGGCGGATTCAAGGTGCTGCTCGAGAGTGGACCCAGCGGCCTCTGATCACGCTCCGCCGGCAGCCGATCCGAGGACGGCGTCCCACGAGCGCACCAGGGACTCGAGATGTCCGAGCCCCGGCTTCACCTGCAACGTGGCGTCGGTGAGGCGCTCGGCCAGCCACTCGCCGTTGCGGGGTGGTGCCTGGGCGTCGCGCTCGCCGTACCAGAGGGCGACGTGGCACCGAACGTCCTCGAGGCGGAACGGCCAGCGCCCGAACACCAGGGCCGCGTCCGACAGGTAGCCGTCCGGGCGGCCGATCGCCTCGCGCGCCGCCGCGGCGACCTCCGCCGGCGGTCCGTCGACGAGGGCCCGGTCCTCGGGCGGCAGCGAGGCGAGCCAGCGCGAGGCGAGCGCCACGTCGTCCGGGTCGTCCGGATCGACACCGGCACGCCACGCGAGGAAGTCGGGCCTCACCCGCTGGAGGTTCTCCTCGGGCGTGCCGGAGGCGAGCGAGTCGAAGAACGCCCGCGCGGACTCGTCGAGGTCGTCACGCGGGTACGCCGGATCCATCCGCGGTGCCTCGCCCGGTGTGCCCACGAGCGTGGCGTGGGTGACCCGGTCGGGAAGCAGCGCGGCGCAGGCCAGCGCGAAGGTGCCTCCCACCGACATGCCGAGGACCGCGAACTGCTCGAGGCCGAGGGAGTCGGCGAGCTCGGCGACGTCGTCCACGACCTGGTGGTACGACGGTGCGGCCGGCGTGGAGGCGCCGTACCCGGGCCGGTTCGCGGCGAGCAGCCGGACGCCGGCCCGGCGGGCCGCTTCGTGACCGCTCCAGGAGGCTCGTCGGGTGTCCGGGCAGCCGTGGAGGAAGACGACCGGGACACCGTCGGGCAGGCCGCACTCCGACCACTGGAGGGTCCGGCTGTCGCGCAGCGTGGTGCGGGGCACGAGCGGCGTCAGGCGGGACCAGGCGACGGCGGGGGCGGCCCGCCGAGCTGTCCGCCCTCGACCCGCCACAGCTGGGCACCGAGCGTGGCGCCGAGCACCAGCAGGACGAATGCCAGGAACCGGTGGCCGCCGATGACGGACCACAGGGTCAGCAGAAGCATCAGCGAGATCAGCACGATCAGGCCGGGCTTGGTGTTGGCGGCCCGGGCGAAGCCGATCGCGGAGCGCTCGGCGAGCCCCATCCGCTTGAAGGTGACCTCGCGGTCGGGCATCGGGATGTGAAGGTCCTCGGACACGGCTTGGTCGAGGGTGTCGGCGAGGGCGTCGCCGCTGAACCACTGCCGTGCCTCCATCTCGAGGACGGAGCCGTCGCGGCCCACGAGCTGCCGGGTGCCGTCGCGCCAGGTGAAGAGCCCGACCACGTCGTCGATGCGCATGGCGTGCGCGGTGGTGCCGCTGACGGACTCGGCGAGGGTCGTGTCGGCGGTGAACGTCGACAGGTCGGCGGGCCAGTTGACGTGCGTGTGCCGCTTGCCCTCGGCGGCAGGCTCGGACGTGGGGAACGAGACCGGCTTCAACCCACGCGGGAGCTTGGCGTCCTCCGGGAGTCCGACGAGCAGCGTCGCGTCGAGCTCGCGGGCGGCGCTGTCCACCAGCTGGGGGTCGGTGTCGCGGAGCTGGTCGACCAGCTCCTCGTGGCTGAGCGGCACACGGCTGCTCAGCGCGGCGTACGCCGACTCGAGGGCGACGTCGGCCATCGCATTCGGAGACTCGAGGCGAGCCAGGCGTTGCTGCACGGCCTCCTCGACCCAGGCCCGCGGCACCCCCTCGCCGGCGAGACGGCGGACGACGTCGAGGCCGGCGCCGGCGACCGTGCCGAGGATCTCCGGCACGACGTCCGAACCGCCACCGATCACGAGGTGCTCGTCGTCGATCTCGGTCGTGCTCGACCACGGCGCGTAGGCGCCGCCGGTGCTCTGGCGGAGGCCGTCGTGCACGGCGCGCTCGAGGATGGCGGGAAGGAAGGTCGCCTCGTGGGTCCGCGAGACGACGCCGCTCAGCGTCAGCCCGGCCACGTCGCGGTACGCCGCGGGCAGGCGTCGCGCGATCGGCTCGACCGGTGACGGCGGGAGGTACTCCCCGCCCGGCAGCGGAAGCGCGAGGTCAGCCGGCGGGGGACCGTCCAGGACCAGGATCGCGTTGGCGGCGTTGAACACCCGCCAGGCACGCTCGGCGAGGAGCTCCGGCGTCGCGCGCAGCGAGCCGACCTCGGAGTAGCTGGCAACGCCTGGCCCGCTCGCGCCGTACCGCCACGTCAGGGACCGCATCAAGGGGTCGTGATGCTGATGGGCGCGTGCCTGCAGGACGCCGCGCTCGCGCGCCAGCAGCCGGAAGTCCGGCTCGGCCACCCACCGACACAGGGCACCGAGGTTGGTCACCAGCTCATCCGAGGTGCCGAACGCCGCGAACCGGGTCAGCAGCATCGAGACCTGGCCGTTGATCGGCCGGCTCAGCGTCTCGCGGTCGAGGAGGGCGAGGTGCTCGAGCAGGTGCAGCCAGCCGGTCTCGTGCAGGGGCTCGTCGGCGAGGCCCTGCCGGAAGATGAGATGGGCAGCAGAAGCCGGGCGTCCCATGTCCACGTAGAAACACAGGACACCGGTCACGTCGGTCTCGCGGACCGTGGAGAGCACGGTGTTCATAGTCAGCCTGGGGTTGGCTAGAGGGTCAACAGCTCAGCACGCTAGCCGGGCGAGACCACCCGTGTGGGTGGTTTGACCAACCTGTGACGCCGTGGCTCGGTCAAATTTCGCCGGTCGTGGTCAGGTGACAACCGCATGGCTGGACCTCAGCGCGCGTCCCTAGGATGAACTCATGCCCGCGACCTCCGAGAGCTCCGGCACGCCCGCGCGTCCGACGATCACCCGCGACGAGGTGTCCCACCTCGCCGACCTGGCGCGGATCGAGCTGAGCGACGCCGAGCTGGACCATCTCGCCCCTCAGCTGAGCGTGATCCTCGATTCGATCGCCTCCATCCAGGGGGTGGCGGGCGACGACGTCCCACCCACCTCACACCCGCTGCCACTGACCAACGTCTTCCGCGACGACGTCGCGGTGGCCTGCCTGACCCCCGAGGAGGCGCTGAGCGGTGCTCCGGAGGAGGAGCGGCAGCGGTTCAAGGTGCCGCGGATCCTCGGGGACGAGCAGTGAGCGCCGACACCCGGACCGCCGCCGAGCTGGCAGAAGCCCTCGCATCCGGCGCGACGACCTCGGTCGAGATCACGCAGGCGCACCTCGACCGGATCGCGGAGGTCGACGGTGACGTCCACGCGTTCCTGCACGTCGACTCGGAGGGCGCCCTCCGCGCGGCCGCGGAGTCCGACGCACGTCGTGCCGCCGGCGAGACGCGGAGCTCTCTCGACGGGATCCCGATCGCGGTCAAGGACGTGATGGCGACGCGCGGCCTGCCGACCACCTGCGGCTCGCGGATCCTCGAGGGCTGGGTGCCGCCGTACGACGCCACGGTCGTCGCGCGGGTGCGTGCCGCCGGACTCCCGATCCTGGGCAAGACGAACATGGACGAGTTCGCGATGGGCTCGTCGACCGAGCACAGCGCCTTCGGACCGACCCACAACCCGTGGGACCTCACGCGCATCCCGGGCGGCTCGGGCGGTGGCAGCGCCGCCGCGGTCGCGGCGTACGAGGCGCCCCTGGCGATCGGCACCGACACCGGCGGATCCATCCGGCAGCCGGGCGCGGTCACCGGCACCATCGGCGGCAAGCCGACGTACGGCGGGGTGTCGCGCTACGGCCTCGTCGCCCTGGCCAACTCGCTCGACCAGGCCGGACCGGTGACCCGGACGGTGCTCGACGCCGCCCTCCTGCTCGAGGTCATCGCCGGGCACGACCCTCTCGACTCGACGTCGATCGACGCACCGGTGCCGGCGGTCCTCGACGCGGCACGACGCGGCGCCGACGGCGACCTCACCGGCGTCCGCATCGGGGTGGTCAAGGAGCTCGGCGGCGAGGGCTACCAGGCCGGCGTCCTGGCCAGGTTCGAGGAGTCCGTCGAGCTGATGACCAAGGCCGGGGCCGAGGTCGTCGAGGTCTCGTGCCCGAGCTTCGTGCACGCGTTGGCGACGTACTACCTGATCCTGCCGGCAGAGGCGTCGTCCAACCTCGCGCGCTTCGACGCCATGCGCTACGGCCTGCGGGTCACGCCGGGGGGAGACCCGAGCGCGGAGGACGTCATGCGCGCGACCCGTGAGGCGGGGTTCGGCGAGGAGGTGAAGCGGCGCATCATCCTCGGCACCTACGCCCTGTCCAGCGGCTACTACGACGCCTACTACGGCCAGGCGCAGAAGGTGCGCACGCTGGTCACGCGCGACTTCGAGGCGGCGTTCGAGCGCGCCGACGTGCTGGTCAGCCCGACCGCGCCGACGACCGCGTTCACGATCGGCGCCAAGGTCGACGACCCGCTGGCGATGTACCTCAACGACCTGGCGACCATCCCGGCGAACCTCTCCGGCGTACCGGGGATCTCGGTGCCCAGCGGGCTCGCCGACGAGGACGGCCTGCCGGCCGGCGTCCAGATCCTGGCGCCGGCGATGGCCGACGACCGCGTCTACCGGGTCGGGGCGGCACTCGAGTCGCTGCTCGTCCAGGAGTGGGGCGGCCGGCTGCTCGACCAGGCGCCTCCGCTGGTCGGGTCCGTCGAGACCACGGGAGGGTCGCGCCCATGACCGACACCCTGCTGTCGTACGACGAGGTCCTGGCGCGGTTCGACCCGGCCCTCGGCCTCGAGGTGCACGTCGAGCTCAACACGGTGACCAAGATGTTCTGCGGGTGTCCGACAGCGTTCGGCGCCGAGCCCAACACCCAGACCTGCCCGACCTGTCTCGGCCTGCCCGGCTCCATGCCGGTGGTGAACGCGGCGGCCGTCGAGTCCGCCATCCGGATCGGCCTGGCGCTCAACTGCGAGATCGCCGAGTGGTGCCGGTTCGCGCGGAAGAACTACTTCTACCCGGACATGCCGAAGAACTTCCAGACGTCCCAGTACGACGAGCCGATCGCGTTCGAGGGGTTCATGGAGGTCGAGGTCGACGGCGAGACGTACCGCGTCGACATCGAGCGCGCCCACATGGAGGAGGACACCGGCAAGTCGACGCACGTCGGCACGAGCGGCCGCATCCACGGTGCCGACTACTCCCTGGTCGACTACAACCGCGCCGGCATCCCCCTGATCGAGATCGTGACCAAGCCGGTGCTGGGCATCGGCGCGAAGGCACCCGAGGTCGCCCGCGCGTACGTCGGACAGCTGCGCGAGCTGCTGCTCGGCCTCGGCGTGAGCGACGTCCGGATGGAGCAGGGTTCGCTGCGCTGCGACGTCAACCTGTCGCTGGCGCCGAAGGACTCAGGAGTCCTCGGCACCCGGACCGAGACCAAGAACGTCAACTCGCTCCGGTCCGTCGAGCGCGCCACCCGATTCGAGATGCAGCGGCACGCCGCGATCCTGGTCGACGGCGGGTCGATCCTCCAGGAGACCCGGCACTGGCACGAGGACACCGGCGTCACCACGAGTGGCCGGGAGAAGTCGGACGCCGACGACTACCGCTACTTCCCCGAGCCCGACCTCGTCCCGGTCGCCCCGAGTCGCGAGTGGGTCGAACGGTTGCGGGCGGAGCTCCCCGAGCCGCCCCACGAGAGACGCGCGCGTCTTCAGGACGACTGGGGCTTCTCCGACCTCGAGATGCGCGACACCGTCGGGGCCGGCGCGCTGGGGCTGGTCGAGGAGACGATCGCCGCCGGCGCCTCGCCCCAGGCCGCCCGGAAGTGGTGGCTGGGTGAGCTGGCGCGTCGGGCGAACGAGTCCGAGACCGATCTGCGCGACCTGGGTGTGACCCCCGTGGACGTCGCCCGCGTCCAGGCGCTGGTCGTCGACGGGACGCTCAACGACACCCTCGCCCGGCAGGTCCTCGACGGCCTGCTCGACGGTGAGGGAACGCCGGACGAGATCGTCGCCGCCCGCGGGCTCGCGATCGTCTCCGACGAGGGCGCGCTCGGCTCCGCTGTCGACCACGCCATCGCGGCCAACCCCGACGTCGCCGACAAGATCCGCGACGGCAAGGTCGCCGCGGCCGGCGCGCTGATCGGTGCGGTGATGAAGGAGATGCGGGGCCAGGCCGACGCCAACCGTGTGCGCGAGCTGATCCTCGAGCGACTGACGTAGCCGCGGGAGCCGTCCCGGCGTCGGGCCGGCGCTCAGTGGTGGAACGCGAGCCGGCCGTGGAAGCGACGCTGCGGCTCGGGGCGCGTGACGCGGATGCGATGGCTGCGGACCATGGACTGGACGAGAACTCCGAGCACGAGGGCGGTGCCGATCGCGGCGACCGTCAGGACGAGCGAGATGAAGAGCGCGATCTGAGTGCTGTCGTAGGAGACCATGTCCCTGTCCGTTCTACTTCTGTAGCGCCGGTGGGTTCCTGGTGGAACCTGACCTGACTTTCTCGCCGTTCCGGCTGTCCCGTCTGTCAGGTCGGTGACAGTTCTCTGACAGTTCGCAGAGGCTACGAGGACTCCGCGGGTCGCCGGCCCCAGCAGGCGTGCACCACCTCGCGCTGGAGCCAGACCGTCGGGTCGGCCAGCGCCGTGGCCATCACCTCGACCTCACGCCGGGACGCCTCGTCGCCACCACCGAGGTCGTTCATGACCTCCAGGGTCGGGATCCACCACCTGGCCCAGGGCGAGCCTCCGCGGACCACCTCGGTGGAGGCCTCGTCGTGGATGTCCTCGAGCCCGCAGCGCTCGAAGATCGCCGGCAGCTTCCGACCGAACTCCTTGTCGTAGCCGCGATGCGCCCACCAGTCGCCGTCCTGCCACACCCGCTGGTAGTCGTCGTAGTGGGGGTGGGCCGGGTCGACCGGAGCGCCGGCGGTCCGCCAGTCGGCGTCCTCGTCGACGAGCCAGCCGCCGGGCCGCAGGCACTCCACCATCTGACGTACGGCGTGCTCCTGGCGGTTCCGCAGGTGGAAGAGCATCAACCGCGAGCAGACGAGATCGAACGAACCGGGCCCGAGGGCGTCGAGCGGGTCCTCGAGGATGTTGTGCTCGATGACCTCGACGTTCGGCACTCCGAGCCGCGAGAGGTAGCGGGTGTCGACGTCCGTCGCGACCACCTGGCCCGTCGGACCGACCTGCTCGGCCAGCCACACCGCCATCGAGCCGCGGCCCGCTCCGACCTCGAGGCATCGCCACCCGGGTTGCACCAGCGCGCGTCGTTCGCGCGACGTCGGGTCGTAGATCTGCTCGAGGAGATCCAGCCGCTCGTCCTCCGCGGCCTCGCGCCCGGCAGCGGCCAGGCGATAGCCGGCTCCCTCATCACGTGCTGCTGACTCCTGCGACCCGGCCACGTCCGTGAATCTAATCGGCGGGGCAGGTCCGGTAAACGGTCCCTGCCGTGGACCAGCCGTGGTTGTGACCGGGTGGCACGCAGGGGATAGCCTGCCGGTGATCAATCCAGTCACGCCCGTGGTGGGGGAAGCCGGTCCAAGTCCGGCGCTGACCCGCAACCGTAGGCCGCGTCCTTCTCGCGGGACGCGACGAGCCGGAACGCCCGACACGACGCGTCCTGAACACACGCTGTCGAGGAACGCAGCGGGTGGGTTCCGGCCCCGGCCCGGGGCGCCTGCCCGTTGTCACAGCGGGAAGGAACCCATGTCCAGAACCACTCTGCTCGGCCGTGCCGGAGCGACACTCGTCGCGTCGGCTGTGACGGTCTCTCTCATCCTGGCGAGCGGCACGGCCCAGGCGGCCTCTGCCGACCGCGGCGTCGGCTGGCTCGCCGGCCAGCTCGACAACGGGGCCATCGTCAACGGCGGCTTCGCCGACTACGGCCTCAGCATCGACACGGCGTTCGCGTTGAAGGCGGTCGGCGGTCACGGCACCGACGTCCAGCAGATCCGTGACGCCGTCGAGCAGAACGTCGGTGACTACATCGCCGGCGACTCGTTCGGCGACCCCGGGAGCACGTACGCCGGAGCGACGGCCAAGTCACTCGTCCTGGCCCAGTCCACCGGGACGGACCCCCGCGACTTCGGCGGCGTGGACCTGATCAAGCGGCTGAACGGCGTGGTCCACACGTCCGGTCCCGCGAAGGGTCGGATCGTCGACGTCTCGAAGTTCGGGAACTTCGCCAACACCCTCGGCCAGATCCTCGCGGTGCGCGGCCTCGCCGCGGCCGGAAGCGGCAAGGCCGGCTCGGTCCGGCAGTTCCTGCTCCAGCAGCAGTGCCGCGCGGGCTTCTTCCGGCTCAACTTCGCCAAGCTGAAGTCCGACAACCAGGGTTGCCGGAAGAGCAGCCCCGCCGACCCGGACGCCACGTCGTACGCCGTCGTCGAGCTCTGGAAGACCAGCAAGGGACACCCGGCGTTCCGGAAGTCCCTCAAGCGTGCCGCCTCGTGGCTGCTGGCTCAGCAGCGCAAGAGCGGCGCGTTCATCGGCGGCACCAGCACGGCGACGCCCAACACCAACAGCACCGGCCTCGCGGGATGGGCGCTCGCCACGACGGGTCACTGCGGCGCCGCCAAGAAGGCCGCGTCGTGGGTCGCCGGGCTCCAGGTCGGCCCCCAGTCAGGCGGCTCGCCGCTCGCGGGTGAGCGCGGCGCGATCGCCTACGACGGCAAGGCGATGAAGGCCGGCAAGCACGACGGCATCACCGACGGCCTCCGGGGTATCTGGGAGCGGGCCACCAGCCAGGCGGCGCCGGTCCTGCTGTTCCGTCACGGCTGCTGAGTCGTGCTGCACCACGTCATCCGCCTCGCCGCCGCAGCCTTCACGGTTGCGGCGGCGGGTGTGGTCCTGCCGTCACCCGCGCAGGCGTCGACGTGCAGCACCGGGTCGGGTGTCTCGGTCGTGGTCGACTTCCACCAGCTCGGTGGTGGAGTGCAGACGTTCTGTGATGCCGGGGGAGCGGGCGAGAACGCAGCCACCCAGTTCGAGGATGCCGGTCACACGCTGACCTATGTCCAAGGGGAGCCGTTCGTGTGTGAGGTGGACGGCGCTCCCGCCACCCAGTGCGTCCGCACGCCACCCGCGAACGCCTACTGGTCGCTGTGGTGGTCGGACGGCAAGTCCGGCACGTGGAAGTACTCCTCGACCGGTGTGACGTCGCTCGAGGTCCCGGACGGAGGGTCCGTCGCGCTCTCGTGGCAGGGTCAGTCGAGCCAGGCGAAGCCCCGGGCGACCCCGCCCGGAAAGAGCGCCGACAGCCCCTCGACCAGTCCCTCCACCCACCCCAGCTCGTCGCCACATCCGTCGACACGTCCGAGCCAGGCCCCGCAGTCCTCGGCCCCGCCGCGCTCCACGGATGCGCCGTCCGACGCAGCGTCGAGCCCGCCGGGGAAGGCCGGAGAGAAGAAGCAGCACCACCGGTCCCAGGCGGGTCAGGGGCCCGGGAAGAGCTCGCCCGGCACCGACTCGACCCAGTCGGGCGAGGCTCTCGGTCCGGTGACCTCGAGCGGGTCGGACGACTCCGGCGGGTCGGGGTCCGGTGGTCTGCCGGGCTGGGTCGCGCCGGTCGCCGTCGTCGTCCTGTTCGGCGGCGCGGGGACGATCGCGCTGCTCCGCCGGAAGAGCCGCGGCGGCACCTGATGCGTGCCCGCCTCGCCCGGCTCGGGAACGCACGCCTGCCTCGCGACCTGCACCCGGTCGCGTGGTGGGTGTGGGCTCTCGGCCTGGCGACGGCGGCGTCGCTGACCACGAACCCCTACATCCTCCTGCTGCTGATCGGGGTGGCCTGCGTGACGGTCGCGGCCCGACGCAGCGCGCAGCCCTGGGCGGACTCCTTCCGCATCTACCTGTGGCTGGGGTTCGCGATCGTCTTGATCCGGGTGCTCTTCCGGGTCCTGCTCGGGGGAGGAGACGGCGGTGAGGTCCTGGTCCACCTCCCCGAGATCCCGCTGCCGCACTGGACGCTCGGGCTCAGGCTGCTCGGGCCGGTCACGCGCGAGTCGCTGCTCGCCGGGTTGTACGACGGCCTCCGGCTCGCGGCGATCATCATCTGCGTCGGCTCGGCCAACGCCCTCGCCAACCCGAAGCGACTCCTGCGCTCCGTGCCACCCGCGCTCTACGAGGTGGGCAGCGCGCTCGTCGTCGCGGTGACCGTGCTGCCACAGCTGGCCGAGAGCGTGCGACGCGTCCGCGCCGCCCAGACGCTCCGTGGCGGCGACACCGGGCGGGTCCGTGGGCTGCGGCGCGTGCTGGTGCCGGTGCTGGAGGACTCGCTCGAGCGCTCGCTCGCGCTGGCGGCCGGCATGGACACCCGGGGCTACGGCCGCTCGTCCGGGGCGACCGCACGCGAACGGCGTACCACCGGATCCCTCATGCTGCTCGGCCTGGTGGCCGTCTGCATCGGGGTGTACGGCGCGCTCGACACCACGACGCCGGGCTGGGTCGGCCGCCCGATGCTCGTCGTGGGGGTGGCGATCTCCTTCGTCGCCGTCCGACTCGCCGGGAAGCGGGTGGCCCGCACCCGGTACCGACCGGACCGCTGGCGCTGGCCGGAGATGGTCGTGGCGGCGTCCGGTGTCGTCGTCGGGGCGGCCGGCTGGTGGATGTCGCAGCACCAGCTGACCGTGGCGTACCCGTCGCTGTCCGAGGCACCGACGATCAGCCTGGTCGCCCTGGCGGCGGTCGGGGTGGCCCTCGCCGGAGCCCTCTGCTCGCCGCGGCCCGCGGTCACCGCCCCGGGGGGAGGTGCCGCGTGATCGAGCTGCGCGACATCGGCTTCGGCTACCCCGACTCCGGCGAGCGTGTGGTGCTGCGTCACGTCCACCTCACCATCGACGAGGGCGAGCTGGTCGTCGTGTCCGGGCGGACCGGCGTGGGCAAGTCCACCCTGCTCGGCGTCGTGACCGGGCTCGTCCCGCGCTTCTCCGGCGGATCGCTGTCGGGCGACCTCCTCGTCGACGGCCGGTCGATCGTCCGGCAGCCCCCTCGTGAACGCGCCCACGTCGTCGGGTACGTCGGCCAGGATCCCGCGGCCGGGTTCGTCACCGACAGCGTCGAGGAGGAGCTCGCCTACGGGATGGAGCAGCTCGGCCTCCCGGCCGACACGATGCGCCGCCGGGTGGAGGAGACGCTCGACCTGCTCGGCATCGCCTCGCTGCGATCCCGTGACCTGAGGACGTTGTCGGGCGGCGAGCAGCAGCGGGTCGCGATCGGCTCGGTCCTCACCATGCACCCGCGGGTACTGGTGCTCGACGAGCCGACGTCGGCCCTGGACCCGACCGCCGCGGAGGAGGTGCTCGCGACTCTGACGCGGCTGGTGCACGACCTCGGGGTGTCGGTGCTGATGGCCGAGCACCGGCTCGAGCGCGTGCTGCCGTTCGCCGACCGGATGGTGCTGCTGACCGGCGACGGGTCCCTGCGCATCGGTGCTCCGGAGGACGTGCTGGCCGCGGCATCCGGCGTACCCCCGATCATCGAGCTCGGCCGCGCACTCGGTTGGTCGCCCCTGCCGATGACCGTCCGCGAGGCGCGACGGCTGGCGCGCGAGACCGTGCTCGGTCCGCCTCCGGCCACGCCGTCGCGCCCCGCTGGTGAGGCACGGCTGGTCGCGTCCGCGCTGACCGTCGTGCGTGGCGGCACGGTAGCGGTGCGCGAGGTGTCGGTCCGGCTGGAGACCGGCAGCGTGCTGGCCCTGATGGGCCGGAACGGCTCCGGCAAGTCGACGCTTCTCTGGACCCTGCAGGGCACCCGCGCGAGACGTGCCGGCACCGTCTCCGTCGGCGGCGTCGACCCCGCGGGCGAGCCCGCGGCGCGGCGCCGGGAGCTGGTCGGGCTGGTCCCGCAGACCGCGGCGGACCTGCTCTACCTCGAGTCCGTGGCCGACGAGTGCGCCGCGGCGGACGGTGGGTCGGGGGAGTGCCGCAAGCTGCTGGACCGCCTCGTGCCCGGCGTACCCGACGACGCGCACCCGCGTGACCTCTCCGAGGGTCAGCGCCTCGCGCTCGCGCTCGCCGTGGTGCTCGTCTCCTCGCCGCCGGTGCTGCTCCTCGACGAGCCGACGCGCGGTCTGGACTACCCCGCGAAGGCCGAGCTCGCCGACGTGCTCCGGCGACTGGCGGACGACGGCCACGCGGTGGTGGTGGCCACCCACGACGTGGAGTTCGCAGCCCAGGCTGCCGACCGGGTGGTCGTGCTGGCCGAGGGCGAGATCGTCTCCGAGGGCCCGACCCGCGACGTGCTCGCGGCGTCACCGGCGTTCGCGCCGCAGGTCACGAAGATCCTCGGCCCCGGCTGGCTGCGCGTCGACGAGGTGACGGCGTGAACCGGGCGGTGCCGCTGTCGTGGCGCTCGACCATGGTGCTGGCGGTGTCGTCCGTGGGTGGGCTGATGATGCTGATGTGGCCGCTGCTGGTGCGCCAGCCGTCCGGCGGCCAGGTCGGGCCACCGTTCGTCTTCCTCGCGCTGCTGCCCGTCGTGATCGTGGTGGTGCTCGCCGAGATCAGTGAAGGGGGTCTGGATCCTCGCGTGCTGGCCGTGCTCGGCGTGCTCTCGGCGATCAACGCCGTGCTGCGCGGCCTCTCGCCCGGCACGGCGGGCGTCGAGCTCGTCTTCTTCATCCTGATCCTGGCCGGACGGGTGTTCGGGCCGGGGTTCGGGTTCGTCCTGGGCTGCACCTCGCTGTTCGCGTCGGCCCTGCTCACCGGCGGCGTCGGGCCGTGGCTCCCGTACCAGATGCTCGTCTCGGCCTGGGTCGGGATGGGTGCCGGGCTGCTGCCACGCAGGTTCACCGGACGGGCCGAGATCACCATGCTCGCGGCGTACGGCGTGGTGACGGCGTACGCCTTCGGGATCCTGATGAACCTCTCGTCCTGGCCGTTCGTGCTCGGCATCGCCGTGCCGGGTCACACCGGTCTCGCGTTCGTGCCGGGCGACCCGCTCAGCGAGAACCTCCACCGGTTCCTGGTGTACTCGCTGATCACCTCGACCGGCTCGTTCGACACCGGCCGGGCGATCACGAACGCCGTCGCCATCATCGTCCTGGGACCGGCCGTCCTCGCGACCCTGCGCCGCGCCGCCCGGCGGGTGGTGATCACCGGCGTCGTCGAAAACACGTTGCCGGACGGTCCCGACGCCCCTAGCGTCGGGCCCGACCACGAGCGCGATCCCGGGCCCGTGCAGTCCGAGCAGAGAGAGGAGGTCGTGATGTCCACTCCGCACCCCGGCCTCCAGAACGAGGCCGGTTCCCAGATCTGAGGAACCATGTCATCTCTGCAGTTCTTCCAGCCGGCTTCGGACGACGAGGCCATGGATCTCCTGGCCGCCAGTACGACGCCGGTCGACTCTCCGACGCAACGCCGCTTCCGGACCGAGCTCCACCTCGGGGACACCTTGGCCTCCGGGCGGAGGCGGCCGGCGTGGGTGTGGGCGGTACGCCGGGGAGACGGCCCGCCTCTCGGTATCGTCGCCGGGCTCGGTACGGCGTACCCCGACGAGCGCGTGCATGTCCTCGACTACTTCTCCGGCTTCGACGATCCCGAGGCCGCGACCGGTCTGGTCGCCTGGGCGACCGGCGAGGCCGCCTGCGACGAGGCCGCGATCTTCGCCCCGACCGGGGCGACCGCGGACGACGCAACCTTGTCCCCACTCGTCGAGCCGCTCCGTGCGTCGGGATGGCAGCTCCTCGTCGAGCGGCGGCACTACGAGTTCGAGGCGACGACCGGGCTCGGCGAGGACGTTCCGACCGAGCTCGCCTTCGAGCAACTGAGCGATCCCGACGACCCGCGACTGGTGGCATGTCATCGAGGGGTGATGCGAGAGACGCTCGACGCCCATGATGGTGCGCTCGTGCAGCGCCTGGGATTCGACGAGGCCTGCCGCGAGAGTCTCGCCTTCCTGCTGGAGTCGGACCCGGTCGAGTGCATTCACCTCGCCCTGGATCGGTCCGGCGCCGCGGTCGGCATCGTGTCCGGCCTGGTGATGCCGACCGGTCGCGCGTTCGTGCTGTTCGTCGGAGTGCCGTACGAGGCCCGCGGTCACGGGTACGGCCGTCAGCTGCTCGCGTGGCAGACCCGGCGACTCATCGACGGCGGTGCCCTGACCCTGATCGCGGACACCGACAACCAGAACGTCCCGATGGCGCGAGCCTTCGCCGACGTCGGCTGGCCGCAGACCGAGACGCGGATCGATCTCGTGCAGCGGACGTAGGGATCAGTCCGGCGCGGGTGCGGCGAGGGTCGACTCGGAGCGGGTCGCCCCGACGCTCGCGGCGATCACGCACGCCACGGCCAGCCACTGGAGAGCCGAGAGGTACTCGTTCACGACGATGATGCCGGCGAGCGCCGCGGCCGCGGGCTCGAGGCTCATCAGGATCCCGAAGACCGACGGCCGGATCGTGCGCAGCGCGGTGAGCTCGCACGAGTAGGGGATCACCGAGCTCAACAGCCCGATGAGCGCGCCGAGCACGATCACCCGCGGGTCGTCGATCCCGTGTCCCGAGAACGTCGCGAGGAACGGCGCCATCAGCACCGTCGCGACCACGCTGGCGACGGTCAGTCCGTCGAGACCGGGCCAGCGCCGTCCGGTCGACGCGCTCAGGAGGATGTACGCCGTCCACATCGCCGCGGCGAGCAGCGCGAACGCGACACCGGCCGCGTTCAGGTCAGCGCGCTCGATGCCGAGCAGACCGACCCCGACCGCGGCCAGCCCGACCCAGACCAGGTCGCGAGGGCGTCGACTGCCGGCCACGGCCAGCCCGAGCGGCCCGAGGAACTCGATCGTCACCGCGATCCCCAGCGGGATGCGGGCGAACGACTCGTAGATCGCCCAGTTCATCGTCCCGAGGACGATGCCGAACGTGATGGCCACCCGCCAGTCGTCCGGCGTACGCCCGCGGAGCGAGGGGCGCACCACGATCCCGAGCACCACGGCGCTGGTCGCCAGGCGCAGCCAGACCAAGGTCATCGGGGCGGCGTCGTCGAACAGGTTCTTCGCGATCGCGGCACCGAGCTGTACCGAGACGATGCCGAAGACCACCAGCCACACCGGCGGCACCCTCGACAGCACCCCCGCAACCTACCGACCGCTGACCTGGCGATGGCGTCGCGTCCGGGCCGCTGACCTGGCGATGGCGTCACCCCTCAGCCGCTGACCTGGCAATCACGAACGATGCGAGCGCCGGGTCGAGCTCTCCTGGGGTGACGCGATGACGCGCCGGGTCGAGCTCTCCTAGGGGTGACGCGAGCGCCGGGTCAGCGGTGGACGTCGTACCAGAGGTTCACCACGCCGGGTGCCTCGGAGACATGGGTCCGGACGAGGTCGACCGCGTGCCCGCCGGGCCAGTCGAAGAGGCGGGTGCCGTCGCCGAGCAGGACCGGGGCGATCAGGACGAGGATCTCGTCCAGCAGTCCTGCCTCCAGACACCCGCGCGCGACCTCGGCCCCGAGGATGTTGACGTACTTGTCGCCCGCTGCCTCGCGAGCCCTGGCCACGGCGGCCGGCAGGTCGGAGGAGAAGGTGAGGTCGGGGTCGGCCGGGGGCTCGTCGGGCGGGCGATGGGTCAGGACGACGACCGGCCCGTGCCACTGCCCGCCGAAGGCGCCTTCGCTCTCCGTGCCGCGGTTCGGGTCGTCACCGTCGAACGTCCGTCGCCCCACCAGCAACGAGCCGACGCGATGGACGATGTCCTCGGCCAGCGGGTTCGGCCCCAGGTGCTGTCGCAGCCACTGCATGTCGCCATCCGGGCCCGCCATGAAACCGTCGAGCGACATCGTGCACGAGTAGAGGGTCCGCGCGGTCATCGTGTCTCCGCCTTCTCGGTGGACAGGCGGGCGAGCGCCCGCTTGGTGTGCCGCGTCTCGGCGGCGAAGTAGTCGAGCCCCCAGTCCGCGACGACCGACGGGTAGTGGAACGGCTCGCCCGCGCCGTCGGCCCCGCGCAGCGACTCACGGACCTGGCGGAGGTCACGCAGCGCATCGGCGAGCTCGGCGACGTACTCCTCGAGCATCGTCCGCATCCGCTCCGGCTCCGATGCGTGACCGACCAGCAGACGGAGGAGCACCGTGTGCTTCAGCGTCGGGAAGCCGACGCGGGACTCGCCGAGCCACTCGCCGAGCGCGCGCTCGCCCGCCGGCGTGATCCGGTACGCCGTGGTCCGGCGTCCCTGACCGTCCTGGGTGACCGGCTCGACGTACGCGTGCTCGGTCAGGCGGCCGAGCTCGGTGTAGATCTGGCTCATCGCCGGCGCCACCCAGTAGAAGCGCAGCGTGTTGTCCGCCCGCTGCTTGAGCTCGTAGCCGGTGAGCTCGTCGCCGAACGTCAGCAGCCCGAGCAGGGCGTACGCCGTCACCGGCAGGTCGCGCGTCCCGGCGGGGAGGTCTTGACTCATCAGGCAGCGAGACTACTCTTCCAATTAGGAATAGCGAGGGGTCGACAGGCGGAGGGAGCACATCCTGATGAGCGACACCTTGGTGATGGTCGGGACCCGCAAGGGACTCTGGATCGGACGCTCGGACGAAGCGCGCCGGGACTGGTCGTGGACCGGCCCGCACTTTCCCATGGAGGAGGTCTACTCCTGCATGATCGACACCCGCGGTGCGTCGGGGCCGCGGCTGCTCGCGGGAGCCAGCTCGAGCTGGCTAGGACCGCAGGTCTGGCGGTCCGACGACCTCGGCGAGACCTGGCAGGAGACGCCGAACGGTGCCGTCCGCTTCCCCGAGGACACCGACGCCGCCGTCGCCCGCGTCTGGCAGCTCGTCCCCGGTGTCGAGGACGACGTGGTCTTTGCCGGGACGGAGCCCGGCGCGATCTTCCGGTCGAACGACCGCGGCGAGACCTTCGAGCTCGAGCGCGGACTCTGGGACAACCCGCAGCGCGAGGAGTGGAACGCCGGCTTCGGCGGCCAGGCCTTCCACACGATCCTGCCGCACCCGGAGGAGCCGGCGAAGGTGCTCGCGGCCATCTCGACCGGCGGTGTCTACCGCACCGACGACGCGGGCGAGTCGTGGTACCCGTCCAACGAAGGCGTCAAGGCGGAGTTCTTCCCGGGCGAGCGCACCTATCCGGAGTTCGGCCAGTGCGTGCACAAGGTGACCCGGCACCCGGCGCGGCCCGAGCTGCTCTACCTGCAGAACCACGGAGGGGTGTACCGCTCCGAGGACGGCGGTGACAGCTGGCAGGACATCGCGCCCGGGCTCCCGTCGGAGTTCGGCTTCCCGATCGTGGTGCACCCGCACGACCCCGAGACCGTCTACGCGTTCCCGATCATCGACGCCGGCGCCCGCTGGCCGGTCGACGGGCACGCCCGCGTCTGGCGCTCGGAGGATCGCGGCGGGCACTGGGAGGCGCTCGGCGACGGCGCCTTGCCGGACTCCTACTACGTCGCGGTGATGCGCGACGCCATGTGCGTCGACACCCACGACCGGCACGGGTTGTACTTCGGTGGGCGCAACGGCGCGGTCTGGGCGTCACCCGACGCCGGGGAGACCTGGACCGAGATCCACCAGGACCTCCCCGACGTGTGCGTGGTGCGGGCGGCGCTGGTCTAGCTGCGCCGAGCGGGCTCCGGGACCGGGTCTGCGGCCGCCTCGCTCGTCGTACGACGGTTGTAGGCGGCGTCGTCGTCGATGTCGCCCCGGCTGTAGTCGTCCATCAGCGCGACCGCGATGAGCGTGACCACGGAGCAGCCGGCGATCGCCCAGGCGATGGAGTACCCGGATCCGGTGTGCGCCAGCAGCCAGGTCGCGACCAGGGGGGCGGGCCCACCGGCGATCACCGAGGCGAGCTGGTAGCCCATCCCGGCACCGGCGTACCGCAGCGAGGTCGGGAACGACTCGGCGATCAGGGAGGCCTGCGGCCCGTACTGCATCCCGTGCGGGATCAGTGCCAGGAAGACGCCGAGGAAGGCGACGACCGCGATGCCGCTGCCCATCGCCCCGAACAGCACGAAGCCGTACACACCGGTGAGGGCCGCCCCGATCATGTAGATCTTCTTCCGGCCGACGGAGTCGGACAGGTGCCCGAAGAGCGGTACGGCGATCACCTCGAGTGCCGCGGCCGACAGGATCGCAGCCAGGGCGAACGTCTTGGAGAACCCCTCGTCCTCGGTCAGGTAGACCAACGTGAACGAGGTGATCACGTAGAACGGCGCCTGCTCCGAGAGGCGGGCGAACGCGCTGAGCAGGATCGCCTTCCAGTGACCCCGGATGGCGTCCCACGTGGGCAGCCGGCTGATCTGCTTGTTCTGCAGGCGCTTGGCGAACATCGGGGTCTCCAGGATCCGCATCCGGATGTAGAGACCGATGCCGACCATCACCAGGCTGAAGATGAACGGGATGCGCCAGCCCCACGACTGGAACTGGTCGTCGCTCAGCCGCCAGCTGAGCAGGTAGAGGAAGCCGGTGCCGAGGATCAGGCCGAAGGCCACGCCGAGCTGCGGCAGGCTGGCCATCAGCCCGCGCCGCTTCTGGTCGCCCCACTCCATGGACAGCAGCACGGAGCCGCTCCACTCGCCGCCGACGGCGAGACCCTGCAGCAGGCGCAGCAGCACCAGGAGGATCGGTGCCGCGGACCCGATCGTGGCCGTGCCGGGCAGGAAGCCGACCAGGGCCGTCGACAGCCCCATCACGAGCAGCGTGGTGATCAGGGTGGCCTTGCGGCCGATGCGGTCACCCCAGTGGCCGAAGATCGCGGCGCCGACCGGGCGCGCGGCGAAGCCGACGGCGTACGTCGCGAACGACTCCAGCCGGCCGGCGTACGCGGTGGACTCGGGGAAGAACAGCGCCGGGAAGATGAGTGCGGCGGCGGTGTTGTAGAGGAAGAAGTCGTACCACTCGATGGTGGTGCCGATCGTGCTGGCCAGCGCGGCCTTGCGGACCTGACGGCCGTGCTCGGGACTGCCTTCGACGGCCGTGGACGCCGAGGCGGGTTGCGGGTCGAGGGTCATGGGACTGGTCCCTTCCTCCTGCGACCCGAGGCCGCAGGCGTGCTCCCTCTCGTGGACGCTCCCGAGAGGTCCCCCGTCCTTGACCTGTACCCCCGATGTGACGGGGCACACCTCTTGTACGTCCGGACGTACAAGAGCGGCGGCTGAGACCGCGACGGGCGGCACGCGCGGCCTCACTAGGCTGCGGCGCATGAGCACGCCGGATCTCAAGCCCCGTTCCCGCGACGTCACCGACGGCCTCGAGAAGACCGCGGCCCGCGGCATGCTCCGCGCCGTCGGGATGGGCGACGAGGACTTCGCCAAGCCGCAGATCGGCGTCGCTTCGAGCTGGAACGAGATCACGCCGTGCAACCTCTCGCTGCAGCGGCTCGCGCAGGCGGTGAAGAACGGCGTCCACGCGGCAGGCGGCTACCCGCTGGAGTTCGGCACGATCTCGGTCTCCGACGGCATCGCGATGGGGCACGAGGGGATGCACTTCTCGCTGGTCTCCCGCGAGGTGATCGCCGACTCGGTCGAGACGGTGATGATGGCCGAGCGGCTCGACGGCTCGGTGCTGCTCGCCGGCTGTGACAAGAGCCTGCCCGGGATGATGATGGCCGCCGCGCGGCTCGATCTGGCCAGCGTCTTCCTGTACGCCGGGTCGATCATGCCCGGCCAGGTCGACGGCCACGACGTCACGATCATCGACGCCTTCGAGGCGGTCGGCGCCTGTCTGGCCGGGAAGATCACGCGCGAGGAGGTCGACCGCATCGAGCGGGCGATCTGTCCGGGTGAAGGTGCCTGCGGCGGCATGTACACCGCCAACACGATGGCCGCCGTCGCGGAGGCGATCGGGATGAGCCTGCCCGGCTCGGCCGCTCCGCCCGCCGTGGATCGGCGGCGCGACGGCTTCGCCCACCGCTCGGGCGAGGCCGTGGTCAACCTGCTGCGCGAGGGGATCACCGCGCGCCAGATCATGACCATGGAGGCGTTCGAGAACGCGATCACCGTGGTGATGGCACTGGGGGGCTCGACCAACGCCGTCCTGCACCTGCTGGCGATGGCCCGCGAGGCCGACGTCGACCTGACGATCGACGACTTCAACCGGATCGGCGACAAGGTGCCGCACCTCGGCGACCTCAAGCCGTTCGGCCGCTACGTGATGAACGACGTCGACAAGGTGGGCGGCATCCCGGTCGTGATGAAGGCGCTGCTCGACGCGGGGTTGATGCACGGTGACGTGCTCACCGTGACCGGGAAGACCATGGCGGAGAACCTCGAGGACTTGGCGCCGCCCGGGCTCGACGACGACGTGCTGCGCTCACTCGACCGCCCGATCCACAAGACCGGCGGTCTGACGATCCTCACCGGCTCACTGGCCCCCGAGGGCGCCGTGGTGAAGTCCGCGGGCTTCGACGACTCGACGTTCACCGGCACGGCCCGGGTCTTCGACGGTGAGCGTGCGGCCATGGACGCCCTCGAGGCGGGCACCATCACGGCGGGCGACGTCGTCGTCATCCGGTACGAGGGTCCGAAGGGCGGTCCCGGCATGCGCGAGATGCTGGCGATCACCGGTGCGATCAAGGGCGCGGGGCTCGGCAAGGACGTCCTGCTGATCACCGACGGCCGCTTCTCCGGAGGTACGACGGGCCTGTGCGTCGGCCACATCGCACCCGAGGCCGTCGACGGCGGGCCCATCGCCTTCGTCCGCGACGGCGACCGGATCACCCTCGACGTCGCGAACCGATCACTCGCCGTCGAGCAGGACGACGACTGGGAGTCGCGCCGCGACGGCTGGGAGCCGCTCCCGCCGAAGTACACCCGGGGCGTGCTCGGGAAGTACGCCCGCATGGTCCAGTCGGCCGCCCACGGCGCCGTCTGCGGGTAGCGCGACCTGGCGTTCACGTCGCGTCGTACGTCGTCGACCCGGCGTTTGTGTCGCGTCGTACGTCGTCGACCCGGCGCTCGTTCACGACGCAACTGCCGGGTCGGCGGCCTGAGGCGTGACGCAACTGCCGGGTCAGCGGCCTCAGGTGTGACGCAACTGCCAGGTCAGGCGCCGGGCGTGACCCTGGCGATGATGCTGCCCTGAACCGTGATCGTGTCGCCGTTCGCCTGCGGGTTGAACCCGAACACGTCGCAGGTCACCAGCGACTTCTGGTGGTGCCGCAGCTGCGCCTTCTTGATGTGCGCGTGCGTCTTCCACTGGTCCCGGACGTTCAGGTCGGAGTCCAGCACGGTGACGAGCTGCTGGCCGACGGCGACCGGGACGAGCACGGCGCTGCTCGACAGGTCGTGGATCGCCGAGAACGTGCCCTTGCCGTTCATCACGGCCGCGTACGCCTGGTCGTTGTCGCACCCGATCTGCAGACCCAGCTCATGCTTGCCATGACCTGGATCGGCATGAGCCGGTGTCGCGCCCGAGAGCCCGATGATCGTTGCCGCCGTCACACCCGTGACGACATGCCAGAAACTGCGGCGCATGGCCGCCCCCCTTAACTCGTGGGAGGCAGCGCAAAGTCACCCCCCATGAACCCCACCGAGCAGGGTACGTCGGTGAGGAGGCGCCTGTCGGGCAGATCGGACATCCCGTCGGCAAAGAATCCGGTTAAATCCTGCGGGCGGTCTCCGCGAGCCGGGCGACCCACGCCTCGGCGTCGTCCTGGTCCTCCTCGAAGGCGAACGACAGCAGGCCCTGGACCGCCGCAGACGGCAGCGCTTCGGCGAGGCGCGAGGTGTCGCCGTACGCCGCGAGCGCGACGTCCCAGTCGGCCGGCGGCACCGAGGACACGAGGTGCCAGGCCAGGTCGACGATCCCCGGCCCGGCGCCGTAGTCCTCCCAGTCGAGCAGGGCGACCTCGCCGTCGGGGGAGGTGCGCATGTTGAGGGCCGACGCATCGCCGTGGGTGAAGGTCGGCGGGCCGCTCGCCTCGGCGCGCTCGTCCACCTCGGCCACGCGCCCGACCAGCGAGTCGCCGAGGTCGCGCACCGTGGACGTGAGCTCGGGCCGCTCCCGGGCGGAGGCCCAGGCCTCGTCGTACATCTCGCCGACGAGGTCGCCCAGGTCCGGTCGTGGCAGCCACGGCCAGCGCTCGACGGCCCGGCCTTCCCAACGCGCATGGAGATCGCGGAGCAGCCGCGCCGCCACGTCCGGGCTGGCGCCCGGCTGCCAGGCCGAGAGGTCCTCGAGCTCGAGGTGCGTGGCGCCTGCCTGCTCTTCGGCGAGGAAGCACACGGGAGTCCGCACCCCGACGTGCGGCGCGACCTCGCGGTAGAAGCGCACCTCCCGGGGGAACATCTGGAGCACGTCGGGGATCGACCCGGGCGTCGCGGCGTCGCGGCGCTTGGTGAACGTCGTCGGCTCGTCAGTCATAGTCGGCCCAGACCCGTCGTTCCCGAGAGTCGACGGTCATGGTGCCGCCGTACGGAAGGATCCATTGGGGCCGCGTGTGTCCGAAGGGCACGCCCACGACGACGACGGCCTCCGGGTTGTAGCGGCCGATCGTCTCCAGCGCGATGTCGCGCTGGGCGTCGCGGTGAGCACGTCGGGTCTCCACCGTCCGAGGGTCCTCGCGGGTGCCGGCCGCGGCCCGAGCCACCACGACGGCGTCCACCGCGGACAGCAGCCCGCGCTCGCCCAGCGATCTGGTGATGTACCCGAACTCCGAAGCGGGGATGAGATCCTCCGTCGACTCGAGCAGCAGGACGCCGCCCTCGAGCACCGACGGGTCCGCGGGGAACCGGCCGGCCGTGAGGATCCACTGGATGAGCTCGATCGAGCCACCCCAGGTCGGCCCCGTCACCGCACGCTCCGGGCCGGCCCAGGTCCAGGGCTCGGTCGGCTCGCGGTCGCCGTACGACGTCAGCGACGCCGGGTCCGCCCAGTCGAGGCCGTAGTCCTCCGAGGTGCCCGGCTCGGTGATCTCGAGGCGTCCGCCGTCGAACAGGGCCGCGCGCAGCGAGCGGAGATGGATGTCGTCCAGGGCGGGCCCGGCGCCGATCTGGACCTGCGTCGAGCCGCCGTGGAAGGCGGCGACGCCCTGGGTCCACAGCCATGAGAGCAGGTTCGTGTTGTCGCTGTAGCCGAGGAACGGTTTGGGGTCAGCCCGCACCAGGTCGGCGTCCAGATGACCGATGACCGTGATCTGGTCGTCACCGCCGATCGTGGCCAGGACGGCCCGGATCTCGGGGTCGCGCCACGCGGCGTTCAGGTCGGCCGCCCGGTCCTCCGGGGTCGCGTCGAGGCGGCGCGTCGTGGGGTACTCGACCGGCTCGAGTCCCAGCTCCTCCCGGAGGCGCGCCATCGCCTGCTCGTGCACGGCCGGCGCGACCGCCGGCGCCGCGAACGCCGCCGACACGACGGCGACCTTGTCGCCGGGGGACAGCTTGGGCGGGTGCACGAGCGCTGGGAACATCTCGTCATCCAACCTCGATCGCCCTGTCGGGCGACACCGTATTAGCCGGCGTCGACCGACGCCGCTGCTCGGTGCAGCGCGTCGAGCGACCGGCGTACGTCGTCGTCGGTGGTGCTCCAGTTGCTCACGGAGATGCGCACGATCGCCCGCTCGTGCCAGCGCGAACCGGACATCCACGTGGTGCCGTCCGCCAGGAGGGCGGCCGCGACGGCCCGGGTGCGGTCGTCGTCGCCGAACGACAGGCACACCTGGGTGAACACGACCTCGTTGAGCACCTCGCACCCGGGGATCTGACGGGCGCCCTCGGCGAACGTCCGCGCATGCCGGGCCAGGCGCTCGACCAGCTCGACGACGCCGGATCGGCCCAGACTCCGCAGCGCGGCCCAGGTCGCGAACCCGCGCGCCCGGCGCGACAGCTCCGGCGTCCGCTCCTGGGGGTCGCCCGAGGCCTGCATCAGGTAGTCACCGTGCATCGCCATCGAGGTCGCCAGTGCGTCGGCGTCCCGCACGATGGCCAGCCCCGAGTCGTACGGCACGTTCAGGGTCTTGTGCGCGTCGGTCGCCCAGGAATCGGCGTCGGCGAGTCCGACGAGCGCCTCGCGCCACCGCGGGCGACGTCGCCGCCCACAGCCCGAAGGCGCCGTCGACGTGGACCCACGCCCCGTGCTCGTGCGCCGCCGTCACGGTCTCCGCGAACGGGTCGAAGTCGCCGGAGTGGATGTTGCCGGCCTGGAGGACCACGACCGTCGGACCGTCGCCGGCCGCCAGCGCATCCGCGAGTGCGTCCGCACGGATCCGCCCCCGCTCGTCCGCCGGTACGACGTCCGGAGCGCCGAGGCCGAGGAACCGCAGCGGCAGGTCGACCGAGGGATGCCGCTCGGCGCCGACCAGGACGCGCACGCGTGGCAGCGACGCCAGACCGCGAGTGACGTCGTGGCCCGCGCGACGCAGGACCGTGTCGCGTGCGGCCGCCAGACAGGTGAAGTTGGCCATGGTGCCGCCGGTGACGAAGCCGACGGCCGAGCCCGGCGGGAGGCCGAGCAGGTCGAGCAGCCAGCGCCCGGCCACCTCCTCGGCCGCCGACCCGGCGGGCGTCACGGCGCGGAGCCCGACGTTCTGGTCCCAGGCCGACGTCAGCCAGTCGGCACCGAGCGCGGCCGGCAGGGCGCCGCCGATCACCATCCCGAAGAAGCGGCCGGACGGGATCGCGACCAGCCCGGGCTCGCACGCCTCGGCGAGCAGGTCGACGACCTGGGCCGCGGGGGTGGGTCCGTCGGGAAGGTCTCCCAGCCGGCGCGCGATCTCGTCGCCGTCGGCGCTGGGTGGCACCGGGCGTTCGTCCAACGTGGCCAACCAGGCCATGGCATGCTCGCGGGCACGGTCCAGCGCGGCGGATCTGGCTTCCATGACGACACTCTGCTCGTCATCCGGCGGAGCCGTCGACAACCTGTCCGGGTCACGAGGCGTCCCAGGACGCACCGACCGCCCAGGAAGGAGCGACGGATGCTGCACTTCGCCTACGGAGCCGCCTCCCACGTGGGCCTCGTCCGCGAGCACAACGAGGACGCCGGCTTCGCCGGGCCGTACCTCCAGCTCGTCGCCGACGGTGTGGGCGGCGCCGCTGCCGGCGAGGTCGCGTCCGCCACCACGACGTACGTCGTCACCGCGCTGGCGATGGGGCGCCCGGACCTGGACGGCGCGACCCTGCTCACCCAGGCGGTCGCGGCGGCGCACCGCGAGCTCCAGCGAGGGACCCGCGACGACGAGGCCCGGCAGGGGATGGCCACCACGCTCACCGCGGTGCTGGCACGCGACGACCGCGTGACCCTGGTGCACGTGGGCGACTCCCGGGCCTACCTGTTGCGCGCCGGTGAGCTGGGCAGGCTCTCGACCGACCAGACGCTGGTGCAGCTGCTGATCGACCAGGGAGACCTCCGGCCCGACCAGGTGCCCGCGCATCCGTTCCGCAACGTGGTCCTACGCTCGGTCAACGCGGACGAGGCCGTCGAGCCGGCTCTCGAGGAGCTCGACCTGGTGGTGGGGGACCGGCTGCTGCTCTGCAGCGACGGGCTCACCGACTTCGTCCCCGAGTCCGACATCGTCGGGGCCCTGGCCGTCGCTGACCCCGACGAGGCGGCACGCAGCCTGGTCGACCTCGCGCTGGCGGCCGGTGGTCGCGACAACGTCACCTGCCTCGTGGCCGATCTGCGAGACGGACCGGGCATGAAGACCGACGGTCGGCTCCTGGGTGCTATGCAGGACCCCAGACTGGTCGTCGACCCGGCCGCCATCCGTGCGTCCGGCCCATGAGGGAGGGCCGTGCCGATTTCCGCGCGCCGACAACTGCGTGAGGCGCTCAGACGTCACACAGGCGTGGTGAGCCCGGAGCTGAGATCCCGTCTGAGCTCACCACTCGCGATCGCCCTGGTCGGGATCTGCGTGCTGATCCTGCTGGGGGGCATCCTCGGCCATCTCGGCGATGACACCCCGCCGGCCAGCGCCGCACCGGTGGCCGGCTCGTCCTCCGCGACCCCGTCCGACCCCGGAGGCTCGTCGTCGCTCCCGGGCTCGACGCCCTCGACGTCACCCAGCTCGGCCGCGACGCACGACACCGTCGGCGCGCACGTCCCGTCGTACGTCGAGCCCGCCGGGCCGGCCATCGCGCCGATGCCGCAGCTGCCCGGAGGTGGCGAGAAGGTCTTCGGCCATCACCGCTTCCTGGTCGCCTACTACGGCACGGCCCAGACGGGAGCCATGGGCGTCCTCGGGGCCACCGACCCCGACACCATGCAGCGCCGCCTGATGCACGCGGCACGGCCGTTCCGTGAGGCGGGCGAGCAGATCCAGCCCGTCTACGAGCTGATCGTCAGCGTCGCGGACCGCTCTCCGGGCCCGGACCACGACTACAGCCACGACATCCCGCGTGCGCTGGTCCAGCAGTACGTCACCGCCGCCCACCGGCACGGGGCGCTGCTCCTGCTGGACATCCAGACCGGCCGCTCGCCGTTCCCCGCCATCGCCAAGCGGTGGACGTGGGCGCTGAAGAAGCCGTGGGTCGGGTTGGCGATCGACCCCGAGTGGCGGATGGGACCGCACCAGGTCCCGGCCAACGTGATCGGGTCGGTGCGGGCCGCCGAGGTGAACCGCACCTCCCTCTGGCTGTCGCGCCTGGTCGAGCGCGAGGGCCTGCCGCAGAAGCTCTTCGTGATCCACCAGTTCCGGCTCTCGATGCTGCCCGACATCCGGAAGATCGTGCACCGGCCGGGGCTGGCGATGGTGCAGCACACCGACGGGTTCGGCACCCGTGGCCAGAAGCTGGCGACGTACCACGCGATCGCGCGGCCGCAGCAGTTCCGGCAGGGGTTCAAGCTCTTCTACCAGGTGGACATCCACCGCTTCTCCGCACGCGAGGTACGCCGGATCAAGCCCGCGGTGAGCTTCGTCAGCTTCCAGTGACCGGTGCCGGCGCGCGGCGCCGGTCGTACTCCCGCAGGGCCGCGAAGAGGGCGAAGAACAACACGAAGATCCCCGCACAGACGACCGCCACGTGGCCCCACCCGTGCAGGCGGTGGTCCAGGAACGGGTAGGGATACCACCCGGTCAGCGCGCCGGACACGAGCATCACGACCAGCCAGCCGATCGGCCAGACGGCCGCTCGCAGGCAGGTCGGCCAGTCGATGCGCGGACGTGGCCCGAACAGCAGCCAGCCGACGAACGCCAGGACGGGGACGACGACGTGCAGCAGGCGGTCGGCCACGAGGTCGGCGCCGTCGAGGTGGAGCAGCGGACGGAGCAGGAACCAGTGCACGAGTCCGGTGACGGTGATTCCGCTGACGGCGGCGACCCGGAGCACCCGCCAGCGTGGGCCGTCGTACGCCGGATCGCGGGCGAGCGCGGCCGTCGTGACCAGGACGAGGAGGTTGCTCTCGACGGTGAAGTAGGCGACGTAGCGGAGCAGCCGCTCGATCAGGTTGGGCGGGTAGGTCTCCGAGAGCACCCGCCCGCCCTGGACGATCAGGACGAGCTGGAGGACAAGTGCCACCAGAGCGACGCCGGCGGTGATCCGGTGCCAGGAGCGCGCGGACGTCACGCGGCCGAGCGTAGTGCCGCGGCGTGCCCCTCCCGGGGACGTGCGCGAGACTGACGGCATGAGCCACTCGATGGACGACGCCGACCCACTGGCACCGTTGCGTGCGCGGTTCGTCGGCACGAGCGAACCGTTGGTCTACCTCGACGGGAACTCTCTCGGCCGGCCCACTGACGGTCACGGGCGAGCGGATGCGCACCTTCGTCGAGGACGAGTGGGGCGGCCGGCTGATCCGGGGCTGGGACGAGAGCTGGTTCGACCTGCCGCTCTCGCTCGGGGACGAGCTGGGTCGGGTCTGCCTCGGCGCCGCGCCGGGCCAGATCGCGGTCGGCGACTCCACGACGGTGCTGCTCTACAAGCTGATGCGGACGGCCGTCGCCGCCCGGCCCGGCCGGACCGAGATCGTGATCGACCGCGACAACTTCCCGACCGACCGCTACCTCGCCATGGGCGTGGCCGAGGAGTGCGGCCTCACGCTGCGCTGGCTGGACGTCGACACCGCGGCCGGCGCCACCGTCGACCAGGTCGCGGCGGCGGTGGGCGAGCAGACGGCCCTGGTGGCGCTGAGCCACGTCTCGTACCGCTCGTCCTGGGTCGCCGACGTCCCGGCGATCACCCGCGTCGCCCACGATGCCGGCGCGCTCGTCCTGTGGGACCTGTGCCACTCGGCCGGGTCCGTCCCGGGCGAGCTCGACGCGTGGGAGGTCGACCTGGCCGCGGGCTGCACCTACAAGTACCTCAACGGCGGGCCCGGGTCCCCGGCGTTCTGCTACGTCGCCGAGCGGCACCTCGAGTCGTTCGCCCAGCCGATCCAGGGCTGGATGGGCAACACCGACCCGTTCCTGATGGGGCCGGACTACGTCCCCGTGGCCGGCATCCGTCGCTTCCTCTCCGGCACGCCGGCCGTCGTCGGGATGCTGGCGATCCAGGACATGGTCGCGCTCATCGACGAGGCGGGGATCGACGCGGTGCGCAAGAAGTCCGAGCAGCTCACGACGTACGCCGTCGAGCTCGCCGACGAGCACCTCGCGCCGTACGACGTGACCGTGAGGTCCCCCCGGGACCCCGCTCGACGGGGAGGACACGTGACGCTCCACCATCCCCGGATGCAGGAGGTGGTGCGGGCGCTGTGGGAGCGCGACGTGATCCCCGACTATCGCGACCCCGGCGGCCTGCGGATCGGTCTGTCGCCGCTCTCCACGTCGTTCGACGAGCTGGAGCGGGGGATGGACGCGGTGCGCCAGGTGATGGCCTCCCTCGACTGACGATCACGGCCCCGGCGTGGGGTCGGCCTCGGCGGGGGTGCAAGGTGGAGGTATGGCACCCAGCGAGACCCTGTCGTTCGCCGAGGTCGAGGCGGCCGGTCTGTCCGACTGGCGCCAGCTGTTCGAGGCGCTGCGCACCCGCTTCAAGACCGGTGACTTCGCGACCGGGCTCCGGCTGGTGAACCGGATCGGCGAGCTCGCCGAGGCGGCCAACCACCATCCCGACGTCGATCTGCGCTATCCGCACGTCAACGTCACCCTGTTCAGCCACGACGTCTTCGGCGTGACCTCACGCGACATCGACCTCGCCCGCCAGATCAGCGCCGCCGCCGCCGATCTCGGCGTCGAGGCCGACCCGACCGCCACGTCCGTGGTCGAGATCGGGCTCGACACCTCCGACCCCGAGGCGATCAAGCCGTTCTGGCGTGCCGTGCTCGGGATGACCGACCACCCGCACATCCAGGAGGAGATGCGGGACCTCGCCGGCGTGCAGCCCACGCTGTGGCTCCAGCAGACCGAACCTCACGAGGAGCCCCGGCAGCGCTTCCACCTCGACATCCGCGTGCCGCCGGAGGTCGTCCAGCTGCGGGTGGCGGCCGGGCTCGAGGCCGGCGGGACCCTGGTCACCGACGAGTACGCCCCGCGGTTCTGGGTGCTGGCCGACCCCCACGGCAACCGGGCCTGCATCACCTCGGGCGAAGGACGCGACTGAGGCGAGGCGTGAGACGGCTGTCCCAGCATGCGGGACGGCCGACCGACGCGCTTGACGGTCGGGATCCGCGCCGGGGACCGTGGTCGCATGCGCACCCAGGACACGCACCTCCTCGTACGCGCCCGACGCGCGGGTTGAGCCCAGGCTCGTCCCCGCGTCGCCCCTCGCCGACCTCGGCCGAGGGGTTTTTTGTTCCCACGACTCCGACACACCGGCACGGCAGAGACAGGACACGGTCATGACCCAGCAGGCGGACGCGACGACGAACGGCGCGGCGAGCTTGATCAGGTCGTTGGAGGCGGCGGGGACGCGGCACATCTTCGGCATCCCGGGCGGCGCGATCCTCCCGGCGTACGACCCCCTGATGGACTCCTCGATCCGGCACATCCTGGTCCGGCACGAGCAGGGCGCGGGACACGCCGCCCAGGGGTACGCCGCGGCCAGCGGTGCTGTCGGCGTCTGCATGGCCACCTCGGGTCCGGGCGCGACCAACCTGGTGACGCCGCTCGCGGACGCCCACATGGACTCCGTGCCGATCGTGGCGATCACGGGTCAGGTCGGCGCGAGCTCGATCGGGACGGACGCGTTCCAGGAGGCCGACATCCGTGGCATCACGATGCCCGTCACCAAGCACAACTTCCTGGTCACCGACCCGGGCGACATCCCGCGCACCGTGGCCGAGGCGTTCCACATCGCCTCGACGGGGCGTCCCGGCCCGGTGCTGGTCGACATCGCGAAGTCGGCCCTCCAGGCGACGACGACGTTCTCCTGGCCGAGTGAGCTGCACCTGCCCGGATATCACCCGGTCACCCGGCCGCACGCCAAGCAGATCAAGGAAGCCGTCCGGCTGATCCTCGACGCCAAGCGGCCCGTGCTCTACGTCGGCGGCGGCACGATCCGGGCCGGCGCCTCGCGCGAGCTGCTGGAGCTGGCGAACCTCACGGGCATCCCGGTCGTCACGACCCTGATGGCGCGCGGAGCCCTTCCCGACAGCCACCCTCAGCACCTCGGGATGCCCGGCATGCACGGCACCGTCGCCGCGGTCGCGGGACTGCAGCGCAGCGACCTGATCATCTCCCTGGGCGCCCGGTTCGACGACCGGGTCACCGGGAACCTCGACTCGTTCGCCCCGGGCGCGCTGATCATCCACGCGGACATCGACCCGGCCGAGATCGGCAAGAACCGCATCACCGACGTACCGATCGTGGGCGACTGCCGCGAGGTCATCGCCGACCTCACCACGCTGTTGCGCACCGAGTCCGCCGCCGGCCGCACCGGTGACTACGAGCAGTGGGTCGACTACATCATCGGCATCAAGCAGCGCTACCCGGTCGCCTACGACACCCCGGCCGACGGGAGTCTCGCGCCGCAGTACGTCCTCGAGCGGCTCAGCGCGATCTCCGGCCCGGAGACCGTGTACTGCGCGGGAGTGGGGCAGCACCAGATGTGGGCGGCCCACTACATCGACTTCGAGCACCCGCGCACCTGGATCAACTCCGGTGGCCTCGGCACCATGGGGTACGCCCTCCCGGCCGCGATGGGCGCGAAGGTCGCCCGCCCCGAGGCCACGGTCTGGGCCGTCGACGGCGACGGCTGCTTCCAGATGACCAACCAGGAGCTCGCCACCTGCACCATCAACGAGATCCCGATCAAGGTCGCGATCATCAACAACGAGTCGCTGGGCATGGTGCGTCAGTGGCAGACGCTCTTCTACAACGAGCGCTACTCCAACACCGATCTCGACTCCAAGCGCGTCCCGGACTTCGTCAAGCTCGCCGACGCCTACGGCTGCGAGGGCCTGGCCTGTGACTCGCCCGACGACGTCGATGCGACGATCGAGAAGGCGATGGCGATCGACGACCGCCCCGTCGTGGTCGACTTCCGGGTGCACCGTGACGCGATGGTGTGGCCGATGGTCGCGGCCGGCACCAGCAACGACGACATCAAGTACGCCCGGGACCTGGCTCCCCAGTTCGACGAGGACGACATCTAGCCATGACCACTCACACCTTGTCGGTGCTCGTCGAGAACAAGCCCGGTGTCCTCGCCCGGATCGCGGGGCTCTTCAGCCGCCGTGGCTTCAACATCGAGTCGCTGGCCGTGGGACCGACCGAGCACACCGAGATCTCGCGGATGACCATCGTGGTCAACGTCGAGGACTCCCCGCTGGAGCAGGTCACCAAGCAGCTGAACAAGCTGATCGAGGTGATCAAGATCGTGGAGCTCGACGGGCCCGCTCTCGGTCAACCGCGAGCTGATGCTGGTCAAGGTGCGTGCGGACGCAGCCACTCGCGGCCAGGTGATCGACGCGGTCCAGCTCTTCCGGGCGAAGGTCGTCGACGTGGCACCCGACGCGGTGACCATCGAGGTGACCGGCAACGCCGACAAGCTGAGCGACTTCCGCCGGGTGCTCGAGCCGTTCGGCATCCGGGAGCTCGTCCAGTCGGGCGTGGTCGCGATCGGCCGCGGGTCCCGCTCGATCAGCGAGCGCACCCCCCGTCCGATCTCGGTCGCGACGGCTGCGGGATCCTGACCAGCACCACCCGAAATCTTGACCGAGCCCTGACCCAGCCCGACACCGCGTCGGGACACCCACGAAGGAGAGCCCACCGTGGCCCAGATGTTCTACGACGACGACGCCGATCTGTCCGTGATCCAGGGGAAGAACGTCGCGGTCCTCGGCTACGGCAGCCAGGGACACGCGCACGCCCTGTCGCTGCGCGACTCGGGGGTCGACGTCCGCGTCGGTCTGCTCGAGGGATCGGCATCGCGGGCGAAGGCGGAGGCCGAGGGCCTGCGCGTCCTGACGCCCGCGGAGGCGGTCGAGGAGTCCGACGTGATCGTGGTCCTCGCGCCCGACCCCGCACAGCGGAAGCTGTACGCCGAGGCCATCGAGCCCAACATCACGCCGGGCGACACCCTCGTCTTCGGTCACGGCTTCAACATCCGGTTCGGGTACATCACCCCGCCCGAGGGCGTCGACGTCATCATGATCGCCCCCAAGGGACCCGGTCACCTCGTGCGTCGTGAGTACGTCGACGGCCGCGGCGTACCCGTCCTGGTCGCGGTCGAGGAGGACGCGTCGGGCAAGGCCTGGGACGTCGCCCTGTCCTACGCCAAGGCGATCGGCGGGCTGCGCGCCGGCGGCATCCGGACGACGTTCACCGAGGAGACCGAGACCGATCTCTTCGGCGAGCAGGCGGTGCTGTGCGGGGGTGCTTCGCAGCTGGTGATGTACGGCTTCGAGGTGCTCACCGAGGCCGGGTACCAGCCGGAGGTCGCCTACTTCGAGTGCCTCCACGAGCTGAAGCTGATCGTCGACCTGATGTACGAGGGCGGGATCGCCAAGCAGCGCTGGTCGGTCTCCGACACCGCGGAGTACGGCGACTACGTGTCCGGCCCGCTGGTGATCGACGAGCGGGTGAAGGACAACATGCGGTCGGTGCTGACCAAGATCAAGGACGGCTCCTTCGCCCAGCGCTTCATCGATGACCAAGACGCGGGCGGCCCGGAGTTCGAGGCCCTGCGCGCCAAGGGCGAGCAGCACCCGATCGAGGAAACCGGTCGCGAGCTCCGCAAGCTCATGGCCTGGGTGAAGTCGTACGACAGCGACTACACCGAAGGCACCGCCACCCGCTGAGCCACGCGGCCGGACCGCGAGGACGTGGTGTCAGGCGTCACGCGTGTGGGCGCCACGGCGGAGGTGCTGCCTCCACCCGTTGCGTGCGCGCGGGCTGTACTCGATCTGGAAGCGCCCGTTGCTGATGCGCTCGGACAACGCCTGGTTCTGCTGCTGGGCGATCTGCTCGAGGAGAGTGTTCACGACTGGATCCCTTTCGTGGCTACAGGCTGCCTTGGTGGCGCCTTCATGAGGACAACGAAGAGGACGGACGGGTTTCGACACTCGGCTCGAGATGCCGGCCATGATTTCTCTGCGCACCGGTCGTGGTCGTGGGCCCGAGTTGGCCCTGGACTCATGCCGCAGCACGGAGGTGGCGCCACCTCCGTGCTGGGCCTCGGACCGTGCTCAGGGCCACGGCAGACCGAGGCGGTCGGCGAGCCCGCTGATCAGCAGGGACAGCACGAGCACCACGACGATCCCGATCGTCCAGGACACGACCTCCAGCGTGATCCGACTGCCCCGGAGCCGCTCGAACCTAGGCACGCGGCTGAGCCGTCAGGTCGAACGGGTTGAGCCTGTCGACCAATGCCTTCACCGTGTGCAGGCCGCCGGAGGCCTCGCCGACCATGCACCCGCTGAGGGCGCCGAGGGCGATGCCGGGTGGACCACCGAAGATCGTGCCGGCCCGGGCCGCGGTCAACACGCCTCCTTCGAGCAGGATGCGGGCCGACAGGTCCGTCGCCGCCACCACCCCACCACCCTCGAGGCCGCCCTTCGCGCATGGAGCGACGAAGCGATGGATCAGCTCGCGCTGCCGCGTGTCGATGAACTTCGCGAACCAGTTCCACGGGGCGGCGCAGGTCGTGGTGCCCTGGAGGCAGATGTCGCCCCGAGCCGTGGCAGCGCTCCGGGCGACCGAGCGGGAGTGCCGGAGCGGTCGGCCGGGCTGGTGTGGCGACCACAGCTTCCCGTGGACCGCGGGACCCCAGCAGTGCCGGCGGTCGCAGCGCTGGGCGGAGACCCGCAGGCCGTAGAACCGCTTGGCCCGCAGGTGGCCGTGGATGTGCACCCGGCGACGGTAGTGGTAGTAGCCCACGATCCAGGTCTCCATATGGGTGTGGTGATTGGTGAGGTGCCGGCCCAGGATCCGGTGCTTGGCCCGCGGCACGTGGTCGGCGTGCTGGGCCGACGACACGGCGGGTGTCAGCAACGTGAGAGCCAACGCCACCGGTAGGGCGACGAGGGTGCGCACCCGACGGGCGCGCGGTGTGGTGGTCATCGCAGGGTCCTTTCCCGAGATCGTCGGAACGTTCTCCGATGACGGCATCGTGGCATACCAAGATGGGCATGTATAGATGGTGTGTGCGATCTGTGGACAATCAGGACGACGCGTCGGAGACGAGCTCGTGCAGGACGGTGAGCAGCCGGCGTGCGGAGTCCACTGTGCTGATCAGGCGGACGCTGCGACCCTCCTCGCTGACCACCTCCAGCCACGTGACGTCGGAGTGCGTGGGGCGCAGCAGGCGCACGATCACGGCATCGGCGACCGCGAGGTCATCGCGGTCGAGCGCCGGGTTGCCGGTGACCAGCGGGACGCGTCGGGACGCACTCGCGTGGTGCTGGTCGTCGGGGTGCAGCCCCGGTCGGTGGTCGCGCCGGCACCAGGGCGGGCAGCCGTGTGTCGCGTTGTTGTCGTCGGCGTGGTGCTGCATCCTGCCCCCGTCCATCGGACCCCGTCGGGAACGCTAGAGGCGGTGTCCGACATCCGGCCGGGCGTTCGACCGGTTGTCCACAGGTGAGGGCCGAGCATCTGTGAATTGCCATACGAGTATGTCCACGCGAGGTACGTCGGCCCAGCACAATCGTCGGCATGGCGAGGCAGCGACGAGCAGAACCGACCTGGGAGGAGTTCGGCCGCGACATCGGGGTCCGGCTCCAGCGCGCTCGAGAACGACGCGGTCTGAGCCAGGAGAGGACCGCTCACCTGGCCGGCATCGCGTCGTACACCTATCAGAAGTTCGAGAAGGGCGAGTCGCGGCCGGGGTCACCGCTCAACCCACGTCTGTCCACCTTGCTCGCGCTGTGCCGGGTGTTGGAGCTGCGCCTGGAGGACCTGCTGCCCGACCCGCCGCCGTCCGCGCCGCTCGAGCACTGAGCCGGACTCGCCCAGGCCTGAGCGGATGACCTACACCCACGGGCACGCCGAGAGCGTGCTGCGCTCGCACCGGACTCGGACCGCGGAGAACAGCGCGGCGTACCTCCTGCCGTACCTGACCCCCACGGACCGGCTGCTCGACATCGGCTCGGGCCCGGGAACGATCACCGCCGACCTCGCCCGACGGGTCCGCGAGGTCGTCGCCCTCGAGATCAACGACGAGGCGGCGCACCTGACGCGCGTCGAGCTCGAGCGGCAGGGAGTCACGCCGGTCGACGTCCGGGTCGGCGACGTCCATGACCTCGACCTCGCCGACGACGAGTTCGACGTCGTGCACGCCCACCAGGTGCTCCAGCACGTCGCGGACCCGGTGGCCGCCCTGCGCGAGATGGCCCGGGTGACCCGGAGCGGGGGAGTGGTCGGCGTGCGTGACAGCGACTACTCGGCGTTCGCGTGGTACCCCGAGCTGCCCGGGCTCGACCGGTGGCTCGCGCTGTACCGAGATGCCGCCCGGGCGAACGGTGGCGAGCCGGATGCCGGCCGTCGCCTGCTGGCGTGGGCGCACGCGGCCGGCCTCGAGGACATCACCGCGACCTCGAGCACGTGGTGCTTCGCGACCGTAGAGGCGCGCGGCTGGTGGGGAAGCATGTGGGCCGACCGGGTGACCGGCTCGGCGCTCGCCGAGCAGCTGGTGCGCGAGGGTCGAGCGACTCGGGAGGAGCTGGGTGAGGTCGCCGAGACGTGGCTCGCCTGGGCGCGGGACCCCGACGGCTGGATCTCGATCCCGCACGGTGAGCTGGTCGTCAGGATCCGGTGACAGGCCGGTCCTCGAGCCGGGCGAGCCGTGACCGGATGTCCTCGAGGGCTGCCCGGATGGGGGAGGAGATCCCGCTGAAGGTGAGCGTGTCGCGGGCGTACTCGTACGCCGACAACGCGGTCACCACACCGTGCAGGGCGCGTTCGTGGGTCATGCCCATGTCGCGCAGGGTCTTGGCGGCGAGCTCGCGCCGAGGCCCGGCCGTGATCGCGAGCAGCAGGTGCTCGGTGCCGACGTAGGTGTGTCCCAGCCCGCGCGCCTGCTCGACGGCTCGCTGGGCGACGGTCTCGAGGGGGTCGGCCTGGCCGCCGTCCTTGGCCCGGCCCCGCAGCTCGTCGACCACGTCCTCCGGGACGATGTCCGCGGCCGAGAGCACCGTGACGGCGAGGCCGTTGGACTCCACGACGGACGACATCAGGTCCACGCTCGTGGCCGGGTGCCCGGCGGACTCCGCCGCCTTCTCGGCGTCGGCGAGCACGCCGTAGGCGCGCTTGGTGAAGCTGCGCTCGAGGTCGTCGCCCGCCGCGATACCCGCCGGAGCCGGCCTCCCGGTCTCGCTCTGCGCCACGGCGTCCGCGAGTGCCTGCTGGCAGATCGCCGACACGGGGATGCCCGAGGCCTTCACCTCGTG
Source organism: uncultured Actinomycetota bacterium (assembly GCA_963812055.1). Lineage (GTDB taxonomy): Bacteria > Actinomycetota > Actinomycetes > Propionibacteriales > Nocardioidaceae > Nocardioides. The sequence goes on from CAWEUA010000009.1 coordinate 135,505, forward strand.
GGCGAGGTCGTCGGGCAGGTAGACGTTGATCTTCGGTGACATCGGGTCCCTTCTTCCCTCTATAACCCCATGATAACCCCAGAATTCGACGGGTGGTCCGCGACTCCGACGTTCGCGGGCCCTCATGAACCGGGCAGGGTAGGTTAGGCATACCTAACTCGCTTGTCGTACAGTGTCGGCCATGCTCGGCAACTACCTGATCGGTCTGCGTGAGGGACTCGAGGCCTCGCTGGTCGTGACGATCCTGATCGCCTACCTGGTGAAGTCCGGGCGCACCCACCTGGTGCCTCGCATCTGGGCGGGCGTCGGCTTCGCCGTCCTGGTCAGCCTGGGGTTCGGGGCGCTCCTGACCTACGGCCCGCGGGGCCTCACCTTCCAGGCCCAGGAGGCGATCGGCGGCACCCTGTCGATCATCGCCGTCTGCTTCGTGACCTGGATGATCTTCTGGATGCGTCGAGCGGCTCGGGGCCTCGCCGGCGAGCTGCGCGGCCAGATCGACAAGGCAGCCGAGGCCGGCCGATGGTCGCTGGTCCTGGTGGCCGCGCTCGCCGTGGGACGAGAGGGACTGGAGACCGCGCTCTTCCTCTGGGCCGCGACGCAGACCGCCACCGGCGTGCACACCGTGTCGACGGTGCCGGCGTGGCAGCCGATCACCGGCGCCGTGCTGGGCATCGCAACCGCCGTCGCGCTGGGTTACCTGCTCTACCGCGGCGCGGTGAAGATCAACCTGACCAAGTTCTTCACGTGGACCGGGGCGTTCCTCATCGTCGTGGCCGCCGGCGTCCTCGGCTACGGCTTCCACGACCTGCAGGAGGCGGGGATCCTGCCCGGCCTGAACTCACTGGCCTTCGACGTCTCCTCGCACGTCGACGAGGGCAGCTGGTACGGCGCGCTGCTCAAGGGCGTCTTCAACTTCTCGCCGCAGACCACCTGGCTTCAGGCGGGCGTCTGGACGGCGTACCTCGTCATCACGATGACGCTCTTCCTGCGCGGCGTACGCCGTTCCGGAGCGGCGCCGACACCGGCCACACCCCAGCCGCGAGACAAGCAGCCGGCCTGATCTCGACCGACCGACACCGGACCCGTTCCCGTTCCCGCTTCCTGAAGGAGACCCCGATGCGCTTCGTCCTGCCGGTGGCCGCCCTGGTGACAGCCCCGTTCCTGGCCGCGTGCACCTCCAACACCACCGACTCCAGTGGCTCTGCCGGGGCCGGCGGGCCGATCTCGGTCACCTCCTCCGACGACTCCTGTGACGTCTCGGCCGAGACGGCGCCCGCGGGAAACCTGACGTTCAACGTCAGCAACTCCGGCTCCAAGGTCACCGAGTTCTACCTCTACTCCGCCGACGGCAAGCGCATCGTCGGCGAGGTCGAGAACATCGGACCCGGCCTGCAGGGCAAGCTGATCGTGACGGCGGGCCAGGGCAGCTATCAGACCGCGTGCCGTCCCGGGATGGCGGGCCAGGGCATCCGTGCGGACTTCACGATCACCAAGCCCGCCGCCGGCTCCAAGGCCCCGTCCGGGGATGCAGTTCTGATCAGCCGGGCACAGAACCAGTACCGCGTCTGGGTGCAGCACCAGGCCGACCTGCTGGTCGCCCAGACACAGCGGTTCGTGACGGCGTACGAGCAGGGGAAGGACGACCTGGCGCGCCGGCTCTACCCGCGGGCCCGCTTCCACTGGGAGTCGATCGAGACCGTGGCCGAGTCGTTCGGCAACCTCGACCCGAAGACCGACGCCCGCGAGGCGGACCTGACCAAGGGTCAGAAGTGGACCGGCTGGCACCGGATCGAGAAGGACCTCTGGCCGCAGCGCGCCCAGGGCTACCGGCCGCTGAGCATGGAGCAGCGGAAGTTCTACGGCGAGGACCTGCTCGAGAACGTCACCACCGTGCGCGACCGGATCCGCTCGCTCACCTTCACCACCGACCAGATCGCCAACGGCTCGTCGGGTCTGATGGAGGAGGTCGCGACGAGCAAGGTCACCGGCGAGGAGGAGTACTGGTCGCACACCGACATCTGGGACTTCGCGGCGAACGTCAAGGGTGCGCAGGTCGCCTTCGAGGACGTCAAGCCGATCCTCGAGAAGCGCGACCCCGCCCTGGCCAAGACGCTGACCCAGCGGTTCGCCGACATCGACCACCTGCTCGCCCAGCAGAGGGTGGGCGGCGGATACCGCTTGTACACCGACCTGAGCAAGGCCGAGATCAAGCAGCTGGCCGACGCCGTGAACGCGCTGTCGGAGCCGCTGTCCCACCTGACGGCAGCCGTGCTGCCCTGAGGCCCAGGAGGAGGCACCCATCCCCGAGCTCAACGTCTCGCGCCGCGGCCTGATCGGCGGCACGGCCGGTGTCGCCGGCGTCGCGGCCGGCTTCGCCGCCGGCGCGTGGTACGGCGACGACAAAGCGCCGACGAGTGGCGACGCGGCCGCCGGCGCCCCGACGACGTACCCGTTCCGCGGCGAGCACCAGGCCGGGATCGTCACGCCGGCCCAGGACCGCCTGCACTTCGCCGCGTTCGACGTCACGACGCGCTCGCGCGCGCAGCTGGTGTCGCTGCTGAAGGCATGGACCACCGCGGCCGACCGGATGACCCAGGGGCTGCCGGCCGGTCCCGTCGGGCCCACCGACGGTGCCCCGCTGGTGCCGCCCGACGACACGGGGGAGGCGATCGGGCTGACGCCGGGTGGTCTCACCCTGACCTTCGGCTTCGGTCCCGGACTGTTCCGGGACGCGGACGGCCGCGACCGGTTCGGCCTGGCAGACCGTCAGCCCGAGGCGCTGCGAGACCTGCCGCACTTCTCCGGTGACCAGCTCGACCCGGCGAAGTCGCGCGGCGACATCTGCGTGCAGGCCTGCTCGGAGGACCCCCAGGTGGCGGTGCACGCGATCCGCAACCTCGCCCGGATCGGCTTCGGGACCGTCGCGGTGCGCTGGTCCCAGCTCGGCTTCGGGCGTACGTCGACCACCTCGACCTCGCAGTCCACTCCACGCAACCTGTTCGGCTTCAAGGACGGCACGCTCAACGTCAAGGCGGAGGAGGCCGACGCCCTCGACCGCTACGTCTGGGTCGCGCCCGACGACGACCAGGCCTGGCTCGCGGGCGGGTCCTACCTGGTCGCGCGCCGGATCAACATGCACATCGAGACCTGGGACCGCCAGGGTCTCCAGCCCCAGGAGGACGTGATCGGGCGGACGAAGGGCTCGGGTGCTCCGCTCTCCGGCGGCACCGAGTTCACCCCGCTCGACCTCTCGGTGAAGGGCAGCGACGGTCCGTTGATCCCGGTCGACTCGCACGTGGCCGTGGTGAGTCCCGAGCGCAACGACGGCAGTCGGATCCTGCGTCGGGGCTACAACTTCGTCGACGGCTCGAACGCGCTCGGCGGCCTCGATGCCGGGCTGTTCTTCATCGCCTACGTCCGCGACCCACGCACCCACTTCATCCCGTTGCAGACGAAGATGGCCGGCAGCGACGCGATGATGGAGTACCTCCAGTTCACCAGCTCCGCGATCTTCGCCGTACCTCCCGGCACGAGCCCCGGCGAGCACGTCGGCCAGGCCCTCTTCACCTGACGACGAGTCAGCCGACGTCCACGTCGGCGCCGCCGTCGATGTACCAGTGCCCGTCCACGAAGGTGACCGGCCAGCGGAACGTCGTGGGGAGCTGAGGGCCGGACGTGATCAGGGTCCCGCTGACGGTCACAGAGCCGGAGGAACGGTGGAGGTCGGTGTCGGTGACCGCGGAGATCCCGGATCCCGAGCCAGCCCACGCCGTTGGCCGCAGCGGCTCGACCGGCCACGACGGTGCACCGGGCCAGCGCCTCGTCGAGCGCGTCCTCGGAGGTGAAGTTGCGCATCTGCTGACACACCGAGGCGTCGCCACCCCCGGCCACACCGTCACGTCGGTCATCTTCGTCGCGACCTCGCCTGCCTCGTCGGGATGTCGAGGCGTCTGGTAGACGCGCCAGGCGAGGTAGCCGGTCACCGCGAGCACGCCGACGACGAGCACCACGAAGAGCGTCGCGAGCTGCCGTCCCGATCTGACATGCGCACACCGTAGGCAATGTGCACCCCGGACGCAGGGGTTCGCCGATCCTCAGGCGCGCCGCCGGGTGCAGAATCGAGGCATGGTCGACCGCTCGTACATCCGGGTCAAGGCGATGGCCTACCTGCCGAACGCTGCCGGGACGCATCACGCCGTCCTCCGCGGGGACGATCCCGACGGTGACCGGGTCTTCCACCGGCTGCTCGGCGGTGGTGTCGAGCTGGGTGAGCGGGCGATCGCGGCGGTCGTGCGCGAGATCGCGGAGGAGCTCAAGGCGACGTTGGTCGAGCCGGAGCTGCTCGGTGTCCTCGAGAACGTCTTCACCTATGACGGGGAGCTGGGACACGAGGTCGTCTTCGTGTACGCCGGTCGGTTGGCCGAGGGCGACGTGGTGCCACCGGAGGGCGGTTGGTACGACGAATTGGGGGTCCCGATGTGGGTCGAGTGGCGTCCGATCGGAGCCCCGATCGAGGGCGACGAAGACACGCTGCCCCTCTATCCGGACGGTCTCGGGACGCTGCTCCCGGTCGGGTAGAGTCGAGCGGGCACAGCGTCGTGCTCCCCTCTGCCGTCGGACCCGAGGACACGCTGTTGTGAGCAAGCCCGTCGTACTGATCGCCGAGGAGCTCAGCCCCGCCACCGTCGAGGCGCTCGGCCCCGACTTCGAGATCCGGCGCTGCAACGGCGCCGACCGAACGGAGCTGCTGTCCGCGATCGTCGAGGCGGACGCGATCCTGGTGAGGTCGGCGACCAAGGTGGACGCCGAGGCGCTCGCGGTCGCGAAGAACCTCAAGGTCGTGGCGCGGGCCGGGGTCGGCCTCGACAACGTCGACGTGCGAGCCGCCACGCTCGCGGGAGTCATGGTCGTGAACGCGCCGACCTCCAACATCGTCAGTGCGGCCGAGCTCGCCATCGGTCTGCTCCTCGCCGCCGCCCGCCAGATCAGTGCCGCCCACGCATCGCTGCGCAACGGCGAGTGGAAGCGGTCTCGCTTCACCGGCATCGAGCTGTTCGAGAAGACCCTCGGCATCGTCGGGCTCGGTCGCATCGGCGTCCTCGTCGCCCAGCGGCTGACGGCGTTCGGGATGGACGTCATCGCCTACGACCCCTACGTCCAGGCCGGCCGGGCCGCGCAGATGGGCGTCCGCCTGGTCGACCTCGACACCCTGCTCGAGGAGTCGGACTTCGTCAGCGTCCATCTCCCGAAGACTCCCGAGACCATCGGCCTGATCGGTGTCGAGGAGCTGGCCAAGGCCAAGCCGACCATGGTCCTGGTCAATGCCGCCCGGGGCGGCATCGTCGACGAGGCCGCGCTGTACGCCGCCCTCAAGGAGGGCCGCATCGCCGCTGCCGGCGTCGACGTCTATGCGCAGGAGCCGTGCACCGACAGCCCGCTGTTCGAGCTGGACAACGTCGTCGCGACGCCACATCTCGGCGCGTCGACCGACGAGGCGCAGGAGAAGGCCGGCATCGCCGTCGCCAAGTCGGTCCGCCTCGCTCTCAGCGGCGAGCTGGTGCCCGACGCCGTCAACGTCCAGGGTGGCGTGATCGCCGAGGATGTCCGGCCCGGCATCCCGCTCACCGAGAAGCTCGGCCGCATCTTCACCGCGCTGGCCGGCGAGGTCGCCCAGCAGATCGACGTCGAGGTCCGCGGCGAGATCAGCGAGTACGACGTCAAGGTCCTGGAGCTCGCCGCCCTCAAGGGTGTCTTCACCGACGTCGTCGAGGATCCGGTCACCTACGTGAACGCCCCGCTGCTCGCGGCCGAGCGGGGCACCGCCGTCCGCCTCGTCGCCGAGAGCGAGAGCCCCGACCACCGCAACCTGATCACGATCCGTGGCACCCTCGCCGACGGGTCACAGATCTCGGTCAGCGGCACACTCGTCGGCATCGCACAGCGCGAGCGACTGGTGGCCGTCAACGACTTCCCGGTCGACCTCGAGCCCACCGACCACCTGGCGTTCTTCACCTATCAGGACCGCCCGGGGATGGTCGGCACCGTCGGCCGGATCCTGGGCGACAGCACGGTCAACATCGCGGGCATGCAGGTCTCCCGTGACAGCAAGGGCGGCCACGCCCTCGTCGCGTTGTCGGTCGACTCCGCGATCCCGAGTGAGGCCATGGCCGAGATCGAGCAGGCCATCGACGCGACCACGCTGCGCGCGGTCGACCTGGTCTGAGGGCCGTGCCGCTCGGGGTCAGGCGACCATCACGCGGGTACGCCGGACGGGTGCCGCGTCGGTGGCGTCGCTGACGGCCCCCCACGCGTCCGCGAGCCGGTCGACGGCGTCGCGGAGCTCGTCCGCTGGCCGGGAGAAGGGGACCCGGACGAAGGAGTCGAGGCCACCCTCGGCGGCGAACATCGGTCCGGGTGACACCACGACACCACGTCGCTCGGCCTCCGCGGCGAGTGCGCTCGCACCGCCGCGTCGGTCGTGCGGCGGGAGCTCGCACCACAGCGACAACCCGCCCCGGGGGACCCGGAAACGCCACCCCGGAAGCCGCTCCGAGACCGCCTCGACGAGGGCGTCGCGCTGCACGCGCAGCCGGGCGCGGTTCGCTGCCCAGAACTCCTCGCGGTGCTCGAGCAGCCGTGCGGTGACCAGCTGCTCGTAGACGGGCGAACCGAGGTCGAGCGCGACGCGGGTGGCCACCAAGCGCTCGACCAGGGGGAGCGGTGAGCGGATCCACCCCACCCGCAGCCCTCCCCAGAGGCTCTTGCTCGCGCTCCCCAACGTGATCGTGTCGGGGGAGAACGTGGCGAACGGTCGCGGCATCCGGCCGGCGTCGAGGCACAGGGCGACGTGGGACTCGTCGGCCACCGGGATGGTGTCCGTCCGCCGCAGCAGAGCGGCGTACTGCTCCCGCTGGGCGTTGCCCATCAGGTTGCCCGTGGGGTTCTGGAAGTCGGGGATGAGGTAGGCCAGCCGGGGCGATGCCTGGCGGGCGACCCGCCCGACGGCGTCGAGGTCCCACCCGTCGACGTCCATCGGCACCGCGACCCGACGGGCACCAGCGCGGGCGAGGGCGGCGTGCGCGTTCGGATATCCGGGAGACTCCACGAGCACGCGCTCGCGGGTGCCGACCAGGGCCTGGGCGACCACCATCAGTGCCGACAGTGCACCGGGGACCACCAGGATCTGTGCCGGGTCCGTGGCCAGCCCGCGCTCGTCGTACGTCCCCGCGATCGCCTCCTGCAGGGACGGCAGCCCCGTGGGGAAGTAGCCGTGTCCGCCGAGGTATGCCGGGAGGTCCGCCGCCGCGTCGGCGTACGCCGCGGCGATCCCGGGCGGTGCCGGCGGCGCCGCGCAGCTCAGGTCGACGACGTCGTCGTCACCGGTGTGCGGGGTCAGCGTCCGGTCGAGGGCCTGGCGGCGCCCGCCGGGCACCCGGGTGTAGGTGCCCGAGCCCTGCCGGGCGACGGCGTACCCGGTCTCGACGAGGGACGCGTACGCCCGGGTCACCGTCGTCCGCGAGACGGCGAGGGCCACGCTGAGGTCGCGCTCGCTCGGGAGCCGCAGGTCGATGTCGACCCGGCCGTCGCCGATGAGGAGGCGGAGGGTGTCCGCGAGTCCCGCGTACGCCGGGTTGCGGTCGAACTCGCCGGCGAGCGTGGCGAGCCGGGTCGCGGCAATGGATCCCGTCATGCAGGCCACTCTCTCACAATTGGCTCTTGATGAGGAGTCCAATCTCGCGGCACTCTGGTGCGGTGACCACGACCACCGCCGCGCCGCCTCTCGTCCTGAGCGAGCTCGGCCCGATCGCGCAGCTGCGCGCGGGCCGGCTGACCCGTCGGCTCGTGCAGCTCTACGTCGGCCTGGTGCTGTACGGGTTCTCGATCGCGCTGATGGTCCGCTCCGACCTCGGCCTGGCGCCGTGGGACGTGCTGCACTCCGGCCTGACCAAGCACTTCCCGATCGACATCGGGCAGGCACTGGTGATCGTCAGCTTCGTGGTGATGCTGGCCTGGATCCCGCTCCGCGAGATGCCCGGGCTCGGGACGATCTCGAACGCCCTCGTGATCGGCCTGTCCACCGACCTCTTCCTGGCCGTCCTCTCGAGGCCGGACGCGATGGGCGTACGGATCTCCTGGCTCGTCGCCGGCATCGTCCTGCAGGGCGTGGCCACGGCGGCGTACATCGGTGCGCAGTTCGGCCGCGGCCCGCGCGACGGGCTGATGACCGGGCTGGCGCGGCGTACCGGCCGGTCGCTGCGCCTGGTGCGCACCCTGATGGAGCTGACCGTCTTCGCGATCGGCCTGCTGCTCGGTGGGGTCGCGGGCCTCGGCACGATCCTGTACGCCGTCTCGATCGGCCCGCTCAGCCAGGCCCTGCTGCCGGCGTTCCTGGTGGCGCCGACGAGGTCGGACGTTTCGGATCGACCGGATCTGGGGACGTAACCGCTCGGGCGGCTGGAACGGGTCCGGCTCGGGGGAGCCTCGGCGAGAGGTTCCTGTATGTCCGTCGACACTGCTCCGAGTCAACCGGAAGGCAAGCGGCGCAACTTCGCGCTGAAGCGTGAGATCGGCCTGATCGGCCTCATGTGGGCCTCGATGGGCTCCATCATCGGCTCCGGCTGGCTCTTCGGGGCCCAGGAGGGCCTGATCGCCGCCGGTCCGGCCGTGATCTTCGCCTGGATCATCGGCGCCGTCTGCATGCTGGTGCTGGCCCTGGTCCACGCCGAGCTCGGGGCGATGTTCCCGGTCTCCGGGGGCACCGCGCGCTTCCCCCACTATGCGTTCGGGGGTGCCGTCGGTGCCTCCTTCGGCTGGTTCTCCTGGCTCCAGGCCGCGACCGTCGCGCCGATCGAGGTCTCGGCGATGATCACCTACGCCCAGCACTACGACTTCGCACACAGCTGGGTGAAGCCCGAGAACGGCGTCCTGACGACGACCGGCATCGTGGTGGCCGTGATCCTGATGGCGATCTTCACCGCCATCAACTTCCTGGGTGTCCGCTTGCTCGCGACGACCAACAGCGCGATGACCTGGTGGAAGATCGCGGTTCCGATGCTGACGATCATCGTGCTGTCGTTCGCGAACTTCCAGCCGAGCAACTTCCACGCCGCAGACGGCTTCGCGCCGGCCGGGCTCAAGGGAGTGCTCGAGGCGGTCTCGACCGGCGGCATCATCTTCAGCTACCTCGGCTTCGAGCAGGCCGACCAGCTGGCCGGTGAGGCCAAGAACCCCAAGCGGGACATCCCGTTCGCGATCATCGGCTCGATGCTGATCGGCACGGTCATCTACGTCCTGCTGCAGGTGGCGTTCATCGTGGCGCTGCCTGAAAGCGCGATCGGCAAGACCTGGACCGACACGAGCCACGCCGCCTACTACACGCTGTTCACCAGCCCGTTCGCCGAGATCGCGACCCTGGTCAGCGTCGGCTGGCTGGCCACGATCATCTACCTGGACGCGATCATCAGCCCTGCGGGCACCGGTGTCATCTACACCACCGGCTCCTCCCGCGTGGCCTACGGCCTCTCGCGCAACGGCTACGTGCCCTCGATCTTCGAGTGGACCAACGCCCGCGGTGTCCCGTGGATCGGACTCATCGCGGCGTTCATCACCGGCTGCATCTGCTTCCTGCCGTTCCCCTCGTGGCAGTCGCTCGTGGGGCTGATCACCAGCGCCTCGGTCCTGATGTACGCCGGAGCGCCGTTGTCGCTCAGCGCGTTCCGCAAGCGACTGCCCGACCAGGAGCGACCGTTCCGGCTGCCGGCGGCGGGCATCGTGTCCCCGATCGCCTTTGCCATCTCCGGCCTGATCATCCTCTGGACGACCTGGGACACCGACTGGAAGCTCGGGGTCTCGATCCTGATCGGCTACGTGATCCTGATCGGCAACCGGGTGCTGAACCTGAACCAGGAGCACCAGCCGATGTTGGACTGGCGGGCGGCGTCGTGGCTGCCGGCGTACCTGATCGGCCTGGGCGTCATCGTCTACATCAGCTCCTTCGGGCCGATGGACGACCCGGTGCTGCCCTTCGGGTGGGACATGCTGGTGACGGTGCTGTTCAGCTTCGCGATCTTCTACTGGGCGATCCAGGTCTGTCTGCCCAAGGAGAAGATCGAGCGGATGATGGAGGAGGTCGTCCTGCCCGAGGAGGAGGGCATGGGCGCACCCGCCCACTGAGTCGGGGAGAGGCACCTCGCGAGCAAGCTCGCGCCTGTCTCGCTGCGGTCCTTCCGCTCCGGCGTTCGCCGGAGCGGGAGGTCCTCGCTCGCGTCAGCGCTTGGTGGCGATCAACGCCGAGGCGTCCGGGGCGACGAGCACCTCGACCGCGGCGAAGCGCTCGTCGCTCAGCCACTCCTCGCGCAGGGTGTCGACGCGGCCGTCGAAGATCGGCGGCCAGGACGCGCACGGCGTGAAGTCGTCGAGCACGACGATGCCGCCGTCGTCCATCAGCTCGAGCACCTTGTCGGGGCTCGACGCGGACGGCTTGCCGGAGTCGAGGAAGAGCAGGGAGAACGGGCCGCGGTCGAGCATCGTGGACCAGTCGGCGGCGAGCACCTCGACCTGGGCGTCGTCGTCGAAGATCTCGGCGGCGGCCTCGGCGAGCGCGGGATCGAGCTCCGCGGTCAGGATCCGCGTGTGCGAGCCGCGCACTCCTGAGCGCAGCCAGGCGGTGCCGACACCGCAGCCGGTGCCGAACTCCGCCATCGTGCCGTCGCGCGTCGCCGCGAGGGTCGCCAGCAGCCGGCCGGTCTCGTTGCGGCAGAACGACACGTAGCCCGCTCGACGCGACACGTCGAAGGCGCGGGTCACGATCTCCGGCAGCTCCGGGGGTGCGCTCATCGGTCCGTCCTCACGTCGTCGAGTCTCTCATCCCGATATCCGCGTCTCGCATCGTGAACGCCTCGGACAATCAGGCTGCGACGCAGCGGGCGTCGTCGTACGGTGGTCACATCATGCGGAGCGTGTTCGTACTTATCGTGCGCCGCGGCGGGTCCTGACAGACGGGACCGACTCGCCGCGGTGCTCGGCGTTGCGCCACTGGTCCTGTCGCCCGATGAGCCGCTCCGCGGCGGATCCGCACAGGACCTCTCCACTCGCGTGATCCGCGTCCCGAGCTCTTGATTCTCGTTCGTGCGACCCACGACCGGATGCGCCGGCTCCGCCACGCGGCGGCTCGTCTCCCTGCACCACACCGATCACGTCACCTGAGACGAGGAGCAGTTCCGTGTACGACATGTACCCCGATGACTGGGGCCCGGCGAACCAGCAGCCCGAGAACCCGCGCAGCCAGGAGGCCCTGCAGACCTCACTCGACCTGCGGGACAACGGCGGCCGCCGTCCGGACGACAACTAGCCTGCCGTCATGACCGCCGACGCCGCGACCGCCAGCACGACCGCACCGATCCGGGTGGCCGTGATCGGCGGCGACGGCATCGGGCCGGAGGTGACCGCCGAGGCGCTCAAGGCGCTCGAGGCGGCCGCGCCGGTGAAGGTCGAGCAGACCCGCTACGACCTCGGAGCCGAGCGCTACCTCACCACGGGGGAGGTACTGCCCGACTCGGTGCTCGACGAGATCCGCGGACACGACGCGATCCTGCTCGGGGCGGTCGGAGGGAAGCCCGGTGACCCCCGGCTTCCTGCGGGCATCCTCGAGCGCGGCCTGCTGCTGAGGCTGCGGTTCGAGCTCGACCACTACGTCAACCTGCGGCCGTCGCGCATCTATCCCGGTGTCGCGTCGCCGCTCGCCGACCCCGGCGACGTGGACTTCGTGGTCGTCCGGGAGGGGACCGAGGGGCCCTACACCGGCAACGGCGGACGGCTGCGGCCGGACACCCCGGCCGAGGTCGCGACGGAGGTCAGCCTCAACACGGCGTACGGCGTGGAGCGGGTCGTCCGCGATGCCTTCGCCCGCGCGGCGCGCCGGCCGCGTCGCACCCTGACGCTCGTCCACAAGACGAACGTCCTCGTGCACGCCGGCTCGCTGTGGTCGCGCATCGTGGCGGCGGTCGGCGCCGAGTTCCCCGACGTCACCGTGGACTACCTCCACGTCGACGCCGCGACGATCTTCCTGACCACCGACCCGGCGCGCTTCGACGTCGTGGTCACCGACAACCTCTTCGGCGACATCATCACCGACCTCGCCGCAGCCGTGACCGGCGGCATCGGCCTCGCGGCCTCCGCCAACATCAACCCGGAGCGCACGACGCCGTCGATGTTCGAGCCGGTGCACGGATCGGCCCCGGACATCGCGGGCCAGGGCGTCGCCGACCCGACGGCCGCCATCCTGTCCGCCGGGCTCCTCCTCGACCACCTGGGTCACCACGCCGCGGCCGCTGCCCTGGACGCCGCCGCGATCGCCGACCTCGCCGACCGAGTACCCGGGGCCACCCGGCGTACGTCGGAGATCGGTGACGCGATCGCGCCGCGGGTCTGATGCGCCGTGGCCGCCCCGCTAGGGCGAAGCCGTAGCGAAGTGACCGGAGCAAAAGGAAGCCGAGTCGCTCGCGTAGTGACCTGACATCGCCCCGCGTACCGGAGGGTCACCCGGTGCCCCCGATGGCTCCGAAAGGTGGACTAACGTGCGTCCCATGGAGATCAGCACCACCCTGACGACCTCGCCGGTCGCCGACGACAAGCTCGCCGAGATCCTGGCGAACCCCGGTTTCGGCGCCTTCTTCACCGACCACATGTTCACGGTGCGATGGAACCCGGGGGAGGGCTGGCACCAGCCGGAGATCACGCCGTACGGCCCGCTCACCCTCGACCCGGCGACGGCCGTCTTCCACTACGCCCAGGAGATCTTCGAGGGGCTCAAGGCCTATCGGCACGACGACGGCAGCATCTGGGTGTTCCGGCCGGAGGCGAACGCCGAGCGGATGCTGCGGTCGAGCCGGCGCCTCGCGCTGCCCGAGCTCCCGGTCGACGACTTCGTCCAGGCGGTCGAGGCGCTGGTGCGGGTCGACGACCGATGGGTGCCGGAGAGCACCGGCGAGAAGAGCCTCTACCTCCGCCCGTTCATGATCGCCACCGACCGCTTCCTCGGGGTACGGCCCGCGGAGCACGTCACCTTCATGGTGATCGCGAGCCCGGCGGGTGCCTACTTCAAGCGCGGTCCGATGCCGGTCACGCTGTGGCTCACCACCGACTACACCCGCGCAGGCCGCGGCGGCATGGGCGCGGCGAAGACGGGCGGCAACTACGCGTCGTCGCTGGTCGCCCAGCAGGAGGCCACCGCACACGGGTGCGACCAGGTCGTGTTCCTCGACGCCCAGGAGATGACCTACGTCGAGGAGCTCGGCGGCATGAACATGTACTTCGTGTACGCCGACGGCCGCATCGTCACCCCCGAGCTCGGCACGATCCTCGAAGGCATCACCCGCTCGAGCATCATCGAGCTCGCCGGGAAGATGGGCCACCAGGTCGAGGAGCGCAGGATCTCCATCGACGAGTGGCGTGACGGCGTCACCAGCGGGGAGATCACGGAGGTCTTCGCCTGCGGCACGGCGGCCGTCGTGACCCCGGTCGGATCCCTGAAGTGGGACGGCGGCGAGACCCCCGAAGTCGCCTCGGCGGGCGAGGTGACGATGGCGGTCCGGCAGGCGCTGGTCGACATCCAGTACGGCCGCGCGGACGACACGTTCGGCTGGATGCACCGCGTCCGCTGAGCCGGCGACGCGCCCGATCGGCGGCCTGACCGGGACGCCCCACGGAAGCGGCGAGAATGCCGGGGCCGGACTGCGAACGTGTTCTACTTTCCGGCGCCACGGCCGCCGTCGGGGAGGCCCGGGGGAAAGAGGGATCAATGCCGACTCGGCGCGCAGTGCTCCGCGGGCTCGGTGGCGCGGGGGTGGCGGCCGCCACGGGCGCCGTACCGCAATCGGCCCTGGCCGTCGGGGGCGCGTCGAAGGACCCGGTCTTCACGTTCGCCTCGCTACCCGACTTCTTCAACGGGGACGTCGGCGACCTCTCGGTGATGCCGAACTGGGACGGCGGCGCCAACTCGGTCAACCAGTACTGGAAGGCCGGGATCGACCGGTGCCTCGGCGCGGTGGCGGCGCACCGCCCGGACGCCGTGTTCGTCGCCGGCGACGCGGTCGAGGGCCGGTGGAACATCGACTCCGACGGCCGCGAGCTGTTCGGCCCGGTGAGCCAGGGGCGCGACGCCGAGAGCATCGAGATGTGCGAAACGGCGATCACCAGCGCCGGGAACGTCTACTACGAGTACTACAAGAGGCTGTTCAAGTCGCGCGGGCTGACGCTCTACCCCACGATCGGCGACCACGAGCTGCTCGACGACCGGCCCGGCAAGCTGAACGACCGCTGGAGCCCCAGCGGGTTCCACGAGGGGACCCCCGACAACCGCTACTACCTGGTCGAGCACTGCAAGCGTGCGTGGGCCGGGCACTTCACCCGCCCGGGCGGCACCGCCCAGTACCACCGCCGCCCGGAGGGCACGGGCGCCGAGTGGACGGCGTACGCCGTGTCGTTCGCCGACGCGCTGACCCTGATCACCGTCGACATGTTCATGCATCACAGCGGCGGCGTCCGGCTCGGCGTCTTCCACGGACAGCTGCGCTGGCTGACCCAGGAGATCCGGCGGGCCAAGCGGAAGGGCCACGTGGTGGTCGTCCAGGGCCACATGCCGATGGTGTGGCCCACACGGCACTTCAGCTCCGGCCGCCTGCGCCTGCCTGAGGGCCGGCAGTCGACGTTCTACCGGACCCTCGACCGCGAGGGGGTCGACCTCTTCCTCTGCGGCGAGGTGCACGACTCCACGGCCATCCAGCACGGACGGCGAGGTCCGCTCCAGATCAGCCACGGCTGCATCTTCCGCGACGCCTTCCCGTTCCTGGTCGGGCGCCTCTACGAGGACGGCCGGCTGGTGCTCGACCTCCACGAGAACCTGGTCTCCGAGGCGAGTGCCCAGACCGGCATCTGGTCCTGCGACGCGACCCGTCACCAGCGCACGTACCTGTTGTACGGCGAGCCCCGGCATCGCGGCCGGATCGTCATGCGGAACCGCGAGGTGACGAAGGCGACCGACAAGCTCGGTGCCTACCACCCGAAGCACGATCCCTACTCGTTCCACATCCCCAGCAACCTCGGCACCACGATCGTCGACGACTGGCCGTGACCGGGGGGCTCCGGACACCGTGTCGCCGGTGACGTGCCGGGTACCGTGAGCGCGTGTCCGTCCAGCCGTCGAGCGCGCGCACCGTGGGGGAGTACACCCTGCTCGCGCTGCTCGGCGAGGGCGGCATGGGCGTCGTCCACCTGGCTCGCAAGGGGGACGGACCCCGGGTCGCGCTCAAGGTGCTCCGGCCGCACATCGTCGGCGACGACGAGGCGCGGCGGCGACTGGCGCGCGAGGTCAGCTCGCTCGAGCGCATCCGGAGCCGCTGGATCGCCGAGATCGTCGACGCCGACCCGTGGGCCGCGACGCCGTACGTCGCGACCCGGTACGTGCCCGGTCTGAGCCTGCACGACCACGTGCCGCAGGAGGGTCCGATCACCGGCGGCGACCTGCACTGGTTCGCGCGGTGCCTGGCCGAAGGCGTGGCGAGCGTGCACTCCGTCGGTGTACTCCACCGCGACGTGAAGCCGTCCAACGTGCTGCTCGAGGGCCGCACCCCGATCCTGATCGACTTCGGTCTCGCCCGGGTCGCCGACGACCCCAAGCTCACGCACACCGGCTGGCTGCTCGGGACGCCGGGCTACCTCGCGCCGGAGATCCTGTACGGCGACGACGCGACCACCGCATCCGACGTGCACTCGTGGGCGGCCACGGTCGCGTACGCCGGCACCGGCCATCCGCCGTTCGGCCGCGGGCCCTCGATGGCGATCATGGACCGGGTGCGTCGTGGCGAGCACGACCTGGCCGGACTCCCCGACGGCCTGCGGGCCGTGGTCTCCGCCGCCCTCCAGCCCGATCCCCAACGTCGGCCGGGGCTCGAGGAGATCATCCGACGGCTCGGCGGCGACGCGACGGCGACGGTGGCGCCGATCGCACGGCCCGCAGACGAGGAGGACCCGTTCACGCTGCCGCTCGCGCTCGCGGCGCACGACGAGTCGGCGGCACCCACCCGAGTGACCCAGGGTGCGCCGCTCCCGCCCGACCTCCCCTTGGACCAGGAGCGCGACGACTGGCTCCTACCCACGCGCGCGTTCGCGACCGACGGCGACCAGGATCCCGACGACCTGCCGGTGGACCTCGAGCCGGTCCCGCGCCGCGAGAGCGCGGCCCTGGTCCTCCGCCGAGGCGTGACGATGCTCGCGGCCGGCCTCGCCGTCGCCACCGCCGTGTCCGCCTGGCCCTACTGGAGCCTGACACTCGTGCTCGCCGCCTCCTGGCTCCTGCGCACGTGCACGCTGACCGTCACGGCCCACGGCGACCGGCGCCGGCTCCGGGGCGCGCGGTGGTACGACGTGCTCGTGGCGCCGTTGTCCGCGCCCTGGTACCTCGTCGCCGCCGTCCCCGGAGCGTTGCTGTTGGGTGCGTGGGCCCTCGGGGTCGGCCTGGCCGGCCTGCTCCTGTGCTACGCCGCCGGGTTCTCGACCGCCGCCACGCTGCTGATCGGCGGTGTCTGCGTCGAGGCCGGGCTCTGGGTCGGACCGGGTGGCGCGCACGTCCGCTGGCCGGTCCGCGTCGTCGCGCACGCGGTGGCCCGGCGTACCGGACGGTGGGCCGTGATCACGATCGTCGTGGTCGCATTCGCCGGATTCGTCGGTCATCAGGCGGCCCTGGACATCGACTGGTCGCCGTTCGGAAGACCGCCGCTCGTAGGCCACTGAGGTCCGGGCCACTAGTCGAACGGGACCAGATGATCTGCCTGGGAGGTGTTCGCGTCTCGCGGACACGGCTCCCCGGCTTCCCTAGGCTCGGACCTGTCTAGCTCTTCTGAGGGGGAGAGCGTCCATCTCACGGGGGATAACTCAATGCCGTATGTCCAAGACACGTCCGAAACGCCGATGATGGGCCGTCGCGCCCTCGCTCGGGGGGCCGCCTGGAGCGTGCCGGTCATCGCACTCGCCGTCGCGGCCCCTGCGTCGGCAGCCACGTCCGGCTGCCACCCGCAGTTGGGCAAGCTCGACTGGGACCTGTTCGCCCAGGGCAGCAACCAGCTGAACAAGGTCCTCGTCACCACGATCAGTGGGGTGACGGTCATGATCACGGTCACCGGCGACTCCGCAGCCAACAACGGGGTCGTGACCTCGACCTCGACCGGTGGTCAGTCGAAGGTGATGCGGTTCTACGACCAGGAGAACAAGACCAACACCAGCCAGTCGATCCTGATCACGTTCAGCAAGCAGGTGCAGAACGTCTCGTTCTCGCTGCTCGACGTCGACTCGCAGTCGGGGCGCCCGACCAACGCCTACGAGGACCTGGTCGTCGTCAACACGCCCGGTTGGTCCGGTCTGAAGCACAGCAACGTCAAGGGCTCCGGCACCGCGGCGGACCCCTACCGGGGCAAGACGACCAACAGCCCGGTCGACGGCTCCAGCAGCAGCAGCAACGTCGACCTGACGTGGCCGGGCAAGCTGACCTCGGTCAGCTTCAAGTACGCGCAGGACGGCAAGGTCGACGGCGGTCCCTTCATCGGGATCTCCGACATCTCGTTCCAGACGATCTGCTGACGTTCCCGCCGGGCCCGGTCGGTCGGATCGTGAGATCCACCGACCGGGCCGCCCCGGCCGTGTCACCATGGTCTCGTGAGCAGCACCATCATCATCACCTAGCGCGTCGGCACACTCCCGACGCGCAGACCTCTCGTCCCGACGGGGGGTCTTTTTGTTTCCCCGACACGAACCGCACGAGCGACCAGGACGGCCCGATGGACACCCAGATCGACCTGCAGGGTGAGTTCCACGTCTACGACACGACCCTGCGCGACGGCGCCCAGCAGGAGGGGCTGAACCTCTCCGTCGCCGACAAGCTGACCATCGCCCGGCAGCTCGACGAGCTCGGCGTCGGCTTCATCGAGGGCGGCTGGCCGGGCGCCAGCCCCAAGGACACCGAGTTCTTCGCTCGCGCTCGAGACGAGCTCGACCTGCGTCACGCCCGCCTCACGGCGTTCGGGGCGACCCGGCGGCCCGGCGTACGCGCGGCGGACGACGCCTTGGTCGGCGCCTTGCGCGACAGCGGGGCGTCGGTGGTCACGCTCGTCGCCAAGTCGCACCCGCGCCACGTCGAGCTCGCCCTGCGCACCACGCTCGAGGAGAACCTCGAGATGGTCCGCGACACGGTCAGCCACCTCGTCGGCGAGGGCCGGGAGGTGTTCGTGGACGCCGAGCACTTCTTCGACGGCTACCGCGCCGACCGCGACTACGCCCTCGAGGTCCTCCGGACGGCGTACGACGCGGGAGCGGGAGTGGTGGCGCTGTGCGACACCAACGGCGGCATGCTGCCGGACTGGGTCGCCGGCGTCGTGGACGACGTGGTGTCCGCGACGTCCGGCCGCGTCGGCATCCACTGTCACAACGACACCGGGTGCGCCGTCGCGAACACGCTGGCCGCCGTCGAGGCCGGTGCGACGCACGTGCAGGGCACCATCAACGGCTACGGCGAGCGCACCGGCAACGCCGACCTGGTCGCGGTCGTCGCCAACCTCGAGCTCAAGCTCGCCCGGCCGGTGCTGCCCGACGGGATGCTCGGGGAGGCGACCCGGATCGCGCACGCCGTCGCCGAGGTCACCAACGTGCCGCCGGCCTCGCGCCAGCCGTACGTCGGGGCATCGGCGTTCGCCCACAAGGCCGGCCTGCACGCCAGCGCGATCAAGGTCGACCCCGCTCTCTACCAGCACATGGACCCGGTCGGCGTCGGCAACGACATGCGCCTGCTCGTCAGCGACATGGCCGGTCGCGCATCCATCGAGCTGAAGGGCCGCGAGCTGGGCTACGACCTGTCCGGTGACCGCGACCTCGTGGACCGGGTGACGGCCCGGGTGAAGGAGATGGAGTCACACGGCTACACCTTCGAGGCGGCCGACGCGTCGTTCGAGCTCCTGCTCGCCGAGGAGGCCGACGGCCGCCGCCCGACGTACCTCACCGTCGAGTCGTGGCGGGTGATCACCGAGACCCTCACCCATGCGAAGCCCGGGGAGGAGGCCGTGTCCGAGGCGACGGTGAAGCTGGTCGCGGAGGGCGTGCGGTACGTCGAGACCGGCGAGGGCAACGGCCCCGTGAACGCGCTCGACCAGGCGCTGCGGCAGGCACTCGTGCGGGCGTTCCCGGAGGTCGCGAAGTTCCAGCTGATCGACTACAAGGTGCGCATCCTCGACCAGGGTCACGGCACCGACGCGATCACCCGCGTGCTGATCGAGACCTCCGACGGCGAGTCCTCGTGGGTCACCGTCGGCGTGGGGCACAACGTGATCGAGGCGTCGTGGGAGGCGCTGCTCGACGGCCTCACCTTCGGGCTCCGGCGACTCCGGGGCTGAGCCATTGGCTAGCGTCGGCCGGGTGAGCGAGCTCCACGACCTGACCGCGTTGGAGCAGGGCGAGGCCGTACGCCGGGCGGAGGTGTCCCCGCGCGAGCTCGCCGAGCACTACGCCAGTCGAGTCGACGACGTGGGTGCGTTCGTCACGCGCACCACCGAGCTCGCTCTCGAGCGCGCCGACGCGCTGCTGCCCGTTCCCGACGACGCGGGACCGCTGTACGGCGTCCCGACGGCGATCAAGGACCTGAACCTGACGGCCGGGGTCCGAACGACGTTCGGCTCCGCGGCGTACGCCGACTTCGTGCCGGACGTCTCCGACGGCGTCACGCTGTCGATCGAGCACGCCGGGATGGT
Source organism: uncultured Actinomycetota bacterium (assembly GCA_963812055.1). Taxonomy (GTDB): domain Bacteria; phylum Actinomycetota; class Actinomycetes; order Propionibacteriales; family Nocardioidaceae; genus Nocardioides. Next base: position 155,292 of record CAWEUA010000009.1, read on the forward strand.
CAGCCTGGGCAAGACGAACACGCCGGAGTTCGGCTCGCCGTGCTACACCGAGCCGGATGTCGCACCGCCGGCCGTGACGCCCTGGGACCGCACGCGGATGGCAGGAGGCTCGTCGGGAGGAGCCGCTGCCGCGGTCGCCGCCGGACTCGTGCCGATCGCGCAGGGCTCGGACGGTGGGGGCTCGATCCGCATCCCCGCCTCGTGCTGCGGGCTCGTGGGGCTGAAGCCGACGCGGGGACGCATCAGCGGCTGGCCGATGTACGGCGAGGTCACCGGACTCGCCACGGGCGGCTCCCTCGCGCGGACGGTGCGCGACGCCGCCGCCATGCTCGACGTGCTGGCCGGGCGACGACCGGGGGACCCGTCGTGGGCTCCGCCACCCTCCTCGACGTTCCTCGCGGCCTGCGACCGCGAGCCCGGACGGTTGCGGATCGCCCGCTTCGCCGAGCCGGTGATCGCCGACGCCGACGTCGACCCCCAGTGCCGCGAGGCATGGGAGGACGCCTCCGCGTTGCTGGAGTCGCTGGGCCACGAGGTCGAGGACGTCCCGGTGCCGATGCCGCGCGAGGCCGTACCGACGTTCGAGACCTGCTGGGCGGTGTTGACCGCGCTGTCGCCGGTGACGCCCGAGCAGGAGGCCCTGCTCCGTCCACTCACCCGCTGGCTCGGCGACTGGGGACGCCGGGTGTCCGCTCCGGACTTCGCCCTCGCTCTCGGCGCGATGCGTCGCTTCGCCGCCGACTGCCTCACCGCCCTGGCGCCGTACGACGCGGTGCTCACGCCGACCCTCGCCGTACCTCCGCTGCCGGTCGGTGCGCTCCGCAACGACGACGACCCCGCCGCCGACTTCGAGGCGCAGAAGGCGTTCACGCCCTGGACCTCGGCCTGGAACGTCACCGGGATGCCGGCGGTGTCGCTGCCCCTGCACTGGACGCCGTCCGGCCTCCCGGTGGGGGTGATGATCGCGGCGCGTCCTGCGGAAGAAGAGCTGCTCCTGTCCCTGGCCGCGCAGGTCGAGGCCGCGGCGCCGTGGGCGGACCGGCATCCGCCGGGCTGGTGACAACCGCCTCAGACGTCGAACGTGCCGCCGGAACGCCAGTAGACGCTGTCCTCGCGGGTGAGGAAGCCGTTCTCGACCAGGTAGCGCCGCAGGGCGGCGTAGTCCGGGTGGAAGCGCTGGAGCATGGTGTTCACCTGGGCCTCGGGATAGGTCTGCCCGGGCTCGAACTCCTGCGCCAGGTGGTCGAGCACGACCAGCAGCTTGGAGTGCTTGGTGGGGATGGTCGTGAGTCGGCCGCCGGGGTCGAGGAAGTTCGCCAGCACCTGCTCGTTCATGGCGTCCACGCTAGTCGCGAGAACACGCGGTGGTGCGGGAGTTCCCGAGCTCGTCAGCGGATGTCTGTAGGAGACCTGGCGGCCGGAGTCGCGGCTCCTCCCGTCGGGTCGCCAGCCGGTCGATCGGTAGAACGCGTCGCCTCGCGCGTAGTCGGCCAGGGTCCACAGCACGGCAGCACCGAAGGGCGCGGCGCGCAGTGCGTCGAGGGCGTCGTCCATCAACGCTCGGCCGACACCCTGTCGCCAACAGGCGGGGGAGACGGCGATGGTGTCGAGCTCGCCGAGTGACGGATCGACCGGGTCACGACAGGGTCCGGTGCCGGCGAACCCGACCACCTCACCCGAGTCGACGGCCACCCGCCATCGGACCGGCGCGTCCGCCAGATCGTCTCGCCAGCGCGCCACTTCGCGCTGCGTCAGGTCGCGAGCCGGGAGGTGACCGGCGAACCCGGAGTTCCAGGAGTCGACGTAGATCCGTGCCACCTGCTCGGCATCGTCGGCCGTGGCGTCGCGCAGGGAGATCACGATGCAGCGCCGTCGGCGGCGCGGAGCAACCCCTCGCACTCCTCGATCAGTCGAGCCCGCAGCGGCGTCGCACGAGTGGCGAAGTCGCGCTGGTGCGCGGCGTACTCCTGCTTCCCCTCGGGCGTCTCGATCCGGATCGGCGTCCAGGGCTCGCCGGACGGGTCGAGGGTCGTGCCCGTCAGGTCGTACGGCGCGGCGCGCATGTCGACGATCCGCACGTCCCAGGCGAGCTCGAAGCAGTCGGCCACGAGGTCGGAGCCGATCAGGGGCCACAGGCGGAAGGCGTGCTTGTAGAGGTCCATGGTCGCGTGCAGACAGCCCGGCTGTTCGTACGCCGGCCGGTCGTCACCGGCGGGCCGGAGCTGGTTGAGCGGTGCGGCGCTGGCGGTGAAGAAGCGGTAGGCGTCGAAGTGCGAGCAGGCGATGCGGTGCGACTCCACGACCTCGTCGGTGGCGGTCGCGCCGAGACGCAGGGGTGCGTCATGCCGCGTCCGGTCGGCGCGATGCACCATCGCCCACTCGTGGAGCCCGAAGCACGAGAGCGCGGGCGTGCGTCCGGCCGTCGCCTGCAGGAGCTCGAGCGTGGCCGCGATCAGCCCGCGGCGCCTCGCCACGAGCTCGGCGGATCCGGCGGCCGGCCATCCCGGCTGCCACGCGAGCAGCTTGGCAGGAGAGAAGGAGTAGTAGGTGAAGAGGAAGTCGTGGACCGGGTGGGGCGTGCCGGTCCGGCGCCGCGCGAGGTGTGGCTCGACGTAGGGCGCGAGCCGGGCGCGATGAGCCTCGCTCCGCGGTGGATCACGGCGTGGCGATGATCCGTGAAGGGCCGCGTCCTCGTCCTTCTCCATCTCCGCCGTCGCTTCGCTCCGTCGGAGCTCTCGGGAGCTCGTTCTGCGAGCGTTGGTTCCTGAGGAGGCGAGGGACGAGCCGTCTCGAAGGGCTCGAAACCACCCCGCAATCTCAGTCGGCAAGGTCCACCACCGCCCCCTGCAGCTCGGCGAGCATCACCGCGGCCTGTAGGTCGATGCGCGTCTCCTTCAACGTCGCCGCGGCGAGGTCGACCCGGTCGAGCGAGGCCCTGCGGAGGTCGGCCCGGGTGAGGTCGGCGTCGCGGAGGGTGGCGCCGTCGAGGCGCGCCGAGCCGAGCACCGCGCCGGTCAGGTCGGCCATGGAGAGGTCCGCATCACGCAGGTCGACGCCGGTCAGGTCGACGCCCGCGAGCTCCGCGCCGCGCAGGGTGACCGATCCCCAGGCGCCACCGGTCACCGTGAGCGGCCGCAGGGTGCACTCGGCGAACACGGATCCGGTGAGCTTGCAGCCCTCCAGCGTCGCGGTGAAGAAGCTGGTGCGCCGGAGATCGCAGCCGACGAACGCCGTGGCGCGGTGGGTCGACGCGTTGAACCGGCAGTTGTGGAACGTGCAGCCCTCGAACGTCGTCCCGTTCGTGGTGGCCTCGGTCAGGTCGACGTCAGCGAACACACAGTCGACGAAGCGCACCGCGCCGATCTCTTCGGCGTACCAGTCCTCGTCGCGGAAGGTCCGGCCCTCGGCGCCGGTCTCGAACACGTCGCTCACCCACCTCACCCTAGGCGGCTCCCGGGGAGGCGCCGGACGGATGAGGGAGCCAGCGAACCGGATGGATAGGCTCGGGCGCGTGCGCATCGCGAGGTTCACCCTGGGCGACGACCCGGTGTACGGCGTGGTCAGTGGCGACCTGGACGAGTACGGCCAGCCCGCCGAGGACAGCGTCGTCGTCGAGCTCGCCGGTGACCCGTTGTACGCCGGCCTCCAGCCGACCCAGACCGAGCACCGGCTCTCCGACGTACGCCTCCTCGCGCCCGTGATCCCGCGGAGCAAGGTCGTCGCCATCGGCCGCAACTACGCCGCGCACGCCGCCGAGCTCGGGAACGACCTGCCCGAGGAGCCCCTGATGTTCCTCAAGCCGAACACCTCGGTGATCGGCCCGGGCGATCAGGTCTTCTACCCGCCGCAGAGCGAGCGCGTGGACTACGAGGGTGAGCTGGCCGTGGTCATCGGGCGTATCTGTCGCGACGTCCCGCCCGAGCAGGCCACCGACGTGATCTTCGGCTACACGATCGGCAACGACGTCACCGCCCGCGACCTGCAGAAGAAGGACGGGCAGTGGACCCGGGCGAAGGGCTTCGACTCGTTCTGCCCGCTCGGACCGTGGATCGAGAACGACCTGGACCCGCAGAGCTTCGCCGACGGCGTCAGCATCCAGACGCACCTCAACGGCGACCTGGTGCAGGACGGCTCGACCAAGGACCTGATCTTCGACATCCCCACGCTGATCGCCCACATCAGCAGCGTGATGACCCTGCTCCCGGGGGATGTCATCCTCACCGGCACACCCGAGGGCATCGGCCCGATGCAGCCGGGTGACGAGGTCGAGGTGTCGATCGGCGGTCTCGGATCCCTGACCAACACGGTGGTGAAGAGATGACTCTCCCCACGCCGTTGCCGGCATCCCCCGCTACGCTCCTCGTGCGGACAACGGCGAGGGGACCCCGATGACCGACCCGGTTCTCGGCGACCTGGCGCCGACAGCCGTCCGCGTCCGCTTCCCACCGAGCCCGACCGGCAACCTGCACGTCGGCAACGTCCGGAGCGCGCTGTTCAACTGGGCGTTCGCGCGGCACTACGGCGGCACCCTGGTGCTGCGCATCGAGGACACCGACCTCGCCCGCAACACCCTCGAGGGCTACCGGTCGATCATCGACTCCCTGAACTGGCTCGGCATCGACTGGGACGAAGGCCCCGATGCCGGCGGCGAGAACGGTCCGTACCGGCAGTCCGAGCGGTTCCCGATCTACGCCGAGGTGGCCCGGACGCTGCGCGAGGAGGGCGCGGCGTACGACTGCTACTGCACCAACGACGAGGTCGAGGCACGCCGCAAGGCCAGCGGCTCGAAGAACCAGGGGTACGACGGCTTCTGCCGGGAGCTCGACCCCGACCAGCTCGCCGTGTGGCAGGCCGAGGGGCGGATGCCGGTGCTCCGGTTCCGGATGCCGGAGGACCCGATCGTCTGGGACGACCTGGTGCGCGGCGAGGTGAGCTTCCTCCCGGAGAACGTGCCCGACTTCGCCATCCTGCGCGCCAACGGCGACCCGCTCTACACCCTGGTCAACCCGCTGGACGACGCCATGATGGGCATCACCCACGTGCTGCGCGGCGAGGACCTCCTGTCCTCGACCCCGCGTCAGATCCCGCTCTACCAGACGCTCCAGCGGTTCGGCGTCGGCAGCGGTCCGCCCCGTTTCGGGCACCTACCGATGGTGATGGGCGAGGGCAACCGCAAGCTGTCCAAGCGCGACCCCGGCTCGGGCCTGCTCGAGTACGTCGACCGCGGCTTCCTGCCCGAGGGCCTGCTGAACTACCTCGCCCTCCTCGGCTGGGGCATCGCCGAGGACCGTGACGTCTTCACGATGGAGGAGATGGCTGCGGCGTTCGACGTGCGACGCGTCAACCCGAACCCGGCTCGCTTCGACATGAAGAAGCTCGAGGCGATCAACAGCGCCCACATGCGCCGGATCTCGCTCCCGGACATGACCGAGCGGGTGATGCCGTTCCTCGCGGAGGCCGGGTACGTCGACGAGCCGATCACCGACGAGCAGCGTCAGCTGCTGGTCGCCGCGATGCCGCTGGTGCACGAGCGGATCAACACCCTGTCCGAGGCCGTGCCGATGCTCGGCTTCCTGTTCGTCGACGAGGACGCCTTCGTTCCGACCGACGAGATCGACGAGGGCGGGCGCGACGTCGTCAAGGCGTCGTACGACGCGCTGTCGGGGCTGGGCGACTGGACGACCGAGGCCATCGAGGCATCCCTCCGCGAGGCCCTCGTGGACGGCATGGGGCTCAAGCCACGCAACGCCTTCGGCCCGGTGCGGATCGCCGTCACCGGGAGCCGGGTCAGCCCACCGCTGTTCGAGTCCCTGGAGCTGCTCGGCCGTGACCGGTCGCTCGGCCGCCTCCAGGCAGCCATGGCATGACGGTCGGGGCGGACTGGGAGCAGTCGCAGGCCCCCGAGGGTCTTCCGTACCACCGCATCCACGAGGCGGGCAGGCCCGGTGCCTGGCGGCCGCTCGTGGGGTTCCTCGTGATGTTCCTCGGGTTCTTCGCCATCGGTGGTCTGGTGGCGACGGCGGTCTTCGCGGTGATCTACGGGGTGACGGGGCAGGGCATGGTCGACGTGACCCGCCTCGCGGACCTGGACCACCCGACCCCGGCAGGTCTGGCGTTCCTGAACGTCGCGCTGGCCACGTTCATCCCGCTGGCGATGTTCGGCGAGCGGTACCTGCACGGCATAGCCCCGCGGTGGCTCGCCTCCGTGCGGCCGCGCATCCGGTGGCGCTACCTCGTCGCGTGCCTGGGCATCTCGATCGTGGCGCTGATCGCGACGGTGATCGTCTCCTCGATCGTGCCGAGCTCCGACGCCGACATCAGCAGCCACGCGAACGACTTCACGGCGACCACGTTCCACTACCTGCTGGTCATCGTCCTGCTCACGCCGTTCCAGGCGGCGGGGGAGGAGTACCTCTTCCGGGGGTATCTCACCCAGGCCTTCGGCGGCCTCTTCCCGCGGGTCTGGTTCGCGGTCCTCGTGCCCGCCTTCCTGTTCGGGCTCGCCCACGGCCTGGGCCAGAGCATCCCGATCTTCTTCGACCGGTTCGCGTTCGGCCTCGTGGCCGGCATCCTCGTGGTGATGACCGGTGGCCTCGAGGCCGGCATCGCCATGCACGTGCTGAACAACTTCCTGGCCTACGGCGTGGCCCTCGCCTTCGGCGACATGGCGACCACGCTGAACCCCACCGGAAGTGACTGGTGGAACATCCCGGTGACCCTCACCCAGTCACTGGTCTACCTCGTCCTGGCCGTCCTGGTCGCCCGCCGGATGGGCCTTGCGACCACGACCACAGGGCGCGTTTTGGAGGCCCGGAGAAGCCGCGTGTAATCTTTCCCGGCGGTCGGCCCAGTAGCCGCGACGGCCCGTTCCGGAGAGCGTGGAGAGTCGCGCAAGGCCGTCAAAACCTTGGGGTATGGTGTAATTGGCAGCACGACTGGTTCTGGTCCAGTTAGTCTAGGTTCGAGTCCTAGTACCCCAGCGAGAATCCCGGTTTCGACCGGGATTTCGGTGCGTCTGAGGCTTCACGCTAAAGTCTCACCTCGCGCGTTTTCACGCGCTCGCCCCCGTTGTGTAGTGGCCTAGCACGCC
>CAWEUA010000010.1:0-49917 GCA_963812055.1 uncultured Actinomycetota bacterium
ACATCCGGCTCCGCGAGCAGGTTCGTACGCTGGTAGAGGTAGGTCTGCTGGGTGGTCTGGATTCAGGTGTGAGTGAGTCCCGCGAACTCCTGGGGCGAGGCGTCGAACGGCCCCAGCGACGGGATCAGGTAGTAGGAGCCCACGCCGATGATCCAGGCCCACATCGCCGACACGACGAAGACGTAGGCCGACTTGACCGTGGGCGTGAACGCGAGCGCGGCGACCAGCGCGACCACGACCACCGTGGGGAACGCCCGTCGAGGACGGTGAGCACCCGCGCCGCGAAGTCCTGGCCGAGCAGGTCGTGGAGCAGGACAGCGGGGCTGTGGCCGAAGAAGAGCCACTTGTCCCATTTCAGGAGCATGTCGTCCTTCGGTGCGAGGAAGACGTCCAGCTCTTGAGGTTGCGGTAGCAGAGGTAGACGACCTGGTAGGCCACGACCGCGGCCAGGATCATCACCACCCGGTAGGGCGTCCACCTGGTGCGGGCGGTCTGCCAGAGCGACCTGCCGTCCCCCCGCCCCGCGGTACCAGCGCACCACGATGTCGATGGCGACGAACGCCACCAGCATCTCGAGGATGCTGATCGTCTTCTTCGCGAACAGCTTGCCGTGGGGGTCCCGGAACGGGATGTCGACCTGGCGCGAGCGCGCGAAGGCGATGATCGCGAACACCACGACGACGGCGAGGACGCGGACCATCCAGACCCAGTCGCGGGCAGGCGAGCTCGGGTCGTCGGCGTACGCCGGCGCCTCCGTCGTCCTGCTCCCCGTGCTGTCCATCGGGAGACATTCAACCCGGTGGCTGGTCGTCGGCACGAACCGATGCCCGGGCCGACGGGTTGCGCCGCTCGATCTCCTCGTCGAGCCAGACGGAGAGCGGGAAGGCGCTCGCGTCGATGGTCGACGGGATCGAGAACGTCTCCCACTTCGTGTAGTGGGTCGCGACCCGGTCGGCCACGCGTCTGACGCGTAGCCCCGTCTGTTGGTACCTCGCGTACCACTCGGGAGTGACGTAGACGGTGGCGTTCTGCGAGCTCACCGAGCTCCGGCGACGGATGGTGAAGTCGCCGGCGACCAGGAGCTCGCTCCAGGGCACCTGCACCGGGCGCCAGCGGGCGATGCGGATGCCGAAGATGTCGATCCGCAGGGCCGGCCCTCGTGCCGTCGCGAACTCGAGGTGCGGAATCAGGCCGAGAGGGACGAACACCACCAGGCCGACCACACCGATCACCCGCCCCACGACGCCGGTGGGTCCCAGCGCCAGTGCGAGGCAGCCCCCGAGGATCGCAACGGTCAGGCAGGCGGTCCAGAAGAGCTTTCGGATGCTGAGTCCGATCTCGACGCGGCCGGTGCGCGCCAGCTCCTCCCGCCAGACCGCCGTCGCGGCCGTGACCCAGGGCGCGTCCGGGTCGAAACGGTCGTCCACGACCGGCCGGCGGACGTAGAGGACCAGCCAGGCGACCGCGACGACGCACAACAGGGACGTCGCGCCGCCGGCCGTCTTGGCCCACCACGCAGGTTCGCTGACCACGACCCCGAGGCCGGCCAGGAACGCGACGACGACGATGAAGGACGGGAGGAACCAGAACCGCCAGCCCTGCAGCAGCGCAGGCATCGGGCGTCGGGAACGGCGATGCCACGGCAGCGCCTCGTGCGCGTCGATCCCGACCATGCGCGAATCCTGCTACACGGCGTACCGCCATGTCCGCACGACAGCGGCCGGGCACAATGTCCGCGGGGCGGTAGCTCAGTCGGTCAGAGCAAGGGACTCATAATCCCTGGGTCGTGGGTTCGAGCCCCACCCGCCCCACCAGGGCTGACCTGGGACGACGCGAGTCGGAGGCGTGTGACTACGTCCGTAACCCGGCATGATGGGCAGCGCGACCTCGACGGGTGTGGCGAACGAGGCCCGAGCAAGGCAGGCCCCCAGCACACCATCGGCGCAGAGGCCACGGGCATGCGCGGCCTGTCGGATGTGCTGGAGTACCTCGGTGGTGTCCCAGAATGCCGGCACCGACCGTGGGTCAATGAAACAAGCAGCCGATGAGAGGACGACGTGCTTGGATGCCCATGTGGGACCCCTCCGGGTGATAACGGCAGCGGCGATGCTCACAATCACGGGATGCACGACGGGTTCGCAGCCGCCGCATCCGGGTGGTTCGTCGCAGGGTTCGCCCCCTGTGACCAGCGGTACGGCACCGACTCACTCAGTGCAGTTGGACTGTGGCGAATACATCGACGCACATCGGCCCGTGCGCGGTATCCAGGTCGTTCTCGGCGTCGTGGCGCTGCCCACGAGCTCGGCGGGCCCAGCGCTGGGGACGGCCCGCACCGGCGACCCGTCGGTGCCGAGGTTGTTTGCGAAGACGGGCCTGCTCATCAAGGCCGGAACCGACTTTCGGATCGTCGTGCCCGCCCGGGCCGGTGACCGGCTAGGGATCGGCTGGGGTTCTCCGGCGACACCAAATAAAACTGTCGTGGTCAGCCACTGCCCACGCGAGCGGCTGCCGAGCAGGTGGTTGGCGTATGCCGGCGGCTATTGGCTCGACCACCCGGCTTGTGTGACCGTGCAGGTCCGAACCGCCACGCAGAGCCAGTCTGTGCACCTCGGGTTGGGCGCACCATGTCCCGGACAGGCCCCGCCGCCAGAGCCATCCGCTATGTAGGTGGAATCGAAACGCCCTCACAACTGCCGCTGAGGGAACGAGCGGACCTCCACGAGATCCCCGCGAAAGCGTATCTTGCAGGGGTGATCACTTGGTGCGCCTCGCGAGGGTGCTCGCCCTTCTGCTTCTCGCGTTCTTCACCGTCTCGCTCGTTATCGGCCTAGGGACTTCAGAGACGGGCGTCATCGAGAAGGTCGTTCTTCTCGCCCTCATCGCGGGGTGTGTCTTCTTGGCGGCCTAGGTCTCCACGTTCGCGACGAGGGCTCAAGTCTACGCCTCCAACGTCACTGAGGCTGCGTCCGGGAAACCTTGCGTTGAGGGCTCGCCGAGCCTTGCAGACAGCCAGCGTCCGGATGCTGCCCTGTCTCATCGATGAACGCACCCACTGCCGCTGTCCGGCTGACTCACATGCTGCCGTCCGCGCTCTCTCAGCCGATGAGCGGGTGTCGTTGGAGTCTCAGCGCGCGAGGAAACTTCAGCCCGACGAGGCGTCGGGAGGCATCGTCACTTCTGCGTGAGGCACCCGTACGGGTGTACCGGCGCCGCGCCAGGGCAACTCAGGATGCGGCGTAGCGGCCTGGGTGACCGCTTTGGGGGGCTTCTCTTTTCGCGCGGTCCCACGACTCAGCGAAGGACGGACATGGACAGATCTTTGCGGAGCCGCACCACGGCTCTTTGGTCGACACTGGCGTTGATTTCGTCATCGGCCGCGATTGTCGTGACTATGGCGACCGCCTCACCGGCGGAAGCGTCAGGGTCATCTCGCATAATCCATGCGAGCGGCACCATCAACTTGCGCGACGCGGTCAGCCCCCTCGGCAAGCCGATCGTGCAAAACGCCGAGTTCTCGAAGAACCTCGAGAACGATCAGGACGACGCGGATGCGCACGCCGCGAAGCCCGCGCCGACCGCACCCAACGTCGGCGTGACCCATCGCAAGCCAGGCGTCCAGAAGACCTGGCAGGGGCTCAACCTCTTCGACCAGCGATACGCGAACAACGGCAACCAGTTCACTGTCGAGCCACCGGACCAGTCGCTGTGCGTGGGCAACGGCTACGTGGTCGAAGCGGTCAACACCGTGCTGCGCGTCTACGGCGCTAATGGCGCGCCTAAGACCGGTGTGGTCGACCTCAACACGTTCTACGGCTACCCGGCGGAGTACAACCGGACGACGGGCAGGTACGGTCCGTCGATCACCGACCCGGTGTGTCACTTCGACCCGCAGACGCGCCGCTTCTACCAGGTCGTGTCGACCTCCGAAGTGGACCCGGTCAGCGGCGACTACACCGGTGCCAACAGGCTGGACGTCGCCGTGAGCCGGACCGCCAACCCGACCGGGGCCTGGAAGATCTACCGCATCCCGGTGCAGAACGACGCGAGCCAGGGCACGCCGAACCACCACTGCGCGCCCGGTTCGCCTCCCTCGACGGCTGCCCACCCGACCGCCTGCTTCGGCGACTATCCGCACCTCGGCCTCGACGCGCATGGTCTCTACATCACGACCAACGAGTACGACTTCTTCGGGACGAACTTCCGTGGTGCGCAGATCTACGCGCTGTCAAAACGCGCTCTGGCGCGCGGGGACGCCAAGTTGCAGATGGTGCAGATCGACACCGCCCGCGGCACCGCCAACACGCTCGGCGGGGAGCCGGGCTTCACGGTGTGGCCGGCGATTAGCCCCGGTACCAACCAGTACGCCAAGGCTCGCGGTGGCACGGAGTTCTTCATGAGCTCCAACGCTGCGGAGGAGGCCAAGGGCGCGGACTTCGGCTCGTCGAACACCATTGGGCTGTGGGCGCTGACGAACACCAACTCCTTGGACAGCGACTCCCCGTCGCTGGTCCTGGACAACGGTCTGTCGCCGGTCAACCGCTACACAACTCCGCCCAAGGCCGACCAGAAGCGGGGACCGTTCCCGCTCGGCCAGTGCATCAATGACACGACCATCAAGACCCCGTACGGCAAGGGCTGCTGGAACTACTTCTACACCGAGGAGCCCGCGCACAACGAGGTCATCTCGCACCCCGACGCCAATGACACGCGCATGCAGCAGGTCGTGTACACGCGGGGGACGCTCATCGGCTCGCTGGACACCGGCGTGCGCGTGGGTGGCGAGCTCAAGGCGGGCGTCGAATGGTTCATGACGACGCCTCGGGTCACCGACTCCGGCGTGCGGGGGCGGGTGCGCAGCGGCTACCAGGCCGTGGCGAACAACAACCTGTCCTACCCCACCGTGGGAGCGCTTCCCAGCGGCAAGGGAACGCTGTCGTACTCGCTGATGGGCGAGAACCACTACCCGAGCATGGCGTTCTCGCGCCTCGACGTGCGCCGGGGGGTTGAGAAGCAGGTCCGCATCGTGGCCGACGGGAAGGCACCCGACGACGGGTTCACCAGCTACAAGGCCGAAGTCGGTGACCCGCCGCGCACCCGGTGGGGCGACTATGGCGCCGCGGCCATGGCGAACGGGTCGATCTGGTTCGCTGGCGAGTGGATCGCCAGCCGGTGCACCCTGCGGGAGTTCGTACAAGACTCCACCTGCGGCGGCACTCGAGCACCATTCGGCAACTGGTCGACGAGCATCACGCATTACGCGCCGTGACCACAGGCACGGCCGAGGGCACCCGCAGACATGGGTTTGCGGGTGCCCCGCCAGGTGTGGCCTGTGATGGACCACCTGTCCGACTCGGCTCTTGATGGCTTGGAGGAGACCCACTTGCGGTTGTGTTCCAAGTCGTCTGCCACCGCGAAAAGGTCCACCATGGCCAAGTACATGATCAAAGCTTCGTACTCGCCCGAAGGAAGCAAGGGCGTGGTGGCGAAGGGCGGCACCGCTCGCGCCGAAGGCATCGAGGAAGTTGGCCTCCGGAGTTGGCGGCACAGTGGATGGTGTGTACTTCTCGTTCGGTTCTGAAGACCTGTACGCCATGGGGCGGGCGTGATTTCTAGGGTGCAGCGATGACCGTTGTTCACCTCATCGATGCCTCGCTGGATGGTAGGGCCCGTCGAGACGACGGCGCGCGGGACCAGCCCGCCTGAGGTCGCACCGCTGTCCGTGCGCGCCGGGATAGGGCGTGAACGCCACAAGGGTGACGCTGTCGTCGGACTGTTCCCGGGCAGCCTTCCGTCCCCCTCCCGGTGACCCACCCCCATCGCGGGCGGGAGCACTCGCGGCCCTCCCGACACCGCACTCACATGCCGATGCGAGTGCGCCAGGCTGGCGCAGCGGAGGGCTCGGAGGGCCCAGAGGAGCAGGGAGCACTCGGACAAGCACCGCAGAACAGATCCGATGCCCCCTCGCCGCACCTTGCGTCGCTCTCCAGGTCCGCCGAGTCAGAGACGGTCAGTCGACCAGGTCTCGGGCTAGGGCGGCAGCCTCACCGCGGTTGGTGACGCCGAGCTTGGAGAGCAGGGTGGTGACTACTGGAGGGACGGAGACGAAGCCGCGCTCGCCGAGGAGTCCAGGGCGCTGAACAGCACGACCGTCAGCCGGAGCAGTCACCGGCGGTGGCCACGGAGTTCGGAGCGAGGCATGGTCCCCTGTGCGCACGCTCCGCCCCGCTCACGCCGTGCCAGGGAAATGTCAGGGAAACGTCGCGGATCATGCGAATTCATGGCCGCCATTGGCCACGGACCCCGTCTAGTTTGCTTCGCGTTGCCGCAGGTCAACGGGCCATCCCCACTCTTCGCGGCGAATGACGCCGGCGCATCGTCGAACTCATAATCCCTGGGTCGTGGGTTCGAGCCCCACCCGCCCCACCAGGGCCCGACCTGGGACACCGCGAGTCGGAGGCGCGTCTCACTACAGGCCACCAGTGCTCCATGGCAGTGAAATGTCAGGGAACCGCCAGTGACGTCTCACCGGACGAAGCTCGTGAGCGCCCCTCCGAGTCTCGCGCTGGGCGGGCTCAGGAGTCGGAGGTGAGTCCGTGTCGGGTGGCCCAGACCGCGGCCTCGGTGCGGTTGGACAGTTGGAGCTTGCGTAGCAGGTGGGTGATGTGGACGCTGGCCGTCTTGGGGCTGATGAAGAGGGCGGTGCCGATCTCGGCGTTCGTGAAGCCTCCGGCAAGGAGTCGCAGCACCTCGGCCTCCTGAGCAGTGAGCCCCCACTCACGGCCGACGTCGCCGCCCACGCTCGATGCATCCAGGATGGGGATGCGGGCTTGGGTAGCGACCTTCCCGACCTCGTCGCGGAGCGGGAGGTGGCCGTCGGAGAGCCGGTGGGCGGCGTGGAGTGCCGCTCGAACGTCGGGTTTGCTCGCCCCGGTGGTGAGGAGCGCCTCGGCTGCCCGCCACCAGCAGTACGCCGCGTCGTGGGGCATGGACAGTGCCTCCCACGCGGATGCCGCCTCGGTCCATGCTTCCGGATCGGAGCTGCCCTCGGCTCGAATCCGTTCCGCCTGCCACTGGCGTCGATCGGCAGCGGCTCGGGGAAGGGTGTCGCGGTCGGCGAACGGATCTCGTGCCATGCCTTCCCGGAGCTCGTCGAGACTGAGATGGCTCGACGTCTGGTGCTCCTCGGAGCATCGCGAGGTCTGCGGCGGCTCGCTCTCCCAATGAGAGGAGGAGGCCGGCTTCTTGACTGTCGTCGCCGACGGCTGCGGCCGGCAAGGAGTTGCTGACAACTCCAGCGCTTCGGCCGGTCTGCGGTTCCACAGGAGCACATAGGCCAGGGCCTCGGCGTCGCCGCGTGCCCACTGCGCCTCGCGTGGTGTGGACTGACCGGATCGCGGTGCAGCCAGGCCATCGCCCCGACCAGGTCACCGCGCCGCAGGTCGGCATGGGCGCGCAACCAAGGAGCACATCAAAATCGGACCGGAGGGGATGGTCGGTGAGGCCATCAACGAGACGCCCGACCTCGTCGGTCCGACCGAGAGCCAGGTAGGCCTCTCCCGCGTTGCTGACCAGCAGGTGCGCACGGCCCGAGTGCCGCAGCCCCCTCCGATCGGCGACTTCCATACCCTGCTCGCCGACCGCGGCGGCGGCCTCGTACTCGGCGTACTTGAGCCGGTTGTCACTCTCGACTATCAGTGCAAAGAGCATGGTCGAACCATCTGCGGATCGCTCAGCGAGGTGTATCGCCTCGATGGCGTAGCTGTCTGGCCGCCGTCCGGTGGCTCAGAACCTGTGGCAGATGCTCATCCGGGCCCGCGCGATCGCTTCTTGATCGTGGTCGTGCAGCGGCGCGAGCGACCTCGAGGGCGCTGTCGGGAGAGCCGAGAGCTGTCCGGCTGTCTCCTCGCACGTCCCCTGGCTCGAGGCCAAGCGAATCAGGAGAGCAGCGTGGTCGCCGTGTGGCTGGCAAGCGTCCGGTACTGCGGGAGCAGATCCTCCATCAGACGCTGACCTCTCTCAGGATCCACGCGGTGACCCATTGGGCGCAGTGGGCCAGCAAGCCGAGTCGATCCCCCAGGTCCGGCCAGTCGGCGTAATCGTGAAGGGCGCGTTCGGCCAGCGCGGTGGCTCGGGGGGACGCCGCTGAGATCGAGGGCGCGGATCGTGCGACGGACCACCTCGGGTTCGGGTAGTAGGAGCGGCTCCTCGGAATGTCGGGCGTGGAGGTCGATGACGCGCTGGTATCTGCGCGCGGCGTCGGCGTATGCGCCGAGGTCCCAGGCGCGCTGGGCGGCGAGCTGTGCCATCTTCAGCTCGGCAGGCTCGTCGCCGGCGCGGTGGAGGTGGTCGGCGATCTCGGGGATGGTCGACGGGTCGTCGAGGGATGCCAGGGCGCGTGCGACCCGCCGGTGGTAGGCGGCGGGGAACCCCGGCAGCTCGGCCAGAAGCGCCTCGGCGACGAGGGCATGCCGTGGTCTGACTCCGCGGTCGTCGCGTACGACCAGGGAGGCCGAGTCCAGCTCCGTGACGGCGGAGAGACACGTTTCCTCGTCGTGGCGGGTGACCACCCTGAGTGCCGCGAGCGGGACCGGTCGCGCGAGGACGGCGAGCGCGGTGATGACTTCCTGGGCGGGAGGCGAGACCTTCTTCACCCGTGCGGAGAGCAGCTTGGCGAGACGGTCCGGCAGTTGCTCGCTGTCCGCGCCGGATGCGACCAGCTGCTCGGTGAAGAACGGGTTGCCCTCACCGCGGGCGAACACCGCGGCGGCGAGGCGGTCGATGTCGACGCCTTCGGGATGGGGGAGCGTCGCGACCAGGCGTCGCACCTCATCGGAACCGAGAGGCTCCAAGCGCAGCTCGTGAACGCCCGTGGAGCGCGGCAGGGTGTCGAGCCACTCGGTGACCTGCTCGGAGAACTGGGACTCGTCCGATCGGCAGGTGACCAGCACGTGCAGACCCTTGCCGTGGCGGGCCCCGGCCAGATAGGTGAGCAGGTCGAGGGTGTCGGGGTCTGCCCAGTGCACGTCCTCGACCACCAAGGTGACGGGCCGTTCGTCTGCGATGCGCGAGAGAAGCGCCTCGGTCGCGATGAACAGCTGATTCCGGTGGACCTCCGCGGCCGGCTGGATGTCGTCTGGCAGGGTCCTGGGCATCACCCCAGCGACGTGCGGGCGGAGGGACGCCGGTAGCGAGCGGGCCGCTCGCGTCAACGTCTTGCGCGCGGCGGAATCGTGGCTGTCGAGCGCGTCCACAACCGGCAGGAGCGGCAGCGCATGACGCATGGGCAAGCACCCTCCGGCAAGCGTGAGGCGCTCTGGCGTTGCCTGCACCGTTTCGGCGACGAGTCGCGACTTGCCGATCCCGGCTTCGCCGATGACGAGGGTCAGGGCGACCGCGGGGGCCGTCAGACTGCGGAGGACCGCAGCGAGTTCCTGGTCCCGCCCGACCATCGCCGCCATGGGGTCACGCTAGAACCAATGGCCCCGAGAGATAAGAGGCTGCCGGATGCGCCAGACGGGCCCGGGCGAGTTCGTTCTCGCCAGGTCGCTTCGATGCGGTCGTGATGGCAGCAAGTGCCGCGCCCGGGGGCGCGAGTCCCCCGCGGCCATAGTGGTTGGCAAGCTAGCCGCGGGGCTCGTCTCGCGCGGTGGCAGGTGACCTTCAGCCACGCTGGTTCCAGGTTGCCCCCCACCACCCGGGATCGGCCCGGACGCGGCGAGCGGCGCCCACCCTGAGGATGGACGCCGCTCGATGCTTTCCGTGGAGCCGGCGAGTCAGTCGCCGGCGAACCAGGTCAGTGCTTCCTTCGGCTCGTTCAGCAAGAACTTCTGGACGCCGCGGGCGGCGAGAGCCTCCGCCTTGTCCTGGGTCATGCCGCGGTCGAGCACGCCCACGGTGATGCCGCGGGCCCTCGCGTCTGCGATGTAGGCGTCGGTCAGGTTGAAGGAGATCTGCTGGGTGAAGGTCGCTCCCATCGCCTGCATCTGGGCCGGCGTGGTCGGGCACTGCCCGAGCAGCTTGACCCCGACCGGCGCACCGGCATTGCGCATCCGGTCGATGTTCGCGTGCGTGCAGTTGCCCTGCAGCAGCTGGTAGTAGCCGACGTTCGCGCCGACCTGGTTCGCCAGGGTCACGAGCGCGGACGGGTTGGGCAGGCGGTTGCGCATGTCGACGTACAAGCCGATGTGGTACTGACCGGCCGCCTGGATCATGTCCTCCAGCCGGGCGATCGGCTCGCCGCCCTTGGTCCGGATCTGCGACACCTGGGCCCAGGTCGTGCTGGCGACTCTGGTCGTGGCCGTGACGCCGGCCGGGAACGTGCTCGCCTTGCCGACACGCCGGAACGTTCCGTCGTGGACGACGACGACGGTTCCGTCGGCGATGGTGATGGCGTCGATCTCGCAGATCGCGCCGGGCATCTCCGCGGTGTCGCGCAGTGCGGCGACCGTGTTCTCGTTGGTCACCTTGGTGTCGTACGTTCGGCAGCGGTGCCCCAGCACGTGGTCCCCGGGCGTGCCGGCGGCCTGCGCGGCCGGGGCGTAGGTCAGTACCCCTCCGACCAGGGCGAACGCGAGCACCCCGAGTGTCTTCCTGAACCTCATGGCCTTAACCTTCCGAGCGAAAGTCCCCCGTACGGCCCTCTGCCGTGCGAGTGGCGAGAGAACGCCACGCTCACGCATGCTGCGCGGCTGGCGCTGCGACCGCATGGCCCAAATAGGGGAGATCGCTCTCGCGGGACACGGCGCGGCCCCTCAGCTTCGAGGGCTGGGGCGCCTTCACGTGGCAGTCGA
Organism: uncultured Actinomycetota bacterium; assembly: GCA_963812055.1. Lineage (GTDB taxonomy): Bacteria > Actinomycetota > Actinomycetes > Propionibacteriales > Nocardioidaceae > Nocardioides. The sequence goes on from CAWEUA010000010.1 coordinate 10,791, forward strand.
CCTTGGGGTTGACGCCGACATAGTTCAGCGGCCCGGCGACGATCGTCACGACGGTGTCGCCGACGCTGTGGCAGCTGACGTCATGCTTGTCGGAGAGGTACCCCCGCTGGAAGGCGGCCAGGACGCCGATCACGAGCCACACGATGACGACGATGCCGATCAGGTTGCGCATGGGACCCGACGCTAGGTGCGGTTCATCCGGCGTACGACGCCCGCACGGGTGACCTCAAGGGGTGAGAGAGGCGCTCAGGACTCGCCGTTGATGAGGTACGACGCGCCGTCGCGCACGAGGTGCAGCGTCACCTGGTCCGAGCTGGTGCTGCCGTCGGTGCGCACGTAGTCGACGTCGTACGCCACGCTGAGATCCGCGGGGTTCGGCGTGACGTTCGTCGGGGTCGCGGAGCTGAACCCTCGCCAGAACCGCTGGTACTTCCCGAAGCCACCGCTCTCCTTCTGGAACCCGGTCGTCAGCATCGCCCACGAGGCGTGCTGGTCGCTGGTCACGGTCGACAGGTAGGTCGTGATGAACGACCGCATCGCAGCCGTCTGGTCGTTCGCGTTCGACGAGGACGGGCTCGACGGAGACGAGTGGCCCGATGACCCGCCGGCGGACGGCGTCCCCCCGCCCCCGCGGGTGCCGATGAGTGCTGCCCCGGCGATCACGGCGAGCGCGAGGACGACGGCCGCCGCGAGGATCCAGGGCCACGGCGAACGACGGTCTTGTCCGCTCGTGGGCACGGGCGCGACAGGGCCGGTGATCGCGGGGTCCGCGATCACCGGAGGCACGGCGATCGGCTCGGGCGGCGTCGCCTGCAGGACCCGCGTGCCTTCCGGATCGCCGACGGGCACGAACGCGGGGGTGATCGTCGCCCCCGGGCCCTGACCCAGGAAGTCGCGCACCTGGGTCATCCGCCACCGGTCATCGGGCTCCCGGGCCATGGTGTGCTCGAGCGCTGGGGCGAGCCAGCCGGCGTTCGCCAGCCGGGGCGGGTCCTCATGGACGATCTTGTACAGGGCGCCCATCAGGTTCTCGTTGACGTCGTACGGCGGCTGGCCCGCGAGCAGGTGGTAGAGCGTGGCGCCCAGCGACCAGACGTCGGAAGCCTCGGTGGCGGTCGCTCCCGAGGCGATCTCCGGGGCGAGGTACGCCGGCGAGCCGGTCACCAGGCCGGTCTGCGTCAGGGACGCGTCGGCCTCGGCCCGCGCGATCCCGAAGTCGGTGATCTTCACGTCGCCCCCGCGCGTGAGGAGCATGTTGGACGGCTTCACGTCCCGGTGGATGATGCCCGCCGCGTGGGCCGCGGCCAGGGCGTCGGCCGCCTGCCGGACCCACGGAGCCGCCTCGTCGGGCGTCAGGGCCCCGTCACGCCGGACGAACGCGCTCAGGGTGATGCCTTCGACGTACTCCATCACCAGCCAGGTCTCGTCGCCGTCCTCGGCCAGGTCGAACACCGCGACCACGTGCGGGTGGTTGAGGCGTGCGGCCAGCCGTGCCTCGCGCGCGGCCCGCTGAAGGTCGGGGGAGCTGGCGCCCGGCATCAGCCCGATGCGCTTGAGGGCGACGTCCCGGCCGAGCACCATGTCGCGACCCAGCCAGACGGCTCCCATCCCGCCGCGGCCGACCTCGCGCATGAGGGTGTAGCGGCCCGCGATCTCCCTGCGATCACCAGCGATCACTCTGCCGACACCCTTCGTTCCTCCGGTCCCTGTCCCGATCGTCGCCAGCGTAGAGGCGGACGGTTGCCCTCCCCACGTTCCCGGGAGAGGTGCGGCTCATGCCCACGTGGGACGACGTGACGGACCTCGCACGAAGCCTGCCTGGGCGGTCGTTCCGATCGCCTCGATCGGCGGCGCGGCTGCAACCAGGTGGAGCACCGGCCGGCGGATGCGGCAGGCTGGGCGTCGGAACATCCCGAACACGAAAGGCCCGGCGGTGACCGGCACCCTCGACCCCACCCTTCTCGACGACCTCGTGTGGCGCGGCCTGATCGCCCACTCGACCGACCTCGGCGCACTGCGCGAGGCCCTCTCGTCCGGGAGCGTGCGGTTCTATGTCGGCTTCGACCCGACCGCTCCGAGCCTGCACATGGGCAACCTCGTCCAGCTGGCCACCGCGCGCCGGCTGCAGCTGGCCGGCCACACGCCGTACATCCTGGTCGGCGGCGCCACCGGCATGATCGGTGACCCGAAGGAGAGCGCGGAGCGGACGCTGAACTCGCTCGACACGGTCAAGGACTGGAGCGAGCGGGTACGCCGACAGGTCGAGCCGTTCGTCAGCTTCGACGGCTCGAACGCCGCCACGATCGTCAACAACTACGACTGGACGGCGAGCCTGTCCACGATCGACTTCCTGCGCGACGTCGGCAAGCACTTCCCGGTGAACCGGATGCTCCAGCGCGACGTCGTGGCTCGGCGGCTCGAGTCCGGGATCAGCTACACGGAGTTCAGCTACGTGCTGCTGCAGTCGATGGACTTCCTCAACCTCTACCGCGACCACGGCGTGACGTTGCAGCACGGCGCCACCGACCAGTGGGGGAACATCACCGCCGGCGTCGACCTGATCCGCCGCGCCGACGGCGCACAGGCCCATGCCTTCGTGACGCCGCTGATCACCAAGCCGGACGGCACCAAGTACGGCAAGACCGAGGGCGACGCGCTGTGGCTCGACGCCGAGATGATGTCGCCGTACTCCTTTCACCAGTGGTGGCTGAACGTCGACGACTCCCAGGTCGGCGAGCTCCTCAGGATGTTCACCTTCCTGTCCCACGAGGAGATCGAGGCGCTCGAGCGCGAGACGCGGGACGAGCCCCGGAAGCGCAGCGGGCAGAAGCGCCTGGCGGACGAGGTGACGACGTACGTCCACGGCGAGCAGGAGACCGAGGACGCCAAGGCGGCCGCTTCGGCGCTCTTCGGCGGTGGCGACCTGCACGGCCTGAGCTCGTCGACGCTGTCGGCGGCCCTCCGCGAGGCCGGTTCCACCAGGGTGGCCTCGCTGCTCCCGGTCGTCGACCTCCTGGTCGAGAGCGGCCTGGTGAAGAGCAAGGGCGAGGCCCGCCGGACCATCACCGAGGGCGGTGCCTACCTCAACAACGTGCGCATCGAGGATCCGGACGCCGAACCCCTGACGGCCGACCTGATCGGGGGGTCCTGGCTCGTGCTGCGGCGCGGCAAGAAGAACTTCGCGGGCGTCGAGGTCGGCTGACGTGGACCTCGAGCCGAGCCCCGAGGTGGCTGGACGCTGGCTCGACACCCTGGCCACGCGGGCACAGCGAGTCGTTCACCCTGCGGTGTGGAGCTACCTGCGAGAGCGGTTCGTACGGCGAGGTCACGGTCGGCGAGGCCACCCGCGCCTGGTCGGAGGTGAGGTTCCGGCCGCGCGTCCTGCGGGGCGACCTGTCCCCGGACCTGGGCACGACCTTGCTCGGCCACCCGGTCTCCTCGCCGATCGCGATCGCCCCGACGGCCATGCAACGCGCGATCCATCCGCTGGGGGAGCGGGCCACCGTCGCGGGTGCGCAGGCGGCCGGTTGTCTCTCCGTGCTGTCCTCCAACTCCGGCACCCGCTGGGAGGACCTGGGGGCGACCGCACCCTGGTGGCTTCAGGCCTACCTCCCGTCGCGCCGGGAGCTGATGCTGCCCGTGCTCGAGGGGGCGGTCTCTGCCGGCGCTGCGGCCATCGCCCTCACCGTCGACACCCCCTTCCCGGGCACCAAGTACGCCGCCGACGAGCACGACTGGACCGGCGTCGACCTCAGCTGGTGGCGGGTCAACTTCGCCGACCCGGAGTTCGACCGCTGGGCGCCGGACCTCGGCGTCGACGACATCGGCTGGCTGCAGACGAACAGCGGCCTTCCCGTGGTGGTCAAGGGTGTCCTCCGCGGCGACGACGCGGTGCGCTGCGTGGATGCCGGAGCGGCCGCCGTCTGGGTGTCCAACCACGGCGGTCGACAGCTCGACCGGGCGGTCTCCACGGCCTCGGCCCTGCGTGACGTGGTCGCCGCGGTCGGTGACCGGGCCGAGGTGTACGTCGACGGCGGCATCCGGACGGGAGTCGACGCCCTGGCCGGACTCGCGCTCGGTGCTCGGGCGGTGTTCCTGGGCCGGCCGGTGCTGCATGCCCTGGCCGTCGACGGCGCGGCCGGGGTCGAGCGGTTGCTCACCGAGCTGACCGCGGAGCTCGCCGAGGTGCTCCAGCTGGCGGGCTGTGCGACACCCGCGGAGGCTCCGCAGGTGCTGGCCGCGACCAGCACGACAGGCCTCTGACCTGCGCCGATGCGCGGTCCGACGGCAGAGCGGCACCCCGATTTGCAGGCGTTCCCGGGCGTCACGTACTGTTCTCTCCTGTCGCCAGGGAGCGGCGGGGAGCAAGACCAGGATGCTTGAAAGAGCACCGGGGTCGGGCTCCCGGCCCCGGCGGCCATCCCAGCTCTCAACGCAAAGCCCTTCACCGGGTGGAGTTGTTGCGCGTCTGATTTTTGAGAACTCAACAGTGTGTTTGTCGATGAATTGGTTTGTATGTTGAACCTCCGTTCATTCTGTCTGGCATCTGTTTTTGGGTGTTGGGTGGGGTGGGTGGTTTTTTTGAGTTGACGAACGATGATTCTGGCGATTGTTTGCTAGTTGTCGTTGTTGGTCAGGGTTTGTTTTTGTCGAATTTAAGGTTGAAACCGTTTTCTGCTGGTTTGGCTGGCTCTTTGGGGTTGGTTGGGTTGGTGGGGGTGGTTTTGGTTTTCGATGGAGAGTTTGATCCTGGCTCAGGACGAACGCTGGCGGCGTGCTTAACACATGCAAGTCGAGCGGAAAGGCTCCCTTCGGGGGGTACTCGAGCGGCGAACGGGTGAGTAACACGTGAGTGATCTGCCCTCCACTTTGGGATAACTGCCTGAAAGGGTGGCTAATACCGGATATGCACTGGGTCCTGCATGGGGCGTGGTGGAAAGGGTTTCTGGTGGGGGATGTGCTCGCGGCCTATCAGCTTGTTGGTGGGGTAATGGCCTACCAAGGCTTTGACGGGTAGCCGGCCTGAGAGGGTGACCGGCCACACTGGGACTGAGACACGGCCCAGACTCCTACGGGAGGCAGCAGTGGGGAATATTGGACAATGGGCGGAAGCCTGATCCAGCAACGCCGCGTGAGGGATGACGGCCTTCGGGTTGTAAACCTCTTTCAGCACAGACGAAGCTGACTCCACGTGTGGGGTGGGTGACGGTATGTGCAGAAGAAGCACCGGCCAACTACGTGCCAGCAGCCGCGGTAATACGTAGGGTGCGAGCGTTGTCCGGAATTATTGGGCGTAAAGGGCTCGTAGGCGGTTTGTCGCGTCGGGAGTGAAATCCACTGGCTTAACTGGTGGCTTGCTTTCGATACGGGCAGACTGGAGGTATGCAGGGGAGAACGGAATTCCTGGTGTAGCGGTGAAATGCGCAGATATCAGGAGGAACACCGGTGGCGAAGGCGGTTCTCTGGGCATGTCCTGACGCTGAGGAGCGAAAGTGTGGGGAGCGAACAGGATTAGATACCCTGGTAGTCCACACCGTAAACGTTGGGCGCTAGGTGTGGGATCCATTCCACGGGTTCCGTGCCGCAGCTAACGCATTAAGCGCCCCGCCTGGGGAGTACGGCCGCAAGGCTAAAACTCAAAGGAATTGACGGGGGCCCGCACAAGCGGCGGAGCATGCGGATTAATTCGATGCAACGCGAAGAACCTTACCTGGGTTTGACATGCGCCGGAAAGCTCTAGAGATAGAGCCCCTTTTAGTCGGTGTACAGGTGGTGCATGGCTGTCGTCAGCTCGTGTCGTGAGATGTTGGGTTAAGTCCCGCAACGAGCGCAACCCTCGTTCCATGTTGCCAGCAACACCCTTCTTCGGCTGGGGGTGGTTGGGGACTCATGGGAGACTGCCGGGGTCAACTCGGAGGAAGGTGGGGATGACGTCAAGTCATCATGCCCCTTATGTCCAGGGCTTCACGCATGCTACAATGGCCGGTACAAAGGGCTGCGATCCCGTGAGGGGGAGCGAATCCCAAAAAGCCGGTCTCAGTTCGGATTGGGGTCTGCAACTCGACCCCATGAAGTCGGAGTCGCTAGTAATCGCAGATCAGCAACGCTGCGGTGAATACGTTCCCGGGCCTTGTACACACCGCCCGTCACGTCACGAAAGTCGGCAACACCCGAAGCCCACGGCCCAACCGCTTGCGGAGGGAGTGGTCGAAGGTGGGGCTGGCGATTGGGACGAAGTCGTAACAAGGTAGCCGTACCGGAAGGTGCGGCTGGATCACCTCCTTTCTAAGGAGCACACACCCAGACCAGGACCGTTCGTGTCCTGGCGTTGGTGGTGGCTTGTGGATAGATGTGGAAACAGACCACACCACCCGCCGTTACTGGGGTGGTGGTGCCCGTTGTGGGGGGTCGGCGGCTGCCGGCCCGTCGCGGACGGGGTTCGAGACAGACACACTGTTGGGGTTCTGAAGAATCAGACCCCCTGGCAAGGGACATCCCGGTTAACCCGGGGTGGCCCGCCGGTCGTCCTGTCGGGGTGGCCTGCGGCGTCCGTGAACCAGGGTGCCGGTGTCGGGTGTCTGGGGCTTCGGTACCAACGAGCATGACCCGGCTGCGTCGGCCTGTCCCTGTGGGGGTGGGTTCGGGGTGGTGTGGGGTTGTTGTTTGAGATCTGGATAGTGGACGCGAGCATCTTTCAGACCCGTGTATGCCCATGTTTTTGGTGGGTGTGTGGTGGGTCTGATTGTTTTGTTTGTTGTGGCATGCCCGTCGTGATTGTGGCGGGTGTGTTGGTTCTTTGTGGCATGTCATGTTTTTTGTGAAGTGTGTGCATCGCCTGTCTGGTTCCTGGTGCTGGGTTGCCTGTGTGTTGTGGGGTGTTGTGGGTGGGGGTTGGGTTGGTGGTGTGTGTGACAAGCTGTGAAGGGCATATGGTGGATGCCTTGGCATCAAGAGCCGATGAAGGACGTAGGAGCCTGCGATAAGCCCTGGGGAGTTGGCAACCGAGCGTTGATCCGGGGGTGTCCGAATGGGGAAACCTGGCTGGAGTCATGTCCAGTTACCCGCGCCTGAATGAAATAGGGTGTGTGGAGGGAACTCCGGGAAGTGAAACATCTCAGTACCGGATAGGAAGAGAAAACAATAGTGATTCCGTGAGTAGTGGCGAGCGAAAGCGGAGGAGGCTAAACCCGCATGGTGTGATACCTGGCAGGGGTTGCTGTGTGGGGGTTGTGGGGTGTGTTTGTGGTCGGGCTGCTGGCTGGCCGCGGAGTGATAAATGTGTGGTGAAGTTGAAGTCCATTGGAAAGTGGCACCGTAGAGGGTGATAGTCCCGTAGGTGTAAGCTGCACGCTTCGTGAATGCATTCCCAAGTAACACGGAACTCGTGAAATTCCGTGTGAATCTGGCGGGACCACCCGTCAAGCCTAAATACTTCTTGATGACCGATAGCGGACGAGTACCGTGAGGGAAAGGTGAAAAGTACCCCTGGCGGGGAGTGAAATAGTACCTGAAACCGCATGCCTACAATCCGTCAGAGCCTGGAGGCCCTTGTGGTCTGGTGGGTGATGGCGTGCCTTTTGAAGAATGAGCCTGCGAGTTTGTGTTGTGTTGCGAGGTTAACCCGTGTGGGGGAGCCGTAGCGAAAGCGAGTCCTAAGAGGGCGTTTGAGTAGCGCGATCAAGACCCGAAGCGGAGTGATCTATCCATGGGCAGGTTGAAGCGTCGGTAAGACGACGTGGAGGACCGAACCCACCTAGGTTGAAAACTGGGGGGATGACCTGTGGATAGGGGTGAAAGGCCAATCAAACTCCGTGATAGCTGGTTCTCCCCGAAATGCATTTAGGTGCAGCGTTGCGTGTTTCTTGCCGGAGGTAGAGCACTGGATAGCCGATGGGCCCGACCAGGTTACTGACGTTAGCCAAACTCCGAATGCCGGTAAGTGAGAGCGCAGCAGTGAGACTGCGGGGGATAAGCTCCGTAGTCGAGAGGGAAACAGCCCAGACCATCAGCTAAGGCCCCTAAGCGGTGACTAAGTGGAAAAGGATGTGGAGTCGCAGTGACAACCAGGAGGTTGGCTTGGAAGCAGCCACCCTTGAAAGAGTGCGTAATAGCTCACTGGTCAAGTGATTCCGCGCCGACAATGTAGCGGGGCTCAAGTCATCCGCCGAAGCTATGGCATTCACGCGTGTACCAAGCCGCCGGCTTGTCCGGTTGGTTCAGGTGTGTGGATGGGTAGGGGAGCGTCGTGCCGCCAGTGAAGTCCCGGAGTGATCCAGGGGTGGAGGCGACGCGAGTGAGAATGCAGGCATGAGTAGCGAATCCGATGTGAGAAACATCGGCGCCGAATGATCAAGGGTTCCAGGGTCAAGCTCATCTGCCCTGGGTAAGTCGGGACCTAAGGCGAGGCCGACAGGCGTAGTCGATGGACAACGGGTTGATATTCCCGTACCGGCAACATGGCGCCCCTGACGAACCCGGTGATGCTAACCACCCAAAACCAGCCCTCAGCTGTGGTCTTCGGACCGTGAGCAGGGGTTGGCGGAGCGTGGGACCCGAACCGGTAGTAGTCAAGCGATGGGGTGACGCAGGAAGGTAGCCCAACCGTGGCGATGGTTGTCCACGGGCAAGGACGTAGCACGGACGGTAGGCAAATCCGCCGTCCTCACTTGAATGTGGAGTGTGAGATCTGACGCGGAGCCATCATGGTGAAGTGGGTGATCCTATGCTGCCGAGAAAAACCTCTAGCGAGCCATGCGCCGCCCGTACCCCAAACCGACTCAGGTGATCAGGTAGAGAATACCAAGGCGATCGAGAGAACCATGGTTAAGGAACTCGGCAAAATGCCCCCGTAACTTCGGGAGAAGGGGGACCCGAACCGTCAATCCACGTAGCTGGAGGAAGCGGGGAGGGTCGCAGAGACCAGGCCCAAGCGACTGTTTACTAAAAACACAGGTCCGTGCGAAGTCGCAAGACGATGTATACGGACTGACTCCTGCCCGGTGCTGGAAGGTTAAGGGGACACGTCAGCCCAGCTTGTCTGGGTGAAGCGTTGAACTTAAGCCCCAGTAAACGGCGGTGGTAACTATAACCATCCTAAGGTAGCGAAATTCCTTGTCGGGTAAGTTCCGACCTGCACGAATGGAGTAACGACTTGGGCGCTGTCTCAACCATGGACTCGGCGAAATTGCAGTACGAGTAAAGATGCTCGTTACGCGCGGCAGGACGGAAAGACCCCGGGACCTTTACTATAGTTTGGTATTGGTGTTTGGTACGGCTTGTGTAGGATAGGTGGGAGACTGTGAAACATGCACGCCAGTGTGTGTGGAGTCAACGTTGAAATACCACTCTGGTCGTATTAGATGTCTAACCTAGGCCCATGATCTGGGCCAGGGACAGTGCCTGATGGGTAGTTTAACTGGGGCGGTTGCCTCCTAAAATGTAACGGAGGCGCTCAAAGGTTCCCTCAGCCTGGTTGGCAATCAGGTGACGAGTGTAAGTGCACAAGGGAGCTTGACTGCGAGACAGACATGTCGAGCAGGGACGAAAGTCGGAACTAGTGATCCGGCCACGGCAAGTGGAAGCGTGGTCGCTCAACGGATAAAAGGTACCCCGGGGATAACAGGCTGATCTTCCCCAAGAGTCCATATCGACGGGATGGTTTGGCACCTCGATGTCGGCTCGTCGCATCCTGGGGCTGGAGCAGGTCCCAAGGGTTGGGCTGTTCGCCCATTAAAGCGGCACGCGAGCTGGGTTTAGAACGTCGTGAGACAGTTCGGTCCCTATCCGCCGCGCGCGCAGGAAACTTGAGAAAAGCTGTCCCTAGTACGAGAGGACCGGGATGGACGAACCTCTGGTGTGCCAGTTGTCCCGCCAGGGGCACCGCTGGTTAGCTACGTCCGGACGTGATAACCGCTGAACGCATCTAAGCGGGAAGCACATTTCAAGATAAGGTTTCCCACCCACAAGATGGGGTAAGGCCACCCGCAGACCACGGGATCGATAGGCCGGAGGTGTACAGCAGCAATGCCCAGCCGACCGGTACTAATAGGCCGAGGGCTTGTCACCCACACCCCCACAAACAACCAACCACAACAACGTCACAACGACGTCCCAACAAGCGTCGAACAGACCGCGTCCACTAACCAGAATCTGAACCAACAAACCCACCCCCAACACCCCACCCGTGTACACACACCAGGGGTACACCAGGGGGAACGGGCACATTCACACAACAAGTGAACAGGTTCACCACGTTACGGCGGCCATAGCGGCCAGGAAACACCCGGACCCATCCCGAACCCGGAAGTTAAGCCAGCCAGCGCCAATGGTACTGCACCCGACAGGATGTGGGAGAGTAGGACGCCGCCGAACATCCTCTTGTCGATGGGGGCCATCTGCTGATGGCCCCCATCGCTATCGTGTGGAGCGGATCCGATCCGGTCCCGCAGCCCAGCAGCATCACAGGGAGTGACAGACGTGGCAGACGGCCGTCGACGTACGCCGGAGAGCCGGGAGTCGCGGACGATCCCAGGGATCGCGTGACCGCGGTGGCGCTGCGTCCGGGAAGTCCGGCAGGCCCCCCAAGTCCGACAGCCGGGGTGGTCGCAAGAGCTGGTCTCGCTCGTCCGACCAGCAGGTGCCGCGGACCGAGGACCAGGCGCGCTACGACGGCCCGCCGATCCCCGAGGAGATCACCGGTCGCGAGCTCGACCGGAGCGTCGGCGCACAGCTGAAGGGCCTGCCCGACAAGCTGGCCCTCCGGGTGGCCCGCCATCTGGCCGCCGCCGGCGTGCTCATCGACAGCGACCCGGAGACCGCCTACCAGCACACTCTGGCCGCGCGTGCCCGTGCCTCGCGGCTGGCCGTGGTCCGTGAGGCCACCGGCGAGGCGGCGTACGCCGCGGGCCACTACGCGGAGGCCCTCGCCGAGCTCCGCGCCGCCAAGCGGATGAACGGCGCCACGGACTACCTCCCGATCATGGCCGACTGCCACCGCGCCCTGGGTCAGCCCGAGCAGGCTCTCAAGCTGGCCAAGAGCCCGGCCGTCGCGAACTTCCCGTCGGCGGCGAAGGCCGAGATGACCCTCGTCGAGGCGGGGGCACGCCGCGACCTCGGCCAGCTCGACGCCGCGATCCGCACCCTGGAGCTGGCGCCGTTGCAGTCCAAGAGCCGCGAGCCGTGGGTGGTCCGCCTGCGCTACGCGTACGCCGACACCCTCGAGGCGGCCGGCCGGGACACCGACGCCCTGGCCTGGTTCCACCGCACCCATGCGGTCGACTCCCAGCAGCTGACCGATGCGGATGAGCGCGCCGACGCGCTGGAGAAGCGCCTCGCCTGACGGGGGCGCCGCCTGCTGGCGTTTCGCCGCCCCATCGGCCACAATGTCTCCATAACTACACACCTGTCACACGTGTGACTTCATCAGTCGCAAGAGCCCGCTGGGGAAGGCGTCGCTCCGATGCCGGCTGATGAAGGAGAACCACGGTGACCGCACACATCGCCAGCCGACCCGCACCGACCACGCGGGGCGTGCTGTACGTGCACTCTGCGCCCTCGGCGCTGTGCCCTCATCTCGAGTGGGCCGTCGGGGGCGTGCTCGGCGTTGCCGTCAGTCTCGAGTGGTCACCGCAGCCGGCCCAGGCGGGCTGCTACCGCGCCGAGCTGTCCTTCTCCGGCGAGCCCGGCACCGCCGCGGCCATCGCCTCGGCCCTGCGTGGCTGGAACCACCTGCGCTTCGAGGCCACCGAGGACCCGACGTCCATCTCCGAGGGCGCCCGCTACTCCTACACGCCCGACCTGGGGGTCTTCCACGCCGTGACCGGCTTGCACGGCGACATCATGATCCCCGAGGACCGGCTGAAGGCGGCCGTGGTGAAGGCCGCGCTCGGCGACACCACGCTCCTGCTCGAGGTCGACAAGCTCCTCGGCAAGCCGTGGGACGACGAGCTCGAGACGTTCCGCCACGCGGGCGAGGGCGCACCGGTCCGCTGGCTCCACAACGTCATCTGAGCCGCCTGCTCAGCGGTGGAGCCGGAAGTGCGCCGGCCGGAACCACCGCTGGTGCTCCACCGGTGAGTCCGTCGGGAGCATGCCGGGCGTGTACCAGGTGACCCGCGCCCTGATGGTGAACCGCCCCGGCACCACGGTCGAGCGGCAGACGCCGAAGCGGCCGTGGCCGCGCCGGGGGTCCGAGCCGGGAGCGAAGTCGCCCGATCCACGGGGCTTCCCCCGCGGATCGTAGAGCCAGGTCTCGAGGAGCCAGTCGTCACCGGGTGCCTGCACGACGTAGTGGTACCGGTAGTGATGGCAGCCGTGCTGCAAGGCCCGGTCCGGTGCGCCGACGTGGCCGTACCTGGTGGTCCACGCCCACGCCGGGGTGGCGCCGTCCAGCGCGATCAGGGCGGCCACCGTCAGGAGCAGCAGCACCGGCGCCGGCGGACGTCGGCCGCGTGAGCTGTGCATGACACCCCCTCGTGGGTCCCACGAGGTCCAACGACCCCGTCTCCCGGGGCGTTACGGGTGGCGTCAGAGGGGAATGTTGCCGTGCTGGCCACGGCGTACGCCGTCGGCCTGGACCGCGTCGGCGATCGCCTGGGCGATCGCGCTGCGGGTGTGGGCCGGGTCGACCACCTCGTCGACCACGCCGATCTCCTGGGCCTTGTCGACGCCGCCGGCGAGCCGCTCGTGCTCCGCCGCCAGCTCGGCCTCGACCTGAGGCCGGATCTCCGGCGACACCTCGGCGAGCTTGCGACGGTGCAGGATCCGGATCGCGGCCACGGGGCCCATGACGGCGACCTCGGCCCCCTCCCACGCGAACACCTTGGTCGCGCCGAGGGCGCGGGAGTTCATCGCGATGTAGGCACCGCCGTAGGTCTTCCGGGTGATCAGCGTGACCCGCGGGACCACGCACTCGCCGAACGCGTGCAGCAGCTTGGCGCCGCGGCGTACGACGCCGTCCCACTCCTGACCGACGCCGGGCAGGTAGCCGGGCACGTCCACGAGCACGATCAGCGGGATCCCCAGGGAGTCGCAGAGCCGGACGAAGCGCGAGGCCTTCTCGGCCGAGAGCGAGTCGAGGCAGCCGCCGAGGCGCAGCGGGTTGTTCGCGATCACGCCGACCGAGCGACCGCCGAAGCGGCCGAGGGCGGTGACGATGTTGGGCGCCCAGCGCTCGTGCAGCTCCTGCATGGTGCCGGTGTCGAGCACCGTGTCGACCAGCGGGTGCACGTCGTAGGCGCGCTTCTTCGACTCCGGCAGCACCTGTGACAGGTCGCGGTCCTCGACGGCGGCGACGTCGAGGTCGCCCTGGTCGCCGAGCAGCGACGCGACGGCCCGCGCACGCTCGAGTGCCTGGGCCTCGCTGTCGGTGAGGATGTGCACGACGCCGGAGCGTCGCCCGTGCGGCTCGGGGCCGCCGAGCCGGAGCATGTCGACGTCCTCACCGGTCACGGACCGGACGACGTCGGGACCGGTGACGAAGATCCGGCCCTCCGGGCCGAGGATCACCACGTCGGTCAGCGCCGGCCCGTACGCCGCTCCACCGGCAGCCGGACCGAGCACCACCGAGATCTGCGGGATCTTGCCCGAGGCCTGGGTCATCACCTGGAAGATCCGGCCGACCGCGTGCAGCGAGAGGACGCCCTCGGCCAGTCGGGCTCCGCCGGAGTGCCAGAGGCCGATGATCGGCGCCTGGTCGATCATCGCCCGGTGGTAGGCGTCGACCACGACGCGACAACCGACGTCGCCCATGGCGCCACCCATGACGGTGGCGTCGGAGCAGAAGACCACCACCCGACGTCCGTTGACCCGGCCGATGGCGGCGAGCATCCCGGAGTCGTCCTCGGGCGAGATCGGCTCCATCGTCCCCTCGTCCAGGAGGGCGGCGATGCGGTGCGCGGGGTAGCGCGGGTCCTCGGTGCGCGGCGGCTTGGTGACCGGCTTGACGTCGGTGGCCGTCATTCCGGGGTCCCCTCGGAGTTGTGGGCGGAGGAGCGGAGCGGGGGAGTCCAGAACTTCGTGGGGTGGTTCATCGCGGGCTCCCGAAGGCGACGGCGACGTTGGCGCCGCCGAAGCCGAACGAGTTGTTGAGGGCCGCGATGTCGCCCGAGGGGAGGTCGCGCGCGGTGGTCGGGATGTCGAGCTCGACCTGCGGGTCCTTGTCGTCGAGGTTGATCGTCGGAGGACTGACGCGGTGGTGGATGGCGAGGATGGTCGCGATCGCCTCCAGGGCGCCGGCGCCGCCGAGCAGGTGACCGGTCATCGACTTGGTGCTGGTCACGACCACCTCGTCGGCGTGGTCACCGAGGGTCGCATGGATCATCAGGCCCTCGGCGATGTCGCCCTGGGGGGTCGAGGTCGCATGGGCGTTGATGTGGACGATGTCGGAGGGCGAGATGTCCGACTCCGCGAGCGCCCGCTCGATGGCACGCGTGCCACCCCGGCCGGCCGGGTCGGGCTGGGCGATGTCGTGGGAGTCCGCGGTGATCCCGGCGCCGAGCACCTCGGCGTAGATCGTCGCCCCGCGGGCCTTCGCGTGCTCCTCGGACTCGAGGACCAGCACGCCGGCTCCCTCGCCGAGCACGAAGCCGTCACGGGCGGTGTCCCACGGCCGCGAGACGGTGGTCGGGTCGGCGGTGTTCTTCGACAGCGCCATCATGTTCGCGAACGCCGCCATCGGCAGGGGGTGGATCGCTGCCTCCGTACCGCCGGCCAGCACCATGTCCGCCCGGCCGAGTCGGATCTGGTCCAGCGCCAACGAGATGGCTTCGTTGCCGGAGGCGCACGCCGAGACGGGCGTGTTCACCGCGGCGCGCGCACCGACGTACAGGCTGATCTGCGCGGCCGGCGCGTTCGGCATCAGCATCGGGACGGCCAGCGGCGACACCCGCCGCGGGCCCTTCGCGAGGAGCGTGTCGTAGTTGGACAGCAGCGTGGTGACGCCGCCGATGCCGGAGGCCATCGCGACCCCGAGCCGGTCGTGGTCGATGTCGGCGGCGTCGAGACCGGAGTGCGCCCACGCCTCCATCGCCGAGACCATCGCGAACTGCGAGGAGCGGTCGAGACGGCGCGCCTTGACCCGCTCGAGCACCTCGGTCGGCTCGACGGCGATCCGGCCCGCGATCTTGACCGGGGCTTCGGCCGCCCACTCGTCGTCGAGGTGACGGACGCCGGACTGGCCCTTGACCAGGGCGTCCCAGGTGGAGGGCACGTCGCCGCCGAGCGGGTTGGTGGTACCCATGCCGGTGACGACGACTCGCTTGCGCTCTTGCTGGGCGGACATGTGACTCCTCGTGCTGGTGGGAGGTGCGGAGGTACGGCGTCCCCCGGGATCGCCGGGGGACCGCCGGGAGGCTCAGCCCTGGGCGTTCTCGATGAACGACACTGCGTCGCCCACCGTCTTGAGGTTCTTCACCTCGTCGTCGGGGATGGAAACGCCGAACTTCTCCTCGGCGGCCACGACGACCTCGACCATCGACAGGGAGTCGACGTCGAGGTCATCGACGAACGACTTGTCGAGCTGGACGTCCTCGACGGGGATTCCCGCGACCTCGTTGACGATCTCGGCGAGGTCTGCGCGGATCTCTTCGGTGGTGGCCATGCTGTGGTTCCTCTTCTCTGTTGTCACCTTCGTTGGTGGCGACGTTGGTTGTGGTGTGGTCCGCGCCGTGTCCGGCCCGGGGTGAAGTCACGGAACGGTGATGACCTGCGCGGCGTACGCCAGGCCGGCACCGAACGCGATCAGCAGCGCGGTGTCGCCGCTGGTGGCCTGGCCCTCCTCGATCATCCGATCGAGAGCCAGGGGGATGGAGGCGGCCGAGGTGTTGCCCTGCTCGGCGATGTCGCGGGCCACGGCGACTCGCTCGGGGAGCTTCATCGCGCGGGCCATCGCGTCGATGATCCGCATGTTGGCCTGGTGGGGGACGAACACGTCGAGGTCGTCGGTGGTGATGCCGGCCTTGTCGAGCGCCTGCTGGGCGACCTTGGCCATCGTGAACGACGCCCAGCGGAAGACCGGGTTGCCCTGCATGGTCAGGTAGGGGAGCACCGGGCGGTCCATCGCCAGGATGTCGCGCCAGTCCTCCTTCTGCCGGATCAGGTCGAACTGCTCCCCGTCGGACCCCCACACCACCGGGCCGATGCCCGGGGTGTCGCTCGGACCGACGATCGCGGCCCCGGCGCCGTCGGCGAAGATGAACGCCGTGCCGCGGTCGGCCATGTCGGTCAGGTCCGAGAGCCGCTCCACGCCGATGACGAGCACGTAGCGGGCCCCACCGCCCCGCACCATCTGGTCGGCCAGCGCCAGGCCGTGGCAGAAGCCGGCACAGGCGGCCGAGATGTCGAAGGCCGCGGGCTGGTCGGCGCCGAGCTCGTAGGCGATCGCCGTGGCGATCGCGGGCGTCTGCAGCAGGTGCGTGACCGTCGCCACGATCACGCAGTCGATCTGCTCGGGGGCGATGCCCGCTCGCTCGATCGCTTGGCGCGACGCGGCGACGGACATCATCTGGACCGTCTCCTCGGCGGTGGCGAAACGGCGCTGCCGGATGCCCGACCGCTGCTGGATCCACTCGTCGCTGGAGTCGATGGCGTCGACGATCTCGGCGTTCGGGATCACGCGTGAGGGGCGGTAGCTGCCGAGGCCGAGGACCGCGGCGTACGTCGATCCCGAGTCGGTCGTGATCGTCGCCATCAGGCTGCTCCCACCGGGTGGAGTCGGACGAGAGGTTGACCGGGCGACACCAGGTCGCCGTCCTCGACGAGCCACTCGACGACCGTGCCGCCGTGCGGTGCGCGCACCGCGGTCCGGTCGCGGGAGCTGGCGACGTCGCCGAGCGTCGCACCCGGCTCGAGGGTCGTCGCCGCGTTCGCCTCCTCGTCGCGGTGGAAGGTGCCCTTGGACGGGGAGACCACCATCAGCCAGGTCGGGAAGGAGTCGATGACCGACGCCTCGCCGTGCTTGGCGCAGAAGGCGCGCGCATCGTCGAGCTGGTCGGGTGACTTGAGGGCGAAGGCCTCGACGCCGGGGAGCGCCCGCTTCGCGATGCCGGTGAGCGTGCCCGCCGGTGGCATCTCGAGCATCCCGGTGACGCCGAGGTCGGCCATCGTCTCCATGCAGAGGTCCCAGCGCACCGGCTCCGCGATCTGGCCCACGATCCGCCGCATGATCTCGCGACCGTCGTGGACGACCTGGCCGTCGCGGTTGGAGATCCACGGCGTACGCGGGTCGTGGGTCGAGACCGACCGCGCGAGCTCGGCGAGGTGGCCGACGGCGGGTGCCATGTGCTCGGTGTGGAACGCCCCGGCAACGCTCAGGGGGATGAGACGGGCCTTGGCCGGCGGGGTGTCGGCGAACGCCTGGAGCTGCTCCATCGTGCCCGCGGCCACCACCTGTCCTGGCCCGTTGTTGTTGGCGGGGACCAACCCCTGTGCCTCGATCGCGGCGAGCACCTCGTCGCGGTCGCCGCCGAGGACGGCGGTCATCCCGGTCGACGTCGTGGCGGCGGCTGCGGCCATCGCCTTGCCGCGCTCGCGGACCAGCACCATCGCCTGCTCGGCGGTGATCGCACGGGCACCGGCCGCGGCCGCGAGCTCGCCGACGCTGTGGCCGGAGACGGCGCCGATCTGGCTGAACGCGTCGGCCGGGTGCGGGAACAGCTCGAGCGCGGTGATCAGACTCGTGGCGACGAGCAGCGGCTGAGCGATCTGGGTCTCGCGGATCGTCTCGGCGTCGGCCTCGGTGCCGTAGTGGGCCAGGTCGAGCCCGGCGACGGTGGACAGCCACTGGAATCGACGGGCGAACGTCGGGTCCTCGAGCCAGGGGGTGAGGAATCCGGGGGACTGGGCTCCCTGACCGGGAGCGACGATGACGAGCACGGGCTCCAGCCTTTCGAATGGGGGGCGTTCACGCCCGTCCGGCGTGCACGAAACTCACCCGACCAGATTTGTAGGGTTTCTACAAATCCCGCCGCGGCACCCGAGCCTGCGAGGGTGCCGTCCGAGGCGGGAGATCGAGGAGGGCTCGGCTGAGGGCCGAGCGGAGCGAGGGACTCAGCGACCCGTCTCGAGATCTGCACGCGCGACGACCCGAGGTCAGGGCTCCTCGACCGGACGATGCGCCTGGCGCCCGAGGATCAGGGCCAATTGCAGGGTGAGGGCCTCGCGCGGGTCGGTGGCCGCGAGATGGGTGAGGTCGGAGACCTGACGCAGGCGGTAGCGCACCGTGTTGGGGTGGACGAAGAGCGCGCGAGCGGTGGCCTCCAGCGACTGTCCGTGCTGGAAGTACGCCGTGAGGGTGTCGATGAGCGTGCCCTTGGCCCCGGCCAGCGGCCCGTAGACCGCCTCGACGAGGTGCCGGCGCGCGTGGCCGTCGCCGGCCAGGACGCGCTCCGGGAGCAGGTCGTCGCTGGCGACCGGCCGAGGTGCATCGGGCCAGCCGACCGCCGCCCGGAGGCCGGACAGGGCCGCCCGGGCCGACGCGTGGGCCGAGGCGAGGTCGTCGGCCGGGGGGCCGACGACGACGGGTCCGTCACCGAAGAACCGGACCACCGCCTGCGCCGCCTTGTCGAGGTCCGTGGCGCCGCCGAGGATCACCACGAGGCGGTCACCTTGGGCGGCGCAGAGCGCATCCATCCCGGCCGAGCGGGCCGCACGGCGTACCTGGTCGAAGAGGTCCTCGGTGCGCGCCTCCGGCAGCGCCCCGAGGACGACGGTCACGCCTTCGCGATGGGCCCAGCCGAGGGCGCTGGCGCGGGAGGCGACGGACTCGTCGGCCTCGGCGCGCAGCACCGAGTCGACGACGAGGGCCTCGAGCCGGGCGTCCCAGGCGCCGCGCGCCTCCGCGGCGCGGGCGTACACCTCCGCGGTGGCGAAGGCGACCTCGCGGGCGTACCGGAGGACAGCGGCGTGGACGGCGGCGGCGTCGGTCGGGTCGACGATCTCGTCGACGTGCGCTTCGACGACCTCGATGCCGAGGCGGACCAGATCGACGGTCTGCCCGAGCGTGATGACACCGGTCATGCTGCGCGGGGCGGCACCGAAGACGGCGGTCGCGGTGTCACCGGGGAACGCGTCGTCGTCGCCCAGGCGGAACCAGTCGACGAACCCCTGGATGCCCGCCTGGAGGATCTGGCCGACCCACGACCGGCTCTCCGCGGGGAGCTCGGCGAACCACGGCATGTCGGTGAGCATCCGGGACATCGCGGCGGAGCTCAGGGCTCCGGTCGACCGGCGCAGGGCCTCGGCGGCCCGCTCGCGCGAGCTCCCGTCGCCGGGGGTGGCGGGGACCGCACGCACGCTCACGGGGCGACCCTAGTGCCTGGAACCGCGGACATTTTCCGGCTAGAACCCGGGTTTCGGGGATTCGTACCCGGGGTACGTCTGGTTGAATCTCGCCGGACCCGCCCCGCGGGCCGCTCCCTGGAACGACGAGGAGGCAGACCCGCTCATGCGCCGGTACGCCGTGCACCACGTGTCCATCCACGGGCACCGGCGGGCCTACGTGAAGGCGGGGAGTGGGCCGGCTCTCCTGCTCCTCCACGGGCTCGGCTGCACCCACAGCACGTGGCTGCCGGTGCTGGACTCGCTGGCGCGTCGCTACACGGTGATCGCCCCCGACCTGCTGGGGCACGGCGAGTCGGACAAGCCGCGGGCCGACTACACGCTCGGGGCGTTCGCCAACGGCATGCGCGACCTGCTCACCGTGCTCGACATCGACAAGGTCACGGTCGTGGGTCACAGCTTCGGCGGTGGCGTGGCGATGCAGTTCGCCTACCAGTTCCCCGAGCGCACCGAGCGTCTCGTCCTCGTCGGCTCCGGCGGGCTCGGCCCCGAGGTGTCCACCGCGGTCAAGGCGATCACCACCACCGGCTTCTACCAGGTGATGGGCGCCCTGACCCTGCCCGGCGTACGCCACGTCGGGAGCGCCGGCCTGAAGGCGCTGTCGCGCACGGGGCTGAAGGAGTTCCGCGACTTCGACGAGGTCGCGGAGATCTACAAGTCGTTCCGGGACCCCGCGGCCCGGGCCGCGATCCGGCACGTCGTCCGGGCCGTCGTCGACTGGCAGGGCCAGATCGTCACGATGGCCGACCGTGCCTATCTCACCGACGCCATGCCGATGTGCATCATCTGGGGCGAGGACGACCGGGTGATCCCGGTCAGCCACGCCGACCGGGCCGCGGCGCTGGCCCCGAAGGCGCGGGTCGAGATCCTCCCGAACGCCGGGCACTTCCCCCACAAGGACCACCCCGAGCGGTTCGTCCGGATCCTCAACGACTTCGTGCGGACGACGCGCCCCGCGACGTACTCCCGCGCCCGGTGGCGACGCCTGCTCCAGGAAGGCCCAGCGCCCACGACCCCGCTCGAGGCGGTCGACGCGCCCACCGCCTGAGCGCGCGGGAATCACCGGACCTCCACCGGCCTTCTCCTCGCATGGACCTCGCCGACGCTCTCGCCGCTGCCCGCGCCAACCACCACTCGGTGCTGACCACGATCCGCCGCGACGGGAAGCCGCAGCTGTCGAACGTGCTGCACTACGTGCGCGACGACGATGTCGTGATCGTGAGCACGACCGCGGACCGGGCGAAGTACCGCAACCTGCGCCGCGAGCCGTGGGCGGCGCTGAAGGTCGACGGGGAGAGCGTCTGGTCGTACGCCGTGATCGAGGCCGACGCGGAGTTCTCCGAGGTCGCTGCCGACCCGCACGACTCAGCGGTCGAGGAGCTCGTCGAGTACTTCCGCAACACCAGCGGCGAGCACGATGACTGGGACGACTACCGCGAAGGCCATGGTCGACGAGCAGCGCGTCGTGGTCCGGCTGACACCGACGCGGGCGTACGGCCTGTTGCGCTGAGATCCGCCGAGTCGGCATACGACGACTCGGCGCTGTTTCGACGTCTCTTTGCGCCGACTCGGCGTGGCTGGGATGTCTCTTCGCGCCGACTCGACGCTCAGGCGTGCGGCTTCACGGGCAGACTGACCCGCATCACGGTGCCCTTGCCCTCGTGGGCGGGGGAGTCGATGTCGATCAGGCCGCCGTGCCGCTCGACCACGATGCGCCGCGCGATGTCCAGGCCGAGTCCCGTGCCGCGACCGACGTCCTTGGTGGTGAAGAACGGCTCGAAGGCCCGCGCCACGACCTCCGGGGGCATGCCCCCGCCGGTGTCGGCGATCTCCACGACGACCCACTCGCCCTCGGCGCGGGTGCGGAGCGTCAGCGTCCCGTGGCCGTCCATGGCGTCGACCGCATTGTCGATCAGGTTGGTCCAGACCTGGTTGAGCTCGCCGGCGTAGGCATCGATCTCGGGCAGATCCGCGAACTCACGGATGACGGTGACGCCGCCCTTGAGCTTGTGACCCAGCATCGTGACCGTGCTCTCCAGGCCGTCGCGGACGTCGATCCGTTGGGCGGACGCGCGGTCCATCTGGGAGTAGGACCGCACCGCGGCCACCAGGTCGGAGATGCGGCGTACGGCGTCCTGCAGCTCCGACAGCAGGGTCTTGGACGCCATCGTCGCCGACACCCACTCCAGGCCGGGGGAGAGCGCGTGATCGCCGACGGCCTCGTGGGCGCGTTCGCACCAGGCCGCGTCGACGCCTCCGGCGACCAGCGGCGAGGCGATGCTCCACGCGTCGGGTACGCCGTGTTGCTCGAGCCACGTGGCGAGCTCGCTCTCGCGATCGGCCATGTCCAGGGCGTCGAGCGGACCGGGGGGCTCCGTGGAGCGGCGGAGCTCGTCGAGCGCGCTGAACTGCGCTGCGGAGATGTCGTCGTGGGCCAGGTTGGTGAGCGCTCCGAGAAGCGCGTCGCAGCACTGCCCGAGGTCGTCGACCGTCCGGCTCGCCGCTGCCGCCGGGTTGTTGATCTCGTGGGCGAGGCCGGCGGCGAGGGTTCCCAGCGTGACGAGCGCGTCACGCTGGCGGACGGTGGACTCGATCGAGCGCGCGGTGTGGTGGAGGCCGCCGATCAGGTGACCGGCGAGCGGGAACCAGCGGTTGACGAGCTCGCGCAGCCGGGGCGCGTCGAGCCGCAGTACCCGGCCCGGCGTGGCGCCGCGGCCGGTGGCGAGGTAGATGCCGTTCTCGTCCCAGGCGCGGAAGCCGCCGGCCCAGCGGCCGGGCACGTCCATCCGTGCCACCACGACGTCCTCGCGTCCGACCTTGCGGACGAGGTCGAGCGACCCCGCGAGCAGCACCCACCACTCGTCGGCGTGCTCGCCCTCGGCGAAGACCACGTCGCCGGTCTCGAAGGGCACCTCGTCGCCACCCGTGGCGAGGTCGGCGAGCTGGTCGTCGGTCAGCCCGGTGAACAGCTCGATCCCGCGCAGCTCCTCGATGTCCATCGCGCTCCCTCCCGCCCTCTCGTCCTGCGGTCAGACCGTCGTCAGGTAGCGGTGGACCAGGTAGATCGACATCGCACCCTCACCGACCGCGGAGGCGACGCGTTTCATCGAGTCGAGCCGGACGTCTCCGGCGGCGAACACCCCGGCCATGCTCGTCTCGAGCGCGAACGGCGCGCGGGACAGGGCCCACGGCGCGTCCGACGTCACGACCTCCGGGCCGGTCAGCACGAAGCCGTGGGTGTCGCGGGCCACCGGGTCGCCCAGCCAGTCGGTGCGCGGCGAGGCGCCGATGAACACGTACAGCCACGACGCCTCCACCTCCTCGCGGCTGCCCGACGTGCGTTCGACGAGGGTGAGCCGCTCGAGGTGGGTCTCGCCGTCGGCGCCGCCGACCTCGGTCGCGCAGCGCACCGTGATGTTGGGCGCCGCGGTGATCCGGTCCACGAGGTACGTCGACATCGTGGCCAGCAGATCGCCACCGCGGACGACGAGGGTGACCTGCTTGGCGTGCTTGGCGAAGTTCAGCGCGGCCTGGCCGGCGGAGTTGGCGCCGCCCACGACGTAGACCATGTCGCCGGCCGTCTGGGTGGCCTCCGCCGCGGTCGCGCCGTAGTAGATGCCCTTGCCCGTCAGTCGTTCGACGCCCTCGGCCTCGAGCCGGCGGTAGGAGACGCCGGTGGAGACGACGACAGCGCGGGCCTCGACCTCGCCGCCGCCCTCGAGGAGGACGGCGCGGACGGTGCCGCGCTGCTCGAGGCCGACGACCTCGCGCGCCAGCACCAGCTCGGCCCCGAAGCGAGAGACCTGGGCGAGTGCACGCTGGGCGAGGTCGGAGCCGCTGAGCCCCTTGGGGAACCCGAGGTAGTTCTCGATCGCCGAGCTCTGGCCGGCCTGGCCTCCCGGCGCCTCGCGCTCGACGATGACCGTCTTCAGGCCCTCGGACGCGGCGTACACCCCCGCGGCGAGGCCGGCGGGGCCGCCGCCGACGATGCACACGTCGTACAACGGGTGCTCGGCCTGGACGTGGAGCCCCAGCGCGCCGGCGGCGTCGAGCAGGGTCGGGCTCCGCAGGGGCTCGCGCTCGGGCACGAGCACCAGGGGGAGATCCGCCGAGTTGGACCCCGCGACCTCGAACAGCCGGCGGCCCTCCTCGTCACGCTCGACGTCGTACCAGCGATAGGGGACGTGGTTGCGGGCCAGGAAGTTCTTCAGCTCGTGGGTGCGGTCCGACCAGCGGTCGCCGACCACCTGGATGTCGTTGGTGACCTCGGGATGACCGCGGCGCCAGTCACCGAGCAGGTCGTCGACGATCGGGAAGAGCCGCTCCTCGGGCGGGTCCCACGGCTTGAGCAGGTAGTAGTCGAGGCCGATCTCGTTGATCGCGGTGATCGCGACGTCGGTGTCGGCGTACGCCGTGACGAGGAGCTGCTTGGCCTCCGGGGCCAGGTCGCGCGCCTCGGCCAGCAGCTCGATCCCGGTCTTCTCCGGCATCTTCTGGTCGCTGACGATCAGGGCGACCGGATCGGTCCGCAGCGCCAGCGACGACAACAGCTCGAGCGCCTGGGCGGCCGACGTCGACGACAGCACGCGGTACTCGGACCCGTACCTCCGCTTCAGGTCGCGCGTGAGCGCAGCGGAGACCTGCGGGTCGTCGTCGACGGTCAGGATCGTCGGCCGGCTCATCTGGTGCTGTCCCCCCGGGGTTCGCGCGTCGGCCTTCACCCTAGGCGGTGCCTACGCGTCCCCGCCCTCCTGCTTCACGCCGGACACAGCGGTCGGGTCGTCGATCCGGTAGTGGTCGAGCGCCTTCTGCACCGCGTCGCGTCCGATCCGACCCTCCTCGGCGAGCGCCGCGAGCGCCTGGCACACCACCGACTCGGCGTCGATCTTGAAGAACCGCCGAGCGGCCGGTCGCGTGTCGGCGAAGCCGAACCCGTCGGCCCCGAGCGCGTGGAACGGCTGGGGGATCCAGCGCGAGATCGTCTGCGGCACGGCACGCATGTAGTCGCTGACCGCGACCACCGGGCCGGGAGCGTCCTTCACCCGCTGCGTGACGTACGCCGCCCGCGGCTCCTCGAGGGGGTGCATGAGGTTCCACTCCTCGGCCGCCAGGGCCTCACGGGAGAGCTCGTTCCACGACGTGACCGACCACAGGTCGGCGGCCACGCCCCAGTCGTCGCGCAGGAGCTCCTGGGCGCGCTGGATCCACGGCAGCCCGACGCCGCTCGCCATCAGCTGCACCCGCGGCGCGTCGTCCGGGAGCCCGCCGATCGGACCGGACAGGTGGTAGATGCCCTTGAGCAGCCCCTCGACGTCGAGGTTCTCCGGCTCGGTCGGGTGGCTGAGTGGCTCGTTGTAGACGGTCAGGTAGTAGATGACGTCCTCGCCGTGCGGGTGGTCGTCGCTCGACCCGTACATCCTGCGGAGCCCGTCCTGGACGATGTGGGCGATCTCGTAGGCGAACGCCGGGTCGTAGTGCACGACCGCGGGGTTGGTCAGTGCCAGCAGGGGTGAGTGGCCGTCCGCGTGCTGGAGGCCCTCGCCGGTCAGGGTCGTCCGGCCGGCCGTGGCACCGATCAGGAACCCGCGGGCGAGCTGGTCGGCCATCGCCCAGATCGAGTCGCCGGTGCGCTGGAAGCCGAACATCGAGTAGAAGATGTAGACCGGGATCATCGGCTCGCCGTGCGTGGCGTACGCCGACCCGGCGGCCGTGGCCGACGCGACGCAGCCCGCCTCGGAGATGCCCTCGTGCAGCATCTGGCCCTGCGGCGACTCCTTCCACGCCAGCAGCAGCTTGCGGTCGACCGACTCGTAGAGCTGGCCGGCCGGGTTGTAGATCTTGGCCGAGCTGAACATCGAGTCCATGCCGAACGTGCGGTACTCGTCCGGGGCGATCGGCACGATCCGCTTCCCGATCTCGTCGTCCTTCATCAGGTCCTTGAGCAGCCGGACGAACGCCATCGTGGTCGCGATCTTCTGCTTGCCCGACCCGGCCTTGAGCTCGTCGTACATCCCGTCGCCGGGAAGCGTCAGCGGTCGGGGGTCGACCCGCCGCATGGGTACGCCGCCGCCGAGCGAGCGCCGCCGGTCGCGGAGGTACTGGAGCTCCGCGGAGCCCTCGCCCGGGTGGTAGAAGGGCGCGGAGCCGTCGAACTCGTAGTGCTCGTCGATCTCCTGATCCGAGATCGGCAGCTCGAGCCGGTCGCGGAACGCCTTCAGCGTCGGGGCGTTCAGCTTCTTCATCTGATGGGTGGCGTTCTTGCCCTCGAGCGCCTCGATCGTCCAGCCCTTGATGGTGTGCGCCAGGATCACCGTCGGCTGGCCGACATGCTTGCTGGCCGCCTCGAACGCGGCGTACACCTTGCGATAGTCGTGACCGCCTCGCGGCAGGAGCTCGATGTCGCGGTCGCTCATGTTCTCGACCATCTTGCGCAGCCGCGCGTCGCTGCCGAAGAAGTGCTCGCGGATGTAGGCACCCGACTCGACGGAGTAGGTCTGGAACTGGCCGTCGGGCGTCTTGTTCATCTGGTTGACGAGCGCCCCGTCGACGTCCTGGGCCAGCAGTGCGTCCCACTCACGGCCCCAGACGACCTTGATCACGTTCCAGCCCGCACCGCGGAAGTACGACTCCAGCTCCTGGATGACCTTGCCGTCGCCGCGGACGGGGCCGTCGAGCTGCTGGAGGTTGCAGTTGATCACGAACGTCAGGTTGTCGAGCTCCTCGCGCGCAGCCACGCCGATCGCGCCGAGTGACTCCGGCTCGCCCATCTCGCCGTCGCCGAGGAACGCCCAGACGTGCTGCTGGCTGGTGTCCTTGATGCCGCGGTTGTGCAGGTAGCGGTTGAAGCGCGCCTGGTAGATCGAGTTGATCGCGGCGAGCCCCATCGAGACCGTCGGGAACTCCCAGAAGTCCGGCATCAGCCGCGGGTGGGGGTACGACGACAGCCCTGCTCCGCGGCCGTGCTGCACCTCCTGACGGAACCGCCCGAGCTGCTCGGCGGTGAGCCGCTTCATCAGGTACGCGCGGGCGTACACGCCGGGGGAGGCATGACCCTGGATGAACAGCTGGTCGCCTCCGCCGGGGTGGTCCTTGCCTCGGAAGAAGTGGTTGTAGCCGACCTCGTAGAGGCTCGCGGCCGAGGCGTACGTCGCGATGTGGCCGCCGACCTCGAGGCCCTTGCGGTTGGCCGACGACACCATGACGGCGGCGTTCCAGCGGATCAGCCGGCGGATCTGGCGCTCCATCTCCTCGTCGCCGGGGAACCAGGGCTCGCGCTCGGAGGGAATGGTGTTGATGAAGTCGGTGCTGCGCAGCGCGGGAACGCCGACCTGCTTCTCGCGGGCACGCTCCAGCAGGCGGAGCATGATGTAGCGGGCGCGCTCACGGCCGTGGGCGTCGGTCAGGTCGTCGAAGGACTCGAGCCACTCCTGGGTCTCCTCGGGATCGATGTCCGGGAGCTGGGTCGGCAGACCCTCGTGGATCACGGGCCGCGTGCCCGAGCCGCTCGCCGAGGTGATCGCCGAGCCGGTCGTCGGGCCGGTCGTTGGGGGGGTGGAGGGAGTCTCACTCACCCGTTCATCGTGTCACGCTGCCGACCACCGGGAAACCGAGGTCACGGTCCCTGCGGGAGCCCCACAACCTACTGATGGGTAGTCCCGTCTCCCGGAACCGCTTGCACATGGGCACGGAGTCCGCTGGACTACTGCCCACCCAGCCGAGGAGGAGCCCGTCCTCCCGGCGTCGATCGTCTGGAGGAGTTCGTTGAGCCCGACCGCTGGTGGCGGTTCCACACCTACCGATGCACCCGCTGGTCCGGCCGCACGGCTCGGCTTCGGCAAGGGCATGGTCGTCCAGGAGCTGGGTTGGGACTCGGACACCGACGACGAGCTGCGGATCGCGATCGAGGACGCGCTCGACTCCGACATGGTCGACGGTGACTACGGCAACGTCGTCGATGCCGTCCTGCTGTGGTGGCGCAACGAGGACGGCGACCTGGTCGACGGGCTCGTCGACTCGCTCACCGACCTCGTCGGGGGCGGTGTCATCTGGCTGATGACGCCGAAGGTCGGCCGGCCGAACGCCGTGGAGCCGGCGGACATCACCGAGGCTGCGCCGATCGCCGGTCTCGCCCTGACCACCACGGCGGCGGTGAGCAAGGACTGGGCGGCGACGCGCCTGGTCACCCCGAAGTCGCCCGCGTGACCTCTCCCTCTCTCGGGGCCCACTCGGCCGTCGGCCGGGTGCTGCACCGCGGCCTCGGTGTGGCGGGCACGGTCGGTACGCCGGTGCGGGTCCTGGGCGGCTCGGGCATCGTGCGACCGCTGTCGCCGGCGGTGCTCACCCGCATCGGGAAGGCCATCAAGGCGTGGGGCACCGGCCCGGCCGGCGGGTTCACGGCCATGGCGCTGCGCGACCCCGGCCGGGTGGCTCTGGTCGACGAGATCGGTGCGCTGACGTTCGGGGACCTGCACCGTCGCTCGAACGCGCTGGCTCGCGCGTTGGCGGCGCGGGGGGTCCACGAGGGCGACAGCGTCGCGATCATGTGCCGCAACCACCGGGGCTTCGTCGACGCCTGCGTGGCCACCGCCAAGCTCGGCGCCGACATCCTGCTGCTCAACACGGCGTTCGCGGGTCCGCAGCTGGTCGAGGTGCTCGAGCGCGAGGGCCCGTCGGCGGTGATCCACGACGAGGAGTTCACCGGGCTGCTCGAGCGGGCCGAGACCGGCGTACGCATCCTCGGCTGGGTCGACAGCGACACCGCCGAGGAGTCGATGGAGTCGCTGATCCCGGCGTACGACGGCGCCGACCTCGACGCGCCCGAGCACCACTCGCGCATCGTCATCCTGACGTCCGGCACGACCGGGACGCCGAAGGGCGCACCCCGCAGCGAGGCCGGCGTCGGCGCCGCGGTCTCGCTGATGTCGCGGATGCCGCTGCGCTACGGCTGGCGCACCCACATCGCCGCGCCGCTGTTCCACACCTGGGGGTTCGCCCACCTGGCGTTGTCGATGCTGCTCGGCTCGACCGTCGTGCTGCGCCGGAAGTTCGTGCCCGAGGCGTGCCTGAAAGCCGTCAGGGACGAGTCGTGCGACTCCCTCGTCGTGATCCCGGTGATGCTGCAGCGGGTGCTCGAGCTGCCGGGCGACACCCTCGACCGCTACCGACTGCCCTCGTTGAAGGTGACGGCCGCGTCCGGCTCGGCGCTGCCGGGAGATCTCGCCCTGGAGTGGATGGACCGGTTCGGCGACAACCTCTACAACATCTACGGCTCGACCGAGGTCGCCTACGCGTCGATCGCGACACCGCGCGACCTGCGTGCGGCGCCGACCTCGGCCGGGAAGCCGCCGTGGGCGACGGTGGTGAAGATCCTGGACGATGAGGGACGCGAGGCGCCCACGGGGGAGCCCGGCCGGATCTTCGTCGGGAACGGCCTGCTGTTCGAGGGCTACACCGGTGGCGAGTCGAAGGAGGTCGTCGACGGCCTGATGTCGTCGGGCGACGTCGGCCGGTTCGACGACGAGGGCCGCCTCTACGTCGAGGGCCGCGACGACGAGATGATCGTGTCCGGAGGCGAGAACGTCTTCCCGCAGGAGGTCGAGAACTGCCTGGCCCGCCACGAAGGCGTGCTCGAAGTGGCCGCGATCGGCGTCGACGACGACCAGTTCGGGAGGCGGCTGCGCGCCTTCGTCGTCGCGGCGCAGGAGACCCGGCCGAGCGAGGACGACCTCAAGGACTGGGTGAGGCAGAACCTCGCGCGGTACAAGGTTCCGCGCGAGATCGTCTTCCTGGATGAGCTTCCCCGCAACGCGACTGGCAAGATCCTCAAGCGTGAGCTCTCTGAACTCGACTGACGTGCCCGGGCTGGCACTGGGCACGCCCGCTCCGGACTTCACCCTGCGTGACCAGTTCGGCCAGCACGTGACCATGTCGTCGTTCCGGGGCCAGAAGGCCGTCGCCCTCGTGTTCTACCCCTGGGCCTTCTCCAACGTGTGCACCTCGGAGATGACCGGCATCCGCGACCGGCTGGACGAGTTCCTGACGTTCGACACGGAGGTGCTCGCGATCTCCACCGACCCGACGTACTCCCTGCGCGTGTTCGCGGACACCGACGGGCTCAACTTCCCGCTGCTGAGCGACTTCTGGCCGCACGGCGCGGTGGCGTCGGCGTACGGCGTGTTCGACCCCGACCTGGGGGTGGCCCGCCGCTCCTCCTTCGCGGTCGATCGCGAGGGGATCGTCCGCTGGGCCGCCCACAACCAGCTCTCCG
This sequence comes from uncultured Actinomycetota bacterium, assembly GCA_963812055.1. Lineage (GTDB taxonomy): Bacteria > Actinomycetota > Actinomycetes > Propionibacteriales > Nocardioidaceae > Nocardioides. Next base: position 40,393 of record CAWEUA010000010.1, read on the forward strand.
ACGGCCGTGACCTGGACGACCACCTGGCTCATCTGCACCATCTGGCCTAGACCAGGCGGGCCATTTTCAATGGTTTGTCGGGATGGTTGTTGGCACGCGCTGGGGCGCTAGGTACTGTTCTCACCGTTGAGCCGCTGGTGACCCGAGACGCCAGCGGCTCGACTCATTTGAGACGAGCAGCGACGCCGAGGAACGAGCGCGGCGCGTGGGCTCGGCCAGGTCGAGCAAGCGACGCGACTGAGGAACGAAGTCGCGCGAGCGTGTCGAGACCCAATCCGGATGATGTCCCAGAACGTGAGCGGGTACATCGCCACCATGCCTCTCCCCGTGTTCGTCGTCGTCATGGGTGTCTCCGGCAGTGGGAAGACCACGCTGGGCAGAGGAATCGCCGCACGTCTGCACTGGCGCTTCCAGGAGGGGGATGACCTCCATCCCCGCGCCAACGTCGAGAAGATGTCGCGCGGGGAGCCGCTGACCGACGAGGACCGAGAGCCCTGGCTCGACGCGATCGGCACCTGGCTCGACGAACGGACGCTGGCGGGCGAGAGTGCCGTGCTCACCTGCTCGGCCCTCCGGCGGCCCTATCGCGATCGCATCCGTGCCGGTCGTCCCGGCGTGCGGTTCTGCCACGTCGTCGTCTCGGCCGACACGCTCCGGGAGCGACTCGAGCACCGACGAGGGCACTACATGCCGGCGTCGCTCCTGGCCAGCCAGCTGGCGACGCTGGAGCCACTGGGGGAGCACGAGCCCGGAGTGGTCGTGTCGGCGGAGGGAGACCCGGCCGACGTCCTGGCCGAGGCGCTGGACGCCCTCGGACTGCTGGCCTGAGCCCGCTCGGGTTGGGAGGCTCTCGCCCGCCTCCCGTAGTCTGTGGCGCGCTCGTCGGCGGGTGAGTCAGCGACGGGTGACGGGCGCATAGCTCAGCTGGTAGAGCGCTTGCCTTACAAGCAAGATGTCAGGGGTTCGAGTCCCTTTGCGCCCACTGCCATCCGGCGGCGGCGAGGTTCGGCACACGCCGAACGGTCGAGCGCTCAGACCCCCGCGGCGGTGACGATGGCGTCGGTCAGGAATCCGGCGAGCAGCCCGACCAGGACGCCCGCGTAGATGAGGTCCTTCCGCACGCTGCGGCCGGCGATGGCCAGCAGCTGGATCACGACGTACAGGATCGATCCGGCCGCCAGGGTCAGGAAGATCACCGAGACGGGTTCGCTGGTGAACGAGTGACCGATGGCGGTGCCGACGAAGGTCGGCCCGCCGCCGATGGCGGCCAGGGTCAGGAGCAGTCCCCAGGAGGGCCGGGCCGCGGCGTCCTCCGCGGACTCGGCGGCCAGGGGCGCCACGATGCCGAACCCTTCCGTGGCGTTGTGGAGGGCGAAGCCGATCACGAGCAGGGTGGCGAGGGCGATCTGGTCGGTCGCCGCGGCCTGGCCGATCGCCAGGCCCTCGGCGAAGTTGTGCAGGCCGATGCCCACCGCGATCAGCAGCGCCAGCTGCCGACCCGGGGACCAGGACGCGATGCCGTGTCCCTTCAGCTCCTGGCTCGCCATGGCGCCGGGGCCGACCGACTGCCGCGACCGACGGATCCGCCGCCCCATCCAGGCCTCGTACTGCTGCAGACCGAGCAGTCCCACGCTCAGTCCTGCGGCGAAGAGCAGGCCGTAGCCGAACGCCGAGCCGAGGCCGGCCCCCGTCTCGTGGTGGGCTCCCAGCGCCTCGTCGATCGGCTCCCACGCCGCGGAGAGCACATCCCAGACCAGGAAGATCAGGATGCCGATCGCCAGGGCGTTGAGCGTCACCCGCAGCGCCTCGCTCGGCCGTCGCATCCGGCCCAGCGGCATTCCGCACAGGATGGTGACGCCGGCGATGAAGCCGAGCACGAGGGTCTGACCGATGCCCATGGGTGCCTCACTGGTCCGGAGATAGTTAGGTGAGGCTAACCTCTTCTGGTTCCGATCGGCAATCGACCCGTGCCCAGGCGTCCGGCTCGGGTTTAGATTGCGTGCATGATCGTCCCGTTCAGCGTGAATGACTTCCTCGACCGTGCGCTGGCCGTCTACGGCGACCGCCTCGGCATCGCCGACGAACCCGACCAGCCGGCCCCCACCCTGGGCGACCTGAGCTACCGGCGCATCGGCGAGCTGGCGCGTGCGATGGCGGCCACCCACGACCGGCTCGGTCTCGAGGTCGGCGACCGCGTCGCCTTCGTCTCGCACAACAGTGCCCGGCTCCTGACGGCCTTCTGGGGCGTGTCCGGCTTCGGCCGGGTGCTCGTGCCGGTGAACTTCCGGCTGTCCTTCGACGAGGTGCAGTACATCGTCGAGCACTCGGGTGCCCGCGTCGTGTACGTCGATCCCGAGCTCAAGGAGGTCCTCGCCGATCTCGAGGCCGAGCACGTGTTCGTGCTCGGGGACGACGACGACCTGTTCGTCGAGGGGGTCGAGCCGCGCGCCTGGGAGCCCGACGAGAACGCCACCGCCACGATCAACTACACCTCCGGCACGACCGCCCGGCCCAAGGGCGTGCAGATCACGCACCGCAACATCTGGACCAACGCCGTGACGTTCGCGCTGCACGCCGGTGTGACCGATCGCGACGTGTACCTCCACACGCTGCCGATGTTCCACGCCAACGGATGGGGCATGCCCTTCGCCATGACCGGTTGCGGCGTGCCGCAGGTCGCCCTGCGCAAGGTGGACGGGGCCGAGATCCTGCGGCGGGTGGAGCAGTACGGCGTGACCGTGATGTGCGCGGCGCCGGCCGTCGTGGCCGCCGTGCTCGACGCCGCACCGAGCTGGGAGGGCGAGATCCCCGGACGTGGGCGGACGCGGATCATCGTCGCTGGTGCACCGCCGCCGACGAAGACCGTGGCCCGGGTCGAGGCCGAGCTGGGCTGGGAGTTCCTCCAGATCTACGGGCTCACCGAGACCTCGCCGCTGCTCACCATCAACCGCGGGCGCTCGGAGTGGGACGACCTCGAGCCGGCGGAGCGCGCGTCGAAGCTGGTCCGCGCCGGGACACCCGCGATCGGCGTGGCCCTGGAGGTCGACGACGAAGGGGAGGTGCTCGCGCGCTCCAACGTCTGCCTGGCGGGCTACTGGGAGCAGCCGGAGGAGAGTGCGAAGGCGCTCGAGGACGGGTGGTTCCACACCGGGGACGGCGGGTTCATCGACGACGAGGGCTACCTGAACATCGCGGACCGGAAGAAGGACGTGATCATCACCGGCGGCGAGAACGTCTCGTCGATCGAGGTCGAGGACGCGATCTTCAGCCACCCGGACGTCGCCGAGGTCGCGGTGATCGGCGTACCCGACGAGAAGTGGGGCGAGACGATCAAGGCGCTCGTGGTGAAGGCCGAGGGCTCACCCCTGACCGAGCAGGAGCTGATCGACTACGTGAAGGGCAGGGTCGCCAGGTTCAAGGCGCCGACCTCCGTGGAGTTCCGCGACGTCCTGGCCCGCACCGCCACCGGCAAGCTGCAGAAGTTCAAGCTGCGGGCGCCGTACTGGGAAGGCCGGGAGCGCCAGGTCAACTGATGTCCACGACGTTCTGGCTCACGTCGCTGGTGATCGTGCTGATCCCCGGCACCGGTGCGCTCTACACGGTCGGCACCGGCCTGGTGCGGGGCTGGCGGGCGGCGACCATGGCGGCGTTCGCCTGCACGCTCGGGATCGTCCCGCACCTGCTCGCAGCCGTCACGGGCCTCGCGGCCCTGCTCCACGCGAGCGGCGTCGCCTTCGAGGCCGTGAAGTACGCCGGCGTCGGGTACCTGCTCTACCTGGCGTGGAGCACCTGGCGCGAGACCGGCACGCTGGGCGTCCCGGAGGACGCCGGTGGGTCGGCGTGGCGAGTCATCCGCACCGGGATCACCATCAACCTGCTCAACCCCAAGCTCACGATCTTCTTCTTCGCGTTCCTGCCCCAGTTCGTGCCGCCCGGCACCCACCACGAGGTCGTCCGGATGCTGGGGCTCAGTGGGGTCTTCATGGCGCTCACCTTCGTGGTGTTCGTCGGCTACGGCGCCCTGGCGGCGGCCGTGCGCGAGCACGTGCTCAGCCGACCCCGGCTCGTCTCGCGGATCCGCAAGACGTTCGCCGCGACGTTCGTGCTCCTCGGCGGTCGGCTCGCGTTCGAGTCACGGTGACAGCCTCGCCCAGATGAGGCCTCGCCCGCAAGCGGGCGGCGGCGTCGCTGCGGTCGTTCCTGCCCCGCTCCGCGGGGCCGGAACGGTCCTCGCTCGCCGCAAGGTCGCTCCGTGCCGACGTTGGCGGAAGTGGTGGACGTGCTCCACGGCTGGTATCCGCCCGAGACGGCCGAGGACTGGGACGCCGTCGGGCTGGCCGCGGGCGACCCGGAGGCCGACGTACGCCGCATCCTGCTGGCCGTCGACCCGGTGCTCCCGACGGCGGAGGAAGCGGCCGCGTGGGACGCCGACCTCCTGCTGACGCACCACCCGCTGTTCCTCAAGGGTGTCCACGGCGTCGCCGAGACGACGGCGAAGGGGCGGACGCTCGCGGCCCTGACCCGTGCGGGCTGCGGCCTCCTGTCGGCCCACACCAACGCCGACCGGGGCACGCCGGGCGTCTCGGACGCCCTGGCCCGCGCCCTGGGACTGCGCGACATCGCGCCGGTGCTTGCGTCCGGCCCGGCGCTCGACAAGCTCGTCGTCTTCGCCCCCGTCGCCGACGCGGATGCCGTCCGAGCGGCACTGCACGCGGCCGGGGCGGGACACGTCGGCGACTACGACACCGTCTCCTACACCGTGGCCGGCGAAGGTCGGTTCCGGCCGCTCTCTGGTGCGCACCCGGCGGTCGGCGAGGTCGGGCGTCTCGAGGTCACCGACGAGCTCCGGATCGAGGCGCTCGTGCCCCGGCACCGGCGTACGCAGGTGATCCGAGCCGTGCTGGCCGCCCACTCCTACGAGGAGGTGGCCTACGACATCATCGAGCTCGGCGACCCGGGCACGGCACAGACCGGGATGGGACGCGTCGGCGAGATCGACGAGACCACCCTCGGGGTGTTCGCCGACCGGGTGGTCGGGGCGCTCCCACCGACGGCGCGCGGCGTCCTGGTCGGCGGCGACCCCGACCGCGCCGTACGCCGGGTGGCCGTGATGGGGGGAGCGGGCCAGGACCTGTTCGCCGACGTCGTGTCGTCCGGGGCCGACGTGTACGTCACCAGCGACCTGCGGCACCATCCGGCGTCGGAGTTCGTGGAGAAGGGCGGACCGGCACTGCTCGACGTGAGCCACTGGGCTGCCGAGTGGACCTGGTTGCCCGAGCTGGCAGAGCGGCTCGGTGAGGCACTGGGCGATACGGTGGAGGTCCGGGTGAGCACCACCTGCACCGACGTATGGCAGGCCCGCGCGTGACCGCCCCCGAACGACCCGGACATCCCGAGGAGAGTGTGTGAAGGCCGACCCGTCCGCCCAGGTGCGACTGCTGGACCTCCAGGACCTGGACTCGCGTGCCGGCCAGCTGCGCCACCAGCGCCGCTCGCTCCCGGAGCACGTGTTGCTCGAGGAGCTCTCCGCGACTCGCGGCCGCCTCGACGGCGACGCCCAGGACGCCCGGATCGTCGTGGACGACCTGACCGCCGAGCAGGCCAAGGTGGACGCCGACGTCGAGCAGGTCAAGGCACGTCGCGTGCGCGACCAGCAGCGTCTCGACCAGGGGCTGGTCAGCAACCCGAAGGACATCCAGCGGATGCAGCAGGAGATGGTCTCGCTCGAGCGCCGCATCGGCTCGCTCGAGGACGACGAGATCGAGGTGATGGAGCGGCTCGAGGAGGCACAGCAGACGCTCGACAACCTCACCGGCGAGCTGACCGACACCGACAAGCGGATCGAGGAGGCGACGACGTCGCGCGACTCCAGGCTCGCGGAGATCGACCAGACCTTGGACGAGCTCCAGGAGCAGCGCCGGCCGGTGGCGGCCGAGCTCCCGGACGACCTGCTGTCGCTCTACGATCGCCTCCGCGAGAGCAAGGGCGGCGTGGGTGCCGCGTTGCTGCGCGCCAAGAGCTGCGGGGGCTGCATGCTCGACATCGACAACGCCGAGCTGGCGACGATCCGGGCGGCGGCGGACGACGACGTGATCCGGTGCGAGGAGTGCAGCCGGATCCTGGTCCGCACCTCCGAAAGCGGAATCTGAACCCCCCGCTAGTCTCGGCGAGTTGTGATTTCGAAGATTCGACGGGTCGTCATCGAGGCTGACGGGGCGTCCCGCGGCAACCCCGGCCCGGCGGCGTACGGCGCGCTGGTCAAGGACGCCGACAGCGGGCGGGTTCTCGCCGAGGACGGCACCACGATCGGGACGGCCAGCAACAACGTCGCGGAGTACCGCGGCCTGATCGCCGGCCTCACGATGGCGCAGACCGTCGCGCCGGAGGCCGACGTCGAGGTGCGGATGGACTCCAAGCTCGTCGTCGAGCAGATGAGCGGCAACTGGAAGATCAAGCACCCCGACATGAAGCCGCTCGCCCTCGAGGCGAAGCGGCTCGCACCCTTCGGCACGTCGTACACCTGGGTGGCCCGCGAGCGGAACAAGCACGCCGACCGCCTCGCCAACGAGGCGCTGGACGGCGAGCGCGCCGGGGTCACGTTCCACACCGACGCGCCCTCGCCCGCGCCTCCCGCCCTCGGGGCGGACGCGCCCGACTCGGCGGCCGAGCAGGTCGAGAGTCCCGCCGCGCAACGCACGCTCGCGGCGGAGGTCGCGGGCGCCCGCGCCTGGGCAGCACCGAGCGGGCCCGTGACCACGCTCGTGCTGGTGCGTCACGGCGCGACGGAGCTGACCGCGTCGAAGCGCTTCTCGGGAGGACTGGCGAGCAGCAACCCCGGGCTCACCGACGAGGGACGTGCCCAGGTGCGTGAGGTCGCCGAGTGGCTGGCCCCGATCGGCGAGGCCTTCGATGTCGTCATCACGTCACCGGTACGCCGCACGGTCGAGTCCGCGGAGATCATCGCCGAGCGCTTCGGCATCGGGATGGTCGAGGAGCCCGGCTTCGCCGAGATGGAGTTCGGCACCTGGGACGGCCAGACGTTCGCGGAGGTCCGCGAGCAGCGACCGGAGGAGATCGAGTCCTGGCTCGGCTCCCTCGACGTCGCGCCCGGCGGCGGCGAGTCCTTCCGCGAGGTCGAGAAGCGCGTCCTGGACGGACTGTCGCGGGTGCTCGAGACGTACGCCGGCAAGACCGTCCTCGTCGTCAGCCACGTGACGCCGATCAAGACGCTCGTCGCGCACGCCGTCGACGCGCCGCTGGACGCGCTCTTCCGGATGGAGCTCTCCACCGCGTCGGTCAGCGTCGTCTCGTTCTTCGGCGAACCCGGCAGCGAGGGCATCCGTGCGTCCCTGCGCCTCTACAACGCCCAACCGCCCGGTGCCGGCCAGATGCTGGACCCGCAACGCTGGTAGTCCCGGCGGTTCCGGGGTCCTAGCGCCCCGATCCGTCACGGACGAGGTGCCAGGCGCCGCCTCGGAACCGGAAGTGGTCCTTCGGGTCGGCACCCGGACGCGCGAAGACGACGAGCCGGTCCGAGCCCTCCATGTGGCCGACGACGATCTCGGTCGTGTCGACCCCGCGCATGGCCCAGACCCGGGTCGGTCGCCCCTTCGCCTCGGCGTCCTCGCACCCGCCGTTGCACGCCGGGTAGACCGCGCTCGCCCAGCGCGTGACCCCGGGCGACCGGGAGCTTGGCCGAGAGCTGTTGGTAGAAGCGCCCGTCGTACTCGACGCCTGCCGCGCACGACGCGGAGGCAGCGAGGACACCGATCACTGGTAGCCGCCCCGCGGCGCAGGAGCCCTCGGAGGTGCAGCCGGTCACCATGGCCGATGCCACGAACATGACCACCAGCGCGCGGCCGACCCCGTGACTCATCCACGGTCGCGTCATGTCGTCCCATCCGCTCACCGGGACCGGGTCGTCCCGGCCCCGGTCCGTGTGACGGTCGTCGAACCCGCACGGTTCCGCGCACGCGCGGGATCAGAGGTCGTGGACCACCACGTCGATCTGGGTCCCGGCCTTGGTCCGGGTGCCCGCCTCGACGGTCCACCCGAGGTCCGTCAGGAGATCGGCGAACGCCGAGGGCGTGCGTGCGTCGCGTCCGTCGACGAGCAGCTGTCGGACCAGGCGGCCCTTCGTGGCCTTGTTGAAGTGACTCACCACCTGCCGCCGGCCGTCCACCTCGTGCAGGACCCGCACGGTGACCACCCGGCTCGCGAGGTCGGGCGACGGTCGCCAGAACCCGGCGTACGTCGAGGAGCGCAGGTCGACCACCAGACCCCGTCCGGCGCGGTCGCGGACGACCGGATCGAGGTGTCGTCGCCAGTGAGCGGCGACGACGCCCAGCCCGGGGAGGTTCACCCCGCCGGCCAGGCGGTACGCCGTGATCCGGTCGCCGGGACCCACCACGCCGTACAACGACGAGACGATCGCCACCCGGGCCAGCGCCCGGCGATGTGCGGAGGCGTCCAGGGTGGTGAGCCCGAGCGCCTCGTAGAGGACCCCGCTGTAGACCTTCTCGGCCGGCGCCGACGGCAGCTCGTCGAGCAGGGCGTTGCGGCGTACGTCGACGGCCTGGCCAGAGCTCAGTCCGAGGATCCGGATCGCGTCGTCCTCAGGTCCGCGGCACAGGCCGACCAGCGCGTCGTACACCTGGCGACGAGGGGTGGCGAGCGGACCGGTGGCGAGGTCGACCGGCTTCCCCCGGCGCGGCTGCGTCTTGCCCTCGCTGGGCGGGAGCAGGATCAGCACGGGCCGAGGTTAGCGACCAGGTCGGTTCACTAGGGTGGGGGCATGTCCTCGAGCCGAGTGGTGCGGGTCCACGCCCGCGACGAGGTCGCGGCGCACTCCCTGCGCGACGGGATCGCGCGGATCCAGTCCGAGCTCAAGGTCACGCCGGACTTCGCGCCCGAGGTCGAGGAGGCCGCCACGCGGGCGGCGGCCGACCCGCGGCTGCCCGATCTGGACCGCACCGACCTCCCGTTCGTCACCATCGACCCGCCGTCGTCGATGGACCTCGACCAGGCGCTCCACATCGAGCGCGAGGGCAACGGCTACGTCGTGCACTACGCGATCGCCGACGTCGCAGCGTTCGTCACGCCGGGTGACCCGATCGACGTCGCCTCCCACGAGCGCGGAGAGACGCTGTACGGCGCGGACTCCAAGGTCCCCCTGCATCCCACGTCGCTCTCCGAGGGGGCGGCCTCGCTGTTGCCCGACCAGGTGCGCCCCGCCCTGCTCTGGACGATCCACGTCGACGACACCGGCGAGGGCACCGACGTCCACGTCGAGCGGGCGCGCGTGCGCTCGACGGCCAAGCTCGACTACGAGGGCGTGCAGCGCGGGGTCGACGACGGCTCGGCGGACGAGGTGCTGATGCTGCTCAAGGAGGTCGGCGAGCTCCGGCTGCAGCGCGAGGCCGCTCGTGGCGGCATCTCCCTCCCGCTGCCGGAGCAGGAGGTCGACGTACGCGGCGACGACTGGTCGTTGGAGTTCCGCTCGATGATCCCCGCCGAGACCTGGAA
>CAWEUA010000011.1:0-65790 GCA_963812055.1 uncultured Actinomycetota bacterium
CGCATTGGCTGCAGGACACCTCATGGACGAGGAAGAGGCGGTTCTCAAACCCGGGCAGTGTCCCATTCCGCCACGCCAGCAGACAGCTCACTGTCGCTGTCCAGGCCGCGCGTTCCTCTGGCTGGGGGAAGGCGACCGTGATCAAGCGGAACTCTGCTCTGGCGCTGTAGAACGGCGTCTACGGCCAAGCGAAGAGGCGCGGGATGCAACGTCCGCCCTCCAGGACGGAACTGTGCTCTCGGTGCACAGCCCGCCGACGCCCATTCCGCGGGGACGTCCCTCGCCCTCCTGTTCGACGGCCGACCATGATCGACGCAGGCATCCCCGAGATGATGCGCTCGCTGCAGGAGGACCGGATCATCGGCCCTCTCACCACCATCTACGTCGAGTCGATCGCGGGTTCGACGGTACGAGGTCCGACCCGGGTGGCCTCACTGACGACCCACGTCATCCTGGAGAGCCGGGTCCACATGCCCCCGCGATTCCTCGAGCTGTCCGGAGCGGTCACCGCCGAGCCGGAACGACGCGTCGTCCTGGGGGACAGTCTGGGCGGCAACGCAGCGCTACATGTTGCGTCGCGATGGCCGGGCCTCTTCAGCCGGGTCGCCACCGCCTCCGCGGCACTGTGGTGGCCCGGGGACGAGGTGCAACTGTCCGGGAGCCAATCGCGGCCGAGGTCCAGGCGGTATCAGGACTTCGTCTGTGGATGACAGCCGGGGCCGCCGATGACCCTCAACTTCTACGCTCCAACCGAGAGTTCTGGAAGGCGGCGGACGAGGCAAGCCTCGACCTCATCCACGTGGAGCATCCTGGCGGCCACGAGATCTCCGCGTGGCGACTGGGGCTGAGCCGAGCTCTCCCCCATCTGCTCACGGAAACCAGCTCAACACCTCCCCCACCCGACAACGGCAGGATCGTCGAGGAGAACACGCCGAACAGCCGCGCTACGACCACCCACCCAGACCACACGCCCGGGTCCGGCAGCCGACATCCGCACGTTCCGAACGTCGCGTCCCATCGCCGCGAGCCGGGCGGCGGGGGCCGCGCACGCACACGTTGCGCTGGGTCGGTCAGCGCGGTCTGATGCAGTTTGCCCCTCGGCAAGCCTCACGCTGGAGCGACGGCGCCCGGCGGCCAGGGTGGTGCTCACCAGCCCGACGTCGGCGGGCGGGGTTCTACTGCTGGTCCGGGGGCGTCTGGAGCATGGTGACCAACTCCTGCTCGGTGAAGCTCGGGCTGGACATCTCGACGTACTGGCCGAGGAAGAACCTCGAGTCCTTGATCCAGACCGCGGCGTCGCCGGTCTTGGGATCCTGTCCCGACCACGCCTTCTCGATGTCGAAGGGGTTGGCACCGGCGTGGCATCTGCCGGCGGCGCGGCCGCATCGATCCGACAGACCACATAACGCTGCGGTTGGTTGGCTGGGCGCTGGATGCGGAACGTGCGGCCGGCGAACTCGAACGACGTGGTGACCAGCCTAACATGGCCGTTCGCGCCCGGCGTACCGGGTCCCGGCCCGAACGAACCGTGCACGTGCAGGGGCACGGTCTGGGTGGCCCGTGGCGGAGCCGGAGTCGCGGTGGGCGTGCCGCCCCGCCCAGCTGGGGCAGGACGATCACAGCCGCGGCCGCCGCCGCGACGGGGAGGGCGGTCCAGGGCACCACGGCCCGGCGCGGGGACGGCACCCGGCCGGAATAGGTGAGTCCTCGGCTCTCGTCGCGGAAGCCGTCTTCCAGCTCTCGGATCAGGTCGTCATCGGTGAGCATCATGGTTCTCCTTGTCAGGGTTCTCGGTCGTGAGGGCGGTCCGCATGCTCGCGAGCGCACGCGAGGTCTGGGACTTGACGGTCCCGGTCGTGATGCCGAGCGTCCTCGCCGTCTCTTCGACCGAGAGGTCGTCGAAGTAGCGGAGCACCAGCACCGCCCGCTGGCTCGGGGGCAGCGCGCGTGCGGCTCGCATCAGCAGGTGGCGGTCGAGCCGGCTGTCGTAGGAGGCACCGTCGTGGGCCACCAGCGGTACGTCGTGTTGCAGCGGGGCCTCGCTCGGTCGGCGGCCGAGGCTGCGCCACCGGTCCTTGACCAGGTTGGTGACGGTCGTCCGCGCGTACGCCTCGGGGGACCGCCGGGCCGAGCGCCACCGGCGCGCGGTGCGCAGCAGCGCAGATTGGACGATGTCCTCCGCGTGGCCGACGTCGCCGGTGAGGAGATAGGCCGTCCGGAGCAGCCGGTCCGAGCTCGCGGCGACGAATGCCTCGAACTCCTGCTTGTCCCGGCCACCGATCACGCCCGCGCCTCTGATGTGCTCGTCACACCACCTTGAACTCCGGTGGAGGTGATCAGGTTGTCACAGGGACGGACACACTGGGCGAGGCAGTTCGGAGGGAGGACCTCGGGCCAGCCGTGCAGCACGTGGGCCACGGCTCGCACCGCAACCACCATGACGAAGGCGGTCCCGCGGTGAGAGCGCGGCACAAGATGGCCAGAGAGAACCACCCCTCGAGCACATCGAGGAGGCGACGGTGCCGATCAGCTGGTCCGCCGATGCCAGCTGTGACCCACGGCGGTCATCCCTCCCTCAAGGGTTCCTCACATCTCAACCGAACGTGACTCCCCCATGGTCGCGGGCGAGCACAGTCGAGGGCGCTCGCGTGCCATCAGCTTTCGAGACTCGGGTCTGACCCCGGGTCTGGAAGGTCATCGAGCTGTTGCACCTGCACGAGCAACTGCTGCCGAGTGGGCGAGCCCTACGCGGGTTCGGTCGTGGAGGCCAGGAGGTGGCGCGCACGACGACCGAGATCGCTCAGGTCCACTCGCCCCTCGTCTGCTGCCGCTGCCAGCCGGGCGGCCAGATCCAGCGCCTCGCCGAGCTCAGGCCCGGGGATGGCGGACTCCTGGCCCATGTCGCGAAGGATCGTGGTCTCGGTCCGCGAGGCGATCAAGGGGTCGGCGACGCCATCGATCCACACTCGGGTGCGCCGGCCGTCGCCGCGCTCTTCGCCGAGGATTCGTTCGAGCGCGAAGATGCGGTCCGCGCGCGCGAACTTGCCGAAACCCAACGCCACCATGCGGGAGTCCGATGCCACGTGGCCACCTTGGCACTCTCCACCGACATCAGCGTCGCGCCTGATGCAACACACGGGTCGGCGGGCCGGGACCTGGACGGACACCGGACACGCAGGAGACGTGGACCGCACCTGGGCCGCACCTGGGAGACAGCGGATGAAAATTGGGACGGGAACGACTTGACGAAGCATAGGAGCGGGGCGCTGGGCCTCATCGATCGACGCGTAGACCGTGATCGCGGTGTCGTGCGCGCCGGCTGCCGGCGCAGGGCGTCGGGGGCAAAGCGTGCCCAAAGTGCGCCACGAGGAAGGGACTTCGAAGGTCCCCTGAGTTCATCGCGAATCGCCCCGCCGCAGGTCAGAGCCGGTTTTCTTCAGTAGTGCCACGCACTCCACGTGGTGCTTCATCGAGAAGACGCCAACGATCCTGAGTGTGAACGCATACCTGTGACGACGACTGCGTTCAGCGGTGGAAACCAGCCGCTGAGAGCCCGTACCGAGCCCTCCTGTCAGCGGGCGCCGACGCTCACAAACGACTGCAGCCAGCCGCCCTGGCACCGCACACGGAGACCGGTCGGCGCCATGTGAGCGCTACTCGACCTGTAGTCACTTCTTAAGGGCAATCGAACTCGCTCCGACCAGACGTTGGACGGCATGCTCGCTCACCTTGCTGCGACGGCATGAGCGCCAGCGCCCATCACTGCGAATCAGCGCTCTGTGACGACGCACCTGAGCGATGGTCGTCCGCGATACCAGCTCGAGCCGTGAGGACCCTCACTTCGGGGCCCGCAACACACGGTCAGGCGGGTCGCGCGTGGGTGAGCTTCTCCCAGAGGGACTCGGCGTTGTGGGTCTGGATGTGATTCATCATGTGGCCCTGACCGATGTCCACGGGGTACCGCTCGGCGAAGCTGACCCGAGTGATCGTCTCTTCCTCGGACCACCCCTGCGCCACGGCGTCCGAGACCGCTTGGACCCACTCGAGCAGGTTGGCCCGCTGCCTCGAGATGTACTCGATGCCCACGACCTCGCCGTGGCCGGGGATGACCCAGTCGACGCCGAGGGCGGCGATTCGGTCCAGGGCGGTGAGCCACTGCGTGACGTTGGAGCCCATCAGCCAGGTCTGACACTCGGAGAAGATGGTCGCCACGTTGCGCACGCGGGGGCTGGCCACGGCCTTGAAGGCGGCAGAGACCCCCGGCCAGACACGGCCGACCGCGAGAGCGCGTGTTCCGTCGCTGGTCGAGAAGGACGCCGAAGCACGCCGCGCCGTCATCGAAGCTCATGGCAAGGACGCCAAAGGCAACGGCGGCGCGCAGGCAACCGTGCAGGGCGAGATCATCATCTGCCGGATGACCAGCCCCGTCCTGGGTAGTCCTGTTTACCAAGATCTCCGGCGTGGATCTCGCCCTCGACCTCGGACGGCTTGCGGCCACGAGACTGTCCACCCAGGTCGTCCACTTGCCCAATGGATACGGCAGCGGAAGTCTGGCCGCATGAACGCGTCGAAACAGGAAATCGTGGTCGGGTACGACGGGTCACCGGACGCGGATGCAGCTGCGAGTTGGGCTGTTGAGGTGGCCCGTCAGCGGCGCGAGCCGCTCGTGGCCATACTCGTGATGGAGCCGGTGGATCGTCGCGCAGCCCCTACGGCATGCCGGAGTCATTTTGGCGGGACATCGAGGAGCAGGGACGGGAAATGCTGGCCTCGGCGGGCGCTGGCGACGTCGCAATCGAGCGGCACACCGGGCCCATTGCGCCCACGTTGGTCGAGAGTGCACGCGAGGCCTCCATGCTAGTGCTCGGCAGCCGCGGGCACAGCCGGGTCAGCGAGATCCTCCTCGGGTCGGTAAGCCAAAACGCTGCCCGCCACGCACTGTGCCCCGTGGTCGTCGTCCGGCAGACTCAGGCTGCCCCCGATGCTCACCGAATCGCGGTCGGGGTCGATGGATCGGAACCCAGCCTGCGTGCCGTCGACTTCGCTTGCCAACAGGCCGTATTCACCGGGCAGCACGTCGTGCTTGTGCGGGCCTGGAGGCCACTCACCATTCCGATCGACAAGGAGGGCCACGTGCCGCACTCCATGTCCGCGACCCTGCTCGAGGAGGAGGAGGCGCTGGCCAGGGACGTATCCGAAGCGCGACCCGCCACCCGGAGGTGGGAATCGGAGGAGAGCTCATCGTCACCGGCGCCGGCCAGGCCTTGGTGGACGTCTCGAACACGGCGTCGATGGTCGCGGTGGGCTCGCGTGGCCGTCAGGCGATGGCTGCAACGTTGCTGGGTTCGGTCAGCCACCAGGTGCTCCACCGAGCGAGGTGCCCGGTCGCCGTCGTCCGCTAAGGTCCGACGCTGCCCTGGACACGCGGGCGGGCATGCCGGGGCACCACGAGAGCCGCGCAGGAGCCTTGAAGAAGATCCGCGTGCACCTCGACCGCTGCCAGGGCGGCGTTGGTCGAACTGGCGTTGGGGTAACGGGGCAAGGCATTGGCTTTGCCCCAAGATCTCCTCCCCGACTGTACTTGTAGGCCCGCCACTTCTCAGAGCGCTGCCCGCGCCAAAGTCTCCGAGGGACTCTCACCAAAGGTCGCCTTGTAGGCCGCGGCGAAACGACCCAAGTGCAAGATCCCCAGCCGAGTGGCTACCGTGCGCACGGTTGTGGACCCTTTGTCCGCGGCCTGCAGTTCAGTGTGCGCTCGGTGCAACCGCACATGGCGCAAGTAGGTCATCGGTGACATTCCGACGTCCCGGGCGAATCCCTCGTGCAAAGAACGCACACTCAGGTGAACTTCAAGAGCAAGCCCGCTAACCGTCCATGCATCGCCCGGCCGAGCCTGGAGCAAATCCACCGCGCGAGCGATGGCGGTGGGACGACCAGATGCGCCTGGGCGTCCAAGCACTGTGCTGTAGTTGTGGTGGTGCCCTAGGAGAAGTCCGTCCAGGAGGAGTCCCTGCACGTGAAGACCGATGGACGGATATCCGGCCAGGCCCGAAGGCTCTGCGAGCTCTCTGCGAATCAAGTCCAGCGCATTCCGCCAAAGACCTCGAACCGGGCCCGAACGTGGCATGTGAAAGTCGAAACTTAACGGGGTCGGCAGGCTCCGGCCGAGAAGCCTCTCGAGTTCCACCTCCAAGGCACTGCGAGAAACCATCAGGCATAGCTGCGCACAATCAGGCGACCAACGGACTTCCGTGGATGCTTGCGGTGCGAACACCGCAGCCTCCCCAGGCTCAGTGAGGGCTCTCGGGTTGATGCCAGACCGCGATACCGCGGTCCCGGAGACCGGGATGTTGACATGGAAGTCGCTGGCCGTTGCCGTATGGACGGACGCGTGACGCCCGAACTTGAGCAGTCCTGCCGTAAGGGAACCGAAACGAAGCGCCCGGAGCTCCAGATCCAAGCCACCGGCGCCCGCCGGTAGCTCGATCTTGATAGGCAGGTACGTCTGCGCGATGAAGAGCTCGGCTTCGGATGGGTCAGCTGTGCGCTGGACGAAAGAACTAGCGTTCTTGCTCGCTGGGGCTCCAAACGTGTCGGCACATCGAGCCACCTGAAACAGCCCCTTGCAATTCTCAACCGGTGTGGCGCCATGCACACTGTGGCTCAAGTCTACGAGCGCACTGTCGTGTGCCAGATAGCCGCAGAGCGCGGAGACGTGGCCGGCAACGGCAGACAATCTGGTTTGTGAACCACGCCATCGGTGCACGGGGAAGAGTGAGCTCACGGCCCTGTCGGCGGCGAGTGCCATGGTTCTTGTCCCCCGGAACAACCATGGTGGACATCCCACCGTCAGCGCTGCGGCGGGGGCCCCGGAGGAGCCCCCGCCACCCCTTCGGTCGACCTCGAACTTCGCGCAAGCATCTCCCACGGCAGCTGTGCGAGCTCGAGTGGGGCGGCGCACCCCGGGCCATTCGAGTGTCAACCCCGTAAAGCGGCCCGATGCGAGCTGCCGGGCGAGCTCACCCTCGGCGCGACAGTCGCCTAGGCGAACCACCGAGGGCCTGGTGGCCCCGCCGTCGAACGGGCGGGGCCGTTTCGTGTCAGGCCAGCTTCTTCGAGCACTCGGTGCACATGGTTGCCCACGGCCGGAACTCAAGCCGGTCCGGATCGATGGCCTCGTCGCAGCCCGAGCAGATCCCGTACAGGCCGGCGTAGTGACGCTCCCGCGCCGTGCCTACCTCTTCGACGATCCGCTCGAGGGTGGCTCGGTACGCGCGCTGGACGGTGTCGAGCCTGTCTTCGGGGAGTGCATCAAGCTGTCGGCGGCGCTCAGTCTCGACCTTCGCGAGGTAGTCGCCGACGTCGCGCGGCGAGATGGGGCGAGCGGGCATGGAGGTAGCGATAGTCATGTTTGGTCCTTGGCACGTAGAAGTGACGCGACACGGTGGACGTCGCGTGGAGGGGAGTTCGCACCCGTCGCGATGGGTGCGGGTGGAGGATCAGAGGTGAGCGGGCGGGGCGCGGTCGATGCTGCGACGCAGCAGGTCCAGGCCGCGTATCCCGCGGGCCTCCCGGCTGAGTTCGAGAGCCAGGAGCGCGGGCCCGAAGGGCATGTGGGAGGGCATGCAGGAGCATCGGACGCTTGCCGTCCGGTCAGACCTCAACTGCTCAGCCATCACAACATGCTACCGGTGTTCGTCAATGCCGCTGATGCAGCCATTCGGCCAAGCAGGCTGGTCCGGGTCGCCTCACCGCCGCCGCCGGGCGCGTGGCACGTCAGGCATCCTGTCCGCCGGTGAGCTCGTCCCAGCGGATGACCCAGTTAACATGTGCTCCTGTTGCTGAGCCAGGTACGCCACCGGATTCTCCAGGTCACGATGCCCGAACGCTCGGACAGGGCTGCGATCGACCGCGGCCGCTCGTGACCAAGGAACGGCGCCTGGTCTGGTGAGTTCACGAGGTCGGCGCCTGCGGCACCATCGCCACCGTCGTTTCGGCGCGCTCGAGCACCGCAGTGGCGACCGAGCCGATCAGCACCCGGCTGACGGTGTCGACAGGGTGGCGGCCCACGACCACGAGGTTCCACGAGTGGTCACGGACGAGGACGTCGTCGACGAGCCCGTGAGCCAGTCGCAGCGAAATTTCCACCTGGGGGTACCGCTCGCGAAGACCCGCGACCGACTCCGACACCAGGACGCGAAGGTCCTCCGCGTCTGGCTCCGGCAGCAGGCCCTCGGGAGAACCTCGCAGTCCAGCCACTGATTCGACCGCGTCCCAGTATGCGTGCAGGACCGTGAGCGGCAGCCGGCGCAGCGACGCCTGCTCGAATGCGAACGCGAGCACAGGAAGGGACTCGGCGGTGCCGTCGGCTCCGACCACCACACCTGCACCGTGGGCGCCCTCGGAATCCGAACGGCACACCACGACAGGGCACCGAGCCTGCTTGACGACTGCCGAGCTGACCGAACCGAGAAGCATGCTTCGCAACGGTCCACGTCCGCGGGAGCCCATCACCACCTGATGCGCGCCGGTCGACACGTCGACCAGAACCTGCCGTGGGTCACCGAGCCGGCCTGCCGCCTCCACTGCCACGTCGGGCGCGAGCTTCCGAGCGAGCGCGGCTGCGTCGTCGGCGATGGACCGCGCGCTCTGCTCCAGATCCTCGAGCGTCACTCCCACGAGGAAAGAGGCGTCCCGTAGCCTTCCCCACTCGGCCACGCTCAGGACGAGGAGTCGCCGGTGCTCGAGGTCCGCCTGCTCGGTGGCCCAACGGACGGCTCTTACCGCGTGGTCAGACCCGTCGACAGCGACGACGATGCTGCCCGGGGCGATGCTCGTGTCCATCTCCACAGTGTGCTGGACGAGGCCCCGTCGTGCGCCGAGGAACCGGCCGGATCCCACAGCACCGCTCCAGGTAGGCCCGCACCGTCCCCGTCTCCAAGCGTCTGCTATGCCTCCAGCGCCCACGACACACATCGGGGGCCAGGATCTGGATTGCTTGGCCCCGGATCGAACCGCATCAGCTGGTCGACTCCTACTTCGGTGCCGCGTGGGCTGCCCGGAGCATCCAACAGACCCGGGGCGATCCAGACCTCATGGTCTGGTCACCAGTTCGACGGTGGGTCGCTGGCGGGAAACGACTGCGCGCCCCATTGATCGACGATGTTCCACGCCGCATCCCAGTCCGGAACGTCGCTTGCGTCCGTGCCCTCTACGGTCGTGATGAGGTCATCCGGTTCAGGGGCGGGTGTCACGCCGAGCTCCCTTCCAATGCCCTGTGCCGTCCCTGGTGGAGGACGGTTCGGCGCCGAGTCTCTTGTTCCACACCCACCGGTCAACCCGGTCGCCTCGAGCTTCGTTCCATGCTGCTCGGCGAGGCCGCTCCTGGCAATACCGCACGCCGAGGTACTCGGGGCCCCTGAGACGCTCACCAGCGGTTCGAGTCCGCTGCTGAGCGGTGACCGCTCGTTTCTCATGAAGAGTAGGTGCGCAGCACAGGCCAGTCAGGCCGTTTTGAACCGTCCCGGCGAGTCCAAAGTCTCCGGGCCCACGGGGCGGTTCAGGGCAGTGGGCGCCAATCCTGCGGGGGCCGGTTCCAACTGGTCTACGACATCTGGTCTCGCGGGTGACGCTTTGCCGGCGCTGTCGGCCGCTGTGTCACGGATCCAAACCGAGCCCAAAGCGCGCTTTCGATCACCGGCGGGACGCGGACCGGGCTGCGTTTTCCCAGGTCAGCGGCCCTTTTCTAGCAACGCAACGCACTCCACATGATGCGTCATCGGGAAGAGGTCGAAGGCCCGCAGCGTCCGGAGCCCATAGCCCAGCTCCGCGAACGTCGCCAGGTCACGCGCCAGGGCGGCGGGGTCGCACGCGACATACGCGACCGCCCGGGGAGCCCGGCCGGCGATCTGGGTCACCACCGTCCGGCGGGCGCCCTCACGGGGCGGGTCGAGGACCACGAGGTCGACGGGCTCGTCGTGCGCCGAGGCCAGGACCCGGTCGACCGACCCGTGCTCGACCCGGACCCGGTCGGGCAGGTTCGAGCGCGCGTCACGGACCGCGATCCGCGAGCCCTCGACCGCGACGACCCGACCCGACGGCCCGACCGCGTCGGCCAGGAACGCAGCGAACAGCCCGACGCCGGCATACAGGTCCAGCACGGTCTCCCCCGGCTCCGGCTGCAGCAGCGACAGCACCGTCTCGACCAGCACCCGGGGCGCCTCGACGTGTGACTGCCAGAAGCCGTCCGGGTCGGCATGGAAGTCACGCGTGCCGTACGCCGTCGCCACGGTCTCCAGCTCGGTCGGCTCACGCGACGCGTCGATCAGGCAGTCGTCGATCTCGACCACCTCGTCCGAACGGTGCACGTGGAGGCCGCGCGCGCCGCCGGGCAGGTCGACGTACCGCATCCGGCTCCGCCAGCGGAGGGTCGGCGGCACCTCCTCGACCTCGACGTCGAGGTCGATCCCGGCCAGCCGCGACAGCTGCTCGCGCACCACGGCGGCCTTGAGCCGGCGCTGGCCGGCCGGCGTGGCGTGCTGGAAGTCGCAGCCACCGCAGAGCTCCGGGCCGGCGTACGGACACGGCGCCGGCACGCGGTCGGGTGACGCGGCGATCACGGACACCGCGTCGCCCCGCCAGAACCGGTCGCCGTCGCTGCCCTCGGTCACCGCGACCACGACGCGCTCACCCGGCAGCGCGTGCCGCACGAACACCACGCGGTCGTCGTGGCGGGCGACGCAGTGCCCGCCGTGGGCGACGGGCCCCACGTCGACCTCGAAGGTCTCGCCCACGTGCGACCTGCCTCGCGGCTTCCGTCCACGCGTGCGACGGCTCACCGGACTTGCTTCTTGGGCGGCACCTGGCCACCCGTGCGCACGGTCCCACGACGCAGGTCACCGGCCCGCACCCGCTGGGCCTCGCGCCGAGCGCGACTACGGGCGATCTCCGAGGACTGCAGCTGGTACGGCACGGAGGTGACCATCACCCCGGGCGTGAACAGCAGCTTCCCCTTGAGCCGCAACGCGGTCTGGTTGTGCAGGAGCTGCTCCCACCACCGGCCGACGACGTACTCCGGGATGTAGACCGCCACGACTCCGCGCGGGTTCGCCTTGCGGATCTGGATGGCGTACTCGACGATCGGCCGGACGATCTCGCGGTACGGCGAGTAGAGGACCTTGAGGGGTACGCCGAGGTTGCGGTCGTCCCACTCCTGGACCAGTGCCTTGGTGGTGGCGTCGTCGGAGGCGACGTAGATCGCCTCGAGCACGTTGGGCCGCGTCGCCTTGGCGAAGGCCAGGGCGCGGAGGGTCGGCTTGTGCAGCTTCGAGACGAGCACGACCGCGTGGACCTTGGTCGGAAGGATCTTGTCCTCGTCGTCGGCGGCCAGCTCGCGACTGACGTTGTCGTAGTGCCGGTGGATCCCCTTCATCAGGGCGAAGAAGCAGCACATCGCGAGGATGGCGATCCAGGCACCTTCGAGGAACTTGGTGAGCAGGATGACCACGAAGACGACGGCGGTCATGCCGAGACCGAAGGTGTTGATCATCCGCGAGCGCATCATCCGTCGGCGGGTGCTCGGGTCGGTCTCGGTCTTCAGGTGTCGGGTCCAGTGTCGGATCATGCCCAGCTGGCTGAGGTTGAACGAGACGAAGACGCCGACGATGTAGAGCTGGATCAGCCGGGTCGTCTGGGCGTCGAAGGCGATGATCAGGACGACCGCGAAGCCGGCCAGCACCAGGATGCCGTTGCTGTAGGCGAGCCGGTCGCCGCGCGAGCCGAGCGCGCGCGGCATGTAGCCGTCGCGGGCCAGGATCGAGCCGAGCACCGGGAACCCGTTGAACGCGGTGTTCGCCGCCAGCACGAGGATGATCCCGGTCATCGCGAGCACGAAGTAGTAACCCGGCGGAAAGTTGTCGAACACCGCCTTGGACAGCTGCGCCATCACCGTGGGCTGGTCGAAGCCGGCGGGCATCGGCTTGCCGTCCGGACCGATCAGCCGGTCGACGTTGTCGACGTACTTCAGGCCCATCTTGTTGGCCAGGACGATGATGCTGAGCAGCATCGTGATCGCGATGGTGCCGAGCAGGAGCAGGGTGGTCGCGGCGTTCTTGCTCTTCGGCTTCCGGAACGCCGGCACGCCGTTCGAGATCGCCTCGACGCCGGTCAGCGCCGCGCTACCGGACGAGAACGCGCGCGCCAGCAGGAACACCAGGGCCAGCCCGGTGAGGCTGCCGTGGTCCGGATAGCCGGGAGCCGGGACGATCGTGTCCTGCGCGCTCGACACGTCGGGCAGGGTGCCGTTGGCGCCGCGGAACGCTCCGAGGATCGCCATCCCCAGCACGCCGATCATGAACCCGTACGTCGGCAGCGCGAAGAACGCGCCCGACTCACGGACGCCGCGCAGGTTGAGCGCGGCGAGGATCACCACCAACGTCACTGCCACGGGCGCCTCGTGCTGCGCCACCCAGGGGATGGCCGATGCGGCGTTCTGCACGCCGGAGGAGATCGACACCGCGACGGTGAGGACGTAGTCGACCAGGAGCGCGGCGGCCACCGTGACCCCGGCGTTCGCACCGAGGTTGACCGATGCGACTTCGAAGTCACCGCCGCCCGAGGGATAGGCGTGCACGTTCTGGCGGTACGACGCGACGACGGTCAGCATCACGATCGCGACCCCGATGCCGATCTTCCACGACCAGACGTACGCCGAGGCGCCCGCCAGCGACAGGGTCAGGAAGATCTCGTCGGGTGCGTAGGCGACCGAGGAGAGGGCGTCACTGGCGAAGACGGGGAGCGCGATCCGCTTGGGCAGCAGGGTCTCCCCGAGCTGGGAGCTTCTGAGCTTCCGGCCCAGGAGGATCCGCTTGGAGACGTCACCTGCACCCACGAGTGGACAGGATA
Organism: uncultured Actinomycetota bacterium; assembly: GCA_963812055.1. GTDB lineage: Bacteria > Actinomycetota > Actinomycetes > Propionibacteriales > Nocardioidaceae > Nocardioides. The sequence goes on from CAWEUA010000011.1 coordinate 12,904, forward strand.
CGGTTCACGCGTGCACGTGGTGATCATGGGATGTGGCCGGGTCGGCTCGACCCTGGCGCGGAGCCTCGAGGAGCGCAACCACACCGTCTCGGTCATCGACAGCGAGCCCGACAGCTTCCGTCGTCTCGGGCCCGGATTCAACGGCGACAAGATCACCGGATACGGCTTCGACCAGGAAGTCCTGGAGAAGGCGGGGGTCCGGCGGGCCGACGCGTTCGCCGCCGTCTCGAGCGGTGACAACTCCAACATCATCGCGGCCCGGGTGGCCCGCGAGACCTTCGGCATCGAGCAGGTCGTCGCCCGCATCTACGACCCCGGCCGGGCCGAGGTCTACCAGCGTCTCGGCATCACCACCGTCGCGACGGTGAAGTGGACCGCCGACCAGGTGCTGCGTCGGCTCCTGCCGGTCGGTGCCGAGCCCGACTTCCGCGACCCGTCCGGCACGATCCGGGTCGACCAGGTGCCGGCCCCGACGAGCTGGGTCGGTCGTCGCACCGTCGACTTCCAGGCCGCGACCAAGTCGCGGATCGCCTGGATCGACCGGCTCGGCGCCGGCATGCTGCCGACGATCGACAGCGTGATCCAGGAAGGCGACCTCCTGCACCTGGTGATGCGCGAGGAGAACGCCGCCGGCGCCTACCACGTGATCGACGAAGGTCCGGAGGACTGAGCGTTATGCGCGTCGCCATCGCCGGAGCCGGAGCGGTCGGTCGCTCGATCGCCCGCGAGCTGATCACCAACGACCACCAGGTGCTGCTCATCGACAAGGACCCGCGAGCGATCAAGCCCGAGCGCGTCCCGGACGCCGAGTGGCTGCTCGCCGACTCCTGCGAGCTGTCCTCGCTCGAGGAGGCCAACCTCGACCGCTGCGACGTGGTGATCGCCGCCACCGGAGACGACAAGGCCAACCTGGTCACCTCGCTGCTCGCCAAGACCGAGTTCGCGGTGCCGCGGACGGTCGGCCGGGTCAACCACCCCAACAACGAGTGGCTGTTCAACGAGGCCTGGGGCGTCGACGTCAACGTCTCCACCCCGCGGATCATGTCCGCCCTCGTCGAGGAGGCGGTCACGGTCGGCGACCTGGTCCGGTTGTTCACGTTCCGCCAGAGCAACGCGAACCTGGTCGAGCTCACCCTCCCCGCGGACTCGCCGTACGTCGGCAAGCCGTCGGGGCTGATCCCCTTCCCGGAGAACGTCGCGCTGGTGACGATCCTGCGCGACGGGCAGGTCTACCCGCCCGACGGGGAGCAGCCGATCGAAGCCGGCGACGAGCTGTTGTTCGTGGTGTCCGCCGACGTCGAGAACGAGCTGGAGTCCCTGCTCAACCCTGACCACGTGCGGGAGTGACAGGGTCCCCCGCGTGGAGCGGGGTGTGGTTGCGACTCAGCAGCCACGACATGGCACCGAGGGCCGCCAGCTGGAGCGGCCAGCCCATCGCGATCTTCAGCACGCCGAGCAAGGCGACCGCCGTGTCCGCCGAGATGTTCCCCGAGTGCCCGGCCAGCCAGATCGGCCCCTGCACGGCCGCCCGCACCGCGCACGGCAGCAGGAGCAGCCACGTCAGGCGCGTGCACAGACGCACGACCTGCCGGTTGGAGTGCCACGCCGTCGCGTCGCCGGTGACGCTCCCGATCATGAAGCCGACCAGCGGCCATCCGATGATGCAGGTCAGCCCCATCAGCACGGCGTACCCGGTGTTGTAGAGGAGTCCCGGCACGAAGTAGGCCAGGGCCTGGTCGTCGGCGCTGCCGCCGCGGCTCGCGGCCAGGTGCACGAACATCCAGCCGATCGCGATGCCGACGAGTGCGTTGACGCAGAACTTCACGGTCTGCCGCTGGACCAACCTGGCCGTCAGCTCCACGACCGCCACGGCGACGCTGGCGCCCAGCGCGAGGTTCAGGTTGCTCCCCACCAGCCAGACCACGGTGAACGTCAGCGTCGGGACGGCCGCCTCCACCATGCCGCGGCGACCACCCAGGGCCTGGCCGAGCTGATGGCGCACGAGAGCCTCGACGGTGTCGGTCGTCGGGGGCGCAGGAGTCATGTGGTGTCCGTACGTCGAGCGGCGGTGGCCGGCAGGGTCCGAGCGGGCCTCGGTCAGGAAGGCATCAACGTATAGCGCGGGTTGTAGATGACGCGGTCGCCGCCCTGCCGGCCGACCCGGCCCTCCACCTCGATCGAGCGGCCGGGAGCGATCGCGGCGATCTCGCGGCGGCCCAGCCAGACCAGCGTCAGCGAGTCCGAGCCGTCGAACAGCTCCGCCTCCAGCGCGGGTACGCCGCCGCGCGGCCGCAGCGTCACGGTCCTGAGGGTGCCGCGGAGCCGAACCGGGGAGCGGTCCTGGCAGTCGACGATCAGGTCACAGTGCCCGGCCCGGGTGGTCTCCCGGAGCTCCTTGGCGTGCTGGTCCTCGGCGTTGGCCCAGCTGCTGATCGTGCGCCGCAGCTTGCTCTTCTCGCCCATACCCACAGCCTAGTTCGCCGGTCCAGCAGCCGCCTGCTGAAGCCGTGGAGAAGGCTCAGGAGAGCCGTTGGGCGTCGTCGGGCAGGGTCAGCGGGAGCGCGTCGCCCACCGGCATCGCATGGCTGCCGCGGTGGACGACCACGGAGGCCAGGGCGTCCTCCCACTCCGCAGTGAGCTCCGGCTCCACCGCCGGCTGGCCGAGGAAGGTGGCCCGGAGGAGCCAGCGCGGACCGTTCACGCCGATGATCCGCGACGGCTGCAGTGCCTGGTTGCCGTCAGCGAGCACGACCTGCATCTGACACACGAGCTCGGTGCCCCAGCGGCCCTCGCGCTCGGTGGCGGTGCCGCCGTGGCCGGACACGTCGGCCGCGATCTGGGGCCGGACCTCGTCCCACAGCTCGCCGTTGCGGGGTGCGGCGAACGCGCGCAGCTCCATGGCGCCTTCCTCGGATGCCAGCATCACCGACTGGACCTCACCGGTGTTCTCGTCGACCTGCAGGCGCAGCTCGGCACCTTCGCGGGGCGCCACCCGGAGCGAGCCGAGGTCGACCCGGTCGACCTCGTCAGCGGGGAGCGACTCCGAGTCCCACGGACCGGACTCCTCGGTCTCCTCGTCGACCTCGGCGAGCTCGGGCTCTTCGGAGTCCGAGCGGGACCTGCGGCGGAACATCAGCACGACTCCCAGCAATGTGTCACGAACGGTCGGGGGCGGCCTCGCCGAGTCCGGCGGAGCCTCCGGTCGAACCGTATCCCCCGATGCCGCGCACGGAGTCGGGCAGGGCGTCCACCTCGGTCAGGGCGGCCTGCTCGACGCGCTGGAACACGAGCTGGGCGACGCGGTCGCCGCGCTTCAGCTCGACCGGCACGGTCGGGTCGTGGTTGATCAGCAGCACCTTGATCTCGCCGCGATAACCGGCGTCGATCGTGCCCGGTGTGTTCACCAGGGACAGCCCGTGGCGGGCCGCCAGCCCCGAGCGGGGATGGACCAGCGCGACGTACCCCTCGGGGAACGCGATCGAGATGCCCGTCGGCACCAGCGCCCGCTCGCCCGGCGCCAGGGTCACGTCGACGGCGGTCATCAGGTCGGCTCCGGCGTCGCCGGGATGCGCGTACGACGGGAGGGGGAGGTCGCGGTCGAGCCGGAGGACGGCAACGGGAAGGCCGGGGTCGGACACGACCGGGACCCTAGCCCGATCCACCGCGAGGCGCCGAGCGGAGGTAGCGCGCGGTCACGCCCGCGTGGCGGGGATGATTGGGTGTCCTCGTGCCCGACGCCTCCTACCGCGAGAAGCTGAGCGTGCCGCTGCGCTGGTGGGTGCAGGGGACGATGCTGGTGGCGACGTTCTGGCTGGCGTTCGTGGTGGCGGCTCCTGCCCTCGTGGCCTGGTCGGCCACCGCGGTGCTGCTCCTGATCATGGTCGGTCTCTTCCTGGGGTACGGCGCCCCGCGCGTCGAGGTCGGCGACGGCTGGCTGCGCGCCGGCCGGGCCCGCATCGCGGGCGAGTTCCTCGGCGACGCCGAGCCGCTGGACGCCGCCGAGACCCGCCGCGTGGCCGGGCCGGGAGCCGACGCGCGCGCCTACCTCCTGCTCCGGCCCTACCTCAAGCGGGCCGTGCGGGTGACGGTCCGCGACGACCGCGACCCCACGCCGTACTGGCTGGTGAGCAGCCGCGACCCGGAGCACCTCGCCACCGCCATCCGGGTGATCTCGGGCTCCGGGGCGCCGCGATAGCCTGCCCGCATGGCTGACTCCGGCGGTAGCAGACTCTGGACCGTCTTCTCCCTCGTCTCCGCGCTCGGCGCGGCAGCGGTGGCCAAGAAGGCCCTCGACGCCGGCTGGCACGCCGCGACCGGCAAGCACCCGCCGGAGAACCCCGCCGACCCCGACGTCAAGATGGGCGAGGCGATCGCCTGGGCGGTGGCGAGCGGCACGTTCGTCGCGCTCGCTCGGATGCTCGCCCAGCGGCGGGCGGCGGACTACTACCGGCGCTCCGCCGGCCACCTGCCCCCGCAGCTCGAGAAGGACTGACCCCGGCACGACAAAGCCCGCCCGGTCGCCCGGACGGGCCTGTTCTCGTCGGTCGAGCTTGTCGAGACCACGAGCCCGATGGTCAACGCGACCATGGTCTCGACGCGCGGTCACGGCTTCGCAGCTCGGCCGTGCGCTCGCTCGACCTGCGCTCGCGTCGCGGAGCTCGCTCGTTCCTCGGCGACCGCTGCTCAGCTCACGCAGCGCAGTCGCGGCAGATCAAGCGCTTCTCGTCCGCGAGCTGGCTGCGGTGATGGACCAGGAAGCAGCTCATGCAGGTGAACTCGTCCTCCTGGCGTGGCATCACCTCGACCGCCAGCTCCTCGTGCGAGAGGTCGGCTCCGGGCAGCTCGAAGGACTCGGCCGCTTCGGCCTCGTCCTCGTCGACCTTGCCGGAGTTCTTGTCGTGTCGACGCGCCTTGAGCTCTTCGATGCTCTCTTCGGACTGGTCTTCCTCGTTCTTGCGAGGTGCGTCGTAGTCAGTCGCCATGCGTGTGTTTCTCTTCCCCATCCTCAGCAGCCGGTGTGCGGCGCCGCTCGTCGGCGCGCCGATTGTGCCTGAAGACGGTCCGGTCCGCACCTTCGGACCACACCGTGTCTCATGAACAGAAGGTGAGCGACCGCTATTCCCCGCTCGGACGGTCGGTGGTGGATCCTTCGCCGCGCACGAATCCGGCCTCCACGACCACCTCCCTGAACTCCCCGAAACCGTCTCGGGGAGCGCAGATCAGCAGTCGCTTGCCGCCGGGCGAGCGGCCGACCTCGAGGATGCCACCCGCCTCCAAGACGACCAGACCGGCGGCGGCGTGGTCCCAGATGTGGGCGCCCTCCTCGACATAGGCGTCCAGGGTGCCGGAGGCGACGCCGCAGAGGTCGAGGGCACAGGATCCGAGCCGGCGCAGGTCGCGCACCCGCGGCAACAGATGGGCGATGTAGCCGGCCTGCCGGCTCCGCGCGGACTGCTCGTAGCTGAACCCGGTGGCGACCAGTCGCTCGGCCAGCGGGACCGCGGGCCGTGGCTTGACCGGCCGGCCGTTACAGGTCGCGCCACCACCGAGCGTCGCGACGTACTCGAGTTCCAGCGCGGGCGCCACGACGACGCCGGCCACGACCTCACCGTCGACCTCCGCGGCGATGCTGACGGCGAAGTGCGGCAGCCCGTAGAGGTAGTTCACGGTGCCGTCGATGGGGTCGACGATCCACACCACACCCGAGGTGCCGCGCAGGTCGTCACCCTCCTCGCCGACCAAGCCGTCACCGGGCCGGGCGCCGAGCAACCGCTCCTTCACCATCGCCTCGGCGGCCTGGTCGGCGAGGGTGACGATGTCGGTGGCACTCGACTTCGTCCCGGCGACCTCGACACCCTCGGCCCGCAACCGGAGGATGAGCCCGCCGGCCTCCCGGGCGGTGGCCAGAGCCAGGTCCCGCAGCTCGTCCGAGGTCGGGGCCCCGGTCACGCCACTCCGCCCAGGGCGGGCCGGTCGCCGCGCGGGTTGGGGCAGCAGCCCTGGGCGCAGAGGTCCCAGCACGGCGGGTCGCCGCCGACCGAGATCCGGTCCACCCGGTCCCCGCGCTCGACCGCGGCCCGCTCGACCAGCAGCTCGCGCACCATCGCGACGAACCGGTGGTCGGTGCCCGACGTCGGCACGCGTACGGCGTCCAGCCCGAGGCGCTCGGCGGTCGCCAGTGCCTCGGTGTCGAGGTCGTAGACGACCTCCATGTGGTCGGACACGAACCCGATCGGCACCAGCACCACCGAGCCGATGCCGTCGCCGGCGAGCTTCTCGAGATGGTCGTTGACGTCGGGCTCGAGCCAGGGCACCTGCGGCGGGCCGGAGCGCGAGCAGAACACCAGGTCCGCCGGGTGCTGCTGACCGGTCACGGCCGCCACGCGCTCGGCGACGTACGCCGACGCGTTGCGATGCTGCGCGAGGTAGGCACCGCCCTCCGGTCCGCTGCCGTTGTTCATCGCCTCGGGGATCGAGTGCGTGACGAAGACGAGTGCGGCGTCCGGCCGGTCGCCGACCGCCGCCACGACCGCGTCGACCACGGGATCGAGGAAGCCCGGATGGTTGTAGTAGGAGCGCAGGCGGTCGAGCCGCGGCTCACCCTCCATCTGCCCCGCGGCTTCCGCGAGGTCCTCGCGGTACTGCCGGCACGAGGAGTACGACGAGTAGGCGCTCGTGACGAAGCACGCGGCCCGCACGACTCCGTCCTCGCGCATCCGCGCGACCGTGTCGGTCAGGTAGGGGTCCCAGTTGCGGTTGCCCCAGTAGACCGGGAGGTCGATGGCGTGGTCGCGCAGGTCGGCCCGGATCGCGTCGAGCAGGTCGCGGTTCAGGTCGTTGAGTGGCGACCGACCCCCGACGAGGGCGTAGTGCTCCCCCACCTCCTCGAGCCGCTCGCGCGGAATGCCCCTTCCACGGGTGACGTTCTCGAGGAACGGCACGACGTCCTCGGGCTTCTCCGGGCCGCCGAAGGACACCAGCACCAGCGCGTCGAACGGCGAGACGAGAGAGGGGGACATGTCGTCATGTTGCCCTACGCTCCGAGCAGCATGTTCACCCGCTACCGCACCGTGCTCACGCACTCCGGTGCGTGGCGCTTCAGCCTGACCGCCTTCGTCGCGCGGCTCCCGATCTCCATCTCCACCTTGGGCATCGTCCTGCTGGCCACCGGCCTCGGGAAGTCCTACGGGTTGGCCGGTGCGCTCTCGGCGAGCTTCACCATCGCCAGCGGTCTGTCGTCGGTCGTGCAAGGGCGACTGTTCGACCGGCTCGGCCAGGCGGTGGTGCTCCCGGTCGTCATCGCGGGGTACGCCGTCGGCGTGGTCGGCCTGGTCACCTCTCTCGAGGCGGGCTCACCCGTGTGGGTGTCGTTCGCCTCGGCCTTCCTCGCCGGAGCGTCGTACCCGCCGATCGGGTCCGTGGTGCGAGCGAGGTGGTCCTACGTGCTCGCCGGACGACCGGAGGACGTCCAGACGGCGTACGCACTGGAGTCGGTCATCGACGAGGTGATCTTCGTGATCGGCCCGACCGTCGCGACGGTCCTGGCCACCCAGTGGCACCCCTGGGCAGGTCTCGGCCTGGCCCTGGTCACCGGTGTGCCGGGGACCCTCCTGCTGGCCGTACAACGGCGGACCCAGCCGGTCCCCCACGCGGCGCGGCCGTCATCCGGGCCACGACCCGCCATGCCGTGGACGCCCGTCGTCCTTCTCGCACTCGTCTCGTTCGCCCTCGGTGCGCTGTTCGCCGCGGCCGAGGTGAGCACGGTGGCGTTCTCCTCCGAGCAGGACGCCAAGCCGCTCGCCGGGGTTCTGCTCGCGAGCTGGGCCGCGGGCAGCATGGTGGCGGGGCTGCTGACAGGGACCCTGGCCTGGCGGCGCTCCCCGATCGCCCGCGTCCGGGCCGGCTGTCTCCTCCTCACCGTCGTGATGGTCCCGACCACGTTCGTCGGCTCGATGGCCGTGATGGGTGTCGTGCTGTTCTTCGCCGGGTTCGGTGTCGCGCCGACCCTGATCGGCCTCTTCTCCGGGATCGAGCAGGGTGTGCCCGCAGGCCGGCTGACCGAAGGGATCGCGATCAGCCACACCGGTCTCGCCGCGGGCCTGGCGCCGGGCGCGTGGCTGTCCGGTCTCGTCATCGACGCCCATGGCGCCTCGCCGTCGTACCTCGTCGCCGTGGGTGGGGGTCTGCTGGCGACCCTGGTGTCGTTCGCGGTGCCGTCCTCCTTCGGCTCGGCCGCCGCTCGCGCACGCGCCGAGGCCGACCAGCTCCAGGTGCGGTAGGCCCCGATGTTCGACCGCTACCGACGCATCCTGAGCGTGCCCGGAGCCCTGCGCTTCAGCGGCTCGGCCCTCGTCGCGCGTCTGCCGATGGCGATGGTGACCATCGGCATCGTCCTGCTCGTGACCGGCGCTGGCCGCTCCTACGGCCTCGCGGGAGCGATGTCGGCGGTCTACCTGATCGCGGCAGCCGCCCTCGCGATCCCGCAGGCGCGCCTGGTCGACCGGCTCGGTCAGGCACCGGTACTGACCACCGCCGCGGCGGTCTTCGCCGTGGGGCTGACGGTGTTCGTGGTCGTCGTCCAGACCGGCGGCCCGGACTGGGTCGCCTTCGTCAGCGTCACCGTGGCCGGAGGGGCCTTCCCCCAGGTCGGCTCGTGCGTCCGCACCCGGTGGTCGCACGTGCTCGACGAACGCGCCGAGATCGACACGGCGTACGCCCTCGAGTCGGCGGTGGACGAGGTGGTCTTCATGACCGGCCCGATCATCGTCACCGTCCTCGCCACCGGGTGGCACCCCGTCGCCGGTCTCGCCACGGCGATCGTCGCCGGCACCGTCGGGACCCTCTTCTTCGCCACCCAGCACTCCACCTCGCCGCCGCCGACTCCGCGGATCCGGGGCACGCGGCTCGCAGCTCTCCCGGTTGCCGTGATGGCGCCGGTGCTCGTCGTCGGGGTCGCCCTCGGCACCCTGTTCGGGGCTGCCGAGGTGGCCACCGTCGCCTTCGCGTCCTCGCACGGCCATGCGGGGTACGCCGGCCTCCTGCTGGCGATCTGGGCGACCGGCAGCCTGATCGCCGGAGTCATCACGGGGCTCGTGCGGTGGCGCATCGGTCCGGCCCGTCGGTTGCGATGGGGGGCGGCCGGGATGGCCGTCGCGATGCTGCCGTTGAGCCTGATCGACTCGATGTGGCTGATGGGTGCCTGGCTGTTCGTGGCCGGGTTCGCGATCGCACCGACGATCGTCGCGAGCCTGTCGATCGTCGAGCAGTCCGTACCGCACGCGCGCCTCACCGAGGGGATGGCGATCGTCGAGACCGCGCTGGTCGCCGGCGTGGCGCCAGGCGCGGCCCTGGCCGGCCGGATCATCGACAGCCACGGCGCGTCACGGGCCTACCTCGTCTCCCTGATCGCCGGGCTGGTCGCGGCGGTCGCGGCGCTCGCCGCCCGCGACCGGCCCAGCCCCGAGCCCTAGGCTCGGCACGTGCGCTGGCAGAACTGGTCGGGACTCGAGTCGGCCGAGCCCCGCCACGTGGCCTCCCCCGGTTCGCCGGACGAGGTGGTGGCCGCGGTGGTCGCCGCGCGGGACTCCCGGTCGACGGTGAAGATGGTCGGCACCGGACACTCCTTCACCGGCATCGCTGCGCCCGGCGACACGATGCTCCGCCCCGACCGGCTCACCGGGATCGTCGCCGTCGATCGCGACGCCCTGACCGTCACGGCGTACGCCGGCACCCCGCTGAAGGTCCTGAACGCCGAGCTCGAGCGACTCGGCCTCTCCTTGCACAACATGGGCGACATCGCCGAGCAGACCCTGGCCGGCGCGGTCTCCACCGGCACGCACGGCACCGGCGGGGTCGCCGCGGGGCTCGCGGCTCAGCTGGCCGGGTTCCAGCTGGCGACCGGCACCGGCGAGCTCCTCACCGCCTCCACGACGGAGAACGCCGACGTGTTCCGGCTCGGCCGGGTCGGGCTCGGAGCGCTGGGGATCCTCACCACCGTGACGTTCGCGGTCGAGCCGCTGTTCCTCCTCGAGGCGCACGAGCAGCCGATGTCGTGGGACGAGGCCCTCGGCTCCTTCGACGAGATGGCGGCCGGGAGCGATCACTGCGACATGTACTGGTTCCCCCACACCGACCGGATGCTGACCAAGCGCAACACCCGGCTCGACACGGACGTCTCCGACGCTCGGCCGGTGGGACGCGTGCGCGGCTGGGTCGACGACGACCTCCTGTCCAACTCGGTCTTCGGCGCCCTGACCGCAGCCGCCAACCGCGCACCGCGCGTGATCCCGCGGATGAACCAGGTCTCGGCCCGGGCGCTCTCGGCCCGCACCTACAGCGACGTCGCCCACCGGGTCTTCACGTCGCCGCGGCGGGTGGTCTTCCGGGAGATGGAGTACGCCGTGCCGCGCGCGGCCGGGCTGGACGCACTGCGCGAGGCGCGGAGCGTCATCGAGAGATCGTCGTGGCGGATCAGCTTCCCGGTGGAGATCCGGGTCGCGCCGGCCGACGACGTGGCGCTGTCCACGGCGTACGAAAGGGACTCCTTCTACCTCGCCTTCCACACCCACCACCGCTCCGACTGGCGCACCCACGCGGCGTACGTCGAGGCGATGGAGGCGATCATGCGCGGCCACGACGGCCGCCCGCACTGGGGCAAGCTGCACAGCCGCACCGCCGCCGACCTGGCACCGGCGTATCCCCGGTTCGCGGACTTCGTGGCGCTGCGCGACCGGCTCGACCCCGACCGGCTGTTCGCCAACGACTACCTGCGACGGGTGCTCGGGGACTGAAGGAGCAGGTCACACAGGCTGTGGCGCGCCGTGCGGCCAACCGGGCCCGCGGCGCGCGCTGGCGTAGGCTCGGCCGCACGTGAGCAGGAACGAGCAGGAGACACGGGAGCGACGGCAGTCATGGTCCACCTCAGGCTGATCGGGGTGACCGAGGACGGCCGTCACCTCCGGCTCGTCAGCGACGCGAAGGTGGAGTTCACCGTCGACGTCGACGACCGGCTCCGAGCCGCCTTGTCGGGCGAGGGATCGACCCAGGCAACGGCAGAGGGCGGCGACGACCAGGCACGGCTCGGCCAGTGGGAGACACGAATGGAATCCACGCTTCGCCCGCGAGACATCCAGGCGAGGATCAGGTCCGGCGAGACGCCCGAGTCCGTCGCCCAGGTCGCCGGCACGTCCGTCGACAAGGTGATGCCGTACGCCGCGCCGGTGCTCGCCGAGCGCGCCCACGTCGCCCAGCGCGCGCAGCGTGCCTCCATCCGCCGCCGCCCGCCCGAGGGTGGTGCGACGTCCACGGCCCGCACGCTGGGTGACGCCGTCGGCAGCCACCTCCGCGCGCGCAACGTCGACCCCGAGACGGTGGCCTGGGACGCCTGGCGTCGCGAGGACGGCCGCTGGACGCTCACCGGCTCCTATACGACGACCGGCCGCGTGGGTGCGGCCCACTTCTCGTTCGACGCACCCGGTAACTACGTCGTGGCCGATGACGACGACGCCCATTGGCTGCTCGGCGAGGTGGCCGACGGGGCCACCGACGCCGACGAGTCCACCGCGCTCGCCCGCGACGACCTCTCCGACGCACGCCGGCGCCGGCTGACCGCCGTACCCGCGGACGAGCTCCCGCTCGGCGAGGACGCGATCGAGCTGGTCAGCGAGGACCCGGAGCCCGGGGTCGCCCGCGACCGGGCCGAGGAGACCGCCGCGCTCGGTGCCGAGGCGCCCGTGGAGGCCTACCTCGACGCCGTCCCCGAGGCCGAGGCTGCTCCCGAGGCGGAAGTCGAAGCCGAGGCCGGCGACGAGATCGAGGAAGGGTCGGAGGACGACCCGCGGCGACACGAGCCCCCCTCGCGCAAGCCGGTCAAGAAGACCCGAGGCCGCGCCTCCGTTCCCAGCTGGGACGAGATCATGTTCGGTGGCGACGGGGACGCGTAGCAGCAGGCGGCGGCGACGCCGTTCGCATCGTCCCGGCATGAGCCGGTAGAACCGCTCCGCCCCGCCATGTGGCCCGGGGCGACTAGTCCCGGGCGACCGAACGGGTGCTTCTGCCGAAAGCCCGGTCCAGCCTGCCGCGGCCCCGTACCTTCGTGAACCTGATCTCTGGGCTGAGGGGTGCCCAGTGCCCAGAGGCACCCCGGAACGCCGAGGGGCTCGACCGCCACGGGGGGGCCGAGCCTCTCGGACCCGAGTTCGCCGAACGCCACACGCCGACGAGACCCGGCAGCCAGGGAGCTGCCGGGTCTCGCCGTGTGTCCGGGCAGGGTCGCCGCCGTGGCACAATCGCCGCGCGATGGCTGAACTCCACTTCTTCACCGGCACCATGGACTCGGGCAAGAGCACGCTCGCCCTGCAGACCAATCACAACCATGCGGCCCGCGGCCGAGTGGGGCGCATCTTCACCACCCACGACCGCGCGGGTGAGGCCATCTTGTCGAGCCGACTCGGTCTCACCCACGACGCGATCGAGGTCGAGCGCGACTTCGACTTCTGGCGGTACGTCGTGGACTCGCTGACCGCGGGCGGGCGGATCGACTATCTCGTCTGCGACGAGGCGCAGTTCTATACGACGGACCAGATCGACCAGCTCGCCAAGGTCGTCGACGAGCTCCAGATCGACGTCTTCGCGTTCGGCATCCTCAGCGACTTCCGCACCCGGCTGTTCCCCGGGGAGCGGCCGACTGGTCGAGCTGGCCGACCGGATGAACGTGCTCCAGGTCGAGGCCCTGTGCTGGTGCGGCAAGCGGGCCACCCACAACGCCCGCACCGAGGACGGCGTGATGGTCGTCGAGGGCGAGGTGATCGTGGTCGGCGACGTCGACTCGCCCGACAGCGTCGACGGCACACCGGCCGAGGTGGCCTACGAGGTGCTGTGCCGACAGCACCACCGCCGCCGACTCACGGCCGCCCGGGCGCGCGCGGTGGCGCTCTCCGCCGAACCCCTTCCCTTCGGCTCGTGATGCTGCGCTCCGGGCTGGTCGTCGGTGTCGACGCCGTCCCCGAGGACGCCGTGCTCGTCGACACCCGCCTCGCGTTGACCGGCGCGACCGGCTACGAACGCTACGACGCGGGTCACCTCCCGGGAGCGGCGTACCTCGACGTCGACGACGACCTGGCCGCGCCGCCGGGCGTCGGCGGCCGGCACCCGCTCCCCGATCCCGAGCGGTTCGTGCAGGCGGTCCGTCGCGCGGGCGTCTCGCGGGGCTCTCTGGTCGTGGCGTACGACGACGGGCCCGGCACGGCGGCCGCTCGCCTCTGGTGGCTGCTGCGTGACTACGGGCACGACGACGTGCTCGTCCTCGACGGCGGCCTGGCGGCCTGGACGGAGGCCGGCCGACCGGTGTCGACCGAGCCCGTGCGTCCCGAGCCGGGCGACTGGGACGGCCGACCGGGTCGGCTGCCGGTGGTGGAGGCGGACAGGATCCCCGACCTCGCCCGCGACGGCGTGCTGATCGACGTCCGCGCCGGCGAGCGCTTCCGGGGCGAGCACGAGCCGATCGACCCCGTGGCCGGCCACATCCCCGGCGCGGTCAGCGCACCCCTCGCCGACAACACCGACGCCGTGGGCAGGTTCCTTCCCGATGCACAGCTGCGGGCGAGGTTCACCGCCCTCGGCGTCGGCGCCGGTGCGCCCGTCGCGGCGTACTGCGGCTCGGGGGTGACGGCCACCCAGACCCTGCTGGCTCTCCGCCTCGCCGGCTTCGACGATGCGGCGCTCTACCCCGGCAGCTGGAGCGGCTGGATCACCGACCCGTCCCGACCGATCGCCACCGGCGGCTGACGGGGGCGTCCTCCCCTGTACGACCGACCGGCTACGACTGGAGCCTTCGACCAGATGCCCATTGGTCCTAGGACCCGTCCCGGCCACCGGCGGATCGCCGCGGGCGGCGCCGACTCGCGGGGCTCGACCTCAGCCCGGCTGGGGGCGTCCTGAGCGGTAGACCAGCTCCACACCGGTCACTCGGAGCCGACGGCCTGAGGCCGGGATGGGGGTCTGCCCCGGGTGGTTGAGGCGGGCGCGCGTTGGCGCCCGTCTCGACACCACCGCGCGCGTCAGTCCACCAGCAGCGGGATCCGCATCTCGACCGGGGTGAGCGACCCGTGGAGACCCACGAGCCGCGTCTCGTACGGGAAGTCGACGGGCGAGAACAGCCCCCAGTTGTCGCGCGCGGCGGCGACGACGTCGCCGAGGCGCGGCAGCACCGAGGGTGACACCGCACCGAACCAGCCGGTGCCGATCGCCTCGTCGCGGGTGAGCACGAGGGCGCCGTCGCCGAGCAGCTCGCGCCAGCGCGCCGCGACGTCGTCGACCGCACCGGCCGAGCAGTAGACGTGGCGGAACCTCGCCTCGCCGGCCAGCAGCACCACGCCGTCGCGGTACGCCGGGTCGTCGTCGAGGTCGACCCGGCGCTCGGGATCGGACGCGTCCACCATGCCGTGGTCGGCCACGACGAGCAGCCGCGCGTGCGAGGGCAGGGCGTCGCGGAGCTGCTCGGCCTCGGCGTCGATGATCGCCAGCTGCTGCAGCCACTGGGCCGAGGCGACGCCGTACCGGTGGCCGGTCCAGTCGAGGTCGCCGTCGTACAGATAGGTGAGCGACGGCTGGTGCGACGCCGCGGCGACGGCCCCGGCGACCCGCTCGCCGACGCGGTCGGCGTCGACCCAGTCACCGCCACGCTGGGCGGCGAGAGTCAGCCCGGATCCGCGGAACTCCCGCTTGTTCACCGTCGTCACCTGTACCCCGGCGGAGGCGAGGGTCTGGAAGCCCGTCTGATGCGGCTGCCACTGCACGGGGTCGATGTCCTTGTCCCAGAAGAGGGCGTTGAGCAGGCGGTCGGAGCCCGGCACCCGCGAGGTGAACCCCACGACGCCGTGTGTCCCGGGTGGCAGCGCGGTGCCGAGCGAGGTCAGGCTGGTCGCTGTGGTCGAGGGCACCCCGGCGGTTCCGGTGGAGTCTCCCGTCAGCAAGGACGACAGGTACGGCGCGGCGTGGGCATGCGCGGCGAGCAGGTCGGCGCCCAGACCGTCGACCAGGAACACGACGTACGCCGGCGACTCGGGCAGCACGAGCGCCGGTCGGTCGGATGCCCAGCGCTCGACCCGCTCCCCCACGGCGCGGGCGACGGCCGGCAGGACGTCGGTCAGCGACCTCCCGCCGTAGGCGGGCTCGAGGAAATCGCTCACCTCGGACCGCGGCCTAGCCGTGCGTCCGCGACGAGAGTGACTCGGCGAAGGCCAGCAGGCTGGGCACGGCCTCGGGACCGTCGGCGGCCGCCGAGACACGCAGGGAGAAGTCGTCGGCGGCCATGGTGCCGGTGTAGCCGTGGTCGGCGTCGCACTCGGGGTCGCCGCAGGTGGCCGGCTCGAGGTCGAGCCGCGAGACGCCGCCCCAGCCGATCGTCAGCACGGCCTCGGCCGGCGGGGTCGGCCCGTCGGTCGGGTTGGTGACCATCCGGGTCACCACCACGGACTTCACCGACGACAGCGCGATGGCCTCGGTCGAGGTCGAGGTGTACGGCGCCGGCAGCATGTCGTCGCCCTCGTGCTCATCGGTGTGGGCGAGGATCAACCGGCTCGGGGTGAGGACGACGACCGTCAGGTGACGGCGTACCTCGTCGCGGTCGAAGGTCGGCTCGTGGTGGACGAAGAACGACACGACGGCCTCGTCGGAGACCGCCCGCATCACGCCGTCGGCCACGACCTCGGGGTAGTAGCCCGTGCGGTCGATGGCCTCCTTCAGACCCTGCATGGGACGAGTCTGTCACGCCCCCCTCAGTTCGGGATGGTGTCCTCCACCGCGGCCGGCAGCCGGCGGACGAACCAGTCGGAGCGGGGATCCGCGACGGGATCGACCCGGGCACGCGCCGTGAGGACCGTGCAGTGGTCGGCCCCGGCCAGCACCAGCGACAGGTCGAGCGAGGAGATCTGGGGTACGTCGTGCTGCAGCTGGGCCACCCGCGAGATCAGGTCCTCCACCGGCACGACGTCGACGACCTCGGAGCCGCGGTAGCCGAACAGCATCGGCGCCGCCTTGATCTCGTGGGTCATCGCCTCCGGGTCACGCGCTCCCAGCGGAGGGATGCGGTAGGAGCGGTCCTCGAGCAGCTCGGTCAACGGGCCGGAGATGCCGAACGAGACGATCGGTCCGAAGAGCGGGTCCTCCATGCTGTGCACGCTCAGCGGCACTCCCGGCGGCGCATTCCGTTGGACCACGAAACCGGCCGTCTCGGAGTCGTCGATCAGCCGGCCGAGGCTCTCCCAGGCGTCCTTCATCTCGCTGGGCCGGTCGATGTTGCGCCACACGTGCGCGAGGTCCGGACGCTCCCGGAGCCGGTCGGTGGTGGCCTTGAGCACGACGTCCCAGCCGAGGTCCTGGCCGGCCTTCGTCGCCTCCTTCAGGGAGGCGACCGGCCGTGCCTCCCACATCGAGATGCCGTACGACGACAGCAGAGCGGTCACGTCGCCGGGTTCGAGCTCGGTGCCGTCGGGGTGGTCCACCTGCAGCCGCTGCACCAGCGCCTTGGCCGCGCCGGGGTCGATCGCATCGGGGACGACCGTCGGGCCGTTCGGGGTGCGCAGCCACACGGCGTACTCGACGACGCGGGCGAGTGCCCGCACCGCGTCCTCGACCGCGGGGTACGACGGAACCGATCCGCGGCCTGCGGTCGAGCCCCTGACGTCGGGCACCCGGAGCAGCTCGGGCACGCCTTCGGCGCCCAGGAACGACGAGACCAGGGGCTTGTCCGACTGCTCCCCCACGGCCGCCAGGACGTCGGCGACCTCGACGCCGGAGACGTCGATGGGCGGGATGTACACCGCGACGACGGCGTCGACCTCGGGGTCGTCGATCGCCCCGTCGAGGGCGTCCTCGAAGTCGGGGCCGGTCGCGTCGGCGCCGAGCGCGGTGGACCGGCTGACCACGAGCCCCACGGCGGCCGCGGCGTCCGCCGCGAGCAGCCCGAGCGCATCGGAGTTGCCGACGATGGCGACCCGGCGCCCGCGCGGCAGTGGCTGGTGGGCGACCAGCTGGGCCACGTCGAACATGTCGTCGAGCGTGTCGACCTGGATGACCCCCGCTTGCCGGAACATCGCGTCGACCGCCTGGGGCGGCGCCCCGATCGTGCGGACCGCCTGTCCCATCGGGACGCCCTGCGTGGTGCGGCCGGAGCGCATCGCGATGATCGGCTTGCGCAGGGAGACCCGCCGTGCGATGCGGCTGAACTTCCGCGGGTTGCCGATCGACTCGAGATAGAGGAGCACGACCTCGGTGGAGTCGTCCTCCTCCCAGTACTGCAGGAGGTCGTTGCCCGAGACGTCGGCTCGGTTGCCCGCACTGACGAACGTCGAGAGCCCGAGCCCGCGGTTGTTCACCTTCTCCAGGATCGCCGTCCCGAGCGCACCTGACTGGCAGAAGAACCCGGCTCGACCGCGGGCCGGCTTCTGCGTGGACAAGGACGCGTTGAGGCTGACCTCCGGGTCGGTGTTGATGATGCCGAGCGCGTTCGGCCCGATCACCCGCAGCCCGTACGACCGGGACAGCCCGACCAGGCGGCGCTGCCGCTGGCGGCCCTCCTCGCCGATCTCGGCGAAGCCCGACGAGATGATGATCAGCCCGTGCACACCCTTGGCCGCGCAGTCGAGGACGACGTCCTGTACCGCCTCGGCCGGCACGGCCACCACCGCGACGTCGACGTCACCGGGGATGTCGCCCACGGTCGAGTACGCCGGGAGCCCGGACACCGCCTTCGCCGTCGAGTTCACGACGTACACCCGGCCGGTGTAGTCGCCGAGGACGAGGTTGCGCACGAGCGCCTGGCCGACCGTGTCCTGGCGCCGGGACGCTCCGATCACCGCCACCGAGCGCGGGTTGAAGAAGCGCTCGATCGAGGCCGCCTCGGCGCGGTGCTCGCGGCCGGCCATGACCCCGATCGCGGTATCGGTCGGCTCGATCGGGAACTCCAGGGTGATGACGCCGTCCTCGAAGCCGCTGACGAGCCGGTAGCCGGCGTCCCGGAACGTCTGGATCATCCGCTGGTTGTCCGGGAGCACCTCGGCCACGAACCGCTCGATGCCGCGCTCGCGTCCGGCCTGGGCCAGGTGCTCCAGGAGCAGCTGGCCGATCCCCCGGCCCTGCTGGGCGTCCTCGACGAGGAACGCGACCTCGGCGACCTCGGCGGGCGACGAGCCCGGGTCGGCGTCGTCGGAGGGACGCCCCTCGTAGCTGCCGAGCGCGATCATCCGATCCGACAGCATCATCACGAACGCCACCCGGTGGACGTGGTCGACGCGGGTGAAGCGCGCGATGTCGCGCTCCGACAGATGCGGCATCGGCGAGAAGAACCGGTAGTACTTCGACTGGTCGGACACGCGGGTGTAGAAGTCGACCAGGAGATCGGCGTCGTCGGGCCGGATGGGCCTGATGTGGGCCGTGTGGCCGTCGCGCAGGAGGACATCGGCCTCCCAGTGGCGGGGGGCGACGTGCTCGTCGGCTCCGGCAGCGGTCACGGCCGCAATCTATCGGCCGACCCTCAGCGCAAGGCGTACCTCAGGTGCAGCACGCGCTCGCCCTGGACGACCGCGGACGGGTCGTCGAGGACCAGCTCGTCGGTGAAGGAGCCGAGGAACTTCTTCCCCTGGCCCAGGAACACCGGCGCGAGCTCGATCTCCAGCTCGTCGGCCAACCCCGCCGCGACCACCTGTCCGCCGACGTCGCCGGCGCACACGACGACGGTCCCGTCGCCGGCGAGCTCGCTGGCGCGACGCACGGCGTCCTCGACACCGTCGTTGCAGAACGTGTACGGCGCGTCGGGGTAGCGCGCCCTCCACTCCGCCGGCTCCTCGCGATGGCTCACCACGAACACGTGGTCGCCCACGATCGGCTGCCCTCCCCAGCCGTCGACGAAGTCGAACAGGTGGCGGCCGATCAGCTGGCACCGGACGTCGGAGAAGTCCAGGTAGGCGGCCGACGCCGCCGAGACGTGGTACGTGTGCGCGGGATCCTTGAAGTGCCCCTCGACGTCGCCGGCCTCGTACCAGTCGAAGATCGGTCCCGGCAGGTCGTCCGGGCGGGCGATGAAGCCGTCGAGCGAGGTGACGGCCTGGACGACGACGGTGCTCATGAGAGGCTCCTTCTCGTATTCAACTGACTGGTTGTCGACACACCATCACGAGCTCGAGCTGGTTGTCAATCAATCGGTTGAAGAAGAACCACTCCCCAGGGCGGCGTGCCCCGCCGCGCGCCGTCACCGGCACCGGGGAGAATGCGCTCATGGCCCGCAGCACCACCAAGCAAGACGTTCCCGACGACTTCGAGGAGCACATCCTCGACACCGACATCCGGCAGGAGATGGAGGCGTCGTACCTCGAGTACGCCTACTCCGTCATCTACTCCCGCGCACTTCCGGACGCCCGCGACGGCCTGAAGCCGGTGCAGCGCCGGATCCTCTACACGATGAACGAGATGGGTGTCCGTCCCGACCGCGGGCACGTCAAGAGCGCCCGCGTCGTCGGCGAGGTCATGGGGCGCCTCCACCCGCACGGGGACGGCGCGATCTACGACGCGCTGGTGCGGATGGCGCAGCCCTGGTCGATGCGGCTGCCCACGGTCGACGGCCACGGCAACTTCGGCAGCCCCGACGACCCGCCGGCCGCCATGCGCTACACCGAGTGCCGGATGGCGCCTCCGGCCGTCGCCATGACCGCGTCCATCGACGAGGACACCGTCGACTTCAAGCCCAACTACGACAGCCGCGAGCGGGAGCCGGTGGTGCTCCCGGCCGCGATCCCCCACCTGATGGTCAACGGCGCCAGCGGCATCGCGGTCGGCATGGCGACCAACATGGCCCCGCACAACCTGGTGGAGGTCGTCCAGGCGCTGCGCCACCTGATCACGCATCCGGACGCGACGTTCGAGGACCTGATGCGCTTCGTGCCCGGTCCCGACCTGCCGACGGGCGGCATGATCGTCGGGCTCGACGGTGTGCGCGACGCCTACGAGTCGGGTCGCGGGACGTTCCGGATGCGGGCCACGGCGCGGGTCGAGCCGGTCGGTCGCCGCAAGGGGATCGTGGTGACCGAGCTTCCCTACGGCGTCGGCACCGAGAAGGTCTCCGAACGGATCAAGTCGCTCGTCCAGGCCAAGAAGCTCCAGGGCATCGCGGACATCAAGGACCTCACCGACCGCGAGCACGGCCTGCGCCTGGTGATCGAGGTGAAGAACGGCTTCGTCCCCGAGGCGCTGCTCGAGCAGCTGTACCGGCTCACGCCGATGGAGGACACCTTCGGCATCAACAACGTCGCGCTCGTCGACGGCCAGCCCCGGACGCTCGGCCTCAAGGAGCTGCTGCAGGTCTTCCTCGGCCACCGGTTCGACGTCGTACGCCGGCGTTCGGCGTACCGCCGTCAGAAGGCCGCCGACCGACTCCACCTCGTCGAGGGCCTGATGATCGCGATCCTCGACATCGACGAGGTCATCCAGCTGATCCGCTCCTCCGACAACGCGACGGAGGCGAAGGAACGCCTGCGGACGGTCTTCGAACTGAGCGAGGCCCAGGCCGACTACATCCTCGACATGCCACTGCGCCGGCTGACGAGGTTCTCCAAGATCGAGCTGGAGAAGGAGAAGGACGAGCTCGAGCGCACCATCGAGGCGCTCGACGCGATCCTGGCCGACGAGCAGCTGCTGCGGAAGGTCGTCTCCGACGAGCTCGGCGAGGTGGCGAAGACCTTCGGCACCCCGCGGCGCACCGTGCTCCTCGCGTCCGCGGGCGTCGCCGTCTCAGCCGCCGCCGCGCCCCTCGAGGTCGCCGACGACCCGTGCTTCGCCTATCTGTCGTCGTCCGGGCTGCTCGCCCGGTCCTCCTCGGCCGAGCCGCCGAGCGGAGACGGCGCCCGCGCCAACCACGACGTGATCGTCTCCGCGGTGCGCACGACCGCCCGCGGTGAGATCGGCGCACTCACCTCGCACGGCCGCGTCGTCCGCCTCCAGGTCCTCGACCTGCCGGCGCTCCCCGGCTCGGCCAACCACCCGAACCTCCAGGGTGGACTGCCGTTCGACCTGGTGCGCTCGCTCCAGCCCGGTGAGCGGGTCCTCGCGCTGTCGGCGCTCCGTCCGGACGGGCCGGGACTGGCGCTGGGCACGAAGCACGGCGTCGTGAAGCGGGTGAACCCCGAGGTCCTGGGCCGGGACGAGTGGGAGGTGATCGGCCTCAAGGACGGCGACGAGGTCGTCGGAGCGGTCGAGCTGCGCACCGGTGACGAGGAGCTCTGCTTCATCAGCTCCGACGCTCAGCTGCTGCACTTCACCGCTGCCGGCGTCCGACCTCAGGGCCGGTCCGGCGGCGGCATGGCGGGCATCAAGCTCGGCCCCGGCCACTCGGTGGTGTGGTTCGGCGCGCTCGACCCGGCGTCGTCCGTCGTCGTCACCGCCAGCGGCACGGCCACGGCCCTGCCCGGCACGGAGCCGGGCGCGGTGAAGGTCACGCCCTTCCCGGAGTACCCCGCCAAGGGGCGGGCCACGGGCGGGGTGCGGTGCCACCGGTTCCTCAAGGGCGAAGACGCGTTGGTCTTCGCCTGGGCCGGGACCGCGCCGGCTCGCGCCGCCGCAGCGAGCGGCTCGCCGGTCGACCTCCCGGAGGCCACCGGCCGGCGCGACGGCAGTGGTACGCCGGGGTCGCAGCCCATGGTCGCCTGTGCCGGACCCGTGCCGGCCCAGCTCTGAACCCGGTCGGTCCGGGGTCGCGGCGGGCTGTGACAGGGTGACCACCATGTCGCTGCGCCGTCCCGTGCCCGTGGTGAGGACTGGGCTGCTGGCCGGGCTGCTGGCCGGGCTGGTGACTCTGTCCGCCTGCGGCGGTGGCGGGTCGGGGTCCGACGAGGATCCGGCCTCCGCTCTGGCGACGGCTCAGCACACGCTCGAGAGCACCAGCGGCGTCACGCTGTCCCTGCGCACCGACGACCTGCCGGACGGGGTCCAGGGGCTGGAGTCGGCCTCCGGGACGGTGACCGACGCGCCGGCGTACGACGGCAGCCTCGGCGTTGTCACCCAGCTCGGCTCGTTCTCGGTGCCGGTCAAGGCGGTCGACGGCAAGGTCTACGCCCAGATCCCGCTCACGCCAGGATGGTCCGAGGTCGACCCGGCGGACTACGGCGCCCCGGACCCGGCCCAGCTGATCAGCACCGAGTCGGGGGTGCCGTCGATCCTGGCCGCGACCGAGAAGCCCGAGAGCGGCAAGGACATCCGCGGTGGCACCGACAACAAGGAGGTGCTGTCGACGTACACCGGCACCGTGCCGGACTCGGCCGTCTCCGCGATCATCCCGGGTGCCACGGGCGACTTCGACGCGACGTACGCCCTGACCTCCGACAACGAGCTGCGACAGGTCACGCTGACCGGCGAGTTCTACGCGGGCCACCCCGCGAACACCTACACGCTCGTGCTCACCGACTACGGCACCAGCAAGGACATCACCGCCCCATGACGGGATCATGACCAGCCCCCGGCTCCTGCTCGGGCTGGCCGCGGTGGCCGTGGCGTTCGCCGCGGCCGACACCTATGTCGTGGTGCTCGCGCTGCCGGACATGATGGAGTCCGCCGGAATCCCGATCGACCAGCTCCAGCGCGGAGCGCCGATCGTGTCCGGCTTCCTGCTGGGGTACGTCGCCATGCTCCCGCTGATCGGCCGGATCGCCGACCTGCGCGGGCGCGTCCCGGTGCTCGTGGCCGCCCTCGTGCTGTTCGCCGCCGGGTCGCTGGTGACCGCCGCGGCGTACGACCTGCCCGGCCTGGTGGCCGGGCGCTTCCTGCAGGGCGTCGGCGCCGGCGGGCTCGTGCCCGCCACCCTGGCGCTCGTCGCGGACCTCTACCCCGTCGACCGCCGCGGCGTCCCCCTCGGGATCGTGTCCGCGGTCCAGGAGCTCGGCAGCGTGATCGGCCCGTTGTACGGCGCGCTGATCCTGGCCGTCTCCGACTGGCGGGTGATCTTCGCGGTCAACATGGTGGTCGGCGTGGTCCTGGCCGTGCTGGTGCGATCGCTGGGGTCCGGTGAGGCATCTGACCGCCCGGCCGACCCGGCGCGGCGCCGCGGGTGGGCCACCGTCGACTGGGCCGGGATCGTCTGCGTGGTCGTCTGCCTGGCCGCGGCCGGACTCGTCGTCGTGGAGCCCGCGTCGCTGGTCAGCGACGTGACCTGGGGCCAGCTGTTCGTGCCGATGTGGGGTTCCGGCCGCTGGGCGACCCCCGTCGGTCTGGTCGCGGTGGTGGCCGCGCTCCTGTTCCTCGTACGGTGCTTGACCGCGCGCCGACCACTGGTCGACCTGCGGGGGTGGTGGGCGGCGGCCCGGCAGGCCGACCTGCCGGGAGCGCTCTTCCTGGCCGCTGCCCTCGGCGGCGTGATCCTCGCCTTCGCGACGGCCGACCCGCGGGTGGAGGTCTTCGCACCGCAGGGCTGGTGGTACCTCCTCGCGGCGGCCGTGGCCACCGGCGTGTTCGTCTGGCACCTCCGCACCGATGAGGCACCGCTCGTCCCGCGGGGCGCGTTGCGCCGTACGCCGGCCTGGGGGTCACTCGTCGTCAGCTTCTTCGTCGGCGCGGCGCTGGTGGCCGCGCTGATCGACATCCCGATCTTCGCCCGGACCACCGTCTATCCCGACTCGCAGCTGATGGCGGCGCTGGTGCTCGTCCGCTTCCTCGCCGCGCTCCCCGTCGGGGCGATCGTGGGTGGCTACCTGACCCGCCGGTTCGCCACGGGCACGATCACCGCAGTCGGCATGGCACTCGCCGCGCTGGCCTTCGCGTGGATGAGCCGCTGGGACCTCACCTCGCTCTCCGGCTGGCCGGCCACCGTGCCGCTCGTCGTCGGCGGCTTCGGCTTCGGCCTCGCGCTGGCGCCCGTGAACGCCGCTGTCCTGGCGGCCACGGACGCCGGCGTCCACGGGCTCGCCAGCGCCGGCGTCGTCGTCTCCCGGATGGTCGGGATGCTGGTCGGCGTCTCCGCTCTGACCACGATCGGGCTGCGCCGCTACTACGACGAGGCAGGTGCCATCCCTCCGCCGCTGCAGGTCTGCGGAGGTACGACGACGCGCTGCGACGCGTTCGAGCACCTCCTGCGGGAGGCCGGCATCGCCCAGGAGCAGACCGTGTTCGCGGGCGCGGCCGTCTGCGCCCTCGTCGCCGGGGCCGCGGCGCTGGTGCTGTTCCGGAGCGCCGAGACGCGGGGACTACCCTCGCGCCCGTGGGTGGAACCGTGGACGGAGACGTGACGCATCCCGGAGGCGACGACTTCGCGGACCTGCTGGCCGCGAACGCGGCGTACGCCGAGACCTTCGACGAGGGTGGCTTCGACGGCGTGGCGCACGCGGGCGTCGCCATCGTGACCTGCATGGACTCCCGCATCGTCCCGCTGGACATGGTCGGCCTCGGGCACGGCGACGCGAAGATCTTCCGCAACCCCGGTGGCCGGGTGACGCCGCAGGCGCTCGAGGCGTTGGTCCTCGGCGTCCACCTGCTCGGGGTCGACCGCATCCTGGTGGTTCCGCACACCCACTGCGCGATGACCTCGTCCACCGAGGAGGAGCTCCGCGAGCAGGTCTCGGCGTCGGCGGGCGTCGATGCGAGCTGGCAGGCGTTCCACGTCGTGGCGGACCAGCTCGCGGCGCTGGCCGAGGACGTGCAGGCGGTGCGCTCCCACCCCCTCATCCCGGACCGGGTCAAGGTCGGCGGCTTCCTCTACGACGTCGACACCGGTCTGTTGACCCGGCAGATCTGAGCCCGGTTCCGAACCTCCGGCAGACTTCGCTCGTATCACCCACCGCTCGCCCGACTCACCGACCAGTGGGATTCACATGGACGTCGACGGCGTGCGGGGGAGAATCCACACGTGACGTTGCTCGAGAGGGAGTCACAGCTCGGGTCGTTGCTCCAGTACGCCGACGAGGCCCGCGACCGCAGCGGTCGGCTCGTGCTGATCTCCGGCGAGGCCGGAGTCGGCAAGTCGTCCCTCGTGGAGGAGCTCCAGCAGCGCCTGCCCGAGGCCACCTGGGCCTGGGGTGCGTGCGACAGCCTGTTCACGCCGCGGCCGCTGGCAGCCGTCCACGACATCGCCCGCGAGCTCGGCGGCAACCTGCTGGAGATGGTGCAGGGCGCCGCCTCGCGCGACGAGATCTTCGATGCCGTGCTGCACTGCGCGTCGGTGACCGACGGGCTGGCCGTCCTGGTGGTGGAGGACGTGCAGTGGGCGGACGAGGCCACGCTCGACCTCCTCCGCTTCCTGGCTCGGCGGGTGGCGAAGCTCCCGGTGCTGCTGCTCGTCACGTTCCGCGACGACGCTCTCGCCCCCTCCGACCCCCTGCGGGTCGCAATCGGCGAGCTGGCGGGCCAGCGCTACACGCGACGCATCGACCTCCCGCCGCTGTCCGCCGCCGGCGTACGCCGCCTCGCCGAGGGCTCGTCGTACTCCCCCGTCGAGCTCTACGAGCTCACCGGAGGCAACCCGTTCTTCGTGGTCGAGGTGCTCAGCGACGGCGGTGTCGAGATCCCGGCGTCGGCCCGCGACGCCGTGCTCGCCCGCGCTGCCCGACTCTCCGACCGCGCCGCGCACGACGCTGGACCTGGCCTCCCTCGACTCCTGGCGGGTGGACCCCGGCCTGGTGGCCCGCGCCGGCGATCTCGAGCTCGAGACCTTCGACGAGCTGGTCGCGGTCGGGCTGATGCGGGCCGAGGGCGTCGGCCCTGCGGTTCCGCCACGAGCTCGCGAGACGTGCCATCGAGTCCGAGGTGCCGCCTCACCGGAAGGCGGCTGGGCACCAGGCGCTGCTACGGGCGCTGATCGACGAGGACTGCGACGACGACGCTCGGATGGCGTACCACGCGGACGCGGCCGGCGAGCCCGACCTGGTCCGCCGGTACGCGCCCGTCGCGGCACGCCGTGCCGCGGAGCTGGGTGCCCACCGCGAGGCCGTCGCGCAGTACGAGCGAGCTCTGCGCTTCACACCGGACGACGATCGCGAGCTGGCCGAGCTCTACGACGGGTACGCCGAGGTACTCGCCCTGGTCGACCAGTGGCCGGCCGCCGCGGAGGCTCGCCAGGACGCGATCGAGATCTGGCACCGCCTCGGCGAGGTACGCCGCGAGGGTCACGACCATCGCCGGCTCTCGTCGGTGATGTGGCGGCTCTGCCGCGGGCCCGAGTCCGTGGTCGCCCTGGCTCGCGCGATCGAGCTCCTGGAGCCGCTCGGTGACGACATCGAGCTCGCCCGCGGACTCTCCGCGGCGGCGTTCGACCACTGGGTCGACGACCCCGAGAAGACCGAGGCGATGCTCGTCCGCGCACTCCGGATGGCGGAAAGGGTCGGAGACCCGGGGGTGCTCAGCGACGTCCTCAACAACTACGCGTACTTCCAGTTCACGAGCCGTCGCGACTGGGTCCCGCTCATGCGCCAGGCGCTGGCGATCGCCCTCGAGTCGCAGAGTGAGGGCCAGGCGGGCCGCGCCTACGCCAACGCCTACACCATGTACGCCGGCCAGTACCGGTTCGCCGAGGGCGAGCGCTGGTGGCGCGACGGCATCGCCTACTGCGACGAGCACGACATCCCCACCTATGCGACCTGCCTGCGCGGACACCGGGCGATCGCACTGCTCGACATGGGCCGGTGGGACGAGGCCGTCGCCCTCGCCGAACGCGTGCTGGCCACCGAGGCGAGCCCGGTCAACCTGCTGACCTCGCAGATCACGTCCGCCCTGGTGCTCGCCCGACGCGGTCAGGCGGGCGCGCTGGAGGTGCTGGATCCCGGAGTCGCCGAGGCGGACAACCTCGCCGAGGGCGAGTGGATCGCGCACACGCGGCTGGCCCGCGCCGAGGTGTACTGGCTCGAGGGGCGAGACGACGAGGCGATCGCCGACCTGAAGGCGGTCCGGGCAGTGCTGGACGAGGTCGAGTACCTGCTCGACGCCCAGCTCAGCGTCTGGGAGCTGCGGCTCCTGGGTGAGCCGCAGGCGATCACTCCGGCGCCGGGTCCGTGGGCGACCTCGCTGGTCGGCGACCACGCCGGTGCCGCGGTGCACTGGCAGCGGCTCGGGATGCGGTTACTTCGCCGCTCTCTCGTTGCACGACTCCGACAACGACGACGACCTCCGTGAGGCCATCACCCGCTTCGAGACCCTGGGCGCCGATGCCGCAGCCCAGCGCACCCGGCGCAAGATGAAGGAGCTGGGGCACCGCTCGGTGCCGGCCGGGGCCCGCGCCAGCACCCGGCGTCACCCGCTCGGACTCACGCGCCGCGAGGACGAGGTGCTGCTGCTGGTCTGCGAGGGCCTCACCAACGAGGAGATCGCGGAGCGCCTGGTCGTGTCCATCCGGACCGTCGACCATCACGTCTCCGCCGTTCTCGCCAAGCTCGGCGTCAACACCCGCGGCGCCGCCGCCGCGAAGGCGCACCAGCTCGACCTGGTGCCGGCCACAACCTAGGCAGGTCCGTCTCCCGAACCTGGGCACTTCAGCCGATGAGGCACCCCGGGTGTCGTTCCTACGGTGCTGGTCACGGTCACCTCGACCGCACCATCACAAGGGGGACAGACATGCGCTACCGCTACCAGATCGCGCACACCATCCACGACGAGGAGGGGTCCTGATGTGGACATCACGCACCCTCGCGGGCATCGCGTTGGGCGTCGCCGCCCTCCTTGCCCCGCTGACAGCCCCCGCCACCGCGGGACCCGCCCACGACGTCAAGGTCGCCCGAGCGGCCACCGACGGCTTCACCCATCCGGGCGCGGCCAAGAAGGCCGGCTACGCCCTGCTCAAGGACGTGGACGGGATCGCCTGCATCGACATGAAGGGGATGGGCGGGATGGGCGTCCACTACGCCAACGGTGACCTCGTCGACGGCAAGATCCGGCTCCGCCACCCGGAGGCCCTGGTGTACCGCTTCGTGAACAACGGGCACCTGAAGCTCGCCGCGCTCGAGTACCTGGTCACGGTCGACGCCTGGCGTGAGAACCACCCGACCGGTCGACCGGAGCTGTTCGGCCACCGGTTCAACCTGACGCCCGACGGCAACCGGTTCGGGTTGCCGGCCTTCTTCTCGCTGCACGCCTGGCTCTGGCAGGTCAACCCGGCGGGGACGTTCGAGATGTTCAACCCCAGGGTCCACTGCCCGGCAGGCATCTGACGGCGGGTCACCCCACAGCGAGGCCCGCTGGACGCGGCGCCGTCGGACCTGCGCGGTCCGACGGCGTTGCGGCTCGGCGTGGAGGGCCCTCCACGCCGCCCAAAATGGGCAGTCGCCCCGGCAGAACCTGGGTAGTCCACCCGATGAGCCGACCCATCCCTTGTTCCTAGGCTTCTCAGCACGGTCAGACCGACCGACGATCACTCAAGGAGAAATTCCATGCCTCTCTACATGGACGTGCACCACCTCGACGGCCCGGTCAGCGCCGACGACGTTGCCAAGGCCCACATGGCCGACCTGCAGATCCAGGACAAGTACAACGTGAACTACCAGCGCTACTGGGTGGACGAGGCCAACAGCACCATCTTCTGCCTGGTCGAGGCGCCGTCGCCGGACGCCGCCAACACCGTGCACCGCGAGGCCCACGGCCTCGTCGCCGACCAGGTCCACGAGGTCAAGGAAGGGTCGTGACCAGCCGTCGCGTGGGGCTCGCGGTCGCGACCACGTGCCTCGCGCTGGCCGGCGCGGGGGCGGCGTACGCCTCCACCTCGGCCTCGGCCTCGCCGGCTCACCCCACCGCGGGCAAGCAGCTGTCGACGATCCGCGCCGCCACGGCGAAGTACCATCGGCTCAGCGCCGCCCAGGACGCCGGCTGGAGCGGCCTGTTCCAGGACGTCAACGGGCTGACCTGCATCGAGGACACCGACGTCCCGTCGATGGGTGGGATGGGCTACCACTGGGTGAACCCGGACAACATCGGGTCCACGGACCCGACGAAGCCCGCGGCGCTGATCTACGCCTCGAGCGGCAAGAAGAAGCAGCGTCTGGCCGGGATGGAGTACCTCGTTCCCGACGTCCCCACGGGGACCGTGCCGCAGCCGTCCCTGAACGGACAGCGCTTCATGTACAACGCGCCCGGTAACCGGTTCCTCGGGGACACGGCGTTCTGGTCCCTCCACGTGTGGGCCTGGCAGCACAACCCGGCCGGCACCTACGCGATGTGGAACCCGACGATCACCTGCCCGTAGGCCGACGGCGTCCCATCACGACCTGACCGTCGCGCAGACCCGGCCCGACCACCTCCCAGCCCGCACGGGCGTAGAGGTGGCGGGCCGGGTCGTCCGCGTCCGCGGTCGTCATCAGCAGCCACCGCTCCTGCGACAGACCCTCGGTCAGCAGGTCGAGGAGGGCGTGACCGGCGCCTGTCCCCCGCGCGTCCTCGAGGACGCCGATGCTGACCAGCTCGAAATGACCGCCCAGCCACTCGTCGGCCACTTCGGGCCCGAGCACCATGGCCGCCTGGTCGGTCCACCACTGCCCGCGTTCGCCGGTGTAGCCGTAGCCGAACCCGAGCAACCGCTCCTCGTCGTACGCCCGGGCGAGCCGGAACCCAGCCCGTACGACGTGCCGGTCCCAGATCCCGCTGCGCCACGCGGCCTGGTCGGGTTGGTCGCCGAAGACCGCGTCGTACACCCCGAAGACCGCGCGGCTGTCGTCGTCGGTCACCTCGGTGACCAGGTCGTACGTCGTCATACCGCCGATCATGCCGATGATCGGTGAGCTCAGGCGTCCAGCGCCTCGACGTCCACCTCGTAGGCGCCCTGCACCAGGAACTCCTTGCGCGGGGCGACGTCGGAGCCCATCAGCAGCTCGAAGACCTCGGTCGCCGACTCGGCGTCGTCGATGGTGATCCGGCGCAGGGTGCGGTGGCGGCGGTCCATGGTGGTCTCGGCGAGCTGCTTGGCGTCCATCTCACCGAGGCCCTTGTAGCGCTGGACCGGGTCCTTCCAGCGCAGGTTCTTCCGGGCGAGCTCGGCGAGCTTCCGCTGCAGCTCGGCGTCGGAGTAGGTGTAGACGTACTTGTCCATCCCCTTCTTGGGGTTGGTCAGCTCGATCCGGTGCAACGGTGGGACGGCGGAGTAGACGCGGCCCTCACGGATCAGGTCGGGCATGTACTTGAAGAACAGCGTCGCCAGGAGGCAGCGGATGTGCGCGCCGTCGGAGTCGGCGTCCGCCATGAAGATGATCCGGCCGTAGCGGCGGGCCTCGAGGTCGAAGGTCCGGCCCGACCCGGCACCGACCACCTGGATGATCGAGGCGCACTCGGTGTTCTTCAGCATGTCGCCGACCGAGGCCTTCTGGACGTTGAGGATCTTGCCGCGGATCGGCAGCAGCGCCTGGAACTCGGAGTTGCGCGCGAGCTTGGCCGTGCCGAGCGCGGAGTCCCCCTCGACGATGAACAGCTCGGTGCGCTCGTTGTCGGCCGCGCGGCAGTCGGCCAGCTTGGCCGGGAGGGCCGATGACTCGAGCGCGTTCTTCCGGCGCTGGGTGTCGCGCTGCTGACGAGCGGCGAGCCGGGTCTTCGAGGCGCCGACGACCTTCTCCATCAGCAGCCGGGCCTGGGCCTTCTGGTCGCGCTTGGTCGACGTGAGGAACTTCTTCAGCTCCGACGACACGACCTTGCCGACGGCGCCGCGCACGGCCGGGGTGCCGAGGATCTCCTTCGTCTGCCCCTCGAACTGCGGCTCGGCCAGCCGGACCGTGACGACGGCGGTCATGCCCTCCATGACGTCGTCCTTGATCACGTTGTCGTCGTTGACCTTCAATGCCTTGCTGGCCCGCATCACCTCGTTGAACGTCTTGGTGAGCGCCGCCTCGAAGCCGGCCACGTGCGTGCCGCCCTTGGGCGTGGCGATCACGTTGACGTAGGACCGCATCTCGGTGTCGTACCCGGTGCCCCAGCGGATCGCGATGTCGACGCCGAGCTCCCGCTCGACCTCCTGCGGCGTCATGTGGCCCTTGTCGTCGAGCAACGGCACGGTCTCGGTGAAGGTGTCGGTGCCCTGCAGCCGCAGGATCTCCGTGACCTTCTCGTCGCGAGCCAGGAACTCGGTGAACTCCGCGATGCCGCCGTCGTGGCGGAACTTCTCCTCGACCGGCTGGTCACCGCGCAGGTCGCGGATCACCAGCTCGAGACCGGGCACGAGGAACGACGTGTGCCGGGCGCGGCCGATCAGGCCTTCCCACTCGTAGTGCGCGTCCTTGGTGAAGATCTGGCGGTCGGGCCAGAACCGGACGTGCGTGCCGGTCCTGCTCTTGGAGACTCGGCCGCCCTTCCGGGTGAGCCCCGACTTCTGGGTGAACGACGCGTCCGGACCTTCGCCCGCGAACACGCCGGGCGCTCCGCGTCGGAAGCTCATGCCCTGCTGGGACGGTGTGCGGTCGACGTCGACGTCGAGCCTGGCCGACAGGGCATTGACGACGGACGCGCCCACGCCGTGCAGGCCGCCGGTGGCGACGTACGACGAGCCGCCGAACTTGCCGCCGGCGTGCAGCTTGGTGAACACCACCTCGACGCCGGGGAGCCCGGTCTTCGGCTCCTTGTCGACCGGGATGCCGCGTCCGTGGTCGTGCACCTCGGCCGAGCCGTCCGGGTGGAGGGTGACCTCGATCAGGTCGCAGGTTCCGGCGAGGGCCTCGTCCACGCCGTTGTCGATGATCTCCCAGAGACACTGCATGAGACCGCGTGTGTCCGTGGACCCGACGTACATTCCCGGGCGCTTGCGAACCGCCTCCAGCCCCTCGAGGACGAGGAGGTGTGCTGCGTTGTAGGTGTTGTCGGCGATCGTGGGACTCCTGCGGAACGTGGGTCGAACTGGTCCAGACCACGACACTACCGGCGACACGCCGGGCGTCGGCGTTGCCACGCTGCCGGGCGGGAACGACGACCTGCTCTACCGTTGCCACATCACGAACCGGACAAGATTCGGTGGCACATTTCGGGGATTTCGAACCGCACGCAGACACGAACCGTCACACTCAACAACACAAAGATCGTCGGTCACGACCGGCGCCGCCCGAGGAGTGGGAAATCCGCCCGCGGGTACGACGGCCGTGATGGGATCAGGTGTCGGACGACACGTCGCACCGGGGGGTTCGAGGGAATCTTCGCCTCCCGGGCTACGTTGGGACAGGCACACGAAGACAGAAATGAGGCCGATGTGACCACTGCAGTTGCCCCGAGGGCCGCGCTCAGTGCCGCGGACCGCTGCGACCGTTGCGGAGCGCAGGCCTACCTCCGGGTCGAGCTCCAGTCGGGTGGAGAGCTGTTGTTCTGCGCCCACCACGCCCGTGAGCACGGCGACAAGCTCCGCGAGATCGCGGCGCACGTCACCGACGAGACGGGAAGACTCTCCGACGCTCCCGCCACCGCCTCCGACGAGGAGCTCTGACGGCGACCAGACATCGGGCCCCCAGGCGACTGGGCCGGCCCTGACCGAGGCCCCGGACCGACCAGGTCCGGGGCCTCCGTCGTCCTTCCGGGGCCCCCGGAGCCGTCGGTGACGTGTGCCAGGCTTCGGGGCATGTCGGGCACCGAGGTCGTCTGCGGCCTCCTGGTCGTGGTGGGACTCTTCGGCATCGTGGTGCCGGTCCTGCCGGGCACGATCCTGGTGGCGCTGGGCATCGGCATCTGGGCGACGGAGGACGGCTCGGCCACGGCCTGGGCCACCTTCGGCGTCGCCCTCGCCTTCCTGGTCGTCGGCGCGGTGGTGAAGTACGCCGTCCCCGGCCGTCGGCTGAAGGCCGCCGTGCCGATGCGCACGCTCGTGGTCGGCGGCCTGTTCGCCGTCGTCGGGTTCTTCGTGATCCCGGTGGTCGGGGTGCTCGTGGGGTTCCCGATCGGGGTCTACGTCGCCGAGCGCGTCCGGGTCGGGGCCGCCGGCGCCTGGCCCTCCACCAAGGCTGCGCTGAAGGCGCTCGGCGTCAGCATCCTGATCGAGCTGGCGGCCGCGGTCGTCGCCACCGGCGTCTGGGTGACCGGGATGACGCTCACGTGACCGCTGTCCTGCTGGCGCTGCTCGGCGCCGCGTCGTACGGCGTCTCGGACTTCGTCGGTGGCATGTTCGGGAAGCGGGCGAGCGCCTGGGCGGTCGCGGCCACCGGGGGCGTCGGGGGCGCGGCCGCGTCTCTCGTCCTCGCCCTGATCAACCCCGGTGACCCCGCCCTGGCCGACCTCGCGTGGGGGGCCGCTGCGGGCATCGGCGCCGGCGTCGGCACGGCGTTCCTCTACCGCGGGCTGGCCTCCGGCCGGATGGGCGTCGTGGCTCCCGTCAGCGGGGTCCTGGCCGTGGTGCTCCCGGTGGTGGTCGGCGTCGTCACGGGTGAGCGGCCCGGCGTGCTGGTCTGGCTCGGCATCGTCGCCGCGGTCCCGGCCATCTGGCTGGTCGCCCGCGAGCCCACCACCGCCGCTGCGGACGCACCGGCCGGCTCGGGGGCGCGTGACGGGGTGCTGGCCGGGATCGGGTTCGGCGGGCTCTTCACCTGCCTGGGCCAGGTCGCCGACGACGCCGGGTTCTGGCCGCTCGTGCTCAACCAGGTGGTCGGCGTGCTGGTGGTCGCGATCGCCGCGACCCTGCTCGGCGCGAGGTGGGTCCCCCGCGAGCCGGCCGCCTGGGGAGGCGCACTGGCCGGTCTCCTCGGTGGCGTGGCGACGTGGGCGTTCCTGCTGGCCACCCACCACGGGCTCCTCAGCGTCTCGGCCGTGCTCACGTCCCTCTACCCGGCGTTCACGGTGCTGCTCGCCGCGCTGGTCCTCCGCGAGCGCGTGCACCGCGTCCAGGCGTGGGGTCTCGCCCTCGGCGGCGTGGCCGTCGTCCTGGTCGCCATGGGCTAGGTCGGCGGGACGTTCGACCCGGGTTGGCCCCCCACGGCCATCCGTCCGGCCATTTCGCCACCTGCTCCCCGCCCTGGCACCTACCCTGTCCGGTGGGTAAAGCCGCACCCACGGAAGGGCAACAGGGTGGAAACAGTCGAGCAGTCACGCATCGAAGCGGTGCGCGAGCTCGGCCTGCTCGACACCCCGCCGGAGGAGCGCTTCGACCGCGTCGTCCGCCTGGCCAAGCGCCTCTTCGACGTCCCCACCGTCGCCGTCAACCTGATCGACGACGACCGGCTGTTCGTGAAGTCCGCGGTGGGCGGCGCCGACGCCGGCACCAGCATGCCGCTCGACCTCGCGTTCTGCCGTCGTACCGTCGAGACGCGCGAGGCGCTCGTCCTGACCGACGCGCGGCTCGACCGCGACTGGGCCGACCATCCGCTGGTCACCGGCGACCCCGGCATCGTGTTCTACGCCGCCTGGCCGCTCGCGGGTCCCGGCGGCCAGGTCGTCGGCGCGCTGTGCCTGATCGACCAGCAGCCTCGCGCCCTGAGCCACGGCGACGCCGCGCTCCTCGACGACCTCGCCCGCTGGGTCGAGACCGAGCTGGCCGCGGACGCCGATGCGGTCCAGGCCATGGAGATCCAGCGCCGGCTGCTCCCTCAGAAGCCTCCGGACGTGTTCGGCTACGACATCGCCGGCCGCTGCCAGCCGGCGTTCAACGTCGGCGGCGACTACTTCGACTGGCACCTCCTCGACGACACGATGCTTCAGATCACCGTCGCGGACGTGATGGGGAAGGGACTCGCGGCCGGCATGATCGCGGCCGGCCTGCGTACGGCGATGCGGGTCACGTCGCGGAACAACACCCTTCTCGAGTCCGTGCGCCGCACGGCCCAGGGCCTGCAGGACGACTTCGACATGTCGGGCACCTTCGCGACGATGTTCACCTCGCGCCTCCGGCCTCAGCACGGCCACCTCGAGTACGTCGACGCCGGGCACGGTCTCGCCCTGCACCTCAGTCCGGGCTCGCGCATCCGACAGCTGACGGCGCGAGACCTGCCGCTCGGCGCGCAGGCCGGCAGCATCTGGACCAGTCACGAGACGCGACTCGAGCCCGGCGACACCCTGATCGTGGTCAGCGACGGTGTCCTGGAAGCCTTCGCGGAGCCGCTCGAGGCGCTGCACGCGGCCGAGCAGCTCGTCGCGACCTCGCAGACCGCCGACGAGATGGCCGACCGGATCCTCATCGCCGCGGCACACGCGTCCCTCGTGGACGACCTCACCGCCGTCGTCGTACGACGGGAGACCTCATGAGCCGGTCCCGCGCGACCGGCGCGCCCACCCGCCGGGTCACCTTCCCGGCGCCCCCCTCACGACGCCCGCACGACCTGCGGTCGCCCTCAGAACAGGAGTGACGTCACGGTGGAATCGCACCAGGAGAACCACGGTCGACACCGCGGTGACGGTCGCCCGGGCCTCTCTCGCCGTCCCGACGTCCTGCATCGAACGCCTGCGTACGCCGACCTCGGAGGACGAGCCCTGATGACCGAGATCCGCACCGCCGTACTCCAGCCCACCGGGCGGTTGAACATGGTGGCGGCCCCGGCGTTCAAGAACCTCGTGGAGGAGACGGTCGCAGCCGGGGAGACCCACATCGTGGTCGACCTCGGCCAGGTCACCTTCATCGACTCCTCGGGGCTCGGCGCCCTGATCTCGGCTCTCAAGGCGACCCGGCAGGCCGGCGGGGACCTCCGCATCGCCGACGTTCCCGAGCAGGTCATGACCGTGCTCCGCCTCACCAACCTGGACCGCGTCCTGCGCGTCCACCCCACTGTGGTGGACGCCTCCCGTGACTGGTGACTACGTCCTCGAGGGCCTCGCGGTCCCGGAGAGCCTGAACCTGCTCCACGACCTGCTGGAGCGGGCCGGTCGGGAGCACCCCGACCTCGACGCCCGCGACCTGATGATGTTCGAGACGGCCGTGATCGAGGTGGCCGGCAACGTCGTCGAGCACGGCCGGCCGCACGGACGCGTCACCTGGGCGTTCCGGCTGTCGGTGCTGGAGGACCGCCTGGAGGCGCAGCTGTCCGACAGCGGCGAGGAGTACCCGGGCGGCACCTGGGGGACGGCCATGCCCGCAGACCTGCTCCAGGAGGAGGGCCGCGGGCTCGCCCTCGCGACCGCCGTCCTGAACTCCCTGGACTACGAGCGGTCCGACGGGGCGAACCACTGGACGATGGTCCGCCGGCGGTCCTGAGTCAGGTCTGGTCCTCGGCCAGCCGCTTCAGGTCCGTCAGCCGCCGGTCCCACGCCGCCGCGAGGCGGTCCAGGTCACGCGCCAGGCCGCTCAGCCGGCCGCCCAGCGCCCGGTGCACGAGCTCCCGCCCGACGGTCTCGGCCTCCACGAGACCGGCGCCCCGCAGCACCTCGAGGTGCTTGACGATCGCCTGACGCGACACCGGGAGCTCCCGCGCGAGTGCGGAGGCGGACGCCGGTGCCTCGCCGAGGCGGGTCAGGATCCGCCAGCGCGTGTCGTCGGCGAGGGCGGCGAACATCGTCGTCGGCGCGAGGTCGCCGGGCGCCCCGGTGACGGTCACTGGCCCTCCGCGAACACCTTGGCGGCCTTCAGCTCGTCCCGCCAGCCCTCGACATTGCCCTCGCGGCGCTTCAGCCACTCCTCGCGGGACTTCCCCAGCTGCGAGAACCCACTCTCGGCCACCGAAAGAGTCACGCCCTCCCCGCGCGGCTCGATCCGGAACTCCACCAGAGTGCCGGCACCACCCATGTCCGGCTCGAGCCAGCGGTAGGCGATGTACGACGGCGGCCGCGACTCGACCGTCTCGAGCTGGAACTCGCCGTACTTCGGGTGGGTCAGCACGGTCAGGGATCCGTCGACGCGGACGTCGGGCTCCGGGTCGACCGCCCCCTCGTTGATCCACCAACCCGGGGCGGGTGACGAGGTCCCAGACCCGCTCGGCGGGGGCGTCGATCTCGATGCTGCGGTCGATCCGGTCCAGGGGGTCGATGTCGGTCGCGGTGTGGTCCACCAGGCTGCTCCTCTGCTCTCGGTTGCGCTTCCTGCAACCCAACGTTTGCACACGTGGCACCTTGATGCAACCCCCCGGTTGCATCCACCCTGCGCCCAGCGGAGAAAATTCCTTCAAATCGGTGTGGATTTCTCCGTCACGGGCGCGGGTGAGCCCCGTCTCCTTCCCAAGAGGAGGCCCCCCAATGACTTCATCCCCCCGACACGGTGCCCCAGGTTGTCCTTGCGAGGAGTGCCTGACAGCCCGTATCCGAGCGACGGCCGCGTTGGCTGCCGACGGCCGTGACATGACCGGTCTGCGCGCCCGGCTGGACGGTCTCAAGGTGCGCGTTCCCGCTCCGGTCTCCGCCGCCTTCAGGAGCGCGTCATGACGATCATGAGCACGCCCACCACCACTGTCATCTGCCCCGCCTGGTGCAGCGTCACGCAGAGCACCCACGAGCGAGAGCTGCGCTGGGAAGGCCGCGCCCTTCACTGGAGCGACGCCCGTACCGGCGAGGGCTGGGAGATCCGCCACGCGGCGGCCACCGACGCCGACGGTCACACGACCGACATCGAGCCCCAGGTCTACGTCACCACGAACGGTGGCCTGACCCTGGCCGGAGCCGAGGCGCTCGCGCTGACGCTGCTGGCGACGTACGAGGAAGCAACGGACTGAGGCGGGATCGTTCTGCGGCCGCGCATGGGGCGCCCGCAGGACGATAACCGCCGAAGACCGGGGTCCACTCCGAGGTGCGCGAACGCGCGGAGTGGACCCCTCTGACCGGGTCGTCGGTCCGTCGGCCGCCGAGAGGCGGCCACCGGTCCTCTTCCGGCGGCCGACGACCCGCACCTCGCGCGTTCCGATTCGCCCGGGACGCGCGAGGCTCATCTGGCACCGACGTACC
Source organism: uncultured Actinomycetota bacterium (assembly GCA_963812055.1). Taxonomy (GTDB): domain Bacteria; phylum Actinomycetota; class Actinomycetes; order Propionibacteriales; family Nocardioidaceae; genus Nocardioides. The sequence continues at coordinate 50,665 of CAWEUA010000011.1, forward strand.
AGAGCGTCTAGGACCAAGGTCCCTACCTCGCCTACGAACGGCCCGACTCGCGTGCCGAAACTGTTGTCCGGCGCTCGCACCTGCCTAGACTCGACCCCGAAGCCCGCCGGTGACCCGAGACGCCGGCGGGTTTCCTGTGTCCGGAGGTCGGCTCGCGCTCAGCCGCCAGCCAGCCGCGCGTCGGCCGCCCGCCTGGTCCGCCGCCGGGACGCACGACGCGTGCACGTTCGACGGAGCGACGCTCGCATGCGGGTGCCGGGTGCGAATGCAGCGCAGCCCTCCTCACGTAGCCACCAGACGCCGAGCCGGTCACCCGACCGATCGGCGACCGCGAGCCGCTGCCCGGCAGCTCAGGCGGCAGGAGTCCTCCCATTTTGGTATCCCTTGGGATGAAGAGACCGACGCCACCCGCGCATACCGTGGCGGTACGTCACCGGGTGAGGGCCCTACACCACGCGAGGCGAGCCCCGCGGCTCGGTTGCGCACCGAAGTCGCGGGGTGCACGGCCCGTGTGGTCGTGACACTTTCGGTGCCCGCGTCGCTGAAGTAGTGAGGCGGGCATGGCGCGGGGATGGCGGCGCTGTGGTGCCGGATTGCTCCGCGCGACACCCTCATGTCGCACCGACACCGACGCGTCCGCTCGAGACCGCCGCGCGTGGACGACTGGCTCCCGTGAGCCGGTTGCGAACATGCCGGCGGTCGATTTCCGCCCATGCTCGTCTCCCGGCCCGGTCAGCAGACCTGCCCGGCGTCGGCGCCCGAGAGCGTCAGCGCAGGACCTCTCGTAGGTTCCGGCGGACCCGCTTCACCGCCGCGTCCTTGTCGTAGTTCTCGAGCTCGTCGGGATGCCCGAACTGGATGTACTCCAACGCGACGTCGGCCTCGAAGAGCACCTGACGCACGTCGGAGTGCGCGTTGTCGAGAGCCCCGCGGGCGCCTTCGATGAACGACTGCAGTCCCGCGTCGTCCAGCTCGCCTCGCTCGTGCTCGGCGACCGCCTCCAGGAGGCGCGCCCGCATCCGCTCGTAGTGCTCGTCCATCACGCGCACCGGACAGCGTCGACGGAGACGTTCACGAGCGCGCCCCGACGAGCAGCCAGCAGACGGGGCCGACGAACAGCAACCAGGCGAAGGCAGCGAGGAACCAGCCTTCGCGCTGGGCTTTCCAGCCGAACCACCCGCATGCGAGGAACACGCCGAGCCAGACGACAGCGAAAGCGGCGGGCATGGCGGGGACCACGACACGCAATGTACGCGGTCGCGTGTCCCCCAGATCGGCACAAATCGCCGCTGACCTGCGCCGAGCTCCCACGGAGGCGGGCAACCTCAGTCGAGGTAGTCGCGCAGCACTTGGGAACGGCTCGGGTGACGGAGCTTCGACATCGTCTTGCTCTCGATCTGGCGGATCCGCTCGCGGGTCACGCCGTACACCTTGCCGATCTCGTCCAGCGTCTTCGGCTGGCCGTCGGTGAGACCGAACCGCATCGACACCACACCCGCCTCGCGCTCGGAGAGCGTGTCGAGAACGGCGTGCAGCTGCTCCTGCAGCAGCGTGAAGCTCACGGCGTCCGCGGGGACGATCGCCTCGGAGTCCTCGATCAGGTCACCGAACTCGCTGTCGCCGTCCTCACCGAGGGGCGTGTGCAGCGAGATGGGCTCGCGGCCGTACTTCTGGACCTCGACGACCTTCTCGGGCGTCATGTCCAGCTCCTTGGCGAGCTCCTCCGGAGTGGGCTCGCGCCCGAGGTCCTGGAGCATCTGCCGCTGGACCCGGGCGAGCTTGTTGATGACCTCGACCATGTGGACCGGGATGCGGATCGTGCGCGCCTGGTCGGCCATGGCGCGGGTGATCGCCTGCCGGATCCACCACGTGGCGTACGTCGAGAACTTGTAGCCCTTGGTGTAGTCGAACTTCTCGACCGCCCGGATCAGACCGAGGTTGCCCTCCTGGATCAGGTCGAGGAAGAGCATGCCGCGGCCGGTGTAGCGCTTGGCCAGGCTGACGACCAGGCGGAGGTTGGCCTCGAGCAGGTGGTTCTTCGCGCGGCGACCGTCCTCGGCGATCCAGTCGAGCTCCTCCTCGAGCTTCGCCGAGATCTTGCCGCCCTTGCCGAGCTTCTCCTCGCTGAAGAGGCCGGCTTCGATGCGCTTGGCGAGCTCGACCTCCATCTCGGCGTTGAGCAGCGGGACCTTGCCGATCTGCTTCAGGTAGTCCTTGACCGGGTCGGCGGTCGCACCCGCGACCATGACCTGCTGCTCCGGCTCGCCGGAGTCGTCGGCGTCGGAGACGACGAACGTCGCCTCCTTCTCGTCCTCCACGATCGTGGGGTCGGCCTTGACGTCCTTCTCGAACTGCTCGTCGGGGAGGTCAGGCAGGACCTTCTTGCCGTCGGGCCCGACCTTGACCTCGCCCGCACGTGGCGGCCTGAGCCGCCTCGGCCCCGGCCGGCGCGGCGGCCTTCTTGACGGGGGCGGCCTTCTTCGCCGGTGCCTTCTTGGCGGTGGGGGCCGACTTCTTGGGACTGGTCTTCGTGGCCGTGGCCTTCTTGGCGGGCGCCTTGGTCGCCGTCTTCGTCGCCGTCTTGCTCTGGGTCGTGGTCTTCTTGCGCGCGGTCGAGGACACGAACACCTCTCGTCAAGGACTGTCTGGGCGCGGCAAGGCCCGGTGTGGTCAAGAGCCGCACCTTCATTCTGCCATGGCCCTGGTCACCGACACGAAGTGGGGAGCACCCCGGGTGACGCTCCTCCCGCGGGTTCAGGACCTTGGTCCCGAGAGGCGTCGAAGAGAGACGCGGTTGCCGCCCCGCTGGGTCGAGCTACGAGGAAATCGTCGTGTCAGTCTCTCTCCCTGCCCCAGGGGTTCGGGACCGATACGACGGCCCACCCAACGGCTGGCAGGACGCGGCTTCGTCGTTTCAGGCGTAGGCTCTGCCCATGGCTGATACGGGGAACCGGAGGCGGGAGCCGCCTACCAGACGTGCCGTGACCAGGGGCGCCGCATGGGCCATCCCCGTCATCGCCGTGGCGACGCCGGCAGCCGCCCTCGCCGCGAGCGGCGCCGCCAACATCGTGGGGCACCAGCAATGCAAGTGCCCTGGGAACTCCCATCCGAACGCACCCAAGACCTATGTCTTCCAGGTGGAGTTCGACACGAGCGTCTCCAGCTTCGTCATCAACGGTCAGGTCACGGTCAACGGCGTCTCCTACGCGGTGATCTCGACCACTCAAATCTCTCCGACCGTCTGGGAGTTCCGGTTCAAGGCACCGTCATCGGCCGACCTCAAGGGTGCCGTCAGCTTCTCCTACACCGCAGATGGCGTGACCCAGATGGCGGTGTACGCCATCACCGGCACGCCTCCGTGCAAGCTCAGGCAGTGCTCCTAGAAGTCTCTGCCACGCCACACAGCCCGCTGTCGCCGGAACTCAAGGCGGGATGAGTCAACCTGCAGGTCAGGCGGTGGCCTGCGCGGCCTTGGCCGCGGCCTTCTTCTGCTGCTTGAACTCCCGCACCTTCTGCAACGACGCCGGGTCGGTCACGTCCGCGACCGAGCGGTAGCCGTCGAGGGAGTAGTCGCCCACGGCCTTCTCCCAGCCCTCGGGACGTACGTCGAGCTGCTTGGCCAGCAACGCGGCGAAGATCTGCGCCTTCTGCTTGCCGAACCCCGGCAGCTCCATCAGCCGCTTCAGCAGGTCGGCTCCGCTCGTGGCCTCGGTCCACAGCCGCTCGGCGTGCCCGCCGTACTGCGTCTCGACGATGGCGGCGAGGGTCTGCAGTCGCTCGGCCATCGACCCGGGGAACCGGTGGATCGCGGGCGGCGTCGAGCAGAGCGCCTTGAACTCGGCCGGGTCCGCCGCCGCGATCGCCGACGGCTCGATGCTGCCGAACCGGTCGAGCACCTTGGCCGGCCCGCGGAACGCGTGCTCCATCGGGTACTGCTGGTCGAGCATCATCCCGACCAACAGGGCGAACGGGCTGTCGGTCAGGATCTGGTCGGCGTGGGCGTCGCCGGTGATCTGGATCGTCATGCGGCCCATCCTGCCCCACCCGGCGAACCCGACTCAGGTCGAACCGACGTCCGCGACGATGCGCGCGACCGCCTGCTTCAGAGCAAACGAGCAGGGTCAGCCGACCTTCACCGCGAGCACGGGGCAGGGAGCGTCGAGCAGGATGCGCTGCGCGTTGCTGCCGAGGATGAGCTTGCCGACGGGTGTACGCCGTCGCAGGCCGATCACGATCAGGTCGGCGTCGCAGTCCTCCGCGATGCCGATCAGGTCCTCCGCGGGCTCGAACCCGCGGACCAGCTGGCGGACGTCGTACTCGAGCCCGGACTCCTTCAGCTTGGTCTCGAGTGCATGGAGGTCCTGGTCGTTGCGGGCGGAGGCGCCGTCGTCGTACTCGCGGCCACCGCGATGGGAGTTGACGACGACGAGCGTCGTGCCGCGGAGCTTCGCCTCGGCGATGCCCTGGTCGACCGCGGCCTCGCCCTCCGGCTTGGGCACGTAGCCCACGACCACCGCTCCCATGGGTCCTCCTCCACGTCCGCGACGTCTATCGGGCCCCGTACCCACGGCAACCTATCCCACGTGAGACTCACCGATCGGTGGTGCTCGCGGGGCGGAGGACCCTGTGGACGGAGGGCGCGGCACCACCGTGTGCTCGGGCACCCTGGAGCGATGCCGGTGCTGCGCGAGCCGCTCCCCCTGGCCGACCGACGACTGCTGCGCGCCGCCGTCCTGGAGCTGGCCACCACCGACCACCGCCGCCACGTCCCGCCGGTCCTCCACCTGGGTGTCCCCGGAGGGTCGACCCTGGCGGTCGCGGACGACCCGGCATGGGACCACGGGCTCCGCACCGACATCGCGGGCGCCGTGCTGCGCGCACGCGACGACCCGTCGTGGGTGTGGGTCACCAGGTCGGGGCCGCTGTCGATGCAGGACGTCGACGCCGCCTGGCTGGGGCCGGTCACGGCCGCGGCGGCGGAGCGAGGCGTCGACCCGGCGTACGTCGTCGTGACCCGGCACGGCTGGGTCGACCCACGATCGGGCCTGCGCCAGGAGTGGAAGCGGATCCGCCGGCGCTGAGCCGGGCCCCTGCCGGAGCCTGCCGAGCCGTGCGTCAGTCCCAGGTGTGCACGGGCTCGTTGCTGTGCATGCGCTCGCGGTACTCCAGGAGGGTCGCGCGCAACGCGTCGTAGCGGTCCTCGTGGGAGCGCCGGTGCATCCGGTCGGCGAACCAGCTCGAGCCGTTCACACCGAGCAGGCAGCGCTGCTCGATGATGCCGAGCAGGCGGTCGCGCTCGTCCGCGCCGACCCCCCAGGCCTCGAGACCCGCGTGGGCCATCGGCAGCAGCCGACGGAGCACCAGCTCGGTCGCCTTCACCTCACCGACACCGGGCCAGTAGACGGTGGCATCGATGCCGTCCTCGGCGGCGGTCTCGAAGTTCTCCTCCGCGGCCTGGAAGGACATCTGCGACCACAGCGGCCGGTCGCTCTCGGCGAGATGACGGACCACCCCGAAGTAGAACGCCGCATTGGCGATCAGGTCGGCCACGGTCGGCCCGGCCGGGAGCACGCGGTTCTCCACGCGGAGGTGGGGCGTGCCGTCGTTGATGTCGTAGACCGGTCGGTTCCAGCGGTAGATCGTGCCGTTGTGGAGGCGCAGCTCGGCCAGGCTCGGGGTGCCCCCGCTGTCGAGGACGGCGAGCGGATCCTCGTCGTTGGTGATCGGCAGCAGGGCCGGGAAGTAGCGGACGTTCTCCTCGAAGAGGTCGAACACCGAGGTGATCCAGCGCTCGCCGAACCACACCCGCGGCCGCACCCCCTGCGCCTTGAGCTCCTCGCTCCGGGTGTCGGCGGCCTGCTCGAACAACGGGATGCGCGTCTCGCGCCACAGCTCCTTGCCCAGGCAGTACGGCGAGTTGGCGCCGATGGCGAGCTGGATCGACGAGATGGCCTCGGACGCGTTCCAGTACGCCGCGAACTGCTCGGGCGAGGTCTGCACGTGGAACTGGGTGCTCGTGCACGCCCCCTCCGGCAGGATCGAGTCGGCGGTCGTGATCAGCCGCTCCGGACCGGTGATGTCGATGCGGATGTCCTCGCCGCGCGCGTGCAGGATCTGCTCGCTCAGCAACCGGTAGCGCGGGTTGGCGCTCATGTGCGACGGGCTGAGATGACCCGGCGCCAGCGTCGGCAGGATCCCGATCATCACCTGGTGGGCGCCGACCTCGGAGGAGCGCTCCTCGGCGTCGTTCAACGACCGCCGGAGGTTGTCCTCGAACGTCTTGAGTCCCTCCTCGCGGAGGAGTGCCGGTGGCACGTTGATCTCGATGTTGAACTGGCCGAGCTCCGTCTGGAACGCCGGATCCGCGATCGCCGCCAGCGCCTCGGCGTTCTTCAGGGCCGGGTCGCCGACCTCGTCGACGAGGTTCAGCTCGACCTCGAGCCCGGTCATCGGGTCGTCGGTGTGGAACCGGTGCCCCGTCAGCATCCGCTCGAACACGTCGAGGCAGGCATGCACCTTCTCGCGGTAGCGGGTGCGATCGGCTCGAGAGAACTCTTGGGCCTCGACGTCCTCTCCCATGACGTGAGCCTAGGGGTGGGCCGGACCGCTGGGAAGCGCCCGCACGGGTGTGCTCAGCCCGCTCCCGAGGCCCGCTCCTCGCCCACCTCCTGCCAGGTCGTGGGCGGCACCGCCCGCACCAGGCACTCGGCCAGGCACCGCCCCAGCCGGTGCTCCGGGTCGATCTCGAAGCAGCGGTCGAGGGCACACCACGCCAGCGCGCCGTTGCCCGACTGCCAGGCGCAGAACGCGGTGACGACCGCGACCTCGGCGGCCTGCGGATCGGGCGCACCTCTCAGCAGGGCCGACCACACGCGGAGGTGGGCCCGGGCGGTGTCGCGGGCGACCGCGTAGAGCGCGGCATCGCGGACGTCGACCCGGGTGATCGCCCGGAGTACGCGCGCGGCGCCGGCGTCGTCGGGTCCGTCGCCCGAGGCGACCCATCGCCCGACCAGGTCGCGGGCGCGGGCGACGTCCTCGGGGCCGGGCGATGGCAGATCCACCAGCAGGTCGCCCCAACGATGACGGAGCACCGGATCCACGGCGATCGTGGACCGCACCTCGTCGCGGCTGGCGAGGGTGACGTGACCTTCGAACACGGCCTGCGCGTTGAACGGATGATGCGTGTCGTCGTACGGGACGGGCGACGACTCCTCCGCCCCCGACCGGATCGGCACGCGGCACCAGCACCCTCCGTCGGCCCGCAGGACGTCGACGACGCCGATGCCGTCCGCGACGAACGCCGGCACGAGGGCCGCCGCGAAGGCGCCGGCCAGGTCGCGGTCGTCCGTGTAGACGACGAACGCGACGTGGTCGACCTCGTGGCTCCGGCAGGGCGCCAGCAACGCGTCCACGGCCTCGCCGATCGCCTCGTCGTCCGGCGAGTCCGGAAGGTCCAGCCGCGCATGGAAGGTGCGCTCGGCACCGAAGGTGAGCATCACCAGCGAGTCCGAGGGGTGGAAGCCGAGCACCACGGGGACGGCGGCGAGCAGGTCCTCCGGACCGCGGGCGGTGAGGGTCGTGGTCATGGGTTCGACGGTCCTCGCGCGGACCCCCGAGGCGAGGCGGAGTACCGGCCGGCTGTGAGCAACCCGAGCGGGGAGTCCGGCTGTGCGCGGCAACCGGGCCCCGACCGCGTGGCGGGCCGTGTCGGCGTCCCCCGATACGGTGCGGCCATGCGTCCGGAGGCGTCGGTGATGCACCTGGACCTCGACGCCTTCTTCGCCTCCGTCGAGCAGCGTGACAAGCCGTCGCTGCGCGGCAAGCCGGTGGTCGTCGGCGGCGTCGGAGGCCGCGGCGTGGTCAGCACCGCGTCGTACGAAGCCCGCAAGTACGGCGTGCGCTCGGCGATGTCGACCCGGGAAGCGAGGTCGCGCTGCCCGCACGCGGCCTTCCTCAACCCCCGCTTCCACGCCTACCGCGACACGAGCATCAAGGTGATGGAGGTGCTGAGGGACGTCTCGCCCCTGGTGGAGCCGCTGTCCCTCGACGAGGCCTTCGTCGACCTGGCACCCGCCGAGCTCCCGTCGTACGACGACGGCCACGTGCGCGCGCTCGCCGAGGAGGTCCGGGCGCGCGTCCACGACGTGACGGGAGGCCTCACGGCGTCGGTCGGTATCGGCACCTCGAAGTTCATCGCCAAGGTCGCCAGCGAGCTCGACAAGCCCGACGGGCTCGTGATCGTCGCCGCCGGGTCGGAGCGGGAGCTGCTGCGGCCGATGCACGTGACCGTGATCCCCGGGGTCGGGCCGGCGACGTCCGAACGGCTGCGCCGGGCCGGCATCGGCACCGTCGCCGACCTCGAGGCCGTCAGCGAGGACGAGCTGGTGCGCCTGCTCGGCAAGGCCCACGGGCACGGGCTGTTCCTGCTCGCCCGGGCGCAGGACGACCGGCCGGTGGTGCCCGAACGCGAGACGAAGTCGGTCAGCGTCGAAGGGACCTACGACACCGACCTCACCGACCGCCGGCTGATGGAGGGGTTGGTCAGCCGCCAGGCCGTGGGCGTCGCCGAGCGTCTGCGCAAGAGCGGCCTGTCCGGACGGACGATCACGCTCAAGGTCCGGCTGCACGACTTCACGACCCTGTCCCGCTCGACCACTCTCAGCGCGCCCACCGACAAGGGTCCGGAGATCGCTCGGCTCGCGCGCGGGCTGCTCGCCGAGCTCGACCTGACCGGTGGGGTGCGGCTCCTGGGCGTCGGCGTCTCCGGGCTCGCCGACTGGATCCAGGACGATCTCTTCGGCGACGACCACGACGAGGACGACGCCGAACCGGTCGACGAGCTCCCCGACCTCCCCGACCAGCGCACCTGGGTGCCCGGCATGGACGTCGAGCACGACACCCACGGCCGCGGGTGGGTCTGGGGCGCGGGCCGCGGCATCGTCACGGTCCGGTTCGAGACCGCGGAGACCCCGCCCGGCCCGGTGAGGTCGCTGCCGACCGACGACCCGTCGCTCGCCCCGTGGCGCCCGCCCGCGACCTGACCCGCCTGCGCTCTGTACGCCGGGGCGCCGACGTCCTAGGCTGCTCGGGCACGGTGCGTATCACGAAACGGAGTGCGTCATGCGCAACAAAGGTCGGCACGCGGCGACGATGCTCCGCCTGCTCGAGCACGCCCGCTACGAGGTGCTCCCGACGCCGTCAACGGAGGCCAAGGTGCTCGAGCACCTGCCCACCGAGCGAACCGTCACCATCACGGCGTCCCCCGGCAAGGGGCTCGACGCGACGTTCGACCTGACCGAACGCCTGGCCGGACACGGCTACACCGTGGTCCCCCACGTGGCCGCCCGCATGGTGACCGGGCGCTCCGAGCTCGCCGAGATCTGCGACCGGCTCACCGGCAAGGGCATCACCCGGATCTTCGTTCCCGGCGGCGACGCGGAAGCGGCCGGCGACTATCCGGACGCCTTCTCGCTGCTGCAGGACCTGGCCGAGCTCGGGAGCCCCTTCGAGCAGGTCGGCATCACGGGCTACCCCGAGACGCACCCGACGATCAGCGATGACCTCACCGTGCAGTCGATGTGGGACAAGCGCCGGCACGCGACGCACATCGTCAGCAACCTCACGTTCGACCCCAAGGCGGTCTCGAGCTGGGTGACCCGGCTGCGGGCGCGCGGCGTCACCATGCCGCTGCTGCTCGGCATCCCCGGGCCCGTCGACCGCGCCAAGCTGCTGGCGACCGCCACCAAGATCGGGGTGGGCGAGTCCACGCGCTTCCTGACCAAGCACCGCGGGACGTTCGTCCGGCTGGCCGCGCCCGGTGGCTTCACCGGCGAGCGCTTCCTCGAGCAGTGCGCCCCCGCACTCGGCGCCGAGAACGCCGCCGCCGAGGGTGTGCACGTCTTCACCTTCAACCAGATCGCCGAGACCGAGGCGTGGCGGACGCGGGTGATGGGGGAGCTGACGCAGCGCGTCAGTCGGTGACCAGCCGGGCGAGGGCGTCGGCGAGTCCCGACTCCCCCGTCGCGAGCACCTCGAGTGGCAGGCCGATCCGGCGCGCGGCCTCCTCGGCCAGTGCGCGGAGCTCCTCGTCGTCGGGCTGCTGGGCGAGCCACACGACGCGCCGGTAGTGGCCGAAGTAGTCGTCGCGGAGCTCGGGCCACCGGTCCAGGCCGAGCTCCTGCTCGACGGTGCGGGCGAAGGACCGCACCAGGAAGTCGGTCAGCAGGTAGGTCCCCGGCTCCTCCTGCATCAGCCGCTCGATGGTCGCCGAGCCGGCGTACACGTCGTAGCAGTGCAGCCCCTCCATCCGTGGCACCCCGAGCTCGGCGCACACGTCGTCCAGCGCGCCGTACGTCCCGCAGTCGGCGTACCCCACCACGACGCGGTCGTACGCCGGCGCCAGCCGCTCGACCAGCGACCTCACCTGCGGGGCGATCTCACGGGGGCTGTTGTGCAGGAGCGGAGGCAGCGGGTGGACGTCGACCGGCCAGCCCGCCACGGCCGCGATCGCCGCCGCCGGCTGGGCGAGGGCGCCGCAGGCGACCAGGGCGACCCGCGACGAGCGGTCGCGCTCAGCCCCCGAAGGCGAGCTGCTCGACGAAGCGGTCGTTGAAGTCCTTGCGGTCGGAGAGCTCGACATACCTCACCTCCTCCAACAGCGTGGTCGCTCCCGTGCGCTCACGGATCGACAGCAGCGCCATCTTCGCGCCTTCGCCGGCGACGTTGCCGGCGGAGACGATCCGGAGGACGGGGAGGTTCGGGACCAGCCCGATGCGCACCGCCGACGCCGGCGACAGGTAGCTGCCGAACGAACCCGCGAGAAGCACCTGCTGGACGTCGCGCGGGTCGATGTCGAGCTCGCCGGCGAGCAGCGACCACCCGGTCGAGATGGCGGCCTTGGCGAACTGCAGCTCGCGTACGTCGCGTTGCGACAGCACGACCGACTCCTCGGCCGGGGCGTCCTCGGTCTGACGGTGCAGCACGAAGACCCGCTCCTGGCCGACGTAGGTGAGCCGGTCGACCAGCGCGGGGGCGACCTCGGCGGCCACCTCGTCGGTCACGAAGCGGCCGGACCCGTCGAGCAGACCCACCCGCACGAGCTCGGCGACCGCGTCGACGAGCCCGGAGCCGCACAGGCCCTTCGGCTCCACGTCACCGATCACCTGCAGGGCCACGGGTGCGTCGCCGAGCAGCTGCACGACCTCGATCGCGCCGTCCGAGGCTCGCATCCCGCACCGGATCGCGCCGCCCTCGAACGCCGGACCGGCGGGAGCGGCCGTCGACACGATCGTGTCGCCGTCGCTGAGGACGATCTCGCAGTTCGTGCCGACGTCGATGAACAGCCGGGTGCGCTTGTCGCGGTCCATGCCGGTGGCGAGCATCCCCGCGACGATGTCTCCGCCGACGTACGCACCGAGCGCCGGGAACACGAAGGCGCGGGCGCGTGGGTGCAGCGCGAGACCCAGGTCGGTGGCGAGGACGTCGGTCGGCTGCGCGGTGGCCATCACGAAGGGCGCGACCCCGAGCGGCTCGGGGTCCATGCCCAGGGCGAGCGCGGTCATCGTCGCGTTCCCCGCCAGGGCCACCTCGTAGACGTACGCCGGGTCGACGCCGCCCTCCTCGCACACCTCGGCGGTCAGCTGGGCCAGGGTCTCGTGCGCCGCCTGGCGCAGCCGGTCGAGCGCCCGGTCGTCCAGCATGGTGGCGCTGATCCGGCTGATCACGTCGGCGCCGAACGGCTGCTGCTTGTTCAGGCTCGAGGCGACCGAGACGGGCGTGCCGGTCTCGAGGTCGAGCAGGGTCGCGACGACCGTGGTGGTGCCGAGGTCGAAGGCGATCGCGTAGCGGGTCCCGGTGGTGTCTCCCGGCTCGATGTCGACCAGGGCCTCGTCGACGACGACGGCGGTGACCTTGAACCCCGCCTGTCGGAGCACGGTCGGCAGCCGCCGGAGCGCGTAGAGGTCGGGCACCGGCTCGAGGTCGTCGATGGCGTCGAGCAGCCGCACCAGGTCCGGACGCTGGTCGGACAGCGTCGGCTCCACGAGCTCGACGTACCGCTTCTGGACGGCGGGCCGGAGGATCACCTGCCGGCCGACGCCGACCGTCGCCGCCTTGGGCCGCGTGGTGAGAGGCGGCACCTCGATCTCGAGGTCGCGTGTCGCCTGCACCAGGCAGGCCAGGCGCCACCCCTGCGTCAGCTGGGACGGCGTGAAGGTGCGCTCGTCGTGCCGGGTGACCGGCGACGACGACGACAGCCGCACCTTGCACTTGTGGCAGGTGCCGTGCCCACCGCAGGTGGAGTCGATCGCGATGCCGTTCCACGACGCGGAGTCGAAGACGCTGACGCCGGGCGGGACCCGCACCTCGCGATCGGCGACGGTGCCCGAGGTGTCGTGCACCGCGAACTTCAGCCGCACCCGGCCGGTGCCGTCGTGGGGCGCCGGCTCCGCACCGGCGGGTGCGATCAGCCCCTCGCGCCGGACGTCCTCCAGCGAGAAGTCCGGCCCGGGAACCTCGGCCGGGTCTTCGCTCATCGTGACGTGGTGCTCACGCGGTTGCCGTCTGTTCCGCCGCCTGTGCCTGGCGTGCCCGGTGAGCCGCGATCCAGGCCATGCCCCAGTCGTCGTGACCGAGCAGGAGGTCGGCGGCCTTCACCGACTCGACGATCGCGGGGGTGCGGGAGTCCATGATCGCGCTGGTGAGACCGGCGGTCATCGCCATCGGCAGGAACGCCGCGCCCAGGACGTGCCGGCCGGGCATCCCGAACGAGACGTTCGACGCGCCACACGTCATGTTCACGCCGAACTCCGCGCGGATGCGCTGCATCGTCTCGAGCGCCGTGTTCACCACCGAGGTGTCGGCGCCGATCGGCATCGCCAGCGGGTCGATCACGATGTCGGCGGCCGAGATGCCGTACTCCTTCGTCGCGACCTCGATGATCTTGCGGGTCAGGTCGATGCGCTTGTCCGCCTGCATCGGGATCTCGTCGTGGTCGTTGGGCAGCGCGATGATCGCGGCGTCGTGCTTCTTCACCAACGGCAGGATCGCCGCGAGCCGGTCGTCCTCGGCGGTCACCGAGTTCACCAGGGCCCGGCCCTCGTACGCCGCCAGCCCGGCCTCGAGCGCCTCGACCACCGAGGAGTCGATGCAGATCGGCAGGTCGGTGTGCTGCTGCACCAGCTGGATGGCCCTGACCAGCAGGTCGGCCTCGTCGGTCAAGGGGACACCCATGTTGATGTCGAGCACGTCGGCGCCGCCCTCGACCTGGGCCTTCACGTCGCGCTCGATCGCCGACAGGTCGCCGGCGCGCAGCTGCTCCTGGAAGATCCTCCGGCCGGTCGGGTTGATCCGCTCGCCGATCAGGCAGAAGCGACGGCCGTGCCCGAGCACGACCTCCTTGGTCGCGGACCGGAGCACGGTCTCCTTCGGTTCGGCGTCGCTCATGCGGGCACCTTCGAGCGCTTCTCGTCGAGGAGGGCCTTGGCGCGCTTGACGGTCTGGGAGGCGTCCGAGGCGTACCCGTCCGCGCCCACGGCGTCGGCGTACTCCTGGGTGACCGGGGCACCGCCGACCATCACGATCACGGTGTCGCGCAGGCCGGCCTTGGTCAGGGCGTTCATGTTCGCCTTGAACATCGGCATGGTCGTCGTCAGGAAGGCAGAGAAGCCGACGATGTCGGGCTGGTGCTCGTTGATCGCCTCGATGAACTTCTCGGGCGACACCTGGACGCCGAGGTCGATCACCTCGAAGCCGGCGCCCTCGAGCATGATGTTGACGAGGTTCTTGCCGATGTCGTGCACGTCTCCCTGCACGGTGCCCATCACGAAGCGGCCGACGGTCTCGACGCCGGTCTCGGCGAGCAAGGGACGCAGCACCTCCATCGCTCCGGCCATCGCGCGGCCGGCGATCAGCATCTCGGGCACGAAGAAGTCACCGCGCTCGAACCGCGCGCCGACCTCCTCGAGGGACGGGATGAGCGCGTCGAAGAGCAGCGACTGCGGCTCCATCTGCAGTGCCAGCCCCTCGTGCGTCAGCTCGAGCACGCGCGGCGCGTTGCCGACCAGCGTCTCGTCGTAGAGGCCCTGGAGGATCTCCTCGGGTGTCATGCCGCCCCTTCCTTTCGGGTACGTCGTTCCTGGTTGCTTCCTCGCTCCAGCAGGGCGGAGAGTCCGCGAGCGCGGTCGGTGAGCAGCCGACCCACCTCGTCCACCCGGCCTTGGAAACGCTGTGTGGGTCCGGAGACCCCGAGGGCGGCGACGACGTCGCCGTGCCCGCCCCGGACCGGCACGGCGACACCGCTCAGGCCGATCTCGAGCTCGTCGACGGTGACCGCCCAGCCGCGACTCCGGGCCCGCGCGAGCTGTCGCTCCAGCGCGACGCCGTCGACGACGGTCTGCGGGGTCAGCCGCTGGAGGCGGCCGCGCGGAGCCGGCAGCGCGGCGTGGGCGTAGAGCACCTTGCCGAGTGCCGAGGCGTGCGGCGGTACGTCGATCTCGGTCCAGTCGCGGGTGCCGAGCATGTACTGGCTGTCGACCTGGCCGACCTGGACCACCCGGTCGCCCTGGGCGACGGCGAGGTTGACGGTCTCGCGGGTGTCCTCGCCGAGCTGCTCCAGCGTGGGGCTCGCCAGGCGGACCAGCTCGTCCCAGCGGTCGTGCCGCGCGGCGTACAACCAGAAGAGGGGGCCGGCGCGGTACAGGCCGGTGGAGTCGCGCTCGAGGAGCTCGGCCCGCTCGAGGGCGGTCAGCAGGCGCGACGCGGTGGACTTGGCGAGGTCGCAGGACTCGACCAGCTCGGCGAACCCGAGCGGCTCGTCGGCGCGCACGGCGGTCGCGACGAGCGCGGCAGCGCGCTCGACCGCCTGCGTACCCCTCGCCGGCTCCGCCATCGTTGCGTCCTGTCGGTCAGGTGTTCCATGATGTGGAACTGACAACCACATGATGAGGCTAGGCTGCCGCCCGAGCACGGGTCAAGGTCCGGCCCGGCCCCGTCGTACAAAGCTCACGGAGGACGCATGTTCCGCAACCGCATGCCGCGCTACGAGGTGCTCTCGGAAGACGCGATGGCGAAGTTGGACGCCGGGTGGCGACGCCTGGTGAGCGAGATCGGCGTGGAGTTCATGGACGA
>CAWEUA010000012.1:0-49630 GCA_963812055.1 uncultured Actinomycetota bacterium
GGCGTGGCCGATGGCATGCGCCTGATGCTCGACGATCTCGCCCGGCACCTGCGCCCCGTCCGCGGGAAGCGGGGTGAGGAGTCCGATCAGCTCGAGCGGGATGCCCTCGGCGCTCTCCGCCGCCATCGCCTGCGCCCGCTCGCGGGCTTCACCGGCAAGCTGGGCGCCTGCAGCGGTGGCGTAGCGCGGGACGTCGCCGAACCGGGGATGCCAGAGCAGGTGGTCCCAATGGGGATGCGTGGAGAAGCCCGCGACCACCGGAAGACCGAGTGCCTCCAGATCATCGGCCAGCTCGGTGAGGTCGGACCCGTCGATGCCGGGATCGACCAGGAACACCCCATCGTCACCGCGTACGACGATGGCATTGCTCCAGACCCACTCGCTCTGCCGGACCCAGACGCCGTCGGCCACTTCGTTCAGCATCGGCTCACCCTGTCAGGAGTCTCTGCCAGGAGCGAGTGACCGGTCGGCGACTCGTGGGTAGCTGGGCCAATGCGCCGTCCGCACGTCAACGTCGCAACCGTTCTGGTCGACCCGGCGGTGCTGCGTGATCTCGAGCTCGACCTGGCCGCGCTGGACCTGTGGGTGTGGCCGATCGCGACGACGCCGAACTGCCCGGACGGCCCGCGGATGGCGTTCCAGATCCGGCGGAGGATGGTCGAGGCCAGGCGCGGTGCGTGGGACTGCGCCGCCGACTGGTCCGCGGTGTGGATCTCGTTCGGGGAGAGCTGGTACCGCGGTGCCGAGCCGCTGCCGTGGTCGGCGCACGCGGCGCTGTGGGACAAGCTCGGGGAGTACGCCGACCACGTGCGCTACCGGCTCGGTCTCGGCGGCGTGCCGCTCGAGCTGGTCCGGCGACGGGTCGAGTTCTGAGGCGTCGCCCCGACGCCCGTACCCTGACCACGTGCTCACCCTCGACCGCGCGACGTACGACGGCATCGTCGCGCACGCCAAGCGGGACCACCCCGACGAGGCGTGCGGCATCATCGCCGGCCCCGAGGGCACCGACCGGCCGGAACGGTTGGTCGAGATGGTGAACGCCGCCGGCAGTCCGACCTTCTACGAGTTCGACTCCACCGACCTGCTCCGCCTGTACCGCGAGATGGACGACCACGACGAGGAGCCTGTCGTGGTCTACCACTCGCACACCGCCACCGAGGCCTATCCCAGTCGCACCGACATCGGGCTCGCGATGGAGCCACACGCCCACTACGTGCTGGTCAGCACCCGCGAGCACGGGAATAACGACGGGCCGGTGGAGTTCAGGTCCTATCGGATCGTGGACGGTGAGGTGACCGAGGAAGACGTCGCCGTGGTCGACGCCCTACCCTCCAGATCCCCCCACCACGCCACGCAGCAAGGAGACCCCGATGGCCGTTGAGGTCCGGATCCCCACGATCCTGCGCCCCTACACCGGAGACCGGAAGTCCGTCGAGGCCAGCGGCGCCAGCCTGAGCGCCCTGATCGACGACCTCGAGTCGAACCACCCCGGCATCAAGGAACGACTGATCGAGGCCAAGGACGGTGCGGTCGACCTGCGCCGCTTCGTCAACGTCTACGTCAACGACGAGGACGTCCGGTTCCTCGGCGGCCTCGACGCCCCGGTGAGCGACGGCGACCAGGTGGTCGTGCTGCCGGCCGTCGCCGGCGGCTGACGACCCATGACGTCCGAGGAGCGACGCACCTTCATCCTGGTCGACGGCGAGAACCTCGACGCGACGCTCGGCGGCAGCGTCCTCGCCCGCCGTCCGGAGCCAGAGGAGCGGCCGCGGTGGGAGCGCCTCCTCTCGTACGCCGAGGAGCTCTGGGACCAGCCGGCGACCGGGCTGTTCTTCCTCAACGCGACGTCAAGCCTGCCCAACTCGTTCGTGTCGGCCTTGCTCGCGATCGGCTTCCGGCCGGTCCCGCTGAGCGGCAAGACCACCGAGAAGGTCGTCGACCTCGGCATCCAGCGCACCCTCGACGCCCTGGCCGGGCACGACGCCGACGTCCTGCTCTGCAGCCACGACGGCGACTTCCTGCCCCACATCGAGCGCCTGGTGGGCGACCGGAAGGTCGGGCTGGTCGGCTTCCGCGAGTTCATGAACGCCGGCTTCGTCACGGCCGGCCTCGAGGTCCACGACCTCGAGTACGACGTGAAGGCCTTCAACATCACGCTCCCGCGCGTGCGGGTCATCTCGCTCGACGAGTTCGACCCGGAGGAGTTCCTGCGCTAGGAACTGCCATCCTGGGCCCATGCGGTACGACGACCTCCTCGCCTCCGTCGGCGGCACCCCGCTCGTGGGTCTGCCGACGCTGTCGCCGAGCCCCGACGTACGCCTCTGGGCCAAGCTCGAGGACCGCAACCCGACCGGCTCGATCAAGGACCGCGCCGCGCTGGCGATGATCCAGCACGCCGAGAAGGACGGAACGCTCCGCCCCGGCTGCACGATCCTCGAGCCGACCAGCGGCAACACCGGCATCTCCCTGGCGATGGTGGCGAGGCTCCGCGGCTACCGTCTGGTCTGCGTGATGCCGGAGAACACCTCGGAGGAGCGCCATCAGCTGCTGCGGATGTGGGGCGCCGAGGTCGTCTCGTCACCCGCGGCCGGAGGGTCCAACGAGGCCGTCCGCGTCGCGAAGGCGATGGCCGCCGAGCACCCCGACTGGGTGCTGCTCTACCAGTACGGCAACCCCGCCAACGCCCTCGCCCACTACGAGGGCACCGGGCCCGAGATCCTCGCCGACCTCCCGACCATCACCCATTTCGTGGGCGGCCTCGGCACCACCGGCACGCTGATGGGCGTCGGCCGGTTCTTCCGGGAGCACAAGCCCGAGGTGCGCATCGTCGCCGCCGAGCCGAGGTACGGCGAGCTGGTGTACGGCCTGCGCAACCTCGACGAGGGCTTCGTCCCCGAGCTCTACGACGAGACCCTGATCGACTCCCGCTTCTCGGTCGGCCCCCGCGACGCCGTACGCCGGGTGCGTGAGCTGCTCGACGGCGAGGGCATCTTCGCCGGCATCTCGACCGGCGCGATCCTCCACGCCGCCCTCGCGCAGGCCGCCAAGGCCGAGCGCGCCGGCGAACGCGCCGACATCGGCTTCGTGGTCGCGGACGGCGGGTGGAAGTACCTCTCGACCGGCGCCTACGAGGGCACGATCGACGAGGCAGAAGAAGCCCTCGAGGGCCAGCTCTGGGCTTGAGCAAAGCCCTGACCTACGGACGGAGTCCGGAGGTCAGGCCTTTGCGAGACGGCGCAGCGGCTTGCCGCAAGGCGCGCCCCCTCAGTCGCTGGTGTTCGCGTTGACCTCTTCGCAGTTCGCCCGGATGACGTCCTTCGGGTCGATCTCGCCCAGGTAGTTCACGACGTCGTGGCCCTGGCCGCAGTCGATGACGGCGCGCTGACCGTCGTCGTCCAGGAAGCTGAGCGAGTCGTTGCCCGGGCCCATGAAGATCTGGTCCTGGCCCTGGATCGTCTCGAGCTGGTCGTTGCCGGTCCCACCGCGGACGACGTCGGCGCCCGGGCCGCCGTGGAAGAAGTCCGTGGCCGGTCCGCCGATCAGCTGGTCGGCTCCACGGCCGCCGTCGAGCAGGTCGCGCGCGCTGTCGCTCCCGCCGCGGAGCTGGTCGTCGCCGCCCTGCCCGAACAACGCGTCCGGTCCGCCGAGGCCCTTGAGGACGTCATTGCCCGCCTTGCCGTGGATCGTGTCGTGGGCGTACGTGCCGCGCAGGTGGTCGTCGCCGGGAGTGCCGGAGATGTGCTGGGCGAGCGCGGGCCCGCCGAGGAGCACGACCGAGGCGGCCGCGGCACCTCCCGTGGTCAGGATCGAGGTGAGTCGCATGATGGTCCTCTCGTGCGGAAGTGGATGCGGATGCGGGTACGCCGGCACGAGGCCCTCCCCCGTGGACCCGGTCTCCCCGCTGCGTGTTGTGCATCAGGAGCGGGCCGTCGGGGCCCAGATACCTCGCGCTCCGGCGACACCCCGGGCCCCGGGCCCGTACGGACCGGTCTCGCTGGTCCGATCGGCCCTGTCTCGCCCTGGGCTGCCGGGTTACCCTGGCCCCGACAGCCCGGACCAGCCCCTGGAGAGCCCGTGCCCGACATCCCCGTCGTCGTCTTCAGCGGTTCTGCCCACCGGCCCCTCGCCGAGGCCATCTGCGACGACCTGGGGGTTCCCCTGTCGTCGGTCGAGCTGACCCGGTTCAGCAACGACTGCCTGCAGGCCCAGCTCCAGGCGAACTGCCGTCAGCGCGACGTCTACATCGTCCAGCCGCTGGTGCCGCCCACGCAGGAGCACCTGATGGAGCTGCTGCTGATGATCGACGCGGCTCGCGGCGCCAGCGCGGCGTCCATCACCGCGGTGATCCCCTTCTACTCCTACGCCCGGTCGGACAAGAAGGACGCATCCCGCATCTCCATCGGCGGCCGGCTCGTCGCCGACATGCTCGCCACCGCGGGCGTCCACCGGGTGATGACGATGACCCTGCACGCGCCGCAGGTGCACGGGT
This sequence comes from uncultured Actinomycetota bacterium, assembly GCA_963812055.1. Classification (GTDB taxonomy): domain Bacteria; phylum Actinomycetota; class Actinomycetes; order Propionibacteriales; family Nocardioidaceae; genus Nocardioides. The sequence continues at coordinate 4,490 of CAWEUA010000012.1, forward strand.
TCTTCTCCGTGCCGGTCGACCAGCTGACCGCCCTCGGCATCCTCGCCGAGCACTTCCTCGCCCAGGACCTCACGGACTCGATCGTCGTGTCGCCGGACTTCGGCAACGCGAAGACCGCGACCCAGTTCTCGCGCCTGCTCGGCCTGAGCGTCGCGGCGGGCTCGAAGCGCCGGCTCGCCGACGACCGCGTCGTGATCGACTCCATCGTCGGCGACGTCGCCGGCAAGCGAGCGATCGTGCTGGACGACGAGATCGCCACCGGCGGCTCGATCGTCGAGCTCCTCGACCGGCTGGCCGACGAGGGGTGCACCGGCGCCGCCGTGGCCTGTACCCACGGCCTGTTCGTGGGCAAGGCCGTCGACCGGCTGCGCCACCACCCGATGATCACCGAGGTCGTCGCGACCGACACGGTTCCCGCACCCGCGGACTGGCCGGAGCTCAAGGTCCGCAGTGTCGCCGGTCTGTTCGCCGAGGCCATCGCGCGTGTGCATGCCGGCGAGTCGGTCAGCAGCCTGTTCGACGGAGTCGACCCGCAGTTCGGCCCGCCGCAGGGGAAGTTGTTCGGCTAGATCGCTAGCCTGTGCGTCTGTGTCCCACCAGCCCGCCGATGCGTCGCTCGATGCGCCCATCGGGATCTTCGACTCGGGCTTCGGCGGCCTCACCGTCGCGCGGTCGGTGATCGACCAGCTGCCGCACGAGTCCCTGGTCTACCTCGGTGACACCGCACGCCAGCCGTACGGCCCCAAGCCGATCGGCGAGGTGCGCGAGTACGCCCTCGAGTGCCTCGACCACCTCGTCGCCGAGGGCGTGAAGGCGCTGGTGATCGCGTGCAACTCCGCCAGTGCCGCGATGCTTCGCGACGCACGGGAGCGGTACGACGTCCCGGTGGTCGAGGTGATCCTTCCGGCCACCCGCCGCGCAGTGGCGGCGACGCACAACGGCCGGATCGGCGTGATCTGCACCCGCGCGGTGGGCGAGTCGATGGCCTACGACGACGCCTTCGCTGCGGCGCCCCACGTCGACCTGACCACGCGCGTCTGCCCGCGGTTCGTCGAGTTCGTCGAGGCGGGTGTGACCGGTGGGGAGGAGCTCGTCGCCGTGGCGCACGAGTACCTCGACCCGCTCGTCACCGCGGACGTGGACACTCTGATCCTCGGATGTACCCACTACCCGCTCCTGACGGGCATCATCTCCTACGTGATGGGTGACCAGGTCACGCTCGTGAGCAGCGCGGAGGAGTGCGCCAAGGACGTCTACAAGCTGCTGACGTCGCGCGACCTCATGCGACCGGGCGGGGACCCGGCGTACCGGTTCCTGACGACGGGAAGGCCGGACGAGTTCGAGCACATCGGCCGCCGCTTCCTCGGCCCGGAGCTCGCCATGGCCGCCCAGTTCGCCGGCGGCCTGGCGTGAGCGCGCCCGGGACCGGCCTGCGACTGACCGTGATCGGCTGCTCCGGCTCCTTCGCCGGACCGGACTCCGCGGCGAGCAGCTACCTCGTGGAGGCCGACGACGCCGACGGCCAGACCTGGCGGATCCTGCTCGACCTCGGCAGCGGTGCGCTCGGCCCGCTGCAGCGGTACGGCGTCGCCGACGACCTCCACGGCGTCTTCTTCAGCCACCTCCACCCCGACCACTGCCTGGACCTGACCGGCCTCTACGTGCTGCGCAAGTACCACCCCGGCGGTGCGCTGCCGCGCATCCCGGTCTGGGGACCGGAGGGAGTCGCGCGGAGGATGGCGACCGCCTACGACCTGCCCGAGGACCCCGGCATGTCCCGCGAGTTCGACTTCCGGGAGCACGCGGACGCGGTGGACCTGGGTCCGTTCCGGGTGACGCCGTACCCGGTCGCCCACCCGGTCCCGGCGTTCGGCTTCCAGGTGACCGCGGGCGGCCGCACGCTCGGCTACACCGGGGACACGGGTCCGTGTCCGGGTGTCGAGGAGGTCGCGCGCGGTGCCGATCTGCTGCTCGCGGAGGCGTCGTTCCGCCACGGCGAGGACAACCCCGCCAACCTCCACCTCAGCGGGCACGAGGCGGGCGAGGTCGCGTCCCGCAACGGCGTGCCCCGGCTGGTGATCACGCACGTCCCGCCGTGGTACCGCGTCGACGACATGCTCGCCGAGGCGGCCGCGGCGTACGACGGTGACCTCACCGCCGCGCATCCCGGTGCGACGTACGCCGTCTAGAGCAGCCCGGCGTCGTGCACCACGATCGCGATCTGCACGCGGTTGGTGACCTCGAGCTTCTCGAAGAGCCGTGAGACGTGTGCCTTGACCGTCGGCACCGAGAGATACAGCTCGGCTGCGATCTCGGCGTTGCTCAGCCCGCGCCCGACCGCCAGGGCGACGTCGCGCTCGCGCTCGGTCAGGCTCTCGATCCGTTCCTGGGCGAGGGTGGTGCGCGAGCGGTCCGGCGGCGCGACCTGCTTGATCAGGCGCCGGGTGACCGACGGCGAGAGCATCGGGTCGCCGTCGGCGACGCGGCGGATCGCGTCGAGGATCTCCGGGGGAGGGGTGTCCTTGAGCAGGAACCCGTCCGCCCCCGCGGCGAGCGCCCGCAGCACGTAGTCGTCGGCATCGAACGTCGTCAGCACGATCACGTGAGGTGGCTGAGGGCTGCCGCGCAGCTCGACCGTCGCGGCGAGGCCGTCGAGGACCGGCATCCGGATGTCCATCAGGACGACGTCGGGTCGCAGCTCGCGCGCCGCCGCCAGGCCCGCCTGACCGTCGGGCGCCTCGCCGACCACGCGTACGTCGGCCTGGCCGCCGAGCATCAGGCTCAGGGCGGACCGCACCAGCGGGTCGTCGTCGACGATCAGGACCGCGATCATCGGGGGTTCATGCCGCCCACGGGATCCAACCGCGCAGCACCCATGTGCCTTCCTCCCGGCGTCCTTCGAGCCGACCGCCCCGGAGCTCGGTGCGCTCGGTGAGGCCCACCAGCCCCAGCCCGGCCCCGGGCGTGGAGCCGACGCGGACGCCGAGCGGGTTGCGCAGCTCGACGGTGACGCCGTCCTCGGGCGAGCCGTGCACCTGGATGCGGAGGTTGCAGCCGGGAGCGTGCTTGGCGGCGTTGGTCATGCCTTCCTGCACGATCCGGTAGACGGTGCGGCCGATCACGTCGGGCAGCTCGGTGGCCTGCGTCCCGAGCTGGTCGTCGTAGGACACCCGCAGCCCGGCGGCCCGCACCGCGTCGACCAGCGGGGCCAGGTCGGCGTACGTCGGCTGTGGGGGCTCGAGCGGTGCCCCCGTCTCCGGGTCGCGCAGCACGCCGAGGACGCCGCGCAGGTCGGCCAGGGCCTGGTGCGCGGTGTCCTGGATGATCGTGGCGCTGGCGCGCATCCCGTCCGCGTCGAGGTCGGTACGGAACGCGAGCGCGCCCGCGTGCATGGAGACCTGGGAGATGCGGTGCGCGAGCACGTCGTGCATCTCGCGGGCGATCCTGGCCCGCTCGTTGGCGCGAGCCTGGGTCGCCCGGAGCTCCTGCTCGGCCTCGGCCCGCTCCGCGCGGTGCCGGAACGACCAGATCAGCTCCCGGCGTGACCCGATGTAGGCGCCCCAGCCCAGCAGGCCGACCGTCACCACCACGACGACCACGAGCATCACCCACCACGGCCCGTTGTCCGGAGTCGGGACGATCAGGTTGTAGGTGAACGTTGCCGCGAGGTTCAGCAGACCGATCACGGCCAGCTGCCACCACACCCGCCGGGTGGCGAGCGACACCGCGGCCAGGACGCCCGGTCCCGACGGCCGTCGAGCTGATGAACCCGGCCGCCGTGATCAGCGTCGCCACGGTCATCGGGTAGCGGCGGCGGAAGAAGACCAGCACGAACGATGCCGCCCCGATCACGAGGTCGATCACCACCAGCCAGTGCGACAGCTTCCAGGCGACCGGCAACGGCGCCAACGCGGTGACCAGGCAGATCAGGAGCATCACCGCCGTACGCCAGACGTGACCCCAACGCGACAGCCGCGGCTGGTAGAGGTCCGGCGGGGTGTGCTCCACGGCTCGATCGTAGGAGCCGAGGTCGCGGAGGGCAGCGGCCGCAGGCAGGCGACGACCCCTACTTTGGTCGGGCCCTTCCAGCCTGCCGTCGCATCCCCCGGCCGGGTGGGGGTGGCAGGGTGGTGCCCATGATCAAGGTGGAAGGGCTCACCCGGGCCTACGGGAGCTTCATCGCCGTCAACGACATCAGCTTCGAGTGCAAGCCGGGGACGGTCACCGGATTCCTCGGACCCAACGGGGCGGGCAAGACCACGACCATGCGCGTCATGGTCGGGCTCACGCCGGCGACCCACGGTGACGTGACGATCGGGGGGCTGCACTACCGCGACATCCCCAACCCCGGCCGGCACGTCGGCGTCCTGCTCGACGCCTCGGCCCAGCACGCGGGACGCACCGGTCGTGAGGTCCTCGAGCTCGGAGCGCGCACGATGGGGCTGCCGACGTCGCGCGTGGACGAGATGCTCGAGCTGGTGTCCCTGGACGCGCGCGAGTCGAAGCGGCGGGTGCGCAACTACTCGCTCGGCATGCGGCAGCGCCTCGGCATCGCCCACGCCCTGCTCGGCGATCCGACCGTGCTCATCCTCGACGAGCCGGCGAACGGCCTCGACCCGGCGGGCATCCGCTGGATGCGCGGCCTGCTCAAGGGGTACGCCGACCAGGGCGGCACCGTGCTCCTCTCGAGCCACCTGCTCCACGAGGTGGAGCAGATCGCCGACGAGATGATCCTGATCGGCAACGGCCGGATCGTGGCGCGGGGCACGCGCGACGAGCTGCTCCGCGATGCCACCGGTGGACAGGCGACCACGTTGGTCACGTCCCTGGACAACCCGGGGCTCACGTCCGCGCTGACCGAGAAGGGCTACAGCGTCCACCCGGCCGGTGGAGGCCTCCGGGTCACCGCCGAGCCGGTCGACGTCGGCCGCGTCGCCGCGGAGCGGCAGATCGTGCTCACCGACCTGCGGGCCGGGAACGAGGGCGGTCTCGAGGACCTGTTCCTCGAGCTCACCGCCGACACGCAGCGCGACGCTCTCGGGAACGAGGTGCCGGCGTGAGCACGACCACCGCCCCGATCGACCCTCGACGTCTCGCAGACCCCGCGGGTGCCGTTCGGCCGCCTGGTGAAGGTCGAGCTGCGCAAGCTCGCCGACACCCGCGCCGGCCGCTGGCTGCTGATCTCGATCGGTGCGGTCACGCTCCTGGTGCTGATCATCCAGCTGGCCGTCGTCCTCGGCCAGGACCTCCACCCCAAGTTCCTGGACTTCCTGCAGGGCATGAACACCCCGATGGGGATCCTGCTCCCGGTCCTCGGCGTGCTCTCGGTGACCAGCGAGTGGAGCCAGCGCACGGCGATGGTCACCTTCACGCTGGAGCCGTCCCGGGTGCGCATCATCGCGGCGAAGTTCGTCTCGATCCTCATCATCGCGCCGGCGGCGCTGGCCGTCGGCGTGGTGCTGGCCGTCCTCGGCAACGTGCTCTACGGCGCCCTGTCCGGCAACGAGGTGGTGTGGGGGAACCCCGTCAAGGCCGTGGCGCTGTACCTGCTGCTCTACGTGATCGGCATGGCGAGCGGGTTCGCGCTGGGTGCGCTGTTCCTGAACTCGCCGGCGGGCATCGTCTTCTACGTCGTGTACTCCTTCGTGCTCTCCATCCCGTTCGAGATCGCGGCCCAGCTGATGGACTGGTTCGACAAGCTCCGGCCGTGGATCGACTTCAACTACGCGCAGAGCCCGTTGATCGACAACACCATCTCGGGGAACGAGTGGGGTCACCTGGTGACCTCCGGCTTCATCTGGCTCGTCGTGCCGCTGGCGATCGGCATCTGGCGCATCCGCCGAGCTGAGGTGAAGTGAGCGCCGCGCCGCTGCCGGCGACGCTGGACGTCTCCGGCACGCCGGGCATCCCGTTCGGCCGGCTCGTGCGGGTGGAGCTGCGCAAGGCGTTCGACACCCGCGCGGGGCGATGGCTGGTCGCCGTGACCGCGGGGCTCGCGCTCGTCGGCGACCTGTTGATCGCGATCATCCTGGCCGTCAAGGACGAGCCGCTGAAGTACGGCGACCTGGTGGCGGGCGCGGCGTTCGCCTGCTCGATCATGCTCCCGGTGCTCGGGATCATGCTGGTCACCAGCGAGTGGAGCCAGCGCACCGCGATGACGACGTTCGCCCTCGAGCCACGACGGATGCGGATCGTCTTCGCGAAGATGCTCGCCGGCGTCTTCCTGACGGCGTTCGTGGTGGCGTTCGCGCTGGTGGTGGGCGTCCTCTGCAACCTCCTGTACGGCGCGATCCAGGGGTCGCTCGACTGGACCTTCGGCTGGACCGGCTTCTTCGCCTTCGTGGCGACGCAGACGATGGCGATGCTCGGCGGGTTCGCGCTGGCGTGCCTGCTGCTGAACACGCCGGCGGCCATCGTCGTCTTCTTCGTCTACAAGTGGGTGCTCCCCGGTCTGCTCGCGATCGGCGCGGCCCTGATGGCGTGGTTCAACGACCTCGTGGGCTGGATCGACTTCCAGTCGGCGCAGAACGAGCTGTACGACGCGCCGCTGACCGGCGAGCAGTGGGGCCAGCTGGTGGTCAGCGGGTTCCTCTGGCTCGTCGTACCGCTCGCGATCGGGCTCTGGCGCATCCGCCGCGCCGAGGTGAAGTAGGTCGGTCCGGCTGGCTAGGGTCTCCGCCATGGATACCCCCGGATCCACCGCCTCCTCGTCTGCGCGCAGTGACGGCCGCGCCGACGACGCCCTGCGACCTGTCACGATCACCCGCCACTGGCTCGACCACGCAGCGGGCTCGGTGCTCGTCGAGTTCGGTCGCACGCGCGTGCTCTGTGCGGCGTCGGCGACCGAAGGGGTCCGCGCTGGCGGAAGGGCTCCGGCCTCGGCTGGGTCACCGCCGAGTACGCCATGCTCCCGGCCTCGACCAACACCCGCTCCGACCGCGAGTCGGTGCGCGGCCGGATCGGCGGTCGCACCCACGAGATCTCCCGGCTGATCGGGCGGTCGCTCCGGGCGGTGATCGACTACAAGGCCCTCGGCGAGAACACCATCGTCCTCGACTGCGACGTCCTGCAGGCCGACGGAGGGACGCGCACCGCGGCGATCACCGGCGCCTACGTCGCCCTGGCCGACGCCGTCTCCCATCTCCGCTCCCAGGGCGCGCTGGCCGGCGAGCCGCTGACCGGCTCTGTCGCGGCCGTCAGCGTCGGCATCATCGAGGGCACGCCGCGGCTCGACCTGCACTACGACGACGACGTCCGTGCCCAGACCGACATGAACGTCGTGATGACCGGCGACGGACGGTTCGTCGAGGTCCAGGGCACCGCCGAGGGCGCGCCGTTCGACCGGGCCGAGCTCGACACCCTGCTGGCGCTGGCCACGCGCGGTTGCGCCGACCTGACCCAGCTCCAGCAGGAGGCCCTCTCGGCCGGATCCGGGTCGTGACCCGGGTATTCCTGGCCTCGCGCAACCCCAAGAAGCTCGAGGAGATGCGCCGGATCCTGGCCGAGGCCATGTCGGACCACCGCGGGCCCGACATCGAGGTGGTCGGCCTCGACGACGTGCCGGCGTACGACGAGCCGGTCGAGGACCAGCCGACCTTCGAGGGCAACGCGCTGCTCAAGGCTCGCGCCGGACTGGCCGCGACCGGGCTGCCGTCGATCGCCGACGACTCGGGGCTCTGCGTCGACGCGCTCAACGGGATGCCCGGGGTGCTCTCGGCCCGCTGGTCGGGTCGACCGCAGAGTGATCGAAGGCTGGCCGACGAGCGGAACAACACGCTCCTGCTCGAGCAGCTGGCCGACGTGCCGGACGAACGCCGTGGCGCCCACTTCACCTGCGCCGTCGCCTTCTGTGCCACCGGGCTGGACGAGGTGGTGGTCGAGGGCCGGATGGACGGCCGGATCATCCACGAGACCCGGGGGAGCGGGGGCTTCGGCTACGACGTGGTCTTCGTGGCTCACGAGTTCCCGGAGCGCACGACCGCGGAGCTCGACCCGCCCGACAAGGATGCGATCTCGCACCGCGGCCGGGCGCTGCGCGAGATCGCGCCCCGGATCGCCGCTCTGCTGCGGTGATCGGGGTCCGACGAGCACCGGGTGAGCACTGCAGGTCTGTCAACGAACGGATGACAGCCGTGCAGTGTGCACGCGTTCCGCTTCGGAGGCGCCCTGTCTTGTGGATGACCCGGGCAGGAGGTCTCGGCTGTGCCTAGCGTGACCGGATGCCCGGTGACTCCCTCCCGACCACGCACTCCGAGCTCCTCGAGGCGCTCCCCAGCTGGGCCTGGACCGCGCGGGACCGTGACAGGACCATGCGCCTCATCGCCGCGAGGGATGCGCTCGCCGCAGCCGAGCGCGAGCTGAAGGAGGCCGTCCACGACGCCTACGACGGCGGCGACTCGTGGCTGACCATCGGCACCGTCCTGGGGATCTCCCGGCAGGCCGCTCAGCGTCGGTTCCGACGACCGCCCCGCAGGGGCGACGACTGACCCGTGCGCTCGGAGAGACTCGAACTCTCACTGTCCGCGACCTAAACGCGGTGCCTCTACCGGTTGGGCTACGAGCGCGTGGGCGACAAGTCTAGGGACGTCTCCCGCGCGCCCAGACGGGTGAGCACCAGCAGGCCCGCGACGACGTACCCGGCGCCCTGCAGGGCGAGGATCGGCATGATGCCGGTCGGGCCCCCGAGGAAGCCGGCGACGAGCGAGCCGACGACCACGCTGACGGCCTGCGCGAGCGAGACCAGGCTGAACACCCGGCCGCGGCGCTCGTCCGTGGTGTTGCGCTGGTAGAGCGTCATCATGCCGGCGACCACCAGCGCACCCGGGAGGCCGACCAGGATCATGCCGGCGGCGGCGGGCCACGGGTTCACCCACACGAGCGGGTAGAGGAAGATCGCGAGGTCGATCAGCCCGAACACGATCGAGCCGGCCCACACCATCGTCACCGGCGACCAACGCTCGGCGACGACGGCCACCAGGAAGCCCCCGACCACCCCGCCGATGGCCTGGACGCCGGTGATGACGCCGTACACCTGGCCACTGCCGTGCAGGACGTGCCGGACGAACGGCGCGAACAGCGTCCCCATGATCCCTTCGCCGGTGCTGGTGATCAGCAGCATCATCATCAAAGTCATCAGGACGCGGTTCGAGGTGACCGTCCGGAGACCGTCCCGCCACTCGTCGGCCAACGCGGCCACCCGGCCGCGGACGACCTCGGTCGCCTCCTCGGGGTCTCCGCTCGCCTCCTCGGCGGACGTCACCACGGCACGACCGGTCGTCCGGATCCGGGCGACCAGCAACGCCGCCAGCACGAACGTGATCGCGTCGGCGACCGCGATGGCCCGGATGCCGCCGGCGGCCGCGATGACTCCGCCGAGACCGGACCCGAACAGGCGGGCCAGGTTCCGGACCTGGGCGTTGAGCCCGTTGGCCGCCACCAGGTCGGCGTCCTCGACGACGTTGGGCAGGAACGCCTGCTCCGCGGGGGCGAAGAACACCTCGACGCAGGACTGCACGGCCAGCACGGCGTAGACCAGCCAGATCCAGTCGGCTCCCGAGACCAGCAGGAGAGGCGTGAGCCCGACGGCGAGCAGGAGGTTGGTGACCACCATCGTCCGCTTGCGGTCCCAGCGGTCGACGAAGACACCGGCGACGCTGCCGACCAGGACCTGCGGCACGAACGACGAGAGCAGCGCCGCGGCCGAGGCCAGGGTGGACCCGGTGAGGGCGTACACGGAGTAGGCCAGCCCGACCGCGAGCAGCCAGTCGCCGGTCATCGACACCAGTCCGGCGCCGAGCAGCAGCCTCAGGTCGGGAGCACGCCTCAGCAGGCGCCCGGGAGAGCGTAGGTCGAGTGACGGCATGGCGACACCGTAGCGACATCATTGTGACGTCGCAATGGCATCGCCTTGCCGTCATCGACCCCGATGGCCGAGAGGGTCGCGCTGCGACCGCCTCGCAACGGTCAGTCGAGGCCCAGGTCCCGGCGCAGCTTCGCGACGTGCCCCTTCGCCTTGACGTTGTACTGCGCGAGCTGGATCGTGCCCTCCTCGTCCACCACGAAGGTCGAGCGGAGGACGCCTTCGACGACCTTGCCGTAGAGCTTCTTCTCGCCGTACGCGTCGTAGGCCTGCAGGACCTCCTTGTCGGGGTCGGACAGGAGGGTGATCGTGAGCCCGTCCTTCTCGCGGAACTTCGCCAGCTTGGCGGGGGAGTCCGGGGAGATGCCGAGGACGTCGTACCCCGCCTCCTGGAGCGAGGACAGCGAGTCGCTGAAGTCGCAGGCCTGCGTCGTGCATCCGGGCGTCATCGCGGCGGGGTAGAAGTACACGATCGTCTTGCGCCCGCGCGAGTCCGACAGGGACACGGTCTTCCCATCGTCCGTGGGCAGGGTGAAGTCGGGTGCCGGGTCACCGGCCGAGAGGCGAGTCATGCGCCGAACCTAGTCCAGCCCGTCGGCCTGCCCGTTGGTAGCCTTCCCGGGTGACCATGGAGACCGCGACGCTCGAGGCCCAGATGGAGGCCACCCGCGAGCGCCTGGCCGGCACCATCGACCAGCTGGTCTACCGCACGAGTCCGAAGACGATCGTCCGGCGCGAGATCACCTCGATCAAGGGCTACTTCGTCGACCTGCGGACCGGTCAGCCGCGCACCACCAACATCCTCAAGGTCGTGGGTGGCGTGGTCGGAACCGTGGTGCTCATCGCCGTGGTCCGCAAGGTCGCGTCCGACTGACCGGCCGAAGCGACAGAAGGCCTGACGTGTCGGACAAGCTCCCGATCAAGATGCTCCACGACCGGATCCTGGTCGAGGTCGACCAGGAGAACGGCGAGCGCCGCTCCGCCGGCGGCATCGTGATCCCCGCGACGGCGGCGATGGCCTCACGCCGACTCGTGTGGTCGCGGGTGGTCGCGGCCGGGCCCCACGCCCGGTCCGTGCAGGTCGACGACCGGGTCCTCTTCGATCCCGAGGACAAGGCCGAGGTCGAGATGCAGGGCGACACGTACGTCGTGATGCGCGAGCGCGACGTCCACGCCGTGGCGGCGGACCGGCTGGGCGACGAGTCGACCGGCCTCTACCTCTGACGGGTCACTTGACCAGGTCGGAGGACCAGCGTTCCTCGATCCGTCCGAACCGCCACACGGCCAGGGCGATCCCCCAGGCGAGCACGAACAGCACGACGATGCCGTAGCCGGCGTAGTCGAGCGGGATGGACGCGATCGCGGCCAGCGGGCCGGAGGTGATGTGGGCCTGGTCGGCCACGACCCCGATCAGCTCGATGGTGCCGATGATCAGCGCGACCGCGACGGAGATGCTGGTGATCGTGATGTTGTAGAAGATCTTGCGCACCGGCTGGGCGAACGCCCAGCCGTACGCGGCGTTCATGAAGACACCGTCCACGGTGTCGGCCAGGCACATGCCGGCCGCGAACAGGATCGGCAGCACGAGGATGGCGTAGAACGGCAGGTTGAACGCCGCGGCGCCACCGGCGAGCACCAGCAGGCCGACCTCGGTGGCGGTGTCGAAGCCCAGCCCGAAGAGCACGCCGATCGGGTAGATGTGCCACGGCTTGCGGACGCTCTTGGTCAGGCCGCCGAGGAAGCGGTTGAGGAAGCCGCGCTTGTTCAGCTGCTCGTCGAGGGCCGCCTCGTCGTACCGGCCCTGCCGCATCTCGCGGAAGACCCGCATGATCCCCAGCAGGACCATGAGGTTCAGGATGCCGAGCACCCACAGGAACACGCCGGAGACCGAGGCGCCGATCACGCTCGTCATCGAGTGCAGCGTGGAGCTGTCGTCCTCGACCGGGTTGGTCAGCGCCTTCACCCCGACGGACAGCAGGAGGGCGAGTCCGAAGACGATCGTGGAGTGGCCCAGCGAGAACCAGAACCCGACGGACAACGGCTTGCGGTCGGTGCCCTGCTCGGCCTGGTCGGCGAGCAGCTTGCGGGTCGCGTTGTCGACGGCCGCGATGTGGTCGGCGTCGAAGGCGTGCCGGAGACCGAACGTGTAGGCGAGCACGCCGACGCCGACGGTGAAGACGGGCTGGTCGCCCCCGAGCGCGAGGTGCTGGGGGGTCACGACCCCGAAGAGGACGCCGAAGCCGACGACGTGCAGGAGCACGATGAACCCGCCCATCGCCACCAGCGAGCGTCGATCGGCGGAGCTCAGGCTGCGCGCGAACCGGGTGAGGTTCGAGCCGTCAGCGGGTCGATCCACCTGCAGCGTCTGCGCCATACCGCCATTTATTCGCATCTCGCTCCTTGTTGCAAGTCGCTTGCAACAAGGGGTACGTGGCGAACCGGTGAACGGATTGCTACGACGACCAGATGGAGGCGATGTTCTTGCGATAGTGCCGCCCGGGGATCGCGTTGAGCACCGCCACGACCGGTGGCGGGATCTCCCGCTTCAGGCCGGCGACGTCCTCGTCAGTGGCGCCGTCCATCAGCCACGCCACGAAGGTGCCGCTCTCGCCCTGATGCGCCTTCCGCACGGCCGCCCGCGCCGCCTTCATCTGGGGCGTGTCCATCACCCCGGCCGCCCACGGCTCCAGGTCGGCCTCCTCGTGGGCGAGGTGGTCGGTGAGCACCTCCCCGAGCTGCGCGACCGCGGCCCGCGCGTCGGCGGCCCGCAGGGCGGACGGTTCGCCCGGGAGCCGGCGTACGACGACGTCGGCGTGGTCGAGCGCGGCGAGCATCCGAGCGTGCTCACCCCCCAGGTCGCTGGTCAGCGACTCGTCGGCGCCCAGCTCGCGGAACGCCGGCCAGAAGATGGTCTCCTCGTCCTGGTGGTGGTGGTGCAGCTGGTGGGAGTAGTTCTCCCATGCGGCGACCAGCTGGTCGGCACGTTCCTGGGATCCGTCCGGGAACGTGGCGAGCGCGGAGTCGAACCGCGCGAGGTCGCGCCTGAACGCCGCGTGGATGACGGTGTTCATGGTCAAGTGCTCGGTCATGAGCCCCCCTCTGTCGGAAGGCATTGTGCGCGCCGGCCGGGGCCGTGACCAGAACCAGCCGGCCAGACCGCGCGATCGGACAGGTCTCGGCAGAGCCCGGTCGGCGCACTAGGTTGGACTCGGCCCGCCGGTCTCAGCGCGGCCCCGACAGCCGTCTCGCAGGACGAAAGGACCCAGATGACCGAGTACGCCGTGACCGATCCCCGCACCGGAGAGCGGATCAGTGACGTTCCCACCGACAGCGACGAGCAGGTGCTCGCAGGGGTGGCGGCTGCCCAGGATGCCTTCACCAGCTGGGGCCGCACGAGCTCGGCCGCGGATCGGGCGAAGCTGGTACGCCGGGTCTCCGAGCTGCACACCGAGCGCCGCGAGGAGCTCGCGAGCGCGATGAACCGCGAGATGGGCAAGTCGATGGACGACTCGCTCGGCGAGGTCGACTTCAGCGCCGCCATCTACGGCTACTACGCCGACCACGCGGAGGAGTTCCTGGCCGACGAGCCGATCGCGCTCCTCGAGGGCGACGGCTCCGCGGTCGTCCGGAAGCGGCCGCTCGGCGTGATCCTCGGGATCATGCCGTGGAACTACCCGGCCTACCAGGTGGCCCGGTTCGCCGGTCCCAACCTCGCCGCCGGCAACACCGTGCTCCTCAAGCACGCCCCTCAGTGCCCGGACTCCGCGCGCATCCTGCAGGAGATCTTCGACGGCGCCGGCTTCCCGAAGGGCGCCTACGTCAACATCTACGCCTCGAACGAGCAGATCGAGGAGATCATCGGCGACCCCCGGATCCAGGGCGTCTCCCTGACCGGCTCGGAGCGCGCCGGCTCGGCCGTCGCCGCGACCGCCGGCCGCCACCTGAAGAAGGTCGTGCTCGAGCTCGGCGGCTCCGACCCGTTCCTCGTGCTCGGCTCCGACGACCTCGACGCGACGGTCGACGCGGCGATCTCCGCACGGATGGAGAACACCGGCCAGGCCTGCAACGCGGGCAAGAGGTTCATCGTGGCCGACGAGCTGCACGACGACTTCGTCGCGAAGTTCACCGAGAAGATGCTGGGTCAGGAGACCGGGCCGCTCTCGTCCCAGCTCGCCGCCGACCGGCTGGAGGAGCAGGTCAAGGGTGCGGTCGCCGGAGGGGCACACCTCGAGACGAACGGCGAGCGCAACGGTGCGTTCTACCCCAGCGGCGTCCTGACCGGCGTATCGGAGGACAGCGAGGCGTTCCACCAGGAGCTGTTCGGCCCGGTCGCGATGGTGTTCCGCGCCCAGGACGAGGCCGACGCGGTCCGCATCGCCAACGACACGCCGTACGGGCTCGGCTCCTACGTCTACACCAACGACCCCGACCAGGCCGCCCGGGTCGCCGACCAGATCGACGCCGGCATGGTGTTCGTCAACGGGGTCGGCGCCGAGGGCGTCGAGCTGCCGTTCGGCGGCGTGAAGCGCTCCGGCTTCGGCCGCGAGCTCGGCCGGTTCGGCATCGAGGAGTTCGTGAACAGGAAGCTGATCCGCACCGTCACCTGACCGCTCGGACCTCGGGAAGAGCATGCACTCATCCCGCAACGCGACGGCGCCCTCGGCCAGGCCGGGGGCGCCGTCGGCGTGTGGGCCGTCAGTGGTGCACCACCACCTGTCCGCCGCCGAGCGGGAGCGGCTGACCTGCCGTCCCCACCCGGTGGTAGAGCGTCCCGTCGGAGGTGTGGACGCTGAGCGCGAACGTGTCGGACCTGCTCATGTCGCTGGCGTCGAGGCGGTACGTGTTGTCCGTCGTCTCCGACACGGTGTGGCCGTACCGGTCGAGCACGATGACGTCGCAGGTGCCCGCGATCGTCGCGTGATCGCCGCTGATGGCGAGCCCCCCGCCGCGCCAGCCGGTGGAGCGAACGACGTACAGGTAGCCGTCCTCGCCGGCGAACGCGTAGATCACGTTGCCAGACGGAGAGCCGTCCTTGCGCAGCCTCGCGTCCATCCCGAACGCCCCCGTGTCATCCGCCGCGACCGGAACGGGCCGGTCGAGGTAGCTGGGGTCGTGGACCCATCCGCCGCCGGTCACGAACGTTCCGGGGCTGGGCGCGTAGACGGTCACCGCGACGACGTCGGACGCCGGGGCGGCGAAGTAGCCGGCGGCCGGATCCGTTCTCACGACCACCGTCCAGGTCCCGGTCGCACGCGGACCGATGTCCGCGACGACGTCGCCGTCTGCCGTGGGGGAGGCGGCGTACGTCGCGTCCGGGGTGCCGGTGGTGTTCCCCGGCGCGAAGACGTCGAACAGCACGCGTGCTCGGGTCAGGTCACCCGGGCTGCCGTCCTCCTCTTGAGTGACGTGTGCCCGGAGGGACACAGGCGCCATGGTGGCCGTGGTCGAACCGGTCGAGAACAACACGTCGCCGGTGTAGCCGATCTGGGCATGCTCGGGCTCGACCTCGATCCGCAACGGCGCATCCGCACCCAAGGCACCGTCCGAGGCCCGCACCGTCGCGTGATACACCCCGGCCGCAGCCTCGTCGGTGCCCGCGATCTCCCAACCTCCATCAGGCGTCGAAGCCACGGCGAGCCCGCTGGGCAGGTCGACGGCGTCCACGGTCACGTCATCGGCATCAGCATCGGACGTGAGGACGTCGATGGGCGCCAACCGGTCGCTGTAGGTGACCGTGGCCGCGTCGTCGCCGAGCGTGATCTCCGGAGCGGTGTCGCCCACCACCACGGCGGTCGAGGAGGTGCTGGTGTCCAGGCCGTCGTCCGCCGTGACCCTGACCGTGACGACGTCACCGCGATCACCGTTGCCGGGGACGGCGAGGTCGAGACTCCGTTCCGTCTCGGGGAGCAGCGTGGCGCCGTTGAACCACTCGTACGAGAGCTGGACCTTGTCCTGCCGGCCCGGGTTCGTGGGGTCACGGTCAGGATCCGACGCGATCGCGGAGACCGTCAGCGTGTCACCCGTCGTCGGCTTGCTGGGCGTCAGCGCGGGTGGGCTGATCGACGGTGGCCGGTTCGGGTTGCCGGTGTAGGGATTGAGGATGAGCCGGTCCTCCCGCTGTCGGCTGAAGTCGAACATGTTCGAGAGCGAACCGGCCTCGGCGTCGAAGGACTCGTGACCGAGTCGGCCCAGCCCCCAGTTGTCCTCGATGAACTGCAAGACCGATGTCTGATCGGTCAGCGTGTGATCGACGTGGTTGTCCTGGGCGTAGGGCGACACGATCAGCAGCGGCAACCGCTCGCCGTACCCGCACCGCATCTCGAACCGCGTTGCCGGGTCGGGCGCGGGCGCGCCGACCGCAGCCAGGCACAGCGTGGAGGCCGTCGTGCCGTAGAGACCGTCGAGCGTCGCGTTGCCCGAGTGGTGCACGTTGGGCGGGAACACGTGGTCGTACTGCCCGTCCGAGTCGTCCCAGGCGAGCACCACCGCGGTGGACGACCACTCCGGCAACCGCTGGAGGTGGTTGAGGGTCGTGACCAGGAAGTCCTGCTCGTCCAGCGGGTTGGAGTTCTGCGGGCCCGGATGGCCGTCCTGGTAGCCCGCCGCCTTGAGGTAGCTCACGGCCGGCAGGTGGCCGGCGTCGGCGGCCGTCCAGAAGTCCTCCAGGTCGTAGAGGTGGTTCGCCTGGTCGTCATGCCCGATCGCCTCGTTCGACGACGGAGGTAGGTGTCCCGGGTTGGCGGTCGAGTCGAAGTACTGGAACGGGTTGTGGTGCGCTTCGTAGTTCGTCTCCTCGATACCCGCGAGGTTCTTCGAGGTTCCTTCGCACGCCTCCGCCGGGTCCACCGCGGGGTCGAGTCGGAAGCCGCCCTGGAACCAGCCCCAGGAGACTCCGGCCTGCGTGAGCAGGTCTCCGACGTTCGGGCCGGTGAGCGTCGCCTGACCCTTGGCGGGGTCCGAGCAGATGTCGTGGACTGGGTCGGCGTCGCCGTACAGCACGCCTTGGGTCACGGTGCTGGCGTTGTCGGGCGAGGCACCCGAGGTGCGTCCTGCCACGAGGTTGAGGGCGCCGGGTGTCGACGGCCCGTAGTTCGTCGCGAACGAGTTGTCGTTGAGGGCGAAATGCTGGGCGTAGTTCCAGAGAGCCGTCACCGTGTTCCCGTCGAAGTAGCCCATGACCTGAGGTGATGGCACGGGCCGAGGCAAGGCGTTGACACACGTCGCGCCCTCCTTGTTGGTCGCCTGGACGAAACGGTTCATGAGCCCACCGTTGGCGGCTCGCTGCTCCGGCTTGTACGTGTGGTCCTGGCTGCAGGTCACGAACTGCTTGCGAGCGAGCCGGAAGGGCTTGCTCTGGTTCGGGTTCGTCACCCGCAGGTCGACGTTGCCGTTGAGGGGCGACGGCAGCAGGTTGTTGACCGTCGGGGTCTTGTCCCGAGCCTCGAAGGTCGGTTCCTCGGCCGGGTTGTCGGCGAGGGGATAGGTGCCGAAGTAGTGGTCGAACGACGCGTTCTCCTGGAAGACCACGACCAGGTGCTTGATGGGGGTTGTGGTGGGGTAGGCGTCGGCCTCGAGGGTGGTCGTGGCGTCGGCCGTGGAGGGTGGCCCGGCCAGGGTGGCCGTGCAGACCGCGAGAGCGGCCATGGTGGCGAGCGTGCGCATGAGAACCTCCCCGGGTTCTGGGTCGGACCCGCGTCGCGGGTCCCGTTACTGGGTTCGATGGCCGGGATCCGACGGCGGTTCGCAAGATCGGCAGACGATGCATCTCCCGGCTCCACCCAGGCGGCAGGTCGCGGACGCCTACGCCGTGCTGCACGAGGCGAGCGAGGCTCGGCGGCACCACCGCTGAGCCCCGCTCGCACTCGACTACCGCGGCCGGACGTTGTGGTTGCCCGCGAACAGGTTGTGGGGGTCGTACCTGCGCTTGACGGCCGCCAGCCGCTGGTAGGTCTCGGTGGGGTAGACCGCCGCGACGTCCTCGTCGGTGGCTCCGGTGAGGAAGTTCGCGTACGCGCCCGACACGTGCGGGGCCAGGCTCTCCCAGAGATCGGCCATCCGGGGCCGGGCCGCGTCGATGGCCGGCCGTGGTCCGACCGCAGTCGTCACGAACATCACGGTCGCCGAGCGATGTGCGTACGCCGTGGCGTCGTCGGGGACCCGCGACACCGCGCCGCCGACGCTCCGGAGCCCGATGATCGGCGATCCCTCGAACGCTGCGGCCTCGGCCAGGGTCGAGATGACCTTGGGCGCGGAGTCGGCGTCGGCGAACCCGCTGCGAGTCAGGAACTCGATCCCCGGTGGCGGGACCATCCCCTCTTCGAGGATGTCGCCGTACGGCGTGAGCGAGACGTCGTCCTGGAGCACCGTCCCCAGTCGGCGGATCGGCTCGAGGGCCCGGGCCGCCAGCTCCGCGTCGTCACCGTCGTAGGTGACCTGCACCTGGACCGGCGCCTGCGGGCCGCCCAGGAACGGGTTGGCGAGGACGACGTTCGAGGTGAGCTCCTCCGGGGCGTCGCGGAAGTACTCGGCCCATCCCGCCAGCACCGCGGACGCCTCCGCGGCGGGGAACGAGATCGTGCCGAAGAAGACGTCGGTCGTCCGGTGCGCCCGGAACTCGAACGCCGTGACGATCCCGACGTTGCCGCCGCCTCCGCGGATCGCCCAGAACAGCTCCGGGTTCTCCTCGGTGCTCGCGCGCAGGACTTCCCCGCTGGCGGTGACGATCTCAGCGGCGACCAGGTTGTCCAGCGCGAGGCCGTACTTGCGGACCTTCCAGCCGATGCCGCCGGACAGGGTCAGCCCACCGACGCCGACGGTCCTCGTGTCCCCGGAGGAGATCGCGAGGCCGTACGGCGCCAGGGCGTCGACGACCGTGCCCCACGTCGCGCCGCCCCCGATCCGGACGAGGTGACGTGCCTCGTCGACGACGTCGACGTCGCTGAGGGCCCGGAGGTCGATGACGGCGCCGCCGTCATTGGTACCGAAACCGGCGAACCCGTGCCCTCCACCGCGCACGGCGAGGGTGAGGCCCTCGTCGCGGGCGAAGGTGACGGCTGCCTGCACGTCCCGGACGCTGGCCGGCCGCAGGACGTACGCCGGGCTGCCGGACGCCAGGACGGTGCGGCTCGCCGCGTCGTACTCGCCCGCTCCCGGCTCGATGATGTCGCCGCCGAAGTCGCGGCGAAGCGCTTCTGGCGCTGTGCTCATGGTGTCTGTTCCTCCCAGATCGCGAATGTGTCTTCAGGAGGTTTGACGGGTCGGCCGCGCGGATCATGACATCACGCGATGACGCAGAAGAGGTTCCCTTCGGTGTCGGCCAGGACCACGAAGTCCGCGTCGTCGGGATAGGTCCACTCGACCCGGGTCGCGCCGAGACCGACGAGGCGCTCGACCTCGGTCTCCAGGTCCGCGGTGTCGCGATCCAGCCACAGGTCGAGGTGCGTCCGGTCGCCGGTGTCGAGATGCACGCGCACGCCGTCGCCGTCGCGGGGGAGCAGGAAGTCGGGCTGCTCCTCGGACGGCTCGTAGTCCAACGCCCGGGTCCAGAAGGCCGACGCCCTCCGGGCGTCTTTCACGTTCAGGACGACTGCTTCTGCACGGACTGCCATGCGGTCCTGTCTACCCCAGCGCGTCGAGCTCCCGGATGCGCTCGGCCATGGAGCGCATCACCTGGACGGCGAACATCGGGGTCTCGTGCACGAGGAAGAGGAATGTCCGCTCGTCGATCACGGCGAGAACGGCCGGCTCCGTCGCGACCGCGGCCAGGCTGCGCGGCGCATCGCTCACGATCGACATCTCGCCGAAGGTGTCTCCCGGCTCCAGGAGCTTCACCGTGCGATCGCCCCGGCGCAGGGCGATGGCGCCCGAGATCAACCCGAACATCTCGCGTCCGGTGTCGCCCTCCGCGAAGATCGTGTCGCCCGCGGCGACCTCACGTTGTTCCTTGGCGTTGACGAAGACCGCCCCGATGCTCACGGCGCGATCGTGGCAGCCGGTCGAGGCCCGGGATAGGCTGGCGGGCTAGAGGTCACGCAAGATTTGCCTCGCGTTCACAGTTGGTACGCCATCAGGGACTCGAACCCCGAACCCGCTGATTAAGAGTCAGCTGCTCTGCCAATTGAGCTAATGGCGCGTGTGGTGAAGCGCCGCCCAGATTACCAGCGGGGCGTCGTACCGACCCAATCGAGTGGAATATTCAACATTCAACTACCGTTGTCTCGGGCACGATGCCAAAGAGGCGACGTAGCTCCCCGCAGCTGTCAGCAGGAGGTGGGCCGGATGCCCGCAGTGACCGTCGATGACCTGACCACTCTCACCCGTCTGCCCGAGCCGGGGCTGGGCGACCAGCCGCGTCCCGTGTGGCAGGTGACGACCGCTCCGCAGGGCTACGAGGGCGAGGGCTTCCCGGTACGCCGCGCCTTCGCGGGCATCGACCTGGCCCTGCTCGACCCGTTCATCATGATGGACCAGATGGGCGAGGTGGAGTACGCGCCGGGTGAGGCCAAGGGCACCCCGTGGCACCCGCACCGTGGCTTCGAGACCGTCACCTACATGATCGACGGCGTCTTCGACCACCAGGACTCCCACGGGGGCGGCGGCTCGATCACCAACGGCGACACCCAGTGGATGACCGCCGGGTCGGGCATCCTCCACATCGAGACGCCGCCGGAGTGGCTGGTGCAGTCCGGCGGCCTGTTCCACGGCATCCAGCTCTGGGTGAACCTCCCGAGCGACGAGAAGATGGTCGCGCCGAAGTACCAGGACATCCGCTCCCACGAGGTCGCCCTCCTCACGTCGTACGACGCGGGCTCGCTGGTGCGGGTCATCGCCGGACAGGTGGGGGAGCAGGCGGGGCCGGGGTCGACCCACACGCCGATGGCACTCGTCCACGCGACGATCGCACCGGGCGCCCGTCTCGAGCTGCCCTGGAGGCAGGACTACAACGCCCTGGTCTACGTGCTGAACGGCGACGGCACGGTCGGCGCCGACGCGCGGCCGATCCACACCGGCCAGTCCGCGGTGCTCGGTGCGGGCGACTACCTCACGGTCACGGCCGACGGCAGCCAGGAGAGCCGGTCGCCGAACCTCGACGTCATCGTCGTCGGTGGGAAGCCGATCGGCCAGTCGATCGCCTGGGCGGGGCCGTTCGTGATGAACACCAAGTCCGAGGTGCTCCGGGCCTACGAGGACTTCCAGAAGGGGAGCTTCGGGCACATCCCCGGCTGATCACCCGGCGGGCGTCGATCCCGCGCACGACGAAAGGTCCGAGCCCGAAGGCGCGGACCTTTCGTCGTTGGTCGTGTGTCGGTGACTCACGGCCGGGGTCGCAAGACGTGCACAGGGAAGCACGCTCGCGCGGGGGGCCGGGCGGGTCAGCCGACCTTGGGGATGCTGATGACGGTGGGCGCCGAGGTGCAGCCGGCGGTGGAGACGACGGCCGTGATGGTGCCGGCCGGGCGGTGGTTGCCGGAGCCGACGTACGCCATGGTCTTCACCGTGAACTGCGGGTGCGTGGCGGCGTTGCCCGCCAGGGCGTTCCCCGTGGTGAAGGTGACCGTGTAGCAGCCACTGCCATCGGGGGTGAGGTCCTTGTTGGCCTTGCCGAGCTGGGTCCATCCGGTCGGCAGGGTGTCACCGGCGTAGGTGATGTCCTTGAGCCCGCAGATGGTCAGCGTGACGGTCAGGCCGGTGACGACGGTGTTGCACCCGTTGCTCAGGTCGAGCGGGATGTCGATGTAGTTGAGGCCGTTGGCGCGCCAGTGGGCGCTGCCGGCGACGGACACGTTGCAGCAGCCGGACGCGGCGAACGCCGGGACGGCGGTGGCCAGCTGGATCGCCGGAACGGCCCACGCGGCGGTGGCCGCCGTACGGACGACTCGGCGCCGGCTGATCGAGCGCGGCTCTTCGTGCTGGGCAGGTGAAGTCACGGTTCCCCCATAGTGAATGGACCGGCGGCCTCACCCCACGTGAAGCGTTCACTCGGTCCGCGCGTCATCCCCCGATGGACGCTGCGAGTCAGAGACTAGGTGTCATGTCCCGCCGCCACGTGCGAAACACGCGTGGTTTTGCCGGAATGGTACGGAATCCATGCCACATGGTCCTGGAGGACTAGGAAGTCGTAGTCCTCAGGCTCGCTTGGGGTGAGTGACGGGACTTGAACCCGCGACCACCTGGACCACAACCAGGTGCTCTACCAGCTGAGCTACACCCACCATGCGGCCCCGGACAGTGCCCGGGGCCGGACAGAAAGTCTAGAGCAATCAGGCCCCGGGGCCGGTATCGGGAGCGGCATCCGGATGGTTGTCCGAGAGCCCCGTCAACGCGCCGCCGTGCTCCTCCGCCAGCGCCTTCGCCTCGGCGCTCTCGGGGCCGGGAGACGGCACGAAGATCGCCGCCCGGTAGTACCGGAGCTCCTCGATGCTCTCCTGGATGTCGGCGAGCGCTCGGTGGTTGCCGCGCTTGGCCGGCGAGGCGTAGTAGACCCGCGGATACCACCGACGGGAGAGCTCCTTGATCGAGGACACGTCGACGATCCGGTAGTGCAGGAAGGCGTCCAGATCCGCCATGTCGCGGGAGATGAACGCGCGGTCGGTGGCCACCGTGTTGCCCGCCAGCGGCGGCCGTGTGCCCTCCGCGCAGTGCTCGCGGACGTAGGCGAGCACCTGCTGCTCCGCGTCGGCGAGCGTGATCCCGCTGTCGAGCTCGGCGAGCAGACCCGACTTCTCGTGCATCGAGCGGACGAAGTCGACCATCTGCTCGACCGCTTCGGCCGGCGGCTTGATCACGAGGTCGACGCCCTCGCCGAGGGGGTTGAGATCGAAGTCGGTCACGACGCAGGCGATCTCGATCAACGCGTCGGAGACATAGTCCAGCCCCGTCATCTCACAGTCGATCCAGACGAGGCGGTCGTTCACAACAGGGGACCCTAACCCAGAACCGACACCGCCTACCGGGCGTTCGAGAGGGACGCCGCTCAGGGTGTGCTCAGGAGCATTTCGTAGGCTGGCGCATCGTGAGGCAATGGATCGGGTTGGTCGCGCGCCTGATCGTGGGCGTCGTCGACCTCATAGCCGGCCTGGTGAAGTTCCCCGACCCCGCCGGCAACGTCCGCCAGGTCCGCGCGTTCGACATCCTCCCCGAGGCGATCGTGCCGACGGTCGGTCACGCGCTGCCCACCATCGAGATCATCATCGGCGTCGCGCTGATCCTCGGGCTGCTGACCCGCCTGTTCGCGGTGATCGGGGCCCTGTTCTTCCTCGCGTTCATCATCGGCATCGCCTCCGCCTGGGCCCGCGGCCTCGAGATCAACTGCGGCTGCTTCGGGAGCCACGGCGTACCCGCGGACCCGCACCGGCAGTACGCCGTCGACATTGCCCGCGACATCGGTCTGCTGATCTGCTGCCTCTGGCTGGTGGTCTGGCCGCGCACCCGCTTTGCCCTGGACAACCTCCTGTTTCCGCATCACGAAAGGCTCGCCGATGGCGAACAAGTCACGCCAGCAGTCGAAAACTGAGCGCGCCCAGGCGCTGATGCGGGAGCAGCAGCGCCGGGAGCGGACGCGGAACCTCGCGGTGATCGGTGCCGTCGTCGTCGCCATCGCGATCATCGCGGGCGTGATGTTCTGGGTCACGAGCAAGAAGGACACGACGGGTGAGGCGGTCGGCTCGAGTGGCACGCCGTCCAACCTCACGGGCACCTACAACGTCGTCATCGGGAAGAGCTCCGCCCCGGACACGATCAAGCTCTACGAGGACCTGCAGTGCCCGATCTGCAAGTCGTTCGAGCAGGTGGCCGGTCAGAAGATCCAGGACGCCATCGCCGCCGGCCAGGTCAAGGTCGACTACCACATGGTGGCCTTCCTGGATCGCTCGTCGACGACGAACTACTCCTCCCGCGCCCTGAACGCCGCGATGGCGGTCCTCAGCACCGCCGGGCCGGACGCGTTCCTGAAGTTCCACACCTTGGCCTACGAGAACCAGCCGGCGGAGGGCAGCGCCGGGGTCCCCGACGCGACGCTGATCGACTGGGCCGTCCAGTCGGGCGCCGACTCGGCGAAGGTCACGCCGCTGATCAACGGGAACGTCTACCACCAGTGGGTGGTCAACGCGACGGACCAGATGTCCAAGGACCACGTCACGGGGACGCCGACGATCTTCATCAACGGGAAGAACCAGGGCAGCAACCCACAGGTCGCCGCCCAGGCCGTGCTCGACCTCCTCAACAAGAGCTGACGACGACTGACAGACTCAGGCCCGTGGACCAGAGCCGGGATCTGTCGTCGTTCATCGCGGGACTCCCCAAGGCCGAGCTGCACGTCCATCACGTCGGCTCGGCCTCGCCCGCGATCGTCTCCGAGCTGGCCATGCGCCATCCCGGGGTCGTGCCGATCGACCGGGACGAGCTACGCCGCTTCTTCGAGTTCCGCGACTTCGCGCACTTCGTCGAGGTGTACCTCGCCGTCGTCGGGCTGATCCGCACGGACGCCGACGTCCGCTACCTGACCTATGAGGTCGCGCGCGAGCTCGCGCTCGTCCAGCAGGTCCGGTACGCCGAGCTCACCTGCACGCCGTACACCTCGGTGCTGCCCGACGACCCCGACCACGGCATCCCGATCGAGGCCTACACCGAGGCGATCGAGGACGCCCGGCTCGCGGCCGAGCGTGACTTCGGGATCGTCCTGCGCTGGATCTACGACATCCCCGGTGAGAGCGGCATGCCGGCCGCGGACGCGACCCTGTCGTTCGCGACGAACAACCGGGTGGACGCGCTCGTGGGCTTCGGGCTCGGTGGTCCCGAGATCGGGGTCTCGCGACCGCAGTTCAAGCCGCACTTCGACGCGGCCCGGCGCGTGGGGCTGCACAGCGTGCCGCACGCGGGGGAGACGACCGGCCCGGAGACCGTCTGGGACGCGATCCGCCTGTTGGGCGCCGAGCGGATCGGGCACGGCACGTCGTCCGCGCAGGACCCGAAGCTGCTCGAGTACCTCGCCCAGAAGGGCATCCCGCTCGAGGTGTGCCCGTCGTCGAACATCGCGACCCGCGCCGTGGCGACGCTGGACGAGCACCCGATCCGAGACTTCCGGGACGCCGGCGTGACGATCTCGGTGAACTCCGACGACCCGTCGATGTTCGGCACCAGCCTCAACCGGGAGTACGAGATCGCCGCGGGTCTGCTCGACCTCGACACCGGTGGCGTCGCGGACCTGGCCCGCGCGGCGGTGCGTGCGTCGTTCGCCCCCGACGACCTCAAGGTCGGGATGCTGGCCGAGATCGACGAGTACGCCGCCCTCGCCTGACCCCGGCTGCGGCGCCGGTGCCAACCGGGATGCCCGGACGCGCGTGGAGTGAGTGTGCGGGGACGACATCGGACGGTCGGTGGGGTGGTGTCGGCTGTCGCGGCCACTCTCGCGCTGACCGCCTGCGGCGGCGGCGACAGCAGCCCGTCCCAGGCGTCCACCTCGCTGCCCTCGGTCGCCCCGACGGCCGGCCCCGAGCACTTCGTCCGGCGCTGGCTCGCCGATCAGCAGCGGATGCAGGTCACCGGCCGGACCGCGCCGTACGTCGCCGCGAACCAGGAGTGCGAGGAGTGCCGCACGCTCGCCCACTACGTGCACTCCTACTACGCCGCTGGGGGCTACATCCGAGGGGGCGGCTACCGGATCCGCTCGATCGACTACACCCCGTCCCAGGACGGCGGGATCGTGACGATCCACGCGCAGTCGGCGCCGGAGACGATCAGGACGTCGTCGGCGAAGCCGGTCCATCACTTCAAGGCGCGCCGGGTCGTGCTGTACCTCCGGGTGGCCCGGAAGGGCGGGTCGTACGCGGTCACGTCGAGCACGCTGGGCTGACGGGCGACCTCGTCCGGGAAAGGCACAGGCCCGGCGATCTCATACGTCGCCGGGCCGAATCCATTGGAACGTGCGGCGCGTCGAGATCGTCGGACCTGGCCCGGCGTGTCGTGAGGCGGTCAGACCTTCGTGGCGATGACCAGCAGGTACTCCCATTCGACCTTGCCGTCGGGGGTGCGGAACCGCTCGACCAGGTCGAGCAGCGCCTGGTCCAGCTCGGCGGTGCGCTCCGGGTCCTCGGCCAGACCGCGGTACGCCGCGATCGTGGGCCCGTAGTTCTGCTTGAAGTACTCGCGGAACGCCACCGGGTCCGAGAGGTCGCCGGCGTTGAGCAGCTGCTGGCTGGCCTGGACGTCGGTGACCCGGTCGCCCAGGAGCCCGCGCACGTGCTCGATGTCGCCCCACAGCGGCGGGGGCTGGGCGCCCGGCGGCGGGGGAGCGACGTACGGCTTCATGGTGGCGAAGAGCTGCCCGATGAAGCCGGTCGGCGTCCAGGAGATCAGCCCGATGCGCCCGCCCGGGCGGCAGACCCGGACCAGCTCGTCCGCGGCCTCCTGGTGGTGGGGAGCGAACATCACGCCGACGCAGGAGGTCACGGCGTCGAACATGTTGTCGTCGTAGGGCAGGTGCTCGGCGTCGCCGACCTGCCACTCGAGACTGACGCCCGCGGCCTCGGCGTCGGCCTTGCCCTGGTCGAGCAGCTCGGGCGTGAGGTCGCTGGCGACGACGTGCGCCCCGGTCGCGGCGGCCGGGATCGCGACGTTGCCGGATCCGGCGGCCACGTCGAGCACGTGGTCGTCGGGGCCGAGATGGGTCGCCTCGACGAGCACGGGTCCGAGGTCGGGGATGACCTCGGTCGCGACCGCGTGGTAGTCGCCGAGCGCCCACATCGCACGGTGGCGCGCCTTCAGGGCGGTATCGGCATCGCTGGCGGATGGGGTGGTGGCCTGGGTGGTCATGGGTGTCTCCCTCGGATGGTGAACGTCGAGAGCGACGCTAGGGCGGGCGGAGGGTGGCCGACATCGGTACTGCCACCCATCTCGGGCCCTGGGGGACGGCTACGCAGTTACGCGGTGTCGCCTTGCTGTCACCGTGCCCCGAGGAGTCGGCTGACCGCCCCGGCGCGGGCGGACTTACCCCTGAGGCCGAGCTTGTCGTAGACGTTCTGCAGGTGTCGCTCGACCGTGCGCACGCTGAGCGTGAGCTCACCGGCGATGGTGGCGTTGTCCTGGCCCTCCGCGGCCAGGGCGAGCACCTCGAGCTCGCGCGGCGACAGGACGGCGCGGGGATCGTCGTGACGAGCGGTGGTCGGGCCGGGCGCGTACGTGGAGCCCAGGAAGTCGGCCACCTCCCGCATGAACGCGGGCCACGCCGGCTCGTCCTCCAGCAGGATGTGGTTCTCGCTCTCGAGGGCCACCAGCCGGGCGCCGGGGATCTCGGCGGCGAGGAAGCGGGCGTAGTCGAACGCGTTCATCCGGTCGCCGAGTGAGTGGACGACCAGGGTCGGGACGTCGAGCGCGGCCAGGAGGTGGGACGCGTTCGCCTGGCGGCGCTGCTGGCGGGCCACGACGGCGACGTCGGCGCTGGTGGCACGACGCTGGAGCTCATCGAGCCAGCCCATCTGCTCCTCGGTCGCGCCGGGGATCATCAGGTAGGTGAAGACCCGCCGGAACTCCGGCGTGGGCCGCTCCCAGCCGACCCGGATCAGGTTGTCGAAGGTCTCGTCGAGCAGCCGGTCCTGCTTCGAGGTCATGACCGAGTCGACGCCGGCGTAGCTGCCGTAGAAGATCAACGAGCCGACCCGCTCCGGATGGCGGGCGGCGTACTCGATCGCGACCGGGCCGCCTTGCGCCATCGCCAGCAGCGCGAACCGGTCGACCCCGGCGTGGTCGACGACCGCCTCGAGGTCGGCCAGGCGCAGCTCGAGCGAGTGGTCGGTCACGCCGCGGTCGGAGAGGCCGTGGCCACGCTCGTCGAACCGGATGACGGTGGCGATCCTGCCGAGCTCGGTCAGGTAGTGCCGCCAGACCGGGCTCTCCCAGTCGTACTGGAGGTGGCTCAGCCAGCAGGCGTCGATGACGAGCGGCGGGCCCGAGCCGTGGACGGCGTAGGCGATCGTGACGCCGTCGGCGGACCGGCAGAACCGGACGTCCTGCCGAGGCATCACCCGCGCCGACCCCGTCATGCGGAGATGGTAGTCGTGCGCCCCGCGGTCCGGGCACGTCGAGAGGACCACGGGGCGCACGCCCCCGGACGGGAACCCCGGGGACGGATGCACCGTAAGCACCAGTCGACCCCGGTGTCGATGAACCGAGCGGGCCACGGGTGCCTCACGCTCACCTCAAGGGGACCTCAGGACCGTGACATCTCGGAGGTCGGACACACGCTCGAGGCCGTCGGCGTACGACGACACCAGGTCGCCGACGACGACCACCCGCGCAGCCGCGTCGAGCGCAGATCGCACCCCCGGCTCGGCGTCCTCGAACACGACGCACTCCTCGGGCCTGACGCCCAGCAGCTCGGCGGCGCGCAGGTAGCCGTCCGGGTGGGGCTTGCCGTTCTCGATCTCGCCGGCCGGCACCAGCACCTCGGGCAGCGGGAGACCCGCCGCGACCATCCGGCGTACGGCGAGCTCGCGCGGGGCCGAGGTCACCACCGCCCAGGGGATCGCGATGCTCGCCAGCAGGTCGCGCGCTCCCGGGATCTCGACGATGCCGGCCATCGTCTCCCGCTCACGGCTCTCCAGGTCCGCCACGATGGCAACCACCTCACCCTCGGGTGCGTCCGGGAGGAAGTGCCGCACCGTGTCCGGCGTACGACGTCCGTGCGACCAGGGCACCAGCACCCGCTCGTCGACGCCGTGCTCCCGGCAGAAGTCCCGCCAGATGGTCTCGACCACCGCCGTGGAGTCCACCAGCGTGCCGTCCATGTCGAAGAGTGCCGCGGCGGCGGTGATCTCGAGGCCCGGCATGACGAGCTCACCCTAAATGCCCTCAGTGCCAACCCGCGCGTACTGGGCTCGCACTCCGGATGCCGCCTGAGACTTTGCCGTCCGGCATCTGCCGTTGACGACGTTCCGGCCGTACCCTCGGCTGGTGCGGCGAATGCCGCAGGGGGGCGGAGCACACGGAGCCGCCATGACCGCCGCAACTCTCGAACGCCGACCGCTGGGAAAGCCCGGGCGCGTCAGCGTCACGGACTTCCTTCTCGCCCGCATCAGCGAGAACGAGTCGACCGCCCTGTACGCCGGGGCTCACCGCGACCGCGCACTCGCCGAGTGCTGGGCGCAGCGTCAGCTGATCCAGCTCCACCAGGACCCGATCCACGGGTGCCGCGAGGACGGCTGGCCGTGCATGACGCTGCGCATCCTGGCGCTGCCGCACGCCGACCACCACGACTACAACAGCACCTGGCGCCCGGTGAGCACCAGCCTCCAGGTGATGTCGTACGGCCGTCACCGCCGCGCCGTCTGAGGTGGCGCGGAAGCTCAGCGCGCGGGCGGCGCGGGACGCAGGCGCAGGGCCGGATCCAAGGTGCGCACGGTGTCGGTCAGGAAACCGTTCTCCATGGCCCAGAGCATCGCCTGGGTGCGCCGCTCGACGCCGATCTTGCGGTAGGCCGAACGGATGTAGGACTTGATCGTGTTCGCGCTGACATGGGCGCGCTCGGAGATCTCCTGGTTGGTCAGTCCTCGGGTGATGAGCGCCAGGATCTCCGCCTCGCGCGACGACAGCCCCGCTGACCTGCCGGGCCAGTCGCCGGCGCCGCCGACGCTGGTCTCGTGATCCCCGGTCAGGACGACGATCTCGTCGTTCATGATCCGCTCGAGAGCCTCGACGATGACCTCTCCGGTGAGCACCTTGGACAGGTAGCCCCAGGCGCCCGCAGCAAGCGCTTCCTCGATCAGCCCTGGCCGGAGGTTCCAGCTGTAGATGACCACCTTCGCGCCGCTGTCACGCACGAAGTCCTCGAGGTCGAGGTCCTCGCCCTGCACCTGGCCGAAGGTGTCGTAGAGAACGATGTCGACGTCGGAGACGACTGGCAGCGAAGCGCCGGTCTCGACCACGTCGATGCGTTCCTCTGCGAGGAACGAGGCGACACCGGCGATGACCACGGCGTAGTCATCGACGATGGCCAGCCGTAACGGACGCTTCACTGGTGTTCCATACGTCGCACAGTAGCCCCGCACCGTGCCCTGTGTGCATTCGCGGGAGCCGCAGCACGGACTCTCCAGCCGCCTGGTGGCGCCCCCGGCAGGACTCGAACCTGCGACCTAGAGATTAGAAGGCTCTTGCTCTGTCCAGCTGAGCTACAGGGGCCGGCTCCATTGTGGAGCATGGCCGGTTCATGCGGCCGGTGCGCCTGGGTACGTGCCGAGCGTGACTTCCTTCGGCTACACCCTGATGACAGAGCAGTCGGGGCCGCGTGAGCTCGTCGGCCACGCGGCCGCGGCGGAGCACGCCGGTTTCGACTTCGAGGTGATGAGCGACCACTACTTCCCGTGGCTCGACTCGATGGGCCACGCGCCGTACGCCTGGAGCGTGCTCGGCGCCGTGTGCCAGGTGACCGAGCGCGTGGAGCTGATGACGTACGTGACCTGCCCGACGATGCGCTACCACCCTGCTGTGGTCGCGCAGAAGGCCGCGACGATCGACCTGCTCAGCGACGGTCGGTTCACCCTCGGGCTCGGTGCGGGGGAGAACCTCAACGAGCACGTGGTCGGCCGGGGCTGGCCCCCTGTCAACGTGCGGCACGAGATGCTGCAGGAGGCGCTCGAGATCATCGCGCGCCTCTTCTCCGGTGGGTACGTCGACTACAAGGGCGACCACTTCCGGGTCGACTCGGCCAAGCTCTGGGACGTCCCGACCAACCCGATCCCGATCGGCGTCGCCGTCTCCGGCGAGCAGTCGGTGCGCACCTTCGCCGCGCTGGCCGACCACCTGATCGCGGTCGAGCCGGACGTCGACCTCGTCAACGGCTGGGACGCGGCGAGCACGAAGTCCCACTCACGCAAGATCGGCCAGCTGCCGGTGTGCTGGGGCCAGGACCGCGATGCCTGCGTGGACCGAGCCCATGAGCTGTTCCGGTGGTTCGGCGGCGGGTGGAAGGTCAACGCCGAGATCCCCGGGACCGCAGGGTTCGCCGGCGCGTCCCAGTTCGTCACGCAGGACGACGTGGCCGCCGCGATCCCGTGCGGACCCGACATCGAGGCCATCGTGAAGGCGGTCCGCACGTTCGAGGACGCCGGCTTCACCGACGTCGCCCTGGTGCAGATCGGGGACGAGTCGCAGCGCGACTTCCTCGAAGTGGCGGAGCAGGGGCTACTACCCGCCCTCCGTTAGGGCGTTACTAAGTCACGATCAAGAGCGTTACGTTGATCGGGCGCCCGGCAGGGTGTCGGGAGCAAGGCTTCTTGGGAGGCGCCATGAGAAATACGCGACTTCAGATCCCGACGATCGTGCTGGCGGTGGTGGCCCTCGTCATCGGGGTCAGCGGCGGCGCGGTGGCGGCAAAGATGATCACCGGCGCCGACGTGAAGAACGGCTCGCTGACCAGCAAGGACCTCAAGAAAGAGGCACCATCAAGACAGACCGGCTGAAGGACGGTGCGGTGACGTCCGCCAAGATCAAGAACGGCACGATCGCCGGCAAGGACCTCAGCTCCGGTGCCGAAGGACTCGTTGAAGACGAAGTACGCCGGACCGAACTGGGGCATCGTCGACCGCAACGTCCAAGGCGGTGGGGATTCCTATCTGACGGGCAGGCCCGACAACCGCAACGGCGACCGGTGTGACGTCGCCGCCGCTGGGGATCGGGAGCCTCGGGATCCGAACCGCCGGTCCCGCTGACAAGGCAGCATTCGGCGACCAGGTCGACTTCGTCGGAGATGACTTCAGCGAGGTGACTGCGGCCGCAGTACTCCGTGATTCGCCACAGGAGAGGACTTCTCGGGAGGTGCGACGAACTTGCCCTCGATCTCCTTCGAACTACTCGTCCCAGCCGGTGGAGCCGACCCCGGCTTCCACACGCTCTTTTACCAGCCGAGCATCGCTGCGACGGACGTGAACAAGTGGACGACTATCGACGCCGTTGCCGACGCAACTCCCCACTGGGGCCTCAGCGGTGCTGCCGGCACTACTTGTGACCAGAACGGTGGACTGTGCACGTTCGCTCAGGTGCAGGACTACATCGCGGCCAACGATGAGGGGACCACGATCCTCACCGTTCAGATCACCAAGGGAAGCGGCCAGCCCGCATTCTCCGGGGCCGTCGACGCCCTCCGGATCAACAACGACATCTTCGACTTCGAGCCATTCGGCGTTTCGATCACTCACCCGTAGCACCAGAGACCGGTGCGGCTCTGGGAGTGGAACCCGGAGCCGCGCCGGGGTCGTCGCTCAGCCCTTGGCCGCCGCCATCCACTCCTCGACGTCGGTCGACGTGCGCGGCAGCGACGCCGAGAGGTTCCGGGCGCCGTCCGCGGTGACCAGGATGTCGTCCTCGATCCGGATGCCGATGCCGCGCATCTCCTCGGGCACGAGCAGGTCGTCGGCCTGGAAGTACAACCCCGGCTCGACGGTCAGCACCATGCCCTCGGTGAGCTCGCCCTTGGGGTAGATGTCCTGGGAGGCCTGGCCGCAGTCGTGCACGTCCATGCCGAGCATGTGGCTGACGCCGTGCAGCGTCCACCGGGAGTAGACCTTCGACTCGGGGTCGAGCGCCTCCTCCGCGGTGACGGGGAGCAGCTTCAGCGACTCGAGGCCGTGAGCGAGGACGTCCATGGCCGCGTGGTGTGCGACGAGGAACGGCGCACCCGGCTTCACCGCGTTGATGCCCGCCTCCTGCGCGGCGTACACGAGGTCGTAGAGCTCGCGCTGCAGCGAGGTGTAGGTGCCGTCGATCGGCAGGGTGCGGGTGACGTCGGCGGTGTAGAGGTTGAGACCCTCGACGCCCATGTCGAGCAGCACCATCTGACCGGGGACGATCGCACCACTGTTGTCGATCCAGTGCAGCGTCGTGGCGTGGGAGCCACCGCCCACGATCGAGTCGTAGCCGATGTCGTTGCCCATGGCACGGGCGCGGCGGAAGAACGTGCCCTCGATCCAACGCTCGCCGAACTCCACGGCCCGGTCCATCTCGGCCGCGGCGTCGGTGAACCCGAGGGCGGTGATGTCGCACGCCGTCTGGAGCTCGGCGACCTCCCACTCGTCCTTGACCAGCCGCATCTCGGAGGCGACGCGGGCGAAGTCGGTGTCCCGGCTCTCGTCGGCGGCGACCAGCCGGTCGACGGCCTCGGAGACACCGCGGTGGACGCGCGTCTTGCCGGACGTGCCGAGTACGCCGTCGAGCTCATCGATGTGGCGCACCTCGAGACCCAGGGAGTCGGAGATCTCCTTGAGCGAGGGGCGGCGACCGACCCAGAGCTCGCCGTACTGCCGGTCGCGGAAGAACTCGTCGGTGTTCCGCTCCGAGCGCGGACGCGCGTACAGGACGGACTCGCCGTCGTCGATGACGAGCACGGCGTCGCTCGTCTGGTTGCCGCAGAAGTACGTGTGGGCGGTGTCGCTGCGGAAGCGGTAGTCGGTGTCGTACGAGCGCACCTTGAAGGTGCCGGCCGGGAGGACCAGCCGCTCGCCGGGGAACGCCTCGGCCAGCTTCTGTCGGCGGGCGGCGGCGTACGGCGCGATCGGGTGCGGCGGCAGGTCGAGCTCGCGGTCGCCCCAGCCCTCCCGCATGAAGCTGGAGTACGCCGCGGGTACGGCGGGGTCGTGGGCCTCGGTGTGCAGCTCCGGCTCGGGGGCCGTGGTCTCGTCGGTCACCTCGCCAGAATACGCCCGGCGCGCGTCGGCACGCGAAGCCCGGAGGTCACCGCCATTAGGCTCTCCGGCATGGCCGGGGCCCCTCGCGGCAACGCCGCGTTCACCGTCGTGGTGACGGCGTTGGTCCTCCTGTGCGCCGTGCCGATGGCCCTCGTGGTCGGCTTCTCGAGCGCCCCACGGGTGACGATCCTCGCCGCGCTCCTGGCCGCCGTACCGGTCGGTCCGCTGATCGCCTGCCTCCTCTGGCTCGACCGCTACGAGCCGGAGCCGCGCCGCCTGCTCGCGGGCGGGCTGCTGTGGGGCGTGTTCGTGGCCACCGCCGATCGCGCTGCTGCTCGAAGGGGTCGGCGGGGTCGCCGGGAGCATCTCCGACAAGGGCATGCTCGAGGTCGGTGCCCCGGTGGCGGAGGAGGCGAGCAAGGGCCTGTTCCTGCTCCTGCTGCTCTGGTGGCGACGCGCGGAGCTCGACGGCGTCCTCGACGGCATCGTGTACGCCGGCATGGTCGGCGTCGGCTTCGCGTTCACCGAGAACATCCTCTACCTCGCCAGCGCCTACAACGGCGCGGACGGCGTCGGTCCCGGCGGCGTCCACGCCTTGACCGGCACGTTCGTGCTGCGGTGCCTGGTCAGCCCCTTCGCGCACCCGCTCTTCACCGCCTGCACCGGGATCGGCGTCGGCATCGCCGTCGGGGCGCGCAAGCGCTCGACGCGCATCCTCGCCCCGATCCTCGGGTACGGCTGCGCGGTGCTCGCCCACGCCGTCTGGAACACCTCGACCGTCTACGGTCCGGGGAACTTCGTGACGGTGTACGTCATCTTGATGGCGCCCCTGTTCATCGCGGCGGTCGCCCTGGCCGTGTGGGTACGCCGCTCCGAGGGCCGGATGCTGGCGGGAGCGCTGTCGGATGCGGCCCGGCGTGGGCTGCTGCCCGCGACCGACATCGCCTGGGTGGTGGACCTCACCGCCCGGCGGCGGAGCCGGGCCCATGCGCGCGACACCGGTGGCGCCCGGGCGGAGCAGGCGATGCGGGAGTACCAGCAGGCCGTGATCGAGCTCGGCTTCCTGCACAGCCGCTACCTGCGCGGCGTACCCCCGCCGGACTTCGTCGCGCGGGGACACGACTACGTTGCCAGGATCAGTGCACTCCGGCCCTCGATCGCGTTCCCGGGACAGGTGGTACCCATCCGATGACCGTCACACCTGCCGGATCGCACATGCTCACCGCGCTCGTCCGACTGCGCGCGGCGCTCCAGGGCGCCGCCCTGCCCCTCGACCTGCCCGATGTGCGCGAGCACCGCACGACCCGCGACGAGATGGTCAACCAGCTCGAGGACTACGTCATCCCGCGCATCGTCACCCTCGAGGCGCCGCTGCTCGTGGTGGTCGGCGGCTCGACGGGGGCCGGCAAGTCGACGCTGGTGAACTCCCTGGTCGGCGCGGTGGTGACCGAGTCGGGCGTGCTGCGCCCGACGACGCGGTCGCCGGTCCTCGTGCACAACCCCGCGGACGCCGAGTGGTTCGGCGCCGACCGGCTGCTGCCGGAGCTCGAGCGGGTGCACCACACGACCCACGACCCGCACGCGTTGCAGCTCGTGTCGCTCGACGTCGTACCCCAGGGGCTCGCCATCCTCGACGCTCCGGACATCGACTCGGTCGAGGAGAGCAACCGACGGCTGGCGGCGCAGCTCCTCGCCGCCGCCGACCTCTGGCTGTTCGTCACCTCGGCCGCGAGGTACGCCGACCAGGTGCCGTGGGACTTCCTGCGCCAGGCCGCCGAGCGCTCGGCGGCAGTCGCGATCGTGCTCGACCGCACGCCCGAGGACGCGGTGGACACCGTCGCCACGCACCTGGCCCGGATGCTCGCCGCCCGCGGCCTGAAGGACTCGCCGCTGTTCGTCGTCCAGGAGGCCGCGCTGAACGAGAACGGCCTGCTCGCCCCGCGTCACGTGGCCGAGATCCGGAGCTGGCTCTCCGACCTGGGTGGTGACGCCGAGGCCCGTGCGGCGATGGTCCAGCAGACGCTCGAGGGTGCTGTCCGGTCGCTCACCCGGCGCGTCCACTCGGTCGCCGACGCGTGCCTGGAGCAGATCGACGCGGCCGAGCGGCTGCGCTCGAGCGCCGATGCGGCGTACGACGAGGAGATCGCGAAGCTGGTCGACGCGACGGCCGACGGGACCCTGCTGCGCGGCGAGGTGCTCGTGCGGTGGCAGGAGTTCGTGGGCACCGGCGAGCTGCTCAAGACCCTGGAGGCCAAGGTCGGCTGGCTCCGCGACCGGATGGTCAACGCGGTCAAGGGCAAGCCCCAGCAGGCGGAGCGGGTCACCGTCGCTGTCGAGTCCAGCCTCGAGACACTGATCGTCGAGCACGCCGAGGCGGCCGCCGAGCGGGCGGAGGCCTCGTGGCGCAGCCTGGCGCCGGGCCAGGAGCTGCTCTCCGACGTCGGCGAGGACCTCGGCCGGGCCTCGCGCGGGCTGCGCCGGCAGGCCGAGCGCGCCGTCCGCGACTGGCAGCAGGACGTCCTGGAGATGGTCCGGTCCGAGGGTGCCGACAAGCGCACGACGGCCCGCTTCCTCGCCTACGGCGTGAACGGGCTCGCGGTGTCGCTGATGGTCGTGGTGTTCGCCAACACCGCCGGCCTGACGGGCGCCGAGGTCGGCATCGCGGGCGGCAGCGCCCTGCTCGGCCAGAAGCTGCTGGAGGCCGTGTTCGGCGACCAGGCGCTGCGCAGCCTGGCCGAGCGAGCCCGCGCCCAGCTCGAGACCCGCGTGCCGGGCTCTGCTCGACGAGGAACGCCACCGCTACCTCGACCTGCTCGCCAGCCTCGCGATCGAGCCGGAGGGCGCCGATCGGCTCCGCGACGCGGCCCGCGCGGTGGACGACCTGCGCTACGCCAACGCCGAGCCGCACAGCCTGCACTCGTACTGAGCACGGCGCCCGGGGGTACGTGGTCCCACGGCCGTACCGCGCGGCCCACTACGCTCAGTGACGACAGATCACGTGAGTGTCGCGAGGGAGCAGAGTGACCTCCTTGTTGGAAGGCGCCAGGAAGCTGGTGTCTCGAGGCTCGGATCTGGGTGACCGGATCGAGGCTCTCGGGCAGGCCAGCGAGGCGGCTCGCGGGCGCCTGGACGAGCAGGCCGTCGACCGCGCGGACGCCACGGTCGAGCGTGTCTCGCGACGTCTGGGACTGACCGCCGACCACACCGTCGTCGCACTCGCCGGCGCCACCGGATCGGGCAAGTCGTCGACGTTCAACGCCCTGGCGGGGGTCGAGCTCTCGCCGATCGGCGTACGCCGTCCCACGACGTCGTGGGCCACCGCGTGCGTGTGGGGGAAGGACGGCGCCAGTGAGCTGCTCGAGTACCTCGGCATCGCTCCGCGCCACCAGGTCATGCGCGACTCCCTGCTCGACCTCGGCAAGGAGGACCAGGCGCTCCAGGGCGTCGTCCTGCTCGACCTGCCCGACCATGACTCGACCGAGGTGTCCCACCACCTCGAGGTCGACCGGCTGATCGAGCTCACCGACCTGATGATCTGGGTGCTCGACCCCCAGAAGTACGCCGACGCTGCCGTGCACGACCGCTACCTCGCCCCGATGGCCACGCACTGGGCCGTGATGATGGTGGTGCTCAACCACGTCGACGAGGTGCCCGACGACCGCCGCCAGTCGATGCTCGACGACATCCGTCGGCTGCTCGACGCCGACGGTCTCGAGCGGGTGCCGCTGATGGCCACCAGTGCCCGCACGGGCGAGGGCATCGACGCGTTGCGCTACGCGATCGCCGACCGGGTGCGGGCCAAGCAGGTCACCCGGTCACGGCTCGAGGCAGACCTGCGTCACGCGGCGCAACAGCTCTCCGACGCGACCGGCACCAGCGGTCACCCGGAGCTGTCGAAGGAGCGGATCGCGACCCTCGAGGACGCCTTCGCGGACGCCGCCGGGGTCCCGACCCTGGTGGAGGCGGTCGAGGCCGCGACCCGCGTCCGCGGGCGCAGGGCGACGGGCTGGCCGGTGACCTCCTGGGTGTCGCGCCTGCGGCCCGACCCGCTCAAGCGGCTGCATCTCGACCTCGGCAAGGACGGGGCGGAGTTCACCGCCCGGGGCCGCTCGTCGATGCCCGCGCCGACCCAGGTCCAGCGCGCGCGGGTCGACTCCGAGGTGCGTGCCGTGGCCGACGAGGTGACTGCCCCGCTGTCGCGACCCTGGGCGGAGGCCGTACGCCGCGCGTCCGTGGCCCGGCTGCCCGATCTGAGCGACCGGCTCGACGCGGCGCTGACCCAGACCCACCTGAACACCGAGCGGATGCCCGCCTGGGCCGGCCTGGTGCGCGTGCTGCAGTGGCTGCTGCTTCTCGCGGCCGTCGCCGGGCTCGTCTGGTCGGGCGTCGTGCTCCTCGACCCGCAGTTCGGTGTCACCCGACCCGAGACGCCGGACGTCGCGGGCTTCCCGGTGCCGGTGCTGCTGCTCCTCGGCGGCGTCGTGCTGGGCCTGCTGCTGGCGCTGCTGTGCCGGTTCCTGGTCGCGGCCACCGCACGGTCGCGCGCCCGTACCGCCGACCGGAGGCTCCGGTCGGCCATCTCGTCGGTGGCCGAGGAGCTCGTGGTGCTGCCCGTGCGCACCGAGCTGGCGGCGTACGACGAGGTGCGCGACGGCCTCGCCCGCGCGCTTCGCTAGCCCGCTCTCCGTCCACAGCAGACCCTCCGCCCGGGCCTCCCCACAGGCCGTCGCGCGCGAGGGCCTGGATGTCGGCGCCGCTCCTGAGGCTCGGTCGCACCTTGTCCGACCCTTCACACACCAGGAGTGACCCATGAACGAGACCTACGTGACCCTGTCCGGCTGGCTCGGCGGTGACGTGACCCTGCGCGAGGCCGGCGGCGCCCCGGTCGCCTCCTTCCGGGTGGCCACCACCCCGCGGCGCTACGTCCGCAAGACCGACAGCTGGGAGGACGGCGACACCCAGTGGTACTCCGTGAACGCGTGGCGCACCCTCGCGGAGAACTGCGACCGCTCGCTCCGCCGCGGCGACCCGGTCGTGCTCCACGGCAAGCTGAGCGCCCACGTCTGGACCAACAAGGCGGGGCTCGAGGTCACCACCTTCGAGGTCGAGGCGGCCTTCGTCGGGCACGACCTCAACCGCGGCACCAGTGCCTTCCAGCGACGCAAGCTCACGGCCGCCCCGGAGCCGCAGGAGGAGGCTGCCATGGACGCCGCCTGAGGCCGCTGCCGATCCGTCGATCTCGGCGGTCGCCCCGTAGGGTTGCCGATCATGGCTGACTTCGTCTTCACCCTGCGGAACGTGCGCAAGGCACACGGCGACAAGGTGGTCCTCGACAACGTCACCCTGTCGTTCCTGCACGGCGCCAAGATCGGTGTCGTCGGCCCGAACGGCACGGGCAAGTCGACCCTCCTCAAGATCATGGCGGGGCTCGAGCACGCCAACAACGGCGACGCGGTCATCGACCCCGACGCGACCGTCGGCATGCTCCAGCAGGAGCCTCCGCTGACCGAGGGCACGACCGTCCTGGAGAACGTCGAGGAGGCCGTCCACGAGATCAAGGGGAAGCTCGACCGCTTCAACCAGATCTCCGAGGCGCTCGCCGACCCCGAGGCCGACTACGACACGCTCCTCGCCGAGATGGGCGAGCTGCAGACCGACCTCGACCATGCCTCCGCGTGGGACCTCGACAGCCGGCTCGACCAGGCGATGGACGCGCTGCGCTGCCCACCACCCGACGCGATCGTCGACACCCTGTCCGGTGGTGAGCGTCGCCGGGTGGCGCTGTGCAAGCTGCTGCTCCAGCAGCCCGACCTGTTGCTGCTCGACGAGCCGACGAACCACCTCGACGCCGAGTCGGTGCAGTGGCTGGAGGGCCACCTCGCGTCGTATCCCGGCTGCGTGCTCGCCGTCACCCACGACCGGTACTTCCTGGACAACGTCGCCCAGTGGATCCTCGAGCTCGACCGCGGGCAAGGCCCACCCCTACGAGGGCAACTACTCGACGTACCTCGAGACCAAGCAGGAGCGCCTCAAGATCGAGGGCCAGAAGGACGCCAAGCGCGCCAAGATGCTCGAGCGCGAGCTGGAGTGGGTGCGGTCCAACCCGAAGGCCCGGCAGGCGAAGAGCAAGTCACGCCTCTCGCGCTACGAGGAGCTGGCCGCCGAGGCCGATCGCGCCCGCAAGATCGACACCGCCGAGATCAACATCCCGGCCGGTCCGCGGCTGGGTGACGTGGTGCTCGAGGCACACGGCCTGAGCAAGGGCTTCGAGGGCCGGACCCTGATGCACGACCTGTCGTTCACGCTCCCGCGGGCGGGCATCGTCGGTGTGATCGGACCCAACGGCGTCGGCAAGACGACGCTGTTCCGGATGATCGTCGGCGAGGAGGAGCCGGACGGGGGCGAGCTCAAGGTCGGCCAGACGGTCAAGATCTCCTACGTCGACCAGAGCCGTGGCGGTCTCGACCCGCAGAAGAACGTCTGGGAGATCGTGTCCGACGGGCTCGACTACATCAAGGTCGCGAACTTCGAGATGCCCTCACGGGCGTACGTCGCGTCGTTCGGCTTCAAGGGCCCCGACCAGCAGAAGCGGGCGGGGGTGCTGTCCGGCGGTGAGCGCAACCGGCTGAACCTCGCGCTGACGCTGAAGATGGGCGGCAACATGCTGCTGCTCGACGAGCCGACCAACGACCTCGACGTCGAGACCCTGCAGTCCCTCGAGGACGCGCTGCTCGAGTTCCCCGGCTGTGCCGTCGTCACGTCCCACGACCGGTGGTTCCTCGACCGCATCGCGACCCACATCCTCGCCTGGGAAGGCGACGACGAGGATCCCGCCAAGTGGTTCTGGTTCGAGGGCAACTTCGCCGCCTACGAGGAGAACAAGGTCGAGCGCCTCGGCATCGAGGCCGCCCGTCCGCACCGGGTCACGCACCGGCGGCTCACCCGCCCCTAGGGCCGGAGGTCGGCCTCGGGATGGCACTCGATGAGCCGGTCGGTGACGGCGTTCATCACCCGGCCGAGCGCGGCGATGTCCTCGCGGCTCGACAGGTCGACCAGGTAGTCGCGGACGCCGTGGACGTGGATCGGCGCGGCCTCGACGAGCAGGTCGTACCCGCGGTCGGTGAGCGTGCAGACGATGCCGCGACCGTCCTCGGGTGAGGCCGCACGGAGGACGAGCCCGGTGCGCTGCATCCGCGCGACCGTGTGGGTGACCCGGCTGCGGCTGTGTGCCAGCGCGTCGGCGAGCTGCGCCATCCGCATCGAGCGACCGGGACGTTCGGAGAGCCGGACGAGGATCTCGT
Organism: uncultured Actinomycetota bacterium; assembly: GCA_963812055.1. Taxonomy (GTDB): domain Bacteria; phylum Actinomycetota; class Actinomycetes; order Propionibacteriales; family Nocardioidaceae; genus Nocardioides. The sequence goes on from CAWEUA010000012.1 coordinate 45,319, forward strand.
ACTCGGTCAGCGAGAGGTCGAAGGCCTTCTGCAGGTCGGCGTCGAGCCGGTCGAGCAGCAGCGTGACGCCCACCGCGAAGGCACGCCAGGACGCCTGCTGGTCGCCGTCCAGCCAGCGCGTCCCCCGGGCCTCGGACATGAGGGCAGGGTATCGAGGAGACCCCCGGTTCCGCAGATCGCGGCGCGCCGCGTCAGGCCAGGCGCTCCAGGATCAGGGCCATGCCCTGGCCGCCGCCGACACACATCGTGATCAGTCCGAGGGACTTGTCGTGCCAGTCGAGCGAGTTCAGCATGGTCGCCTGGAGCCGGGCTCCGGTCATCCCGAAGGGGTGCCCGACGGCGATCGCGCCACCATTGACGTTGAGGCGGTCGAGGTCGATGCCGAGGTCCTGGTACGACGGCACGACCTGGGCCGCGAAAGCCTCGTTGATCTCGACCAGGTCGATGTCGTCGATCGTCATCCCGGCGTGAGCCAGCGCGCGCCGGGACGCCTCCACCGGGCCGAGGCCCATGATTTCCGGCGAGAGGGCGCTGACCCCGGTGGCCACGATCCGCGCCAACGGGGTGATCCCGAGCTCGGCAGCCCGGGTCTCGGACATCACGACCACCGCGGCCGCGCCGTCGTTCAGCGGGCAGCAGTTCCCGGCGGTGACGACGCCGTCGGGACGGAAGACCGGCTTCAGGCCGGCGACGGCCTCGAGCGTCACACCCGCCCGCGGTCCGTCGTCCGCGGACACGACGGTGCCGTCCGGAGTCGTGACCGCGGTGATCTCACGCTGCCAGAACCCGTCGGCGAGCGCCTTCTCCGCGAGGTTCTGCGAGCGGACGCCGAACTCGTCGAGCTCCAGCCGGGTGAGGCCGCGCAAGGTGGCGACGTTCTCGGCGGTCTGCCCCATCGCGATGTAGGCATCGGGCAGCACGCCGTCCTCGCGGGGGTCGTGCCAGGCCTCGCCGCCGGAGCCGTTCTCGGCTCGGTCGGAGGTCCGCGCGACCGCATCGGCGTACGTCGGGTTGCGGGTGTCCGGCCAGGAGTCCGAGCTGCCGTTCGCGAAGCGGGAGACGGTCTCGACGCCGGCGGACACGAACACGTCGCCCTCGCCGGCCTTGATCGCATGGAACGCCATCCGCGTGGTCTGGACCGAGGAGGCGCAGTAGCGGGTGATGGTGGCGCCGGGGACGTCGTCCATCCCGTTCATCACGTTCACGATGCGCGCCATGTTGAACCCCGACTCGCCACCCGGGAGGCCGCAGCCGAGGTAGACGTCGTCGACGGCGTGCCGGTCGAGCTGGGGGACCTGGTCGAGCGCCGTCCGGATCATCTGCGCGACGAGATCGTCGGGGCGGACGTCCTTGAGGGAGCCCTTCACGGCACGGCCGATGGGGGAGCGGGCGGCGGAGACGAGGACGGCTTCGGGCACCTCGACACCCTAGTCCGGGCGTGACCGGCCCGGCTGGCAGGATCGGCTCGTGCGCCACGTGTACGAGTGCCAGATGCGTCGGGCCGACCAGCACGGAGACGTGATCAGCAACGTGGCCTTCGTCGACTACCTCCAGGAGGCCCGGCTCGACCTCTTGCGGCACCACAACACGTCACCCACGCCCAACCCGGGTGAGGGTCTCGTCGTGGTCAACACCGTCGTGGACTACCTCGCCCCGCTGCGGCTGGTCGACGCCCCGTTGTCCGTGTCGGTGTGGTCCACCCAGGTGCGCGCGGCGTCCTTCACGCTCGGCTACGAGCTCTTCTCAGGTCCGGTCGACGCCCCGGTCGTCCACGGCCGGGCCACCACCCTGCTGACGCCGTTCGTGTTCGCCTCCGGGCGCCCGCGGCGGATGACCGAGGAGGAGCGTGAGCGGCTGCTGACTCACCTCGGCCCGTCCCCGCTGTCGGACCGGGCGGCGCCCCGCGGCGGCGACGGCTGGGGGCCGAACGGCGTCGTCGAACGACCGGTGCACGTGCGGTTCTCCGACGTCGACCTGCTGGGCCACGTGAACAACCTCCGGTATCTCGACTACACCCAGATCGCCCAGGTCGACCTGCTGGTCGGCGTTCTGCAGGAGGCGAAGGTCGACGACACCGTCCGCACCGTGATCGTCCGCAGCGAGATCGACTACGTCGGCCAGATCAACCTCCGGGCCGAGCCCTACACGGTGCGGAGCCGCGTGGTCACCGTCGGCACCACCTCGGCCGGCTTCGAGCAGGAGGTGCGCGACGGGGAGCGGGTGATGGCCCGCAGCCGGATCGTGGAGGTCAATGTCGGCCCGGACGACCAACCCCTGGCCTGGCACCCGACCCATCGTGCGCTGCTCGAGCAGCGGCGGCGAGACGCCGCCACGACCTGACTCAGGTGGCCCCGGCCTCGATCGCGCCGAGCGCCCGGAGCTTCTTCAGGGCGCGGTGGTGCGCGACGCGGACCGCCGATGCGTTCATCCCCAGCGCCGCCGCAGTGGAGGCCACGTCCAGCCCGACCACCTCGAGGCAGGCGACGACCTGGCGCTCGCGCGCGGGCAGGTGGGAGAGCACCCAGGAGATCCAGCGCTCGGAGTCCGGGACGTCGCTGGCCGCCGGCGTGTGCCCCTGCTGGGTGAGGTCGAGGACCTCGGTCGTGGCCGGCGCCGTACGCCGGCGCGATGTACGGCGTCCCGCGTTGCGAGCCTGGAGGCGGGCGATCCCGAACAGCCAGCCGGCGAAGTCGTCGCTCGACCCGCGGAAGTCCGCGATCTTGCTCGCGGCCGTCAGCCACGTCTCAGAAGCCAGGTCCTCGGCCGAGACACCGGCGTCGCCCGACGGGAGCGAGCGCAGCCACACCAGCAACCGGCCGGCGTGGGCCGTGTACAGGGCGCGCCAGGCCGCATGATCGCCCTTCTTGGCCCGCGCGATCGTCTCGTCGTCGGCCGCGACGACGGTGCTAATCGCCTGCTCCGTCGTCACCCGAGCCACTGTGCGAGCCGTCGGAGTCCCCGGAACTGCCTGACCCGCCGGGCCCGTCCGATCCGCCGTCCGATCCGTCGTCCGATCCGCCGCCCGGGCCACTGCTGTCGGAGCCGTCGTCGGAGTCGCCGTCCGAGCCTGGACCCGAGTGGTCGGAGTCGTCGTCCCCGTCGTCCTGACCGTGATGACCGTGGTGATGGTCGTCGCCCGGGCCCGTGGTCGGGTCGGGCTCCGGCGAGTCGTCGGCGAGGGGACCGGGGTCGCTGTGGTCGTCGGCGCGGGGTGGCGACACTGCCGGGGGCTGCTGGGTCACCTCACCCGGCTGGTGATCCTTCGGGGCGTCTGCGGTGTCGACCATGGGAGGGGCGGCCGGACCACTGTGCTCGTGGTGCCGACCTGAGTCGTCCGGTGAAGGGGTGCCGACCGAGGTGATCGGCGGCGCAGGCTCGGGCGTCGCTCGATGCGCGAGCTGGGTCGCCGCGGCCGCGCCACCGGCCGTGATCGCCGCGACCGCGGCGGCGACGGCCACCGCGCGCGCCGCCGGCCCGCCGAAGGCGACGGGCACGACCACGCCGCCTCGAGAGGGCCTCGAGGCGGCGGCGAGCCCAGCGAGCCGGTCGACGAGGTCGTCGTCCGGCTCGAGGGTCGGTATGTCGCACTGGAGCGAGCCGTTGGTCACGCGTCGGTCCTTCCGTACGCCGTCGACGGCTCAGTCGTCGCTGTTGTCGTCTCCGCCGTCGTCGTCGCCATTGTCGTCGTCAGAGCCGCCGCCGGGGCCGGAATGGTCGCTTGGGCCGGAGTGGTCGCCGTCGTCCTCGCCCTGGTCGTCGCCGTCACCGGGGCCGGAGTGGTCACTCGGGCCGTGGTGATCGCCGCCGTCCTCGCCCTGATCGTCGCCGTCCTCGCCCTGGTGATCGCCGTCCTCACCCTGGTCGTCACCGTCGTGCTGACCGGCGTCGTCGCCGGGCTCATCGGTGGGCTCGTCGGTGGGCTCGTCGCTCGGGTCGTCGCCCGGCTCATCGGTGGGCTCGTCACCCGGCTCGTCGGCGGGGTCGTCGCTCGGATCGTCCGAGGCGGCCTTGGCGTGTCCGAGGGCCAGGTGACGTCCGTGGTTGGTGGTCTGGCCGTGGTGCTTCTTGGCGGCGGACTGGCCGCCGTGATGGTTCACCTTCACCACGGTGGGGGCGTGGGTCCCGTCCTGCGCGAACGCGCCTGCGGCGTAGCCTCCGCCCACGGCGATCACGGCGAGCGACCCGCCGATCGCGGCGACGCGCTTCAACTGGGTCTTGGTCATGGTGTCCTCCGGGGGGTGGTGGGACGTTCTGTCCACCACCTGTCACGGGAGGGCTCGAGCGTTACGTCGCGTCGAAAGAATTGACCATG
>CAWEUA010000013.1:0-183256 GCA_963812055.1 uncultured Actinomycetota bacterium
CGAACATATCACCTCCTCCCAATGAGAGTAATTTCTTGGAATGTAAACGGGCTTGCCGACCCTAAAAAGGCAAGACAGAGTGTTACGTCGGCTACTCTCTTTCAAAGCTGACGTCATCGTACTTCAGGAAATATACAAGCACAACACCAAACGACAATCAACCAACATTGCTAAAAAGATAGAGGAAATAGAATCGCTAGCACGTTACTACTGGAAAACAGATATGTTTTTCGACCCATCGGGCAGAATAGCAATCCTATCCAACTATAACAACTCGATCAACATAGTCAACACTTTCTCCGAAGGCCGCATCATAGACTTTACCTTCACACATGTAGCTAGAGGAGATCGCAAACTACAAATCCCATACTTCACAACGAACATTAGAGCTATTTATGCCCCAGCAGAAAGCGGAACCAGAAAGTCACTCTTTTGGACTCGCTTCCCCCCATTGCCCCCACTCTCTTGGGTAATTGGGGACTTCAATCTGGTACTACATAAAAACCGCTCTGCAAAAACAACTAGTGATAATCCAGGTATGGTGAACGACTTGCTCGAACACCACCTGGATACCCACTATCTTCTTAGTAACAGACGACCTAAACCCACATACAACCATCCATCAACCACAACTCAACGCTCCTCCCGGATTGACTACATTTTCGCTCCGGATTCACAGCTCAAGCCTGGCAGTAGATTTAGATTAGAGGGCCCTGGACTTCTATCAGATCACAGCATCCTTGTTCTGGATAATCTGGATACACAGAGGAAAGTAGCACCACCATGGAGACTAAATTTAGGAACACTCAAGAACAAAAAGGTCAATGAAGACATAGGACAGCTCATAACGGACACTAATGCAACGTTTGAGTGGGACGACTTCAAATGCAAAGTCAGGAAACTATGCTCGAACTTTGGCAAAAAACAAGAACACAAAAAAGAGATTCGATCAGGAATCTCACTAATAGACTTCAAAATCTCAGGCAGCGCACACTAACACCTGAAATAACAAAGAACATTGAATCAGTCTCTACTAAGCTAAGCAAACTGGAAAATGACTTGGCCTCACGCCTGGCTATCAAATCTGGCGCTCGCTGGCTAGAAGAAGGCGAAAGGTCATCTAGTTATTTCTTCAGTCGCTTTAGTCAGAGACTGCAATTCGCCAAAATACCTGACTTGCAAGTCAATGGAAGGACAATCACAGATGCTAGAGGAAAAGCTGAAGCATGTAGGGACCATCTCCAACAGCAATGGGAAAGGAGAGACGTCCAACAAGCGGATAACTTCCCCTGGCACTGTCCAAAACTCAACCCCGCTCAAACAGCATCACTTATCCTACCGATCACACAGGAAGAAGTGGTGAATGCAATAACACACTCGCCAAATGGTAAAGCTCCCGGACCAGATGGCATCCCTTCAGAATTCTACAAACACTTCGGGGACACTTTGGTAATGCCTCTGACACGAATGTTCAATGAAATTCTACTCACTGGCAAATGCGCACCAATCTCATGGTCGCAATCCAAATGTGTTCTCATCCCTAAAAAGAAAACTGGCTTGGAGAATCTAGCCAACTGGCGGCCGATAACCCTGGAGAACTGCGATCTCAAGATCTTCAGTCGGATATTAGCCAACAGAACTCAAAGCATCTTAGACACTCTGATAGGGAAAGAACAAACCGGCTTCATCGCTGGTAGACGCATTCACCACTCAGCACTCACTATCGACACTGTACTTAGCTCTGGGCAAAAAGGATCATATCTGCTCTCTCTAGATTGGTCAAAAGCCTATGACAAAGTCAATCATAAGTGGCTATCCCATTGTCTTCACACCTTTGGCTTCCCAGCGGAATTTACTCGTACCATCGAGGATTTATTCTACAGCAGGATTGCGTCAGTGGCTGTCGACAACAACGAAGAAGCTGTGCAATGCAGGCAAGGAGTTCCTCAAGGTGACCCAATTGCTCCACTCTTATTTGTTCTGGCACTCGAGCCATTACTTGCAGCAGCCAGAGTGGAAATAGCAGGAGTTGCCACTCCCAAAGGAACTCTAACAAATGCAGCCTTTGCCGACGACTCAACGTTTTTTATACTGGACGACAGGAATGTGATGAAGTTAATCGCCCTACTGCAACAATACTCCGATGTCTCTGGAGCAGTTGTAAACTGGGGCAAATCTGCTTTAACACCTCTTTCCAACACCCCACCCATACAAAACACACCCTTCACACTCACACCGATCAACCAACCCCCTCCCACCCTAGGTTTTACTTTCCCACTGAACAATTTTAATAACACTAATACCTGGGATAGTAAAATAGCTGTCATGAACCAAAAGATGGCTGAACTAGGATGCCGCAAATCACTCACCTATGCTGGCAGGGTGCTTATATGCAAGTCTTTAATCCTCAGTAAGGCTTGGTATATAGCAACGCTTATCGCCCCTAGTCAAGCACAAATCAAAACAATCCAAAGTATGGCGTGGAAATTCATATTTGGAAAGAGCTGTATACACCCGAGTAGACCGATTGCCTTGCTTCCAAAGAAATGCGGAGGCATAAATGCGCCGGACGTCCAAAGGGAAATCCAGACTTATGCCGCTCACCTCTATCACCAAGCCATAATACACCAAGACACACCGTGGGGACACCATCTCCTCACAAAAGTAACCACCATTCCAAATGCTTTACCAGCTCATGCCTTCCTTCAAGAAGCCCGAAAATCTCCAGGTTGGCGTGGCTGGCGGGCTCACTCAGGGGACTATACACTCATTAATGCCCTGATAGCCTGGCATCATATTCAAAAACATTCTGGCGGTGTCATAGAGGAGGACTGGACACATAAGCAGATAAAGTATATCATCAAACCAAAATGCATTACACCTGTCGTTCCTCCAAAACTTGTACGGCAGCCACAACTCAAAACACTCCGGTTCAAGTGGAAAACACTCTGGAAGACGGAATTTCCCCCTAAGGTAAGGGAAGTTATCTGGAGAGCAGCCTTTAACTCTCTTCCTTCTAGAAACAGGCTTCGCCATTTCACTGGACTGGATCAACACTGCACCCTCTGTGGAAACTACGAAGATGGCCCTCATATGCTTCGCTGGTGCCCAGAAGTCAGACCACTTTTCTTTAGTCTCTATGGACTCTGTCTAGATAGACCGGAACATATCGCTAATCTAATATATGGCATTGCTCAATATGCTATATATTTAGATAATGTCTACACCAGGCTCCATAATACCACCTGATCTCCCACCACCATTAAGGCTAAGTTCCGAGGCCTAATAACACACCACTATAACATTTCAAGACCGGACATTCAAAAAGGATGGCCCTCTGGCGAAGAGATTGACCAGAAGTCTTTCTCTTTGGGTCTCCTAACACCTTCTTAACTATGAACTTTAAGCTTGGATATAAACTTCCTTGTATTATTATTTATTTTTTGTATTTATATTTTTATTTTTATTGGAAATATGTATTTTTAGATTAAGTTTTGTTTTATGTTTTATGTTTTTAATTATTTATTTGTTATGCTTTATGTTTTTAAGTTTATGTAATTTTATTTAAGTTTATGTTTTTATGTACTTTAATTTTTAGTATTTCTTAAGTTTATATCCACAATTATGATCAATATAGGGGATGGAAAAGTTGGAGGAAAAATATAAAAACAACATAAAATAGACAAAAAACCAAAAACAAGAACAACTTTATTGGAAGACGCTATATTAGGATTCTTCAACATATGTAAGTTTCTTTAGCTATACAGGAAATTGTGTCAAAAGCAACCTGTGAATCTAATAAAGACACAAATAAACAAACAGACAATACAGACGATCCTTTTCCGCATTTCTCTGACCCCAGCGCTTCTGCGCCATGCACCTTTCCGCACCCAGCACCATAGGACGTCCACTAGTCAGAGAAACTTCGCTCCTGTGGTAGAAATGGCTTCGGCTGTTACTGCCACACATACGCTCCTTTTACTCTGCGGCAATTAATAAGAAAACGGTTGAGAAACTGTGATTATTGTTTTTTGCTGCGGAGTAATACAAACGCACACTTTGTAGAGTAGTTTCCTTATACTCTACATAATAAACGCACCAGTGGAGTTTTTAAACTTCACTACCTCCGCACCCTCTCCGAACCACCACAGTCCCGTTGAATACTTTGGCTTTGGCTTTGGACGACGTTTGCTGCGACGTTTGCTGCGCCTGCTCTCTCGGACTTCAAAATCTCTCCGTTTTTTGATAATTGTTGGGGAATCGGCGAACCCCCTCCAAATGATCTGCAGGGAGGTACAAAACCTAATCGGTGGAAAATCGGTATCGAAATCGGCAACGGAATCGGTATCGGTACGAACAGTATTCAACTCCGCTACTTCGCCACACTCATTTGAACCTGCTGCGGCTCATGCAGCACTGACCCAATGCTGCGCCAGTGTAGCTCCGACCTGGATGGCTCCGGACAATGCTGACGGACATGAGGGTAGACATAGCAACGCTGTGCTAGGCCGCGGCTTAACATGTGACGCTTTTGCTGAACTAGGCCAAGGCCCATCATGCATATGCTCGTCTATAGTCGGCCCCCCCTCTAACTCAGAAGCAACGTCTGGATGACATTGCCCAAGGTGAAGCCGCGGAAGGCGGAGAGTGCGCAGCACTTCATCCGGCGGTGGGCCGCCGAAGAGACACGCATGCAGAACACCGGTCGGACGGCGGCCTACCTCGCGATGAGCAAGGACTGTGCGGGGTGTCGCCACCTCGCGCACACGATCCACGGTTACTACGCCGCTGGCGGCCACGTGCACACGGCCGGCTGGCGAATCGACGCCATCGACGCCCCGCCGTCCGCGACCGGCGTCGTCACCTACTACGTCACCGCGCAGGCGGCTCCGATGACGATCCAGGAGTCGCCGTCGACGGCGGTGGAGCACATCCCGGGACGGCCGGTTCACTACCTGATCTCGGTGCTGGTGCGGCCCGGGTCCTTCACGGTCACGTCTCGCACCTTGGCGTAGTCCGGGGGGCGATGTTCCCCCCACCGATGTACTGACGGAAGTCCCTCGAGACCCTCGAGGCCTCGCTCCCACCAACGCGTTCAGACCGACTTCGCTCAGTGGTTCGGCACACCTTGGTTCAGTGCGGCTCTGGTCGCGGCACTGGTGCTGGCCGTGGGTCTGGTGGTTCGTGGGCGAAGCCGGCCGACCCTCCAGGTGGGGTAGTTCCACGCCTGTGTCGGCGACGTGGAGCCGGAAGCATGGGGACCATGTCCCGAAACACCGTCACCGAACTCGACTCCCGGGTCGCACGCCCGGACGACCAGCACGCCGCCGCCAGGGCGGCAGCCCACAGCCTTCCGGCAGGTGCCCCGGCGATGAGCCTCTGCGATCTGGCACGCCACACCCGACCTGGAGCACGCCAACCACATGAGCGCCGACAGTGCGATCGGCCACCTCGGCATCGAGTTCACCGAGCTCGGTGCGAGCCACCTGATCGCTCGGATGCCGGTCGACAACCGGACGCGGCAGCCCTTCGGGATCCTGCACGGCGGTGCTTCGGTGCTGCTCGCCGAGAGCCTGGTCAGCTGCGCGGCCACGTTCGTTGCTGTCCCCGGTACGGCGTGTGTCGGCATGGAGATCAACGCCAACCACCTGCGACCGGTCACCTCCGGCTGGGTCACGGGCACGGCACGGCCCATCTCGCTCGGCCGTCGCAGCCAGGTCTGGGAGGTCCGGATCGTCGACGAGCACGACCGGCTCGTGTGCATCTCCCGGTGCACGATGGCGGTGATCGCGGCACCCTGAGGCGCGCGGGAACCGCAGGTCACGACGTCGCGTCTGAGTCACCATGACCGTCATGCAGGGATCGCGGGCCGTTCGGCAACGCGTGGTCGGCGCGGTGGGTGCCGTGTTCGTGCTGGCGGTCCTCACGTCGTGCGCCGGATCCGACGATCCACGGTCTTCGGTCGTGCCGGACGCGTCGGCGCCCGACGGATGGAAGACGATCGAGTATCGAGGCGTCCAGGTCGACATCCCGACAGGCTGGACACGGTCGGACGTGGAGAACTGCGAGTTCCCGTTCGAGCGGTGGACACCACCCAGCCAGCCGGCCTGCAGTCCCGATGGAGGCGTCGGGTTCTACGTCTCGGCGACGTTCGATCCCCTGCACGGACCGGGCGTCCGGCGTGATGACACGGGCAAGGACGTGCCGGCCTGGGCGGGCTACGTGTACGCCGGTGACTACGCCGTGTACGTCGCCGACGACGACCGCGGCCTGGTCCAGCAGGTGCTGAGCTCGGCGGACGCCACCGCCGACCAGAGCGACGACGCGAGGGTTAGGTAAGGCTCACCTGATTCGCTAGGCTCCGCGTCGTGTCCAAGAAGTCCAAGGCGAAGAAGCCGAAGACGAAGTGCTGCGTGAGCGACCAGCGCTGCAAGCGCTGTCCCATCCGCATGCTCAAGGAGGGCACCCTGCCGCAGGGCTATACGGTCAAGAAGCGCAAGCTGGTCAAGGCCGCCTGAGGCCTGCCGAAACCCGAGGAGTCACGGTGCCCGCATCCCGTTTCGTCGAGCGTCTCAACGAGCAGGTGGGCCACGAGCTCGCCGCGCACAACCAGTACGTCGCCTGCGCGGTGCACTACGACGCGATGACGATGCCGCAGATGGCGGCGCACTTCTACGCCCAGGCGCTCGAGGAGCGCAGCCACGCGATGATGATGGTGCGCTACCTCCTCGACACCGATGCCGAGGTCGCGATCCCGGGCATCGGGGCGCCGGTGTCGTCGTTCCCCGACGTCGTCGCTCCGGTGGAGCTGGCACTGGAGCAGGAGAAGCGGGTCACCGGGCAGATCAACGACCTGCTGGTGATCGCGCGGGAGGAGTCGGACTTCGCCTCCGAGCAGTTCCTGCAGTGGTTCATCAAGGAGCAGGTCGAGGAGATCGCGTCGATGACCGATCTGCTCGCCGTCGTCCGGCGCAACGCGGACGTGCTCGAGAACATCGAGGAGTACGTCGCCCGTGAGGGCGGTGCCGACGGTTCCGACCCGTCAGCCCCGCGCGCCGCCGGGGGCTGACCACGGCGGACGAACGACTCTTGTCACCCCCCGGCAGGCGTAGCACCGTGAGGCCGAAGGAGGCGCCATGAGCACACGACCGCCCGAGGGGGCCGACGACGCGGGTGGCGCGACGGCACCGCCTGGCCATCACCCGGCGGAGTACACCAAGCGCGGGAACCTGAAGTCCACCGTCTACGAGAACGAGATGGAGCGACTCCAGGAGCAGCTGGTCCTCCTGCAGTACTGGATCGCGTCGCAGGGCCTGAAGGTCGCGGTGGTCTTCGAGGGCCGCGGTTCGGCGGGAAAGGGCGGCGTGATCAAGCGGATCACCGAGCGAACCAGCCCCCGCACGGTCCGGGTCGTCGCGCTGCCCAAGCCGACCGAGCGCGAGCGGACGCAGTGGTACTTCCAGCGCTACGTCGAGCACCTCCCGGCCGCGGGCGAGATGGTGCTGTTCGACCGCAGCTGGTACAACCGCTCGAACGTCGAGTGGGTGATGGGCTACTGCTCCGAAGAGGAGCACGAGGAGTTCTTGCGATCCTGCCCGGAGTTCGAGCGGATGCTGGTCAGGTCGGGGATCACCGTTCTCAAGTACTGGTTCTCGGTCTCCTTCGAGGAGCAGCGGCGTCGGTTCGAGGCGCGCAATGCAGAGCCGGTCAAGCGCTGGAAGCTCTCCGACATGGACCTGGCCGAGCATGAGCTGTATGTCCGCTACTCGATGGCCAAAGACACGACGTTCCAGCACACCGACATCAAGCAGGCGCCGTGGTACGTCGTCCCCTCCGACGACAAACGCGCCGCGCGCGTGAACTGCATCAGCCATCTGCTGGATCAGTTCGCCTACCGCGACGTGGCACCCGACGTGGTGGAGCTTCCCTCCATGCGCGAGATTCCCTACCTGAGACCACCGATGCACGAGCAGACGTTCGTGCCCAAGCGTTATTGAGGCGACAGGTCGCCGACCTGCTCGGCGTACCAGAGGACGCCGGTGAGGTGTTCTGCGATCGCCCGCAGGGTCCAGCTGTCGCCGCGGGGACGGTCCCACTCGTCGGGACCTGCTGCGGACAGCCGGAGCGCGAACGTACGCGCGAGCCGGGGCAGTCGCTGGCGAGCCTCGTCGCGGTCGCCCTCGGTGAAGCGCGCCCAGTCGGACTCGAAGGTCAGCAGGCTGCCGTGCCACGCGTCCGGCTGGGTCTCGACGCCGGCGAGCTGCGCCTCGACCTCGGCGAGATGGTCGACCAGGTGGTCGGCGATCCGGCGTACCGCCTTGTGGGGCGTGTAGATCCGGTCGCCGTCCTCGCTGACCCGCGGACGTCCGTCCCAGTGGATCCAGGTGTCCATCAGGTCGAGCGACCGGCGGACGGCCTCCTCGACGACCGCACCCGGGTTCTCCGTGCTGCTCATGGGTGGACGCTAGGCAGTCCATCCTTCGGTCCGCGCCGAAGGATGGTCGTCCTACGCTCGGAGCCATGTACGACGTCGACCTCGCTGCCGTCGGAGCGCTGCTCGGCAACCCGAGCCGGGCCGCCATGCTCGACGCCCTGATGACCGGCCGCGCCCTGACGGCCACCGAGCTCGCGCGGGCGGCGGACATCAGCCCGCCCACCGCCAGTGAGCACCTCGCGAAGCTGCGCGACGGCGGGCTCGTCGAGGTGGTGGCCCAGGGCCGGCATCGGTACCACCGCCTCGCCTCCCCGGACGTCGGAGCCGCCCTCGAGTCGCTGTCCCTCATCGCCCCGGAGAAGAAGGTGACCACGCTCCGGCAGTCGAGCCGGGCGCGCTCGCTCGCCGAGGCGCGCACCTGCTACGACCACGTGGCCGGGCGATGCGGCGTCGCGCTGCACGACGGCCTGCTCGGCCGCGGCTGGCTCACCCCGGCACCGGGCGGGTACACCGTCTCCGAGTCCGGGGTCGAGGGCCTGCTCGGCTGGGGCGTGGATCTGTCCGCGGCGCGATCGGCCCGCCGCGGGTTCGCCCGGCCGTGCCTGGACTGGACCGAGCGACGGGAGCACCTCGCGGGTGCTCTCGCGGCCGCGCTGGCGACGGCGCTGATCGAGGGCCCGGAGCCGTGGTTCGTCCGCCGGGCCGACGACCACCGAGGTCTGCGTCCGACCGGGGTGGGCCGGACGCGACTGGCCGAGCTCGGGTGGGAGCCGGTGGCGCGGTCGGCCTGAGTGCTGCCCGGGTGCTAGGTCGTGGGCGCCGGCCGGCGGCCGGCCCACTCGGCGTACGCCCACGCAGCGACGGCGGCGGCGGCCAGAGCGCCGGTGAGGGTCCAGAGGACGAACGAGACGCCGACCGGGAGGTCTCCGCCGTCGGTGTCGGACTGGGCGATCACGGCGCCGATGAACGCGGCGAGGGTGCCGGCGGCCAGCACGATCGCCAAGCCGCGGAACGCGACGGTGACGGTCGGGGGAGGCTCGGCCGGCGTCCGTGACGTCCCGAGCGAGATCGGGGGAAGACGCGCGGGACGCCAGGCGACGACGGCCTCGGTCGGGATGGGTCCGTAGACGTGTGGGTAGATCTCCTCACCGACCTGCTCGTCGCGGACGTCGGCGTCGAGCAGGTCGGTGTCGACCTCGAGCACGATCAGCGGTTCGGTCACATCGGCATAGTGGTGGTCGCGGACGGTCGGGACCTGGTCGTGGCGGGCGGCATGGATGAAGCCCTCCTGCTCGAGCGTCCGGCCGTACGTCGACGTGGCGTAGGTCCCGGTCTCCTGAGCCTGCTTCCAGTCGTCGAGCGTCGCGATGTGGAAGATCCGCATGCCGCGCATCCTGCCTCCGGGCGGCACCGGTCGGCCACCCTGACGCCCCACCGGTGCTCGAGGAGGTCGCTCGGCGACCGTCTCGGAACCGGGCCTCCCGGCACGCTCGCTAGGTTGGCCGGGTGAGCGACGTCCACTGCCCCGCGCGGATCATCGTGGCGCGGCACGGGCAGGCCGAGTACGAGTCGCCCGAGATGAACGAGTCCGGTGGGAGCCTGACCGCGCTCGGCCGCGAGCAGGCGCGGGAGCTGGGGGAGCGCCTGCGCACCGAGAAGATCGCGGCGGTGATGTGCAGTGAGCTGTCACGGGCCGTGCAGACCGCGGAGATCGCGGCCGCGGTGCTGGGTCTGCCGGTCCGGGTCCGCGAGCGGTTGCACGAGTACCCGCCGGGAGATCTGCTGGGGCACCCCGCCGATCGGGAGTTCCAGTCGGCGATGGCACGGTCCTGGCTGTCCGGCGACCTCTCGGTCGGTGTACCCGGCGGCGAGACAGGGCGCGAGACCGCTGACCGCGTGCTCGCGGTGCTCGACGGGATCGCCGACGAGTTCCGGGGTGAGACGGTCCTGGTGGTGTCGCACGGCGGCGTGATCCTCGCGCTGTGGGGCGCGATCGACCCAGGGTCCGCGCGGGCGCCCAGGCCGGGCGAGGTGTTCAACGGGTCGTCGTACGTGTTCGAGAGCGACGCCGACGGGTGGCGCTCGACCGGCTGAGCTAACCGATCAGGCCGCGCTCGACCACGTCCAGCACCTGCTCGAGCATCGCCGCCCGCATCTCGGCCGGCATCTCGCGCAGGGGCCCGTGCACGTGGAGCTCGGCGAACCCGTGGACCATCGCCCAGCACGCGACGTCGGCTCCCTCGCGGTGCGCGGGGGGAATGGCTCCCACCTCGACGAGCTCGTCCAGGACGGAGTTGAGGAACCCGTACGGCCCGGTGAGGGTGTCCGGGTCGGGATGGCTGGCCACGCCCTCGGGCGAGGTGAATGCGACTGTGAAGAGGCCGGGCTCGGTGGTCGCGAACTCGACGTACGCCCGGCCGGTCTCGCCCAGGCGCCGAACGGCGCGGCGCGCCGGGTCGCTCTCGGTGACGGCATCGGCGCGCTTCCGCATGGCCCGCTCGAGGTCGGCCATCGCGCGGTCCGCGACCTCGGCGAGCAGGGCGGCACGGTCCTCGAAGTGGCGGTACGCCGCGTTGTGCGACACCCCGGCCCGCCGCGCGACCTCCCGGAGAACGACGCCGTCCGGGCCGGTGGTGCGAGCGAGCTCGACCGCCGTGTCGACCAGCACCGGTCGGAGGTTGCCGTGGTGGTACGGCTGCGTTCGCGCGCTCACAGGTCGAGGATAGGGGATGTTGACGATGGAAACATTCGGGCGTACCTTGATGTTGTCGATGTCCACATCGAAAACACGTTCCAATCTCAGGAGTTCCGGATGAGCCAGTCAGTCAGCACCACGGTGCACAAGGGGTGGGTCCTGGCGACGGTGTGCGCCGCTGTCCTCGCCATCAACCTCGACACCACGATCGTCAACGTCGCGCTGCCGTCGATCTCGCGCGAGCTGTCGGCCGGCACACGCCAGCTGCAGTGGGTCGTCGACGCCTACAACCTCGCCTTCGCCGGCCTCGTGCTGGCCGCAGGCAGCCTGTCCGACCGGTTCGGCCGGCGTCCCGCCCTGATCACCGGGCTCCTGGGCTTCGCCGCGGCCAGCGCCGTCGGCGCGTTGGTGACGTCCGCGGACGCACTGGTGGCGGCCCGCTTCCTGATGGGCGCGTTCGCCGCGCTGATCTTCCCGACCACGCTGTCGATCATCAGCAACACCTTCCGCGAGCGTCGCGAGCGCGCGGCCGCCCTGGGCATCTGGGGTGCCGTCGTCGGCGTCGGTGTCGCGGCCGGGCCGATCACCGGGGGCGTGCTCCTCGAGCACTTCTACTGGGGCAGCGTGTTCTGGGCGCTGGTGCCGCTCGCCGTGGTGACCGCCGGTGCGGCGTACCTGCTGGTGCCGGAGTCACGCGACCGCACGGTTCCGCCCCTTGACCTGCCGGGCCTCGGCCTGTCGGTGGCGATGCTGGTCTCGTTGACGTACACGATCATCGAGGCGCCGGCCCACGGCTGGGCGTCAGTGGCGACCCTGGGCGGGTTCGCGGCCGCTGCCGTGCTGCTCGTGGCGTTCGTGGTCCGCGAGCGGCGGACGCCGCACCCGATGCTGGACGTCTCACTGTTCCGCGACCGTCGCTTCAGCGCCGCGAGCGGGGCGGTCACGGTGACCTTCTTCGCCCTGTTCGGCTTCATCTTCCTGGTGACGCAGTACTTCCAGTTCGTCCGCGGGTTCGGCACGTTGTCGACCGGCGCGCGGATCCTCCCGGTGGCGTTGTCGATCGCGGTCGCGTCGGTGGTCGGCGCCGCGCTGGCGCCGCGCATCGGTACCAAGATCGTGGTGACGACCGGGATGGTGCTGTTCGGATCGGCGTTCCTGTGGATCTCGACCTCGAGCGTCACGACGCCGTACACGACGGTGATCGTGCCGCAGATGGTGATGATGGGTCTGGGCATGGGGCTGATCTCGACCCCGGCCACCGAGTCGATCCTGCTGG
Source organism: uncultured Actinomycetota bacterium (assembly GCA_963812055.1). Classification (GTDB taxonomy): domain Bacteria; phylum Actinomycetota; class Actinomycetes; order Propionibacteriales; family Nocardioidaceae; genus Nocardioides. Next base: position 12,406 of record CAWEUA010000013.1, read on the forward strand.
TGCTCCCACCGGCCCGGGCCGGTGTCGGATCCGCGGTCAACGACGCGACGCGGGAGCTCGGCGGGACCCTGGGCGTGGCCGTCGTCGGCTCGATCTTCTCCTCGGTGTTCGGTGCACACCTGGCGTCGGGCGCCTTCGGTGCGCTGCCCGGATCCGTGGTCACGCGGGCGCAGGACTCGGTCGGCGTCGCCCAGTCCGTGGCCGGACGCGACCCGCAGCTGGTCGCGGCGTTCCACGACTCGTTCATGTCCGCGATGTCGACCTCGTGCATCGTCGTCGGCCTGCTGTGCCTCGCGGGCGCTGTCGCCGCGGCGTTCCTCCTCCCGGGCCGGCTGCCGACGCCGATCGAGACCGCCGTGGACGAGCCGGAGCCGGTAGCTGCCTGATCATCTGCCCGGGGTCGTGTGCCTGAGGGTGCTGATCCACCTGGCCGCGGTTTCATCATGATCAGCAGTTGCACCGCCGCTTCACACGGTGAGCTCACCGTGAGAAGCGGCGGTGCACCGACATCTCATGATGAAACTGTTGACGCGACCTCCTCAGAAGAGCCGGTCGTGGGGGTCGTCCATGCCCCGGAGCGCGTCGTAGTCGACGACGGCGCAGGCGATGCCGCGGTCGGTGGCCAGCACGCGTGCCTGAGGCTTGATCTCCTGTGCCGCGAAGATGCCCCGGACCGGAGCCAGCAGGGGATCGCGGTTGAGCAGCTCGAGGTAGCGGGTGAGCTGCTCGACGCCGTCGATCTCGCCGCGGCGCTTGATCTCGACCGCGACGGAGGCGCCGCCGGCATCACGGCACATCAGGTCGACCGGCCCGATCGCCGTGGGGAACTCGCGCCGGACCAGGGTGAGCCCGTCGCCGAGGTGCGCGGGGTGCTCGGCGAGGAGCTCCTGGAGGTGTTTCTCGACGCCGTCCTTCTGCAACCCGGGGTCGACGCCGAGGTCGTGGGAGGTGTCGCTGAAGATCTCGTCTATCAGGATCTGCAGGGTGTCGTCCGCCTTCGAGGTGACCGTCCACACCGTCGCGCCGTCGTCGGAGACACCCTCACGCAGGGTGCAGGGCGGTGACATCCAGTTCAGCGGCTTGTAGGAACCGCCGTCGGAGTGGACGAGCACCGATCCGTCGGCCTTGATCATCAGCACCCGGGTGGCCATCGGGAGATGGGCCGTGAGGCGGCCGGCGTAGTCGACCTGGCATCGCGCCACCACCAACCTCACGGGCGGTGACCCTACCCGGTGCGGCAGACTCGGCCGCATGCCGCAGGAGCGGGTGGTGGTCGTCGGCGCCGGGGTCATGGGACTCAGCTGCGCACTGCGTCTGCTCGAGGCCGGCCATCGGGTCGACGTGCTTGCTCGTGACCTCCCGCTCGAGACCACGTCGAGCGTCGCTGCCGCGATCTGGTACCCCTATCTCGCCTTCCCGCAGGACAAGGTCACGACCTGGGGAGGGTCGGCGTACGCCGAGTTCGCGCGGCTCGCCGAGCAGGGCGTCGACAGCGTCGCGATGCGCAACGGCACCGAGCTCCTCCGCCGGCCGATGCCCGATCCGTGGTGGATCGACGCGGTCCCCGCGCTGGAACGGGTGGAGCCGCTGGCGCCGTACGCCGACGCCTGGTCGTTCGTCACGCCGGTGATCGACATGCCGCGCTACCTCGCCTGGCTGACCGAGCGGGTGCTCGACGAGGGAGGCAGCATCACCCGGATGGCGCTCGCCCGGCTCCCCGAGGCGCCGCTCGTCGTGAACTGCTCGGGCTTGGGGTCGCGAGCCCTCGCCGGCGACGCCACGACGCGGCCCGTCCGCGGGCAGGTGGTCGTCGTCGAGCAGTTCGGGCTGAGCGAGTGGTGGGTGGCCGAGGAGGGACCGGAGGGCCAGGTCCCGACGTACGTCATCCCGCGCACCGACGACGTCGTCCTGGGGGGCACCGACGACGACGGCGACTGGAGCCGTACGCCGTCACCCGAGGTCGCCGACGACATCCTGCGTCGCGCCTCCGCCCTCGTGCCCGACGTGGCCAAGGCCCGGGTCCTGCGACACAAGGTGGGGCTCCGGCCGGCCCGGCCCGAGGTCCGGCTCGAGCGGGTCGGCGACGTGATCCACTGCTACGGGCACGGAGGTGCCGGCGTCACCCTGTCGTGGGGATGCGCCGACGAGGTGCTCGCCCTGGCCGACGCGTAGCGGCCACCGCGGCCAGGGCGGGCTGGTGTCAAGCCACCTCGCGAGCGAGCTCGCTTCGGTCTCGATCCGGCGACGACGTCGGGGCGGGAGTGGGGGCTACCTCGCGCCGAGGGCTCGGGGCCCCGTGGGAGGATCGGCGTATGACGAGCAGCACCACGGAGCCCGCCCGCGACTTCACCACCATCGGCGTGATCGGTCTCGGCACCATGGGCGCCGGCATCGCGGAGGTCTTCGCCCGCAACGGCTTCTCGGTGATCGGCGTCGAGGTCACCGACGAGGCCGTCGAGCGCGGTCGGCAGCACCTCGAGCACTCGACCGGACGGGCCGTCCAGCGCGGCAAGCTCAGCGAGGCGGACCAGGCCGAGCTGCTGGGCCGGGTCACCCTGACCACGAGCCTGCAGGACCTCGCCGACGCCGACTTCGTGATCGAGGCCGTCGTCGAGTCCATCGAGATCAAGAAGTCGATCTTCCGCGAGCTCGAGGGGATCGTGAAGCCCGCGACGATCCTGGCGACGAACACCTCGAGCCTGAGCGTCACCGAGATCTCGACGGCCAACCTGCACCCCGGCCGGGTCATCGGGGTCCACTTCTTCAACCCGGCGCCGGTGCAGAACCTCGTGGAGATCGTGCGCACGGTGGTGACCGAGCCGGAGGTGCTCGAGGACGTCAAGGGCCTGGTCGGCCGGCTGGGCAAGAGCCCGGTCATCTGCGGCGACCGGGCGGGCTTCATCGCCAACACACTGCTGTTCGGCTACCTCAACCACGCGGCCTCGATGTACGAGGCCCACTTCGCCACCCGCGAGGACATCGACGCGGCGATGCGCTTCGGCTGCCGCTACCCGATGGGCCCGCTCGCGCTGCTCGACCTGATCGGCCTCGACACGGCGTACGAGATCCTCGACACGATGTACAAGCAGGGCCGCGACCGTCTCCACGCGCCGGCCCCGATCCTCAAGCAGCTGGTGACGGCCGGGTTCCTCGGCCGCAAGACCGGGCGAGGTTTCTACGCCTATGAGGGTCCGGACAGCCATGTGGTCGTGGCCGATGCGCACACGCCGGACGCCGAGCGCCGGCCGCAGCTGGTCCGGCCGGTGCGCATGGTCGGCGTGGTCGGCACGGGCACCATGGCCACCGGGATCGTCGAGGTGTTCGCCAAGGCCGGACTCGACGTCACGTACGTCGGTCGCTCGGCCGCCAAGGTCGAGGCCGTCCGCGCCGCGGTCGAGCGGTCGCTGGACAAGGCGATCCAGCGCGGCAAGCTCGAGGAGTCCGTCAAGGCGGAGACTCTCGGCCACCTCACCGGCTCGACGAGCCTCGACGACCTCGCGACCGTGGACCTGGTGGTCGAGGCGATCGCCGAGGACCTCCAGGTGAAGACGACCCTGTTCGAGAACCTCGACGAGATCTGCAAGCCCGGTGCGATCCTCGCGACGACCACGAGCAGCCTGCCGGTGATCTCCCTGGCCACGGCCACGAAGCGGCCGCAGGACGTCGTCGGGATGCACTTCTTCAACCCGGCACCGGTGATGACGCTGGTCGAGGTCGTCTCCACGGTGACCACCGCAGATGACGTGCACGAGACGGTCCTGGCACTGTGCGACCAGGTCGGCAAGGTGCCGGTGTCCTGCGGCGACCGGGCCGGCTTCATCGTCAACTCGCTGCTGTTCCCGTACCTCAACGACGCGGTGAAGATGCTCGAGGCCCATTACGCGACCGCCGACGACATCGACATCGCGATGAAGCTCGGTTGCGCCCTGCCGATGGGTCCGTTCGAGCTTCTCGACGTCGTCGGGAACGACGTGTCGCTGGCGATCCAGCGTGAGCTCTACCTGGAGTTCCGCGAGCCGGGCTTCGCGCCGGCTCCGCTCCTGGAGCACCTGGTGACCGCCGGCTACCTCGGTCGCAAGACCGGACGAGGCTTCCGCGACTACAGCTCCTGACGGCGTACGGCGGCGGACGCTTCCCTAGGATCGGCGCATGTCGACCGGCCGGCTCGAAGCGTTCAGCGACGGTGTGCTCGCGATCATCATCACGGTGATGGTCCTCGAGCTGAACGTGCCCCACGGTGACCACTTCTCCGACCTCTGGAAGGAGACGCGGTTCGGGCTGCTCACCTACGTGCTGAGCTTCGTCTACATCGGGATCTACTGGAACAACCACCACCACATGTTCCAGATCGTCCGGTACGTCGACGGGTCGGTGCTCTGGGCCAATCTGCACCTGCTGTTCTGGCTGTCGCTCTACCCGTTCACCACCGCCTGGCTCGACGAGTCGCACGTCGCGCTCACGCCGACTGTCGTCTACGGCATCAACCTGTTGGCCGCGGCGATCGCCTACTACCTGCTGCAGCAGCGGATGATGCGGGTGCCGGTGACCGGGCCGATCCTGCGTGACGTGGTCGGCAACGACCTGAAGGGGAAGCTCTCCCCGTTCATCTACCTGGCCGGCATCCTGCTGGCCTTCGTGGATCCGTGGCTCGCACTGGTGCCGTTCTTCGTCGTCGCCGCGATCTGGCTGGTGCCCGACCGCCGGGTCGAGCACTACCTCGCCGAGCACCAGGATCTCGTCGACTGATCGCACCTCGGTGGTCGAGGAGCGAGCGCCGCGAGCGTCTCGACACCATCGTTCGCGGTGGGGTGGTTTCGAGACAGGCGCCAGGGCGCCTTCCTCGACCACCGACAGCCGTCAGTCCAAGCAGAACTCGTTGCCCTCGGGGTCCTGCATGACGATGAACCCGGCGCTCATCGGGGGAGCGGGCTCGGAGCGCTGCACCCGCGTCGCGCCCAGCGCGACCAGGCGGTCGCACTCGCTCTCGAGCACCGCCATCCGCTCGTCGCCCTCGAGACCCGGCGCAGCCCGGACGTCGAGGTGGACGCGGTTCTTGGCGGTCTTCGGCTCCGGCACCTTCTGGAAGAACACCCGCGGCCGGGTGCCCTCGGGGTCGATGATCGCCGAGGCGGCGTCGCGCTGGTCCTCGGGAACCCCGGCCGCCTCGAGCACCTCCATCCAGGCCTCGATCGGGTCCTCGTCGGGTCCGATCTCACGGCCGGGGGGTGGCTGGAGCACGTAGCGGAGCACCTCGGCCCAGAAGCGCGACAGCGCGATCGGGTCGGCGGCATCGAAGGTCACCTGGAAGTCGCGGCTCATGCGGTCTCCTCCTGAGGAGTCTGGGTCCGGGTCCGGTAGAGGTCGCGGAGCAGGCAGATCTCCGCGCCGTGGTGGATCAGCTCCCGGTTGATGTGCAGGACCAGGTCGGCGTACGGCGACCGGGCCCAGGGACCTTCGTGCTCACCCACGGGACGGGCGAGCCCCTCCTCGCCCAGGCGCTGCACACCTGCGCTCCACGCGTCGTACGCCGCGTCCATCTGGGCCAGCGCCCGGTCGGCGCTGTCGGTGTACTCCCACGTCTCCCAGTGCGCCGAGGGTCCGTCGAAGTGGTTCATGGTCCTGATCGCGAGGCACTCGACGGTGATGTGCGCGATCCGCCAGGCGATGGTGGTGACCGGGGCCGGATCGGGCTCGTCGGGTGCGTCGTCCCGCTGGAGGTCACCCGCGCCGATCGGCGCCGGCGAGGTCGAGCTGCCGCGGGGCCGGATGCTCCAGGCTCCCGGGGCCGGCTCCCAGAGGTACTCCTCGTCGGTCAGCCCTTCCAGGCGCGGGCGGAACAGCTGCCGGTAGTGGAAGTCGAGCTGGTCGCGCAGGGTCTCGTTCCAGCTGCGGGCGAGGGTGACGGTCATGCCGCCTCTCCGTTCGACTCCGGCGAGCCGGTCGTCGGTACGGCGGGGCGCTGCATGATGCCGAGGGCGTTGCAGAAGGGGTCGGTCACCACCGCGCCACGGTAGCCACCTCCGAAGTCGCGGACCTCCTCGTGCACGGTCGCGCCCCGGGCGAGCAGGTCGGCGAGAGCGGCGTCGACGTCGTCGACCTGCCAGTAGGTGACCGAGCCGCCCTGCTCGTGCTGCGGCGCGTACCTCAGGTCGAGGATCCCGAGCTCGTGGTCGTGCGGTCCGACCCGCCACTCGACGTACTCGTCCTTGACGAAGGAGGGCTCGGCGCCGAGCAGGTCGGCATACCAGGCGCACGCGGCGGGGAGGTCGGCCGCGTGCAGCCGGACGGTCGAGACCCCGCTGCTGAACGGCGGGTCGACGGGCTTCCAGGCGGGCAGCCAGGGCAGGTCGGGCAGCCCGTCGCGCGCGGCCACCAGCGAGTACATGCTCGCCCCGTCGACCGTCTCGCGGACGATGTCGCCGTGGCCGGCGTGCCGGGAGAGCTCCTCCATCAGGTGCCACCAGACCCAGCGCACGTTCCACGCCTCGACGTCCTGGGGGAACCACGGCGCGTCCGGCACCGGGACCGGGGTGTCGAGGTCGATCCGGCGTACGCCGTCGAGCACGGCCGCGCAGACCTCGTCGTACGTCGCCAGCAGGTCCTCGATCGAGTCGGTCTCGCGAAACGTGAAGCCGTCGAGGTAGTCGTCGACCCCGTCGGACCGCTCGGCGGCCGACGGCAGGCCGGGAGCGGCCTCGGCGCTGGCCAGCCACCCCTGCTGGACGCCGGTGACGTGCTTGACCAGCCCGCCGACGGAGAGGGTCGAGGCGCTCGGGGCGAGCGCTGCCTGGCGCGGGGTGAGGCCGTGGAGCAGGGCGCGGAAGGCGTCCTGCGCCTGACCCAGGAAGGCGTGGATCGCGTCGGTCTCGTTCGCGACGGGCGGGACGTGGAGGGCCATGGCGGGTTCCCTTCGGAGAGCTGATCGGTGAGACCAGTGTCCAACCGAAACAGGACAGGTTCTGTCCGCTACCCGTGTCAGACTTTCCGGCATGGCCGAGACCACCGAGCGCGTCCTGCGACTGCTGGGGTTGCTGCAGCAGCGGCCCGTCTGGACCGGCCCCGAGCTGGCCGAGCGGCTGGGCGTGACCACCCGGAGCATCCGCCGCGACGTCGAGCGCCTCCGCTCGCTCGGCTACCCGGTGTACGCCGCACAGGGCGTCGGCGGCGGCTACCAGCTCGGCCGCGGCCGGGCGCTGCCGCCGCTGCTGCTCGACGACACCGAGGCCGTCGCGGTCGCGGTCTCGCTGCGGATGGCCGCCGGCGGCACCGTGTCGGGCGCGAGCGAGGCGGCGCTGCGCACCCTCGCCAAGCTCGACCAGGTGATGCCGCCGAGACTGCGCGGCGAGGTCCGCGCGATCCACGAGGCGACCCAGACGCTGGAGTACGGCCAGGTCACGGTCGACGGCGACGTCCTGCTGACCCTCGCCCGTGGTGTCCGCGACACCGTGCGGGTCCGTTTCGGCTACGAGTCGCGTGATGGCACGCCGACCTCCCGGACCGTCGAGCCGGTCGGCCTGGTGGCCGCCGGCCGGCGGTGGTACCTGATGGCGTACGACGTCGACCGGGACGACTGGCGCACCTTCCGCCTCGACCGGATGACCTCGGTGGCGACGACGACCTGGCGGTTCCGCGAGCGCGACCACGAGGATCCGGCGGCGTACGTCCAGCGGTCCGTGGCCAGTGCGGCGTACCGCTTCCAGGCGCGGATCGTCGTGCATGCGCCGTTGCGCGAGGTGCAGGAGCGCACCAGCGTGCGCTCGGTGGTCCTGACCGCGGTCGACGACGAGACCACGCTCCTGGAGGCGGGGTCGGAGACGCTCTACGGGCTGGCGTTCCACCTGTCCTTCCTCGGCTGGGAGTTCGAGGTCGAGGAGCCGGCCGAGCTGCGTACCGCATTGGCCGAGATGGGCGGCCGGGCCCTGCGGGCGGCCGGCGCGTCCTGACGCCCGCGTACGCTCGGGACATGGGTGGCGTGATCGTCCTCGTCCTGGTGGTGCTGGCCGTCGTGGCCTTCGTCGTCGTACGCCGGCGCAACCGGCGACTGGCGGCCGAGCGCGCCGTGCGTGAGCTCGAACCCGTGCGAAAGATGACCTTCGAGGACGTCACCGCTCTCGGCGAGGACCTCCAGAACCTCGACGCCGACCTGGCCGGGCGGCAGCTCGACACCGGCGCCAACGCCGACTACCAGCGGGCCCTCGACGCGTACGAGGCCGCGAAGACGGCGGCCGACCGGCTCGAGAAACCCGCCCAGGTGCAGGACGTCACCAAGATCCTGGACGACGGTCGTTACGCGATCGCGTGCGTGCGGGCGCGGGTCGTGGGGGAGCCGCTCCCGGTGCGCCGACCGCCGTGCTTCTTCGACCCACGCCACGGCCTGTCGGTCGAGGACGTGACCTACGCCCCGGTCGGCGGTGCCGATCGCCAGGTGCCCGCCTGCGCCCTGGACGCCGAGCGGGTGAGGGCCGGTGCCGAGCCGGACTCGCGGCAGGTCATGGTCGGCACCCAGCGGGTGCCGTACTGGCAGGGCGGCCCCGCCTACCGGCCGTACGCCGCGGGCTACTTCGGCGGCTTCGGCATCATGGACTGGATGTTCATGGGCCTGATGTTCAACATGGTCGGCGACGGGATGGGTGGGCTGGCGGCCGGACTCGGGGACGGCGTGGGCGACATGTTCGGCGGGATCGGCGACATGGTCGGCGACGTCGGCGACAGCATCGGCGACGCCTTCGACGGATTCGACTTCTGACGTGCGGCGCTCACGCGTCGCAGCGGTCCCGCTTGTCGTCCTGACGGTCCTTGCCGCGCTGCTCGCGCCGGCGTACGCAGGTGCGTCGATCCAGCTGCCCCCGACCGGCACCGACTGGGACTACCAGCTCGGTGGCGCACGCCCGGTGCCGGCGCACGTCGGCATCGTCGAGCGCGATCGCCTCGCGAAGCCGGTGTCTGGGAAGTACAACGTCTGCTACGTCAACGGCTTCCAGACCCAGGTCGAGCAGAAGAGGTTCTGGCGCCGGCACCACTGGTCGCTGGTGCTGAAGGACCACGGCAAGGCCGTCGTCGACTCGGTCTGGGGGGAGTGGCTGCTCGACACCCGCACCTCGGCCAAGCGCCACGCACTCGCGGCGATCATGGGCCGCTGGACCGACCGGTGCGCCACGGACGGCTTCGACGCCGTCGAGTACGACAACCTCGACTCCTTCGGCCGCAGCCACCATCTGCTGACGCGCCGGGACAACCGCACGTTCGCCGCCCTGCTCGTCGAGCGAGCGCACACCGCGGGGCTCGCGGCTGCCCAGAAGAACTGGGCCGGATGGGACGGCACGTCCGTCGGGTTCGACTTCGCGGTTGCCGAGCAGTGCGCGCAGTACCACGAGTGCGGGCGCTACGTGGACCACTACGGCAGCCACGTGCTGGCGGTCGAGTACCGCGCGCCGGCGTTCCAGCGGGCCTGCCGGAAGTGGAGCGACCGGATCGCGGTGGTCCGTCGCGACGTCGACCTGACCAGGCACGGCGTACGCCGGTGGTGCTGACCGACGGGCTCCCGCTGCACACGACGGCGATCGGTGACGCGGGCTCGCGAGTGGTCTTCCTCCACGGCCTCTTCGGCCAGGGCCGCAACTGGACGCAGGTCGGCAAGGCGCTCGCCCATCCAGAAGCAGCCCAGCCTCACCGGGCGCTCCTGGTCGACCTGCCTCATCACGGTCGCTCCGGGTGGGAGGACCACTTCGACTACCTGCGGGTCGCCGACCAGGTCGCCGGCCTCCTGGACGCCGACGACCCCGTCGCGCTGGTCGGGCACTCGCTCGGCGGCAAGGTGGCGATGGTGCTCGCCCTGCGTCATCCCGAGCTCGTCGCGCGGCTGTGCGTGGTCGACGTGTCGCCGGTGGCCTACGACAGCCTGTCGCAGTTCGCCGGGTACGTCGCCGCCATGCAAGGACTGGACCTCGGCTCGTTGGCGCAGCGCAGCGACGCGGACACGGCCCTCACCGAGTCCGTGCCCGATCCGACGGTGCGCTCCTTCCTGCTGCAGAACCTCCGCCGGGACGGCGACCGCTGGCACTGGCAGATGAACCTCGACGTGCTCGGCGCCGACCTCTCGGTGATCGGCAGCTGGCCGGAGGACCGGCTCGCCGGCGTCCCGCCGTACGACGGCCCGGTGCTCTGGATGGCGGGTGCCCGCTCCGACTACATCGCCCCCGCGTACGCCGAGGCCATGGATCGCTGGTTCCCCCGCAACCGACTGGTGACGGTCAAGGACGCCGGCCACTGGGTGCACAGCGAGCAGCAAGAGGTGTTCCTCGAGGTGCTGCGGTGGTTCCTCGACGGCTGACGCACTCATCAGGTGGGCGGCCCAACCCGGACCTCGTCAGACGCCGGTGTCCGGCCGCTCTCCGGAAGGAGCCACCGTCTTCCGCATGACGGTGTTCCGCTGGCCCTTCCTCCGGACGAGCTCGAAGCCCTCCTGCTCGAAGAGGCTGCGCGTCCCGTTGTAGAGCACCGCGACCCGCCTGCCCTCGGGGTCGTGCGGGTAGCCCTCGACGACGCCGCCACCGGCCTGCGCGATCAGCTCCACGGCACCATGCAGGGCGAGGGCGGTGAGGCCGCGCCGGCGGTAGCGCTTGTCCACGAAGATGCAGGTGATCCGGTAGTCGGGGTGGAGGTCGGCCTCCGCGTCGTACTGCTTGCGGTGGTAGATGTTCGGCAGCTCCGCGCAGCTTCCGTACTCCGCCCAGGCCACCGCCACGTCGCCGTCGAGGACGAGCGAGGCGTGCGCCTTGCCCTCACGCACCAGCCGCTCCTTCAGCTCCCGGTTGCTCTGGGCCTCGAACGTCTTCTCCTCGTGCATGGTCTGGAAGTAGGTGCACCAGCAGCCGCCGAAGACGCCGTTGTGACGCTCGACGAGGTCGGCGAAGGCGTCCCAGGTATCGGCCGCGAGCGCGCGCACCGTCAGCTCGGAGGTCTCGGTGGTGCCGGAGCCGCCGTCGGTCGAGCCTGTCGAGACCACGGCGACCTCAGTCCACGCACAGGCAGAACGGGTGACCGGCCGGGTCGAGGAAGACCCGGAACGTCGTCCCCGGCTGGTGCTCGTGCTTGGTCGCACCGAGCTCCAGGACCGCCGCCTCGGCGGTGTCGAGGTCGTCGACGACCACGTCGATGTGCATCTGCTGGGGGACCTCCTGGCGAGGCCACTGCGGTGGGGTGAAGTCGTCGACCTTCTGGAAGCCGAGCGAGTCGCCGTACTCGGCTCGGGCGAAGGCCCACCCGTCGTCGTTCACGTCGACCTTCCAGTCGAGGAGGGCGCCGTAGAAGTCGGCGAGGGTCTTGGGTTCGGGGCAGTCGAGGACGACGACGGGAAAGCGTGCGATAGCCATGGAGGCGACTCTAGAAGCCATTCCGGACGGCTGGCGTCCGGTTGCTCAGCCGACGTGCCCGAGCTCCCGGGCCAGGGTCTCGCCGAGCGGCGTCGAGCGCCCGCCGAGCAGCGCGCGCAGGACCCGGCCGCCGGCCGGCAACCCGTAGCGGTCGTAGTACTCGTACATCGCGAGGAGCCCCGCGCGTACGCGCTCGTCCAGCGCCGATCCCGGGCCGGCCGCCCACGAGGCCGGGTCGACACGTCGCGCCGTGACCGGCCTCCCGAGGACAGCGCCGGCCGCGTGGGCGACGTCGGCGACCGTCACCAGCGTGGGGCCGCCGAGCTCGTACGTCGCACCCACATGACCGTCGTCCAGCAGGACGCGAGCCGTCGCCTCGGCGACGTCGTGGAGGTCGACCAGCCCGAACGGCCGGTCCACCGCGTACGGCACCTCGAGGAGGGAGCCGGCCGACCGCAGAGCGGGCACCAGGTTCTGCACGTAGGCGCAGGGCTGCAGGACGGTCCAGGCGGTCGGCGACCGGCGTACCAGGTCCTCCGACCTGGCCTTGCCGAGGTGGTGCGGCATCGCGGGCGCGTACGGCGTGGCGACCGAGTGGTAGACCAGCCGGTTCACGCCGGCTGCCTCGACCGCGGCCAGCACCTCCGCGACGTACGCCGGCTCGTCGGGATGGAAGTTCGGCGCGATCACGCTGACGGCGTCGCACCCGCGGAGGACGCCGACGAGGTCACCCCACTCGCGGCGCCCGACGCTCGTCACCGAGGCCGCGCGAGACTCGAGCGCGGCGGCGATCGCCCGGCCGGTCTTCCCGGACCCGCCGAGCACCGCGACGCGCACGGCTCAGCGCTGCCGCGCGCGGTAGGCCGCGACGGCGGCGCGGTTGGTGCAGGCCGTGCTGCAGAAGCGACGGGAGCGGTTGCGGGAGAGGTCGAGCACGAGCCCCTCGCAGTCGGGGTCGGCGCAGACGTCGAGCCGCGACATCTCGTCGGCCCGGATCACGTCGATCATCGCCATCGCCGCCTCGACCGCCATCCGGGTCGCGAGCGGAGCGTCGGGGGCGACCGCGTGGACGTGCCAGTCGTGCTCTCCGTGCCGCACCAGCTGGGGGAGCGCGTGCTCCTCGCCCAGCAGGTCGTTGACGAGGGTCGCGGCGGTGTCGCGGTCGCTGGTCATCAGCGTGCGGAGGCGCGGTCGCAGAGCGCGGACCGCATCCAGCTCGGCGGCGTCACCCGAACGGCTGCCGGTGAACGCGTGCTCGTCCAGGAAGGCCGCGAGCTCGTCCAGCGTGGTCAGCGTGTCGGGGTCGTCGGCGGAGTTCACCAACGTCACGGCGGCCAGGAGAGAAGCCTCGGTGTCATGAGTGAAAACCACGTTGACAGATTACACCAGGTTCGCCTAGCGTCATGTGTCATGGCGACGATGACTCATGACACAGGAGTCAGGACGGTACGCCGTGCGCACGCTGGGCTCGGCTTCGCCTTGCTGGCCGCGGTGTCGTTCGGCCTGTCGGGCGCCCTCGCCGCCGGCCTGCTGGACGCGGGCTGGTCGCCTGCCGCGCTGGTGACGTGCCGACTCGGTCTCGGTGCCGTCGCTCTCGCCGGTCCTGCGCTGGTCGCCCTGCGGGGTCGCTGGCATCTCCTCCGCGCGAACGCCGGCTTCCTGCTCGCCTTCGGGCTGGTCGCCGGAGCCGGTGTGCAGTTCGCGTACTTCAGCGCCATCGACCGTCTGCCGATCGCGATCGCCATCTTGATCGAGTACGCCGCGCCGGTCGCCGTCGTGGGGTGGCTCTGGGCGCGGCACCGGCAGACGCCCACGCGGCTGACCGTCGCCGGTGCGGGCGTCGCGATCGCGGGGCTCGTGCTCGTGCTCGACGTCTTCTCGGTCGGGTCCATCGACGGTCTCGGCGTGCTCTGGGCGCTCGGCGGCATGGTCGGCTGCGCGTTCTTCTTCGTCGTGTCCTCGGGTGAGGACAACGGCCTGCCGCCGATCGTCCTGGCCGCCGGAGGACTGGTCGTCGGCACGGTCGCGCTCGGCCTGGCCGGGCTGCTCGGCCTCGTCGACATGGCCGCCGGCACCGGTGACGCGACGTACAACGGCGTGACCGTGTCGTGGTGGATTCCGTTGCTGGCCATCGGCCTGGTGACCGCCGGGGTCTCCTACGTCGCCGGGATCCTGGCCAGCCGACTCCTCGGGGCTCGGCTGGCGTCGTTCGTGGCGCTGCTCGAGGTGCTGTTCAGCGTGGTCTTCGCCTGGCTGCTGCTGGGTCAGCTGCCGAGCGAGATCCAGCTGCTCGGCGGCTTGCTGCTCCTCGGCGGCGTGATCGTCGTCCGGGCGGGTGAACCCCGGGCCTAGCGCCCCTTCCACTCCGGCGGCCGCTTCTCGGCGAACGCGCGCGGGCCCTCGACCGCGTCCTCCGAACCCAGCATCCGGGAGTACGCCGCGAGGTCACCCGAGCGCATGCGCGCGAACGCGTCACGCACCTCGAGCCCCGCGGTCGCCGCCAGGACCTCCTGGATCGCCGCGACCGCGAGGGGCGCACCCGCCGTGATCTGACCGGCCAGCTCGAGGGCGGAGTCCATCAGGGCATCGGCCGGCACGACCCGGTTGGCCAGTCCCCACCCGGCGGCCTCGTCAGCGGTCATCCGTCGACCGGTCAGGAGCAGCTCACGGGCGATCGCCGCGGGGAGCCGCCGCGGCAGCCGCAGCAGACCTCCGGAGTCCGCGACGACGCCCACCCGGACCTCGGGGAGCGCCAGCTCGGCCTGGTCGGCGACCACCATCAGGTCGGCGGCGAGCGCGAGCTCGAGGCCGCCGCCGAGGGCGAGGCCGTTGACGGCCGCGATCACCGGCTTGCCGCGGTCGAACAGCTCGGTCAGCCCGGCGAAGCCGCCCGGTCCGTGGTCGGCGTCGACCGCCTCACCGGCCGCGGCCGCCTTGAGGTCCCATCCGGCCGAGAAGAACCGCTCGCCGGCCCCGGTCACGATGCCCACACGCAGGTCGGCGTCGTCCTCGAGCCGTGCGAACGCGTCGTACAACGCCAGGCTGGTGGTCACGTCGATCGCGTTCGCGGACGGTCGGTCCAGGGTGACGACGAGGACGCCGTCCACGACCTCGCTGCGTACCGCCTCCGCCATGTCGGCTCCTCGTCAGACGCCGAGCGGCCGCAGCAGCGACCGGGAGATGATGTGCCGCTGGATCTCGCTGGTGCCGTCCCAGATGCGCTCGACCCGGGCGTCGCGCCAGAACCGCTCGATCGGAAGCTCCTCCATCAGGCCCATGCCGCCGTGGATCTGCAGCGCGCGATCGGTGATCCGGCCCAGGGCCTCGGACGCGAAGACCTTCGCCATCGCGGCGTCCTGGTCGGTCATCGTCCCGTGGTCGAGCTTCCAGGCGGCGCGCAGCGTGAGCAGGTCCGCGGCCTCGAGCTCGGTGACCATGTCGGCGAGCTGGAAGCTCACTCCCTGGAACTTCCCGATCGGCTGCCCGAACTGCTGCCGGTCCGCCGCCCACTGGATCGACATGTCCAGCACCCGGCGCGCGCGCCCGACGCTGGTCGCGGCCACGGTCAGCCGGCTCGCCCCCAGCCACTCACCCATGAGGTCGAAGCCGTGGCCCTCCTCGCCGAGCCGGTTGGCCGCCGGCACGCGACAACCCTCGAAGACCAGCTCGCTGTGGTGGTACCCGCGGTGCGACACGCTCCGCGGTCCCGGGACGACGGTGAGCCCCGGTGTGTCGAGGTCGACCAGGAAGCCGGTGATCAGGTTGACCTTCCGGCCGCGCACCTCCTCGGTCCCGCTCGCGGCGAACAGGATCACGAAGTCCGACTTGTCCGCGTGGCTGATGAAGTGCTTCGTACCGTCGATCACGTAGTCGTCGCCGTCCCGCACCGCGCGGGTCGTCATCGACCGGACGTCGGAGCCGGCGCCGGGCTCACTCATCGCCAGGCAGTCGTAACGCTCGCCGCGGACGGCCGGCATCAGGTAGCGCTCGCGCTGGTCGCCCTCGCACGCCTGGAGGATGTTGCTCGGCCTGGCCACCAGCCACTGCAGGGCGTAGCTGGTCTTGCCCAGCTCACGCTCCGCGAGGGTCATGCTCACGGCGTCCAGCCCACCGCCGCCGAGCTCCTCCGGCATGTTCGCCGCGTGGAGACCTGCCTCGATCGCCCGTTTCCGGATCTGGGCGGCGAGCTCCTGCGTCACCTCGTTCGCCCGCTCCACCTCCTCCTCGTGGGGGATGAGCTCCCGCGTGACGAACGTGCGGACCGTGTCCACGATCGCGCGCTGCTCGTCGTCCAGCCCGAAGTCCATGTCTGCTCCTGCGTGTCTGTGCGTGGTCGTTGCGTGGGTCGTTACGTGTGGTGCCGGATCCCCATGGGGCGACCGACGACCTCGGGCCGTGGCAGGGCCGCATGTGCCTTCTGGATCGCGGCCACGCGCTCGTACAGCTCGTCCGGCATGTCCGAGGACCGGCCGGCCCCCATGTCCACGTGCACCAGCAGCTGCTCGGCAGAGGCCAGCAGCTGCCCGGTGTCGCCGTGCCGCATCTCGTGGAAGATGTGCAGCCGCCGCCGGTCGAGGTCGAGGACCTGCAGCGTCATCTCCAGGGGCTCGCCCTCGGCCGCCTCCGCCCGGTGATGGAGGTGGGTCTCCGACGTGTAGAGCGAGTGCCCGGCAGCGCGATACGCCTCGTCGATGCCGATGTAGCGGAAGAAGGCGTCGGCGCTGTCACCGAAGGCGAGCAGGTAGCAGGACTCGCTCATGTGGCCGTTGTAGTCCATCCACTCGGCGAGCGCCGGACTGTCGTGGAGGTGCAGCGGAGCCTCGATCACGGCGTCCGGGTCCCAGGCGCGGTGCCCGCGACCCTCGTACGGCGTCGTCACCCTGCTGCCTGTCGGGCTACTCGTCGGGTCGCTCACGGTCGCACCCCCACTCCGAGCCCGAGGTGCGCCGGGCGGGGTACGTCGGCATGGGCGGCCAGCATCGCGTCCACGCGCGCCTGTCGGTCCGCGGGCAGGGGAGCGGTCCGACCGGTCGCGGTGTCGACGTGGAGGTAGAGGGACTCGCCGGTCGCCGCCAGCTCCCCGTCCGCGAAGAGGTCGCTGTGCAGCCGCACGCGCTTGGCATCCGCGTCGACCAGCGTCGTCGTCGCGGTGAGGGTCTGACCCTCCGAGCACTCGGCGAGGAACCGGATGTGCGTCTCGACGGTGAACATCGCGGCGTCGTGGCTCGTGCGGTAGTCGGCACTCAACCCGAGGTCCTCGAAGACCAGCTCGTGCGCGTCGGCGAGGACCGTCGCGTAGCTGGCGTCGTGGAGGTGGCCGTTGAAGTCGATCCACTCCGCGCGGACCGTCTCGCGGTACGCCGCGAACGGCGCGCCGACCTCCGGCGCGGCCGCGGAACCGGCTTCGGCACTCAGCTCAGGCATGGCCGTTGCGGTGCCGTTCGAGCAGCAGGAGCAGGTCGACGAGGAAGGCATCGCGCCGCCCTGCGAGCTCGGCGACCGAGGAACCGTTCGCCGCCTCGGTCGCGCCGGCCACCACGCGGTCGCGGAGCTCCGGGGTGAGCGCCGGCGCCTCGAGCCGGGTCCACGGCTCCAGCAGTGCCGGGCCGAAGTGGTCGAGCATGTGACCCATGCCGCCCGGACCGCCGGCGAGGTGGAACGTCAGGATCGGCCCCATGATCGCCCAGCGCAGTCCGGGGCCGTAGGCGATCGAGTCGTCGATCTGCTGCACGGTCGCCTGGCCGGAGTCCACCATGTGCAGGGCCTCGCGCCAGAGTGCCTCCTGCAGCCGGTTCCCGACGAACCCAGGAACCTCCTGCTCCATCGTCAGCGCGGTCTTGCCCGCAGCCGTGTAGAACGCCTCGGCCCAGGTCACGGTCTCGGGATCGGTCTGCCGGCCGCCGACGACCTCGACCAGCGGGATCAGGTACGGCGGGTTGAACGGGTGCCCGACGAGGAACCGGCCGGGACGTTCGCACTCGACCGCCATGTCGGACATCAACAGGCCGGACGTGCTCGACGCGACCACGACGTCCGGGTCGGCCAGCCGGTCGATCGTCGCCAGGAGAGCGACCTTGGCGTCCAGCACCTCGGGCGAGGACTCCTGCACGAAGTCGGTGGCGGCCAGAGCCTCCTCGAGCGTCTCCGCCCAGCGCAGCCGGTCCCGGCTCGCGCCGGGGCTCAGCCCGAGCTTCTCCAGCGAAGGCCAGGCGGTGTCCAGGAGCCCGGAGAGGCGAGCCTCGGCGTCGGGTCCCGGGTCCCACGCCACGACGTCGTAGCCGCGACGCAGGAAGTGGGCGGCCCAGCCGCCACCGATGACGCCCGTGCCGACGACCGTGACCGTCCGGACCGCGTCCGGCCGGGCGCGGCCGGCGCTCACCAGCCGACCTGGTCGAGACCCTTGAGCCCGAGGATCTGACGAGCCTCCTCCGGTGTCGCGATATCGATGGACAGCTCGGTGAGGATCCGTCGGATCTTCGCGACCTGCTCGGCGTTCGACTCGGCGAGCTGACCGCGCCCGATGAAGAGGCCGTCCTCGAGGCCGACGCGGACGTGGGACCCCATCACCGCCGAGGCGGTGATCATCTCGAACTGGTGCCGGCCGGCGCCGAGCACCGACCACTCGTAGGCATCGCCGAGCAGCCGGTCGGCGGTCGACTTCATGTGCGCGAGGTGCTCGACGGTCGCGCCGATGCCACCCATCACGCCCATGATCGTCTGCAGGAAGATCGGCGGCTCCACGAGCCCGGCCTCGAGGTAGTAGGCCAGCGTGTAGAGGTGGCCGATGTCGTAGGCCTCGTACTCGAACCGCGAGCCGGTCTGCTTGCGGACGTCGGTCAGCATCGTCTCGATGTCGGCGAAGGTGCTCACGAACGGCTCGACGCGGGTGCTCTCGAGGTAGGCCTCCTCCCAGTCGAACTTCCAGGAGCCGGCGTACTTCGGGATCATCGGGAAGCTGCCGTAGTTGAACGTGCCGAGGTTGAGCGTGCACAGCTCGGGTCGGGTCTCGTAGATGACGCGGAGCCGCTCGTCGACCGTCATCCCGGTGCCGCCGCCGCTGGTGATCGACACGACGGCGTCGGTGGAGTCCTTGATGCCCTTGAGGTAGTCGATGAAGACCGCGGGCTCGGCGGTGGGCCGGCCGTCCCTCGGGTCGCGCGCATGGAGGTGGATGATCGCGGCGCCGGCCTCGACGGCGGCGACCGACTGGTCCACCACGTCCTCCACCGTGTAGGGGAGATTCGGCGACATGGTCGGGGTGTGGGCCGACCCCGTCACAGCGCAGGTGATGATGACCTTGCGTGCCGGCATGTGGTCCTCCTGGGTCTCGCGCCCGCTGAATGACGGGGTGGGCTCTCCACGATGCGAACGGGCGTCGCACCATCTGAAACGGTCGTCCCGTCGAGCCCCGGTTGTCAAGAGCCCACGCGGGCCAAACTGAACAATCAGTCAGGACCCGTCGAGGGCGGCTCGAGGTCAGCTCAGCAGGGCCTCGCGGACCTCCTCGGCGGCCTCGACCGCCAGCGGTCCGAGCTCCAGGAAACGGGAGACCGGCACCCGGCTCACCGGGCCCCAGATGCTGAACACACCCAGCGGGCGCTCGTCGAGGTTGAGGATCGGCGCGGAGACGCCGTACAGCGCGGGCTCGAGCTCGCCGGCGCACTCGGCGTACCCGCGCTCACGGATGTCGTCCAGCTCCGACATCAAGGAGTCCGGGTCGGTCACCGTGGTGTCGGTGTAGCGCGGCAGCGGCAGGTCGAGCAGGCCGTGCACCTCGCCCGCGGGAAGCCAGGCCAGGAACGCCTTGCCCGTCGAGGTCGCGTGCAGCGGCACCTCGCGGGCCACCCAGTTGATGGCCATCACCGACGGCGGGGCCACCTCGCCGACGTACGTCACGCCGTGCTGTCCGGCGACGGCGAGGTCGGCGGTCTCGCCGGTCTGCTCGGAGACGCGCTCGAGGATGTGCCGGGTACGCCGGACCAGGCCGTCGTAGCCGGCCGAGGCGGACATCCGGATCATCGAGAGACCGATGCGGTAGTGGTTCGTCGCGGGGTCGCGCTCCACCAGTCCGCGAGCCTCGAGGGTCCCGAGCAGTCGCCAGGCGGTGGCTCGGTTGAGGTCGCACCGGGCTGCCAGGACCGTCACCGTCTCACCGCGCGGGGCGGTCGCGGCGACCACCTCGAGCAGCCGGAGCGCCCGGTCCACCGACTGGACCCGAGCCGGGAGTCCGGCTTCCGGGCCGTCGCCGATGGGGACTGGATCGGTGACCACGCGCTCATGGTGACACGGCGCGGACGGATGCGGCAGACGAAGTTGAACCACGGGTCAATCGCAGGTCAGGTCGCGGCGAGCGCGGCCGCCTCGGCGATCGCGGGCAGGGCGAGGTAGGAGAGGTCGCGACACTGGCGGTCCCACCACGCGTCCTCGTAGGGCCACGCGGACGTCTTCACGACGACCGTCCGGCGGGGCCGGTCGACGTAGACGAACTGTCCGCGCATGCCGTCGGCCATGACCCGCGAGCCGTCGTCGGTGACCGGCCACCAGTGGTAGCCGAACCCGGCATGCGTCGTGATCGTGCTGGGTAGTCGGCCGGGCCGGAGGAACGTCTGCTCGGGGCGGCTGCTCGCGTCGGCCCAGCCAGGGTCGACCACGCGCGTGCCGTCCCACGTGCCGTCCACCTGGAGCCAGCCGATGCGGGCCCAGTCCCGTGCGGTCACGGCCAAGGCGGCGGCCGCCATCGCCACGCCACCGTCCTCGGCCGGCCCGTCGAGGCCGACCACCGCGGGTCGTTCGGCGCCGATGGTCCGCCAGACGTCTGCGAGGGCCTCCGGGAAGGTCCGGCCGGTCGCTCGCTCGCGCACCCAGTCGAGCACCATCGAGTCGGGGCTGCAGTACGCATAGCGGGTGCCGGGTGGGTCACCTGCCGGGATGTCCGCGATGAGCCCGCGGATGCCGCCGAGGCCCTGGCGCCAGCGGCCGATCATCCGGGAGGCCGCACTGTCCGGGTCGTGGTAGTCCTCGACCCAGCCGACCCCGGTGGTCATGGTGAGCAGCTGGCGCACCGTCACCTCCCGGTAGCCACTCGTCGCGAGCTCGGGGACGAGGTCGCGGATCGGTGCATCCAGGTCGGCCAGCCGGCCGGCCGAGACCGCGACGCCGGTGACGAGGGCGAGGGCCGACTTCGTCGCCGAGTTCCCGAGGAGCCGGTCCTCGGAGGTGACGCCGTCGGCGTACCACTCGTGGGTGAGAACGCCGCCGACGACGACCACCAGCGAGGTGGCCGAGGTGACGTCGAGGAACTCGTCGACGGCGAGCTCGCGACCCGCACCGACGATGGTCGCGTCAAGGGGACGAAGGCCCGTCGGCCAGGGTCGAGGGTCCGGTGCCGGGACCTCGACATGAGCGAAGGAACGCTGCGGTTCGCGAAACGTGTCGAGGTCGGAAATGCGGCCGTTGTTGCTCAATACGCACCCTTTCGCCATTCGACCCCAGAAATAGAGGTTTCAATATCATCCCAGCCGCTCATTTCGGCGTGGAACGCTTGACACGCATGTGAACCCTGCATTCATCATGTGAACGCCCGGAGCGCGGCCCCACCGACACGGTGGGGTGCACCGCAGCCCGGCGAAGGGGAGGGCGGGGCCGATGACCGAATCCGGGGAGAAGCGCTGGCAGGTCAACGAGAGGCCCGAGCGGCCCGACAGTCTCTGGCTGCCGTCGAGGCGAGGCATGGTCGTCGGCGCCAGTGGCGTCGCGATGGCGGCCACCCTCGCGGCGTGCGGTGGAGGCAGTGCCCCGGCTCCTTCGGGTGAGGGGTCCGACAGCGCCGCCGCGGGCACGCCGCAGAAGGGCGGCGACTTCCGCCTGGGTGTCACCGGTGGTGGCTCCAAGGACATGATGGACGGCCAGAACATCGTCACCAAGCCCGACCAGGCGCGCCTGGTCTCGGCGTTCGAGACGCTCCTCGAGTTCGACGACAACTACCAGCTGCAGACCACGGGTCTGGCCGAGAGCGTCGAGGCGGACAACCCCAAGCAGTACACGATCAAGCTGCGTGACGGCATCACGTTCCAGGACGGCAAGCCCCTGACCGCGGACGACGTCATCTACTCGCTGCAGCGCATCGGCTCCCAGAAGAACGGCCTGACCGGATTCGCGGCCACGGCGACGATGGACATCAAGGGCATCAAGAAGCTCGACAAGCTCACGGTCCAGCTGCCACTGCTGAGCGCCGACTCGACGATCCCGCAGACACTGGCCAGCTACACCTTCGGCATGGTGCCCACGGGCTACGAAGCATTCAGCGGCGACGCGTCGACCCAGATCGGCACCGGCGCCTACAAGCTGAAGAGCTTCACCCCGGGACAGCAGAGCGTCCACGAGCGGTACGACGGCTACTGGCGTGACAGTTACTTCGACACGGTGACGATCACCGACTTCACCGACGCCACCGCGCAGATCAACGCCCTCAAGGGTGGCCAGATCGACGCGATGACCGACCTGCCGGCCAACCAGGTCGAAGCGGTCAAGGCCTCGGGTGTCGAGGCCCTGATCTCCCAGACCGGTGGTTGGATTCCGCTCTGCATGGCGATCGACCTGCCGCCGTTCAACGACCCGAAGGTCCGGCAGGCGATGCGCCTGATCATCGACCGCAAGCAGATCCTCGAGCAGCTCGGCTCGGGCTACGGCACGGTGGCCAAGGACCTCTACTCGCCGTTCGACGCGGGCTACCTCTCCACGGCCCCGGAACGCGAGCAGGACATCGACCAGGCCAAGTCGCTGCTGAAGTCGGCGGGCAAGGAAGGCCTCACGGTTGACCTGCACACCACGAACGGCGCCGCGGGCATGGTCGAGCTGGCCAGCGTGTTCGCCTCGCAGGCCAAGGCCGCCGGCGTGAACATCACGGTCAAGAACGACCCCAACTACTACGGCGACGCCTACCTCAAGCTGGCGTTCTCGGTGGACTTCTGGGGCACCCGCGGCTACCTCAACCAGGTGCAGCAGGGCTCGCTGCCGACCTCGCCGTACAACGAGACACACTGGCCCCCCAAGTCCGGGGACGGATCGAACTTCGGCGACCTGTACAAGCAGGCACTGGCCGAGACGGACGAGAACAAGCGCATCGACATCCAGCACCAGATGCAGCAGTACGAGTACGACCTCGGTGGCTACATCATCCCGTACTTCAACAGCCTGATCGACGGGCACTCGACGAAGGTCAAGGGACTCACGCCGAGCAAGGGCACGCTGAACCTGGCGGGCTTCGGGCACGGGTTCCGCACCATCTGGTTTGGCTGAGGCAGGCGCCCGCCGATGAAGTGGTTACGCGGGGGCGGGATCACCGGCTTCATCATCCGGCGGTTGCTGCTCGGCGTCCTCGTCCTGTTCCTCGTCTCGATCATCGTCTTCGTCTCCACCCAGGCCCTGGGTGATCCGGCCCGCGCCATCCTGGGTCGCGATGCGACCCCTGACCGGCTCGCGGCGCTGCAGAAGCAGCTGAACCTCGACAGCTCCAAGCTCCACCAGTACTTCGAGTGGCTCGGCGGCCTGCTGCACGGCGACCTCGGGACGTCGCTGGCGGCGTCGCAGCCGGTCACCGAGGTGCTCGGGGGTCGACTCGCGAACTCCGCGGTGCTGGTGTTCCTGGCCGCGGTGATCTCGGTGCCGCTGTCGATCGCGATCGGCTCGTACGCCGCTCTCCGTCGCGAGAAGGCCTTCGACACCGTCACCTCCAACACGATGCTGCTGCTGGCGGCGTTGCCCGAGTTCGTGGTGGCGGTGCTGCTGGTCATCGTGTTCTCGACGAACGTCTTCCACGTGCTGCCCTCGATCAGTCCGGTCCCGCCCGGCAGCCACCCCTGGGACTATCCAGACGAGCTGGTCTTACCGGTGGCCACCCTGGTGATCGCGGTCTCGCCGTACGTCTCCCGCATCATGCGGGCCTCGATGATCGAGGTCCTCGAGAGCGACTACGTCGAGATGGCGCGGCTCAAGGGCCTCCCCGAGCGGACCGTGCTCATCCGGCATGCGCTGCCCAACGCCATCGGCCCGGTGTTCCAGGTGATCGCGATCAACCTCGCCTACCTCGCCGGAGGCGTCGTCGTGGTCGAGTCCGTGTTCAACTACCCCGGAATCGGGCTCGCGCTGGTGGATGCGGTGAACGCCCACGACATCCCGGTCGTGCAGGCGCTCGCGATGCTGATCGCGGCGGTCTACGTCGTGCTGAACCTGCTCGCCGACGTGGCCACGATCCTGGTCACGCCCCGACTGCGGACACGTCTGTGAGGACCGCGTCATGAGTCAGACCGAGTCAGCACCCGCCCTCGCCGAGGGGGTCGGCACCCCGACGCCTCCGGTCCGTTCCACGACGCTGCTGTCGCGGTCGCTGCGGTTGTGGCGCACCCGCATCGGAGCCGTGCTCGTCCTGATCCTGGTCGCGATCGCGATCTTCGGTCCGCTCGTGGCTCCGTACGGGCCCGAAGAGTTCATCGCCAAGCCGTTCTCGTCCGCCGCGGCCAGCGGCACCGTCTTCGGCACCGACTACCTCGGGTACGACGTGCTCAGCCGCTTCCTGTACGGCGGTCGCAGCATCCTGGTGATCGCGGTCGTCTCCACGGCCATCGGTGTGATCCTCGGCGTGATCGTCGGCCTGGTGGCGGCGTACGCCCGCAACGCGCTCGACGACATCCTGATGCGCGGGATGGACGTGATCATGGCCTTCCCCCAGATCATGCTCGCGCTGGTCGCGGTCAGCCTGGTCGGTGCGTCGAACTGGGTGATCGTCCTCGCGATCGCCCTGACCACCGCGCCACGCGTCGCCCGGGTCGCCCGCGGGGCGGCCCAACCGGTCGTCGAGCGCGACTTCATCGGCGCCACCGAGGCGATGGGGATGTCGCGGATCCGGATCCTGTCCGGGGAGCTGCTGCCCAACATCCTCGGCCCGATGATGGTGGAGACGACGCTCCGGCTCACGTACTCGATCGCGGTGATCTCGGCGCTGGCCTTCCTGGGCCTGGCCGCCAACCCCGACGCCCCCAACTGGGGCACGATGATCCAGAAGAACCAGGGTGCGCTGGCCTACGAGCCGTGGGGTGCCCTGCTGCCGATCATGGCGATCGCGCTGCTCACCATGGGCACCGGACTGATCGGTGACGGCATCGGCCGCACCGCGGCCGGCATCGACCGTGAACGGGGTGACGAGTGAGCACCGACCAGCTGACAGACCAGCCGGCCCCGAGCACCGGGGGGCGGGCAGCGGTCACGGTCCGGAACCTCCGGATCGAGACCAACAACGGCGTCGCCGTCGTGCCGGACGCGTCCTTCGAGATCGCTCCCGGCGAGGTGCTGGGTGTGGTGGGGGAGTCCGGCTCGGGCAAGACCACCGTCGGGCTGTCTCTGCTGGGCCATGCGCGCCGCGGCCTGCGGATCACCGGTGGCACGATCCTGCTCGGCGACGAGGACATCCTCTCGATGGACGACGCCGAGCTGCGGCGGCTTCGTGGCTCGTTGGTCTCCTACGTGCCCCAGGACCCGGCCTCGTCGCTGAACCCGGCACTCCGGATCGGCCTCCAGCTGCGTGAGGTGCTCGAGGCGCACGGCTCGACGAACGACAAGGAGAACGCCGCCCGGATCGCGGAGATGATGCGCGAGGTCGCGCTCTCGGACGACCCGGAGTACCTCAAGCGCTACCCGCACCAGCTCTCCGGCGGTCAGCAGCAGCGCGTGGGCCTCGCGATGGCGTTCGCGAACCGTCCTCGTCTCATCGTCCTCGACGAGCCGACCACCGGCCTCGACGTCACGACGCAGTCGACGGTGCTCACGACCGTGCGCGAGCTCGCCGCGCTGCACGATGTCGCGGCGCTCTACGTGACCCACGACCTCGCCGTGGTGGCGGCCGTCGCTGCTCGGGTCGCGGTGATGTACGCCGGACGCATCGTCGAGCTCGGCCCCGCCGACAAGCTCTTCGAGTCCTCGGCGCACCCGTACACGCGGCGGTTGGTGGGCGCGATCCCGCGCCTGACCGGCGGCCGCAGCCTGGTCGGCATCCCCGGACACGCGCCATCGCCCGGCAAGCGCCCCGGTGGCTGCGCCTTCGCGCCGCGCTGCGCCCTTCGCATCGAAGAATGCGAGGCGCAGGTGCCCGACATGCTGGCCGTCGCGCCCGACCACGAGTCGCGCTGCATCAAGGCGCTCGAGGTGGTCGACTACCAGCAGGCGGAGTACGGCGACCCGGTCGCCCTTCCCCCGTCCGCGGAGAATGCGGCCCTCAGCCTCGAGAACGTCGTGGGCTTCTACGGCTCCATCGAGGTGCTCCACTCGATCAACATGACACTCGAGCAGGGCGAGGTCCTGGCCGTCGTCGGGGAGTCGGGCTCCGGCAAGACGACGACGGCCCGGGCGATCGCCGGTCTCCACCACGACTGGACCGGCACGATCAAGCTCGGCGACACCGTGCTGGAGAAGTCCGCCCGGGCTCGCAGCATCGACGTACGCCGCCAGATCCAGTACATCTTCCAGAACCCCTACGGCTCGCTGAACCCGCGCAAGACCATCGGCGAGACCGTCGGCCAGCCGCTCGAGATCTTCGGCATCGCCTCGGGCAAGGAGACCCAGACGCGGGTCGGGGAGATGCTGGAGCAGGTGTCGCTGTCGGCCAGCTACGCGCGTCGCTACCCCGACCAGTGCTCGGGTGGTGAGCGTCAGCGGGTCGCGATCGCGCGGGCCCTGATCTCCAAGCCGTCGGTGCTCATCTGCGACGAGATCACCTCGGCCCTCGACGTGAGCGTGCAGGCGGCGATCGTCGAGCTCCTGGGCGAGCTGCAGCGCGATCTCGGGCTCTCGATGGTGTTCGTGACCCACAACCTGCCGTTGGTCCGGTCGATCGCGCAGAAGGTCGCCGTACTCGCGGAGGGCAGCATCGTCGAGTACGGCAAGACCGCGGAGATCCTGGCCAACCCGCAGCAGGAGTACACGCGCCACCTGATCTCCGACACCCCGTCCCTCGAGACGGCGACCGGCGAGGCCGAGGCCCTCATCAGCGCGCTGCCGACGGACGGGACGAGCACCCCAGAGCCCACCGCGTGACCGCAGCCGACCGGCCCGACATCCTCATCGTGGTGGCGGACCAGCTGACGACGGCTGCCATGCCGTTCCACGGCAACGACGTCACGCAGGCTCCGGCGATGGCCGGGCTCGCCGAGAGCGGCGTGGTGTTCGACAACGCCTACACCGCCAGCCCGCTGTGCACGCCGGCACGCGGTGCCCTGATGACGGGGCTCCTCCCGTCCCGCACACAGTGCTACGACAACGCCGCCGGCTTCTCCTCGGAGATCCCGACCTTCGCCCACCACCTGCGCACGCAGGGCTACCGGACGGCGCTCGCGGGCAAGATGCACTTCTGCGGGCCGGACCAGCTCCACGGCTTCGAGGAGCGGCTCACCACCGACATCTACCCGGCCGACTACGACTGGACGCCCGACTGGGGCTCGACGGAGCGGCCGCACTGGTACCACGACATGTCGTCGGTCACCGAGGCCGGCACCTGCGTCCGCACCAACCAGCTCGACTTCGATGACGAGGTCGGGTACGCCGCCGAGCGCGGGCTGTTCGAGCACATCCGATCCGGTGACGAGCGGCCCTTCTGCTTCGTGGTGTCCTTCACCCATCCCCACGACCCGTACGCGATCACCCAGGAGTACTGGGACCGCTACCGCGGTGAGGACGTCCCGATGCCCTCCCACGGCTACGACGCCTCGATCACCACGCCGCACGAGGAGCGCCTGCGCGACGTCTGCGCCATGGACGACGCCGAGATCACCGACGAGATGGTCCGCGACGCCCGCCACGCCTACCTGGGTGCGGTGTCCTTCGTCGACGACCACCTCGCCCGGCTGCTCGACATCCTGCGGG
Organism: uncultured Actinomycetota bacterium; assembly: GCA_963812055.1. Classification (GTDB taxonomy): domain Bacteria; phylum Actinomycetota; class Actinomycetes; order Propionibacteriales; family Nocardioidaceae; genus Nocardioides. Next base: position 39,687 of record CAWEUA010000013.1, read on the forward strand.
TCACCGGCCGGCTCGAGAACACCGTGGTGATCCTCACCAGCGACCACGGAGACATGCAGGGCGAGCGCGGCCTCTGGTACAAGATGAGCTTCTTCGAGGGCTCGGCGCGGGTGCCTCTGGTGGTCTCCGCTCCCGGCCGCTTCGCGCCGGCGCGCGTCTCGTCACCGGTCTCGACGATGGACCTGCTGCCGACCCTGGTGGGCATCGCCGGCGGCGACGACCGGTCCGACGAGCTCGCGGACCTGGACGCCGAGAGCCTCCTGCCGCTGCTGCGCGGCGATCACGACGACCGCGAGGTCGTCGTGGCGGAGTACCTCGCCGAGGGAGCGGAGGCTCCTCTCGTCATGCTCCGGCGCGGCAGCTGGAAGCTGGTCCACTCACCCGCCGACCCCGACCAGCTCTACGACCTCGCCACCGACCCCCTCGAACGCCACAACCGGGTGGCCGACCCCGAAGCGGCAGACGTGCTGGCCGACCTCCGGGCCGAGGTCGCGCGGCGGTGGGACCTCGAGCGCATCGACACCGAGGTACGCACGAGCCAGCGACGCCGCCATGCGGTCGCCCGAGCTCTCGGACGTGGACGGCAGACGCCCTGGGACTACGCCCCGCCGTACGACGCGTCCCGGCGCTACATCCGCAACCACATGGACCTCGGTGCCCTCGAGGCCGGCGCCCGCTACCCCTCCGTGCGGGAGCAGCCCGAGCCCTGAGCGCCGTCGTCCGGTCAAGGGTGGAGTCATCAGCGGCCGCGACGAGCGCGGCGGCATGACGCGCTTGGCGCCTAGTGGTTGCGCATCGTGTCCATGGCAAGGGAGGCGTGCGCCAGCCGCCCTTGCTTGCCAGGAGCCAGTGACATGAGATGAAGGATTGCTCGCGGGACGTGGCGCGGTGTGCCCTCCCAACCGTGCTCGACCATCACGCGTCGTGCCAGCTCCTCGAGTGTGAGTTGTTGTTGTCCTCGCACGTCGAGGGTGCAGCCGCGCATCGACGGATCGGTCGCGGCGCGGACCACTTCCGCGGCGACAGTCTGGACCGACACCCAAGCGAAGGGGTTGTCACCGCGACCGAAGACGATGGGTCGGGCTCGCCTGCCTGCGGTCTGCTCCAAGATCTCGACCCAGGTCTCCTCGAAGGCATCCGGCCGGACGATTGTCCACGCACACCGGCTCCGCTGCAGGTGCTCCTCAGCGGCATGCTTCATCCGGAACAGCTCCATCGGACTGTCGGCTGAGGCGCCGAGCGCGGAGACCAGAACGACGTCGGCGCCCATCCGCTCCGCGACATCGATGAGCGCTTCGTTGCCGTCCCGATCGACGTTGGCTGGTGGCTGGGTCGGAAATCCGGTGACGGCAGAGACGACCACCGACACGCCCTCGAGGCTCTGGTCCGTGATCTGCCGGAGGTCACCGTCGCCGGCGTGACTCAGGACTCGTACCCGCTCACCTCCGGCCTCGAGCCGCGCGACGACGAGGGAGCCGAGCCTGCCGGTGCCCCCGGCGACGAGGATCATTGAGTCACGATCTGGCGTACTGCCGCGTCGGCGTCGACGTCTTCGTCATCGACGGGCTCCAGGTAGAAGCGTGCTGCGGACGCGACATCTCCGCGCACGGTGAACACGATGACTCCGCGCATGCGATGCCGAGTGCCGTTGACGCGGTTACCGCTCATGTCCCATTCAGTCCAGACTGTTTCCCCGTCCTGGGTAGAAGCCACGAGTGCTGCCGTGTGGTCCGGGACGGCAGCAAAGATCTGGGTCCAGTTGCGGCGAACCTGTTCGACTCCGGTGAAGCTTCGTGCGGGATGCGCGGGCGTCTGATTGACGTAGTCCTCGGCGAAACATGCCACGACGCGGTCGACGTCTCGGGTGTTGGTCGCATCCTCCAGCTTGAGGGCGAACTCGACGTCTCCCATGGGAACCTCCATATTAGATACAGTGACCTGTAACCAATTAGGAGGATGGCCCTGTTGAATGCTTCCGTCAAGACCCGCCGCTACGACAGGACCGGCCGGCAGGATCAGGCGAGGCGACGACAGCAGGGCGTCCTCGATGCGGCGGAGTCCCTGTTCTTCGAGCTGGGGTACGCCGCGACCACCGTCGCCGGCATCGCCGCCGCGTCGGACGTGTCCCCTGAGACGGTGTACAACTACTTCGGCGGCAAGCCTGGTCTGGTCAGGGCGCTTCGAGGCCGAGCCCTTCTTGGTCTCGGCGATGTGCCTGCCGAGCAACGCTCCGACCGGCTTCGCGACCTGGCCGATCCCCGGGCCATCGTGCGCGGCTGGGCTCGGCTCGCGGCAGAGGTAGCGCCGAAGGTTGCGCCGATACTCCTCCTGGTTCGCGACGCGTCGGTAGTCGACGGCTCGATGCGGGAGCTGTTCGACGAGATGGATGTGGATCGCCGTCGCCGCATGCATGCGAACGCCCGCGCGCTGAAACGCTCCGGGCACCTTCGTGCCAACGTGTCGCTTGCGATGGCCACCGACGTCATGTTCGCGGTGTCCTCTCCCGAGATGTACGACCTCCTTGTCGTACGCGGACACTGGTCCTTGCGGCGCTACGCACGATTCGTCGAGACCACGCTCATCAACGCCCTGCTCTAAGTCGTTGGGACACTCCGAACCATGGCGGCCCCAGGTCGCTAGCCACGACAGGGTGTCTGGCCATCCCGAACCTCCGGATAGCTCCATCGCTCGCCTCCGCGCGAGCGCTCCCGGGCGCAGACGCGGCGGAATGCCGCACGTCTTTCGCAGTGGTGATCGCGGATACGACTCGTCCGTCGGGTGGAGCCGCGGTGCGGCGCTACGGGAGGCAGCGGCTCGGCCAGCCTGACGGTCGAGCCTGTGACGACCTCGGCAGGCTGGGTCAGGTCCCGGGAATGCGAGTCACCGTCGCCGCAGGTCGTTCTGATGGGCGAAGATCGCCTCGAGATCGGTCGGCAGGCCCGATGCTGCCACCGGCTCGGGCTCCACGGGTTCGACGGGCGGCTTCGGAACAGGCTGAAGGGTTGCGTCCCCCTCCGGCGGGTGAGCGAGCTCGATCAGCGGCGGAGCCTTCGTCTTCAGCGCCGGATCGGTGGATACCTCGAGGGTCACCCGCGGCCATCGGCGACCGTGATCGCGACGCGCCAGGACAGCGGCATCGTCGAAGCGCGCCTCCACGTAGTCGAGCGCGGATTCGAACGAGCTCGCTGTCACATGCCACGTGTCGTGGTGCCACGAGACCTCCACGCGGTCGCGAAGGTCGGCCACCGTCTCTGCAATGACCCGCCCGAGTGGCATTGGTGTACCCCCTGCCTTCGTGTCACCTCGAGGCTAACGGGTCACGGCGCCGGGACCGCTCATTTCAGTTTGGTAGACGTGGTGGTGATGAGGTGTTCATGGTGCTTCCCCAGGAATCGTGGAGATCCTCCGCCGAGGCCGCCCGCGAATATCGATCGGTTCGGCTCTGCCTGGTTTCACAGGAGCGGCAGCCGCCGGTAGGGCGCAGCCTCTGACGCGGCGGTAGGACGCGGGTAGTGGGTGAGACTGGGCCGGCTCGACCAGCGTCGTGTCGCCCACGTGACCGGATGCGGCTAACCCGGCAACCGGGCACGATCCTCGGGCGAGAGCCAGAGCTCGCCGAGCAGGCGGCCTCCGGTCGAGCCGATCGCGTCGACGAGGCGGGCTGCCCACAGATGCTCGATCAGCGCGATCGCAGCCACAGAGCCCGGACCGACGACGTCGGCGAGCGACCAGGCTGCTCCGTCGACGCTTGATCCGTCGAGGGTCGATCCGTCGGTGCCGCCGAGGATGTCTGTCGCGACCTGGCCAAGGGCGGGATCGGCACCGGGCGGGGGAGGGAGGGTGTCGAACGTCCCATCCTGGTCACGGCGGACCAGGAGAACGTCGACAAGACGGACCGTCCCGGCCTCGCGCAGCCGCGTGAGCTCATCGATGACCTCACCGGAGAACGACGGTTCGTCGAACTCGACGACGAGCACCTGCACCGGGCCGCTCATGGCGCAATGCGGGCACGGAGCCGCTCGTACTCCTGCTCGTCGACCACTCCCGTCTCGAGCAGGTGGTCGAGCGCTTCCATCGGATCGCTGCGTCTCGGCGGGGCCCCGTCCGGTGGTGGGGCCGAGAGGGGTTGGCCCGGGGGTGGGGCCGGGTGTGACGCGGCGAACGCCTGCGCCGGGGTGAGGCGTCCCCCGTAGTAGGGCACGTTTCCGGTCATGCCCGTGATCCGCAGTTGTCTCGGCACCAGAACGACCACGCGACCAGCATGGCGCACCCGCAGTGTCCGGTGAACCCCAAGAGTCAGCCCGGTCGGAGAGCCTCGACCGACAGGCGGCGGTAAGACACCGGAGATCCGTTCGGTGTCGTGCCCTGCTGTGGTGTGTGAGAGTTGTTGCTGAACAGAGTTCCGATGCGCAGGAAGCGCGAGCGCGTCGAACGAGGAGGGAGGTTCGCGGATGTGTGAGGCGGCCACCGGTAGCGGGTTGGATGCGGCGCTGGTTGCGCCCCGTCCAGCTCCGGGGGATGCGATCGACCCGATCGGGCTGGAACCGGTCGATGAGGTGGTGGTCACGACCTTGGTCGACAACGTGTACGACGCACTCCTGCCCAGTGATGAACGGACCACCCGTGTGTCGTTCGGTGTGGGCCTCGCCGAGGCACCCCAGTTCGAGGACGGCCAGACTGCGGTGGGTCTTCGGGCCGAGCACGGTTTCTCCGCGCTGGTGACCGTGCGACGGGACGCCACGACAACGTCGCTGCTGTTCGACACCGGCCTTTCACCCGACGCGATGGTGGTCAACGCAGACCGTCTCGGAATGGACCTGCTCGACGTCCAGGGAGTGATCCTCAGTCACGGTCACTTCGACCACGTGGGAGGACTCGCGGGGTTGGCGACACGGTCCGGGGGTGGCCGGTCGTTGCCGATGGTGGTGCACCCGATGGCCTGGACCCGCCGCCGATTGGCCGTCCCCGGCGCCGAGCCGCTGGACATGCCGACACTCAGCCGGCGGGCTCTGGAAGCCGAAGGCTTCGCCCTCGTGGAGAGGCGTCAGCCATCGCTCCTGGTTGACGATTGTGTCCTGATCACCGGCGAGGTCGACCGAACCACCGAGTACGAGCGAGGCATGCCCGCGGCCCACGAGGCCTGGACCGGCACGGCGTGGCGCCACGATCCCGACGTCGTCGACGACCAGGCACTGGTGGTCCACGTGCGCGGTCGCGGGCTGGTGGTCCTCACCGGTTGCGGCCACGCCGGAGCCGTCAACATCGCGCGGCACGCGCAGCGCCTCACCGGAGTCGCTCACGTCGCCGCCCTACTGGGAGGCCTGCATCTCGGCGGGCCAGCCTTCGAGCCCGTCATCGGACCGACCGTCGAAGCGTTGACGGCGATGGAACTCAGTCTCGTCGTGCCCGGACACTGCACGGGCTGGCGAGCACAGCACGCCCTCGCTGCCGCCCTCCCGCATGCCTGGACCGCCGGCAGCTCCGGATCGTCGTATCGGATCGACGCGGCCTGACCGAAGAGTGGTCGCCCACACTCGGCACTCGCGGCGGAATGTGGAACCGACGCCGAAGCCGCTCGCCGACGCTCGTGGTTGAAGCGCGACGGGTCCTCGGCGAACGGGACGTGTCCGGCCCGGTCGTACCAGGATGCCTGGGCCGTGGGGCAGGCCTGGAGGATGTGCTCGGCCATGGAGGGCAGGACGATCTGGTCCTGGCGGCCTTGAGAGACCAGGATCGGGACGGTGGTCTGGGCCAGCACCGGGTCGGAGTCGATCTGGCGCGAGATCAAGGCGCGGAGCACCTGAGGCGGTACGGACACGCTCCCGCAGAGACCGGTTTCGAAGTCGGTCGAGTCCAGCGGGTCAGCGCTCATGCTCCGCCAGAACCGACGCAGGGCCGCGATCCTGGTCGGCAGGTCGGGATCGGCCCCGGCCGGGGCGTTGCTCAAGAAGGCGGGTCCGATGTCGTCGAAGCGCTCGTTCAGGTTGACGGCGGCTCCGACGAAGTTGATCGCCGAGACGGCGCTCTCGCCGTAGGCGCGGAGGTAGTCGCAGATGACGAACCCTCCGTAGGACCAGCCGACCAACGTGGGCCGGTCCAGGTCCAGCTGTCGCGATGACGGCGGCGACGTCGTGCTGCCCAGAGCCGAGCATCTGGTACTGGCCGGCGTCGAGGGGACGGTCTGACATCCCGTGGCCGCGGAGGTCCAGGGCGACGACGCGGAACTCCTCGACGAGGGCGCTGTCGACCTGGTGCCTCCAGCACATGTGGTTCCCCGACCAGCCATGGATCAGGAGCACGGGCGGACCGTCGGGTGGCCCCCACTCCCGCACGTGCAGGGCCAGGCCGTCACCTCCGGGGACGGTGTGGACGGTGGCGTCGGGACGACGTGCCCTCGGTCGTGGTCATGGCGGGTCTCCTCCTCGGGGCTACGCGGACCATCCGCGAGCCGAGGTGAGCATGGGTCGCGCCCCTAGCGGCTGACTACCGCCGGCCTTTCCGCGGGCTTACCGTTGACGTGATGACCCTGTACCGGGTCCTCGGACCGCTCGGCCTGGAGCACGACGGGCGCGCCGTACCGATCGGCAGCGCGCTGCAAAGGCGGCTGCTGGCGGTGTTGCTGGTCCATGCGCGATCGGTGGTCTCCGCCGACCGGCTGATCGACATCCTGTGGGGCGAGGGGCCGCCGGCCGCCGCGAGGCAGGGTCTGTGGACGTGCGTGGCGAGGCTGCGCCATGCGTTGCAGGAACCGACGGGCCCGGCGGCCAGCGACGTCCTGGTGACCCAGGCGCCTGGCTACTGCTGGCGGTGGAGCCGGAGCAGGTCGACGCGGGCCTGTTCGAGCGGCTGGTCGCCGAGGCATCCGGCATGGGCGAGGACCGGCCACGGGCGGCCAGGGAGATCCTGGACGAGGCGCTGGGCCTGTGGCGCGGTCCGGCCCTGGTCGAGTTCGCGGACGAGCCCTTCGCCACCGCCGAGGCCGCGCGGCTGGACGAGCTTCGGTGGGTGGCGATGGAACGACGATTCGACGTCGACCTCGCCGTTGGGCGCCCACGCCGAGCTGGTGGGACAGCTGCGGGCGTTCACGGCCGTGCACCCGTTGCGCGAGCGGCCTCGAGGTCAGCTCATGCTCGCTCTGTACAGGTGCGGCCGTCAGGCTGAGGCCTTCGAGGCGTTCACCGCCTACCGACACCTGCTCGAGGACGAGATGGGGGTGGAGCCCTCCGAACGCTTGCGCACGCAGCAGGCGGCGATCTTGCGACAGGCGGCCGAGCTCGACGAGCCGCCAGCCCGTGCCGAGGAGCTCGACGGAGGAGCACCGACCTCCTGCATCGAGGCCCAGGACGCACCAGTCGAGGCGACGAGCTTCGTCGGTCGGGTGGAGGACATCGCGGAGGCGGCGGCGAGGATCAGCGAGGCGCGGCTGGTCACGCTCACCGGGATCGGTGGCGTGGGCAAGACGCGCCTGGCCAGGCGCGCCGCCATCGCTGTGTCGGGCCAGTTCTCCGATGGTGTCTCGTGGTGCGAGCTGGCCCCACTCACGGAGCCTGCGGCGGTCGCCCCGGCGCTGGCCACGACGCTCGGCGTCCGCCGTCAACCCGATGCAGGCGTCGTCGAGTCGGTGGCCCGCTTCCTCGCTCCCAAGCGGCTGCTCCTCGTGCTCGACAACTGCGAACACGTCCTCGACGGAGTCCGACCGCTCGTCGAGGCCGTCCTGCGCGGTTGCCCACGTGTGGTGGTGTTGGCGACGAGTCGGGAGCGACTGGGGGTGAACGGTGAGCGGGTCCAGCCGGTGGCCCCGCTGCCCCTTCCCGACTCCGCGCGTCCACTCGACGTCACCGCCCCGGCGGTCGCCCTGTTCGTCGACCGTGCCCGCGCCGTACGTCCAGACCTGCAGCTCGGCGCAGAAAGCCTGGCCGCGATCGTCGGCGTGTGTCGCCACCTCGGCGGGCTGCCGCTCTCCCTCGAGCTCGCCGCTGCCCGGATCCGGTCCCTCAACCCCGTCGACCTCTCCGCCCGGATGACCGATCACCTCGAGCTCCTCTCTCCCACCAACCGCGACGCGGGACGACACGGCACGCTCCGAGGCGTCCTCGACTGGTCCTACGACCTCCTGACTCCGACCCAACGACGCCTGTTCGACAGGCTCTCGGTGTTCTCCGGTGGGTTCGATCTGTCCGCTGCCGAAGAGGTCGGCTCAGGCGACGGCATCGAGGGCGGTCAGGTGGTCGAACTGCTGGCCTCGCTGGTGGATGCGTCGATGATCACGGTCGGCACGACCGAAGGCAGGGTCAGGTACACGTTGCTGGAGACCTTGCGGGCCTACGGCTGGTCGCACCTCAGCCACGGGCACGAATCCGAAACCGTGCGCCTCCGGCACGCCCGCCACTTCGTCGCCATGGCTGAGCAGGCAGACCTAGGGCTGCGCGGCCCGGACGAGGCAGCGTGGGTCGCGATCGTCGATCGGGAGCTGGGCAATCTCCGCGCCGCCCACCAGTGGGTGGTCCGAACGGCGCAGGTGGAGCTGGCGCTGCGCCTTTCCCGCGCGTTGCACTACTACATGCTGTTCAGGTTCCGGGACGAGGTGGTCTCCTGGGGCCAGGTGGCCCTCGAGCTCCCCGCCGCGGAGCAGCACCCGCTGTGCGCCGAGGTGTGTGGCGCCGTGGGCGAAGGGCTGACGGCGCGTGGCGAGATGGGACTGGCGCGTGCACTTGCCGACCGCGCGCTGACCCAGGTCGACGGGCCCGACGACGAACGGCGCATGTTCGGGCTACGGCTCAGCGGGATGATCTCCTTGTACGTCGGCCGGCTCGACGACGGCTTCCGTGACCACGCCGAGATGCTCCGACTCGCGCGGCTGCACGACCACCCGTACGAGGCCGGGATGGCCCTCCTCGGTCTGGCCCAAGCCCGGACCTACGCGGGCGCGGCTGACGAGGGCCTGGCCTTCGCCGAGGAGCAGAAGCGCGTCGTCCAGCCGTTGGGCAGCCCCTCGATGCTCGCCCTCGCCTGGTACGACCAGGCGGAGGCGTTGTCCACGATGGACCCGGATCGGGCGGTGGAGCCGTACCGACGAGCCATCGGCTTCGCCGACTCGGCGGGGGCCACCTTCGTCGAGGGCATCGCGCTCGTCGGCCTGGCCTCCCTGCTGGGACGCTCGGGCGATCCGAGCACCGCTCTTCCGCTGTTCCGCTCCATCGTCGACCGGTGGCGCCAGATGGGCGTCTGGACGCACCAGTGGACCACGCTGCGCAATCTGGTCCAGCTGCTCGTCAAGGAAGGGAGCTGGGAAGCGGCCGCCGTCCTCGCCGGGGCCATCGACGCCCACAGTGCCGATGCCCAGGCGTTCGGCGCGGACGCGGAACGCATGCGCACAGCCACCGAGCTCATCGCCGACCGACTCGGCCCCTCGAACTGGGCCGCAGCCCAGAGCCGCGGCGCAGTGATGTCCGACCACGACACCGTCACCTTCGCATGCGAGACCATCGATCGAGCCGCCGCGCTCCTGACGCATCGTGAACAACCAGACTGAACCTCGCCCGAAACTCTCGGGACACCAAGGCTGGATCCTGAGCCGGGCCAGTGCCTCGGGGCCGTCGACCTCCTCCTAGCGCTGGAAGCCGGTGGAAACGCGCGGCAGACCGCGACATTCTGCGGAATGTGGAACCAATGCCTAGGCGTCGCCGGCGACGCGGAAGCCGACGTTGCCGGCGCTGCTGTCGGGGGTGTTCGCGCTGCGCGAGTCGACGCGGTAGCGCCAGCAGTAGCTCTCGTGGCACAGGTAGCTGCCTCCGCGCATCACCCGGGCGACACCCTTGCGGGGCCCGACCGGGGACCGGTCGGGCGAGCGACGGTAGGAGTCCGACGCGAACCAGTCGGAGCACCACTCCCACACGTTGCCCGTCGTCTCGAAGAGCCCGAAGTCGTTGGCGGGGTAGGAGCCGACCGGACACGTCCCGACCCATCCGTCGTCGCCGGTGTCGCGCTGCGGGAAGCGACCCTGGAAGACGTTCATCCGGTGGTTGCCGTCAGGCTCGCGCTCGTCGCCCCAGGGGAAGTGGTGGCCGTCCTCGGGCCCGCGGGCGGCTCGCTCCCACTCCGCCTCGGTCGGCAGCCGGAGCTCGGCCCAGTCGCAGTACGCGACCGCGTCGTACCAGCTCACATGTATGACGGGGTGGGACTCGCGTCCGTCCACGGCGGACCCCGGACCCTCCGGTCGGCGCCAGTCCGCGCCGGGCACCTCGCGCCACCACGGCGCGGCGGCGACGGCCCGGGTCGGCGGGAAGTCGTGGGGGAGCAGCCCGGCGAACACGAACGACGTCCCGATCTCCTCGGCGGTCGTGCGGTATGCCGTGTCGTCGATGAAGGCGGCGAAGTCGCGGTTGGTGACCGTGTGGACGCCCATCGCGTAGGAGTCCAGCTCGATCGGGTGCGGGGGCCCCTCACCGTCGTCGGCGTAGCCCCGCGGGTCGTCGGTGCCCATCACGAACCGTCCGGCCGGGATCGTGGCAAGGATCAGGTCCGGTGAGCCGGTCTCGGCGGACGGCGACGTCGACGCCGCCCGCTCCGCCTCCGACGAGCCGCCCGGTGGGCGACCGGGCGCACAGCAGGAGCTCATGTCGCCGAGTGTGCCAGTGCTCGGGAGTCGCCCGCGTCAGCGGGCGTCCTGTCTGGGAACGAACACCTCTCTGACCAGCAGGAGGAGCGACGCGGCCGTGGGGATCGCGAGCAGCGCCCCGACGACGCCCAGCAGGGCGCCGCCCACCAGCGCGGCGACCACGGTCAGAGCACCCGGGATCTCCACCGACCGCGACATCACCTTGGGGTAGATGACGTAGTTCTCGAGCTGCTGGTAGGCGATGTAGAAGATCACGGCGATGATGCCGGTCTTGATGTCCGTGGCGAAGGCGATGGCGCACACGATCACCGCGCCGATCGTGGCGCCGATCATCGGGATCACGTCGAGGAGGGCGACCACCATCGCCAGCGCGACGGCGTAGCTGCCGAGGCCGACGACGAACAGGAAGATCAGGGTGCTGAGTCCTGCGCACGTCGCCACCACGAACGCGCCCGAGACGTAGCCACCGACGCTGCGCAGGATCCGGTCGCCGAGGAGCGAGACGCGCTCGCGGCGGGACGCGGGCGCCAGGTTGTACGTCGCCTTCTTCAACGAGGGGAGCGACGCCAGGAAGTACAGCGTGAGGACCACGACGACGAACGCGTTGAGAAGGGCACCGAGGATGGCCAGACCGACACCGACGGCCCCGCCGAAGGCCTTATCGGCCCAGGCGCCGGACTGCACGTAGTCCTCGACCTTGCTCGTGACGTCGTACTTGTCGTCGAACTCCTTGACCTGCTCGTTCCGCTGGAGCCTGTCGAACCAGCGCGGGAGGTTGTCGCCGATCGCGCCGACCTGGTGGGTGATGATCGGGACCAGGATCGTCAAGAAGCCCGCGAACACCAGGACCACGCCGAGGATCACGACGAGCACCGCCCAGGACCGCTTCAGCCCTCGACGCATCAGGAACTCCACCGCCGGGTTCAACCCGACCGCGAGGAAGAGCGCCACGACCACCAGCAACAGGACGCCGCTGATCCGGACGACCATCAACCCGATCCAGATGGCGACCAGGGCGCCCAACCCGCCGAACAGGCCCCACATGAACGGCGCGCGGCCGTTCAGCGGGGGGCCGGGTGTGCCCAGGTCATCGGGGTGCACGTCGGGGTCGTGGAGGAAGGCGCGCGCGTTGGGGTCGGCGTCCTCGTCCTCGACCGCGACGCCGCCCCGGTCGGCCGGCGCTTCGTCGGCCGCGTCGTCGCTCGGCCCCTCGGTGTCGGTCATGCGCTGATTATGGACGAGCAGCGGAGCGCGAGGGACGAGCGCGCCGCGAGGGCTCGGACAGGTCGCGCGAGCGACGCGCCCGAGGAACGAAGGTGCGCAAGCGTGTCGAGACTGGTGGCCCGCCCCGCCGATACGGCGGAGCGGGCACGCGTGGGGGCTCGGCGGTGCCGGCTACTGAGCGTCGTCCTCGCCGAAGCCGGCCATCATCTCGCGCAGCGAGCCGAGCTGGGCCGAGATGGCCTCGCGTCGCTTGGTCATCCGGTCGACCTCGGCCTTGAGCGCCGAAAGGTTGCGCTCGTGCTCGGCGTTCCCGGAGACGGCGACGGCCTCGGCCTGGGTGCGCGCGGAGGCGACGATCTGCTCGGCCTCGCGGCGAGCCCGCGACAACAGCGCCTCGGCCTCGGACTGCGCCTGCTGCCGGTGGGTGTTCGCCTGCGCGGTCGCCTCCCGGGCCCGGGCCTCGGCGGCGTTGGCGCGCTGCTCGGCCTCCTCGACCAGGCGGTTGGTCTCGGCGGTCGCGCTGCTGTGGTGGTCGGAGGCCTCCTTGGCGAGCCGCTCCCGCTCGACCGCGAGCGTGCGGCGTGCCTCCTGGACCTCGCGGTCGGCCGCGGCACGAGTCTGCTCGGACTCGCGGGTCGCGCTGACCCGCAGCTCCTTGGTCTCCGCGTCCGCGGCGAGGCGGATCTGGTCGCTCTCGCGCTTCGCGGACGCGCGCAGGTCCTCGGCCTCGGCCATCGCCAGGGAGCGCTCCTGCTCGGCGTCGGCGGTGGCCCGGGCGCGCATCTCGTCGAGCTCCTTGAGCTGGACGATCCGCATGTCGTCGGCCTCGCGCGTCGCCTCGGCCCGGATGCTCAGGGCGTCCCGGCCGGCCTGCTCGCGGATGTCTTCCGCGTCACGCACACCGGCCTCGCGGATCTCCGACGCCTCCTCCTCGGCCAGCCGGAGCATCGCACTCGCGCGCCCGCCCAGGCCGGCGTACGTCGGGTTGGAGTTCTCGGCGAGCTCGTCCTGCGCCTGGCGGAGCTGCGCCTCCAGCTCGCTCACGCGCTGCTCGGACTGCGCGAGAGCGGAGCCGACGCCCGCCTTGTCCTGGAGGACCTGGCGGAGCGCCGTGTCCACGGAGGCCTTGTCGTAGCCACCACGGCGGACCGTGGCGAAGCTCGGGATGCCGACCTGGGACGACGCGGGAGGCGGCAGGGGAGTGCGCATCGGAGCCACCGGAGCCACCGGCGTCGCCGGCTCCGGGGTGCTCGGCCGCGGCGCCGCCGCGGCCGCCGGGACCTGCCGGGTCGGCTGCGGGTCATCGGCCGCGTCACCGGCGGGGTCGTCTGCTGGGGCTTCGGCCGAACCGTCCGCCTCGGCGGGCTGGTCGCCCTTCTCGATGTCGACGGCCGGCACGCTGGTCCGGGTCGACTTCGTCGTCTTCTTGGCCGGTTTCGCCGTGGACGTCCGCCCCGCCACGGGTTCGTCCTGGGCCTCCATCACCTGCGTCGGCTGCTCGTCCCGGTCGGAGGTCTCCTCCGGCTCGTCGAAGATGGACAGGCCCTGGTCGCTCATGGTGCGGACTTCCTCCCGGAACTCGAATTGGGTCCAGTCTGGCCGATGCGTGGAAACGACTTCCACCCCGTACGACGCGCGTCACCGGCATCAGGTTGCGACACGCCGACCTGACCTGCCCGGACGGTGGCGGGGCCGTCGGAAAACGCGGACGAAGCCGTCCACGGGTTGGGCGGACCGTCGTTGTCGGCCAGCGTTCGACGACGAGGTCGGACTCGCTCAGACCCCGCGGAACGCGTTGATCGCGTCCAGGTGTCGGGCCCGCGTCTCGGCGTCACGGACGCCGAGGCCCTCCTCCGGGGCCAGGCAGAGCACGCCGACCTTGCCCTGGTGGAGGTTGTGATGGACGTCGAGGGCGGCCTGACCCACGTCGGTCAGCGGGTAGGTCCGCGAGAGGGTCGGGTGGATCATCCCCTTCGCGATCAGCCGGTTGGCCTCCCACGACTCGCGGTAGTTGGCGAAGTGGGAGCCGATGATGCGCTTGAGGTTCATCCAGAGGTAGCGGTTGTCGTACTCGTGCAGGAACCCGCTCGTCGACGCGCAGGTCACGATCGTGCCGCCCTTGCGGGCGGCGTACACGCTGGCGCCGAAGGTCTCGCGCCCCGGGTGCTCGAAGACGATGTCGACGTCCTCGCCGCCGGTGAGAGCGCGGATGTCGGAGCCGAAGCGCCGCCACTCCTTCGTGTCCTGCGTCTGGTCGTCCTTCCAGAAGCGGTACTCGCGCTCCGAGCGGTTGATGATCAGCTCGGCTCCCATCCGCCGGCAGATCGCCGCCTTCTCCTCGCTGGAGACCACGCACACCGGGACGGCGCCCCCGTTGAGGGCGTACTGCGTCGCGAAGCCACCGAGCCCGCCGCTGGCGCCCCAGATCAGGACGTTGTCGCCCTGCTTCATGCCGGCGCCGTTCCGGCTGACCAGCTGGCGGTACGCCGTGCTGTTCACCAACCCGGGCGACGCGGCCTCCTCCCAGGTGAGGTGGGCCGGCTTCGGCATCAGCTGGTTGGACTTCACCAGGGCGATCTCGGCGAGCCCTCCGAAGTTGGTCTCGAATCCCCAGATGCGCTGCTCGGGATCCATCATCGTGTCGTTGTGCCCGTCGGGGCTCTCGAGCTCCACGGACAGGCAGTGCGCCACGACCTCGTCGCCGGGCTTCCACGCGTGGACGCCCAGGCCGGTCCGCAGCACCACGCCGGACAGGTCGGACCCGACGACGTGGTACGGCAGGTCGTGCCGCTTCGTCAGCGGGCTGAGCCTTCCGTACCGCTCGAGGAACCCGAACGTCGAGAGCGGCTCGAAGATCGAGGTCCAGACGGTGTTGTAGTTGATCGCACTCGCCATCACCGCGACCAGCGCCTCGCCGGGGCCGAGCTCGGGCACCGGCACGTCGTCGAGGTGCAGGGACTTCCGCGGGTCCTTCTCCTTGGCGTCCATGCCCGCGAACATCTCGACCTCGTCGCGGTGGACGGTGGCCCCGCGATAGCTCGCGGGCACCTCCATCGCGGCGAAGTCCTCAGCGGTCGCGGTGCCGGACGTGATGGCGTCGAGGATCTGCTGCACGGGTCGTCTCCAGATGTCGGACGTCGACAGGGGGCGTGCCCGGCACCCTAGTGGCGTCGGTCGCGAGCGTGGCAGATCTGTGACCCATGGCTCACGGAGGAACTCCCGGTCGAGCTCAGGGGGTCAGGGCCAGCGCGCCCATCGGGTCCCAGGCGGGGAGCACGATCGGGTCCTGTCCGAGCGCCTCGCGGAGCTCCTCCGGAAGCGCACTGCGCGGGACGGCGATCTCGAAGACGAACTCGTCGAACCACGAGTCGTCCATCGTCCAGAAGCCCTTGTCGGCCTTCTTCGTCCCCCAGGAGTTCTCCACCCGCCAGCGGGTCGGGACCTGGGTGTCACCGGGGCCGTCGACGACGTTGACGCCGGTGAGGAGCATGGCGTGGGTCATCGCGGTGCCGTGGTGGTGGAGCCGGTCGGCCTTGCTCAGCACGGGGCCGAGGTCACGGGTGCCGTAGAGCTCGTCGTAGTCGAAGAGCGAGGCGTGCCAGAGCCCCAGGTCGCCGTCGAGCATCTGGCCGACGTCACACCCGAACCAGACCGGCTCCGCCGGCCGGGCGGTCGAGCCGACCAGCGCGTCGGCCGCGAGCTGCTTCATCAGCGACATCTCGACGTTCAGGTAGACCACCTGCGGCGCCCCGACGACGTTGCCGAGGTGCTCGACGGTGAAGGTCCGGCCGTAGGGGCTGCTCGCCCGCGGGTCGTGCACGACGCAGACGTAGTCGTCGATCGGCAGCGACACGTAACGCTCCACGAACTGGCGCGGGGTCAGCTCGCCGTCACGGTGGAAGCCCTTGTCCTTGTCGCGCCACTGCCACTGGAACGAGGCCGGCGGCGTACCGAGGTGCAGGCAGAGCATCCGGTGCACCGCCGCGAGCACCTCCTCCTTGGCCTCCTCGAGCTCCTCGGTGGTGGCACCCGCCGCGCTCCGCTGCCGGAGGTCGTGTGCGGCCCGTCGCAGCACCGAGGACACGTCGCGGTTGAGCTTGTTGGTCTTGGACGACGACTCGGTCTCGGGCATGACCTCCTTCGGCACCAGGCCGTGCTTGTCGACCAGGGCGAGGAACATGTTCCACTGACCGCCGTCCTCCGCCGGGGTCTCGAGGAGGTGCGCGACCGTGCGGTCGTCGACGTCGCGGTCGGCGGTGGCGAGGATCGACTCGAGCCAGTGGTTGGCCTTCTCCAGCTTGTCCCAGAACTGCAGGTAGCTCTGCGAGAACTCGAACTCCTTGACCCCCAGGCGATCGGCCACCCCGACGCGCAGGAGGTTCAGCCCGGCGAAC
This sequence comes from uncultured Actinomycetota bacterium, assembly GCA_963812055.1. Taxonomy (GTDB): domain Bacteria; phylum Actinomycetota; class Actinomycetes; order Propionibacteriales; family Nocardioidaceae; genus Nocardioides. Next base: position 55,923 of record CAWEUA010000013.1, read on the forward strand.
ATCCAGCAGCGACCCGACTGCTTCTGGTCGGTCGCCTCCCAGTCGTCCAGGTGGTGGCTCATCGACCGCGGCACGGTCAGCATCCGGGCATGGTCGAGGACGACCTTGTCCACGTCCGTGCCCGCGAGGGCGTTGTGCATCATCCGAGCGGTGGGGTCGGCGTCGACCCGCTTCGCGAACCGCTCCAGCTGGTCGGGTGTGAGCTCGCTGGTCATGCGCCCGACGCTACCTCTCCGGAGGCGTGCCCGTCCCGTGCCCGGCTCGACCAGCTCGATCAAGACCCCGCCGGCGTCCTTGGGGTGGACGAAGTTCACCCGTGACCCGGCGGTGCCGCGGCGGGCGACGTCGTACACGAGTCGCAGGCCGCGGTCGCGCAGGACGGCCGACACCGCCTCGACGTCGGTCACGCGGTAGGCCACCTGCTGCAGTCCTGGACCGTTCCGGTCGAGGAACTTCGCGATCGGGGAGGACTCGTCGAGCGGTGCCAGCAGCTGGACGCAGGCCCCGGAGTCACCGACGGCGACCATCGCCTCACGCACGCCCTGCGCGGCGTTGGTCTCCTCGTGCACCGTCTCCATGCCGAACGTGTCACGGTAGAACGCCTTCGCCGCGTCCAGATCGGTCACCGCGACGCCGACGTGGTCGATCGCGGTGAAGAGGTGCTGGGGGATGTCCATGGCGGGACTGGTCATGCCGCCATCGTCGTACGTCGTCGGGCTCGCGCGCATGTGAGGTTTTCCTCAGGTACGCCGGGCGTCCGCGGCTCGCGGGGGGCGTGCGGCGCTGGGTATCGTCGAGGCGAACGTTCGTCTGCTGGTGGGAGGCACCCTCATGTCCGGAAACGTCATCGTCGCCGGGGTCCGTACGCCGATCGGTCGTCTGCTCGGTGGGCTCAAGTCGCTGTCCGCGGCCGAGCTGGGCGGAGTGGCGATCAAGGGTGCCCTCGAGAAGGCCGGCGTCTCCGGCGACCAGGTCGACTACCTGATCATGGGTCAGGTCATCCTGGCCGGCGCCGGACAGAACCCCGCCCGCACCGCCGGCCTCCATGCCGGACTCCCGCTGTCGCTCCCGTCGATCACGATCAACAAGGTGTGCCTCTCCGGCCTCAACGCCATCGCGACGGCCGACCAGCTGATCCGCGCGGGCGAGGCCGAGATCATCGTCGCCGGTGGCATGGAGTCGATGACGAACGCTCCGCACCTGCTGCCGAAGTCGCGCGAGGGGTTCAAGTACGGCGACGTCACCCTCGTCGACTCGATGGCCTATGACGCGCTGTGGGACCAGGCGACGGCCCAGGCGATGGGCGCGCTCACCGAGGACTACAACAAGGCGCACAGCGAGCTGACCCGCGAGGAGCAGGACGCGTTCGCCGCCGGGTCGCACCAGAAGGCCGCCCAGGCCTGGAAGAACGGCGTCTTCGACGACGAGGTCGTCCCGGTGTCGATCCCGCAGCGCAAGGGCGACCCGATCGTGGTCTCCCAGGACGAAGGCGTCCGCGGCGACACGACGGTCGAGTCCCTGTCCGCACTCCGCCCGGCGTTCAGCAAGGACGGCACGATCACGGCCGGCTCGGCGTCCCAGATCTCGGACGGCGCCGCCGCCGTCGTGGTGATGAGCAAGGCGAAGGCCGAGGAGCTCGGCCTCGAGTGGCTGGCCGAGATCGGTGCCCACGGGATGGTGGCCGGTCCCGACTCGACGCTGCAGATGCAGCCCGCCAACGCGACGAAGCTGGCCTGCGACAAGGAGGGCATCAGCCCCTCCGACCTCGACCTGGTCGAGTTCAACGAGGCGTTCGCGGCCGTGGGCATCGACTCCACGCGCGCGCTCGGGCTCGACGAGTCGATCGTCAACGTCAACGGCGGTGCCATCGCGCTCGGCCACCCGGTCGGGATGTCCGGGACGCGGATCGTGCTGCACCTGGCCCTCGAGCTGAAGCGCCGCGGTGGCGGCGTGGGCGCCGCCGCGCTGTGCGGCGGCGGTGGCCAGGGTGACGCCCTGATCGTCCGCGTCCCGGCCTGAGGTGGGGCGCCGCACCCGCGGTGACGTCGGCGACCTCGTCTCGCGTGCCCGCGGTGGTGACCCGCGCGCCGTCGCGCGGCTGATCTCGCTGGTCGAGGACGAGTCGCCGCTGCTGCGGGAGGTCACGGCCGCCCTCGCGCCGCACACCGGCCACGCGAAGATCGTCGGCATCACCGGCGCTCCCGGCGTCGGCAAGTCCACCTCCACCGCGGCGCTCGTCGGCGTGCTGCGCGCGGCGGGGCAGCGCGTCGGCATTCTGGCCGTCGACCCGTCGTCGCCGTTCTCCGGCGGTGCGCTGCTGGGCGACCGGGTGCGGATGCAGGACCACGCGCTCGACGGTGAGGTGTACATCCGGTCCATGGCCTCGCGCGGCCACCTCGGCGGGCTGGCCTGGAGCACGCCGCAGGCGATCCGGGTGCTCGATGCCGCCGGCTGCGACGTCGTGCTGATCGAGACGGTGGGGGTCGGCCAGAGCGAGGTCGAGATCGCGGGACTGGCCGACACGACGCTCGTGCTGCTCGCTCCGGGGATGGGCGACGGCATCCAGGCGGCCAAGGCGGGGATCCTCGAGATCGGCGACCTCTACGTGATCAACAAGGCCGACCGCGACGGCGCGGACACGCTGCGGCGCGAGCTCCGCTCGATGCTTGCGCTGGCCGAGCGCGGCGAGGGCGACTGGCGACCGCCCATCATCAAGACCATCGCCTCCAAGAACGACGGCCTCGATGAGGTGGCCGCCGAGATCGACCGGCACCACGACTGGCTGGAGTCCTCCGGCGAGCTCGCCGTCCGGCGTACCCGACGTGCTCGCGACGAGATCGAGGCGATCGCGGTCACCGCCCTGCGGTCGCGGTGGGGCGACGTACACGGCCGCTCGGAGCTCGACGGCCTCGCGGCGCAGGTGGCCGCGGGGGAGTCGGACCCGTACGCCGCCGCAGAGACACTCCTCGCCGAGATCTGAGGCGAAGCCGGCCGGGTCTTCATCCCTTGTAACACGCCGTCTGCTGGTCTTCCGGGCCGACGCAACGGCGTGGAAGACCAGCAGACAGCGTGTTACATGTGACGGGACCGACCGGACTGCGAGGTCAGCGGAGGGTGCGAACCCACCAGGCGATCGACCGGCGGATGCCTTCCCGTGCCTCGTCGGTGTCGTCGACGGTCTCGAACGCGTGATGGGCGCCCGGGACGTCGATCACCTCGACCTCGCGACCGGCCGCGGCGCACCGCTGCGAGCAGCTCGTCGGTGATCGGCACGATCCAGTCGAGGTCGTGCTCGGGGCGCACGAGGAGCAGCGGCACCGTCGATCGCGGGGCGGCCTCGATGCCGTCGACCAGCCCGATGTCGGGCAGCTCCTCGTCGCCGACGGCTGCGTAGGTGCCGGCGATTGCGACGACGCCGTCGGGGTCCGGCTCGAGGAAGGAGCCCATCAGGTACCCCCCGGCCGAGAAGAACCAGAGGCCGACCCGGTCGCCGTCGACGCGCGGGTCGGCCCGCAGCGCGGCCAGCGCGGCGGCCACGTCGTCGCGGGCGACGTCCAACGTGTCGTCGTCGACGAAGCCGTGCTCGAACATCGCGCCGACGAGACCGGCCTGCGCCAGCAGCGCGCCGTACGCCGGGTACGCCGGCCACTGCGGCGGCCTGATCTCGCGGTCCTTCGGGACGGGACCGCCGTGGACCATCAGGACGGCAGGTGCCGGCGTCTTCTCCGGGTAGGTAGAGGTCGAGGTCGCCGACGCGGTCGGGCGCGACCGGCTCATGGGGCAGGACGAAGGGTCGGAGGTGGGGCGGGAGGTCCTGCGGGTCATCGGTCATCGTCCGCTATCGCAGCACACCCCGCCGCTGTCCGTCACCACGATTAGGCTCCGGCTCATGCCACGGCTGCCGTTCGACCCCATCGACGAGGCCGCCCGTCAGTGGGGCAAGCGCTGGGACGGCGTTCCGGCGATGCATGCCGTCACCTCGCTGATGCGGGTGCAGCAGCTCGTGCTCGGGCGGCTCGACGCGATCCTCAGGCCGCACGGGCTGACCTTCGCCCGCTACGAGGCGTTGGTGCTGCTCTGCTTCTCCTCGCGCGGGTCGCTGCCCCTGGGGAAGATGGGGGAGCGGCTCCAGGTGCACCCGACGTCGATCACCTCCATCGTGCAGCGGCTGGGTGCCGACGGGCTCGTCACCCGGCGGCCGCACCCCGAGGACGGCCGCGCGATCCTGGCCGAGGTCACCGAGGCCGGCCGGGCGCTGGTCGAGGTGGCCACCGCCGACCTCGTCGCGGCGGACTTCGCGCTCGGGTCGCTCACCGACGACGAGCTCGGCCGCCTGTCCGAGCTGCTGCGGCCCGTACGCCGCGCGGCGGGAGACCTCGACTGACCATGACCCGCGTGAGGGGCCAGCGATGACGGACTCGGACGCCGTACGCCGGGTCGCGGCCGCGCTTCCGCGTGCCTATGAGGTGGAGGTGCGGGGTCGGGCCAAGTTCCGGGTGAAGCAGATCGTCTTCGTCGCGTTCTCGCGGGACGAGACCGAGATGGGGTTCGGCTTCCCGAAGGCCGAGCGTGACGGGCTCGTCGCCTCCGATCCGCAGACCTTCTACCTGCCCGGCACCGCCGACCTGCGCTACCAGTGGGTGTGCGCCCACCTCGGCCGGCTCGAGGAGCAGGAGATGCGCGAGCTGGTCATCGACGCCTGGCGGATGTGCACGCCGCAGATGCTCCACGAGCTGCCGGACCTCCCGGCGCCCGTCGCGCGGCTGTGGGACCTGGTCGACCAGCAGGAGTGGCACGACGTACGCCCGTTGCTGCACCCCTACGTCCACTTCGACGACCGCGACGTGTCCCTCCGTGGCCGCAACCAGCTGCTCGACCATCTCCAGGGTCATCCCACGCCGAAGCCACCCACGGAGGTCGAGATCCGCGACGGCCAGGTCTACCGCTGGCGGCGCTGACCGAGCACGTCGACACGAGCGGACGGTTCACCTGGTCGGCTCGCCCGGCGAGATGACGGCGTCGGCCCGATCGCTACGACGTGGTGGCGTGAGACGCTGGCGCGATGAGTCCCGACGACGCCGCGATCGGCGACTGGCTGCAGGAGGGGACGAGCGATCCGCAGGAGGTCGCCGCGCGGTACGACGCGTGGGCGCGCAGCTACGACGACGACCTGACCTCGTGGTCCTACCGGGCTCCCACGGTGGTGGCGGAGACCGTCCTCACCCGGAACCCCGCGGTCGGCTCGGTGCTCGACGTCGGCTGCGGCACCGGCCTGGTCGGGCGGGCGCTCCGGGCAGGGAGGTTCGCGGGACGTCTCCACGGGCTCGACATCTCGCAGGAGTCGCTCGACATCGCCGAGCAGGGTGGGGCGTACGACTCGCTGGAGCAGGCAGACCTCCAGCAGCCGCTTCCTGTCGAGACCGACAGCGTCGATGCGGTGGCCTGCGTGGGCGTGATGACCTACCTCCCGGACGTCGAGGCGGTGTGGCGTGAGCTCGCCCGGGTGGCCCGGTCGGGCGGTCTCGTGGTGGTGACGCAGCGCGAGGACCTGTGGCCCGCCCGCGACTGCCAGGCCGTGGTCGACCGGCTCCGGGACGAGGGCGTGTGGACGCCGGTGGAGGTCACCGGCCCGGCGCCGTACCTGCCGGAGGGCTACGGCGGAACGCCGGCCGTCGGCTGCTACTACCTGACCGCGCTCGTCAGCTGATGCTCGGCGCCTCCGGGGCGCGGGAGTACTCCGCGGGTCCGAAGACGACGAGCACCGCGAAGTCCTCGACGATGTCGACGAAACGGTGCTCCTCCCCGGCGGGGACGAAGGCGACGTCGCCCGGCCCCATCGGCGCCGCCCCGGTCGGCGTCCAGAGGGTCGCGCGTCCGCGGGTGACGACGTAGATCTCGTCCTCCGTGTGCGGCGTCTGGGGGTCGGATCCGCCGGCCGGCAGCGAGTAGGTCCCGCAGCTCAGGTCCGGCACCTCGAGATGCTCTCGCCAGTGGCTGCTCGTGGTGGCGACGTAGGCTCCTGCGCCCGCGAGGATCTCCATGGTCGTCATCGTAGGGAGACAACGTCGCCAGGATGGGGGTAGGCCCAGGGCCGTGCGTTGGGCAGGATGACGGCATGGCGAAGAAGACGCTCAAGTCCGCGGCCGGCGCCGCGGAGGACCAGCTCAAGGCCGGGGCCAAGAAGCTCCACGCCCAGCTGGGCACCGTCGGAGGAGCCGCCGGCAAGCTGGCCTCGAAGGCGAAGGGGCGTCTCCCCGCGGCGGCGGACGTGAAACCGGACCTTCCCGGCGTACGCCGCCGGCTGCAGCAGGCGACCGCCGCGGTGACGAAGCTGAAGGGGCCCGGCGGGCCTCCGGCGAAGGCGACCGGGGCGGCCGCGAGCACGGCCCCCGCTGTCCCACCGAGCGGTTCGAGCGGACCGGACGAATCCTGGACCGTCCCGGCTCTGCGGGCCGAGGCGAAGAAGCGCGGGCTGACCGGCTACTCGCGCAAGACGAAGGCCCAGCTGCTCGCCGAGCTGCGTGGTTAGGCGAATTTAGTAGGACGTCCTACTATTTGGACCATGGGTGACGTGGTCTCGACAGGTCCGACCGACGACAGCTCGACCGGCGTCGACCGACGCAGGCGCCCGCGCGCGCTGGCAGGACCGGTACGACCGCTCGCGGGTCCGTGATGCCGACTTCACCACGCTGTCCGGCATGGAGGTGCGGCCGGCGTACGGAACGGACGACTCGGAGTGGCCGGGCGAGTTCCCGTTCACCCGAGGGCTGTACCCGACCGGATACCGGGGCCGCACCTGGACGATCCGGCAGTTCGCCGGCTTCGGCAACGCCCAGCAGACCAACGAGCGCTACCGGATGATCCTCGGCCGGGGCGGTGGCGGCCTGAGCGTGGCCTTCGACATGCCGACGCTGATGGGTCGCGACTCCGACGACCCGAAGTCGCTGGGCGAGGTCGGCCACTGCGGCGTCGCCATCGACTCCGCCGCCGACATGGACGTGCTGTTCGACTCGATCCCGCTCGAGGACGTCACGACGTCGATGACGATCAGCGGCCCGGCGGTGCCGGTGTTCTGCATGATGCTGGTCACCGCCGAGCGACAGGGTGCCGACCTCGGCAAGCTCAACGGCACGCTGCAGACCGACATCTTCAAGGAGTACATCGCGCAGAAGGAGTGGCTGTTCACCCCGGAGCCGCACCTGCGCCTGATCGGCGACCTGATGGAGTACTGCGCCGAGAAGATCCCGGCGTACAAGCCGCTCTCGGTCTCCGGCTACCACATCCGTGAGGCCGGCTCGACGGCCGCGCAGGAGCTCGCGTTCACCCTCGCCGACGGCTTCGGTTACGTCGAGCTCGGCCTCAGCCGCGGTCTGGACGTCGATGTCTTCGCACCCGGGCTGTCGTTCTTCTTCGACGCCCACGTCGACTTCTTCGAGGAGATCGCCAAGTTCCGCGCCGCCCGCCGCATCTGGGCGCGCTGGATGCGTGACGTGTACGGCGCGACGACCGAGAAGGCCCAGTGGCTGCGGTTCCACACCCAGACCGCGGGCGTCTCGCTGACGGCGCAGCAGCCGTACAACAACGTCGTGCGCACGGGCATCGAGGCGCTGTCGGCCGTGCTCGGCGGCACCAACTCGCTGCACACCAACGCCCTCGACGAGACCCTGGCCCTGCCCAGCGAGCAGGCCGCCGAGATCGCGCTGCGCACGCAGCAGGTGATCATGGAGGAGACCGGCGTCGTCAACGTCGCCGACCCGCTCGGTGGCTCCTGGTACGTCGAGGCGCTCACCGACCAGATCGAGGCAGAGGCCGACGCGATCTTCGACAAGATCCTGGCGATGGGCGGGTCCGGCCTCACCCACGCCGACACCGACGGGCTCGCCACCGCGACCCGCAGCGGTGAGTGCCCGATGACCAAGGGGCTCCTGCGCGGCATCGAGGAGGGCTGGTTCATGTCGGAGATCGCCGAGGCCGCCTTCCAGTACCAGACCGCGCTGGAGAAGGGCGACAAGAGGATCGTCGGTGTCAACGTGCACCACGAGTCGATCACCCACGACCTGGAGATCCTGCGGGTCTCCCACGAGGTCGAGGTCGAGCAGGTGCGCGAGCTGTCGGCCCGGCGTACGTCGCGCGACGAGGCCGCCGTGACCGCGGCGATCCAGCGGATGGTCGAGGTCGGACGCACCGACGGCAACATGATCGAGTCGATGCTTGCGGCGTGCCGGGTCGAGGCCACCCTCGGCGAGATCTGCGACGCGCTCCGAGCCGAGTGGGGCGAGTACCGGGAGCCGGCCCGCTTCTGAGGGGTTCGCGGCACAGGGTCGCTCTACCATCGGCGGGTGAGGACGGCCGCGGTGAGACGGGCCGCCGTGCTCGCGGTGCTGGTGGCCGCGGTCGGCGGTGTGGTCGTTCTCGTCCGGATGAGTCAGGGACCGGCGAACCCGGCGGCGTACGCCGACACCTCGGTCGTTCCCGGACGCGTCGTGCATGTCGAGTCGGGAGTGCGGAGCACGACGTTCCTGCCGCTGGGCCTGGGGCCGCAGGACGGGCGGACCCTGTCGGCGCAGCGGGCCTACAACGCGCTGGTCTCGGACTCGCCGAAGCTGAACCCCATCCCGGCGACCGTCCGGCCCTACTACGGAGTCCTCACCGACTCCGCGGCATCGCCTGCTGCGGTCCACGTGCGCGTCTGGGGCTTCGCGGTCGACTCCGGCTGCCGGGACGGCGACGACTCGGTCTCGTCGGACGCCGGCGCTCCGTCGGGTGCCTCAGGCTGTCGGCTGTGGGAGTTCGTCGATGCCCGGACCGGTCACCACCTGGGGGAGATCTCCCAGGAGGTCCTCCCGAACTGAGCCCGACGCTGCCTCCCTAGGATGAACTCCATGACGCAGCAGCCGTTCTCCCGTCCGGGCGCCGTGGACCTGTCGGGGCTCAACCGACCCGCCGCCCCGTCCTCCGGTGGGGCGTCGCCGGCCACGAGCTCCCACGGCTCCGCGTACTCCCTGGACGTCAGCCAGCAGAACCTCCAGACGCTGCTCGAGTCCTCGGTGACCGCGCCGGTGGTCCTCGTCTTCTACTCGCCGAGCCGCGTGCCGGAGAGCACGGCGTACGCCGATGAGGTCGCCGCCGCGATCGACGCCTACGACGGCCGGTTCCTGGCCGGGCTGGTGGACATCGACGCGTCACCGGAGATCGCGCAGAGCCTGCAGATCCAGCAGGTGCCGCTGCTGATGGTGATCCTCGACGGCCGCCCCGCCGCGCAACCGATCCCGGGAGTCCTCAAGCGCGACGAGGTCGACACGCTGCTGAACCAGCTCGCCCAGGGCCTGACCGCGCAGGGCATCACGTCCCGGCACCAGCCGCTCACCGCCGCCGTACCCGCCGATGGCGACGAGCCGGAGGAGCAGGTCGACCCCCGCTACGCCGCGGCTCACCAGGCCCTCGAGAACAACGACGTCGACGGGGCCGTGACCGAGTACCAACGCCTGGTCGACGCCAACCCCGCCGATGCGGAGGCGGCGGCGGGCCTGGCGATGGCCAAGGTGCTGCAGCGCACTCAAGGCGTCGACCTCGACACGGCCCGTGAGGCCGCCGCAGCCAACCCGGACGATGTCGACGCTCAGACGCTGGTGGCCGACCTCGATCTGCTCGGCGGGCACGTCGACGACTCCTTCTCCCGGTTGGTCGCCCTGGTCCAGCGGATGGCGGGAGACGAGCGCAACCGGGCCCGGGAGCACCTGCTCGGGCTGTTCGCGGCCGTGGGCAACGACGACCCGCGCGTCCTCCGCGGGCGGCAGAGCCTCGCGTCGGCACTCTTCTGAGGTCGGGACGGATGAGCACGATCGTCTACTGCCACGCGCATCCCGACGACGAGGCGTCGCAGACGTCCGGCGCGATGGCCCGTGCCAGCGCCGAGGGCCATCGGGTCGTGGTCGTGTTCGCCACCAACGGTGACCATGGAGAGATCGCCTCCGACGCGGTCGAGGGCGAGACCGTGGCCGAGTACCGCCGACGTGAGGCCGAGGCGTCGGCCGCCGCGCTCGGTCTCGCCCGGATCGCCTGGCTCGGCTACGCCGACTCGGGCATGAGCGGGTGGGAGCAGAACGACGCCGAGGGGTCGTTCCACCAGGCGGACCTGGACGAGGCGGCCCGGCGGCTGGCGGACGTCCTCGACGAGGAGGACGCTGACGTCCTCGTCGGGTACGACTGGCACGGCGGCTACGGCCACCCCGACCACGTGAAGGTGCACCACCTCGTGCACGCAGCCGCACCGCTGGCGCGACGTACGCCGCGGCTGCTCGAGTCGACGTTCAACCGCACCGACATGCAGCGGATGGTCGACGAGGCCCGCGCGGCCGGGGTCGAGATGGGCGGCGACTTCAGCGACTTCGACCCCAACGCCCCGATGGACGACGGCAACCCGTTCGGCACACTGGAGGACGAGATCACGTGGGAGCTCGACGTGTCGGCGTACCTGGACCGCAAGCGGGCCTCGCTCGAGGCGCACAGATCACAGGCGACCGACATCACGCAGTTCCTGGAGATGCCACCCGAGATCTTCGCCCGGACCTTCGGTCGGGAGCACTACATCGAGCCCGGCGCCGACGGCCCGATGCGCCGCGGCTGGCCCTTTGAGTCGACCAGCGACGCGTGAGGAACGAGCGCGTCGAAACCCGGTGACGGTGCCTGGGTCTCGACACGGCCTCGCCTAGCGGCTCGGCCGGCTCGACCACCGAGGGTCGGTGGTCGAGCGGGGTCGAGACCCGGCGAGCGGCTCGACCCGAAGGTTCGGTGGTCGAGCCCGCGAGCGCCAGCGAGCGGAGTCGAGACCCGGGGCGCTCGACCCGAAGGTTCGGTGGTCGAGCCCGCGAGCGCCAGCGAGCGGTGTCGAGACCCGGGGCGCTCGACCAGCGGCGCGCGGTCAGGCCGTCCCCTCGGACTTCCCACCGAGGGCGGACCGGCCGGCCTCCAGCCGGGCCACGGGGACGCGGAACGGCGAGCAGGAGACGTAGTCGAGCCCGGTGGCGTCGAAGAAGTGGATCGACGCCGGGTCGCCACCGTGCTCGCCGCAGACGCCGAGGTGGAGGTGAGGGTTGGCCTGCCGCCCGAGACGCGCGGCGTGGCGGACGAGCCGTCCGACGCCGTCCACGTCGAGCGACTCGAAGGGGCTCACCTGGAAGATGCCGTGCTGCAGGTAGCGGCTGAAGAACGACGACTCGACGTCGTCGCGGGAGAACCCCCAGGTCATCTGGGTGAGGTCGTTGGTGCCGAAGGAGAAGAACTCCGCCGACTTCGCGATCTCGTTGGCGGTCACGGCCGCCCGCGGGAGCTCGATCATCGTGCCGACCTTGTGCGGCACCGACTTCCCGCGTTCCTGCTCGACGGCGACCGCGACCTCGGCGATCTGGCCCTTCACCAGGTCGAGCTCGGTCACCGCCGCCACCAGCGGGATCATGATCTCCGGCTGAGGGTCGCCCCCGGCATCGAGCCGGTCGGCTGCGGCCTCGAGGATCGCCCGGACCTGCATCTTGAACAGGCCCGGGATGACGATGCCGAGCCGGACGCCGCGCAGGCCCAGCATCGGGTTCTGCTCGTGCAGCCGCTTCACGGCCTCGAGCAGCCGCTGGTCGTGCTCGTCCTCGAGGTCGGCCTCGTCGTCCAGGGCGACCTTGACCGACAGCTCGGTGTAGTCCGGCAGGAACTCGTGCAGGGGCGGGTCGATCAGGCGGATCGTGACCGGCAGCCCGTCCATCGCCTCCAGGATCCCGCGGAAGTCGTCTCGCTGGAGCGGGAGCAGCGCGGAGAGCGCCGCCTCCTGGCCGGCCTCGTCCTCGGCGACGATGAGGTTCTCCACGAGCTGGCGCCGCTCGCCCAGGAACATGTGCTCGGTCCGGCACAGGCCGATGCCCTCCGCCCCGAACCGGCGGGCGCGAGCGGCGTCCTCGGGAGTGTCGGCGTTCGCGCGGACCCGGAGCCGGCGTACGCCGTCGGCGTGGTTCATCACCCGGTCCACGGCGGTCACCAGGTCGTCCTCCACGTGCTCGCCCTCGAGGTAACGCATCACCACCGAGTCGGTGACCGGCACGGAGCCCAGGAACACCTCCCCGGTGGTGCCGTCGATCGAGATCACGTCGCCCTCGTTGATCGCGTCGCCACCGCGCACCTTGGCCCGCTTCTTCTTCGCGCTCACGTCGATGGCCTCGACGCCGCACACGCACGTGCGGCCCATGCCACGCGCGACCACGGCTGCGTGGGAGGTCTTGCCGCCACGGCTGGTGAGGATGCCGCGGGCGGCGACCATCCCGCGGAGGTCGTCGGGGTTGGTCTCCTTGCGGACCAGGATCACGTCCTCGCCGCGCTCGGCCCACTCCACGGCCGTGTCCGAGTCGAACACGGCCTTGCCGACGGCGGCACCGGGGGAGGCGTTCATCCCCGTGGCGAGCAGGGTGCGCTCGGCCTTCTCGTCGAAGCGCGGGAACATCAGCTGGGCGAGCTGGCCGCCGGTCACGCGCCGCAGTGCCTCGTCGGTGTCGATCAGGCCCTCGTCGGTCATGTGCCGGCCGATCCGGAACGCCGCCCCGGGAGTGCGCTTGCCGACCCGCGTCTGGAGCATCCACAGCTTGCCGCGCTCGACGGTGAACTCGATGTCGCACATGTCGTGGTAGTGCTTCTCGAGCTTCTCCATGATCGCGAGCAGCTCGTCGTGCGACTTCTTGTCGATCCGCTCCATGTCGGCGAGCGACACGGTGTTCCGGATGCCGGCGACGACGTCCTCGCCCTGCGCGTTCTGCAGGTAGTCGCCGTACACGCCCTGGTTGCCGGACGCCGGGTCGCGGGTGAAGGCGACGCCGGAGCCCGAGTCGTCGCCGCGGTTGCCGAAGACCATCGCCTGGACGTTGACCGCGGTGCCCATGCCCTCGGCGATGCGCTCCTGGCGGCGGTAGAGGGCGGCGCGCTCGGTGTTCCACGAGTCGAAGACGGCGCGCATCGCCAGGTCGAGCTGCTCGCGTGGGTCCTGGGGGAAGCCGCGGCCGGCGTGCTCGTGGATCGCCTGCTTGAAGGTGTCGACCAGGCCGCGCAGGTCGTCCACGCCGAGGTCGGTGTCGGACTCCGTGTCGCGGTCCTTCTTCAGCCGGTCGAGTGCCTGGGAGAAGACCTCGGACTCGATCCCGAGAACCGTCGCCCCGAACATCTGGAGCAGTCGGCGGTAGGAGTCCAGGGCGAACCGCTCGTCGTTGCTCTGCTCCGCGAGACCGCGCACCGACTCGTCGTTGAGACCCACGTTGAGGACGGTCTCCATCATCCCCGGCATGGAGACCGCGGCGCCGGACCGAACGCTGACCAGCAGTGGGTCGCCGGGCTCGCCGAGACGGCGTCCCATCTCCTTCTCGAGGGCGGTCAGGTGCTCGTCGATCTCGCCGGCCAACCCCTCGGGGAGGTCGTCGGCCTCGAGGTAGGCGCGGCACGCCTCGGTCGAGATCGTGAACCCCGGCGGCACCGGGAGGCCCAGGTTGGTCATCTCGGCGAGGTTCGCGCCCTTGCCGCCGAGCAGGTCCTTCTGGTCCTTGTCGCCCTCGGTGAAGTCGTAGACGTAGGTCATGGGCTGATCCTCTCCGCCGTCGGTCGAGCCTGTCGAGGCCACGGCTGTGGGATCACCGCCCTGGGTCTCGACTCGGCCTCGCCCAGGGGCTCGGCCGGCTCGACCACCGAAGAGCGTGGGATCACCCGCCCTGGGTCTCGACTCGGCCTCGCCCAGGGGCTCGGCCGGCTCGACCACCGAAGAGCGTGGGATCACCCGCCCTGGGTCTCGACTCGGCCTCGCCCAGGGGCTCGGCCGGCTCGACCACCGAAGAGCGTGGGATCACCGCCCTGGGTCTCGACTCGCTGCTCGGCCGGCTCGACCACCGAAGAGCGTGGGATCACCGCCCTGGGTCTCGACTCGGCCTCGCCCAGGGGCTCGGCCGGCTCGACCACCGAAGGCGTGCGTCAGGCGCCGCTCTCGACGTACGCCGGACCCCCGCCGTCGAGGTTGGCCAGGGCGGACTCGATCCGGCGGGCGGTGAAGTCGGCGCAGCGCTCGCGCACCTGCTCGACCGTGGCGAACTCCGCACTCCGGATCTCGCGCGGCTCCAGGGTGATTCCGTCGAGGAGGCTCGCGTCGTGCTCGCCGCCGTCGAACACCAGGCACACGGCGTCGTCCCAGCCGCCCCAGGGCGGCAGCCAGTCGGTCAGCAGGAGTGGTCCGGCCGTGATGTCCAGCGCGAGCTCCTCCTCGATCTCGCGCCCGGCGGCGAGGTGCGGGGACTCGCCGACCTCGACGACGCCGCCGGGGAGGTCCCAGTCGCGCTTGTAGGTGAGCCGGCAGATCAGCACCCGGCCGTCGCGGTCGCGGACGAGCAGCTGGCTGATCGCGCGCTTGCGGGGGAGGAAGGAGTTGAGCAGCGCCCGGAACCCCTCCGGCTCGCTGATCGGCGGGTCGCTGACGAGCCGTGCGTAGAACACCATGCCCGGCGCGTCGGGCCGGTCGGTCATGCCGGGCTCGAGTCGCCGGAGACCCTCGCGGCGCAGGCCCGACCGGGTGGCGACGCGCTGCGAGGCGACGTTGCGCGGGTCCACCTGCGCCTCGACCCGGCGTACCCCGAGGTGGGTGAAGGCGTGGTCGACCAGGATGCGGGCGGCGCGGGTGGCGTAGCCGCGGCCGCGGTGGCCGGCGTACAGCCACCAGGACAACATCGCGGTCTCGCCCTTCGGCTGCAGCTCCGCTCCGCCGACGGTGGTGCCGTCTGCATGGACGGCAAACGTGAGGCGAGTTCCCGCCTCACGCTCGCGCCGCCAGCGGGCGAGGACGTCGAGCATTCCCTCCGCGTCGGAGTGCTCCGGCTGGCCGAACCAGTAGAGGAGCTCGTCGTCCTCACCGCTGATATGGGGCTCGATGTCGGCCTCGACGTACGGCGCCAGGGAGACCACGCCGTCGGTCAGAGTCTCGTCGACGTCGGTCACGCCCCGACCTTACGAGGTGGCTCCCCGGTGGTTTCGAGACGGTCGCAGAGCGACCTCCTCAACCACCGGGGAGCCGGCGTAGGTCGACCTCCTCAACCACCGGGGAGCCGGCGTAGGTCGACCTCCTCGACCACCGGGGAGCCGACGGGGAGCCGGTGCGTCATCCGGCGAGGGCAGCGGCCTCGACCTCGGCCTCGGGTGTCTCCGCCGCAGTCCTGGGGCGGAGGAGGGTGCCGAGCAGGGCGACCCCGGCCGTCGTCGCGGCCAGGATCACGAGGCTCCACTCGAGTGCGTGGTCGTACCCGCCGCCCACCGCACCGAAGAACACCATCCCGACGACGGCGACCCCGAGGGCGTTCCCGACCTGCTGGGCCGTCGAGAGCACGCCCGAGACCGCGCCGGCGTACGTCGGTTCGACGTCGCCCATGGCCGCGTCGATCAGGCCGGTCAAGGCGATCCCCATCCCGAGACCTGCCAACGCCAGGCCGGGGGCCAGGTCGACCAGCGGCCCGCCGACGCCGTTCTCCGCGACCGCAGCCAGGAGGGCGAGGTGACCGAGCGCGAAGACACCCGCACCCGCGGGAACCGTCCAGCGGCCAAGGCCGGCGGCCACGCGACGCTGGCTGCCCGTGCCGACCATGTAGGGCACCGCGACCAGCGTGAAGACCGCCCCGGACGAGAGCGCGCCCAGTCCGCGTCCGTTCTGGAGGTAGAGGGCCAGAACAAGGAAGTACGACGCCATGCCGACGAACAGCAGGGCCTGGGCTGCGATCGCGATCCGGACGGTGCGCGAGCGGAACGCTTCGGGCTCGACCATCGGCCGGAGACCACGCCGGAGGAGCACTCGGCTCCGGACGACCGTCAGCAGACCGGCGACGACGGCGCCGGCGAGGCTGAGCCAGGTCCAGACGGGCCAGTCGAGGCGACGTCCTTCGAGCAGGGGCAGCAGCAGGGCGGTCAGCGTGGTGGTCGCCAGGAGCAGCTCGACGACGTCGATCCGGGCGGCGTCTGTGTTGCGACGGTCGGGCAGGAGTCGCGGGGAGAGCGCCACCACGGCGAGGCCGATCGGGACGTTCACCCAGAAGATGGCCCGCCAGCCGGAGTCGGCCAGGTCGAGGTGGATCAGGATGCCGCCGATCAGCTGTCCGGTGGCGGCGGCCAGGCCCATCACCATCGAGTAGATGCCGATCGCCTTGGGCATGCGCGGACCGGCGTACACGTCACCGATCAGCGCCAGCACCATCGGCGAGACCATCGCACCGGCGATGCCCTGTCCGAGACGCGCGCCGACCAGGAGCTCGGTCGTCGGCGCGGCACCGCAAGCGGCGGAGGCGACGACGAACAGAGCGGTGCCCCAGGAGAACATCCGGCGCCTGCCCCAGCGATCGCCGAGTCGCGTCACGGCGATGAGCAGGGCGCTGAAGGTGAGGCCGTACCCGGCGACGACCCACTCGAGGCCGCTGTCGGAGGCATGCAGGTCGCGCTGCATCGAGGGCAGCGCGACGTTGACGATGAAGAAGTCGAGGACGACCAGGAAGATCCCGCCCATGAGAACGGCGAGCGGGCCCCAGCCGGGTTCGATTCGAGAGTTCTGTGAGTTCATGTCGGGGACGCTCCGGTCTCCCGTGGGGGGAGAGTCAAGCGAGCAGCCGGATGAGGGACGAATCCGGCGTCGCGAGCGCAGGTCGAGGCGGTCGCGGAGCGACCTCCTCAACGCAGAACCGGATTGACTCTCCTGCAGGGGGAGAGTGTGGGATGGAGCCATGACCTCGGACGTCCCGCTGCTGAGCATCGGTGAGTTCTCCCGGATGACCTTCCTGTCGGTGAAGACGCTCCGGCACTACCACGAGACGGGGCTGCTGGCGCCGGCGCGGATCGACGAGTCGTCGGGCTACCGGTACTACGACGTCTCCCAGGTCACCACCGCCCAGCTGATCCGCCGCTTCCGCGACCTCGACCTGCCGATCGAGCACCTGCGGGCGTTCCTGGCCGCACCCGACGAGGAATCGAGGAACGCCGTGATCGTGGACCATCTCGACCGGATGAGCGCCCAGCTCCAGGAGACCCAGTCCACCGTCGACTCGCTCCGGCGGATGCTCGTCGAAGAGGCGGCCGCCTTCCCGGTCGCCCACCGCGACGAGCCGGCCCTCACCGCGCTCGCCGTGGTCGACCGGGTGGCCGGCTCGGACGTCGTCGCGTGGTGGATGGACGCCTTCCACGAGCTCCACCGCACGGTCCGGGTCGGCGGCGCCACCCGCATCGGCACCGACGGAGCGCTGTTCCCCACCGAGTTCTTCGCCGACGAGGTGGGCGACCTGGTCGCGTTCGTGCCCGTGACCGCCGTTCCGGACGATCTGCCGGCGCGCGTCACGGCGTACCAGGTCCCCGCGGCCCGCCTGGCCGTCACCACGTTCGACGGCCCACCGCTCGACCTGGACCGGGCGTACGGTGCGGTCGGCCGGTGGGTCTTCGACCAGGCCGCGTCCTCACCCGGTCCGGTGCGTGAGCGCTACCTCCCGAACGGCGACGAGGACGACCTGCTCGCCCACACCACCGAGGTCTGCTGGCCGGTCGTGTAGGCGATCAGCCCTGGCGGAGCCAGACGGTCGCGAGTGGCGGCAGGACCAGGGTGGCGTGAGCCGGCTGACCGTTCTCCCCGCCCTCGACGGCCGTCACGATGCCCAGGTTGCCCACGCCCGACCCGGTGTACGACGCGGCGTCGGTGTTGACGACCTCGTGCCAGGCCCCTGCGGAGGGCAGCCCGAGCCGGAAGTCGCTGTGGGGGACGGAGGCGAAGTTCGAGACGCACACCACGGTGTCGTCACCGCTCCGACGGATGAACGAGAAGACGTTGCGCCCCGCGTCGTTGGCGTCGATCCACTCGAACGAGGCGGACTCGTTGTCACGCGACCAGAGTGCGGGAGAGCCGGTGTAGGCCCGGTTGAGGTCCTTCATCAGCCGGTGGACGCCGAGATGCTCGGGGTGGTCCAGCAGCCACCAGTCGAGCTCGCGCGACTCCGCCCACTCCGACTCCTGGCCGATCTCGCCACCCATGAACAGCAGCTGCTTGCCCGGATGGGCCCACATGAACGCGAGGTAGGCGCGCAGGTTGGCCAGCTGCTGCCAGCGGTCCCCGGGCATCTTGCGCAGGAGGGAGCCCTTGCCGTGCACGACCTCGTCGTGCGACAGCGGGAGCACGAAGTTCTCGCTGAAGGAATAGGTCAGGCCGAAGGTCAGCTCGTTGTGGTGCCACGAGCGGTGCACCGGCTCACGCTTGAGG
The DNA here is from genome assembly GCA_963812055.1 of uncultured Actinomycetota bacterium. Classification (GTDB taxonomy): domain Bacteria; phylum Actinomycetota; class Actinomycetes; order Propionibacteriales; family Nocardioidaceae; genus Nocardioides. Next base: position 74,203 of record CAWEUA010000013.1, read on the forward strand.
TAGTCGAGCGAGTCGTGCATCCAGCCCATGTTCCATTTGAAGCCGAAGCCCAGGCCGTCGCTGTCGGTGGTGCGTGTGACGCCCGGCCAGGACGTCGACTCCTCGGCGATCGTGGTCGCGCCCGGCACCCGCTTGTAGACGGTGGCGTTCATCTCCTGGAGGAACTGCACGGCCTCGAGGTTCTCGTTGCCGCCGAACTTGTTGGGGGTCCACTCGCCCTCGGGTCGCGCGTAGTCCAGGTAGAGCATCGAGGCGACGCCGTCCACCCGCAGGCCGTCGGCGTGGTACTCCTCGAGCCAGTACAGCGCGTTGGCGTAGAGGTAGTTGCGGACCTCGCGGCGGCCGAAGTTGAAGATGTGCGAGCCCCACTCCTTGTGCCAGCCGCGCTGCGGGTTGGGGTCCTCGTACAGGGGCGTCCCGTCGAAGCGGACCAGCGCCCACGCGTCGGTGGCGAAGTGGCCCGGCACCCAGTCCAGCAGGACGCCGATCCCGCGCTGGTGGAACGCGTCGACGAGCCGGCGGAAGCCGTCGGGGTCGCCGAAGCGCGAGTCGGGGGCGAAGTACGACGTGACGTGGTAGCCCCACGAGCCGCCGAACGGGTGCTGCATGACCGGCATCAGCTCGACGTGGGTGAAGCCGAGGTCGTCGACGTACGGCACGAGCTCGTCGATGAGCTGGTCCCAGGTCAACACGTTGCCGTGGCGCTTCCGCCAGGACCCGAGGTGCACCTCGTAGACCGACATCGGCTCGGCGATCGGCCGCTTGTCGCCCCGCGACCGCATCCATTCGTCGTCGCCCCACTCGTGGGTCGACTCGTAGACCCGGCTCGACGTGGCCGGCGGCACCTCGGCCCAGTAGGCCATCGGGTCGGCCTTCTCCCGCCACTCGGCGTCGGCGCCGAGGATCACGTACTTGTAGCCGGCACCCGCTCCGACCCCGGGCATGAACAGCTCCCACACGCCCGAGGTCGCCGAGCTGGCGCATCGGGTGCTCGCGGCCGTCCCAGCTGTTGAAGTCGCCCTCGAGTCGTACGCCGCGTGCTCCCGGCGCCCAGACCGCGAACGACGTCCCGGTGACGTCGCCGGTGGAGGCCCGGTAGTGGTGGACGCGGGCGCCCAGCACCGTCCACAGCAGCTCGTGCCGCCCCTCGTTGACCAGGTGGAGGTCCATCTCGCCGAGCGTCGGCAGGAAGCGATAGGGATCGTCCAGGGTGATCGGGCCCTGGCCGTAGTCGACCTCGACCCGGTAGTCCGGCACGTCCCCGCCTGCGTCCCCGGCGGTCTCGTCCTCCGGTCGAGGAGGGCGCTCTGCGGCTGTGGCGAGACCACCGGACCCCGACTCGCCGACCCAGACACCCTCGTGCTCGTGCTCCAGAGACAGGCGAGCACCGTCCGCGGTCACCACGGTGACCGTGCGCGCCAGTGGCTTGTAGACCCGGAAGGTGACGCCGTCACCGTCGGGGTGCGGGCCCAGGATGGCGTGCGGTTGCCCGTGCTCGCCCCGCGTCAGCTGCTCGATCTCGGAGACCGGTACCTGCTTCATCGCTGCCCCTCCTGGCTGGACTGGGTCGGGTCCGGCGGCGGAGCGCTCAGCGCGGCCAACGGGATCTGCAGCCAGCTCGGTCGGTTGCGGGCCTCGTACACGCACTCGTAGACGGCCTTGTCGGCGACGTACGCCGCCAGGAGCGTCTGATCGTCGGGGGTCAGCTCGCGTCCGGCGTACGCCTCGAGGAACGCCGCCTGGTTGCGGGCCGACCACTCGGCGGCCCGGAAGGCGCGCTGCTCGGCGCCCTCGTCGCCGATCCCGGCCACCGTGATCGCGGCGACCCGGGGCGCGTAGTCGAAGGAGCGCAGCATCCCGGCGACATCGCGCCACGGGGAGTCCGGCAGGACCCGCTCGGACAACGGCTTGGCCGGCTCACCCTCGAAGTCGACGATCTTCCAGCCCTTCGCCGTGCGCAGGGTCTGGCCGAGGTGGAGGTCGCCGTGCACGCGTTGGATCGCCCCCGACCCGATCGAGCCGACGGCCCCGAAGAGCTCGCGCAGTGCCGGGCCGTGCTCGGCCAGCTCCGGAACGACGTCCAGTGCGGCGTCGAGCCGCTCGGTCATCGTCTTGGCCAGCTCCGCGTGGTCGGACGCGGTTCGCTCACCCGTCGGGAAGTGCTCGGCCAGGAGCGCGTGCACCTCGCTGACGGCCTCGCCCAGGCGCTGCGCCTCGGCGGCGAAGTCGCCGCCGACCTCGTCGGCGTACAGGTCGGCCTCGGCGAACAGGTTGCGCACCGACGTCAGCGCGAGCTCCCAGCCGTCGCTGGCGGTCCGCAGGAACTGCTGCAGCATCCCCAGCTGCAGGTCCTCGCACTCGATCCACCCCAACAGCTCCGCGACGTTGTCCGACCCGGCGCGGGTGAGGCGTTCGTGGATCTCGATGTCGGGGTTGGTGCCGGGCGTGACCCGGCGGAAGATCTTCAGCAGCGCCTGCTCGCCGAAGGCCACCGAGGAGTTCGACTGCTCGCCGGTGAAGGGCGTCGAGGGTGCCGTCGCGTCCAGCTCCTCGCCCGGCAGCCGATGGAACTCCAGTGGTCCGTCGGGCGGGTAGGCGAACGCGCGGAGGTACGTCGCCATGGCCTCGCGGTCGTGAACGGCGTCGTAGGCGTGGGTCCACCCCACGTCGGGGTCCTCCCACCAGCCGACGAACGCATGGTCGAGCCGGTGCTCCGGCTCGGTGTAGAGCGCCAGCGGCACCTGGTAGAGGTCTCGGCCGCCGTCGTCATAGGTCACCTCGGCCAGGTCGACGACCACCCGGGGTCCTTCCTCGGCGATGACGCCGAGCCGGCGTACGCCGGTCACGCTCAGGCCGCGACCCTTGCCGCCGAACCAGCGCGCCCCCTCGATGTACTCGGAGAGCTGTCGCCGGCTGTCGTCGGTCGGGCTCGACGCCAGGCCGGTGTGAGCATCGTCTGTCACGGTGCGGTGGCCTCCTCGGGTGGTGCGGTCAGCCGGAACCAGTAGAACCCGTACCCACCGAGGGTCAGCAGATACGGCAGTTCGCCGATCGCCGGGAAGGGGACGCCGCCGAGGAGCTCCACGGGCACGTGGCCCTCCCAGCGACGCAGGTCGAGCTCCACGGGCTGGGCGAAGCGCGAGAGGTTGTTGATGCAGACGATCTGGTCAGTGCCGCCGTCGGGGGAGGTCCACTCCCGCGCGTAGGACAGCACCGACGGGTTCGTCCCGCCGAGGTCGAGGAAGCCGCCGAGCCCGAACGCCGGGTGCCCGCGGCGGGCGTGGATCATCCGGCGCGTCCACTGGAGCAGCGAGGACGAGTCCTCGAGCTGGGCCTCGACGTTCACGCTCTGGTAGCCGTAGACCGGGTCCTGGATCGCCGGCAGGTGCAGCTTGCCGGGAGTGGCCGACGAGAAGCCGGCGTTCCGGTCCGGGGTCCACTGCATCGGCGTCCGGACTCCGTCGCGGTCACCGAGCCAGATGTTGTCGCCCATCCCGATCTCGTCGCCGTAGTACAGGACGGGGCTCCCGGGGAGGGACAGGAGCAGGGCGGTGAACAGCTCCATCCGGTTGACGTCGTTGTCGAGCAGAGGAGCGAGCCGGCGCCGGATGCCGATGTTCGCCTTCATCCGGGGATCCTTGGCGTACTCGTCCCACATGTAGTCGCGGTCCTCGTCGGTCACCATCTCGAGCGTCAGCTCGTCGTGGTTGCGCAGGAAGATGCCCCACTGGCAGTTGCCCGGGATCGGCGGCGTCTGCTCCATGATCTCCGAGATCGGGAAGCGCGACTCCCGGCGTACCGCCATGAAGATGCGCGGCATCACCGGGAAGTGGAAGCACATGTGGCACTCGTCGCCGTCCCCGACGTACTCGCCGGTGTCCTCGTCGCGCTTGCCGCCGAAGTAGTCCACGACGTCGGCCGGCCACTGGTTCGCCTCGGCGAGGAGCACGCGCCCGGGGTAGGTCTCGTCGATGAACCGGCGGACCTTCCGCAGGTACTCGTGGGTCTCGGGGAGGTTCTCGCCGTTGGTGCCGGGCCGCTCGTAGAGGTAGGGCACGGCGTCGAGCCGGAACCCGTCCAGCCCCATGTCGAGCCAGAACGACATCGCCTCCACCATCGCCTCGTGGACCTTGGGGTTGTCGAAGTTCAGGTCCGGCTGGTGGGAGAAGAAGCGGTGCCAGTAGTACTGCTGCCGGACCGGGTCCCAGGTCCAGTTGGACGGTTCGGTGTCGACGAAGATGATGCGTGCGTCCGCGTACTCCTCGTCGTTGTCCGACCAGACGTAGAAGTCGCCGAACGGCCCCTCCGGATCGCTGCGCGAGGCCTGGAACCACGGGTGAGCGTCGCTCGTGTGGTTCATCACGAAGTCGATGATCACGCGGATGCCCCGCCGGTGAGCCGCTGTCACGAACTCGCGGAAGTCGTCGACGGTGCCGCACTCGGGAAGGATCGAGGTGTAGTCCGCGACGTCGTACCCGCCGTCGCGCAGAGGTGAGGTGAAGAACGGTGGGATCCAGAGGCAGTCGACGCCGAGCCACTTGAGGTAGTCGAGCTTCTCGATCACGCCGCGGAAGTCGCCGGTGCCGTCGCCGTTGGAGTCGCGGAACGACCGCACCAGGACCTCGTAGAAGACGGCCGTCTTGTACCAGTCCGGCGGTCCGTCGATCGGCACCAGGCCGCCGTCGTCGTTCCCGTCGGTCGAGCCCTGCTCGTCGGTGGAGCCTGTCGAGACCACGTCCGCACTCACGTCGTCCGCCTGACGGTGAGCACGTGTGCGGGTTCGGTGTAGGGGTCGAGCCGGACGTAGTTGTGCTGACCCCAGTGCCAGTCCTGGCCGGACAGCTCGTCGTGCACCGCCAGGCTGTCGTGCCAGTCGAGCCCGAGCGCGGGCAGGTCGAGATGGATCATGGTCTCGCGCGCCGCGTGCGGGTCCAGGTTGATCACCACGAGGACCAGGTCACCCGGGTCGTTGGGCGCGTCGCTGGCGCCGGTCGAGACCACGGGACGCTCCTGCTTGCTGAACACCAGCACGTTCTCGTCGTCGCTGCTGTGGACGACCAGGTTGCGGAGGTGCTGGAGGGCGGGGTGGGCGCGGCGTACCTCGTTGAGCCTGGTCAGGTACGGCGCGAGCGTGCGGCCCTCCTTCTCGGCGGCGTCCCAGTCGCGGACCCGGATCTGGTACTTCTCGGAGTCGAGGTACTCCTCACTGCCGGGTCGGACCGCGACGTGCTCGAACAGTTCGTAGCCGGCGTACACCCCCCAGCTCGGGGATCCGGTCGCCGCCAGCACTGCCCGGACCTTGAACGCCGCCGGCCCGCCGTACTGCAGGGAGGCGTGGAGGATGTCCGGGGTGTTGACGAAGAAGTTCGGCCGCATCAGGTGGCTGGTCTCGGCGGAGACCTCACGGAGATACTCCTCGATCTCCCACTTCGCCGTCCGCCAGGTGAAGTAGGTGTAGCTCTGGTGGAAGCCGATGGCGCCCAGGCCGCTCATCATCGCGGGCCGGGTGAACGCCTCGGCCAGGAAGAGCACATCGGGGTCGGTCCGGCGGACCTCCCGGAGCAGCCACTCCCAGAACGCGACCGGCTTGGTGTGCGGGTTGTCGACCCGGAAGATCCGCACGCCGTGCTTCATCCAGTGGCGGACGACCCGCAGCACCTCCTTGCAGATGCCGGTCGGGTCGTTGTCGAAGTTCAGCGGGTAGATGTCCTGGTACTTCTTCGGCGGGTTCTCGGCGTACGCGATCGTGCCGTCGGCCTGCGTGGTGAACCACTCCGGGTGGGTGGTGACCCACGGGTGGTCCGGCGCGCACTGCAGCGCCAGGTCGAGCGCCACCTCGAGACCGACGGACGCCGCCTTCTCCACGAAGGCGTCGAAGTCCTCGATCGTGCCGAGATCGGGGTGGATCGCGTCGTGGCCGCCGTGCTTGCTGCCGATCGCCCAGGGTGAGCCGGGGTCGTCGGGGCTTGGGTCGAGGGTGTTGTTCGGACCCTTGCGGTTGACCTCGCCGATCGGGTGGATCGGCGGCAGGTAGATCACGTCGAAGCCCATCGCCGCCACGGCGTCCAGCCGCTCCGCGGCCGTGGTCAGGGTGCCGGTCGTGACCGTGTCCGTCTTCTCGTCGTACGTCGCGCCCTCGGAGCGCGGGAAGAACTCGTACCAGCTGCTGAACAGCGCTCGCCGGCGGTCGACGTACAGCGGGTACGGGCCGTCGACGGTCACCAGCCGGCGTACCGGATGGGCGGCCAGCACCGCGACGAGCTCGGGAGCCTGCAGGGCTGCGAGCCGCGCCTCGACCGGGCGCTTCGTGTCGTGCGCCGCGGACGACGCACCCGCGACGACGTCCTTCTCGTGCGGGTCGAGGTCGGGGTCGGTGAGCACCTCGTCCATCAGGAGCGCGCCCTCGGTGAACATCAGCTCCACGTCCACGCCGGCCGGGATCTTGAGCCCCGCGGCGTGCTCCCACGTCGCCAGCGGGTCGGACCACGCGTGCACCTCGAACGTCCAGGGTCCCTCGCCGTCCGGGGTGACCCAGGCGAGGTAGCGGTCGGGGACGTCGTCGACGGGCGTCATGCGCACGGGTGAGAGGGGGGTGCCGTCCGGTGTGACCAGGACGACCTCGACCCCGAGCTTGTCGTGACCTTCGCGGAAAACGGTGGCCGTGACCGGCAACGGCTCGTCCACCGTGGCCTTGGCCGGCAGCCGGCCGAGATCGACCAGAGGCATCACGTCCATCACGGGGATACGTCCGACCATGCTCATCACCCTTTCGAATCCGCCACCCGCACGCAAGGCGACGGTCCCGTGCCCAGATCCGGCCGTGATGAGCGTCGCAACGCCGAGACGACCAAAAATTGGAACGATCAAGTCGAACTCGGCTACCGTCCTCGGGTGCGCGCCATCCGTCGGTTCACCGTCCGCCCGGTCCTGCCCCCGGCCCTCTCGGCGCTCGCCGATCTCGCCGGAAACCTGAGGTGGTCGTGGCACCCGCCGACCCAGGACGTGTTCGCCGAGGTCGACGCCGAGATCTGGGAGTCGACCAAGCGTGACCCCGTCCGGCTGCTCGGCGCCGTGACCCCCGAGCGGCTCGAGGAGCTGGCCTCCGACCAGGGCTTCCTGGATCGTCTGGGCTCGGTCAAGGCCGACCTCGACGCCTACCTCGGCGGCGAACGGTGGTACTCCCGGCGCGCGGGTGAGGACGCACCCACCCGGATCGCGTACTTCTCCCCGGAGTTCGGCATCTCCGCGGTCCTGCCGCAGTACTCCGGCGGCCTCGGCATCCTCGCCGGCGACCACCTGAAGGCGGCCAGCGACCTGGGCGTCCCGCTGGTCGGCGTCGGCCTGCTCTACCACGCGGGCTACTTCAAGCAGTCGCTGTCGCGCGAGGGGTGGCAGCTCGAGCAGTACCCCGTGCTGGACCCCGACGAGCTCCCGATCCGCCTCCTGCGCGAGGAGAACGGCGATCGCGCCCTGATCTCGATCGCCATGCCGGGTGGCCCCGACCTGCTGGCCAAGATCTGGGTGGCCCAGGTCGGCCGCGTGCCGCTGCTGCTGCTCGACTCCGACGTCGAGGGGAACCCCGACCACTACCGCGAGGTCACCGACCGGCTGTACGGCGGCACCTCGGAGCACCGGCTCCGCCAGGAGATCCTGCTCGGCATCGGCGGCGTCCGCGCGCTGCGGGAGCACGCGCGGATCACCGGCTCGTCCGAGCCCGAGGTGTTCCACACGAACGAGGGCCACGCGGGCTTCCTCGGCCTGGAGCGCATCCGTGAGCTGACCGTCGAGGAGGGCGGGCCCAAGCTGGACTTCCCGACCGCCCTCGAGGTCTCGCGGGCGTCGACCGTCTTCACCACGCACACCCCGGTGCCGGCCGGGATCGACCGGTTCCCGCGGGAGCTGATCGAGCAGTACTTCGGCACGGCCGGCCCGCTGGCCGGCGTACCCCTCGAGAAGGTGCTGGCGCTCGGCGCCGAGGACTACGCCGCGGGCGACCCGACGGTCTTCAACATGGCGGTGATGGGCTTCCGGCTCGCTCAGCGGGCCAACGGCGTCTCCCAGCTCCACGGCCACGTCAGCCGCGAGATGTTCCACGGTCTGTGGCCGGCGTTCGACGAGGCCGAGGTGCCGATCACGTCGATCACGAACGGCGTGCACGCGCCGACGTGGGTCGGCCGTGAGGTCTTCGACCTCGCCGAGCGGCACGGCGCCAACGGCGACGCCGACGAGGTCGACTCGTTCTGGCAGGCCGTCGACCTGGCGCCGTCTCCTGATGTCTGGTCGGTGAAGCGTCAGCTGCGCGAGCGGCTGGTGCTCGACGCCCGGCAGCGGCTGATGAAGTCGTGCCTCAAGCGCGGCTTCCCGAAGGCCGAGTGCGCGTGGGTCGACGAGGCGCTCGATCCCGACGTGCTGACCATCGGGTTCGCGCGGCGCGTGCCGTCGTACAAGCGGCTGACGCTGATGCTGCGCGACCCCGAGCGGTTGAAGCGGCTCCTGCTCCACCCGGAGCGTCCGGTGCAGCTGATCATCGCCGGCAAGGCGCACCCCGCCGACGACGGCGGCAAGAAGCTGATCCAGGAGATCGTGCGCTTCGCCGACGACCCCGAGGTCCGTCACCGCATCGTGTTCCTGCCGAACTACGACATCGGCATGGCGCAGCCGCTCTACCCCGGCTGCGACGTCTGGCTGAACAACCCGCTCCGTCCCTACGAGGCGTGCGGCACCTCCGGCATGAAGGCCGCGCTGAACGGCGGGCTCAACCTGTCGATCCTCGATGGCTGGTGGGACGAGTGGTACGACGGCTCGAACGGCTGGGCGATCCCCTCCGCCGACGGCGTCGACGACCCGGACCGCCGCGACGACCTCGAGGCGGCGGCGCTCTACGACCTGATCGAGAAGGACGTCGCGCCGCGCTTCTACGACCTCGACCAGGAGGGCGTACCCAGCCGCTGGATCGAGATGGTCCGACACACCCTCAAGTCGCTCGGCCCGAAGGTCCTGGCGACCCGGATGGTGCGCGACTACGTCCGGCAGCTGTACACGCCCGCGGCGATCACCGGGCGCGCGCTGAACTCCGACTACAAGGGCGCGACCGAGCTCGCGGCGTGGAAGAAGCAGGTCCGTGCCGGTTGGGGCGACGTACGCGTCGAGCACGTCGAGAGCCACGGCGTCGGCGACAACGCAGAGGTGGGCTCGGTGCTGACCGTGCGCGCGTTCGTCGCCCTGGGCTCGCTCACTCCCGACGACGTCGCGGTCGAGGTGGTTCACGGAGTCATCGACGCCGAGGACGACCTCGTCGACTCGACGGTCACCGCCCTCGAGCTGGCCGACAGCTACGACGGCGGCCGCTACCGCTTCGACGGCGAGGTCCAGCTCAAGCGCGGCGGCGCCTTCGGCTACACCGTCCGCGTCGTACCCCGCCACAGCGTCCTCGCGTCCGTCTCCGAGATGGGCCTGGTCGCCCTGCCCTGAGGCGTTTTTTCGCTTGTAACGCGCCGTTATCTGCGCATGGGCGCCCGTGTGAGGGCGCACTGCCGTGGATAACGGAGCGTTACAACGAGCTGCGTGCGGACGGTCAGGCCTCGCGGACGACCACCACGGTGCGGCCGCCGAGGGTCAGGGACTCGGCGGGGGAGACGGCGGTCCCGGGCGGGTGCTCGGGGCAGGTCGACACCACGACCTCGCCGTCGTGCAGCCAGCCGTCGGTGGGCATGGTCACCTTCACGGCGTCGGCCTCGGCGTTCAGCCAGATCAGGAACGAGCTGTCCCACTGCTGCTCACCCCGAGGCCCGGGGGAGCGGAGCGGCGAGCCGGTGACCAGCATCCCGACCACGCTCAGCTCGTTGTCCGCCCAGTCGTCGCCGGTCATCTCGCGGCCCTCGGGGTGCACCCAGGTGAGGTCCTTGCGGCCGCCGTCGATCGTGGGTCGCCCCTCGAACCAGTGTCGCTGCCGCAGCGCCGAATGCTCCCGCCGCAGCCGGAGCGCGGCCTTGGTGATGTCGTAGACGTCGAGCCAGGCGTCGTCCGGACGCCAGTCGATCCACGAGATCTCGTTGTCCTGGACGTACGGGTTGTTGTTGCCGCCCTGGGTGCGGCCCCGCTCGTCGCCCGCGGTGATCATCGGGACGCCGTTCGACAGGCACAGCGTGACCAGCAGGTTCGCCGCTGTACGCCGACGCAACGCCGCGATCTCGGCGTCACCGGTCTCGCCCTCGACCCCGAAGTTCTGCGAGCGGTTGGTGTACGACCCGTCCCGGTTGCCCTCGCCGTTGGCCTCGTTGTGCTTGCCCTCGTAGGTGACCAGGTCGCGCAGCGTGAACCCGTCGTGCGCGGTCACGAAGTTGACCGACGCGTACGGCGATCGCCCGTCGTCGGCGTACAGGTCCGACGAGCCGGCCAGCCGGGTCGCCACGGTGCGGATGCCGCTGGACTGGCCGCGCCAGAAGTCGCGGACGGTGTCGCGGTACTGGTCGTTCCACTCGACCCACGGCGGGGGGAACTCGCCGACCCGGTAGCCGTCCACGGAGATGTCCCACGGCTCGGCGATCAGCTTCACGTGGCGCAGGGTCGGGTCCTGCCCGATCGCGATCATCAGCGGTGAGGCCATGTCCACGGTCTGGCCGGTCCGGGAGAGAGCGGAGGCGAGGTCGAAGCGGAACCCGTCGACCCGCATCTGCGACGTCCAGTAGCGAAGGGAGTCGAGCACCAGCCGTAGGGCGAAGGGGTCGGAGGCGTTCACCGTGTTGCCGCACCCGGTCACGTCCCAGTAGGTGTCGACGAACGGGTCGCCCAGCTCGCGATGGTCGACCCGCTGGTAGAACGCACGGTCGTCGAGGCCGCGGAACGACAGGGTCGGGCCGTTGACGTCACCCTCGGCCGTGTGGTTGTAGACCACGTCGAGGATCACCTCGATCCCCGCGGCATGGAACGCCTTCACCATCTCCTTGAACTCGCGTACCTGTCCGCCACGGTCGCCGGCCGACGAGTAACCGCCGTGGGGCGCGAAGAAGCCGACGGTGTTGTAGCCCCAGTAGTTCTCCATCCCGCGTCGCAACACGTGTGGCTCACTGACGAACTGCTGCACGGGCAACAGCTCGACGGCGCTCACCCCGAGGTCGCGCAGGTAGTCGATCACCGGCGCCGTCCCCAGCCCGGCGTACGTGCCGCGCAGGTGCTCGGGCACCCGGTCGTGCAGGGCGGTCATGCCCTTGACGTGCAGCTCGTAGATGACCGTGTCGCGCCAGCGTGTGTAGGGCCGCTGGTCGTCGCCCCAGTCGAACGGCGGGTCGTTCACGACGACCCCCTTCGGGACGTACGCCGCGGAGTCGCGGCGGCTGCGGCGGCCCGGCGACCGCACGTCGTACCCGAAGATCGCCGGGTCGTGCGCGAGGCTGCCGCTGATCGCCCGCGCGTAGGGATCGAGCAGCAGCTTGTCGACGTTGAACCGGAGACCCATCTCGGGCTCCCACGGGCCGTCCACCCGGTACCCGTAGCGCGTGCCGGCCGCCACGCCGGGCACCATGCCGTGCCAGATCCCGAGCGACACCTCCGTCAGGGCATGACGCGTCTCGCGGTCGTCCTCGTCGAAGAGGCAGACCCAGACCGCCGTGGCCTCGGGCGCCCGGACGGCGAAGTTCGTCGCCTCCGCTCCCCAGTCGGCTCCGAGCGGCCACGTGCGCCCGGGCCAGACCGGAGCGGTCTCGCCGGGGTGGCGCCAGGTTCCGGGGGTCACGCACGACATTGTTGCCGACGGTCGGCAGAATGCTGGGGCATTCCCCAAGGCCCCGGTGGTCGAGCTCGTCGAGCCCACCGGACCCGGACAGAGAGGAACCTGATGGCGGAGTTCGTGCGGCTCGAGGTCGAGGACGGTGTCGGCACCATCCGGCTCGACCGGCCCAAGATGAACGCCCTCAACGTGCAGGTCCAGGAGGAGATCCGGGCCGCCGCGACGGAGGCGAGCGAGCGCGACGACGTCAAGGCCGTGGTGGTCTACGGCGGGGAGCGGGTCTTCGCGGCGGGCGCCGACGTCAAGGAGATGGTCGACATGTCGTACGTCGACATGGTCCGCCGCTCCGGCGCCCTCCAGTCGTCGTTCACCGCCGTCGCGTCGATTCCCAAGCCGGTCGTCGCGGCCATCACCGGCTACGCCCTCGGGGGAGGGTGCGAGCTGGCCCTCTGCGCCGACGTACGGTTCGCCGCCGAGGACGCCGCCATCGGGCAGCCGGAGGTCCTCCTCGGGATCATCCCCGGCGCCGGTGGCACCCAGCGGCTGACCCGTCTGGTCGGGCCCAGCCGCGCGAAGGACATCATCTTCACCGGCCGCTTCGTGAAGGCCGACGAGGCGCTCGCGATCGGGCTCGTCGACCGGGTGGTGCCGGCCGACCAGGTGTACGCCGAGGCGCTGGCGTGGGCGGGACAGTTCAGCGCGGGTGCGACGTACGCCCTGCGTGCGGCGAAGGAGGCGATCGACGGCGGCCTGGAGGTCGACCTCGTGACCGGCCTGGCCATCGAGCGGCAGCAGTTCGCCGGACTGTTCGCCACCGAGGACCGCCGGATCGGCATGACGTCGTTCGTCGAGCAAGGCCCGGGAAAGGCGCAGTTCCAAGGACGTTGACGCTCCGCGAATCTCCCGCGCAGGGCGGTCGCGTTGTGTCATCCTCGGGGCCATGACACCCAGGGCCACCCGGTCCGACGAGCACGAGGACGACCAGGTCGAGGAGACCAAGGTCGACCGCGCGGCGCAGGCGAAGGCCGCGGCGAACCTGGTGCGGACCCGGATCGCCCAGCTCGTCTGGGTGGTGTGCGTCATCGCGGCCCTCATCCTCGCCGTGGGCGCGCTCTGCATCGCGTTGAAGGCGAACCCCGACAACAGCCTGGTGAAGTTCTGCATCGAGACCGCGGACAAGCTCGACCTCGGTGTCTTCTCGCGCACCGAGGGCGTCGCCCACTGGAAGGGCCACTCCCACTCCGCCCTCACCAAGAACGCCTGCGTGAACTGGGGCCTGGCGGCAGTCGTCTGGCTGATCGTGGGCAAGATCCTCGAGCGGCTCATCCGGCCGCGGACCGCGTGAGTTCCTGAGATTCGGCACAAATCACAGAGCGTCGGCTCGTGAGGCACTGGCCATTTACAGGGCGGTGTGATGAGGTGCCTGGGCGCGGGACCGGGGAGCGTCCCGCCTAGTCGATCCCCCTGGGAGGGTTTCTTTCACATGTCTCTTCGTGCCAAGCACCTCAAGATCGCCGGCGCAGCCGGCGCCGCCGCGCTGACCGTGGGCGCGCTCAGCGCTCCGGCCCTGTCCGCCCCTGGTGTCCTCACCGCGGACGCGACGTACACCTGCCTGAGCGGGGCGACCACGCCGCTCGGTGAGCTCTCGATGGCACCTCCGAGCACCACCGATCTGGTCGCGGGCCAGAAGGTGACGTCGCCTGCCACCTTGAACGTGATCCTGCCCGCAGGGCGCGACCAACCTGATCCTCACTCAGTTCGGCTGGGACCACTTCAACGGAAACGTCAAGGCGAAGTCTCCGTCCAAGACGCTGGGCCTGAACCTCAACGTCGCGAAGACCCCCGTCGGCGCTCCCGACACGGCCACCCCCGCGGAGGCCACGGGTAACGCGATCCTGCAGTACCCCGCGGCGGGCACCTACACCCTCAAGGCCGGCAACTTCACGGCCAATCTCCAGGGATTCAAGAACGGCAAAAAGCTGGGCAAGCCCGTGGCCGTGGGCTGCAAGGCACCGTCCGACGACACGGTCGTGCTCAAGGACGGCTCGGACCAGAGCACGACGATCACCGTCGTCAAGGACAAGTCGAAGACCGCCACCACGGCCAAGTACGCCGCCGCGAAGCACAAGGCCACCGGCACCGCCAAGGTCAAGGGCGCGAAGTACGGCCTGCCGGGCACCGGCAAGGTGAAGTTCACCCTGAAGAAGGGCACCAAGACGCTCGCCTCGAAGAAGGGCAAGCTCAACAAGAAGGGCGTCGCCTCGGTGTCCTTCAAGAACATCTCGAAGAAGGGCAAGTACTCCATCTCCGCGAAGTTCAGCGCTGACAAGGGCCTGAAGGGCTCCTCGGGCAAGGACACCTTCAAGGTCTGACCCACCCACCTTCCTCGGACGGCTCCGGCGCCTCGCGCGCCGGGGCCGTCCGCGATTTCGACCGGTCGCGACACGAAGACCCCTGGCCCGGTCGGTCCTTGACACTCCTGGAGCTGGGTGTCAGCGTGGTGCAGTTCGCGCTACCTGGGGGGGCAGCCGTGCGGCTGCGGTTGTGCTGACGTCCTCTCCTGGGCGTACACCGTCTCGGAGAGAGGACGCGTCGCCTGATGCGTATGACATCCTTCGGCCGGCTCTTCGCCGCGCTGTGCCTTGCCGGCTCCTTCGTCCTGGTCGCCTCGGGTTCCGCCTCGGCGGCGACCCCACGCTGGTCCATGAGCGTGGTCGACCTCCCGTCCCTGGTGGCGAACGGCAGCGGTGCCGGCTACCAGGTGACCATCACCAACGCCGGTCCGAGCAACATCTCGAGCCTGTTCCTGGTGACGAAGATCCAGGACTCGCCGAGCTTCCTGACCACGACCCAGGGCACCTGCTCGGCACCGGGCTCGGGGCCGCTGACGTGCACGTTCGGCGCGCTCGGCGCCGGCAAGTCCGTGACCGTGGTGGCCGGCTACGCGGCTCCTGCCTCCGGGAAGGCCTTCGACCCGGTGTTCCAGGCGAACTCGAACGGAGCGACGTTCAGCGACTCCAAGGGACGCAGCCACGGCGACACCCTGCAGGACCCGAACGAGACCGCCACGCAGCTCACCACCAGCGCCGACTTCGCCGGCGGTTTCGCGATCAACCGCAACGACGTGAACACGTCGGGCGCCGTCGGCAAGAACAACGTCCAGTCGACCTCCGTGACACCCCCGACCGTGGGAGTGATCACGACGGCTCAGGACGGCCTCACGGCCAACGCCTTCACCTGCACCGGCTGCACCAAGACGCTCTTCGGTGACTGGTCCCGGGTGACCGTGGGTGACGGGCAGTCGTTCGGTTCCCTGTTCCCGGTCACGCTGCTGGTCTACGGCAAGGCGCTGC
The DNA here is from genome assembly GCA_963812055.1 of uncultured Actinomycetota bacterium. Lineage (GTDB taxonomy): Bacteria > Actinomycetota > Actinomycetes > Propionibacteriales > Nocardioidaceae > Nocardioides. The sequence goes on from CAWEUA010000013.1 coordinate 89,281, forward strand.
CGAAGGGCGCGACCCAGGACTCGATCGACCTGGTCCACGTGCTCGACAACGGGTCCACCGAGATCCTCTCGACCCGATGCGGGGTCACCCCGACGCTCAACTGCGTCACCGTGACTCCGGTGGGTTCCAACTACAAGATCACCGGTTGGGTCGACCGGAACGGCGGCTTCAAGGGCATGGGCTAGGCCCACGCGCTCCAGCGGCCCGCGGCACCTCGGTGCCCGGGCCGCTCGTGCGTCCCCAGGGCGTTGCCAAGTCTTTCCTTGACACCTGCAACCACCGGTGTCAGCGTTGCAGGCGGGTGTCCGCGCTTGTGAGGGGGCGGCGGTATTCGCCGAACGCGCGGACACACGTGTCCCCTCCTGACCATCAACGGAGAAAGGACACCGGGTCATGCGTCGAACACATCTGAGCCGCGCGCTGGGAGTTCTCGGGCTCGTGGGGGCGGCGCTCTTCGCCGGGGTGGGTTCGGCGTCCGCCGGACAGCCACACTGGTCGATGACGGTGGAGAACCTGCCACCGCTCGCCGCCGCCGGCAGTGAGGCCGGTTTCCAGGTCACGATCAGCAACGGCGGCCCCAGCAACGTCTCGAAGCTGTTCCTCGGCACCGACACCTCGGTCGCGCCGGACTATGTGACCACCACCCAGGGGAAGTGCACCGCGCCCGGGACGCGGCTGTCCTGCACCTTCGGCGCGCTGCGCAAGGGCCAGAGCGTGACCGTCGTGGCGGCGTTCCCGACGGCCGCGGACGCAGCAGCGTTCAAGGCCGGGTTCTTCGCCACCACCAGCGGGGCGTCCGGCAGCGACAAGGGCCACTCCAGCCACGGTGACACGCTGCGCGACCCGAACGAGGCCGCCACCGAGCTGACCGACAGCCCCGACTTCGCGGGCGGCTTCTCCATCAACGGGAACCCGGTCAGCACCGACAGCGTGCTGTCGTACTCCAACGTCCAGTCGACCACGGTCGACCCGCCCACGGGCGGCGTCGTCACGACAGCGCAGGACGGCCTGCCGGACGACGCGTTCTCGTGCACCGGCTGCCTGGGCACGCTCTTCGGTGAGTGGTCCTCGGTCGACGTCGCCGGCGGCAAGGTCCAGAACGGGCTGATCAAGGTCATCCTGGTCGTGCGCGCTGACCAGATCCCGTACTACGACACCCCCGACGACATCTCGTTGGTGCACGTGCTCGACGACGGGACGACGCAGATCCTCGACCAGCGGTGCGCCTACGGTCCGAGCGCCAACTGCATCGACGTGACGGCCCTCGAGTCCGGCGACTTCAAGATCACGGCGTACGTCACCGAGAACGGCGGCTTCAAGGGCATGGGCTGAGCCCCGCCCCACGCCGCCGAGCCACCAGGCTCAGCCGGCCGCCCGGGACAGCTCGTCGAGACGACGACCTGCCCGGGCGGCCGACGTCACGTCGCCCTTGCGCTCGTAGAGCGCCAGCGCCTGCCCGAGCGCCTCGACGGCGTCGGCGTCCTTTCCCATCGCCGCCCGGACCTCGCCCAGGTCGGACCAGGCGTCGCCGCGCAGCTCGAGGTCGGCCGTCGTCTCCGCGAACTCGACGGCGCCCTCGGCGAACACGAGAGCCCGGTCGGGTGCGTCCTCGGCGAGGAGCCGCGCTCGCGCTGAGCGCCAGAGGACCTGGCTCCACGCGTCGTCGGACTCCGACAGGGCCTCTGCGAGGACGACGAAGCCCTCGGCATCGGCGGAGTTGCCGCGCAGGACCAGGACCCGGCCGAGCATGCCCGCGACGGTCGAGCGGAAGTAGCGCTCGCCGAGCTCGGCCAGGTGGGAGTCGTCCCGGCGCAGGTGCGACTCGGCCGCCTCGAGGTCGCCGGCCATGACCTCCACCCGCGCCGACTCGATCGAGGTCGAGGCGGACTCCCGGCTGACGCCGAGATCGGTGAGCAGGGAGACCTCCTGGCGGTACATCTCGCGCGCCTCGTCGAAGTCGCCCTGCATGGCCCGCAGCTGGGCCAGCGCGCCGCAGACGATGGCCTCGGCGCGACGGTCGCCCTCGACGTCGCGCAGGATGCGTTCGCACACCGCCAGGGCCTCGGTGACGGGGGTGGTGCCGAGCACCGCGGCGACGGCGTACCCGGTCGCACCCTGGCGGACGAGCCTCTCCTCGCCGGACGTCGTGCCCTCCTCGATCAGGTGCTGGGCGGCGTCGGCGATGTCGTCGTAGTGGCCGGCGTTGGCGTGGATCAGGGACAGCACGCGCCAGGCGCGCGCCGCGCCGCCGTGGTCGCCGAGCTCCACCAACGTGGCGAGGACGCCCTCCGCCTCGGCGCGAGCAGGGCCCTCGTCGGTCTCGCCCCGCATCAGGTCGAGCGTCAGCTGGCGCAGGCGGATCAGGCCCTCGAGGCGGCGGTCGCCGAGCTCGCGGGCCGCTCCGAGGGACGACGCGAGCAGCGTGCCGGCGTCCTCGAAGCGCGACAGCGCCATCAGCGCCTCGCCGAGCTCCGGGACCAGCTCGAGGCGAAGGGGGTCTCGAGGATCCAGCAGCTCGACGGACCGGCCGAGGAGGCTTGCGGCGGCCGGCATGTCGGACCGGTCGAGCGCTCGCATGCCGGCGTTCGAGAGCCGAGTGGCGGCGCGCTTCGCGAGCTCGCGGCCGTGCTCGTCGAGCGGGCCGAGCTCGCTGCGGTAGCGGACGGCCTGCTCGAGGTGGTAACCGAGGATCTCCTCGAACTCCGTCTCGCGTCCGCGCTCGGCGTTGACCCGCTCCGCCCAGGCCACGAACTCCTCGTGCAAGGTGGCCCGCGCCCGCTTGAGGAGGCTCTGGTACGTCGCGTCCCGCACCAGCACGTGATGAAAGCGGTAGGCGTCGTCCTCACCCGACAGCGTCGTCGGCTGGATGAACTGCTTGCTCCGGAGCGTGCCCAGGTAGGTGTCGACGTTGGGCCGGAAGGACTCCGGCACGAGGTGGTGCACCGCGGCCCCGGGGAACTGCACGCCGATGACCGACGCCGGCTCGATCACGGCGCGCTCCGAGGTCGACAGGGCATCGAGGCGCGCACTCAGCAGCGCCGCGATCGTGGGGGGTACGACGACGTCGTCACGCGCGTCGGCCGTGCGGTCGCGCAGCATCGACACCAGCTGCTCGACGTACAGCGGGTTGCCCTCGGCCGCGCTCACCACCCGCTGCCGGGTCTGCGGGGAGAGGCTGGCATGGCCGAGGAGCTCGTCGATGATCGACTCCACCGCCTCCGCGCCGAGGGGTTGCAGCTCGATCCGCGAGGTCCCGGTCGCCTCCCACCAGCCGGCATGCGTCGCCGCGACCTCGGGCCGCGCCGAGCAGAGGACCAGGATCGGTCGCGGTGTGGGCGACTCGACGAGGTGCGTGAGCAGGTCGAGGAACGTCGCCTCGGCGGCGTGGATGTCGTCGACCACGACCACGACGGGCCGGGCCGCCGCCAACCTCTCCAGGAGCCGGCGCGCGCCCCAGAAGATCTCCGTCACCGGGAAGTCACGGGCCGACAGGCCCATGGCCGAGACCACCCGGTCGACCACACCCTCGCGGTCGGGGTCGTCGTCCGGCAGGAGGGCCGCGATGCGCTCCCTCGCGGCGTCGGGCGAGTCGTCCTCGAGGATCCCGGCCGCGTTGCGCACGATCTCGACGAGGGGCCAGAACGTGATGCCGTCGCCGTAGGCCAGGCAGCGGCCGTGGAGCACCTCGGCCTCGGCGGACACCCCCGCCACGAAGTCCGAGATCAGTCGGCTCTTGCCCACACCTGCGTCGCCGGTCACCGTCACCAGACGCGGAGTGCGCTCGGCGATCGTCTCGGCGTACGCCTGGCGTAGCTGCAGGACCTCGGGGTCGCGGCCGAGCAGGGGAGTGTCGGCATGGCTCGGAGCGGCGATCTCGTGCACGTCGAGCAGGTGGTACGCCGGCACCGGATCCGGCTTGCCCTTGAGGGCGAGCTCGAGGCGCTCGACCTCCACATGGTGCTGCACCAGCTGGTGGGTGACCTCTCCGAGCAGCACCTCACCGGCGGGTGCGTTCTGCTCGAGGCGCGCGGCGACGTTCACCGCGTCGCCCGTGGCGAGGTTCTGGTCGGCGTCGGGGTCGAGGTTCGCCACGATCTCGCCGGTGTTGACGCCGGTGCGGTTGGTGATCTGGACGCCGTAGAACTGCTGGAACTCGTCGTTCAGGTCGGCCAGCACCTGGCGCATGCCGTGCGCCGCGCGCACCGCGCGGAGGGCGTCGTCCTCGCGCGCGCGGATGCGCCCGAAGACCGCCATGATCGCGTCGCCGATGTTCTTCTCGACCTCGCCGCCGTGGCGCCGGATCTCGGCTCCCATCGCCGAGAAGTAGCGGGCCTTGATCTCGTTCATCGCCTCCGCGTCGATCGACCCGGTGAGCGCCGTGGAGTCCTTGAGGTCGGTGAACAGCAGGGTCACCGTCTTGCGGATCTCACGCGGGGGCAGGCGAGTCTCCGCGACGGGCGCCGGTGCGGGCGCCGCCGGCGCATCGGCCGCGTCGTGCGCCAAGGGGGTGCCGCAGTAGCCGCACAGGCGGAACTTCGCCGGGTTCTCCTCGCCGCAGGACGGGCACAGGACCACGTCCACGTCCGGAGAATATCTCCGGAGACCCCCATCGCCGTCGGCGCCGGGCCCAACGCGGGGCCGCTGTCGTCCCCGTCGTATCGACCGGAGATCGCGCCAGGGAACGACGGAACCCTGACAGTGTCACTGTGAGAGATGCCACCGCGGCCTGAGTTCTCGTGCTCTCGCGCGTCCCGGTAGCGTGACGAACACACCCTGAACGTGCTGCAGAACCCAGGAGGGCCGCCGCGGCCATGAAGATCGCTGTCTGTGTGAAGTACGTGCCCGACGCCACCGGGGACCGCCACTTCGAGGACGACAAGACCGTCGACCGCGTCGGTGTCGACGGACTGCTCTCCGAGCTGGACGAGTACGCCGTCGAGCAGGCTCTCCAGATCAAGGAGAAGTCCGAGACGCCGGACGACGTCGAGGTGACCGCCGTGTGCGTCGGACCCGAGCAGGCCGTCGACGCAGTGCGCAAGGCGCTGCAGATGGGCGCCGACAAGGGCGTGCACGTCCAGGACGACGCGATCGCCGGCTCCGACGCGATCGCCACGTCACTGGTGCTGGCCAAGGCGATCGAGCGGGACTCCTACGACGTCGTGATGTGCGGCATGGCCTCGACCGACGGCTCGATGAGCGTCGTCCCGGCGATGCTGGCCGAGCGCCTCGGGCTGCCCCAGCTCACCTTGGCCTCGAAGGTCGAGACGCAGGGTGACCAGGTGCGCATCCAGCGCGACGGCGACGTCGCCACCGAGGTCGTGGGCGGCACCATGCCGCTGGTCATCTCCGTGACCGACCAGTCCGGCGAGGCGCGCTACCCGTCGTTCAAGGGGATCATGGCGGCGAAGAAGAAGCCGCTCGAGACGCTGTCGCTGTCCGACCTCGGGGTCGACGCCGGCGACGTGGGCCTCTCCGTGGCGTGGACCGAGGTCGAGGAGACGACCGCGCGTCCGCCGCGTGAGGCCGGCGAGATCGTCAAGGACGAGGAGGGCTCGGGCGCCAAGGCGCTGGCCGACTTCCTCGCTGCCAAGAAGTTCATCTGATCCGTCAGTAGGGAGCAGCGAAGACATGAGCGAGATCCTGGTGCTCGTCGACCACGCCGAGGGCGCGGTCAAGAAGCCGACGTACGAGATGCTCACGCTCGCGGCGCGCGTCGGCGAGCCGTCGGCGGTGTTCATCGGCCCCCGCGCCAAGGGCGCCGAGGTGGCCGAAGCGGTCAAGAAGTACGGCGCGGGCAAGGTCTACGTCGTCGACGACGAGGAGCTCAAGGGCTACCTCGTCGCGCCGAAGGCCGAGGCCCTGCAGCAGCTGATCGAGAAGACCTCGGCCGGGGCCGTGCTGATCACCTCGTCCGCCGAGGGCAAGGAGGTGGCCGGGCGGCTGGCCGTCAAGACCGGCTCCGGCCTGATCACCGACGCCGTGGACGTGGAGTCGGGCCTGGTCACGACCCAGTCGGTGTTCGCCGGCAACTACACGGTCAAGGCCAAGGTCACGCAGGGCACGCCGATCATCACGGTGAAGCCCAACTCCGCCGCCCCGGAGGAGTCCGCCGGCGCCGGTGAGGTCGAGGAGGTGTCGGTCACGGTCTCCGACGCCGCCAAGGGCGCGAAGATCGTCAATGCCCAGCCGCGCAAGGCGACCGGTCGTCCCGAGCTGACCGAGGCCGCGATCGTGGTCTCCGGTGGCCGTGGCACGGGCGGCAAGTTCGAGCCGGTCGAGGACCTCGCAGACGCCCTCGGCGCGGCCGTCGGTGCGTCCCGCGCCGCGGTCGACTCCGGCTGGAAGCCGCACAGCTACCAGGTCGGCCAGACCGGCAAGACCGTCTCCCCGCAGCTCTACATCGCCGCCGGCATCTCCGGCGCGATCCAGCACCGCGCAGGCATGCAGACCTCGAAGACCATCGTCGCGGTGAACAAGGACGACGAGGCCCCGATCTTCGAGCTCGTCGACTTCGGCGTCGTGGGCGACCTCCACACGGTCCTCCCCGCGGTGACCGAGGAGGTCAAGCAGCGCAAGGGGTGATGGGCGGCGGCGTTTCGGGTTTCATCATGTGAAGGTGCTCAACCGTCACTTCACACGGTGAGTTCGTCGTGTGAACCGGAGGTTCACGTGCATCACATGATGAAACCGTCGACATGACCGACCCACCCCGCGCACTAGATTTCGCCGTATGAGCAGCGATGTCGCCGACCTGGCACGCCGGGCGCGGGTGGCGTCCCGCGACCTCGCGCTGGCGACCCGCGCCCGCAAGGACGCCGCGCTGCACGCGATGGCGGAGGCGCTCGAGGAGCACGCCGCCGAGGTCCTGGCCGCGAACGCGGAGGACGTACGCCGCGCGGAGGACGCCGACACGGCGGTCGCCATGGTCGACCGGCTCAGCCTGACCCGGGAGCGCGTGACCGCGATGGCGGACGGGCTGCGCGACCTGGCGCGGCTGCCGGACCCGGTCGGCGAGGTCGTCCGCGGCAGCACCCTCGCCCAGGGACTCGAGCTCCGGCAGGTGCGGGTGCCGTTCGGCGTGGTCGGCATGATCTACGAGGGCCGCCCCAACGTCACGGTCGACGCGGCGGGGATCTGCCTGAAGTCGGGGAACGCCGTCCTGCTCCGCGGCAGCAGCAGCGCCGCCGCCAGCAACGCCGCGCTGGTGACGATCCTCCGCCGTGCCGTGGAGGACGCCGGGCTTCCGGCCGACGCGGTCCAGCTCGTGCCGTCCGACTCCCGCGAGACGGTCAAGGAGCTGATGCGGGCGCGCGGTCTCGTCGACGTCCTCGTGCCGCGTGGCGGCGCCGGCCTGATCCAGTCGGTGGTCGAGGAGTCGACGGTGCCGGTGATCGAGACGGGCGTCGGCAACTGCCACGTGTACGTCGATGCCGCGGCCGACCCCGACATGGCGCTGGCGATCGTGCTCAACGCGAAGACCCAGCGCACCAGCGTCTGCAACGCCGCCGAGTCGCTGCTGGTCCACGCCGACCTCGCCGACACCTTCCTGCCGAGGGTCGTCGCCGCGCTGCAGGACGCCGGCGTCACGGTCCACGGCGACGACGCGTTCGCGGCGTACGACGGGGTCGTCCGCGCGACGGATGACGACTTCGGCCGCGAGTACCTCAGTCTCGACATCTCCGCGGCGGTCGTGCCCGACCTCGACGCCGCCCTCGAGCACATCCGCCGGTACTCGACCGGTCACACCGAGGCGATCGTGACCGGCGACCAGGCGGCGGCACGGCGCTTCGTCGCCGAGGTCGATGCCGCGGCCGTGCTCGTCAACGCGTCGACGCGGTTCACCGACGGGGGAGAGTTCGGCTTCGGAGCCGAGATCGGGATCAGCACGCAGAAGCTGCATGCGCGTGGCCCGATGGGGCTGCCCGAGCTGACGTCGACGAAGTACGTCGTGACCGGCGACGGTCACACCCGCTGACTCCGTTACCCTTCACCCGTGACACCGCTCATCATCAACCACTGGCTGGTCGGCGGCACTGTGCTGACCATCTTCCTGCTGATCATGCTCGCGCTGCTCGCGTTCGGTGCCGGCCGCGAGCACAGCTGAGCGTCGCGCCATGACCGCCCGCGCCCGCAGAGTCGGGGTGATGGGCGGCACCTTCGACCCGATCCACCACGGCCACCTCGTCGCCGCGTCCGAGGTGCAGTCGTGGTTCGACCTCGACGAGGTCGTCTTCGTCCCGACCGGCGCCCCGTGGCAGAAGTCCGACCGCAAGGTGACACCGGCGGAGGACCGCTACCTGATGGCGGTGATCGCGACCGCGTCCAACCCGCGCTTCTGGGTCTCGCGGGTCGACATCGACCGCGGTGGTCCGACGTACACCATCGACACCCTGCGTGACCTGGCGCAGCAGCTCCCGGACGCCGATCTCTACTTCATCACCGGTGCGGACGCCCTGGCCGACATCTTCACCTGGCGTGACGCCGAGGAGCTGTTCGGGATGGCGCAGTTCGTCGGCTGTACCCGACCGGGCTTCACGATGGACGCCGCGACTCTGGGCAAGATCCCCAACGATCGGGTGACCATGATCGAGGTGCCCGCGCTGGCGATCAGCTCGACGGACGTCCGGCGACGTACGATGCGGGACGAGCCCGTGTGGTACCTCGTGCCGGACGGCGTCGTCCAGTACATCGCCAAGCACCATCTGTACCCGCGCAGCCCGGGTCTCGCCTCCACCACCACCCTCAGCACCGAAAGTCCTGGATGACCGCCACCGACCACGCCGTAGCCCTGGTCCACGCCGCCTCCCGCGCGGCCTCCGACAAGCAGGCCCTGCACATCATGGCCTTCGACGTCAGCGACCAGCTCGCGATCACCGACGCGTTCGTGCTCGCGGCCGCCAGCAACGACCGCCAGGTGAAGGCGATCGTCGACGCGATCGAGGAGAAGCTCCGCGACCTCGGGGAGAAGCCGATCCGCCGCGAGGGCGAGCGCGACGGCCGCTGGGTGCTGATCGACTACGGCGACGTCGTCGTCCACGTGCAGCACGAGGAGGAGCGGCAGTTCTACGCGCTCGAGCGGCTCTGGCGCGACTGTCCCCTCATCGACCTGCCCGCCGACGTCACCAGTGCCACCGCCGGCTGAGGACGGCGCCGCGCGCCCGCCTCGAGGCCAGGTCCGCACCCTGGTCCTGGTCCGCCACGGCGAGACCGACTGGAACCTCTCGGGTCGTGCGCAGGGCCACGCCGACCTCCCGCTCAACGCCACCGGGCGCAGGCAAGCGCTGGCGGTGGCCGAGGTGATGACCGGCTTCGCGCCGGTCCGGCTCTGGTCGAGCGACCTCGCGCGGGCGCGGCAGACCGCCGACGCGATCGCCGGCGCCACCGGCCTGTCCGTCGAGTGCGACCCGCGCCTCCGCGAGTACGACGTGGGGGAGAGGTCGGGGCTGACCCTCGCGGAGGCCGCGGAGCGGTACCCCCAGGAGTACGCCGCCTACCGCGCCGGAGCCACGGCCACCCTCGTGCCGGGGGAGGAGACGACCGAGCAGGTGCGAGACCGCGTCGTACCCGCCCTGCGCGACTGCTTCGACCGCTTGCGACCGGCCGAGACCGGGATCGTCGTGCTGCACGGCGCCTGTCTCCGGGTCGGCCTCATGGGCATCATCGGCTGGCCGTGGGAGAACGCCCGGGCACTCACCGGCATCGAGAACGGCGCCTACTGCGTGCTCACCCACGACCTCGACCAGGACCGCGTCCGGCTCACGTCGTACAACGAGAAGGCCGGTGGCTCCCGGCACGGGCCCGATTTCGCCGCGGATGCGCCGGTTGGCTAAGATTCCGCGAGTTGTCCGCCGGAGACGGCGGCGATCCCGGGGCTGTGGCGCAGCTGGTAGCGCATCTGCATGGCATGCAGAGGGTCAGGGGTTCGAGTCCCCTCAGCTCCACCGGACACGCAGGTCAGAGGCACGTGGGCCCGACGACTCGATCCGCTTGCAAGAGCCAACTCCCACAAACTCCCCCTATATCGGCCAACCATCGACCAGTCGGCGCCGGGATGGACGGCGTCCGCGCAGGTCAGCGACGTATCGGCTCGGCATCCCAAGACTCGATCCCCTCACCCAGTGTCACCACTTGGAGATTCGAACCCTCGGGGCGGTGGCGGACGGTGAATGGTCTCGAGGCACCCTGTCAACCGAGCAGGCCGCGCCGAAGGGAGAACAGGGGCAGGGACCGCGAGTTCAAGGTTGAGTAGCAAACTCGACAAGTCTTGACGCCGACCGACGTCCCTCAGCCCACGTGACTCAGATGTCGTAGTTCTGACGCGGCACGCCGCCTGGCCTGTCCGAACGCTCGCATTCCGAGGACTCGGGCCGCTCGGGCCGCCAAGAGCTCGGTGTCGCTGCTCACGGCCGGTTTCGCGTGTTCGCTCCCACGCTGGAGGGATAAGTCCCGCTGCCGCGCGGTCGACGGCGACCGGCGGTCGTAGGAGCGGCGTTCGTAGCTGTCAGTCCTCCGGGTGCGACGACAGGCCCCGGCTCCACGAGCGAAACACGCCTGGCGTCATCGTGGCCTGTCGGCGGAAGTAGGAGGAGAAGTTCGAGGCGTCGTCGAAACCGAGCTCCTCGGCGATCTCGGACACTGATGCGTCGGTATGGCTGAGTTGCCTCTTCGCCTCCAGAAGGATGCGCTCGTCGATCAGCTCCTTGGCGGACAGTCCGGTCTGCTGGCGGGCAAGCCGGCTCAGGGTCCTCGCCGAGTAGCCCAACCGGTCGGCGTACTCGCTGACGTGATGCCACTCCCGGAAGTGCTCCTCGATGTGGTCGCGGAACCAGGTGAACGCCTCGGGCACCGGTTCGCGCGCACCGGCATCGTCCTTGTCGTCGATCAGGGTGAGGAGGAGGAGAAGCGCGGCCAGACTCTGACTCAGTACGGACTGGCGCAGCTCGCTGGCGGCCGCCAGGCCACCGCAGCCCACCAACAGGTCGATCGCCTGCGCCACGGGCGTGCCTTCGAGCTCGGCTGACCCCCAATGGACCCGCGTGGGCAAGCGCCCGGCTCGCAGCATCTCTTGGATCCGCTGGTCAACCGTGTGAGGTCCGAACATGACGACCGGACCCTCGATGTCGTTGATGGCCCCCCACTGGTGCACCTGGCCGGCGCGTACCCAAAGGAGATGCCCCCGGTGGAGGGCGTATTCGGTGAAGTCGACGGTGTGGGTGGCCGTCCCGCTCCCGATGGCGAGGAGCAGGTCGAAGTCCAGGCGCTGCGGGGTCAGGAACTCCCGCGGACCACCACGATCGCGGATGCCTTTCAGGGTGTTCATCTCGATGGCGCCGACGTCGGCCGCGGGCGGAAGGAAGCGCACGCGCCGGATCGACGACTGTCCCGTTTTCACCATAAGGCTTCCCGTTGTGACCGTGATCGGATCCCGGTGGGATCCTACGGTTACCAGCATGTCGAACCTCACCTACACCGTCCTCGACGCAGCGGACAGCTCACTGAACAAGACCAGCGTCCTGGTCACCGGAGACACCGAGGCCGTCGTCGTCGACGCCGCGTTCACCCGCGCTGACGGGCACCGCATCGTCGCCGCCGTGCTGGACTCTGGCAAAGGGCTGACCACCGTCGTGATCACCGCCGGCGACCCGGACTTCTACTTCGGCGCCGAGGTCATTGCCGACGCCTTCCCCGACGCCGTCTTCGTCGCGCCGGCCGACGTCATCGATCACATCCAGCACAGCTACGAGGGCAAGCTCAAGGCGTGGGCGCACCTCGGTGCGAACCTGCCGACGCGGCTCGTGCCCATCGACACACTCACCGCTTCATCGATCACCGTGGATGGCGTCGACCTGGAGGTACGCCGCGGCAGCGACCAGCTTGGTGACCGCGCGTGGTACCTCTTCGAGCCGGCCTCGCGGTCGCTGATCGGCGGCGTGTTGCTCTTCCAGGGCCTGCATGTGTGGACCGCGGACAGTGCGACTCCCGAGCTGCGTGCCGAGTGGGTGCGGGTCCTCGGTGACCTGCTCGCGCTCGACCCCGCCTACGTCGTCGCTGGCCACCGGCTAGCCGACACTCCGACCGACCAGAGCGCCATCAGCCACACGCGCGACTACCTCGAGCAGTTCGAGAAGATCCTCGCCTCGTCAGCAGGTGCCGCCGAGGCCGAGGCCGCCATGCTGACGGCGTACCCAGAGGCCGGCCTCAAGATCGCGGCAAACCTCGGCACCAAGGTCGCCAAGGGCGAGATGACATGGGGCTGAACACCGTGAGCACAGAGCCTGCCGACGTCGTGCGACGGCAGTACCTCGCATCTGCGGCCGGCGACCTCGACGCTCTACGAAGCACCCTCGCCCCAGACGTGGAGTGGACCGAGATGGCCGGGTTCCCGCTCGCGGGCACCTACCGAACTCCCGAGGCAGTCACCGCCAACGTCATGGAGAGGCTCGGAGCCGACTGGGAAGGATGGACAGCGCACGACGACAGCTACGTGGTCGACGCAGAGAACGTCGTCGTGCTCGCCCGCTACACCGCCCGCAACAAAGCCACCGGCAAGGACCTGCGCGTTCGGGTGGCCCACCACTTCATCGTGCGTGGCGGCCAGATCGTCAGGTTCGAGCAGTTCGTCGACACAGCTCTCGTGCGGGATGCCATGGATGTCGGCCCCAGCTGACCCCGTCGCCAGAGCGCTTGCAAGGGTCCGAGCGTGACACCGCGAGGTGGCGATACCTGCGCCCTGAGGTCATGAGGCAGAAGTGGTCTGGCGAGGCATCGGACGGCGAGGTCTCCAGGCGGAGCAGTACCTCCACCACCACTGGCAGCACGCCGTCCGAGCTGTCAGCCCACGACGCATCGTTCTCTCCGCTGAGCGACTTGGGGGTTCAGGTGAGATGTGAAGGGAAGCCTGCTGCGGTGGTTGCGCGCGGCGTGGTCGGTGCAGTCCCAGAGTCCCTCGGCGGCTGTGGCGTAGGTGGCGGCTTCGGTGCTGACGATGACGCCCGGAGCGAACTTCCGGCACGCGCCCCACACGGCGCCGAGCTGCATGGCGAGCCAGTTGGCGTAGCTGCTGTAGGCGAGAAGGACGACGGCGACGACCTCCCAGAGATGTGAGAGGTCGAGGTACGGCCAGAGCAGGCCGACGACGATGAGGAAAGGCCCGTTGGTCATGCCCACCATGTGCCCCGACACGCCCATGCGCGGGTTCTTGAGAACCGGGATCACCAATCCCGTGATCAGGCCGAGGAGGAACAGCGCCAGGCCGAGGGTGAAGAGCAGGTCCTGCATGGCGGTCACGCTAACCCCGCCGTACCGGAGGCCGGCAGCGACCTCAGGTGACCGGCGCGCCGTCGCTCCGGCGGTCGACCGTCTGCAGGATCCAGAACAACGCGAACAGCGAGATCAGGGAGATCTCGATGATCAGGACCCAGTGCTCGCCGAACGAGTTGCCTCGGTTGGCCCGCCCGAGCACCCAGATGAGCACGGCCACCACGGCCATCGCGATCCCGACGCCTCCGTAGACCCACATCCAGCGCCGGCTCGCCGTCCGCGCCGAGCCCGTCTGCACGCGCGCGTCGTCGCGCTTCGACCAGGCGTTGGCGAAGACGACCACGACGATGAAGAGGAACAGCGTCGTCGCCGAGAAGGCATGAGCGTGCGTGTAGAACGTCTCGCGGTGCTTCTCGAACATCAGCACCCCGAACACCCACAGCGCCACCGCCAGCCCGAAGGGGATGAAGAAGCTGCGGTCCGTGAGCCACACCCCGTCGCCGTCGCGGATCAGGGCGGAGAGGCCGGGGATGGCGGCGAGGATGACGAGCCCGATCAGGGCGACCAGGATGATCGCGAAGTAGGCGAAGACGTTGTTGTCGATCGGCGGCTGCGCGCCGTTGATGATGCTCGTCGGGACGTCGGGCTGCTGGCCGGGTGGCGGAGCGACCGTGGCTCCGGTGGCCGTCACCACGCTGCAGAAGTTCGCGTCGGACGTCGGCACGAAGGCGACCACGGGGGCGAGCATGCCGGCGAGGTTCAGCGCGCCGTCCTCGACCCAGGTCTTGCCCCAGAGCACGATCATGCAGACACCGAGCGTGACCAGCGCGCTCACGAACACCGCCCGGGTGGAGGTGTAGTAGTACGCGCTGATCGAGCGCTGGAAGCATCCGTGGGAGCTGTGGACCTCGACGAGCACCGAGATCCCGAGGCCGACGATGACGCCGACCATGCTCACCCGCAGGAACAGGTAGGTGCGGAGCGCCATCCCGGGTGGTGGCGGCGGCGCCGGTCCGGCCGGGCCCGCAGGTGGCGGGGCGTCGATGATCTGAGCCATCGGGACCTCCATCCCTCGTCGCCGGTCTCGGCCCCGGCCTCGAGCGGCGAGCGTCATCGGTAGGAGGAGGCGGTCACGCCGCGTGATACAGCCGCTAGCCTGACCTTGTGGAGCTTCCATCTCTTCGCGCGGTCATCGGCGGTCTGCTGGCGCTGGTCATCGCCGCCGGTTTCGAGTTCGAGAACGCCTGGCTCTTCGTGGGTGGCCTCGTCGGGTTCTCCGCCTGGTGCGGCTACATGCTGATGGCACCCGACGAGTCCTGACGGGGTGCTCGCACCAGCGGTACGGCAGGCGATCGCACCGCTCGAGCCCGGGTACGCCGACCTCCTCGGGCGCATCGCCGCGTCCTTGGAGAACGACGACCGCGTCCGCGCGCTGTGGCTCACGGGATCGGTCGGTCGCGGGGTCGCCGATGCCGGCAGCGATCTCGACCTGCTGGTCACCGTGACCGATGTGGGCGAGCTCGGCGAAGCCCGCGAGTGGGACGTGGTCGACCCGGTGATCACGACACCGATCGCCGGGATGCCCGGATGCTTCGCGTTCACCACGCGAGCCGGCCTCCGCGTCGACGTCGTGCTGGAGTCCGTCGCCGACGTCGGGACGTCGTCGTACGTCCATCGGGTGCGGGTCTTCGACCATGACGACCTGCATCCACCGAGCGCCTCGCACGAGTCGGTCGAGCCGGACGTCGAGCGCATGCAGGCGATCGTGACGGAGTTCCTGCGCCAGTCCGCGATCTTCCCCGCGGCCGTGGTGGCGCGGGAGGACTGGCTGCTCGGTCAGGTGGCGGTGGCCAACTACCAGCGGATGCTCTACGACCTGCTGGTCGAGTCCAACCAGCCCCTCCCGCCGATGGGGGTCAAGCAGTGGAGCAGCCGACTCACGCCCGGCCAGCGTGAGCTGCTCAGCGCGCTTCCTGCGCCGCGAGCCGAGCGTGACTCCGTGGTGGCAGCGATGTCCGCCGTTCGTGAGGCGATCCGGACGCACGGCCGGACCGCGCTCGAGGGCGCCGGTGGCACCTGGCCGACCGAGGTCGACGACGCCATGTCGGCGTACTGGGAGCGCCGCGGCCTCAGGTGATGGTCACGCCGCCGTCGACGATGAGCGTCTGACCCGTGACGTACCCCGCCGCGTCGGAAGCGAGGAAGACCACCGTGGCCGCCAGCTCGGCCGGGTCTCCTCCTCGGCCGGCGGGAACGCGGGCGAGGATCTGGTCGAGGTAGCCGTCGGGGTACTGGTCGGTCATCTCGGAGGTGAAGAAGCCCGGGGCGACGGCGTTGACCCGGATGCCCTTGCGGCCCGTCCACTGCGCCGCGAGGTCGCGGGTCAGACCGGTGAGGGCCGCCTTCGACGAGGCGTACGCCGCCTGGGGCAGGCCGGCGGTGGTGAATCCCAGCACCGAGGAGACGTTGATGATCGAGGAACCCGGCTGCATCACCCGGCCACACGCCTGGGCCATCCAGTAGCAGCCGTTGAGGTTGACGTCGATGACCGACCGGAACTGGTCGGGCGTCTCGTGCGTCGCCGGCACGGCCGTGCCGAGCCCGGCGTTGTTCACCAGGACGTCGACCTTCCCGAACGTGTCCACACCCGCCTGCACGAGCGCCGTGCACGCCTCCGGATCGGTGACGTCGGTCTCGACCGCCACCGCTCGGCGTCCGGTGGACTCCACCAGTCTCGCCGTCTCCTCGAGCCGGTCCACCCGTCGGGCGCCGAGCACCACGTCGGCGCCGGCCTCGGCCAGCCCCTGGGCGAAGGCCACGCCGAGGCCGGACGACGCGCCGGTCACGATCGCGACGCGTCCGTCCAGCCGGAACAGGTCCAGAGACGTCATCCGGGCATCGTAGGGCGGCCCGCCGATGTGCTGGAGTGGAGGCACACATCACCGATGGAGAGGAACCGGGAGCATCCGATGACCGAGGACCCGTACGCCCGACCCGGCGCCATGACGCCGTCCGAGGAGCGCACGATGGGCACGCTCTCCCACGCGATCCCGCTCGTGGCGATGGTGGTGAGCGCCGGCACGCTCGGTTTCGTCGCGTCGCTCGTCCTGTACGTCATCTACAAGGACCGCGGCCCGTTCGTCCGCGAGAACGCCGTGAACTCGCTCAACATCCAGATCACGACGGGCATCGTGCTGCTGATCTCGATCCCGCTGATGTTCGTCCTGATCGGCTTCCTCACCTTCACCGTCGCCCTCGTCGTGGCCTTCGTCCTGCACCTGATCGGGGCACTCAAGGCGAACCGTGGCGAGTGGTGGCGCCCGCCGATGACCCTGCGCCTGGTCCACTGACGCGGGCTCGCCGAGTCGTCATGTGACGACTCGGCGCGTGGTCGGGACGCATCGTCCGGCCCGTCCGGGGTACGGCCTTTGGGGTCCCACACCCTGATGGGGACCGGGAGTAACGTGCTCCCCGGCCACGGGATGAGTCGGAGGTACTCGATGCAAGTCTTGGCGTCGTCGGTCCTGCGCATGGATGCGAACTGGGTCGACTATCTGCTGGTCGCTATCTACTTCGTGTTCGTTCTCGGCATCGGGCTCCTGGCCCGGGCCCAGGTCTCCAGCAGCATCGACTTCTTCCTCTCCGGCCGCTCGCTGCCGGCGTGGGTGACCGGGCTGGCGTTCATCAGCGCCAACCTGGGTGCGGTCGAGATCATGGGGATGTCGGCGAACGGCGCGCAGTTCGGCATGGCGACGTTCCACTACTACTGGATCGGCGCCATTCCGGCGATGCTGTTCCTCGGCGTCGTGATGATGCCGTTCTACTACGGCTCCAAGGTCCGGTCCGTCCCGGAGTTCATGCTCCGGCGTTTCGGCCCGACCGCCCACCTGGTCAACAGCATCAGCTTCGCCGTCGCCCAGATCCTGATCGCGGGCGTCAACCTCTACCTGCTGGCCACCATCGTCAACGCGCTGCTGGGCTGGAACATCTGGCTCTCCACGGTCGTGGCAGCGATCATCGTGCTCTCCTACATCACCCTGGGCGGCCTGTCGGCGGCGATCTACAACGAGGTGCTGCAGTTCTTCGTGATCGTGGCCGCGCTGCTGCCCCTCACCTATCTGGCCCTGCACAAGATCGGCGGCTGGGGAGGGCTGCAGGACGCGATGGACAAGGCCGGGACCGGCAACCAGATCGAAGTCGTGGCCCGGCACCGACCTGACCGGCTTCTCGTCGTCGTTCTGGTCCGTCGTCGGCATCGTCTTCGGCCTCGGGTTCGTCCTCTCGTTCGGCTACTGGACGACGAACTTCGTCGAGGTGCAGCGGGCGATGGCGTCCAAGGACATGAACTCCGCCCGGCGGGCGCCCATCATCGGCTCGTTCCCGAAGATGTTCATCCCGTTCATCATCATCGTCCCCGGCATGCTGGCCGCGATCCTGGTCTCGCCGCTGTCCGACATGAAGGCCAAGGGCGCCGACACCGGTGAGGGGGGCATCACCTACAACGACTCGCTGCTGTTGCTGATGAAACAGCTGCTGCCCAACGGTCTGCTGGGGGTGGCCATCGCGGGTCTGCTGGCCGCGTTCATGGCCGGCATGGCGGCCAACATCTCGGCGTTCAACACGGTGATGAGCTACGACATCGTGCAGACCTACATCCAGAAGGACCGGCCGGACCACTGGTACACCGGCTTCGGGCGCGTGGCGACGGTGGCGGCCACCGTGCTCGCGATCGGCACGTCGTACTTCGCGAGCCAGTTCCCGAACATGATGACCTATCTGCAGACGCTGTTCGGGTTCTTCAACGCGCCGCTGTTCGCGACGTTCATCCTCGGCATGTTCTGGAAGAAGATGACGGCGACGGCCGGCTGGACCGGACTGGTCTCCGGTACGGCGGCCGCGGTCGCGGTCGCCTTCCTGTCCGAGGACGCCTTCGGCTCGGCGAGCACCGGCGTGCTGAACCTGTCCGGTCAGGGCGCGGCCTTCGTCGCGGCGGGGGCGGCGTTCGTGGTCGACATCGCCGTCAGCGTCGTGGTCACGATGTTCACCGCACCCAGGAGGGAGTCCGAGCTCCGTGGGTTGGTCTACTCGTTGACGCCGAAGGAGGACCTGCTCGACGACCACGCCGGGCACTGGTGGCTGTCCCCGACCAAGCTGGCCGGGGTGTCACTCGCCATGGTCATCGTCCTCAACCTGATCTTCCGTTAGGAGTCGTCGACATGAAGAAGGCCAGTCTCTTCGACGTCCGGACCATCGTCGGTGCGTTGATGACCATCTACGGCGTGATCCTGGTGCTGGTGTCGTTCGGCACCTCGGATGCCGAGAAGGCCAAGTCCGACGACATCAACGCCAACCTCTGGGTCGGTCTGGCCCTGCTCGTGTTCGGCCTGGGGATGCTGGCCTGGGCGATCAGCCGCCCGCTCGTCGTGGACGAGGAGAAGCTCGAGGCCGACAAGCGGGCCGTCGAGGAGGCCAGGACCCAGTCCCGGGTCGCCGCCCACCAGGTGGTCGAGGGCGAGGGCACGACCGACACGACCGAGGAGAGCCCCGGGACGGGACGGCCTGACCGAGCTCAGCCTCGATCGCGGGGCTGGAGCTCGGCGAGCAGGTCGTCCTGCCAGGCGAAGGCCGCGTCGGCGCGTCCCTGCAGGTCCTCACCCTCGAGCAGGGCGGCGACGCGCTCGGCATATCCGGCAGGTAGGTCCGTGCCGAGGTAGCGGAGACCGAAGTCGTGACGGGCGGGGCAGTGCTGGATGCGCAGCAGGCGGACCAGCGGGTTGACGCCGTAGCCGAAGTGGAAGGCCTGTGCCTCGACGAGGTCTCCGCGGGCGATGGCGCGGTTGACCAGCCACTGTGCCGTCTGTCGACGGGCAGCCGCCTGGGCGACAGCCTCCGACGCGAGCCCGTGCCATCTCCTCCTCGTCGTCGTGCCGGAGCTCGACGAGGCCCTGCGGGGTCGTGCACGACGTGCGGGACGCCGTGTCGACGCTCGTCGACGAGCCGGTGCTCGTCGGCGAGGTCGGAGACGTGCAGGTCGATGATCCGCGTCGGCCGCGCCATGTCGCCGGCGTCCGGGGTGAGGTTCAAGAACGCCTGCCGCCCGTCGGGCCAGGTCGACTCGGGGAGCTCCCAGACCTGGTGCACCTCGAAGTCGCGCAGCGGCCGCGTCGAGCAGTCGGCGGTACGCCGCGGCGGCCTCGCCCGGTGTGGTCAGCACCTCGACGTCGAGGTCGGAGTGGTCGTCGTACTGGCCGGTGACCGCCGACCCGCCGACGAAGACGACCTCGACGTCGGGGTCGCTCCCGCCCTGCTCCCGCAGCCACGCCAGCCAGTCGTCGTACCTGCTCAGGTCGGTCATGCGGGGACGCTAGAGCGCAACTGGCGAGCGGTCGCCAGCACGGTTCGGTTACGATGGGTCCATGCTGCATCACCCGAGCACCCTGCTTCTTCGACAGCCGCGCTGACGTTCCCACGTCGCGCGGCCGCCCCTCCCTGCGAGGGGCTTTTTCATGTCCTCAACGAACTGTCGGACCAGACGAGACGAAAGAGCGAAGACGATGAGCCAGGAGCAGGCCACGAGCGCCGACGCGAATCAGGGTGATGCCGCGACGTACGACATCGCGGCGGTCGAGGAGAAGTGGTACCGGGTCTGGGAGGACCTGCAGCCCTTCAAGGCGAGCGACGACGTCGTGCGCTCGGGCACGCGCGAGAAGCGCTACGCGCTGACGATGTTCCCCTACCCGTCGGGTGACCTGCACATGGGCCACGCCGAGGTGTTCGCCCTGCACGACGTGGTCGCGCGCTACTGGTGGCAGCGTGGCTACGAGGTGCTGAACCCGATGGGGTTCGACTCCTTCGGCCTGAACGCCGAGAACGCCGCCATCCAGCGTGACGAGCACCCCGCGACCTTCACCTACGCCAACATCGCCACCCAGATGGACAGCTGCAAGCGCTTCGGCGCGAGCTTCGACTGGACCCGTACCTTCAACACCAGCGACCCGGAGTACTACCGCTGGACGCAGTGGCTGTTCCTGAAGTTCTACGAGCGGGGTCTGGCCTACCGGAAGAAGAGCCCGGTCAACTGGTGTCCCCACGACCAGACGGTGCTGGCCAACGAGCAGGTCATCGACGGACACTGCGAGCGCTGCGGCGCCGAGGTCACCAAGCGCGAGCTGACCCAGTGGTACTTCAAGATCACCGACTACGCCCAGGAGCTGCTGGACAGCCTGGACGACCTGGCGCCGACCTGGCCGGAGCGGGTGATCACCGCCCAGCGCAACTGGATCGGCCGGTCCGAGGGCGCGCACGTGACGTTCCCCGTCGAGGGTCACGACGACATGACGGTCTACACCACGCGGCCGGACACGCTGTTCGGCGCGACGTTCATGGTGGTCGCGGCCGACGCCGCGCTGGCCGGTGAGCTGGTCACCGACGAGCAGCGACCGGCGTACGACGCGTACCTGGCCGAGGTGCGCAAGGCCAGCGACATCGACCGGCTGTCCACCGACCGGCCCAAGACCGGCGTGTTCCTGGGCGTGCACGCGACCAACCCGGTCACCGGCGCGCAGATCCCGGTGTACGCCGCCGACTACGTGCTGGCCGACTACGGCACCGGCGCGATCATGGCCGTGCCCGGCCAGGACCAGCGCGACTGGGACTTCGCCCAGGTCTTCGACCTGCCGATCGATCCGGACCGTGCAGCCGCTCGGAGGGCTTCGAGGGCGAGGCGTTCACCGGCGACGGACCGGCGGTGAACTCGCACAACGACTCGGTCTCCCTGGACGGGATGGGCGTCGACGAGGCGAAGCGCACGATCATCGACTGGATGGAGGCCGAGGGCGTCGGCACCGGTGCGGTGAACTTCCGGCTGCGCGACTGGCTGCTGTCGCGGCAGCGCTACTGGGGTGCGCCGATCCCGATCATCCACTGCGAGAAGGACGGCGAGGTCCCGGTCGCCGAGGACCAGCTGCCCGTCGTGCTGCCCGAGCTGCGCGGCCGCGACCTGACGCCGAAGGGCGTCTCGCCGCTGGCGGCCGCGTCGGACTGGGTCGACGTCGAGTGCCCGCGCTGCGGCGGCCCGGCCAAGCGCGACAGCGACACGATGGACACGTTCGTCGACTCGTCGTGGTACTTCCTGCGCTACTGCTCGCCGCACGACCACAGCCAGGCGTTCGACGCGGAGCTGGCCAACCTGTGGGGACCGTGCGACATCTACATCGGCGGGGTCGAGCACGCGGTGCTGCACCTGCTGTACGCGCGGTTCTTCACCAAGGTCCTGGCCGACATGGACCTGCTGGAGTTCCGCGAGCCGTTCTCGGCCCAGCTGAACCAGGGAATCGTCATCAACGAAGGCGCCAAGATGTCGAAGTCCAAGGGCAATGGCGTCAGATTGGGGGAGCAACTATCGGGTTTCGGCGTGGACGCGGTGCGGCTGACCCTGGTCTTCGCGGGACCCCCGGAGGACGACATCGACTGGGCCGACATGTC
The DNA here is from genome assembly GCA_963812055.1 of uncultured Actinomycetota bacterium. GTDB lineage: Bacteria > Actinomycetota > Actinomycetes > Propionibacteriales > Nocardioidaceae > Nocardioides. The sequence continues at coordinate 111,025 of CAWEUA010000013.1, forward strand.
GCCCGGCGGCTCGCTGCGCTTCCTGCAGCGAGCCTGGCGGCTGTCCGGTGACGTGACCTCGGCGCCGGGCGCCGACCCGGCGTCCGGGGACGTCGCCCTGCGCAAGGTGACGCACAAGACGCGTGCACGAGACCGCCCAGCTGGTCGAGGCGCATCGCTTCAACGTGATGGTCGCGCGGACGATGGAGCTGGTGAACGCCACCCGCAAGGCGATCGACAGCGGCGCCGGGCCGGACGACCCGGCGGTGCGCGAGGCCACGGAGGCGGTGGCGATCCTGCTGTCGCTGGTGGCGCCGTACACGGCCGAGGAGATGTGGGAGCGGCTGGGCCACGAGCCCTCGGTGGCGCGGGCCGGCTGGCCCGTCGTCGACGACGCCCTGCTGGTCGAGGACTCCGTCACCGCCGTCGTGCAGGTGCAGGGCAAGGTGCGCGCGCGCCTGGACGTGCCGCCGTCGATCTGCGACGACGACCTGGAGGCCGCCGCGCTGGCCGACCCGGCCGTCGTCCGCGCGATCGACGGGTCGACGGTGCGCCGCGTGATCGTGCGCGCGCCGAAGCTGGTCAACATCGTCGTCGGCTAGCACCTCGGGCTAACGTTCGGCCCATGTCGCGCAAGGCGGTCGTCGTCACCGACTCGACGGCCTCGCTCCCGGCCGACGTGGCGGAGCGGCGCGGCATCGTGATCGTACCGCTCCAGGTCGTGATCGGTGCGACCGTCTACGACGAGGGCGCCGGCGGTGCGACACCGGAGATGGTCGCCGAGGCGCTCAAGGAGTTCCGCCCGGTCAGCACGTCGCGGCCGTCTCCGGCGTCCTTCACGGAGGTGTACGCGCGGCTCGCAGCCGACGGCGCGGACGAGATCCTGTCGATCCACCTGTCGGCGGAGATGAGCGGCACCCACGAGTCGGCCCAGCTCGCGGCCAGGGATTCGCCGGTGCCGGTGACCGTCGTGGACTCGCGTCAGGTCGGCGTCGCCACGGGGTACGCCGCCCTCAGCGCCGCGGATGCCCTCGATGGCGGCGGCTCGGTGGCCGACGCGGCGGCCGCGGCGCGCGCTCGTGCCGAGGCGGCGACGGCCTTGTTCTACGTCGACACCCTCGAGTACCTGCGACGTGGAGGCAGGATCGGGGCGGCCGCGGCCCTGCTCGGAGGCGCCCTGTCGGTCAAGCCGCTGCTGCGGATCGACGACGGGCGGGTGGTGAACCTGGATCGGGTACGCACGTCGTCCCGAGCGCTGACCCGGATGGAGGACCTGATCGTGGAGGCGGCCGGCGAGCAGCGGGTCGAGCTGTGCGTCTCGCACCTGGCCAACCCGGATCGCGCCGGCGAACTCGCCGGCCGGCTCGGTCGAGCGGCTGGCCGACAACCTCGACGGCCGTGAGGTGTGGTGCGGAGAGCTGGGAGCGGTGCTCGGCGCCCATGTGGGGCCGGGCATGGTGGCGGTCTGCGTGGCTCCGCTGCTGGAGCAGTCCTGACCCGACCTCTGCCGACGTAGTCCGGTCACCGTCCACAGGGCGGGGTCTGGACGGCGTCGTCCACAGCGGCGCTCGGCGTCGTCCGGTGCGGTGGGTGGCCGTTCCTAGCGTCCGTGTCATGCGCAGCCGATCCTTCGCCGCCCAGCACGACGCCGCCGTGGCCCGGCGACTCGAGCTGCTGACCACCGAGCTCGCGGCTGTCCGCGAGCGTGATGCGATCCCGGACACCCGGGTCCGTCCGGCGGCGTGGCACCCGCAGGGCCATACCCACATCCGAGCGGTGCCCGACCTCGACGACGAGTCCGCGGCCGTCGATGAGGAGGCCGGTGCCTCCGGCCGGGCGCCGCTGCCGTCGACGGTTCGCATGCCGGGGCGCCACGCCTCACGCCGCACGACCAGGGTGTGGTCGCTGGGCGTTCCCGAGACCGTCCGCGGCCGCGTCGCCCTGGGCCCGGGGCAGCTCGCGGTCGTGGCCGTGCTCGCCGTGGTCGGCCTGGCCCTCACCTGCTGGTGGTTGGTGCGCAGCGCCGGTCACGAGGTGGTGGCGCCCACCGCCCTGACGACGCCGCGCGGCGCGCTGGCGACGCCGCCAGGCGAACGGCGCCACGGAGGCCGCCGCCGCGCCACCGTCGGGAGCTCCGGCGAAGGTCGTGGTCGACGTGACGGGGAAGGTGCGCCGTCCCGGCATCGCCGTCCTCCGCCAAGGGGCGCGGGTCATCGACGCGCTGCGGGCCGCCGGAGGGGCGCGTCCGGGGGTGGACCTGGGTGGACTCAACCTGGCACGCGTCCTGGCCGACGGGGAGCAGGTCGTGGTGGGTCAGGCCGTCGCGCCGGGACCGGTGCCCTCCGGTGCCGAGAGCGGTTCCCCGGTCGTCGGGCTGGTCAACATCAACACCGCCGACGAGACTGCGCTGGAGTCGCTGCCCGAGGTCGGGCCGGTCACGGCTCAGGCGATCATGACCTACCGGAGCGAGCACGGCGGCTTCTCGTCGATCGACCAGCTCCTCGATGTCGACGGCATCGGCGACGCCACCCTGGCCAAGCTGACGCCGTACGTCACGATCTGAGCCGACGTGCGCCGCCAGCTGCCCGACCTGCGGACGGCGTTCCTCGGCGGCGTTCGGCTGGGTGGGGGCGCTCGCCGGCGCCGGACACGGCCTCGTCCTCCCGGTGACCCTGGGAGCGGTGCTCGCCGTTTCGGCGATCGCGCTCGGGCGTTGGCGCGGCAGTGGCGCGGGACTCGCGCTGCGTCGCGGCCCTGGTCGTGTTCGGCGCGGTGGCCACGGCTGCCGGCGTGCGCCACGAACGACTCTCGCGACAACCCGCTCAGCCGGCTGGCCGAGATGCGGGCCGGCGCGGTCCTGACGGGCGACGTCAGCGACGATCCGCGCACGATCCAGGGGCGGTTCGGCGAGGAGGTGCTCGTCCGCCTCGACGTCCGTCAGGTCGAGGCGGACGGCCGCTTCTTCCGGCTGCGCGAGCCGGTGCTGCTGTTCGCCCGCCAGGACTGGCTCGCCGTACCCCTGGGAGCCACCGTGCGGGTCGGCGGACACCTCGGCGTCGCGTCGGGCAGCGACGTGGCGGCGGTGCTCTCCACGTCGTCGTCGCCGGACATCCGCGCAGGGCCGGATCCGTGGTGGCGCGCCTCGGCCCGGGTGCGGGCTGCGTTGCGGGAGTCGGTGGCGCGGCTTCCGCCGGATCGCCGCGCGCTCGTCCCGGCCCTGGTGGACGGCGACGACGCCGCTCTCGACCCGGCGCTCGCCGACGACTTCCGGACGACCGGGCTGACCCACCTGCTCGCGGTGTCCGGCACCAACCTCACGCTCGTCGTGGGCTTCGCCCTGGTCGTCGCACGCTGGTGCCGCGTCCGCGGGCGCTGGCTGTACGTCGTCGGGCGCCGCCGGGATCCTCGGGTTCGTCCTCCTCGCCCGCGCCGAGCCGAGTGTCCTCCGCGCGGCGGCGATGGGGTCGGTCGCCCTGCTCGGCATGGGGGCGAACGGCGCCGACCGCGGCATGCGCGCGCTCGGTGTCGCCACCATCGTGCTGCTGCTCGCCGACCCCGTGCTGGCGTCGGCCGTCGGGTTCGGGCTCTCGGTCCTCGCCACGGCCGGCATCCTGCTGCTGGCGCCGGGATGGCGAGACGCGATGGGGCGATGGATGCCCCGCTGGCTGGCGGAGGCGATCGCGGTGCCCGCCGCCGCCCAGCTCGCGTGCACACCTCTGGTCGCGGCCATCGCCGGCCAGGTGAGCCTGGTCGCCGTGGCGGCGAACCTGCTCGCGGCTCCGGCGGTCGGGCCGGCGACCGTGCTCGGCCTGCTCGGCGGCATCGTGACGCTCGGCTGGCCGGCCGCCGGTCACGTCGTCGGATGGGCGGCCGGGTGGTGCGTGGAGTGGATCGTCGTCGTGGCGCAGCGTGGCTCGAGCCTGCCGACCGCGGCGATCGCCTGGGGGAGCGGGCCGCTCGCCTTGGCGACCCTGACCGCTCTCTGCGTGGGGCTCGCCGTCCTTGCTCCGCGGCTGCTCGCCCGCCGGGCGACCGGCCTCGCGTCCTGCGTGCTGATGGTCGTCGTGGTGCTGGTCAGGCTCCCGACGCCGGGCTGGCCGCCCGCCGGGTGGCTGATGGTCGCCTGCGACGTCGGTCAGGGCGACGGCCTGGTCCTGGCCACGGGGGTGGCCCACGAGGCGGTGGTGGTCGATGCCGGACCCGACCCACGCCCGATGGACCGCTGTCTCGACGACCTCGGTGTCCGGCGGATTCCGCTGATCGTGCTGACGCACTTCCATGCCGACCATGTGGACGGCCTGCCGGGCGTGCTCGACGGCAGGCAGGTCGATGCGCTGTGGGTGAGTCGCCTCCAGGACCCGCCGGAAGGTGTGGCCCTGGTGCGATCCGCGGCCGCGCGGGCGAGCCTGCGGCCGGTCGAGGCGCCGTACGCCGAGACCCGCCGCATCGGCGCCCTCTCGCTGGAGCCGGTGTGGCCGCTGCCCGACTCGCCGACGCACGGTCCGGGTGACGGCAGCACCGCGAACAACGCGAGCGTCGTGATGCTGGCCAGGCTTCGTGGGGTCACGTTCTTCCTCGGGGGCGACATCGAGCCGGAGGGTCAGGCGCAGCTGGCCTCGGCGCTGCCGGGACTCGGGGTCGACGTGCTGAAGGTGCCCCACCACGGCAGCCGCTACCAGGACCTGGCGTTCCTGCAGTCGCTCGGAGCGCGGTTGGCGGTGATCTCGGTCGGCGCCGACAACGACTACGGGCATCCCGCGCCCGAGACGGTCGCGGGGCTGTCCGCGACCGGGGCGCGGGTGCTGCGCACCGACGAGGACGGCGACGTCGCGGTGGTCGAGCGGGACGGGCACCTGTCGGCGGTGACGGCGAGATGACGGGAGATGACGCGGCGACGGCGGTGGGCTCAGCTGCCGGCCAGCACCTCGTGGGCCGCCCGCCGGCCGCTGGCCACCGCGCCGTCGAGATATCCCAGCGCCCGCATCGAGGTGTGCTCCCCGGCGAAGTGCACGCGGTGCTCCCGCTGCCCCACGAACCCCCACCACCGGGTGAACTGGCCCGGCCGGAAGGCGGCGTACGAGCCGTGGGAGTACGGGTCGTCGACCCAGCTGTCGACCCAGGCCCGACCGGTGAACCCTGCGGTCAGGTGGGGCACGCCGCGCTGGATCTCGGCCAGGGTCCGGGCGACCACGTGGTGAGGTGCGACGCCGTGCGGTCGCGAGACGGCGTACGACGCGCCCTGCCGACCTCCGGAGTAGACCGTCAGCATGCTCGTGCGACCGGGCTGGGCCAGCGAAGAGCCCCACGTGTCCACGCGGGCGTCGTAGTACTCGCCCGACCAGCGCGCATGCGAGGTGCGGCCGTAGTGGGTGACGTGGCGGTCGAGCTGGAGCAGCACCTTGGCGTTGGTGCCCATCCCGAGCTCCTCGATGCAGGCGCGCTTGCGTCGGCTCAGGTCCGCGCCGTCGAGGTCGGCGTGGCGGAGGGCGGCGAACGGCGCGCACAGGACGACCACGTCCGCGGAGCGCGAGGGGGAGGCCCGGAAGCCGAGCCGGTAGCGACCGTTCGGGTGACGGACGAGCGAGGTCAGGCGGGCGTCCTGGACCACCGTGCCCGCGGGCAGTCGGGAGACGAGGCCGGAGACGAGCTGGTCGTTGCCGCCACGGATGTGGAAGCGCTCGTCGGACGCCAACCCGTCGCTGCCGAGCGCCATCAGCATGTTGATGGCGCTCAGGTGCTCCAGATCGAGGCCGTACTCCTCGGACATGTACTGCGAGGTCGCGACGCGCAGGAGCGGGTGATGGTCGTGCTGGAGGACTCCGTCCAGCCACTCCGCCGCGGTCTGCTCGTCGAGCCGGTGTGCCGCGCGACCGGCGCGATCGAACCGGTAGGACCCGATCCGCCGGGCGTCGCGGTCAGCGGCGACGCGGAGCCGGTGGTAGCCCTCCCAGACCGCGCCCTCCTTCCGTCGCGCCCCGCGCATGAAGTAACGGTCACGAGCCCGGGGACGTCCGCTCGGGAGTCCCCGCAGGTCGTCGAGACTCAGCCCCAGCTCGGCCACGAGCCGGCGGATGGAGTGCTGCACGGTGTCGATGAACTCGCCACCATGCTCCGCCGTCTGGGCGTTGGCCCAGCCTCGCGACGTCCAGCACCGGCCCCCGAGCCGGTCCGGGTTGGCCTCGTAGACCGTGCACGAGACACCGTGCTTGGCCAGGACGTAGGCGCACGTCAGGCCGGCCAGCCCGGCTCCGACGACGGCGATCTCCGGGAGTGCCCCGGCGCGCGGGCGCGGTGCGCCGGTTGTCGGGGCCAGGGCGAGAGCACCCGCACCGACCACGCCGCCCAGGCCCCCGTGGAGCAGCGTGCGGCGCGACATCGGGTGGGTCGGCGACGCGGCATCCCGGTGTGGCACGGCGCCAGGCTACGGGGTCCTCGACGTGTCGGTCCCGTGTGCGAGGCTTCGACCATGCGAGGTCCGACCGCCACCGACGTGCTCGGGCGGGTCACCCTGGTGACCGGCAAGGAGGAGTTCCTCTCCGAGCGCACGGTGGCCGCGGTCCGTAGCGCGGTGCGCCACTACGACGGCGAGGCCGAGGTCTCCGAGACGCAGGCGGCCGGGCTGAGCCGGGCCGAGCTCGGAGAGCTGTCGGCACCCTCCCTCTTCTCCTCCATCCGGTGCGTGGTCGTGCGCGCGCTCGAGAACCTCCCGGAGGAGTCGGTCGACGGCCTCCTCGAGTACGCCGGGTCCCCGGCCGAGGAGGTCGCGCTGGTGCTCGTGCACGGCGGCGGCCAGAAGGGGTCCGGTGTCCTGACCAAGCTCCGGAAGATCGACGCGGTCTCCGAGGTGAAGTCCGAGGAGCTCCGCGCCTCGGAGTACCCCGGCTTCGTCACCGCCGAGGTCCGCACCCACGGAGCCACCATCGAGCAGGACGCCGCCACCGCCCTCGTGCAGGCGGTCGGGCAGGACCTCCGCTCGCTCTCCGCGGCGGCCGACCAGCTCGCCAACGACTTCCCCGGCGAGACGCTCACCGAGGAGAAGGTGAAGCGGTACTTCGGTGGCCGGGCCGAGGCCAAGTCGTTCGCGGTGGCCGACGCCGCCTTCTGGGGACGTCGGCGACCCGCGCTCGAGGAGCTGCGCTGGGCGCTCGACGGCGGCACCCCGCCGGTGCTGGTGACCTCGGCGTTCGCCGGCTCGGCCCGGGGCATCGCGCGCTACCTGTCGGCTCCGCGCGGCATGCGCGAGGTGGACCTCGCGCGTGAGGTGGGCGTGCCGCCGTGGAAGGTCCGCACGATCCGCGACCAGTCGCGGGGGTGGTCCGAGGCCGCGATCTCGCGCGCCATCCGCACCGTCGCCCAGGCCGACGCCGACATCAAGGGCGCCGCCGGTGACGCGGCGTACACGCTGGAGCGCATGGTGCTGACGATCACCGGTCTCCGCGACCGCTCCTGAGGCCCCGACACAGCAGAAGGCGCCGACCCGAACGGGTCGACGCCTCGTGTGTGAAGCGGAACGTCAGAGAGACGTGGCGCGCTTCATCATGGCCGACTTGCGGTTGGCGGCCTGGTTCTTGTGGATGACGCCCTTGGACGCGGCCTTGTCGAGCTTGCGCGACGCGACGCGGCTGGCGTCGAGCGCGGCGTCCTTGTCGCCGGAGTCCGCGGCCTCGCGGAACTTGCGGACCAGCGTCTTCAGCTCGGACTTCACAGCCTTGTTGCGCTGATGACGCTTCTCGTTCTGCTTGTTCCGCTTGATCTGGGACTTGATGTTCGCCACTGATGAAGCCTTCGGTCGATGTTTTCGGAGTGGATCAGCATGAGGGCGTGCGCGCCAGAACGGCCGCACTCGCGAGGGACAAAGTTACCAGCGGCCCTCTGACCTGCCCAAATTGTCACGACCCGGAGGCCGAGCTCGCTCGGCCTCCGAATAGGTCGGGAGGTTGAGGAGCGTCGGCTCAGATCCGAGCGAAGCGAGGAACTGAGCGACGCGTCTCGAAACCCGTGCTCGGTGGACATCGGGCCCGCTCACCCCATCCCCTGCTCGGTGGACATCGGGCCCGCTCACCCCATCCGCCGCGCCGCCGCGCCCAGGAACCGCCGCGCCTCGGTACGCCGGAACTCGTTGAGGGTGGGCAGGCCGATGTCGGCGGAGCCCTGCAGGGACCGCCAGGCCAAGTGGGTGCCGAACGCGGCCAGCCATCCGGTCACCAGGTCGTCGCCGACCTCGGCCAGGGTGGGCGACGCTCCGAGCGAGGCGTCGAACCAGGGCTGGTCCACGCGCTCGAGCCGGGCCAGGAGGGGGTCGACCCACGAGGGACCGATCGCGGCGGCACCCCAGTCCACGAACACGATCCGGCCCGCGGCCGGCCGGAGCAGGTTGTCGATCCGGATGTCCCAGTGGAGCAGCTGGGTGGGGCCGCCCGCCGCGAGGGGAGCGACGAGCTCGCGCAGGCGGTCCGGCCGGCTCCGCACCGAGGCCGGGACCAGGTCGTCAGGCAGCTCGTCGAGGTGATCCAACGCCCGCACCCAGTCCCGGAAGCGGGCGCGCGCATCGATCACTCCGGGGATGCCCATGTCGGCGGCAAGGACGGGGTCGGCCGGGTGGAACCGGCCGAGCCGCGCGACCAGCTGGTCGGTCGCGGCCAGCAGGTCGGCCATCTGCTCGTCGTCGGCGAGGTCGGGATGGCCGCCCGGGACGTCGTCGAGGAGCAACGCCACCCAGCCCTCCTCGTCGTACGCCGTCCGGAGCCCGGCCCAGAGCGGGTCCTCGCCGATCAGCCGCAACCGCTCGATCTCGCGCCGGAAGAGCACGGGGGAGTCGGGGTTGAGCTCGACGCCGACGGCCTTGACGAAGGCCCGGCTGCCGTCGGCGCCGACGACGCGGGTCGCGCACCCGGGCGACATGCCGCCGATCTGGTCCGCCCAGCTCGTCACCGGTGACCCCAACGCCTGGTCGACCCAGGCACGCACACGGTGGGGGACCTCGGCGTACGGCATGCGCACGCCGACCGCGCGCGGTCTGGTCACTGCCAGCCCCGTCGCTCGCACAGCCAGTCCCACACCGCCTCGCCCTGCCACCGCTGGGCGTCGCGGAGGTGTGGTGACGACGGCGGCACCGGCTGGCCCGCTTGGCTCAGCAGGTAGCCGGCGAGCAGGGCGAGGAACCGGTCGACGTGGTCGGCCGGTACGTCGCGCAGCAGCCGCCGCTCGGCGATGACCTGCTCCACGTCCAACCCGTCGCCACGCGGCGAGATGAGCAGGATGACCGAGTCCAGCCACGGCGCACCCACCACGGGCCAGTTCCAGTCGCAGAAGAGCGCCCGACCGTCGGTCGTCAGGAGCGCGTTGTCGTCGCGGAGGTCGGTGTGGACCAGGGTCTCGCCCCCGGTGACCTCGGCGTACGTCGCCGCCAGCGCCGCGGCCTCGTCCGCGTGCGGGCGGACGTCACGGTCGCCCACCCTCGTCCAGAGCCCCGGCCACGCGGCGAACTCCGTCGAGACCGGGTCCAGGTCGAGCCCGTCCGGCACGGGCGTGAGCCGGTCGGCGACCACCTCGGCCGCATCGAGACACAGGTCCAGCTCGTCGGCCCGCCACGGCCGCTGCGGCGCACGGGCCTCGACGTACTCCAGGCCGAGCACGACCCAGTCGCCGTCCTCGACCCACAGGAGTCGCGGAGCGGGCACGGTCTCGGGCAGCGCCCCCAGCTTGCGCGCCTCCTCGCGGTAGGAGTCGGCGAACACCGGCTGGGCCACGCTCGACGCCGCCTTCACGAAGTGCCGGGAGCCGTCCTCGCAGACCAGGACCGAGGCGAAGCCCGGCGTGAAGCCGCCGCCCTGCGAGATCGCCTCGACCACCGGGGATCCGCACCGTTCCTCGATGCCCGCGCGCACCTGCGGCGGGAGGTGTGGCCACTCCAACCGACGGGCTGTTCGGCCGTGGGGGACGGTGGATGAGGACGCCGGTGTCACGGGGGCATGATCTCAGGCGCATCGCACCGCCTAGGGTGCGGCCATGATCACGGGTCACCGACCAGACCTCGACGGTCTGCGGACCGTGGCCGTCTATCTGGTGCTCCTGTTCCACGCAGGGCTGTCCTGGTTCGGCGGCGGGTACGTCGGCGTCGACATGTTCTTCTGTCTCTCGGGGTTCCTGGTCACCAGCGTGCTGATGACCGAGCTCCAGGGCACCGGCTCCCTGCGCGTGGGCCGCTTCTACTCCCGTCGCGTGCGGAGGCTGCTCCCGGCGGCTGTCGTCGTGGTGATCGCGACCTGCCTGACGTTCACGCTGGTCTGGTCGGTCGTGCGCCGGGCCTCGATCGTCGGCGACGCGGTCAGCGCCCTCCTCTACTACGCGAACTTCCACTTCCTCTCCGCGTCCGGCGACTACTTCGCCGCCGACATCGACAAGAGCCCGTTCCTGCACTTCTGGTCGCTCTCGATCGAGGAGCAGTTCTACGCCGTCTTCCCGGTGCTGCTGCTGGTGCTCTTCCGTGTGGGGAGGTCGCGGCGACGCTCCGTCGTGCTGGGCGGGCTGGGCTCCCTGCTCGTCCTCTCGCTGGCCGCCCAGATCTGGTTCGCGACCCGCAACGTCGACCGCGCGTACTACGGCACCGACACCCGGCTGTACCAGCTGTTGGCCGGGGCGCTGCTGACCGCGGTGTTTGCGTTCACGTCACGCCGGCTCGGCCGCAGGCCCGCCCACCTCGTGGCAGTCGTGGGCATGGTGGGCATCGTGGTCGTGGCCAGTGGGGTGGTCCACATGTCGCCGTCGTGGCGCGGCATCGGCGCCACCGTGGCGTCGATCCTCGTCCTCGGGGGTCTGGCCCAGGCCGAGGCGAGCCCCCTGTCGCGACTGTTGTCCCTCAAGCCGATGGCCTATCTGGGCCGGATCTCCTACGGCACCTATCTCTGGCACTGGCCGGTCATCGTCGCGCTGGGGACCTGGCTGGACGCCGGACCACTGCCGGTCGCGGTGCTGGCGTTCGCGATCGCGACCGGGCTCGCTGCCCTCTCCGCGGAGCTCCTGGAGCTGCCGATCCGACGTAACGTGCGGCTGGACGGCTTCACCTGGCCGGTCGTCGTCGCGGGCCTCGCCACCAGCGCCTTGGTCGCCGCCACCATCGTCCCGAACGTGCTGGAGCGCGACCAGAAGCCCGTGGTGCTCGCGGCCACGTCCTCCAGCGGCGACACCCTCAGCGTGGATGGCGCCCTCACCCGCGACCTCGACCGCGCGGTGCCGAACCTCGACTTCCGGTCCCTCATCGCCGACCACGGTCCGTGGCAGTACTGCTCCGACACCGACATCGCCGCGTGCCGATCCGTGCGCGGCTCGGGCCCGACGGTCCTGCTGGTGGGCGACAGCCAGGCGCAGACGTTCATCCCGGTCTTCAAGAAGCTGGCCAGGCAATACGACTTCAACCTCGACCTGAACGTCCTCGCCGGGTGTCCCTGGCAGGAGGGGCTCACCAACGACAAGTCGGCGGCCGACACGGCACAGGAGTGCACGGGGGCCCGCGTCGGGTGGTACGACGACGTGCTGCCACGTCTTCACCCGGATGTCGTCGTGCTCCTGGACCGTCCACGTGATGATCCGCAGGAGTGGGGGAAGCGGACGATGCTCCGCGACGGGACGAAGCTGGGTCTGGACCAGGCCGTGTGGCAGACCACGCGAGAGACCCTCGCCAAGGTCTCGGCGGTCTCCCCGACGGTGGTCATCCAGCGCCTCACGATGCCCGACACCTTCGAGCCGGCCGACTGCCTGGCGTCGGCCAAGGTGGTGGGATCGTGCGCGGTCAGCGCCCAGCCGGCCCCCTCACCGACCGACGCGTTCGTCACCACGCTGGCGGTCCAGAACCACCGCATACACGCCCTGGACCTGAACCCGGTCTTCTGCCCCACCCGCCCGGTGTGTTCGCCGATCCAGCACGATCAGCTGGTCTGGCGCGACGACCACCACTACACGGTCTCCTACGCCAAGGCCATGCGGCAGCAGGTGTGGTCGGCGCTGAAGGGCACGGGCGCGTTCGAACAGCAGTGACGGGTCAGCAGCCGCAGGTGTAGCAGACCGATGTAGGTGTACGCGCTGTGGATCCAGTTGTCGTTGCACGTCGACCGGGAGATGTCGAGCTTGTAGCCGTTCCAGTGGTGCCGTGGCCGGTGGAGCCGGCCGGTGACCATCCTTCCTAGCAGCACTCGCTCGGGTGCGGAACCGGCCGTACGGTGACCGGGTGACGAATCGCAAGGACGAGCTGGCCGTCCTCACCCGTGGTCTCGACCAAGCCACCCACCTGCTCCGCTCGGTGGGCGACGAGGACCTGGCCAACCCGACCCCCTGCCAGGAGTGGACCACCTCCGAGCTGGTCGACCACCTGGTGGCGGCGCCGGCGAACTTCGCCACCATGCTGCGCGGCGAGGAGGTCGACTGGTCGGCCCCGACGCCGCACGTCGGTGCCGAGCGGGCCGACGTGTTCCGCGCGGGCGCTGAGGAGCTGATGGACGCCTGGCACGGCGTCGGCGCGGAGGCTCCGATGGGCCCCGACTGGCAGTCCGCCGAGGTCGCCGTGCACACCTACGACCTGGCCGTGGCGATCGGCCATCCGACGGCCGACCTGGACGCGGACCTGGCCGAGCGCGGCCTCGCCTTCATGCAGGCCAACCTCACGCCGGAGAACCGGGACCCCGTCTTCCGACCCGAGCAGCCGGCACCGGACGGTGCCGACGCCTACCAGCGCATCGCGGCCTTCGCCGGGCGTTCGGTCTGAGCCTCACACCGAGTCGATGATCGCCTTGCGACGCTCGTCGTACTCCGCCTGCGTGACCAGGCCGCGTTCGAGCAGACCGGTCAGCTCCTCCAGCCGGGCGGCGATGGTCCGGCTCGCCTGCGTCGGATGGGCTGTCGGGGCGTTCGGCTCGGTCGGAGGCGACACCTGACCGCGCAGGGATGCCGCGAGGTACGTCGCGTCCAGCCCGTCGTCGCTCAGCAGCGTCATCTGGGTCGCGAGTCCCGGGTCCATGCCCGACCGCTTGGCCAGCTTCTGCGCGGTCGACACGCGCCAGATCGTGACGACGACGCCGACGACCACCACGAACACACCCCAGGCCACGAACCAGCCGGGGATGCCGCTACCGGGCTCCATGGAGGGATCGTAGATCGCCCGGTCGTCGACCGGTCGGTTCATGCCTCAGGTCGCGAGTGCGTCCAGCCGGCCCAGGTCGTTGACGACGACGCGGCCGCGGAGTACCGCGAGCACACCCTCGTCGTCGAGGCGCCGAAGCACCTGGTTCACCGATGGCCGGGCACCGCCGACGAGCTGGCTGAGCTCCTCCTGCGTGAGCGGGATCGTGATCTCGCGGGACGACGACCGATAGGTCCGGGCGAGGGCCGCCAGCCGGCGTACGACGCGACGCTCGAGGCTGTCGTACATCGCCTCCACCAGCTGGGCCGAGAGCTCGTCGACGCGTCGCGCCAGGATCGTCGTGACCAGCTGCTCGAGACGAGGGTTGCGGTCGCGCAGGTCGCGGAAGACGGTTGCCGGGATGCTCAGCGTGCGCACCTTCTCCAGCGCGACGATGCTCGCCGTCCGCTGGGGCTCCTCGCGGCCGAGGAGGGAGACCTCGCCGAAGTGCGAGTCCGGGCCGAGGATGTTGACGATCGCGCTCTCCCCGGACGGCGTCGTCACCTGCACCGCGGCGTGACCGTCGAGGACGATGTGGAACGAGTCTGCGACGTCACCCTCCTGCACGAGGACGTCGCGTCGGACGTAATGGTTGGTCTTGCCCGCCCGGAGCAGGAGCTTCGCGTCCGAGTCCGGCAGGCTCTTGAGCACCTTCGGGACCTTCACGGGGGTCAGTCAACCACCGGCCGGCCCGCGAGCCGGACCGACCGGCACCCGTGATCGCGGACCATCGGTACCGTTCCGCCATGACCACGGGCCCCGGAGTCGACCCCTCGCTCGGACGCTGCGTCGAAGCCACGCGCGGACTCTTCGGCGCCGCCGCGTGCTCGATCGCGCTGGTCGACGACGACGGCGGGCACGCTCGAGTTCGTCGCGTCGGACGGAGCGGGCGCCGACGAGATCGTGGGTGTGACGATCCCGGTCAGCCGCGGGATCGCCGGCTGGGCGGCGATGTCGGGCCAGCCGATCGCGGTGCGCGACGTCCAGGCGGACGCCCGGTTCGCCCGCGACGTGGCCGAGTCCACCCACTACGTGCCGACCGCGATCTACGCCGCCCCGATGCTGGATCCGGAGGGCGAGGTGCTCGGGGTGCTGTCGGTGCTCGACCCGGTCGTCGACGAGTCCAGCGACTGGACGCTCAACGTCCTGGGCACCATCGCCGGGCTGATCGCCATGGTCATGCACGCGACGCCGGGCGCTGCGGCGGAGCCGCAGCCGCTGGCCCAGCTGGGGAGCGACGTGCTCCGCCTCGTCGCGTCGTGGCAGGCCGGGGAACCCGGCCGACCGGGATGACCGCCACGCCGGCCTGGTCGGGGGCGTTCGACCGGGGATCGCTGGAGGAGGTCGTCGGCCTGCCGATCGAGGACGTCCGTGAGTGGGCGTTCGGCGGGGCCACCGGCGCCGGGGTGAAGGTCGCCGTGGTCGACAGCGGCGTGGACGCCGAGCACCCGCGCGTCGGGGGCATCGCCGGGGGCGTGGCCTTCGAGCTCGACCCGTCCGCCGAGCTCGGGTACGTCGAGCGCGACGGCCTGCACCAGGACCTCGTCGGCCACGGCACGGCCTGCGCCGCCATCATCCGGGCACTCGCTCCGGAGGCGGAGATCCACTCGGTGCGCGTGCTCGGAGCCAACCTCAAGGGCCGTGGTGCGTTGCTCCACGCGGGCGTCGCCTGGAGCGTCGAGCACGGCATGCACGTCGCCAACCTGTCGTTGTCGAGCAAGTCCGACGCCATGTTCGGGCCCCTGCACGAGATCGCCGACGACGCCTACTTCGCCGGCACCGTCCTGGTCTGCGCGGCGAACAACCTCCCGGGCCCGACGTACCCCTCGCAGTACGCCTCGGTGATCTCCGTCGCTGCCCGTCCGGGCGACGAGGAGCTCGCCCTGGCCTACAACGCGCATCCGCCGGTCGAGTTCGGGGCCCGGGGGATCGATGTCGACGTCGCCTGGGCCGACCACGGGTCGATCACCGCGACCGGCAACAGCTTCGCCGCTCCGCACGTCAGCGCGATGGTCGCCCTGATGCGCAGCAAGCACCCCTGGCTGTCCCCGCTCCAGGCCAAGGCGGTGCTCCAGGCCGCCAGCAGCAACAGCGTCCGGGGATGAAGCCCGGATCTGCCGTTGTGTCAGCGCGCTGACAGACGGACGGGACCTGCGCGGGCAGAGTCTGACTCATCACGGCCACCGAGGCCGGGGACCGAGGGAGACGACCATGAGCGAGCAGGGCACCGAGTTCAACGACATCGAGGTCGAGGACACCGAGGCGCACGTGCGGATCGCGCAGGTCGACGGTCCCGACGCGGACGACGTCGAGGGTCACGTGCAGCCGCCGCGCGGTGACGACACCGACCACCTGCACAGCTGAGCCTGGGACTCCGCGCGCCGGCCAGGGGGACCGGCGTCCGGACACACGGGGGGATGCGGGGAACGAACGCAGCGAGGGGGCCCAGGGGGGTAGGGCCTCCTCGCCGCGCGTTCGCCCGATCCGCGAATCCGGGTCCGCGGGCCTTGCGTGAAACAATCGGGACGACCCACCCCGTTCGTTCCTGCGAAGGTTTGCTGTGCCCATCCCGTCCGCTCCCGCACCGGGTCGTACCGACCCCGCGGTGCTCCGGAACTTCTGCATCATCGCCCACATCGACCACGGCAAGTCGACGCTGGCCGACCGGATGCTGCAGCTCACGGGCGTCGTCGACGAGCGGAGCGCCCGCGCCCAGTACCTCGACCGGATGGACATCGAGCGCGAGCGCGGCATCACCATCAAGAGCCAGGCCGTCCGGATGCCGTGGACGGTCGAGGCCGGCAACGAGCAGGGGGCCGACGCCGGCACCTACGTGCTCAACATGATCGACACCCCGGGCCACGTCGACTTCACCTACGAGGTCTCGCGGTCGTTGGCGGCGTGCGAGGCAGCCGTGCTGCTCGTGGACGCCGCGCAGGGCATCGAGGCCCAGACCCTGGCCAACCTCTACCTCGCCCTCGGTGCCGACCTCCACGTCATCCCGGTGCTCAACAAGATCGACCTGCCGAGCGCCAATCCCGAGAAGTACGCCGAGGAGCTGGCGCACGTCATCGGATGCGACACGTCCGAGGTGCTCCGGGTCAGCGCGAAGACGGGCGAGGGCGTCCCGGCGGTGCTCAACGAGATCGTCCGGCAGACCCCGCCCCCGGTCGGTGACGCCGATGCGCCACCGCGCGCCCTGATCTTCGACTCGGTCTACGACACCTACCGCGGCGTCGTCACCTACGTGCGCGTGATGGACGGCAAGCTCAGCCACCGCGACCGGATCAAGATGATGTCGACCAACGCCGTCCACGAGATGCTCGAGGTGGGCGTGATCAGCCCCGAGCCGGTGAAGGCCGGCGACCTCGGGGTCGGCGAGGTGGGCTACCTGATCACCGGCGTGAAGGACGTGCGCCAGTCACGCGTCGGCGACACCGTCACCAGCCAGCACCACGGCGCCGACCAGGCCCTGGGCGGCTACCAGCACCCGAACCCGATGGTCTACTCCGGTCTCTACCCGATCGACGGCGACGACTACCCGACCCTGCGCGACGCCCTCGAGCGGCTCCAGCTCAACGACGCCTCGCTGGCGTTCGAGCCGGAGACCTCCGGCGCGCTCGGGTTCGGGTTCCGCTGCGGGTTCCTCGGTCTGCTGCACATGGAGATCAGCCGCGACCGGCTGGAGCGGGAGTTCGACCTCGACCTGATCTCGACGGCCCCCAACGTCGTCTACGAGGTGCTGATGGAGGACGGGACCGTCCACACGGTCACCAACCCGAGCGAGTACCCCGAGGGCAAGATCGACGAGGTGCGCGAGCCCGTCGTCCGCGCCACGATCCTGAGTCCGAGCGACTACATCGGCACGATCATGGAGCTCTGCCAGAACAAGCGCGGCAGCCTGCTCGGCATGGAGTACCTCTCGGCCGATCGCGTCGAGCTCCGCTACACGCTGCCCATGGGCGAGATCGTCTTCGACTTCTTCGACCAGCTGAAGTCGCGCACCAAGGGATACGCCTCGCTCGACTACGAGCGCTCCGGCGAGCAGGCCGCCGACCTGGTCAAGGTCGACATCCTGCTCCAGGGCGAGCCGGTCGACGCGTTCTCGGCGATCGTGCACCGCGAGGCGGCGTACTCCTACGGCGTGATGCTGGCCGGCAAGCTCAAGGAGCTGATCCCGCGGCAGCAGTTCGAGGTGCCGATCCAGGCCGCGATCGGGGCCCGCGTGATCGCCCGCGAGAACATCCGCGCGATGCGCAAGGACGTGCTCGCCAAGTGCTACGGCGGTGACATCACCCGCAAGCGCAAGCTGCTCGAGAAGCAGAAGGAAGGCAAGAAGCGGATGAAGATGGTCGGCCGGGTCGAGGTGCCGCAGGAGGCCTTCATCGCCGCGCTGTCGACCGGATCGACCGGGGAGAAGGCCGGCAAGAAGTGACCGCTCGGGCACCCCTCGGAAGTCCCGAACCGCGCGCCGTCGCCGTGGTAGCCCGCGGCGCCAAGCTGCTCGTGATCGCCCGTCGTCTCGACGGCCAGGTGTACGCCGTGCTGCCGGGTGGCGGCATCGAGCCCGGCGAGGCGCCCGAGCAGGCCGCGGTCCGCGAGCTGGCCGAGGAGTGCTCGCTGTCGGGGACCGTGGTGCGTCGCCTCTTCGACGGAGCCCACGGCGGCCGGCCCGCGGCGTACTTCCTGGTGGACGTGCCCGAAGGCGAGCCGGTGCTGGGTGGCGACGAGGCCGCGGAGAACTCCGAGGACAACCACTTCCGGCCGCTCTGGGCGACGGCCGGAGAGCTCCCGCTCCTCGGGCTGCTTCCCGAGGGGATCGCCGGCCTTGTGGTCGACGCCGTCTGGCCGTTGCGGATCGACGAGGCCGGAGCCCGGGAGTGGCCTGTCATCGCGCGACTGTGGCAGCTCTACCAGCACGACCTCTCCGAGTTCCGGCACGGCTCCCCGGATGCCGAGGGGCTGTTCGGCGGGCGCCTCGGCGCGTACGCCGACGGTGGACGGGGCGACCGGGTCGCCTACCTCGCTCGCCTCGGCGACCTGCCGTGTGGCTTCGCGCTGGTGCGTGGCCTCGGACGCGACCAGCGGCTGATGGGGGAGTTCTTCGTGACCCGGTCGGCGCGGGGTCGTGGCATCGCCGCCGCGTTCGCCCGGCAGGTGTTCGCGCGTCATCCAGGGCCGTGGGCGGTGCCGTTCCAGAACGAGAACCCGCGAGCGGCGGCGTTCTGGCGGCGGCTGGCGGCCGACGCTCTCGACGACGTGGCCGAGCAGACCTCCGCGGTCCCGAACAAGCCGCACCTGCCGCCCGACGTCTGGCTCACCGGGGTCGCCCCCGGTGCTTGAGCCCGCGGGCTCGCCCGGCTGAGTACGCAGGCCCATGCGCCCGCGTGACGTGACCGGGCTCACTGGAGGCATGACGACCGATCCCTCTGGACGCCCGCCTCGTCGCACGTCGAACTGGTTCTGGGCGCTGTTCATCGGCGGCACCGTCGTGCTGGTGTTCCTCGCCGTCCTGCCTCTGATCACGAGCGCGATCGTGGTGGCTCTGTGGGGCATGGGTGGCTCGGGGAGCAACAAGTGACCGCGCGGCTCCGGCTCGTCCTCCTCGAGGCGCGTCCCGCCGTCGTGTTCCTGCTCGGACTCTCCGGAGCCGTCGGGCTGGCGCTGTCCGGACGGGCGAACGACCCGGTGTCCGTGGCCCGGCTGCTGGTGCTGGTCACCGCGTTCGTCGTCTATGCCGTGTCCTGCAACGATCTCGCCGACCTCGAGATCGACCGGGTCAACCTCCCCGACGACGACCGGCGCCCGCTGGTCACCGGGACTGCCGCCGCTCGGGACGTGCGGCTCATGGCCGCCGGCGCTGCCGTCGTCACGGCGTCGGCGGCCGCCACCCAAGGGCTCACGTCTCTGCTGCTGACGCTGGCCGGGCTGGCCGTGGCCGCGGCGTACTCGCTCCCTCCGTTCCGGCTGTCACGCCGAGGGGTCGTGGCGCCGCTGGTGCTGCCGGCCCTGTTCGTCGGCGTGCCCTTCGTGCTCGGCGTGCTCGCCGGTCGTGGGCTGCGCCTCGGCGACGTCGTCCTGCTGGCCGCGTTGTACGTCGGCTTCACCGGCCGGATCGTGCTCAAGGACTTCCGCGACGTCGTCGGCGACCGGCTGTTCGGCAAGCGCACGTTCCTGGTCCGGCACGGTCGCGGGCCGACCTGCGTGCTCAGCGCTGTCTGCTGGGTGGCCGGGACGGCGGCCCTGGTCGTCGCGACGCCCGGCGTCACGTGGTGGTACGCCGCCTGCCAGGCGGTTCTGGCCGCGAGTGCCGTCCTCCTGGTCGCCCTCCTGGCGATGACCGAGACCCATCGCACCGAGGAGCGAGTCATCTCCTCGCTCGCGATCGTCGGCCGGGCCTCGGTGGCCGCCGTGTTCTTCCAGATCGCGAGCGGCTCACCGGCGGCCGCGGCGTACGCCGTCGTCGGGACGACCGCGCTCAGCCTGCTGCTCGCGGCCGAGATGCTGCGGCTCGGGCCGCGTCAGCCGCGCGTGACCGTGACCGACCCGAGGCTCACGTCGAGTGCCGCCGAGAGTGCCGCGACCGGCTCGTCGAACTCGGCCTTGCGGGGCTTGCGCGACCCGGCGAAGGACGTGACCGTCAGCGTCTTGTCGGGCCCCGAGCCCTCGATCCGCCAGTAGCCGCCGATCCGGCCGTCCACGAGCACCGGCGCGAGCATGTAGCCGTTGTTCTTGTGCCACAGCCGGTCGTGGTCGGCGGGGTCGACGAAGCGGTCGCGCGCCTTGGGGTCGTAGCCGCAGAGCACCGCGTCGAACTCGGGGAGCAGGCGGACTCCGGGAAGGTCGCGGGCGGCCGGCGCGTCGGGCACGTCGGCGTAGGGCAGGCCGCCGGGGCCGTCGCGCCAGACGAGGTCGAGGCGCTCGAGGAGCGCGTCGACCCGGCGCAGGCCGAGCCCGGACCACCAGGCGACGTCGCGCCGGCTGCCCGGCCCGTACGACGCGAGATGGAGCCGGACCGCCTCGAGCACGGCGTCGTCGGGCTGCTCGCGGTCGGGCAGGAGGGCCGTGGCCGAGCGGTAGCCGGGGGCGCCCTGGCCCGACCAGGAACCCTTCAGCGGGCGGCGGAGCAGGTCGCCGTGGCCGAACGTGAGGTAACGGCCCAGACCGCGGTCGACCGCCTCCGGGACATCCTCGCCGTGGTCGAGCAGCCAGCCGCGCAGATGGTCGAGCAGCTCGTCGGGCGTGCGCCACGAGTCGGCCGCGAACAGCTCGGTCGCCAGCCAGAGGTCCTCGACCTCGCCGTGTTGCAGCGGGAGGTGACGCACCCAGATCGCTCGTTGCCCCAGCCGGGTGGTGGCGTCGAGGAGGAGGTGGTGGTCCGCCGTGGAGGTGTGGACGGTGCCCCGGATGGTGCTCCCGCGGACGATCGCGAGCGACTCGTACGCCGTGGTGATCGCGTCGTGGGTGACGCCGGGGAGGCGCGCGCCCAGGGCGGCGTACGGCGAGCGTGCGGTCTGGGACTGGATCGGCCCGATCCGGCGCACGGTCTCGCCTGCGGCCTCCGCCCCGACCCCGTCGACGCCGGGGAACTGCCGGGCCAGGCTCAGGCCGCGCAGCTCGTCCCAGTCGTAGGCGCCCACGGGTGCACCGTAGAACCCACCACCGACCGTGCCGAACAGGTATGGCCCGCTGTGACTAGGCGGCGCGCACAGTCGGCGCGATCTGGCGGAGTCCGCACATGCGGACGGCGACCAGGAGCACGATGCGAAGCATGAGGACCCAACCTGTCGTTCGTACCTTCGCTGAGGGCGAAGAGACGGTGCGCACCTGGACCAGGCTGCGCCGCGTGGAGAGGCGCGTGCCCGCGGGGCGCGTGCATGCCGTTGATCTGGAAGCCAAGGCCGCCCTGTGCGGCGCGCCGTTGTCGTCGCTGCAGGAGTTCGGGCGCAGCCGCTTCCCGTTCGAGCGCGTGCCGAACGAGGAGCGCTGTATCGCGTGTGACGAGGCGGCAGGCAACCCGGAGGCCTGACCGCGGACATCGGCCGCCCTCGGTGGGCGTGCCACGATGGCGCGCATGACGATCGTCCTGCCTGAGGGGCTCGACGAGCAACGCGAGCTCGGGGCTGACTGGGGTCGCTGGCTGGACGGCGTACCCCGTCTCTTCCGCGACCTGCTGGAGGAGTGGGAGCTCCGCCGCGACGGTGACGACCTGTGGCACGGCTACTGCTCCCTGGTCGCGCCCGTCGTCACCGAGGACGGGACCGAGGCGGTCCTGAAGGTCACGCTTCGACGGCGACCTCGAGTCGCTGCACGAGGCCCTGGCGCTGCAGCACTGGCAGGGCCAGGGCACGGTGCGGCTGCTGCGGGCCGACCCCCACCGACGCGTGATGTTGTTGGAGCGCCTCGACCGCCGCGACCTGCTCGAGGTCCCGGACCTGGAGGCCTGCGAGATCGTGGCCGGGCTCTATCCGTTCATCCACGTACCGGCGCCGCCGCAGCTGGCGACCGTGACGTCGTTCGTCGCGCGGTGGCTCGACGACCTGGCGGCCCAGCCGCAGGACATCCCGATCCCCTCCCGATACCGCGAGCAGGCGCTCGGCCTCGGTCGTGACCTGGTCGCCGACCCCGCCGGCGTCGGGCGGATCGTCCATGGCGACCTGCACCACATGAACGTCCTCCACGCACCACCGGGGCTCGACCCGGCGCGTGGGGAGTGGCTGGCGATCGACCCGAAGCCGATGTCGGGCGACCCGCACTACGAGCTGGCGCCGATGCTGTGGAACCGGTACGACGAGCTGGCCGGCGACGTACGCGGCGGGTTGCGTCGCCGCTTCCACACCCTCGTCGATCACGCAGCCCTGGACGAGGAGCGCGCCCGCGACTGGGTCGTCGTCCGGATGGTGCTCAACGCCAACTGGTCCGTGCAGGACGCCCAGGGCGCGGGCCGTGGCCTCGACGCCGAGGAACGGGAGTGGATCACCCGGTGCGTCGCGATCACGAAGGCGGTCCAGGACTGAGCTCGCTCACTAGACTGGGAGACCCGGCGAATGAGGGAGCAGAACGGGTGACCATCGACCCCACGGTGATCGACAAGCGCCCTCGCACCCTGGTCCACATGTTCCTCGACCGGGTCGAGGAGTCGCCGGACGAGGACGCCTTCTACTACCCGGTGGACGGTGGCTGGCAGGAGTCGACCTGGGCCCAGACGCATGCCCTCGTCGAGGGTCTCGCCGCGGGTCTGCTCGCGCTCGGCGTCGAGCCCGAGGACCGGGTCGCGATCATCGCCTCGTCCCGGTACGAGTGGGTGCTCGGCTACCTGGCGACGCTGTGGGCCGGTGGTGCCGTCACCGCGATCCCGTCGTCCGCAGACGACGCCACGGTCGCCGCCCTGCTGGTCGACTCCGGCGCCCGCGTGGTCATCGCCGAGGACAGCGACACGGTGCAGCTCCTGTGGCGCGTGCGCGCGAGCATCCGGAACGTCGCGAAGGTCGTGCAGATCGACGGCGACTACCCCGACGAGCGGGTCCTGTCGATCGAGGGGTTGCTGACCCTCGGGCACGACCACCTGACCGAACACCCGCGGGCGCTCTCGCAACGGCTGTACGCCGTGCGTCGGACGGGGCTGGCGGCGTTGCCGTACGTCGTCGAGGACGGCCGACAACGCGGCGTACGCCTGAGCCACGGGGCGCTGACCTACCAGGCCACCGCGGTCACGGCTCTGGGCCGGCTCTCGGACGCCGACCTGGTGTACCTCCCGCTCCCGCTGACCTCGGTCTACGCGCAGGCCGTCCTCGGCATCCAGGTGGCGTGCGGGTTCCCGGTGGCGCTCGAGGGTCGGGCGGACAGCGCCGTTCAATCGCTCGGCGTGGTGCGGCCGACGGTGGTGGTCGCGACCCCGGCGCTCCTCCGGGACGTACGCACGGCGATCGAGGGGGACCAGCCGCGCGGGCTCCTGCGTCGTCAGAAGTCCCTCGACAAGCGGTTGCGGACCGACATCCGCGAGACGTTCGGCGACCGTCTGCGCTTCCTCGTCTGCGCAGGAGGAGACGTGGACGCGGGACTCGCCGAGTTCTTCGACGCCGCCGGCGTGACGGTGCTCGAGGCCTACGGCCGTGCCGAGACCGGCGGGGCCGTGAGTGTCGCCGTACCCGAGGACGCCGGCAGTCGGACCTCCGGGCTGCCCCTGCCGGGGACCGAGGTCCGGGTGTCCGCCGACGGCGAGGTCCTGGTGTCCGGGCCGGGGCTGGCCGACGGCTATCACGCGCGGCGTGTGGTCCCGCTTCCGCGCGCCGAGCCGGGTTGGCTGCGCACCGGCGACGCGGGCGTGCTCGACACCGAGGGCCGTCTGCGAGTCCTCGGCCGGTACGTCGATCGGGCGTCTCCCTGACCACGTCGCCGCGGTCCTCCAGTGACCCTCCGGGGCCCGGCTCGTTGGCTACCCGAAGGTAACCCCGTGAACTAGATTGACCGTCTCGGATCGCCGAGACCGTTCCCCGCCCCAGGAGACAGCGTGCCCGTCACTTTCGATGCCACCTTCGTCGACCGCATGGTCGCGAACGTCGCCCTGCAGTTCCTCGACCGGGTCGACCGGAGTCCTCGCAGCGAGGCCTTCCGCTACCCCGTCGTCGAGGGCGCGGAGGAGCGGTGGGAGTCGGTGACCTGGGCGGAGACGGGGGAGCAGGTCGCGCGGTACGCCGCCGGTTTGCTCGCCCTGGGGATCGAGCCCGAGCAGCGGGTCGGCATCGCCGCCGGCACCCGGTACGAGTGGATCCTCGCCGACCTCGCAGTGATGTGCGCGGCGGCGGCGACCACGACGGTGTACCCGTCGACCAACGCCGAGGACACGGCGTACATCATCGGCGACGCGGAGTGCCGGGTGGTCTTCGCCGAGGACGACGAGCAGATCGCGAAGCTGAAGGACCACCTCGCCGAGCTGCCGCACCTGGCGAAGATCGTCACCTTCGACGGCACCAGCGACGGCGACCGGGTGATCGGGCTCGAGGACCTCGGCTCGCTGGGCGACACCTACCTCGCCGAGCACGCGGAGGTCATCCGCGAGACGGCCGAGAAGATCCGGCCGGACCAGCTCGCGACCCTGATCTACACCTCGGGGACGACCGGCCGCCCCAAGGGCGTCCGGCTGCAGCATCGCTCGTGGGTCTACGAGGGCTCGGCGATCGACGCGCAGAACATCCTCGACGAGACCGACCTGGAGTTCCGCTGGCTGCCGATGGCGCACTCGTTCGGCAAGGTGCTGATGTCGGCCCAGATGGCCTGCGGCTTCGCCTGCGCGATCGACGGTCGCGTCGACAAGATCGTGGACAACCTCGGTGTCGTGAAGCCGACGTTCATGGGCGCCGCCCCGCGGATCTTCGAGAAGGCGCACGCCCGGATCGTCACCATGCAGGCCGCCGAGGGTGGCGCCAAGGAGGCGATCTTCAAGCAGGCGTTCAAGGTCGGCATCGCCCACGACCGGGCGATCCGCGAGGGCCGCTCGCCCGGCGTACTCCTCAAGGCCCAGCACGCGCTGTTCGACAAGCTGGTGTTCGCCAAGATCCGCGAGCGCTTCGGTGGCCGGGTGCGCTTCTTCATCTCCGGGGCTGCCGCGCTCAACCAGGACATCGCCGAGTGGTTCGACGCCGCCGGGATCCTGATCCTGGAGGGCTACGGCTTGACCGAGTCGTCGGCGGGCTCGTTCGTGAACCATCCCGACGACTACCGGATCGGCTCGGTCGGCCAGGTCTTCCCGGGCTCCGAGGTCAAGCTCGGTGACGGCGACGAGGTCCTGATCAAGGGTCCCGGGGTGATGGAGGGGTACCACAACCTCCCCGAGGAGACCGCCAAGACGCTGACCGACGACGGCTGGCTGCATACCGGAGACAAGGGCGCGCTCGACGCCGACGGCTATCCTGCGGATCACCGGGCGGATCAAGGAGCTGTTCAAGACCTCGGGTGGCAAGTACATCGCCCCGCCGGCGATCGAGTCGAAGTTCAAGGCGATCTGTCCCTACGCCAGCCAGTTCGTGGTGTTCGGCAGCGAGCGGAACTTCATCGTCGCCCTGATCACCCTCGACCCCGACGCGCTCGCCGTCTGGGCGAAGGAGAACTCCGTCTCCGGCGACTACGCCGCCATCGTGGCCTCCGACGCCTGCCAGAAGATGGTCCAGGGGTACGTCGAGGAGCTGAACCGCCACGTGAACCGGTGGGAGACCATCAAGAAGTGGAAGCTCCTCGACCACGACCTCTCGGTCGAGTCCGGCGAGCTCACCCCCTCGATGAAGGTCAAGCGCAACGTCGTCGAGGACAACTACGCCACCCTCATCGACTCCTTCTACGCCTGACCCCCCTTTTCTCGGGTCGTCCGCCTGACGTGCTCGTATACCGAGCACGTCAGGCGGACGACTCCCCGACACCGACGGCGCGAAGGGACGCGATCACCCGGCCCGGCTCGTCGATGAGCTCCCGGTCCGTACATCTCAGGACGATGGCTCCCGTCGCGACCAGATCGCGTTCGCGGGTGATGTCGCCCTCCCAGTGCTCGACCTCCATGTGGAAGCCGCCGTCCACCTCCAGGACCACGACCTTGCCGCTGGGCAGAAGCCACTCGGCATCGGTGTAGCGGCAGTCGTCCGGAGGCATCGACGCGCCTGGTCTGCCGATCCGGGATCGGCAGCCCGTGGTCGACGCACAGGCGTACGACGCGTTGCTCGGCGAGTGAATGTGACCCATCCGCGAGGAGCTCGAGGGTCGCCTTGAACCGCTTGGCACGGCGCAATGGCTTCATGCGCTCGATCTCGATCAACAGACGCGTCGGGGTCGTCATGCCTTGCTGCACGACGGCTGACACGAGACCGTGCGCCGTCCGCGAGCTCGCGACGTAGCCGGCGAACAGCAGGGCGGCCGGCTCCACCCGCCACGTCGGAGGGGCGCCGGTCGCGTAGAGCCCGACGGGTCGTCGGGTCTCGACGAAACTCACTCCGGGCAGAGACGCCAGGTTGTGCGACTTCGGGAGCAGCACCGTGATCTCGTCGCGGTGCCAGTTCTTCAGGCCTCGCCGCTCGAGAGCGGTGAGGCCGCCGACGGCACTCCCGGGCCCGGCATGGAGCACCCCGGCCCACATCAGCTGGTCTCGGGTCAGCGTCCCGGTCGTCGTACAGATGACCACATCACTGATGAACTGCCAGCGTCCGGCGGCGACCTGGCGATCGACGTAGTGGGAGGCCAGTCCCGACCGGACGAGCTGTCTTCTGGCGAGCAATCCGCACTGCTCGGCCGCCAGGCCTGCCCACACCGGGGGCAGTCGTCTGGCCATGACCGGCAGCGTGCCGGAGACTCGCGATCGGCCGCCGACCTCATCCACAGACCTCGGGTCGTCCGCTCCACGCGTTCGTATACAGGCACCTCAGGCGGACGACCCTCACTGGTCTGTGGGGGGTAAAGAGCGGCGGGGTGCCTGGCAGATAGGCGGGGGGACGCCTACGCTGACGCTGCTCGGGCCGTGGGCGGACTGGGGGAGGTGCTGTGGGCGGTCACGTGGCCGTGAGCGAGAAGGCGAACGACGGAGTCATCGCGGCGTTCTTCCGCGAGACCGGTGGGTCGCTGAAGTCGGTCTTCGTCAACCGAAACCTCCGCCGGATGCAGCTGGCCTTCGCCGGCTCGCTGATCGGTAACTGGGCCTTCACCACCGCCGTGTCCGTCTGGGCGTACGGCGAGGGTGGCGCCAAGGCGGTCGGCATCTTCTATCCATCCGGCTGGCCGTGATGGCGCTGGCGACACCGTTCGTGTCGACCTTCGCCGACAAGTACCCGCGCAAGCGGGTGATGATCTACAGCGACCTCTACAGCGCCGTCTTGGTCGTCCTGGCCACGGTGTGCCTGTACGCCGACACCTCGGCGCTGCCGATCTTCGTCCTGGCGGTCGCTGACCGCGTTCGGCGGGTCGGCGTTCCGGGCCGCCCAGGGTGCCATCACGCCTCAGCTGGCGAACACCACCGAGCAGCTGACCGCCTCCAACGGCACGGCCAGCACCCTGGAGAGCCTGGCGATCTTCGTCGGTCCGGCCATCGGCGCGGGGCTGCTGGCGGTCGCCGACGTCGAGATCGTGTTCCTCCTGAACGTCGCGTCGTTCGCGTGGTCGATGCTGCATGGTGGCCGGCATCCACGTGGGCCGGGCCGAGGAAGAGTCGGAGAAGGCGGCCGAGCCCGAGAGCCTGGGCGAGGCGCTCGCCGAGGCGGCCGAGGAGGAGGCCGAGACAGGCCGAGGGCTTCCTCCGGGAGACCTCGGCAGGGTTCCGCGCGATCTGGCGCGACAAGGACCTGCTCGATGACGGTGGTCGAGGGATCCGCCCAGACGGTCGTCGCCGGCGCCCTCGCGGTGATCCCCCTGGTGATCGCCGTGGAGATCTTGCACACCGGGGCCAAGGGCGTCGGGCTGCTCGACTCCGTGATCGGGCCTGGGGGCGATCTTCGGCGGGATCTTCGCGATCGCCCGCGCCACGAAGCACAAGCTCGGCCAGGACCTCATCGTCGGGGTCTTCCTGTGGTCGTTCCCCTTGATCGCTGGTCACGATCTGGCCGATCCCGATCGCGGCGTTCGCGGTGATGGCCGTTCCTCGGGTTCGCCAACCCGTTCGTCGACGTCAACGTGTTCACGGTCATCCAGCGCCTCACACCGGACGCCGTGCTGGGCCGCGTGTTCGGTGCGTTCGAGACCTGTCTGATCGCGACCATGGCCCTGGGCTCGGCGATCACGCCGCTGATGCTCCACTGTGGGGACTGCGGGCGACGGTGGGCGATCCTGGGCGTGGCCATCGGCGTCGATCGCGCTGCTCGGCTACCCCCGGATGCGCTCCCTGGACCGCCGTCTCGAGGCGCCTGCCGGGCTGCCGCTGCTCCGCGCGATCCCGATGTTCGCGCCGCTCAACCCGGTCACCCTCGACCACCTCGCCCGCGTCCTGGATCGGGTCGAGGTGGTGGCCGGCGACGTGATCGTGCACGAGGGCGACGAGTCCGACCTCTTCTACGTCATCGAGTCGGGCCGGGTGCAGGTCACGGCCGCGGACGGGCAGGTCCTCCGCGAGGAGGGTCCGGGCGACTACTTCGGCGAGATCGGCCTGCTGCGCGACGTGCCGCGGACCGCGACGATCACGGCGATGGAGCCGACGCTGCTGCTGGCCCTCGAGCGCGAGGAGTTCCTCGACGCGGTCACCGGTCAGGGCGAGTCGCGACGCCTGGCTGAGGACGTCGTCACGCGCCGCCTCAGGGCGGCCTGAGGCGGCCCGGATGTCGTCCTGCGCGAATTGCGGCGCCGACCAGCCGGTCGGCGCCAAGTTCTGCAACGAGTGCGGCTCGACCCTGACCCAGGGCTGCCCGGCCTGTGGCTCGGCGATCACCCCCGGCGCCAAGTTCTGCAACGAGTGCGGCGCCGACCTGCGCGGTGAGGCGGCCGCGCCCCGCGACCAGCCGGCCACCGCCATCGCCTCCCGGCGCCTGACCAGCGTGCTGTTCGGAGATCTCGTCGGGTTCACGCCGTTCTCCGAGGCGCGCGACCAGGAGGACGTCCGCGAGCTGCTCAGCCGGTACTTCGAGGAGTGCTCACGCATCGTCGGCCGCTACGGCGGCGTCGTGGAGAAGTTCATCGGCGACGCCGTGATGGCCGTCTGGGGCGTGCCCACCACGAACGAGGACGACGCCGAACGGTCCGTGCGCGCCGGCCTGGAGCTGGTCGCCGCCGCGACCGCCCTCGGGTCCGAGGTCGGCGTGAGCGAGCTCGCGATGCGGGTCGGCATCGTCACGGGCGAGGTGGCGGTGACCGTCGGCGCGCAGATGCAGGGCATGGTCGCCGGCGACCCCGTCAACACCGCGGCGCGGGTGCAGTCCGCCGCCGCGCCCGGTCAGGTCTGGGTCGACGAGACGACCCGGCTGCTGACCAGCGCGTCGATCTCGTACGCCGACGTGGGGTCTCACCAGCTCAAGGGCAAGACCGAGCCGATGCCGCTGTGGGCTGCCCGCGCCGTGATCGCGACCGCGGGCGGGGCCCAGCGTGCCGACGGGCTCGAGACGCCCATCGTCGGCCTCGACCGCGAGCTGCGGATGGTCAAGGAGGCGTTCCACCGGGTCGAGGACTCCGGTCGTCCGGCCCTGCTCGTCGTCGTCGGCGACGCCGGCACGGGCAAGTCGCGGCTGGGCTGGGAGTTCTCCAAGTACACCGACGGCCTCGCCGAGAGCTGCCGGTGGCACTCCGGCCGGTGCGTGTCCTACGGCGAGGGTGTCGCGTACTACGCGTTGGCCGAAGCGGTCCGGAGCCGGCTCGAGACCGGCTCGGGGCTCGAGGAGCCGTACGACGGCGACCAGCTCGTGGAGCGCGGCCTCGCGGCGTACGTCGCGGACCCCGAGGAGCGCGCGTGGCTCGCGCCGCGCCTGGCTGCCCTGCTCGGGACCGCGGGCACGTCGAGCTTCCCGCGCGACGACCTGTACGCCGCGTGGACGACGTTCTTCGAGCGGGTGAGCGACGGGACCGAGCCCGTGGTGATGATGATCGACGACGCGCAGTACGCCGACGAAGGGCTTCTCCGCTTCGCCGAGCACCTCCTGGCGGCGGGTTCTTTCCCGTGCCTGGTCGTGCTGCTCTCCCGGCCGGAGATCCTGGTCGAGCACCCCGAGCTGGTGACCAACCGGCGGAGCACGGTGCTGCATGTTGACCCGCTGACCACCGACGAGATGTCGTCCCTGGTGGACGGGCTGGTCCAGGGTTTGCCGTCCGAGGTGCGCGACGTGCTGGTGGACCGCGCCGAGGGCATCCCGACGTACGCCGTGGAGACGGTGCGCGCGCTCATCGACCGCGACCTCGTGGTGCCCCGCGGTGGCGCCTACGTGCTGGCCGACCCCGAGGCTCTCGACCTGGCCACGATCGGTCCTCCGGCATCGCTCCAGGCGCTGATCTCGGCCCGGCTCGACCGCCTGACCCCCGATGAGCGCCGGGTCGTCGACCGGGCCAGTGTTGCCGGCGGCTCCGTCGAACCCGCACTGCTCGCCGAGCTCTGCGACGACGTGTCGTCGCTCGATCTCGTCCTGTCCGGCCTGGTGCGCGCCGAGATCTTCTCGGTCGACCAGAACCGCCTCAGCAGCGAGCAGGGCCGCTACCAGTTCGTGCAGTCGGCCGTGCGCCAGGTGGCGTACGCGACCCTGTCACGTCGCGAGCGCAAGCAGACGCATCTCGAGCTGCTCGACGCGATGACCCGGGACGACTCTCCCGAGCTGGCACCGGTCGCGGCTCAGCACGCCGTGGCGGCGATCGAGTCGGCCCCGGACGATGCCGACGTACCCGAACTCCACCATCGTGCCGTCGCGCTGTTGCGCGTGGCCGCTGCCCGAGCTCATGCGCTCGGAGCCCCGACGGAGGCGGCGGGACACCTCAGCAGGGCGCTCGACCACGTCGGCGAGGGGCAGGAGCGGTTCGAGATCGACCTGGCGGACGCGATGGCCTGCATCGACATCGGGCGCTACGACGATGCGGTCACGCTCGCCTCGGAGGCGAGAACCGGCTTCGCCTCGTCGGGAGACTTCCTGCAGGAGGCCTTGGCAGCGGCAACTCTCGGGCGCGCGCTGATCGGCGGTCCCGGCGAGATGCAGCAGGCCGTCGACCTGTTGGAGCCCTACCACCGACGGCTGGCGACCATGCCCGAGGCTGCCGGCGTGCACACGCTCGTGCTCCGGTCGTACACCTCCGCACTGTCGCGGTTGGGGAATCTCACCTACGACCTCGGCCTGGAGTACATCAAGACCGCCGAGCGCGCCGGCGACCTCCCGAGCGTGGCCCGCGGTCTGTCGAGCCTCGCGGTCGACATGCTGCAGACGGGCTACCAGCTCGTCGGCATCGTGCTCCTCGACCGGGCGGTGGACGTGGCTCGCGAGACGCACTCGTTCGAGACCGAGGCGCACGCGCTCGCCACGCTCAGCGCCGCATGGAACGGCGAGGATCTCCAACGGGCGCTCACGCACGCACGCGCGGCCGTCGAGGTCGGGGAGCGGGGTGGCAACCTGGACTCGACGAGCCTCGGGCGCTCCTCACTGGCGCGTGCGTGGTGGGCCGTGGGGGACTGGGACGCCGTCGCGGCGCTGGATCTCGCCGGCTTCCATCCGGACGACGAAGCCGAGGCCTCCGCTCTGGTCGGCCTCGTGCTCACGGCTCGTGGGGAGAGCCCGGACGACGTCGTGGGCTCCAGCGCCCGGCGGGCGTACGGCAGTCACTGGGGGGCGTTCGGCGACGCCCTCGTCGCGGCGCACCGTGGCGAGCCCAGCGCGCCGATGCTGACCGAGGCCGTGCACCTGGTGTTCGAGTCCGGCGGTGTGTTCGACGAGACCACCGCGGTGTTCGGTGCCGTGCTCGCCCAGCTCTCCGACCCGGATGGGGACGCCTTGCTCGATCACCTCGCGCAGGTCCTCGACGGCTCTGGCGAGCGGCTCCTCCTGGGACTCCGCGCGCACCGCGACCTCATCGAGGCGCTGCGCCTGGCGAAGCGCGGAGACGCCGATGACGAGATCGCTCGTCGGTACGAGTCCGCGATCAGCAGCTACGAAGCCTGGGGCTCCCCGGTGTACGTGGCGCGAGGCCGAGCGTCGTACGCCGCATGGCTGAGCCGACAGGGTCGTGCGGCCGAGGCCGAGCCCCTGGTGGCCCAGGCCCGGGCGACGTACGCCGAGCTGGGTGCGGAGACCTGGCTGGCCGAGCTCGACGACGCGCTGGCGGGAGTCTCGACCCCATGACCGTGTGCGCGAACTGCACCGCTGAGCTCCCCGCCGCAGCGAAGTTCTGTCTCGAGTGCGGGACACCGCAGCGGAGCAGCTGCCCCTCATGCGGTACCGCGATCGTGTCCGGCGCGAAGTTCTGTCTCGAGTGCGGTACGCAGCTGGGCGGGCCGCCGATCCCCGCGCCGGCGACCCCCGTCGCCTCCCGGCGGATCACCAGCGTGCTCTTCGGCGACCTGGTGGGCTTCACGCCGTTGTCGGAGTCGCGTGACCAGGAGGACGTGCGCGAGCTGCTGGGTCGCTACTTCGAGGAGTGCTCGACGATCGTCGCCCGCTACGGCGGCGTCGTGGAGAAGTTCATCGGCGACGCCGTGATGGCGGTGTGGGGTGTCCCGACCACCCACGAGGACGATGCGGACCGGTCGGTCCGCGCAGGCCTGGAGCTGGTCGCCGCCGCTGCGGTGCTTGGGAGCGGAGGTCGGGGTCGCGGACCTCGCGATGCGCGTCGGGATCGTCACCGGCGAGGTGGCGGTCACCGTCGGGGCGCAGATGCAGGGCATGGTCGCCGGCGACCCGGTGAACACGGCCAGCCGGGTCCAGTCCGCCGCCGCACCGGGCCAGGTCTGGGTCGACGAGACGACGCGCCTGCTGACGAGCGCGTCGATCTCCTATGCCGACGTCGGCTCGCACGTGCTCAAGGGCAAGACCGAGCCGATGCCGCTGTGGGCGGCCCGTGCTGTCGTCGCCACGGCCGGAGGTGGCCAACGCGCGGACGGGCTGGAGGCTCCACTCGTGGGGCGCGACCGCGACCTGCGGATGGTCAAGGAGCTCTTCCACGGCGTCGCCGAGACCGGCCGCCCGGCGCTTGCTCCTGGTCTCGGGCGACGCCGGGGTCGGGAAGACGAGGCTGGGCTGGGAGTTCTCCAAGTACACCGACGGGCTCGCCGGTGCCTGCCGCTGGCACTCCGGCAAGTGCGTGTCGTACGGCGAGGGTGTCGCCTACTACGCCGTGGCCGAGGCAGTCCGCAGCCGGCTCGAGACCGGGCTCGGCACGGGTGAGCCCGTCGACACCGCCGAGCTGGTGGAGCGTGGCCTCGACGGCATACGTCGACGACCCCGAGGAGCGTGCCTGGCTGGCTCCTCGACTCGCGGCCCTGCTCGGCGCCGGCGGAGCCACCGGCCACGCGCGAGAGGACCTGTTCGCCGCGTGGACGACGTTCTTCGAGCGGGTGAGCCACGGCACCGAGCCGGTCGTGATGATGATCGACGACGCGCAGTACGCCGACGAGGGGCTGGTGCTCTTCCTCGAGCACCTGATGGCCGCCGCGCCTTCCCGTGCTTCGTCATGCTGCTCGCCCGTCCCGAGCTCGTCATCGACCGTCCGAGCCTGGTCACCAACCGCCGGGCGACGGTGCTCCACCTCGAGGCGTTCACCGAGGACGAGATGGCGACCCTGGTGGACGGTCTCGTCCACGGACTGCCCGTGCAGGTGCGTGACCAGCTCGTGCAGCGGGCCGAGGGCATCCCGACGTACGCCGTGGAGACGATCCGCGCGCTGATCGACCGCGACCTGGTGGTGCCGCGTGGTGGCGCCTACGTGCTGGCGGGTGGCGATGACCTCGACCTGGAGGAGATCGGTGCCCCGGCTTCGCTCCAGGCGCTGATCTCGGCCCGCCTGGACCGGCTGGATCCCGACCAGCGGCGCGTGGTGGACCGCGCCAGCGTCGCGGGAGGTTCGGTCGAGCCGTCGCTGCTGGCCGAGCTGTGTGACGACATCCCGGATCTCGACGCGGTGCTGGCCACACTGGTGCGCGCCGAGATCTTCACCGTCGAGCACGACCGGCTCAGCAGCGAGCAGGGGCGCTACCAGTTCGTCCAGTCGGTCCTGCGGCAGGTCGCGTACGCGACGCTCTCGCGCCGTGATCGCAAGGTGGTCCACCTCCGGCTGCTCGAGGCGATGTCCCGCGAGGCCACGGACGAGCTGGCCCCGGTCGCCGCCCAGCACTGCATCGCCGCGATCGAGGCCGCTCCGGATGATGCGGACGCGGCCGAGCTGGCCGCCCGTGCGGTCGGACTGCTCCGCCGGGCGGCCGAGCGCGCGCGAGCCCTCGGAGCGCCCGGCGAGGCCATCGGCCATCTTGCGCGAGCCGCGGAGCTCGCCACCGACGAGCGCCAGAGGTGCGAGATCCAGCTGGCCGAGGCGGAGGCGTCCAACGACGCGGGGAAGTACGAGCAGGCGGTCACGCTCGCCGAGGCTGCCCGCACTGGGCTTCCGGGCCGTGGCCGAGACAGACGGCGAAGCCCTCGCGGCGGCAGCCTGGTCCGTCGCGACGACGCGGCTGCGGCGGCGACGTCGGCGAGGCGAGGGCCAGGATGACGCCCTACGTCCATGCCTTGCAGGACGCACCTGGCAAGGAGGTCGGTGCTCGGGCCGGTCCTCTACGCGTACCTGCTGGCGGACGGCTCACTCGGTGGCGCGGACTACCCGCGCCTCCTCCAGGCGATCCAGGTGGCGCAGCGGCTCGGTGACCGCGCCATGGTCGCCCAGGCCATCAACAACCTGGCCGTCCTGCTCATGCGCACCGGGAACGACGAGCTCGGCGCCGCCATCCTGGAGAAGGGGACGTCCGTGGCGCGCGAGTGCCACGACATCGGTCAGCTCGCGCACGGGCTCGGCAACCTCGCCTCCACCCTGCTGCAACGCGACGCGGTGGCGGCCAACCGGGTGGTCGACGAGGCGGTGGAGACATCGCGACGGGCGGGCATCGCCCTCAGCATGAGCATCGCGTCGGCCAACCTCGCGATCGGCCGGTGGGCGACCGGTGACTGGGACGAGATCGAGGGGCTCGTCGGCTCGGAGACGCTGGACGCGCCGGACCTCTCCGTCGTCGCCGGCGTGGTGTCGCTGGTGCTGGCTGCGCGCGGCAGGGATCCCGGGCCGCGTCGTCGAGGAAACGCCGGAGCGCGACGAGACCCGGTGCTACCTGGACGTGGCTCGAGCGATGGTGCAGACGTTCGCCGGCGACCGGGAGGCCGTCGCCACGGTGTCCAGGGCCCTGGACGGGGCGTTCGCCGATCAGCGAGATCTACGACGACTTCGCGCTGGTGTACGGGGCGGCGGTGCAGGTCGCGGTCGCGTTCGACGACCCCGGGTTGATCGAGCGGATGCGGCAGATCGTCGACGAGTACGGCTCGGCGCCGCCGCCGTCGCTGGCCGGCCACCGGGCGCTGCTGGAGGGACTCGCTCCGCCTGCCGCGGCCACGGACGACGTCACCGAGGCGGCCTTCACCCGCGCCCTGGGCCACTACGCGGCGTGGGGCTCGCGAGTCCACGCTGCCCGCGCCCAGGCGGCGTACGGCGTGTGGTTGATGCGGCGGGGTCGCCCTGCCGAGGCCGAACCCCTGCTGGCGGAGGCTCGGGCGGCGTACGCTGACTTCGGCGCCGTCGCCTGGCTCGAGGAGCTCGAGCAGGGGCTGGCGGCCGAGCGGGTCGGCACCTGACCGGCCAGCACGAGGGGGAACCGTGAAGGACCACATCGAGCAGCCCGAGACCGACGACGTCGAGGGTCACTTCCAGGTGATCGACGCCGAGGGCCGGGCGAGTGTTCCCGGGCCGACTCGGATCGCGGTGACCGACGACGACGACGTCGAGGGGCATGTCCTCGACCTCGATATCGAGCGCAAGCGCTGATCCTGCTCGCTGGTCGCACCTTGTCGATCTGTCACCCAGGTGACAGACGTGCGCCTGCGAGCGGCGCATGATCGAGTCACACGCAGCATCCGAGGGAGAGAGATCATGAGCGAGAACATCAACGAGATCATCCTCAAGGACGAGACCGACCCGACCGACGTCGAGGGCCACTACCTCCCGCTGGACGACGAGGGCAACGTCGACTTCACGCCGCACCGCGACGCGGACGAGGACGTCGAGGGGCACGTGCTGGACCTCGACATCGAGCGCAAGCGCTGACGCGAGAGCTCTGCTGGATCACAGGTCCGGCAGGGCTCGATCAGTCGACGAGCTCCACGGGCTCGGCCACGACGTCCACCAGGGCGCCGTTGCGGAGCACCGTGATCTCGACCCGGCTCCCGATCGCGTCGTCGAGCAGCAGGCGCTGGAGCGAGCCGGCGTCGCCGAGCGGGCGACCGTCGACAGCCAGCACCAGGTCGCCGCGATGCAGACCACTGGCCGCCGCGGGACTGCCCTCGACGACCTCCGCGACCTGGAGCGCGGTGCGCTGACCACTGCGCGATGACCACGCCGGCGTGAGGGGTGCCGGCGAGGTCACCAGGCCCAGATACGCACGACGGACCCGTCCGTCGTGGAGCAAGGAGAAGATGATCCGGTTGGTCGTGGCGTTCATGGGGACTGCCAGGCCGAGCCCGATGCCCGCGACGGCCGTGTTGATGCCGACGACACGGCCGTCCGCGTCGGCCAGCGCACCGCCGGAGCTGCCCGGGTTGAGCAAGGCGTCGGTCTGGATGACGTCCTCGATCAGCCGGGCGGTCGTGCGGCCGCGGGCGGGGATGCTGCGGCCGAGCGCACTGACGACGCCGGCGGTCACGCTGCCGGCCAGCCCGAGCGGGTTGCCCACGGCGACCACGAGCTGACCGACGCGGAGGCCGTCGGCGTCGCCGTACTCCGGAGGGTCGGGGACGGCCCGGTCGGCGCGCAGGACTGCGAGGTCCGACAGTGGATCACGACCGATCACGTCGACGCGGGCCGTCGTACCGTCGGCGAACGCCGCCTCACCCGACGTCGACCCGCCCACGACGTGGGCGTTGGTGACGAGGTGGCCCTCGGACGTCAGCACGACCCCGGACCCGGCCGCTTCGCCGCGACCGCTGCGGAAGCGCAACGACGCCACCCGCGGTGTCAGGGTCTCGGCGACCTCGACCACGATCGCGGAGTAGGCGTCGAGCGGCTCGCCCGCGACCTCGTCCATACCGACAGGAACGCCGCACGGGACGGCCGCGTTTCCGCGTTCGCCGTGGGCGGAACGCCGGATCTCCCTCTGCTTGGATGAACGCGTGCCGTCGTCGCTTCCTTCAGGAGACCCGGCTCCGGCGGACGGGTCGCTGCCGGAGCACGCTCTGGCGGAGCTCGGCGGGCGGCCGTTCGGTCTCTACGTGCACGTGCCGTTCTGCTCGGTCCGGTGCGGCTACTGCGACTTCAACACCTACACGGCCAGCGAGCTCGGCGAGCAGCCCGGCGCCTCCCGCGCGACGTACGCCGAGGCCGCGATCGCCGAGATCCGGCTGGCCCGGCGGGTGCTGGGCGACCGGGATCTGCCGGTGGACACCGTGTTCTTCGGCGGCGGTACGCCGACCCTGCTCGGCGCCGGCGACCTGGCGTCGATCCTGGCGTCGATCGGTGCCGAGTTCGGCCTGGCGCGGGGGGTCGAGGTCACCACCGAGGCGAACCCGGACAGCGTCGCGGCGTGGGACCTGAACGACCTGAGGGAGGCCGGCTTCACCCGGGTGAGCTTCGGGATGCAGTCGGCCGTCGACCATGTGCTGCACACCCTGGACCGGACCCACGACCCGCTGCGCGTGCCGGCCGTCGTCGAGTGGTCGCGCGAGGCAGGCTTCGACGAGGTGAGCCTCGACCTGATCTACGGCACGCCGGGGGAGTCGCTGGAGGACTGGGCGACGTCGCTCGAGGTGGCCCTCGGCTGCCACCCGGACCACCTCTCGGCGTACGCCCTCATCGTCGAGCCGGGCACCGCGCTGGCGCGTCGCGTCTCGCGCGGCGAGCTGTCGGCGCCGGATGACGACGACCTCGCGGACAAGTACCTCCTGGCGGACCATCGCCTCGCCGAGGCCGGGATGAGCTGGTACGAGGTGTCCAACTGGTCGCGCGACGAGGCCACCCGGTGCCGGCACAACGAGCTGTACTGGACCGGGGGCCATTGGTGGGGCGTCGGCCCCGGGGCGCACAGCCACATCGGTGGCGTCCGCTGGTGGAACGTCAAGCACCCCGCGGCGTACGCCGGGAAGCTGGCCGAGCAGTCCAGCCCGGCCGCCGCGCGAGAGACGCTCGACCCCGAGACCCGCCGGGTGGAGCGGGTGATGCTGGAGCTCCGCCTGCGCGACGGACTGCCGGTGCTCGCCCTGGACGCGCACGGTCGCGCCGCGGTCGCCGACCTGGTCGCACGCGACCTGGTCGAGCTCCGCGCCGAGCGGCTGGTGCTGACGCGGCAGGGTCGCCTCCTCGCAGATGCGGTCGTCCGCGACCTGCTGCCCTGAGAGCAGGTCCCTAGCTCGTTGCGGCCGACGGTGCGGTGAGCATCTCCAGGCCCTGGGAGCGGTGGAGGACCTTCCAGTGCTCATCGCGGACGAGGGCGTCTGCCAGCGGGTTGTCGGTGGGCAACACGGCGACCGTGGCACCCGTGGCACGGAGGTCGTCCTGCCACCCGGGAGAGACCGACTGGATGTCGGAGCTGCGCTGGAGCTCGGGCACGGTGTAGGCGTCGCCGTACCCGTGGGCGACCAGGTCGAGGTCGGGGAAGCGCCACATCAGGATCGCGCTCGTGCCCCACGTGCTCAGCACTCTCGTGTCCGGCGGAAGCGAGGTCATCGCCGGCTGCAGCCAGCCGGGGTCGCGGGTCGGGTCCGGAACCTGGTGGGGGACCAGGACGACCGAGCACGGCGAGCGCGCCGGCGCAGCCGGCGGCGAGGAGGACCAGCTCCGGACGACGCGGGCCTGCGCTTCGTCGCCGGGTCAGCTCCTGCAACGCAGGCGCACCGATCGGGACGAGCATCACCGCCGCCACCGGCACGGTCCGCCAGGTCCACACCGCACAGCCGGCCGCGGCCACGAACAGCAGCACCGTCACCCAGCCGCGCCACGGCGTGCACACCAGCGCGATCAGGGTGAGGACCAGCAGGAAGCCCACCGCCAGGCAGGCATGGTTGGTGAGGTGCGGTGAGTGCCACTCGCTGAAGAAGGCCGACCGATCCTGGACGCGCAGCTCCTGGACGTACAGCTCGGGACCCACCGGCGTCAGCGCCGCCGCGACGGCCGAGAGCGCCGGGACGCACGCGAGGAGCCACCAACGCCGCATCGTCGTACGCCGGTCCAGGGCCATGCCGATCAGCACGACGCCACCGATCGCGATCCCCACCGGCCACATCCCGTGGCACATCGCCCAGACCCAGGTCATCGGAACGAGCCACCATCGCGCGCGACCGTCGTCGGCGGTGCGCAGCCAGGCGTCGACGGTGATGACCACGAGGACGTAGCTGATGACCTGGGGGCGAGCGGAGAGCCCGATCGAGGCGCCGAGCAGTGACGCCATGACGAGGGCCACGGCCAGCAGGGGCTCCGCGCGACGCCGGGCCGCGACCCACAGGGCGGCGACGAGCCCCATGACCTGGAGCCCGGCCAGCCAGGCGACGCCCGGGAGCCCGAACCAGTCGTCGAACTTGGCCATGACGATCTCCGGGAGCCACTGGGTCGGCACCCAGTGCGCGGTCGCCTGCGTCGTGACCGAGCCGGGGTCACGGAGCGACCAGCCGTCGAGGAACTCCCTGCCGAAGCGGAGGTGGAAGTAGGTGTCCGGGTTGCTCAGCGGGCCGGCGAAGTCGATCACCACCACCAGCAGCACGGTGGCGAGCAGCAGGGCCGGCAGGATGACGCGGACGACCGAGGACACGCCCACCGCGGAGCCGGGCTCTTGCGCCGGGGCGGCGCCGGGTGCGTCCGAGCCCGCGGGATGCGCCACGTGCGTGCGCGGCATGCGACGTCCTTCCGACCTGTCGGCGAGGCTCTTCGACCGACTCCCGACATTGTGAAGGGTCCCGTCGGGAACGTCCGGGAAATCCGATGTCCCGCGGTGTCGCGCCGTTAGGCTGATTCGGCCCACCCCGGTCGAGGACGACGGTGATGACCCAGCCCAGCATCTGTCTCGTTGTGCCCGACGCCATTTCGGTCCTGGACGGGCACAGAATGGTGGCACGCCATCCCCATGACTGAGGCTGACGCGCTCGACGGTGCGACGGAGGCGCAATCCTCGCTGAGCGCTCCCCACCCTCGCCGACGCTGGGTTCCGGTTGCCTTGCTGATCGGCGTGCTGATCACGCAGTTCGCCTGGGCCTGGGCAACCCCACCGTTCCGGGGGATAGACGAGATCGACCACGCCTTCCGGGCGGCGTCCGTCGCCGATGGTGACGTCAACCCGTCGCATCAGTCGGCGGATCACAGGGGGATTCTGGTCAAGGTCCCGCCAGGTCTCGCGGCGGACGCACGTGCTCAATGCGAGGCGTTGACCTCGAAGGAGCCCACCGACTGTGTCCCTGAGGTGACGTTGGCCGACGGAGACGTCCTGATCTTCTCCACCGCATCTGGCTACAGCCCCGTCTTCTACGAGGTCATCGGGACCATTTCCAAGCCGTGGGACGGTGTCACCGCGCTCTATGTGATGCGCGGTGCGGCGAGTCTCATCAACGCTCTTCTGATCCTGGTGGCGGCGTGGTGCCTGATGACACGCAGTCGGAGCGCCTCGCCGGTGGCGGGGCTACTGATCGCCCTCACTCCGATGGCGCTGTACACGACCATGGTGCCGGCTCCCAACGGCATCGAGCTCGCCGCCGCTGCTGTGTTGTGGTGCGCGCTGCTGGGACTTCAGGGGGCCGAGCCCAGGTTCCACGGCAGACTGTTCACGGCCGCCGGCGTCGCCGGAGTGATCCTCGGCAGTGTGAGGATGACCGGCCCCATCTTCATCCTGGTGATCGCCGTCTTCGTGATGATGATCGCGCCGAGACGGACGTTGCTGATCCTCCGGTCGCGCTGGAAAGCGACGCTGGCGGTGGTGGCCATCACCGCGTTCGCGACGCTCTACCAGTTCCACTGGGCCCTCTCTCATTCGCCAGTGGCAGGGGTCAACGACCATGTTCGTTTCGATCTGGGTCTGATCCTGGGGCAGGTGGTGCTCTGGGTGTTCCAGTGGATGGGGGCCTTCCCGTACCGCAACCAGCCGGCCAGCGCTGTCACCTACGTCGCAACAGGCAGCCTGATGGTGGTCATGTGGGGGATCGGCCTGCGACGGGGCGACGCCAAACGATGGCTCGCG
The DNA here is from genome assembly GCA_963812055.1 of uncultured Actinomycetota bacterium. Classification (GTDB taxonomy): domain Bacteria; phylum Actinomycetota; class Actinomycetes; order Propionibacteriales; family Nocardioidaceae; genus Nocardioides. The sequence continues at coordinate 151,995 of CAWEUA010000013.1, forward strand.
CTCGTGGTGGTGACGACCTGTTTGGTCGTGCCCTTGCTGTACACACTGGCCACCTATACGCGCCTCGGGACGTTCTGGCAGGGCCGCTATGCGCTCCCGCTCTTGATCGGTGCCCCGATCCTGATCGGCCTGGCCCTGGATCGGTCGGATCACGATCTCAGGGTCGTGTGGAGGCTGGTGCCGATTCTCGGACTGGTGAGCACCTCAGCCGCCCTCATCCATGTCGTCAATCTCGAACTCGGGCGTTCCGCTTCGGCCGGGGACCCACACTGGCACCCACCTGCGGCGATCGTCATCGTGGTGCTGGCCACGGCGTCAGCCGTCGCCTTCGACCGCGCGTTGGCGTGGGCCGGGCCCTCGTCCGCCGCACGCGGACAGCCGCCTCGACCCGCTCGAGCTGGACGACCCGTCCGCCAGCGTTCGGGTGACCGGTAGCCAGGCGCCATCGGTACGTCCGGGCCCGCCGTGCACGACCGGGCTGGCACATTCTCCAAACGGGCCACCGACCTGACGGATTCTCTTTACCATGAGCATGTGTCCGACAGTCGAGGCCGCGTGCTGGTGGTCGTGCCTGCCCTCAACGAGGCACAGGCCGTGGGTCACGTGATCGCGGAGATCAAGGCCGTGGATCCGAGCCTCGACGTGCTCGTCGTCGACGACGGGTCGGGCGACGACACAGCTGCGGTCGCCCGACGAGCCGGGGCGGCTGTCTGCAGCCTGCCGTACACGATGGGTGTGGGCGGTGCCATGCGCACCGGCTATCGCTACGCGTTGCGCGGGGGCTACGACGCCGTCGTCCAGATCGACGGTGACGGGCAGCACGACCCGACGTACATCCCCTCCCTGCTGGCCGCGCTGGACACGGCCGACATCGTCGTCGGCGCCCGTTTCGCGGGAGTCGACGGCTACCAGATCAGGGGCCCTCGGCGGTGGGCCATGGCGATCCTGGCCGTGGTTCTCTCCCGGGTAGCCGGCACGCGTCTCTCGGACGTGACCAGCGGATTCCGTGCCGTCAACCGACGAGGACTGCACGTCTTCGCGCAGCACTATCCAGCGGAGTACCTCGGCGACACGGTCGAGTCACTGGTGATCGCCGCCCGTACCGGGTGCCGCATCCGTCAGGTCCCGGTTTCGATGCGAGTGCGCTCGACCGGTCGAGCCAGTCAGGGAACACTGCGCTCTGTCCTCTATCTCGGGCGTGCGGTGGCCGCACTCGCTCTCGGCATGGTGCGTCGCTGGCCGGCGACGTTCGAAGCCGTCCCGCAGGAACTGGTATGAGCTCGACTGTCGTCCTGGGACTCATCGGATCAAGCGTCATCCTGGTCCTGTTGTTCGAGATGCTGCGACGACGCAAGCTGCGCGAGAAGTACGCCGTCTTCTGGGTCATCGTCGCGCTCTGCACCTTGGTCGTCGCCGTCTTCCCGGGCCTTCTTGCGCGTGCGTCGAACGCGCTCGGCGTCGAGGTTCCGTCCAACCTCCTGTTCTTCGTGGCGAGCATGGTGTTGTTCGTGGTCAGCGTGCAGCACAGTTCGGAGCTCGGTCGTCTCGAGGAGCGCAACCGCACGCTCGCGGAGGAGCTGGCCCTGCTCAAGGTCCGGCTGGAGGCGCTCGAGGCGAAGTCGGCCGAGGATGCCTCGATGAACGCCCTCGACGGTCGCGCCGAGAGCTCGTCCTGATCCGCACAGTCCGCGCGGCGCTCAGGACGTCGCCGAGGCCCGGGCCCGGCGTGCCTTGGCGCGGACGCGGATCTTGACGAGCTGGAGTGCCCATCGCCCGGGCCACCGGGCCAACAGGTAGACGCGGGCCACGGGTGCGGACATGTAGCGCATCCGCACCCGGTCCGACTCCTCGGCCGAGGCCGCCTCGGCCAACACGGTGGAGGAGTCCGCATGCCACCGGAAGGACGCGAGCGTCCGGCTCAGGGCGATGAGACGACCGCGGCTACGGAGCCGGAGGAACAGGTCGAGGTCCATCGAGAGCTTCAGGTCCTCGTCGACCCCGCCCACCTGCCGAACGTCGGACAGCCGCATCAGTGAGCCCGGTTGCGGCACGAGGTTGGGCGCGAACCGCAGGATCTGCCCCGCCAGTCGGCCGGCACGGCTCGAGAAGATCACGGTGCCGTTCTCGTCGATGTAGTCGCACCACCCGTAGACCATCGACGCGTCTGGATGCGCGTCGAGGGCCGCTGTCGTCTCCGCTAGCGAGCCGGGGCTCAGCAGATCGTCGTCGCCGAGCCACGCGACGTACGCCGTGCCGGGCGCGGCCGCCTCGAAGCCCGCGTTCAAGGCCCCGGATATCCCTCGGCGTGGATCGGGCACCACGCGCCCGCCGTAGCGTTCAGCGAGGGCATCGACCTCTGCCGAGGCGGGCGCGACAAGTACCAGGTCGACTCCGGGCGTGTCCTGCGACGCGATGGACTCGAGACACAGCCCCAGGTGCTCGACCCGCTGCCCGAGGGTAGGCACCACCATGAGCACCCGGGACGTCATCGGAACCCACCACTCCGGTAGACCATGGTCAGACCGTAGAGGGGACTGTCTCCCACCACGGGAGAAGGGCCGTCGCGTGTCTCTGCGGGATGTGGCACCGATCGCCGTGTCGGCTGCGCCGGGCACGTGGCTGTGTGTCCGCCGCGGCAAGCCGCACCCTGCCCGCAACGGAGGTTGACATGCCCCAGGGCCGAGGACTGTCAAACCTGGATCCTCCGACAGGTGGCGCATCTCTGGCTGACGACGATCAAGACGGCGCCGCGGTTCGTACCTCTGCCGCTGCTCCGGATCACTACGCTGTCGGAATGGTCCTCGCCGTCGGCGTCGGTCGGCGCAGGTGAACCCGGCTCCTCCCGTCGGGCCGGCCGTGGTCGGGGCTCGCTGGCGGCCCACCGCTCAGCGACGCGGTGGCGCCACCCAGGTCACGGTGATGCTGGGTCTTGTGGCCGCCTCCGGCGCGGCGCTCCTCGCTGTCGGACCGAGGTTGCTCGACGACAGGATGTTCGCCGGATTGGCCATCGAGTGGACTGTGTCGACAATCTTCGGGTTGGGCGTCGCCGCTCCCACAGAGCAACTCGTCAACCGGCGCCTCAACGTCGACCCCGGCTCGTCGACGCGATCGGCTGCGATCGGCATCGGAGCGGCGGCCTGCTTGGCTGTGGTGCTTGTGATCGCGTTGCTCGGGTGGTCCGACCTCCAGGAGCGGTTCGAGTGGCTGGTGCCGGGCGCCGCGGTCGCCGTGGTCGGCTGGTCCTTGTGCGCCGTCACGCGTGGACGGTTGCTCGGCGCCGGCGACCTACGAGCCTATGGTCAGTCACAGGCGGTCGAGGCGGCCGCGAGAGGAGCCCTCCTGGTTGCGGCCGTGGTCGCGAGCCAGGCTGAAGGCATCCTGCTGTCGGCCGCCGTCGGAGTGCCGTTGTTCGTGGCGGCTGCCTGGGCGGCGACCCATCGACACCCGACGGGCGCGGGCACCGTCCTCGGACGATCGGACGGCGAACAGCTGGCGTTCCTCCTGTACGCCTTGGGTTACCAGATCTGCCTCAACGCCTCTCCGCTGCTGCTCGCATGGCGCGTGGGCTCTACATTGCCGGCACTGACAGGGGCGTTTGTCGTCGCGAACAGCTACTTCAGGGCGGCGACCATTCTCACCGGCGGTGTCCTGGTGAAGGCGCTCACGGACATGAGTCTTGCTTGGGGTCGTGGAGACAGCGCGGCCTTCTGGCGATCGCTGCACAACTCGACGACTCGCGCCGGGGCTCTGGCGGTCGTCAGTTGCGCCGCCGGGCTCGTCCTGGCACCGGTCGCGCTCCCGATCCTGTACGGCAGCTCGCTCGGGCTTTCGGCATGGACGTACGTCGCACTTGCCGCGTCGACCGTTCTGGTGGTCCTCACCAGCGCACGCGCCACAGCGCTGCTCGCGGCCGGGCGTGGCTGGTGGGCCGCCGCCGGATGGATGTCGGGGGCTGTCGCGCTGGTCCTCGCCGCGACCCTGCTCCCCGTGCGCTCCGGTGTCACTGGTTGGGCGCTCGTCGTCGCCCCGGTCGTCGCGCTGGTCTTCGCGATCGGAGCCGTCCGCGACCTGCGGCCCGCTGGCTAGGTGAGCTTGAGGTCCGCGTCGACCATGGTGTCGACCAACTGCTCGAAGTCCGTGGTCGCGGTCCAACCCAGGAACTCGCGTGCGCGCGAAGGGTCGCCGACAAGGTCGGCCACCGAGCCCGCCGCGGGACGGACGAATGACTCGTCGCGGACGACGTGGTCGTGCCAGTCCAGCCCGACGCGGCCGAACGCTCGCTCAACGAGCTCCTCGACGGTGTGGGTTCGGCCAGTGGCTATCACGTAGTCCTGCGCGCGGTCCGCTTGGAGCGAGCGCCACGCTGCGTCGACGTAGTCGCCGGCGAAGCCCCAATCGCGACGGGCGCCGAGATCACCCAATGCCACGGACTGCTGGAGGCCGAGCTTGATCCGGGCTGCGGCGAGCGTGATCTTGCGAGTCACGAAATGCGGTGGTCGGCGGGGTGACTCGTGGTTGAAGAAGATCCCGGACACGGCATGGAGTCCGTAGCGCTCGCGATAGGCCTGGAGCAGATGGTTGCCGAACGCCTTGGCCGCCCCGTAGGGCTCGAGTGGCGCCATCGTCGTGCCCTCGTGCTGGGGCGCCGTGGCCGGCCGACCGAAGACCCAGGCGGATGAGGCCTGGAACAAGCCCGCCTGAGGGACAACGCGGCGTACCTGCTCGACCAGCCGGGCGAGGGCGACAGTCCCGAGCTCCGAGGTCCGAGCCGGGTCGGTCCAGGCGTCCGGGCCAAAGGACACGGAGGCGAAGTTGTAGATCTCGTGAGGTTCGAGGCGCTCGAGGATCTGAGCGAGAGCGGGGGTGTCCACCAGGTCTGCTCGAACGACCTCGATCCGGTCGCGGACGGCCGCCAGGTTGGGGAGAGACGGGTCCGTGGATGGGCGAGTCAGTCCCACGACTTGGTAACCCTTGTCGACCAGGAGCTCGCAGAGGTACGAGCCATCCTGTCCGGCGCATCCGAGCACCATCGCGCGTCGTTCAGGCATCACCCAGCCCTCGTTTCTCCAGCTGGACGTAAACGACGCCGTGGTCCGCCCCGGCGAGCACGTCTGGAGTGGATGAGCCGCAGAAGTTGCGAGGGCAGACCAGGCGGAGGAGAGGACCGACGAGATAGGACCACGGCGCGCAGCCATAGAACCGCTGCTCGATCTCCGGTCGTCGTTGCACGACGAACTCACGTAGCCGCTCGCACCACGGAAGAGCTGAGAACAAGGCGTCGATCTCGTCGACGCTGTAGTCGTGCTTGAAGAAGACGCGGCCGTCCTGCCGATGGCTCGCCTCGCCGTACACGTGGTCATCCACGTAGACGTCCTTGGGCTCGCTGGCCACGTCGGTCGTCAGGTGGAGGACACCGCCTGGCTTGAGCACGCGCCACATTTCGCGGACTGCCTTCTCGTCGCCGCCTGGACCGACATGCTCGATCACGGACACGCACGTCACGTGGTTGAAAGACTCGTCTGGATAGGTGAGCTTCGTGGCGTCCTCGACCTCGAGCCGCAGTGCCGGGTCGATGAGGCGCCACGCCTCGATCTCTTTCGAGAACAGGTCCGTGCCGACCCAGGTTCCGTTTCCCTCGTACTGGAGCAGCGACGTGAGCAGCTTCGGACCGGATACGTCGAGACAATCGCCGGTGAAGGTCTGATCCGCGACGCGACCGCACTCGTAGTATCGCCACGGATCGAGGGGGACAAGGAGACGCACCCAACCCGTGCGCCCCGCGCGCCAGCCGGAGCGAGCTTCGCGCAGAGCCCACCGCACTCCGAGCCGATAGCTGTGCCGCCATAGCCTTCGCCAGCCGTCGCCGAGGGCAAGGCGAGAGGTCACGGGGTTGCGTCCGCCGCGTCGATCAGGCGCACGTCTGGCAGCGGGATGATGAACTGCCCGCCGCGCGCGAAGAAATCGGCCTCGCGCTCGAGCATCTCGTCGAGGAAGTGCCAGGGCAGGACGAAGTAGTAGTCGGGACGCTGAGCCCGCGAGTCGGCCTCGGAGATGATCGGAATGCCGGTCCCGATCGTCTCGGAATGCCACTTGTCGGGGTTGCGGTCGGCCGCGAACGGGATCAGATCCGTGTCGATTCCGCAGTACTGCAGCGTTGTGTTGCCCTTGGTGGAAGCGCCGTAGATGTGGACCACCTTCTCTTCGTCGCGCAACCGGCGGAGCAACGACACAAGGTCTTCACGCACCTGCTCGCAGCGCTCCTTGAACGCGAGGTACGGCGCAGCGGTCCCCAGGCCGAGGTCCTCCTCGCGTTCTCGCATCGAAGCGAGACGGTCGGATTGGTCAGGTGCGACCGTGTGACGCCCGCGGTGACCGGCGAAAATCCGGATGCTGCCACCGTTGACGTCGTTCAGCTCGACCCGTGCCACCTCGAGGTCCGCGCTGGCGAGCACTCGCTCGATCACGGCCAGCGAGTAGTACTCCAGGTGCTCGTGGCAAACGGTGTCGAAACTGTTCATTTCGAGCATCGTCGGCATGTAGGAGAACTCCGTGACCCACACACCGTCGTCGGCCAAGCACGACGCGATGTCCGCAGCGAATGCCCGGGGAGACTCGAGGTCGTAGAACATGGCGATGCTGGTGATGACCCGTGCTCGACGATCACCGACCGCGCCGAAGAACACGTCCTTGTCGAAGAGATCGGTGATGACGCGGTAACCCTTCTCGACGGCATACCGGGTCACGTCCGAAGGGTCGATGCCGAGATAGTCGACGCCGTCGGGTGCGAGAGCCGGATACCCGTCGAGCAGAGTGCCGTCATTGCATCCGATGTCGAGCACGAGGTCGCCCTCGCGCAAGCCACCGACGAGCTCCGAGGCTTGCTGCGCGATCTCGTGCAGGTTCTCTGTCATGGTGCGATTGATGCCGCTGCGGTACCAGTAGGAGTCGTAGAGGAGATGGCTACTCACCGAGTGGCGCAGCTGCACCAGACCGCATGCGTCTGGCTGCTCATCGGCGCGGCACCGGACGAGCTCGAGCGGGTAGCGCGGAGATCTCTTTGACCCGCGAGGGGGGAAAACGCCCGCGATCGCCTGCTCGCCGAAGTCCATCACCGACTGCAGCGATGACGAGCCGCAGACGCGACACTGCGTGCGCTCGACGATGTCCTGCTGAGGTGCTCCACCCATCAGGTGTGGCCTTCCTTGGTCGGGATCATCCGGCGATCAGGTCACGATGCTGCGCAAGCGTGTGGTGGTGCCGCTGGTAGTCGAGCCGGCGGAACTCGAGATAGGCCCGTACCGAGTCGACGTACGCTCGCGGGCGTAACCGTGCCCCGTCACCTCCGAGCATGATCGAGCACAGAGTCAGTCGGCGCTCACCGAGCCGACGCAGGCGGTCAGCGCCGGGCAGGCCGCGGTCGGCCCACCACGACCAAACCCGCAACTGGTTGTAGGTGTACTGCCAGCGCATCTGCCAGATGTGCTCGTGCCCACCTCGCCGGGTCATGCTCGACGTCGAGTCGACGAGGGTCACCAGGCGCTCGCCGAGCAGCTCAACCCCATCTCCTTCGGCGGCGAGCTCTGAGAGAAAGCCGACGTCGTTTCCGTACGGGCCAGCGGTTGTAGTCCAGCTGTCGTGGGTTGTCGAACTGGATGTGGCGGTCGAATACCTCGCGTGCCACGGCGGTGTCGTACACAGCGCAGATCTGTGTGAGGGGGAGGCGTCGGGTGAAGATCGCCTCCGAGAACTCCACCGCCGAGACCACCCCGCTGTCGTCGGAGTAGTAGGGCGTCGTCCCTTCTGCGTTCTCGACGACGCCCGAGCAGGACACGATCTTGCGTCCAGCCGACGCGGCGCGAGCCGCGCCGGCCATCATCTTCTCGCTGTAGTCGCGGGCGAGAACGTCGTCGGCCCACACGAATGCGCACCAGTCGCCGTCGATCGAATGAAGCGGGATACGCCAGGCCTTCACCGGGCCGGAGTTCTCGTCGGAGGTGAGGAACTCGGTCTCGATGTCCTGGGGACCCTCGGCAAGGACGCGCTTCACGATGTCGCGGGTGTCGTCGCTGCTCGCCTCGTCATACACCGTGACCTGCAGCGGACGGTACCGCTGCGACACCACAGCCCTGAGAGTGCGCTCGATGGTCTCGGCACTGTTGAAGGTCGGGACCATCAACGAGAGTTTCACGCGCGACATGCTAGTGGCGCAGATTGATGTTGTTGGACGGTTGACGATAACGAGGACTTCGCCTGCGGTCCTGGTCCGAATTCACGGTGGGTCTCCGACCGGTGTCAACACTGGTCAAAGGTAAACGGCCCGGCTCCCGAACGCCGGAAGGCGCTCAACTGTGTCGGAGCCCTTCGGTCGGGCGTAGGCGCTTATTCCACTCCCACCGCGAACGCGGACTCGAGATCGTGCCGGGAGTAGGCGCGGAAGGCGATGTGGGTCTCGGTGGACTGGACGCCGGCGACCTTGTTCAGCCGGTCGGCCACCACGTCGGCGACGTCGTCGTGCTCACGGACGCGCACCAGGGCGATCAGGTCGATCTGGCCGGTCACCGAGTAGACCTCGCTGACACCGTCGAGTGCGGCGATCGCCTCGGCCACCTCGGGGATCTGCGCGACGTCGGCCTTCACGAAGACGATGGCGGTGATCATGTGTGGACCCTAGCCGAGCACCGCCGGCGAGACGGCGGCGGGAAATGGCCACCGGCTTAGGATTTGATCAATGATCGCCTTCTCGGCGATTCGCACCTGGGCCGTGTCGGCTGACCCTAGGGTGCGCGCATGAGGGGTGCACGGGCGATCACTGCTCTGTTCGCCGTCACCGCATTCTTCGGTGCGGGGATGCTGTTCCTGGTCCAGCCCATGATCGCTCGGCTGCTGCTGCCGTCGTACGGCGGGTCAGCGACCGTGTGGAGCACCAGCAGCCTGTTCTTCCAGGTCGTCCTCCTCCTCGGTTACGTGTACACCGACCGCGCGACGCGGATCCGTCGCAAGCCGACTGCGGGTGCTGCACGCCGTGGTACTGCTGGCGCCGCTCCTCGTCCTGCCGCTCGCGCTTCCACCCGACGCCGCGCCGCAGGGGGACACCTCGCCCGTCCTGTGGCTGCTCCGCACGCTGACACTGATGATCGGCCTGCCGTTCGTCGTTCTCGCGACCACCGGGCCCCTTCTGCAGAAGTGGTACTCGTGGAGTGGGCTCCAGCGCGCCGAGGACCCGTACTTCCTCTTCGCCGCGAGCAATCTCGGCAGCTTCGTGGGTCTTCTCAGCTACCCGTTCCTGATCGAGCCGTTTGTGACGGTGAACACCCAGCTGCTCGCGTGGTCGTGGGGCTTCGGAGTCTTCATCGTCCTCACCGGTGCCTGTGTGATGCTCACTGCACGTGCCTCGACGGACCAGGCTGACCGGACGGCTGCCCCAGAGGGCGGCACCGCGAGTGAGGTCACCGAACATCTGCCCCTGCGCCGGCTCTTGTACTGGCTGGCGCTCGCATTCCTGCCATCCGGTCTCATGCTCGCCGTCACCGCTCACGTGTCGACGGACATCGCAGCCATCCCCCTGCTGTGGGTGGTCCCTCTCGCGATCTACCTCGCGACCTTTGTAGGCGCATTCGCGCGAACATCCCGCCGACCGCTGGTCGGCGTCACGCGCCTCGCCGTGGTCATGGCCGTCGTGGCGGCAATGTCGGCGATCGTCCGAGTCTCGCAACAACCGGTCGTGGTCGCGGTCGGCGTGCAGATGGTGATGCTGGCGCTGGTGGCCTTCGCTGCGCATGCCCGCCTCGCGGCGGACCGCCCGGCTCCGGCCAGGTTGACGACCTTCTACCTCGTCGTTGCGGTGGGCGGTGCCCTGGGCGGCCTGCTCAACGGAGTGGTCGCCCCGCTGCTGTTCAACCGGGTGCTCGAGTACGCACTCATGATCGTCCTGGTGCCACTCCTGCTGCTCGGCCTTCCGTCCGAACGCCGCCGGCCCCGGGATGCGAGCCCACAACGCCGCGTCCGCGTGCTGACCGGAGTGGTTGGCCTGCTGGCCCTAGCGGCAGTCGTATCCGTCGTCGCCCGTGGCTCGCTGGCCGCGTTGCTGCTCGTGGTCGGGGTTTTCGTCGCCGCGCTGGCCTGGTGGCTCACCAGGCGGCCGCGAATACTGTGCGTGGTCCTCGTGCTCGCCCAGGCCGTTCTTCTGGTGGTTTCCGACATCAACGTCATCGACCGTCGCCGGACCTTCTACGGGAGCTTGAGCACCGAGCACACCGATAACCAGCACGTGCTGTTCGACGGCACCACGGTGCATGGCACGCAGTTCCTCGACGGGCGGGCCCGGCAACCAACCACCTACTACACGCGGTCCGGCCCGCTCGGCGACGTGTTCGCGACGCGTCACTTTCACGACGTCGCGGTGGTGGGGCTCGGTGCTGGGACGATCGCCGCGTACGGCGAGCCGGGGCAGAAGATGACGTTCTTCGAGATCAACCCTGCCGTGGTCGACGTGGCCCGCGACCCACGGCTGTTCACGTATCTCGCGCGACACGCGAGCAGACGTCGACGTGGTCGTCGGTGACGGCCGGATCGGTTGCAAGCCGAGCCGCGCGACAGCTACGACATGATCGTCCTGGACGCGTTCAGCTCGGACTCGATCCCGGTGCACCTGCTGACTCGCGAGGCCATCCAGATGTACGCCGCCCGGCTGCGTCCGGGCGGCATTCTGGTGTTCCACATCACCAACATCACCTTCGACCTGCGCCCGGTGCTTCGCGCCGCCGCCGACTCCCTCGGGTGGGTCGGCGTCGTCGGGACCAAGACGGGGGACGACCCGACGGCACTACCGACAGCACGTGGGTCGTGCTGGCACGCCACCCGCACGATCTCGGGGAGCTGACGGACCGATCCGGGTTGGACGGCGTTGCCGAGCCGCTCGGTCACCTGGACCGACGACTACTCCTCCGTGCTGCGCGTCCTTCGCTGAGCTCATCTGACCGGGCGGGCCGCGACCGGGAGGTCGCGTCGCTCGTCGAAGGGCACCAGGTCGAGGCGCGACTGGTTGACCGCGTCGTGGAGGGCGAGGTGACGGGTCGCGCCGCCCACGGGGCAGGTCCACTCCCCGTCGACCTCGACCAGGCGGATGCCCGGGGACTCCAGCCACCGCAGGATCCGTTCGGTCTCCTCGGCGGTCGCGGACGGCACCGGGCCGGGGCCGCCGAGCACCGTCTCTCCGCTCGCCACGAGCCCGCCCACGAACTGATGGGCGTCGGCCCCCGAGGGGATCACGCCGGCACCGGCGAGCCGGCCGTAGCGGATCACATGCACCGCCCAGGTGCGGTCGTCCTCGCGCCGAGCGGCGACGACCTGGGGGATGCGGGTGAGTGCCGTCAGCCGCTGCGTGCGCGCGACGGCTCGGACGAACGCCGCCAGCCGGTCGCGGTGGACGCCGGCCTCCTCGAAGCGCTCGCCGTCGGCGAGCGAGGCCATTCGGCGGGTGATCAGGTCGACCACGTCGTCGGGACGGCGCAGGAGGTTGTCGCGCAGCTGCCGCACGACCGCGGCGTACGTCGTCTCGTCGACGCTGCCGTCGCACGGTGACAGGCACCGCCCCATCTCGGCGAGCACGCACGCCGACCCCGAGGGCTGGCGGGCGAGGTGCTGGGAGCACTGCCGGACCGGGAAGGTCTCGTGGACGGCGGCCAGGCACTTCTCGGCGGACTTCTTGCTGGAGAACGGGCCGACGTAGTCGGCACCGTCGTCGGCCACCCGCCGGACGAGGGACAGGCGCGGCCACGGCTCGCGGGTGAGCTTGAGGTAGTGGACCTTCTCCGGGAAGCGTGAGCGGCGGTTGTACTTCGGCTTGTGCTCCGCGATCAGCCGGAGCTCGCGCACCTCGGCCTCGAGCGGGGTCGCGCACGCGATGCCGGACACGGACTCGGCGATCGCGACCATCTCGCCGATGCGCGACCGGGTCTCGGACGCGGTGAAGTAGGAACGCACGCGGGTGCGGAGGTCGCGGGAGGTGCCGACGTAGAGGACGCGTGACTGCTCGTCGCGGAAGAGGTAGACGCCCGGAGCGTGGGGGAGGCCCTCGGCGAGGTAGCGCTTGCGGCGCTGGGCCGTCGAGACCTTCGCGCTGAACGTCGAGAGCTCCTCGAGGGTGTGCACGCCGAGGCCGCCGAGGCGCTCCATCAGCCCGTGGAGCACGTCGACCGTCGCCCGGGCATCGGACAGGGCCCGGTGGTTGGGCGTCGTCGATGCGTGGAAGACCCGCGCCAGCGACGACAGCTTGCAGTTGGGCGCGTCGTCGCGGGTGATCACCCGACGGGCGATCTTGGCCGTGTCGAGCACCTCGAAAGCCGGCCACGGGATGCCCTGTCGGGCGGCGAACCACTTGAGGAAGCCCACGTCGAACGGCGCGTTGTGGGCCACCAGGACCGAACCCGCCGCGAACTCGAGGAACGACGGGAGCACCGACTCGATCGACGGCGCCTGGCCGACCATGGAGTTGGTGATGCCCGTCAGCACGGCGATGAACGGCGGGATCTGCGTGTGGGGGTTGACCAGGGTCTGGAACTCGCCGAGCACCTCGCCCCCGCGGACCTTGACTGCTCCGACCTCCGTGATCATCGATCCGCCCTCCGCGGATCCACCGGTGGTCTCGAGGTCGACGACGCAGAAGGTGAGGTCACGGAGCGGACGCCCGAGCTCGTCGAAGGTGCGCTGGGCCTCCCACCGTCGCCGGGCGGAGGCTGCGCGCCAGCTGCGGGCCGTGAGGGGCGCGCCGACGCCGCCGGGGAGGCGGAGCGGCGCGGTGGTCATGTGATCGACGCTAGGGCGACGCGCCGACAGCACCGCCCGACACGCCGTGATGGCCGCCTGACATCCGCCCAGGTGCAGCGTCCTCGAAAGGCCGTTGTCGGTGGTCCCTGGGAGCGTCTGGGACATGACGACGACAATCGACTGCGACACCTGCCTGGTGCGTGGGCTGGCCTGCCACGACTGCGTGGTGACCGTGCTGCTCGGGCCGCCGCCCGAGCTGACCCTGGCCGACGACGAGTGCCGCGCTCTCGACGCCCTGGCCGGCGGTGGCTTGGTGCCGCCCTTGCGGCTGGTCACGGCGGTCGACCCGCCGGTGATCGAGTCGGCGTGAGGACCCTGTCGGACTGGGCGGTGGTTTCGAGACGGTCGCAGAGCGACCTCCTCAACCACCGGGGCCTTGCTCGCAGAGCGACCTCCTCAACCACCGGGGCCTTGCTCGCAGAGCGACCTCCTCAACCACCGGGGCCTTGCTCGCAAAGCGACCTCCTCGACCACCGGGGCCTTGCTCGCGAAGCGACCTCCTCAACCACCGGACGACGGCGACTGGTGACGCCGGTCGACCCGCCGGTGATCGAGGACCGCGTGAGCGTCGTCTCACCCTGTGGAGGGGATGTGACTCAAGGGGCTGATGTGACCTCTGTGACACCTTGACGCGCACGGTCTCGAAAATGTCACGACAGCCTGGTTGAAAGTTTTGCAAGGCCCCAGGGGTGTGGTTAGTGTGACCGCTCAGATGCCCGTGCCGATGGACCAGTCCGGTGTCCATGCGGGTGTCGCGCCGAGTCAACGTGATGACCCCTCGGGGTCATGATGAGGAGCCGGGGAACCAACCCATACCTGGGGTGAATCACCGCCGAGGAGCCGGGACACGAATACGTCCCGACAAGGAAGCGGTGTAGGGCCTGTCGTGCCCGAACCCGTCAGCTCACCCGGTAGGCGTACGACAGAAAAGGGAGTCATTCCGCTCGTGCTCAACGGCCGGAAAAGCCTCGTCACGCTCATTGCCACCTCTGCCGCCGCAGCCGTTGTGTTCGTCGGGTCCGTCCCGAGCGGCACTGCGGAGGCCAAACCCACGGTCCAGGACGTCCAACATCGTGTGGATCGCCTGTACCACGCGGCGGAGCAGGCATCGGAGCGTTACAACCAGATCCACGTGCAGCTCACGCAGATGCGTGGCGACGTCACGGCCCTTCAGGCCGACCAGTCGCGCCAGCAGAAGCGCACGGAGAAGGCCCGCCGCGTCGTTGCGGACTCGATCGTCCAGCAGTATGAGGGCGACTCGCTGTCCGCCGTCGGCCAGGCCGTCGTCTCGAGCGACCCGAAGGCGTTCGTCTCCCAGCTGACCACGATGTCGGCGTTCAACTCGATGCAGGCGGGGCAGTACTCCTCCTACCTCACCGAGGCGAAGGCGCTGAGCATCCGGCAGAACGCGACCCGGGACCAGCTCGGCAAGGTCGCGGAGCTGGAGAAGCAGGCCGCGCAGGACAAGGCGACGATCGACAAGAGCCTCGCCGCTGCCAAGGACCTGCTCGGCAAGCTGCAGGCCGAGGCGCGGGCACGCATGCTCGCCGCGTCGCGCAGCAGCACGCCGATCCCGACCTCGGACATCCCGGTGTCCGGCCGCGCCGCGGCCGCGGTGCACTACGCGATGGCTCAGATCGGCAAGCCCTACGTGTACGGCGCTGCCGGGCCGAGCTCCTTCGACTGCTCGGGTCTGACCATGGCCGCCTGGGGCGCCGCGGGCGTCGGCCTGCCGCACTCCTCGAGCGCGCAGTACGGCTCCGGCACCCACATCTCGGCCAGCCAGCTGCAGCCGGGAGACCTGGTCTTCTACTACTCGCCGATCAGCCACGTCGGCATGTACATCGGCAACGGCATGATCGTGAACGCCGAGAACCCGTCGGCCGGCATCCGGGTCACCGGCCTGTACTCCATGCCCTACGTCGGCGCCGTACGTCCTGGCTGACCCAGCGCCCCGAGCGCCTCGACAGGCCGATCGCCCACGTTGGTGGGTGATCGGCCTTTCGCTGTTCCTGGTCGTCACGGTCGGCGTCGTCGTCTGGCTGACGACACGGGACTCGACGTACCACGCGCCCGTCTCGGGGACGCCCGCGGCGAAGATCGACCAGACCCGGGCGACGGCGCTGCTGGACGATCTCCGGCGGGCGGTGAGCCGTCGTGACGCTGCGGCCGCGGGGCGGCTGGGGGCGTCGCCCGCGGCCCGGGCGGATCTCGCCGGCGTGGCCCGCAACGCCCGGGCGCTGCACGTGACGGGCTTCTCACTGCGCTACGTCGACTCCTCGGGGGCCGTGGCGGCTGACGGGGTCTGGTCGGCTGACGTGGCGGCGACGTGGCGGTTCGCCGGGTTCGACCACCGACTCGAGCGCGTCGACGTCCGCGTGCGGTTCGCCCCGGCCGCGGGAGGGCTGGGGATCGACGAGATCGGCGGCGGATCCCATCGCTCGCCGCTGTGGCTCTCCGGCCCGCTCCAGGTGCGGCGCGGCGTCCACAGCATGGTGCTGGTCGACGGGAGCGCCGCGCGCGCCGACAGGATTGCCGCACTGGCGCGTCGCGCCGTCCCTCAGGTACAGCGGGTCCTGCCCGGCTGGCCCGGGGGCCTCGTGGTCGAGATGCCGGCGTCCGAGGCCGGGCTCGACGCCGCGCTCGGTTCACCCTCGGGTCAGTACCAGAGCATCGCCGCCGTCACCACGGCCGCCGACGGTTCACGGGCGCGTCGGTCGCCGAGCCATGTGTTCGTGAATCCGCAGGTCTTCCTCCCACTGAGGCCCCGTGGAGCTCAAGTCGTGATCACCCACGAGGCCACTCACGTCGCCACGCACGCGAGCACGAGCCCCGCGCCGATCTGGCTGGTCGAGGGGTTTGCCGACTACGTCGCCCTGAGCTCGCAGCGCCTTCCCGTCACCACGACCGCGGCCCGGATCATCGCGCTGGTCCGTCACAGCGGCACCCCCCAGCACCTTCCCGGGCGTGCCGAGTTCGCGACCGGAGCCGATCACCTCGAGGCGCGGTACGAGAGCGCCTGGCTGGCCTGTCGCCTGCTGGCTCGGGAGGCCGGGACGGCGAACCTCGTGGCGTTCTACGAGGCGGTGGACTCCGGCGGCGCCGTGGCACCGGAGATGCATCGGTACTTCGGATTCGGCCCGGTCGCCTTCGTCCGGCAGTGGCGGACCCTCCTGTCACACTTGCCGGCGTGAGTGAGCGTCGCTGGTCTCTGGTCACGTTCCTGGTCGCCACGGTCGCCTTCGTCGTCGTCGCCGCACTCTTCATCCCGTGGCATCCGGTGCCGGGTGGTACGCCCCCACCCGTGCACGAGTCGGACGTGTTCACCCCGACCCAGATCGCCCGCGCGAACGCCTACAGCGACCCGGCACGGCACCTGGGCTGGGCCTCGCTGGCGGTGTCACTCCTGGTGACCATCGTCCTCGGGCTGACCCCGATCGGACGACGGCTCGCGGCCCGACTGCACGGCTGGTGGTGGGTGCGAGTGCTCCAGGCCGTCGTCGCCTTGGCCGTCGTCGGGAGCCTGGTGACCCTGCCCTTCGCGATCGTCGGTCACCACCGGTCGCTCGACTACGGCTTGAGCACCGAGGCGTGGGGTCCCTGGACGGTCGACCTGCTGAAGGGGCTGGTGCTGTCGATCGTCATCTCGAGCCTTCTGCTCCTGGTGCTGATCGGGTGTGCCCGACGGTTCCCGCGCGCCTGGCCGGCGGTCGCGGGGACGCTGCTCGGCTGCCTGGTCATGGTCGGGTCGTTCGTCTACCCGGTGCTGGTGGAGCCCGCCTTCAACAGCTTCACGCCTCTGCAGGACGGGCCGCTCCGGACGCAGATCATGCAGCTGGCGGACACGGAGCACGTCCACCTCGACGACGTACTCGTCGCCAACGCCTCACGTCGTACGACGACGCTCAACGCCTACGTGTCGGGATTCGGGAGCACGCGGCGGGTCGTGCTCTACGACAACGTGATCAAGGACCTGCCGCGCGCCCAGATCCTGTCCATCGTCGCCCACGAGCTCGGCCATGCGCGGCACGACGACGTGCTCACCGGATCCGTCCTGGCGGCTCTGGGCACCATGCTCGGGGTCGGGCTGCTCGGGCTCGTCCTCCCGCTGGCGTGGGGGAGCGGGGGAGGGATGCGCGACCCGACCGTCGTCCCTGTCGTCCTGGCGCTGGTCGCGATCGCGACGGTGCTGTCCAGCCCGATCAACAACGGCTTGTCGCGCCTGATCGAGACCCGGGCGGACGTCGCGTCCTTGGAGGCCACGCGCGATCCGGTGGCGTTCGAGAAGATGCAGCGCGAGCTCGACGTGCACTCGCTCAGCGACAACGGGCCGGCGTGGTCGCACTTCTGGTTCGGCTCACACCCGACGACGCTCGAGCGGATCGCCATCGCCGAGCAGCTCGGCCGCCGGATGGGCGTCACGACAACGCGCTGAAATGACGCCGAAATGAACGATGGCCGCGGATCCCCCATGGATCCGCGGTCATCACCGCGACGCGAATTGCGCGTCAGCGGTCAGCAGCTGAGCGCCGAGTTCCGCGTGCTCGAGCCGACGGTGTGGCAGGTGCTCTGGAACAGGCCGTTCAGCACTGCGCCGCCGAAGGCGTAGACCGACGAGCATGATCAGCGCGGCGATGCCGGCGATCAGCAGGCCGTACTCGACGGCGGAGGCGCCGCGCTCGTCCCGCCTGGCCCGGCGGGCGTCGAGCAGGATGCGCAGGTAGTCGAGCATGGTGGTCACTCCTTGGTGACGACGCGGGGCGCGTCGGGGGTGTCTCGACAAGTGTCACGGCGTCGACCCGGTCCGGCGGATCGGGCGTTCGCTTGGTTGCGCTGATCCGGATGGACTATCCGATCGCTGGTCGCGAGCCATCGGGCATGGTCGGTCGCGGGCGCGACAGACCGAGTGCCGGACACGGACAGTGGCCGCGGACCTGAGGTCCGCGGCCATCGTCGAGTGGAGCTGAGATCAGCAGCTGCCGCCGGACCGCCCTGGTTGGCGACGCAGCTTGCAGGTGTCGTGGAAGACGTTGTTGCAGCACGCCACCGAAGGCGAAGATCGACGACGATGATCAGGGCGGCGATGCCGGCGATCAGCAGGCCGTACTCGACCGCGGACGCGCCGCGCTCGTCCATCTTGGCCTTCTGGGCGTTCAGCATGATGCGGAGGTAGTCCAGCATTTTCGTTCTCCTACAGATGGTGTGAGATCTGGCAGTTGAGAGCCGAGAAGGCCGGAGGCCTCCGTGCTCAATGATGTCGAAGCGGTGCCCTTGTGGAATCGCGTTTTCGGACGGAGCCGGATAGTCCTTCCGGACCATTCGGGGCACTCAGATGGAGGAAATCGTCGAATTCGCTGACAAACGCCCGCCGAATTGTGCTGTCCTGCGGACTACGTGTGGGGACGCTGCACGGTCGAGAGCAGGCCGATCCGCATGGCCGTGACCAGGGCCTGGGCGCGGTTCGACGCGCCGAGCTTCTGGTAGATCCGCGCGATGTGCGACTTCACCGTCGACTCGCTCATGTAGAGCTGTTGTCCGATCGCCGCCGCGTTCGAGCCGTCGGCGAGCAGCAGCAGTACGTCGTGCTCCCGCTGCGAGAGCCGCGTCGACTCGGCGGTGATCCGCCGCATCATCGCCCCGGCGAGTCCGGTGCACAGGAACGATCGTGGGGACACCGCTGCGTGCCGGGCAGCGCGGACCACCTCGGTCGACGGCGCGTCCTTGCCGACGAAGGCCGACGCGCCGGCTTCCATGGCGGCGAAGATCTGGTCGTCGCCGGAGTGCATGGTGACCACGACCAGGCCGATCTTCTCGTCGTTCTGCCGCACCTGGCGGATGATGTCCAGCCCCGTGCCGTCCTGCAGCTGGAGATCGGTGACGATCACGTCCGGACGGTCGGCGGAGTACGCCGCGACGGCCTCGGCCACGGTGCCGACCGAGCCGGTCACCTCGGTGCCGTCCTCGCGCAGGAACGCGCCGACCAGACCCTCGCGGACCAGCTCGTGGTCGTCGACGATCAGGACGCGCAGGGTGGTGGTTTCGCTGGTCATGACGGATCCTCAGTTCGTCGGAGACTATGCGGGCAGACTGTCGGGTTCTGCGGGCGGCTCCTGCTCCGACACGCCGGGGCGGCTCAGCCTAACGGACACCACCGTGCCGTGCGGGCTGTTGTTCGTCACCGTGAGGTCTCCGTCCACGAGCGCCGCGCGCTCGCGCATGATCTCGAGCCCGTGGGAGTCGTCGCGACGCGCACCCAACCCGCGGCCGTTGTCGGCGATCACGATCTCCGCCGACGGTGGAGCGACGGAGCACTGCACGTTGATGGCGGTCGCGTGGGCGTGGCGGACGGCGTTGGTCATGGCCTCCTGGGCGATCCGCAGCAGCTCGCTCTCGACCTCCGGTCGCAGCCGCGTCGTCTTCTCGTCCAGGGTCACGTGGATCGGGATCCCGCTGCTGGCGCTGAGGTGCCGGGCCAGGGAGCCGATCGCGGTGCCGAGGGAGTCGTTCTCGCCGATCTCGGTGCGCAGCGTCTGCACCGAGCGGCGTACCTCGCCCACGACCATCGTCAGCCGCTCGCGCAGCATCGTGAGCTGGCGCGCTCGGACGGACCCCTCGGCCTCCTGGTCGACCAGCGTGTCCACGAAGTAGCCCAGCGACGCCATCTCCTGGGCGACGCCGTCGTGCATCTCGCGGGCCAGTCGCCGCCTCTCCTCGACGGTGGCGGAGTCACGGAACGCCAGGAACAGCACGGCCGTGTCGAGCCGCACCGTGGCCGGGCTCAGCCGACGGTCCAGTCCCGACAGTCGGCGGGGCAGGTCCATCGCCTGCGGGTCGAGCCCGGGCGCGAGCACACCCGAGACGATCGCCGCCACGCCCCCGCCGCTGTTCAGCGGGAAGGCGAAGCTGTGGCCGACGACGCGGACGTTGCCGGTCATCAGGCTGTACTGCGCCAGCTCCTCGCTGACGGCCAGCTCGGGGGAGGCCATGCCCGTGTCGCCGACGAGGGGCGTCAGCACCTCGCCGCGCGGGATGTGAACGGTGAGGGCAGCGACCGGCAGCTCATCGCGCACCGCGCTGGCGATCTGGCCGGCCAGCGCCACCGGGTCGAGTCCCGAGCTCAGCCGGCCGGAGAGCGTGATCAGCTCGCGGATCAGGGCCTGCGCGTCACGGTAGGCACGCTGCGGGTCATTGGCCTGGAGGAAGGTGCGGCGGACGAAGGCCGCGATCAGCCCGAGCCCCAGCCCGGTCACCGCCCAGGTGAAGGCCGCGGTGCCCTGGTCCGTCGAGTCTCAGGTGCGCTGAACGCGATGACGACGTACGCCGTGAGCTCGGCCGACAGGGACAGGGCGACGCCCCGGAGCCCGCGCGAGAGGCCGGCCGTGAACGGCGGGACGGCCATCGCGCCGAGGACGGCCGTCGTCGAGTGGGACGACAGGCCGGCCACGGAGCCGATCAGGGCGGCGTCGAGCACGAGCAGCAGCGTTCCCGGGATGCCCAGGAGCTCCCCGGCGGTCACGGCGGCCCAGATGGCCCCGACCGCCAGCAGCGCCAGGAGGAGGAGCTGGTTGTTCGTCAGGATCAGCGGCATCACCAGGCTCAGGAGCGCGAACGAGCGCGCTCCGACGGCGAGCCAGGTGTGCTGTCGACCTGCGGTGCCCCAGATCATCGGCCTGCTCTCACGTCCTGCCGGAGAACGAGTCCATGATGTGGATGACGGCGGGGCCCATGACGGCGATGAACAGCGTGGGCAGGATGCAGAAGATCAGCGGCACGGTGATCTTCACCGGCACCTTCTGCGCCTGCTCCTCCGCGCGCTGACGGCGCTTGGTCCGGATCTCCGAGGACTGGATCCGGAGCACGTTCGCGATCGGGATGCCGAAGCTGTCGGCCTGCACCATCGAGGTCACGAAGCTCTTCACGTCGTCGACCTCGGTGCGGTCGGCGAGACCGCGCAGGGCTTGGGCACGCCCTTGGCCGATCTGCATCTCGCGGAGCACCCGGGAGAACTCGTCGGCGAGCGGGCCCTCGGTGTTGCGCGCGACCTGCTGGACGGCGGCGTCGAAGGCGAGGCCGGACTCGACGCTGATGGTCATCAGGTCGATCGCGTCCGGCAGGTCGCGCTGCATCCGCTTCGAGCGGTCGTAGACCTTCTGGTACAGGTACAGGTTCGGCCCGAGCCAGCCGACCGCGGTGGCGCCCACGATCAGGATCAGATCCGGAGGCTCAAGCCGGTGCCCATCAGCGAGGTCAGCGCAGTGGAGATCAGGAACAGCACGATCGCACCGATCACCTTGCCGGCCTGGACGCGCTCGACGGTCCAGCCGACCGGGTTGCCGGCGACGTCCAGGCGCTTGCGGATCCGCTCGGGAGCGTCGCTGCCCGACAGCCGCCGAGCGAGCCCGGATGCCCGACTCTGCAGCGGCGCCATGATCCGGTCGCCGAAGGACTCGTCGTACTCCTTGGTGAGCTCCTTGGGAGCGTTCGTCAGCGCCTGGACCAGCGGCGACCGAGCGGTCGACGCCGCTCACCGGACTGTCCGCCCGCCGTCGTGCCGGCCGCGGCGGAGATCAGCACGATGGCGAGCACGACGAGGGCGCCGCCCAGGATCAGCAACAGGGTCATCTCACACCTCGACCTTGATCGATGCGGGACATCCAGAAGATACCCACGGAGAGGATGACTGCGCCGAGACCGAGCATGGCCAGCCCATGGGTCGTGGTGAACAGCACCATGACGTAGGTGCGGTTGGCGAGCAGCAGGTAGAGCAGGAACGCCGGCGGCAGCCCACCGAGCACATACGCCGAGAGCTTGCCCTCGGCCGCGAGGGCCGCGACCTGGCGGCGCATGTACTCGCGTTCGCGGATCGTGCCGGCGACGGTGTTGAGCAGCTCGGCGAGGTTGCCGCCGACCTGTCGCTGGATGTTGATCGCCATCACGACCCACTCGAAGTCCTTGCTCTGGAACCGGTCGGCCACACCCTGGAGAGCGGTCTCGAGCGACAGACCGAGGCGGGTCTCGACCAGCACCTTGCGGAACTCGCCGGCGACGGGCTCGGTGCCGTCACTTGACGATCGTGTCGACCGACTGGGCGAGCGAGAGGCCGGCCGCGAGCGAGCCAGACATCAGCTGCAGCGTGTCGGGAAGGGCCCGCTCGAACTTCTTCTTGCGGCGTCTTGCGCCGGAAGCCGAGGTAGAACCACGGACCGATCGCGCCGAGGCCATGAAGATGAGCCCGAGGACAGGTTGCCGCCACCGAGCAGCAGGCCGACGAGCGACGAGAGCAGGAAGACCCCGGCGTGGAACAGCAGCCACTCGGCCGGCCGCCACTTGCTGCCGGCGCCCTCCAGGCGCTGCGCGATCTTCGCCTCGAGCCCCCGGTTGCGCTTGAGCATCGTTCGCTGCGGCGGTCTTGGCCGACTCGAGCGCGTGAGTCGTCGGGAGGCCCGCATGGGCACGGGGCCGGTGCGCCGGCATCCGGGTTGCAGGCGTTCGCCTGCGCGGCGTACTGCAGCGACCCGCTCCTCGGTCGTCAGCCTCCGCTGACGCGGGACAGCCAGCACGAGCAGGACCAGCAGGCCGAGACCGAGCGCGCCGATCCCGGCGTACAGCAGCCAGCTCGTCGAGGTCTCGGACGAGCCGCGAGCGGGAGGGTCAGGGTGGTCACCAGGGTTACCGCAGGCCTTCCATCGCGAAGAGCATCGGGTCCACGTGCACGTTGGAGTGCTCCATCTTGTCCAGGAACTTCGGTCGCAGGCCGGTCGAGCGCAGGTAGCCCTGCGCCTTGCCGTCCTCGTCGAACCCGGCCGAGTGGTCGTAGACGAAGATGTCCTGGAGGGTGATGATGTCGCCCTCCATCCGCTCCACCTCGGTCAGGCTGGTGATGCGGCGAGAGCCGTCCTTGAAGCGCGTCTGGTGCACGATCAGGTCGACCGCGGAGGCGACCTGCTCGCGGATGGCCCGCACCGGCAGGTCCATGCCGGCCATCAGCACCATGGTCTCCATGCGGGCCAGGGTGTCGCGGGGACCGTTCGAGTGCAGGGTGCAGATCGAGCCGTCGTGGCCGGTGTTCATCGCCTGGAGCATGTCGAGCGCGGAGGCGTCACGGACCTCACCGACGATGATGCGGTCGGGACGCATACGCAGGGCGTTCTTCACCAGGTCGCGGATCGTGACCATGCCCCGACCCTCGATGTTGGCCGGGCGCGACTCGAGCCGGACCACGTGGTCCTGCTTGAGCTGGAGCTCCGCTGCGTCCTCGATGGTGACGATGCGCTCGTCCTCGGGGATGAACGACGACAGCACGTTCAGCGTGGTCGTCTTGCCGGCACCGGTGCTACCCGGACACGATGATGTTCAGCCGGCCGCGCACGCAGGCCTCGAGGAACTCCACCGAACGCTCGCTGAGCGTGCCGAAGGCGATCAGGTCGTCGGAGGTCAGCGGGTCGGCGGCGAACTTACGGATGGTCAGCGAGGACCCGTCGACGGCCAGCGGCGGGATCACCGCATTGACACGGCTGCCGTCAGGGAGACGCGCGTCGACCATCGGGCTGGACTCGTCGACGCGGCGGCCGATGCGGGAGACGATCTTGTCGATGGTCCGGCGGACGTGGGCCTCGTCGCCGAACTGCGCGTTGGCCTTCATCAGCTTGCCGTCCTTCTCCAGCCAGATGGAGTCGGGGCCGTTGACCATGACCTCGGAGACGTCGTCGTCGCGCAGGAACGGCTCGATCGGGCCGTACCCGAGGATGTCGTCGCTGATCTCCTGCGTGAGCCGGTTGCGGTCGGCGTTGCTGATCGGGCGCTCCTGCGAGCTCATCAGCTGGCCCAGGACAGCCGCGGACCCGCTGGTCGAGCTCGGCCTGGTCGAGGTTGGCGTCGTACAGCTGCGGGACCGAGCTGCTTGAGCAGCTCGGTGTGCACGTCCTGCTTGAGCTCCTCGAGGCGCTCGTGCTCGGCGTTGCCGCGACGGGACGATGCCCGGCTCGTCGTCACCGGCGCGACGCGCGTACGGACTGCCGGCGTCGTCGCCACCGTCGCCGCTGCCGTTGCCGCCGCGCGGCGGGCGGAGGACTGGCCTGCTCGCCCTCCTCCGGACCCCGCGGAGGCGGCGGGAGGCGGCGGGGCGCACCGGCCTCGCTCTGCTTGCGGGCCGCGGCCAGTCGTTCGGCGAGACTGCTCACGATGTCACCTCTTGATCCGGAAGAGCTTGGCGAACCGGTCGTTCTCCTGGTCGCCCGACGGGGGTGCGGTCCAGCGTCCGGCACGGCCTGCCGGCTCGCCGGCGAGCAGGGTCGAGAGGCCCGGAACGCCGAGCTCGACGGGTGGTGCGGGCTGGCCGCGATGATCGGCGTGCCGGCGTTGGTGGCGGCCGCGATGTCGATCGAGGTCGAGATCTGCGACGCGACATTCATCCCGAGGATCGTCTCCACCTTCTCCGCGCCGATGCCGACGGCGTCGTCGGCGCGGTTCAGGAGGAGGTAGCGGTGCCCGCGGCCGATGTTGAGCATCTCGAGCGTGTCCAGGGCGACCTTCACGTTCTTCAGCGTCGGGTACGTCGAGCGTCGCCACGATGATGCACTCGTCGGTCTCGTCCAGCGCGGTCAGCGTCTGCTCGTCGAAGGCCGGCGCGGTGTCGACGACGACGAAGTCGTACATCGTGCGCAGCGTGCGCAGCACCTTCGAGATCAGCAGCGGCGAGATCCGCTCGCGCACGTCCGGGTGGCTCGGCGCCGCCAGCACCTGCAGCGTGTCCTGGTAGCGCGTCAGCAGCGAGTTGAGCATCGGCGCGTCGAGGTCGTCCTCGGACCCGATCGCGTGCTCGACCGTGTGCGACGGGAAGAGCTGGAGCGTGATCGCGACGTCGCCGAAGGCCAGGTCGAAGTCGACCAGGCACACCTTGCGCGAGCCGTTGTCGGTCAGCGCGAGCGCGAGGTTGACCGCGACCGTCGTCTTCCCGACCCCGCCCTTGGGCGAGAAGATCGAGATCACGTGGCCGTTGTGCTTCGAGGCCTCCGGGTCCGCGCAGCGCCTGCGAGAACGAGTGCGCGCGGGAGACGGCGCCGGCGACCAGGTGGAGGTCGTCCATGGCCACGACCTCCCGCGCACCCGCCTGCATCGCCCGGGCGAGCAGGGCGGTGTCGAGGGCGGGCCGGACGAAGACGACGCTGGTGGTGGGCCGTGACGACCGCAGGCTCTCGCAGACGGTCACGCCGTCGCCGAACGAGATGTTCGGCCCCAGCACCACGACGTACTCCTCGGGGTGCTGGGCGAGCCACGGCAGCAGCCGCTCGGTGGTGTCCACCGACTGGCAGCCAGGCGGGCAGGGCACCGAGCAGCCGCCGGGCTGTGGTGCTGTCGGGATCGACGATGACGGGCATGTCAGCTCACTTGGCGAACAGGGACTTGACCACGGTGGACGTGCCGGGACGCGGGCTTGACGTTGCTCTTCGTCGTTCAGCAGGCCGAAGGTCAGGTCGAGGGCCTTGGAGGCGAGGATCACCTTCTGAGCCTCCTTCTGCGTGACGGCGAGCGTCAACAGCGTCCGGGAAGCTGCTCGGTCGTCTGGGTCGCCGTCTCGTCCGTGGTCGTCGACGTCGTCGGCGGCTGCGGGGAGCCGACGTTCAGGACCATGACCTTGGGCAGCAGCAGCCGGGTCGACTGAGACGTCGCCGTCCCGTGGCAGGCGCCGGTCGCCGCCGTTGGTCAGCTGACCCGGTG
This sequence comes from uncultured Actinomycetota bacterium, assembly GCA_963812055.1. Taxonomy (GTDB): domain Bacteria; phylum Actinomycetota; class Actinomycetes; order Propionibacteriales; family Nocardioidaceae; genus Nocardioides. Next base: position 177,537 of record CAWEUA010000013.1, read on the forward strand.
ACGAAGATGGCGACCTGCGGAGCCGTTCTGGATGTTGCCGGCGACCCGGTCGGGGTCCGTCAGGTTCACCGAGATCGCCATCATGCCCTTGGGGATCGCCAGGCGAGGTCGACGTGGCTGCTGACCGAGTCGCCGAACTGGCTGCTCGATGATCTGCTGGCCGGCGAAGATCGGGACCGAGGCGATCTTGCCCTTGAGCGCCGTCGTCGTGGTCTGGTACCCGGTGGTCAGCTGGTTACTGCGGGACGTCGGCCGAGCGAGATCTTGCCCGCGGCCAGCGCCTGGTCGTAGTTCTCGCCGGCGGCGATGTCCTGCGTGGCCTTGAGCACGCTGACGTTGTCGAACTGGTTGTTCGCGCGCTTGTCGGCGCCTTGGACGTAGAGGAACACCAGTGCCGTGCCCATGATGGCGACGAACACGGCGAGAATGAGGAGCAGCCTGCGGCGATCCATGGCCGATTTCCCTTTCGCTCGGACATCTGCCGTCCGGCGGATGGCGGGCTGGCAGTACGTGAGGCGCGCGAACCGGTCTCTGAAGGACTGGAGCCCTCCCGTGATGAGCCCGGAACTCGCGTGTCAGATGTTAGGTGTGAGCGACGGCCACGTGCGTGGCGAACTTTGGCAAAGAAAGGACCCACACCCTGCGCGGCCGGCGTCATGGCCCACGGGGCCGCGCTGAGCGTCAGCGCGCGGTCCTCGCCTGACGGCCGCGCGAGACCGCTCAGGCGAACAGGGCGGCGATCTCGTCCTTCTGCTCGCGGACGACGACATTGCGCTTGAGCTTGAGGCTGGGTGTGAGCTGACCGGCCTCCTCGGTCCAGTCGGCGGGGAGGATCACGAACTTGCGGATCGACTCGGCCCGCGAGACGGCGACGTTCGCCTCGTCCACGGCCTGCTGGATCTCGTCGCGCAGATCAGGGTCGTCGACGTTCGCCGCGATGTCGTCGGACTTGCCGTGTGCGGCGGCCCAGTCGGTGAAGGCCTCGGGGTCGATGGTGACGAGGGCCGCGATGAACGGCTGGCCGTCGCCGACGACGAGGCACTGGCTGACCAGCGAGTGTGCCCGGACCCGGTCCTCGAGCACCGAAGGGGCGACGTTCTTGCCGCCCGCGGTCACCAGGATCTCCTTCATCCGGCCCGTGATCCGGACGAAGCCCTCCTCGTCGATCTCTCCGACATCGCCGGTGTGGAACCATCCGTCGCGGTCGAGGACGGCGGACGGTGGCCTCCTCGTTCCGCCAGTAGCCCGAGAAGACCTGACCGCCCTCGGAACTGCAGCTCGCCGTCCTCCGCGACGCGCACCTCGGTGCCCGGGAGTGGTTGGCCGACCGTCCCGATCTTGACGGCCTCGGGTCGGTTCACCGTGACGGCCGCCGTCGTCTCGGTCAGGCCATAGCCCTCGAGGACGGTCAGCCCGATCCCGCGGTAGAAGTGGCCGAGCCGGTCGCCGAGCGGCGCGCCACCGGAGACGGCGTACCGGCAGCGCCCGCCGAGCGCCGACCGCAGCTTGGCGTAGACGAGACGCGAGAACACGGCATGCCGGACGCGGACGGTCATCGGGACCTTGCCGCGCTCGCGGGCGCGCGAGTAGGTGATCGCCGTCTCGGCAGCGCGGTCGAAGATGCCCCCGCGGCCCTCCGACGGTGGCCCGCTGTGACGCGGTGTTGAACACCTTCTCGAACACGCGGGGGACTGCCAGCAGGAACGTGGGCTGGAACTCCGCCAGGTCGGGGAGGAGCCGCTTCACGTCCGCGCTGTGCCCGAGACGCACCCGGGCCTTCACCGAGCCGATCTGGATGATGCGGGCGAACACGTGCGCGAGCGGAAGGAAGAGCAGCGTGGAGGCGTCATCGGACTCGAACAGCTCGTGGAGCTCGGGGACCGCGACGCCGAGCTCGAACATGAAGCAGCCGTGCGTGAGCTCGCACCCCTTGGGTCGGCCGGTCGTGCCGGAGGTGTAGATCACCGTGGCGAGATCGAGCGGCGTCGCCGTCGTACGTCGAGACTCCAGCTCGTCGTCGGCGATGTCGTCTCCCAGGCGGCGCAGGACCTCGATCGCGTTGTCGGTCAGGGACCAGACGTGGTTGAGCTCGGGCAGGCCCGGAGCGCCGCTCGGCGATCCGGGCGGTGTGGTCCGGCCCTTCGGCGACCACGGCGACGGCACCCGAGTCGCCGAGGATCCACTCGATCTGGTCGGCCGACGACGTCTCGTAGACCGGCACGGTGACCGCCCCGGCGAACCAGATCGCGTAGTCGACCAGGGTCCACTCGTAGCGCGTCTTGGAGATCAGCCCCACCCGGTCGCCCACCTCGATGCCGGCGGCGACCAGGCCCTTCGCGACTCCGCGGACCTCGGCCAGGAACTCGGCGGCCGTGACGTCGTGCCAGCCCCGGGGATCCTGGGCGGAGCGCCGGGAGAAGACGACGGCGTCGGGCGCCTCCGCCGCGTTGGCGACCACGTCGTCGGTCAGGTTGCCGGTCGCGGGGACGTCGACGTTCAGCGGGGTCGAGTACTCACGCACGCTGCCTCCAGGTCGGCTCCGACGCCGGTTTCACGTCTGCCTCCACGCTCTGGTCACGGGGTCCGGGTGGGAGGTTACCGCCGGGCGGCACCGACCCCATCCGATAGTCTCGCCGGGCCGGGAACGGGGCACCTCCGGCCCGGCTCCGATGCCGCCGCGCAGCCAACACGAGGGGATCACGATGGCCGACCAGACCACGTCCTCGATCGTCGTCGACGCGCCGCCGAGCGAGGTCATGGCCGTGATCGCGGACTTCCCGGCATACCCCACCTGGGCGAAGGGCGTGACGACCGCGGACGTCGTCTCCGAGCTGCCCGACGGCCGGGCCGATCAGGTCTTCTTCCGGCTGGACGTGTCGCCGATCAAGGACGAGTACACGCTCGCCTACACCTGGTCCGGTGACGAGCAGGTCACCTGGACGCTGGTCGAGGGCAAGATGCTGCGCGCCCTCGACGGTGCCTACGTCCTCGGCGACCGAGGCGACGGCACCACGGACGTGACCTACCGCCTCGCCCTCGACGTCTCCATCCCGTTGATCGGGATGCTGAAGCGCAAGGGCGAGAAGATCCTGATCGACACCGCGCTCAAGGGCCTCAAGAAGCGCGTCGAGTGCCGGCTGACCTGCACTACGTGCGCATCCTGCTGTTCACAGGGAAGGGCGGGGTCGGGAAGTCGACGATCGCCGCCGCGACCGCGACCCTCGCCGCCGAGTCGGGTCGCCGCACGCTGGTGCTGTCCACGGACGCGGCCCACTCGCTGGCCGACGCCTTCGGCGTCACCGTGGGCCATGAGCCCGAGCAGGTCGCGCCCAACCTCTTCGTGCACCAGGTGGACGCGCAGCGGCGGTTCGAGCAGTCCTGGGCGGAGATCCAGGGCTACCTGCTCTCGGTGCTCGAGGTCGCCGGCGTCGACCCGGTGGCCGCGGAGGAGCTGACGGTCATCCCGGGCGCGGAGGAGGTCCTCGCGCTGCTCGAGCTGCGCCTGCACGCCCTCTCGGACGACTGGGACACCGTCATCGTCGACTGCGCGCCCACCGCCGAGACGCTACGGCTGCTCGCGCTGCCGGAGGCGCTGGGGTGGTACATGACCCGGGTCTTCCCGGTCGAACGCCGGGTGGTGAAGGCCCTCAAGCCGGTGCTGACGCGCGCGGCCGGCGTCCCGATGCCCGAGGACGACGTGTTCGCGCGCCGTCGAGCGGCTCCATGCCGAGCTCGACGAGGTGCGTGCGCTGCTCACCGGGCCCGAGGCCGGGGTGCGTCTGGTGCTGACCCCCGAGCAGGTGGTGCTCGCCGAGGCACGTCGGAGCTTCACGACCTTGTCGCTCTTCGGCTACCGCGTCGACGGCGTCGTGGCCAACCGGGTCTTCCCGGCCGAGGGCGACGACCCGTGGCGGGCCGGGTGGGTGAGGTCGCAGGCCGAGGTGCTCGACGCAGGTGGACGAGTCGTTCGCCGGGCTCCCGGTGTGGCGGTCGGAGTACCGCGCCGACCGAGCCCGTGGGCGTGCCCGAGCTGCTGGACGTCGGCCGCACCCTGTACGCCGGCGCCGACCCGCTCGCCGTACCTGAGACGGCGGAGCCGCTGCGGATCACCCGGAGCTCGGAGGGCGCGCTGTTGCGACTGCGGCTGCCGTTCGTCGGTCGCGCCGACGTCGACCTGGCGAGGGACGGCGACGACCTGGTGGTGACGGTCGCGTCGTATCGTCGTCTCCTCACCCTTCCCGCGGGGCTGGCGAGGCGCCGGGTCGCCGGCGCTCGCGTGGAGGGGGGCGAGCTCCAGGTGAGGTTCGCCGAGGACCGAGGCGAGGCATGAGCCCAGCATGAGCCGAGCAGGATTGGACGCGACGTGACCCAGACCGACGACCCGGAGCCCGTGGGGAGCGTGGCCGAGGAGGCCGCGAAGCTCTTCGGCGCCCTCTCCGGCTGGGCCCGCGAGCACGGCGACGGCGTCTCCGCGATGGCGGACTCGCTGTCCGAGGAGGTGCACGAGCACCTCGCGACAGGCTCGGCGGAGTGCGCGTGGTGCCCGGTGTGTCGCACCGATCACCGCGTTCCGGCAGACGAGCCCGGAGGTGCGTGCCCACCTGGCCAGCGCCGCGTCGTCCCTGATGCTCGCCGTCTCCGGGATGATGGCGACCCACGCGCCCACCCGCGGCGGCTCCGTCGAGCGGATCGACCTCGACGACGACTCCGAGCCGTGGCCGGAGGACGAGTCGTGAGTCTGGCCTGCGGGATCGATGTCGGTGGCACCAAGATCGCCGGCGGTGTCGTCGACGAGCACGGGACGATCCTCGAGGAGCTCGTGGTCGAGTCTCCGGCCACCGACGTGGCGGCGATCGAGGCCGCCATCGAGACGCTCGTCAAGGAGCTGCGGTCGCGTCACCCGATCGAGGCGGTCGGCGTCGGGGCGGCCGGCTACATCGACAAGTCGCGAGCGGTCGTCCTGTTCGCCCCGAACCTCGCCTGGCGAGACCTCGACCTCAAGGCCGACCTCGAGCAGCACGCTGGACCTGCCGGTTGTCGTCGAGAACGACGCGAACGCGGCGGCCTGGGGCGAGTTCCAGTTCGGTGCCGGACATGACGCCGACGACCTCCTGCTCGTCACGGTCGGCACGGGCGTCGGTGGCGGTGTCGTCGTCGACGGCGCGCTGTACCGCGGCGCATTCGGGGTCGGGGCCGAGATCGGGCACATGCGCGTCGTCCCCGATGGCATCCTCTGCGGCTGCGGCAACCGAGGCTGCCTGGAGATGTACGCGAGCGGGTCCGCGCTCGTGCGCGAGGTGCGGGCCGCGGCGCGAGGGGGGTCACTGCTCGCGGCCGCACTCGTGGATCGCGCCGGTGGCGATCCGGATGCCATCACCGGACCGCTCGTGACCGAGGCGGCCCACGACGGCGACCGGTTCGCCATCGAACAGCTCGAGTCCGTGGGCAGGTGGCTCGGTGAGGGCATCGCCTCGCTGACCGCCGTGCTGGACCCGGCGGTGGTCGTCGTCGGAGGTGGCGTCAGCGCAGCGGACGAGCTCCTGCTCGGGCCGGCCAGGGCGGCGTTCGGTGCCCAGCTGACCGGTCGCGGCTACCGCCCGATGCTCGAGATCCGGCGCGCGCGGCTCGGCAACCGCGCGGGGCTCATCGGCGCCGCCGACCTGACCCGGCACTGAGCCCGAGAGGTCGCTACACCCGAGCGCCATCGTCGTCCGGGTCGC
>CAWEUA010000014.1:0-287028 GCA_963812055.1 uncultured Actinomycetota bacterium
CGCGAGATCGGTCAAGTCCCCGAAATACGACCCAAGCGCATTCGTGGACGACACTCCTACCCGAGCCATAGCCGTAGCCGAACAATGGCCGGTCGGCCAGCGCCGCCGCGGCGTCGTGGTAGAGCTCCTGACGGTAAGTCACGGTGGCGTTCGTCTCCGCTCCCGGGCGTGAGCGACTGACGACGAATGCGGCCGGAGGACTCGGGCGCGGCGCCCGGCAGCACCAGGAGTAGCAGCAGAGCCGCTCCGAGGGCACCGATGACCCGCAGCCCTTGCCCCAGCCGGCGCTGCAGCAGGAGGTACACCAGGGCGCCGGCCACCAGACCGATGAGTCCCGACCTGGATTGGGTGGCGATGACGGACGCCGTGACCAGAACCCCAGCGGCGATCATCCCGAAGGTGCCCCAACGAGCACGAAAGACATCGATGACAAGAAAACCGGTGAGGCACAAGAAGGCGGAGAACTCCGTCGGGAAAGCCCACCCGGCTGCCGCGCGCACATGGTCGGCGCGGATGAACGTATCGGCGAACAATCCGTTGGGGTCGACGAAGAAGACGTGGTCGGTCGCCGTCTCAACCAGCCCGACCAGGCACAGGATCAATGTGGCCGCCGTGATGCCCACCAGGAACTCGCGCGCAACCCTGCGGTCGGAGGCGAGCGTGGCGCCGACGACAAGAGGGAACACGGTCAGAACGAGGAACTCCGGAACGTTCTTCGTGCGATCGTTCTGGACTGCGCCGATCATGCCTGCAAAGGTCAGAACGAGCACGAGGGCGGGCGCCGGCACTCGGAGGATCAGCCGCTGCCGGAGCAGAGCGAACAGCGTGGCGATCTCGAGCAGCAAGAACACGGCCGTGCGGGCCGTGACGGGTGATCCGCCTACATGGGCCACGGTGACGAGGTCGGGTGCCAGCACAACGGCCGCACCCATGAGTCGGGTCGCGGTGGCGCCGGGAAGTGAGAGGGTGGCTGCCCCGATGACCAGCACACCTGCGATGCCCGCCGGTGCCATCGATCCTGCGAAGAGGCCCAACCCCACGAGCACCGAGCCTGCGAGGACGAGCACCAAGGTGAAGGAGAGAGCCTGAGTCTCGGCGCGACGTCCCTTGGCGGCGTCGACCGTGGAAGCGTCGCCGATGAGACTCACCGGTCACCTCCCGTCATCGTCGGCCTTCAGCACGTGATTGAGCGTCAACAGAGCCAGCCAACCCGGACGGGCGCCGCAAATGCGCTCGACGCAGGTCATCAGTATGACCGAGGCAGACACTCGTCGGGACGGAAAGAGCCGGGCTCACTCACGCAGACTTCGGTTCGGACCGGGCTGCGTTCAGCCATTGAACGGTCTCGGTGATCCCTTCGTCGAGCGACCACGGCGACTCACCAAGGAGCCTGAAGGTTGGCTCCATCGGGGCCTCACTAGGTCGGATCATGTTGCTGACGCGGCTCGATGTGAGCGGAGGACGAACGCCGACGCGGGTGAGGAGGTCGCCCAGTCGCCCGAGCGCGGTGAGCACACGAGGATCGACCCGACGGGCGTCCCTGCCACGAAGGGCGCGGCTGAACCCGTCGACCCAGTCATCGAGGACAATGAGCCGGTCGCCCACATAGAGGACCTGTCCATCGGGGAATGTGTCGAGGGCCAGCAGGGACCTGATCTGCCAGGTCACCGTGCCGACGTATCCGTACGCGCGACGCACCGGAGGTCGAACAGCGGGGTGGACGTACAGGCCGCGACGCACGATCCGCCAGAATTCGGTCGGGTACCTCGGATGCCCAGGGCCCCAGATGTTGGTAGGCCGGATGATGGCGTAGGCCGTACTGCTTCCGTCCAACGAAGAACGGGTGACGGCCTCCGACCGCGACCTTGCTCTCGCCGTACGCCGTGAAGGGCGAGAAGTCGTCGTCGCCGAGCGGTGCCCGATCGGTGGCGTGCACGTACTGCGTCGACGTCGAGACGTACTTCGCGACCCCGAGATCGCGGGCGGCGCGTGCGGTGACCTCGGTCCCGATCCAGTTTCTGGAGTACTCGTCCACGTCGTCCGACAACGTGTCGGTCCGAGCAGCCAGGTGGATCACTGAGTCCGGGGCGAAATCGGCGAAGGCGGTCTCGACGGCGGACTGGCGTGTGATGTCCACCTCACGCCATGTCTCGGGTCGCGTATGCGGTCGACAGATGTCCAGGTTCAGAACTGCGTGACCCTCGTGGACGAGTTCTTCGATGAGGTAGCTACCGATGAACCCGGAGCCACCCGTCACTACGATCCGGCTCACCGAGGCCGTCCTCCTTCTCGAGCGGACAGGGCATCGGTCAATGCCACTCGGTACGCCGTTGCCGTGTGCTGGCGACGCCAGGCTTGGCGGGCTCGGAGTGCCCTTGCCTGGGTGCCCTCCGGGTCGCGAACCAGGCTGGTGACGTCGTCGACAAGGGTGGCCCAGTCGGAGAGGTCGACCAGTGCTCCGAGATCACCGTCGGCAAGCAGTCCTGGGATTCCTCGCCATCGGGTTGCGACGACAGGGAGCCCGCACATCATGGACTCGATGATCACCAGCGGCACGTTCTCGTGCTCGAAGTCCGTGAGGAAAACCAGGAAGTCAGCAGTACCGAAGGCGTCCCATTTCGCCTCGCCGGCCAAGGAGCCGCGGAGAATGACGTTGTTCTCGAGACCCAGCTTGCGAATCAAGACGTGCAGCTGCTCGATGGTCTCAGCCCCGTCGGGGTCGCCGACGAGCTCCGCCGAGGCATCCACCCCACGGTCACGGAGATCGTGAACCAGCTGAACGAGTCGGAAGCAGCCCTTGCTTGCAGCGAGCCTGCCAACGCTGAGCAGACGGACCGGATCACCGGACTGACGACGTCGTTCAGGCTGCTGCGCCGGAAGGTCGTCCGATTCACCCAGCCCGTTGGATACGACGACCACGGAGCGAGCCCGAAAGTACTCCGGGTCGTCCGGGCTCGTGGCACTCAGCTTGATGCCCAGCTCGGGTCGGCCGATGGCTCGAGTCAAGAGCACGCGTTCCCACTGAGAGGCTCGGCGCAGGTAGTCGCCGGCTCCTCCCGCGTGGAAGTGGTACACCCTGCGCTCGAAACGCCACCGGCAAGCCGCGAGGAACGCGGCGTCTCGCCACAAAGGGAAACGTTGCGCACCGGCGACACAGAAGTAGAGATCCGTGGCACCGAGACGTCGCGCCCGCCACGTGCCGACGATCGCGCGCATGAGACGTCCCACCTTGGCAACCCCCGGCCGTCCCATGTCCGCCATCGAGTCGCTGAAACGAAACGGGACGTGGATCAGGCGCACCCGCGGGTCGTCCGCATCCAGGAGGGCCTGCACCATGGCCGCTTGGCCGCCCATCGGGGGCGGAGTCTGGGCGGCAACGGCGATCACGACGGAGATGACGGCCCCCCTCGGCTACCTGTGCGTTCGACCAGGGGAGTGTAGCGATGCGACGAGGGTCAGATCGTGCGCCGAGCCGTCCTCCAGGACGGGCAAGCCACCTCGAGGCACTCCTCGGATCCAGGTGTTCCTCATGCTCTTCCCTTCGCCCAACAGATGCGCCAGGCGTTCGGTAGCAGCACCCACTGGCGATCGCCGTCTTCCTGATGGCCGTGGGTGTGGTGGTGATCGGCTGCGGGATCCCGGTGAGCGTCACGGCAGGGCCGCGGCTCACGGTCTGGCACGGGCGCCTGGTGGTGCTCGACGGACGGTGTGATCGTCGTAGTCGGTGCCAGCATCCTCGGCCCGGTCACGATCGGAACAGGGTGCCAGCATCGAGCCCATGCTCTGGTCCTTGGTCACGTCCCAGCCGGTGCGTCGGTGCGGGCCGCCGAGGCCGAGATCCGGCCCCTCAGTCATCGAGACCGCTCAACCCTGGCCTGATCCTCGATGGCGCCAGGCGGTGACCAGGAAGCGGGGATTGCCGATCAGGTACCGGCGCCACAGGCGCCTGGGCTCCGCGGCGAGGCGGTACACCCATTCGAGGCCGGTGCCCCGGACGACACGGGGTGCTTCTCGGACCGCCCCGGACCAGAAGTCGAATGCCGCCCCCACAGGGACGATCGGCATCGGCAGGCGGTCGGCCAGACGGTGCACGAGGTAGTCCTGGCGCGGCGTCCCGAGACCGATCCACAGAAGGTTCGCCCCGGAGTCACGCACGCGCTGGACCAGCCCCTCGAGGTGCTCGTCGGTGATCGGCGTGAACGGCGGAGCCTCGGTGCCGACGACCTCCAGGCCAGGCACCTGTCGGCGCAGCTGGTCGGCCATCAGCTCGGCGACGCCGTCCTTGCCGCCGTACAGGTAGTGGCGCACCTGGGTGCTGCCCATGGTGGCGACCTTGTCGACCAGCTCGCTCCCGCGGACGGGACCCGTCATGCCCTGCCTGCGGCCCATCAGCGCCACGGGCGCCCCGTCGGCGAGGTTGAGCTGGGCGGCGGTCAACGCGGCGCGGAGCTCGACGTCCTGGTCGACGAGGGACAGGGTGTAGGCGTTGCACAGATGCACCTGGCAGGACCGCTCCTCGACCGCGTCGCGGACGATCCTGGTGGCCGCTCCGGTCGCGTCGACAGCCGCGATCGGGACCGAGCAGACGGTGTACGTCTCCACGGTCGGATCGGCGAGCTCGGGCACCCGACCACCCTGCCACATCGGCCCCGTCCGACACGGCAGTTTGGCTATGCTCGGGACCTCAGTCGCCGCGCCTGATGAGGCAGCGGAAACCACCAATCTCGAACGGAGCGGCCGTGCGCCGAGCGCTGATCACGGGGATCACCGGCCAGGACGGCTCGTACCTCGCCGAGCTGCTGCTCGGCAAGGGCTACGAGGTCCACGGCCTGATCCGCCGCGCGTCGACGTTCAACACCGGCCGGATCGACCATCTGTACCGCGATCCGCACGACCAGAACGCGCGGATGTTCCTGCACTACGGCGACCTCACCGACGGCGCGCGGCTGGTCAGCCTGATGCGCGAGATCGACCCCGACGAGGTCTACAACCTCGGCGCGCAGTCGCACGTGCGGGTCTCCTTCGACGAGCCCGAGCACACCGGGAACGCCACCGCGCTCGGCGCGATGCGGCTGCTCGAGGCCGTGCGCATGTCCGGCGTCGAGTGCCGCTACTACCAGGCGTCCAGCTCGGAGATGTTCGGCGCGGCGACGCCGCCGCAGAACGAGGACACGCCGTTCTACCCGCGCTCGCCGTACGGCGTGGCCAAGGTCTACGGCTACTGGGTCACCCGCAACTACCGCGAGGCCTACGGCCTGTTCGCGGTCAACGGCATCCTGTTCAACCACGAGTCCCCGCGGCGCGGCGAGACCTTCGTGACCCGCAAGATCACCCGCGCCGTGGCGCGGATCAAGGCCGGGCTCGACCAGCACGTCTACCTCGGCAACCTCGACGCCGAGCGCGACTGGGGCTACGCCCCGGAGTACGTCGAGGGCATGTGGCGGATGCTCCAGGCCGACGAGCCCGACGACTTCGTGCTGGCGACCGGGAGCTCGATGACCGTCCGCGAGTTCATGGAGGCGTCCTTCAGCCACGTCGGGCTCGACTGGGAGGACCACGTGCGCTTCGACGAGCGCTACCTGCGTCCCTCCGAGGTCGACGCGCTGCGCGGCGACCCGTCCAAGGCGGAGAAGATCCTGGGCTGGAAGGCGACCGTCGACGGCGCCCGGCTGGCGCAGATCATGGTGGACGCCGACCTCGAGGCGCTCGAGCACGAGGGCCGGCCGTGGATCGACCGGGTCGACCTGCCGGACTGGCCGGCGACGCCGTGAGCGGCTCGACCGACTTCGTGCCGGGCCCGCTCGACCGCGACGCCACGACGTACGTCGCGGGACACCGGGGCATGGTCGGGTCCGCCGTCTGGCGGCGGCTCGAGGCGGCCGGGTTCACCGACCTGCGCGGGCTGCGTTCGGCCGAGCTCGACCTGCGTGACCGGGACGCGGTCTTCGACTTCTTCGCCGACACCCGGCCGCGCCACGTCGTGCTGGCCGCGGCCAAGGTCGGCGGGATCCTCGCCAACGACGCCCACCCGGTGGAGTTCCTCTCCGACAACCTCCGCATCCAGACCAACGTGATGGACGCCGCGCTCGAGCAGCGCGTCGAGCGGCTGCTGTTCCTCGGGTCGTCGTGCATCTACCCGCGCCTGGCGCCGCAGCCGATCACCGAGGACTCGCTGCTGACCGGGCACCTCGAGCCGACCAACGACGCGTACGCGATCGCCAAGATCGCCGGGATCCTCGGCGTCCAGGCCGTTCGGCGGGAGTACGGCCTGCCGTGGATCTCCGCGATGCCGACCAACCTCTACGGTCCGGGCGACAACTTCTCGGTCTCGGGCAGTCACCTGCTGCCGGCCCTGATCCGGCGGTACGACGAGGCCGTGGCCGCGGGGGCGCCGTACGTCACGAACTGGGGCACCGGGACACCTCGGCGTGAGCTCCTGCACGTCGACGACATGGCCGCCGCGTGTCTGCATCTGATGGAGCACTACGACGGCGCGAGCCAGGTCAACGTCGGCACCGGTCGCGACGCCACGGTCAGCGAGATCGCGGAGCCGTCGCCGATGTGGTCGGCTACGCCGGCGAGACGCGGTGGGACCACTCCAAGCCGGACGGCGCCCCCAGAAGCTGCTCGACCCCACCCTGCTTCGCTCGCTGGGCTGGTCCGCCCGGATCGGATCTGGCCGAGGGGATCACCTCGACCGTGTCGCTGGTACCGCGAGAACGCCGGTTCGCCCTGCGCGAGGTCGGCTGAGGCCGACCGCGGAGGGCCCTCGAGGCGCCGGAGTTGATCATCCCGGCGCCGACGGTCACGCCGGTCGCCTCGTCGATCAGGATGAACGAGCCCGTGGTGCGGTTCTTCGAGTAGGGGTCGCACAGCAGCGGCACCGTGGTGCGCAGCTGGACGCGGCCGATCTCGTTGAGGCCGAGCTCCTTGGTGTCCTGGTCGCGGTGCAGGGTGTTCACGTCGAGGCGGTACTGGATGTCCTTGACCAGGGCGCGACCCGTGCGGGTCGTGTGCTTGATCGCGAGCTTCTGGCGCGGCCGGAGCGGGTCGTTGGTCATCCAGCAGATCATCGCGTCGATGTCCTGGCTGGGCTTCGGGGCGTTCTTGACCCGGGCGATCATGTCGCCGCGGCTCACGTCGACGTCGTCGGCGAGCCGGACCGTGACCGACATCGGCGGGAACGCCTCGCTGATCTGCTCGTCGAACAGGTCGATGGCCTCGATCGTCGAGGTCATGCCGCTGGGCAGCACGACGACCTCGTCGCCCTGCTTCAGCACACCGCCGGCGACCTGTCCGGCGTACCCGCGGTAGTCGTGGTACTCGTCGCTCTTGGGGCGTACGACGTACTGGACCGGGAAGCGGGTGTCGACCAGGTCGCGATCGGAAGCGACGTGCACGTGCTCGAGGTGGTGCATCAGCGTCGGACCGTCGTACCACGGGGTGTTCTCCGAGCGGATCACGACGTTGTCGCCCTGCAGCGCCGAGATCGGCACGACCGCGAGGTCGGGGATCGAGAGCTTGGTGGCGAACTGGGTGAACTCGTCGTGGATGCGCTCGTAGGTCTCCTGCGACCAGTCGACGAGGTCCATCTTGTTGATCGCCAGCACGAGGTGCGGGACGCGCAGGAGCGAGAGCAGGACGGCGTGCCGCCGGCTCTGCTCGGTCAGGCCCTGGCGGGCGTCGACGAGCACCAGCCCGAGGTCGGCGGTCGAGGCGCCGGTGACCATGTTCCGGGTGTACTGGATGTGGCCCGGGGTGTCGGCGATGATGAACTTCCGCGCCGGCGTGGCGAAGTAGCGGTAGGCGACGTCGATCGTGATGCCCTGCTCGCGCTCGGAGCGCAGACCGTCGGTCAGCAGAGCCAGGTCGGTGTAGTCGTAGCCGCGCGAGTGGCTGGTGGCCTCCACGGCCTCCAGCTGGTCCTCGAAGATCGACTTGGAGTCGAGCAGCAGCCGGCCGATGAGCGTGGACTTCCCGTCGTCGACGGATCCTGCGGTGGCGAAACGGAGCAGGTCCATCAGAAGTAGCCCTCTTTCTTCCGGTCCTCCATGGCGGCTTCGGAGAACCGGTCGTCCCCACGGGTCGCGCCGCGCTCGGTGACCCGGGCGATGGCGATCTCGTCGATGATCTTGTCGAGGGTGTCGGCGTCCGACTCCACCGCACCGGTCAGGGTCAGGTCGCCCACGGTGCGGTAGCGCACGGTCTTCTCGACGACCTCCTCACCCTGCTTGCACGGGTTGAGCGGGCTCTCGCTCATCCACATGCCGTCGCGGTTGAACACGCGGCGCTGGTGGGCGAAGTAGATCGAGGGGAGCTCGACCGCCTCCTGGCGGAGGTAGTGCCACACGTCGAGCTCGGTCCAGTTGGACAGCGGGAAGACCCGCATGTGCTCGCCGCCGTGGAGCTTGCCGTTGTAGAGACTCCACAGCTCGGGGCGCTGCATCTTGGGGTCCCACTGGCCGAAGTCGTCGCGGTGGGAGTACACCCGCTCCTTGGCGCGGGCCTTCTCCTCGTCGCGACGGCCGCCACCGAACATCGCGGTGAAGCCGTTCTCCTCGATGCAGTTCAGCAGGGTGGCGGTCTGCATCCGGTTGCGGCTGGTCTTGCCGTCGTCGACGACGACGCCGCTCTTGATGGCCTCGTCGATGCTGGCCACGACCAGGCGGACGCCGAGCCGGTTCACCCAGTTGTCCCGGGTCTCCAGCACCTCGGGGAAGTCCAGGCCGGTGTCGATCTGCACCAGCGGGAAGGGGATCTTCGCGGGGAAGAACGCCTTCTCGGCCAGCCGGAGCATCACGATGGAGTCCTTGCCGCCCGAGAACATCAACGCGGGCTTCTCGAACTCCGCCGCGGCCTCGCGGAAGATGTGGATCGACTCCGCCTCGAGCTGGTCGAGCTGGCTCAGCTGGTAGTCGGCATGGGTGGGTGGAGCAGAAGTCATGTGGGTTGCGTGCCTCTCATGCGATCGCAGCGATCATCGTAACGGCGGAAGGTGCCACGCCTAAACTCGGCGCGTGGCCGAGAGCGTGCGACCCGGTGCCGGACCCCCTGCGGGGGCGACGGTCTGGCGGCGCGCCACCAGCGCGGCGTACGTCGAGTCGGCCGAGCGGGTGGTCGTGCTCGACCTGGACCATCTCGATCGCCCGCCTTACGTTTTCGAGGGGTCAGGTGCCCAGGTCTGGGCCTGTGTCGACGGCGACCGGACCGAGTCCGAGATCGTGAGCGACCTCGCCGAGGCGTTCGAGGTCCCGGCCGAGGTGGTCACCCCCGACGTCCGCCAGTTCGTGGACCGCCTAGCCGATCTGGGCCTGATCGTCGCGGACTGCGGCGCCTGAGGCCTCCTCAGGCTCTTGTTCGCCCTCGAGCTCGGCCACGGTCGGCTTGCCGAACATCGGCATCCCCTCGGCGCGACGGATGAGGCCCCAGACGAACGGGAGCACGGCCACCATGACGAGACCGGCCAGGGCGATCAGCTCGGGGTGCGTCTGGTCCTCGCCGGCGCCCAGCGGGCCCCAGCCCGACTTGTCGAGGAGCGCGAGGCCGGACATGGTGAGCACGACCACGATGCCGCGCCGGATGTAGGACTGCTTCACGCGCGGAGCGATCCGGCTGCCGAGGACCGTCCCGGGGACGGAGCCGATCAGCAGCGGCACGAGCAGATGCCAGTCGAGGCCGTTCAGGGCGATGTTGGAGATCGCCGCGGCAGCGACCAGCGGCACGGCCTGCACGAGGTCGGTGCCGACCAGTCGCAGCGGGGACAGCCCCGGGTAGAGCATGACCAGGGCGATCATGATCACCGAGCCGGACCCGACACTGGTGATGCCGACCAGGAGGCCACCGAGCGCGCCGACGGCGACGGTGATGAGCGGCCGGATCGGCGGGTCGGGGTCGGGCGTGCCGCCTCCGTGGCGCGAGCGGTGCAGGTTGATCACCAGGCGCAGCGCGTACGTCGTCGCGGCGAACAGCAGCGCGAACCCGATGCACTTCTTCAGCAGGGTGTCGAGGTCGTCGCCCGAGCCCGCGATGTGGTGGATGAGATACGGCCCCATCAGGGCGAAGGGCACCGAGCCGAGGATCAGCCACTTGGCGAGGCCCCAGTTCGGCTGGCCCTCCTTGGCGTGGGTGATCGCTCCGCCGGTCTTGTAGATGGCGGACGCCGTGAGGTCGGCGGTCACGACGGTGGCGGCGTCGCCGACACCGAGGAAGATCAGGGCCGGCGTCATCAACGCGCCGCCCCCCATCCCGGTGAGGCCGACGATCGTGCCCACGCAGAACGCGGCAGCGATGATCGAGAAGAAGTCAGCAGTGAACCAGTCACCCATGGGCGCGGCCTTCCATAGAAGGTTGGGCAAGACGCTTAAGTCTACTGAGAGACCTCAGTTTGTCGAGGTGACGCGCCTGATTTCCCCTATCGGTGGTACGGGGTCCCGCTCACGGGACCTGCGACTCGTCCTCGGCGACGGGTGACGGCGTACGACGGAGCGACTCGTCGCCGTCCTCGAGCTCGGCCACGGTCGGTGCACCGAACATCGGCATGCCCTCGGTCCGCCGGATCAGCCCCCACACGAGCGGCACGAGCACGACCATGGAGAGGCCGACGAGAGCCACCACCACCGGATGCGTGTCGTCCTTGCCCGCGCCGAGCGGCGCCCAGCCCGACTTGTCCAGCAGTGCCACGCCGGACATCGTCAGCACGATCACGATGCCGCGGCGGATGTAGGACTGCGGCACCCGCGGGGCGATCCGCGCGCCGAGCACGGTGCCCGGGGTCGACCCGAGTACCAGCGGGACGAGGATGTGCCAGTCCAGGCCGTTGATCGCGATGTTCGACGCTGCGGCGGCCAGCACGAGCGGCACGGCCTGCACGAGGTCCGTGCCGACCAGGCGCACGGGGGACAGGCCCGGGTAGAGCATCAGCAGGGCGATCATGATCACCGACCCCGCGCCGACGCTGGTGATGCCGACCAGCAGCCCGCCGAAGGCACCGACGGCCACCGTGATCAGCGGACGGATCGGGGGATCCGGGTCGACCCTGCGTCCCGCGTCGCGCTTGCGCCGTAGATTGAGGTAGAGCCTGAGGGCGTACGTCGTCGCCGCGAACAGCAGCGCGAACCCGATGCACTCCAACAGCAGCTGGTCGACCGATTCGGGGTCGCCGCCCGCGACGCCGTGGATGATCCACGGACCGACCAGTGCCGCCGGGACGGACCCGATGATCAGCCACTTGGCCAGGGTCATGTTCGGCGAGCCCTGGCGCGCGTGCGTCACCGCGCCCGCGCTCCGCGAGATCGCCGCCGCGGTGAGGTCGGCGGTGACCACCGCGGACGCGTTGCCGACGCCGAGGAAGATCAGGGCCGGCGTCATCAGAGCTCCGCCGCCCATGCCGGTCAGGCCGACGACGATGCCCACGACGAAGCCCGCGACGACGATCGACGCGAAGTCAGGCGTGAGCCAGGTGCCCATGGGCGCGGGTCCTTTCCCAAGAAAGGTGGGCAGGAGAAACGTCTACTGCTCGAGGGGGCTATGTCGAATCATCGGTCTGAGGGATCTGGCGGAGTCGGTCCACGAGCACCTCGAGCATCCCCTCCATGGTGGCTGCGGCACGCTGCGCCTCCTCGGGGCCTCGCCGGTAGGGGTCGTCGATGTCGTGGTCGGGCGAGGCCGGGGCCCGCCGGTTCGACAGGGCGGCGATCAGGTCGCGGCCACGGAGGGACGGGTCGGCCCCTCGGGCGCTCTCCACGAACTGACCGAGGGTGAAGATCTTGCGGAACGAGGCCGGACGCTCCTCCAGCAGCCGGCTCCGGTGCCTGGCCTCGGCGGTCAGCACCACGTCGGCCTCGTCGAGAAGCGCGCCGGTGACCATCCGGCTGCGGAACGCGGTCGTGTCCGTCCCGAAGCGGGCGAACTCCGCCTCCATCGTGTCGCTGACCGGCTCGTCGTCGAAGCCGCGCGTGCCGGCGCTGGTCACCACCACGCCCGAGTCGGGGCCCAGCAGCTGGCGCGCGCGCAGCTCGAGGTACGGCGAGCGGCAGATGTTCGCCGTACACACGAAGAGCACCCGGATCGGCTCGGCGAGCGCCTCGGCCGCCACGTCGGGCTCGCCGTCGGAGGTGGCGATGAACCCCGCCGTGCGGAGTGCGGCCAGCACCTCGTCGCGGCAGTCCTCGATGGTGCGTCCGGTCGTGTCCATCCGGAGGTCGGCGTCCGTCGGCTCCTCGTACGGCGAGGAGATGCCGGTGAAGTCCGGGATCTCCCCACGGCGGGCCTTGGCGTACAGACCCTTCCGGTCGCGGCGCTCGCACTCCTCCAGAGGCGTCGCGACGTGGACCAGGAAGAAGGCACCGCCGGCCGCGGCGGTCATCGCGCGGACGTCCTGCCGGGTCGCGTCGAACGGCGCGATCGGGCTGCAGACCGCGACGCCGCCGTGACGCGAGATCTCGGCTGCGACCCAGCCGATGCGGCGAATGTTGGTCTCGCGGTCCTCGCGGCTGAACGTCAGGCCGGCCGAGAGGTTCCGGCGGACGACGTCGCCGTCCAGGCTGGTGACGGTGCGCTCGCCCGCCTCGAGCAGGGCGTCGATCACGGCCTGGGCGACCGTGGACTTGCCGCTTCCGGACAGGCCGGTGAAGAAGAGCACGAGCCCGCGACGCTCCGGCGACGGCTGGTCGGTGTCGACGACGGCCGCGATGTCGTCGGGGTACGCGGCGTCCGGATCGCCGTCGTCCAGGGCGAGGACCGGGTCGGGTCCGGCGTACGCCGCGACCACCCGTACGCCGAGCTCGTGGTCGACCTGGGGGTCGTCGTGGGACGCCAGCGGGACGGCGACCACGGAGGCGCCGGGCACGTGCCCCGCCGCGACGAGTGAGGCCCGCAGCAGCGCGACCGGCGAGAGCTCGGGCGTGCCCGGTCCGGTGAGAGCCAGGAGCACGACCGGTCCGCCCACGGCTCGCAACCGGTCCAGCTCGGTCTCGGTGAGCGCGTCGACCACCGGGACGAAGGTCGCCCCCGCATGGTGGGCGCGGGTCTGGGCCGGCGTGAGGTGGAGGCGGCGGAAGGGGCCGTGCTGGGCGTGCGTCAGCGCCTCGACCGAGCCGTCGGCGTGCAGCCTGGCCAAGGGCAGGCCCTCGGGGTCGACCAGCTCGACGTCCTGGCCCACCAGCTCCTCCGGCAGGTCGAGGGTCACGGGGGAGCCGGGCTCGTTGAAGCCGGTCACCGGGATCAGCGCTCCACCCGTGAGCAGCTCGAGATCGGCCAGCTCCCGCGGCGAGGGGCAGTGTTGGGGGGTCGGCACCGGATCATCCTGCCAGTGAGCGAGGAGCGGCCGATCGGACGTCGCCCGTCCGGCAAGCCCTAGGCTCCCGGGCGTGGGTGGATCCGGCGTTGACGCAATCCGAGTGGCCGAGCTCAAGGAACGTGAGGACGCCGCGTTCGTGGCGGCGCGACCGCGCAGTCGGGCGATGTGGGACGCCGGCAAGTCGGTGATGCCGAACGGCGTGCCGATGAGCTGGTTGCGCACGTCGTACGACCATCCGCCGATGTTCGTCGAGTCGGCGTCCGGCTCGCGCCTGCGCGACGTCGACGGACACGAGTACGCCGACTTCAACATCGCGGACATGTCGATGTTCACCGGCTACGGGCCGGCGCCCGTGGTGGAGGCCGTGACCCGCCAGGTCGCGGCCGGGTGCCAGTACCTGCTGCCGACCGAGGACTCGATCTGGGTCGCCGGCGAGCTGGCGCGACGCTACGGCCTCCCGTTGTGGCAGTTCACGCTCGCCGCCACGAGCGCCAACACCGAGGTGATCCGGATCGCGCGTTCCCTGACCAGGCGGGAGCGCGTGCTGTTCTTCGACGGCAAGTACCACGGGCACTTCGACGACGTGCTGGTCGAGGTGGCGGACGGCCATCTCGTCGCCGAGGAGGACGGGCTTCCGCACGACGTCACCAGTCGGACGCGGATCGTGGCGTTCAACGACCTGGCCGCCCTGGAGCGGGTGCTCGCGACTCGCGACGTGGCGGTGGTCATCACCGAACCGGCGTTGACCAACAACGTCGGGCTCCTCATGCCGGACGAGGGGTTCCACGAGTCCCTGCGTGAGCTGACTCGCCGCTACGGCACCCTGCTGGCCTACGACGAGACGCACACCCAGGTGGTGGGTCCCGGCGGGCTGACCCGCCACTGGCGGCTGGAGTCCGACTTCGTGACCGTGGGCAAGTCGATCGCGGCCGGGATCCCGCTGGGTGCCTACGGCATGACCGAGGAGGTGGCGGCTGTCCTTCAGCGCCCGGGAGGTCGCGACGAGGACAAGCCACAGGTCGCGGTGGGGGGCACGCTGTTCGGCAACCCGCTCTCGATGGCCGTCGCGCGGGCGACGATGAGCGAGGTGCTCACCGAGGACGCCTACGCCCACAGCCAACGGCTGGGCACGCGGCTGGCCGACGGACTGGCGCAGACCGTGTCCACCTCCGGGTTGGCGTGGACGACTCATCGGTTCTGGCCGCGCAGCGGGCTGTCGTTCAGTCCGGCGATGCCGCGCACCGCCGCCGAGGCGATGGAGTCCTTCGACGTGCCGTTGCGACGGCTCATGCGGGTGTATCTCGCGAATCGTGGCGTCTGGGACGCCATCGTGGGTGCCGGACCGACCTGCTCCGTGGCCGCCACCGACGAGGACGTGGACGCCTACCTCCGGGCGTTCGAGGAGCTGGTGTCCGACCTCGGCTGAGCGGCCCGTGGGCCGGGTGTCACGCGAGCGTCGCTACTGTGGCCGCGTGCCTGCACCTACGCACGATCGACTGCCCCGGTGAACGCGGTCCCGGTCGCGGAGATCGTCCGCAACGGCTTCGTCGAGGGTCACCACTACGGCTCCGTGGTCGCACTCGCCGCCGATGGCACCGTGGCCTGGACCGTCGGGGATGCCGACGTGCCGGTGCTGCCGCGCTCGTGCAACAAACCCGTCCAGGCGCTCGGCATGGCACGGCTCGGACTCGACCTCCCGTCCGAGCTGCTCGCGCTCGCGTGCGCCTCCCACTCGGGTGAGCCGTTCCACATCGAGGGGGTACGCCGGATCCTCGACTCCGCGGGCCTGACCGAGGCCGATCTCCAGACCCCGCCGGACTACCCGCTCGACGACGCCGCGCGTGAGGCGATCATCCGCGAGGGAGGGGAGCGGGCACCGGTCTTGATGAACTGCTCGGGCAAGCACGCCGCCATGCTCGTCACCTGCGTGGCGAACGGCTGGCCGACCGACACCTACCGCGACGCGGACCACCCGCTCCAGCAGTCGATCGCGTCCTCCTTCGCCGACCTCACCGGCGAGCCGATCGCGGTGACTGCCGTCGACGGCTGCGGTGCGCCGCTCTTCTCGGCCTCGCTCATCGGGCTGGCCACGGCCTTTCGTCGACTCGCTCTCGGCATCGATGCGTCTGGTGTCGAGGATCCGGACGCACGCCGCGTGGCCGACGCGATCCGCGCCCACCCGGCGTACGTCTCGGGGACCACGCGCGACGAGCGTGCCCTGCTCACCGCCATCCCCGGTGCGATCGGGAAGGCCGGCGCCGAAGGGTGCTACGCCGTGGCGCTGGCGGACGGCCGCGCGTTCGCGCTCAAGACCGATGACGGCGCCGCGCGGGTGCGACCGGTGCTCATGGCCGAGGCGCTGCGTCGTTCCGGACTCCTCGAGGAGGCCGGTGTGGACGCCGACGCGGTGCGGCGTACCGGCGTCGTCGAGCTCCTCGGCGGGGGGCGTCCGGTGGGCGAGATCCGGGCGATCCTCTCCTGACGGAGCCACAGTGCTAGATGCAGCAAGCACGCAGCGATACTGAGAACTCCCCGTGAATTCCTGGGAATCCGATCTGCTGTGACCCCTCTCACCCCGCCCCAGTTTGCAAAGTGCTAGCACCTGCTAGCACCATGGAGACATGGCCAGGAGCAAGGTCGGCAAGACCGTCGAGAGTCTCGGCGAGTACCTGCGTGAACAGCGGGTCTCGTCTCGGCTCTCGGTGCGCCAGCTCGCCGAGCAGGCCGGCGTCTCCAACCCCTACCTGAGCCAGATCGAGCGGGGACTTCGTCGCCCGTCGGCCGAGGTGCTGCAGCAGCTGGCCAAGGCGCTGCGGATCTCCGCCGAGCAGCTGTACATCCGGGCCGGCATCGTCAGCCCGGACGGCGGGGTCGGCGGCTCCGTGGAGCTCGCCGTGCTCGGAGACACCGCACTGACCGAGCGTCAGAAGCAGACCCTGCTCGACGTCTACGCGTCGTTCATCACCCTGAACGCCGGGAGTGACGCGTCCTGAACCACCCCGGCCGAGGCCGGGGAGCACGACCCGCACACACGCCCACCACCAGAAGGAGACCACCATGGCCAAGGCCAGGTTCGACATCCCCACCCAGCTTCCCGTCGCCGTCACCCGTCCCGTGTACGCCGGTGTCGGGGTCACCGACCGAGTCGTCGAGGCGCTGCGCGGTGCCGTCGTCGACGCGCAGAAGCGCGCCCTCGCCGTCCAGCAGGACGTCCAGAAGACGGTGTCCGGCCTCGACTACGAGCCGCAGGTCCTGCGTCACCAGGCCACCCGCGCGGTGTCCGGCAGTGTGGACAACCTGGGCAAGGACGCCCAAGCCCGCCTCCGTGTCGTCGAGGAGCGTCCTCGCCGCCGTCCAGGCCGACGTCCGCAACCTCCCGGTCCGGCTGCAGAAGCTGGTCGACGAGCAGATGAACGGTGCTGCCGAGACCTACGACGGTTACGTCCGCCGCGGCGAGACCCTGGTCGGCCGCATCCGCCGCCAGCCCGCCACGCAGGAGGCGACGACGGCCGCGCAGACCACGACCGCCAAGGCCAAGACGACCCGCACGCAGGCCACCAAGGCTGCGAAGAAGTCCGCGTCGACCGCCAAGAAGACCGCTCGTAAGAGCCCGGCCAAGAGCAGCGCCAAGGCGACCGCCACGTCCGCCAAGAAGACCGCGAGCAAGACCGCCGAGGCCACCGCTCAGGCAGCCTCGAAGGTCGGCGAGACGACCGACTGATCACCTGCTCGACGCTGGGGGCGCGACGCCGCTCCCTGACGACCGGCCCCGGGACCACGTGTTCCCGGGGCCGGTCCTCATTTCCGGTGCCGTCGCTGACCTGGCACTTGTGTCACGTCTGGGAGCACTGACCTGGCGATTGCCTCACGTCTGGAGACGCCCAACTGGCGTTCGCATGCCACGCCATCGCCGGATCGAGGCGAGACACGATGACGTCAGTGCCAGGTCGAGGCGCGTCGACGCGACGTACGTGCCAGGTCGACGTTGCGTGAGGCGACGTCAACGCCGAGTCGACGTTTTGCGGAACGCATCGGGGGTCGCCGTGAGAGCCTTTGAGCATGGACTCCGAGCAGCGGCCGTGGGGCGCCTGGTTCGTGCTCGAAGAGGGGCCCGGGTACAAGGTGAAGCGGATCGAGGTGCGCCCCGGGCAGCGCCTGTCCTACCAGACCCACGACCGACGGGCCGAGCACTGGGTGATCGTCCAGGGCACGGCCACCTGCACGCTCGACGGCGAGACGTTCGAGGTGAAGACGGGCGGCTCCTGCGACGTCCCGATCGGTACGCCGCACCGCATCGCCAATCGCCACGCCGATGACCTGGTCGTGATCGAGGTGCAACGCGGCGACTACACCGGCGAGGACGACATCGTCCGGATCGACGACGACTACGGACGCGACGGCGGCTCGGCGGCCACGTAGGCCCGCAGGGCTTCCATCGCGTCGACCGGCTCGAACCCGGTCGCGCCCAGCTTCCGCAACGAGAGCATGCTGCTCGCCGGCCTCGGCGCGGCCTGCTGACCGGCGGCGTACTCCTCACTCGTGACCGGCGTGACGTCGTCCGGGCGGCGGTCCCGGAGGCGGAACACCTCGCGGGCGATGTCGGCCCACGAGGTCGGTGGCCCGCCGTTCGTCACGTGGTAGGTGCCGTACGCCGCGCCGCTGTCGACGAGATGCCGGGTGGCGCGGGCGACCTCGTCGGCGAAGCTCAGCCGGCCGAGCTGGTCGCCGACGACCGTGGGCGTTGCTCCCTCGTCGGCCAGACGGGTCATCGTGCGGACGAAGTTCCGGCCCTCGCCGATCACCCACGACGTGCGTACGACGTAGTGCCGGCGCGTCGTCGCGACCGCCACGTCGCCGGCCGCCTTGGTCTGCCCGTAGACCCCCAGCGGCGCAGCCGGCTCCTCCTCGTCGTGCTCCGGCGTCCGGCCGTCGTAGACGTAGTCGGTCGAGAAGTGGACCAGCGTGAAGCCGTGCCGGGTGGCCAGGGCAGCCAGGGTGGCGGGGCCGCCGGCGTTCACCGCCCAGGCCGTACGCCGGCCGTCAGGCGTCTCGGCGTCGTCGACGGCCGTGTACGCCGCGGCGTTGAGCACGACGTCGTGCTCGCGCCACGGCCACTGCTCGAGCGCCGCCCGGTCGGTCAGGTCCAGGTCGGCACGGGTGAGTCCTCGCGCCCCGGGGAACGCCGCGAGCAGGGCCCGCCCGACCTGCCCGTCGGCCCCGAGCACGATCGGCGTGCGGATCGCGAGAGGTTCGACGCTCGCCAACGGCGGCGCGGTCCGGTCGCGGTCGGACAGGACGCGCTGCTCCGGCGGGATCGGCCACACGATCGCCAGGGCGGGGTCGGCGTGGTCGATGGCGGCGTAGACGAGGTCGGGGCGCCAGTGGTCGCTGACCAGGTAGGAGCAGGCCGTGCCGTCGGCCGTCGTCTGGTAGCCGTTGCCGACGCCACGCGGCACGAAGACCGCGATCCCCGGCTCGAGCTCCATCCCGAACACGGTCCCGAACGTCGAGCCCGCGCGGAGGTCGACCCAGGCGCCGTACGCGCGCCCGGCCGAGATCGTGACGAGCTTGTCCCACGGCTCGGCGTGGATGCCGCGGGTGGTGCCGCGGACGTCGTTCCAGGCGACGTTGGCCTGCACGGGGGAGAAGTCCGGGAGCCCCAGCGGGGTCATCCGCTCGGGTTGCCAGACCTCCTCGAACCAGCCGCGGTCGTCGTGGCGCAGGTCCAGCCGGACGACGAGCAGCCCCGGGATCGAGGTCGTCTCGACACTCGGCGTCACGCGCTACATGCCCTTCGCGGCGTACGCCGCCTCGGTGGCGGCCTTCTGCGGCTCCCACCAGTCGCGGTGGCTGCGGTACCACTCGATCGTCTGGGCGAGGCCGGCCTCGAGGTCGCCGTACCGCGGCTGCCAGCCGAGCTCCAGCCGCAGCTTGCCCGACTCGATCGCGTAGCGCTGGTCGTGCCCGGCCCGGTCGGCGACCATCTCGACGTCGTCCTCGGACCGCCCCATCAGCCGGAGCAGGGCCCGGACCACCTCGAGGTTGGTGCGCTCGCCGTCGGCGCCGACCAGGTAGGTCTCGCCGATCCGGCCGCGCTCGAGGATGGTGAGCAGGGCGGAGCTGTGGTCGTCGACGTGGATCCAGTCGCGCACCTGGCGCCCGTTGCCGTAGACCCGCGGCCGGCGGCCCTCCAGCACCTCGGTCACCTGGCGCGGGATGAACTTCTCGACGTGCTGCCACGGGCCGTAGTTGTTCGAGCAGTTCGAGATCGTCGCCCGGACGCCGAAGCTGCGGACCCAGGCGCGCACGAGATGGTCGGACCCGGCCTTGGCGGCGGAGTAGGGGCTGCTGGGCCGGTACGGCGTGTCCTCGGTGAAGCGCTTGGGGTCGTCGAGCGCGAGGTCGCCGTAGACCTCGTCGGTCGAGACGTGGTGGAAGCGGACGTCGGCCTTGCGTACGGCGTCGAGGAGGACGTAGGTCCCGACGAGGTTGGTCCGGATGAACGGCTCGGGGTCGTCCAGCGAGTTGTCGTTGTGCGACTCGGCCGCGAGGTGGACGACCGCGTCATGGGCGGCGACGAGCGGGTCGACCGTCGCGATGTCGGCGATGTCGCCGGTCACCAGCTCGACCCGGTCGGCCGGGAGGTCCGCGAGCGCCTCCGGGCTGGCGGCGTAGGTCAGCTTGTCGAGCACCGTCACGCGGGCATCGGTGTGGTCGACGAGATGGCGCACGAAGTTGGCGCCGATGAACCCGGCACCTCCGGTGACGAGCACGCGTTCTGGTCCTGGCACGAGCCCGATCCTAGGAGAGGCCCGGGGGCGCGACACCGCCTTCCCTAGGATGGCCGACCATGCGCGGCATCATCCTGGCGGGCGGCACCGGATCCCGGCTGCATCCGATCACCCTGGCGGTCAGCAAACAGCTGGTCCCGGTCTACGACAAGCCGATGATCTACTACCCGCTCTCGACGCTGATGCTGGCCGGCATCCGCGAGGTCCTGGTGATCACGACGCCGCACGAGCAGGAGGCGTTCCGGCGGCTCCTCGGCGACGGGTCGGCGTACGGCATCGAGATCTCCTACGCCGTCCAGCCGGCTCCCGACGGGCTGGCCCAGGCGTTCCTGATCGGCGAGCAGCACGTCGGCGACGAGCGGGTGGCGCTCGTGCTGGGCGACAACATCTTCTACGGGCCGGGGCTGGGCATCCACCTGCGGCGGTTCGCCGACGTCGACGGTGCGTCGATCTTCGGCTACCGCGTCGCCGACCCGACGGCGTACGGCGTGGTCACGTTCGACGACGAGGGCCGGGCCACCTCGCTCGAGGAGAAGCCGGAGAAGCCGCGCAGCCGCTACGCCGTCCCCGGGCTGTACTTCTACACGCCCGACGTGGTGGAGCTCGCCCGCAGCCTCTCGCCGTCGGCCCGCGGCGAGCTCGAGATCACCGACCTGAACCGGCTCTACCTCGAGGCCGGTCGGCTCTACGTCGAGGTGATGCCGCGCGGCACCGCCTGGCTGGACACCGGCACCGTCGAGTCGCTGATCGCGGCCGGCAGCTTCGTCCAGGCGATCGAGGAGCGGCAGGGCCTGAAGATCGGGTGCCCGGAGGAGGTCGCCTGGCGGATGGGGTTCCTCGACGACGAGGGCCTGCTGCGGCGCGCCGATGCGCTCACCAAGAGCGGGTACGGCGACTACCTGCGGTCCGTGCTCGAGGGATGAGGGCGGTGGAGCAAACCCCGGAGGTCAGTACGCGCCCTTGGAGCTGAGGACGGCGCCGACGGTGCGGACCAGGATGAGGACGTCCTGGATCATCGACCAGTTGTCGACGTAGTAGAGGTCGAGCCGGATGGACTCGGTCCACGACAGGTCGGAGCGGCCGGAGACCTGCCACAGACCGGTCATGCCGGGACGCACGCGCAGCCGGCGCGACTGCATCAGGGTGTAGCGGTCGACCTCGAGCGGCAGCGGCGGGCGCGGGCCCACCAGGCTCATGTCGCCGCGCAGCACGTTGATCAGCTGCGGGAGCTCGTCGATGGAGTAGCGGCGGATCCAGCGGCCCGGCTTGGTGATGCGGGGGTCGTCCTGCATCTTGAACAGGCCCTCGTCGTAGCCGACCTTGCTGTGGAGCTCGGCCAGGACCCGTTCGGCGTCGACGACCATGCTGCGGAACTTCAGGCAGGTGAAGTAGTCGCCGTCGCGGCCGACGCGGGTCTGCCGGAAGAAGACCGGCCCGCCGTCGTTCCGCTTGATCTGCCACGCGGTCCAGAGCATGACCGGGGCCAGCAGGGTCAGCATCGCGGCCGACCCCAGGATGTCGAAGGTGCGCTTCGCCCAGCGGAGGGCGTCCTGCGACCGCGGGCGGTCGAGGTGGAGCAGCGGGAGCCCGGCCACCGGACGGACCCGGATCCGCTCGCTCGACACGTCGGTGACGCCGGGGGCCATGATCACCTGGACGTTGTCTGCCTCGAGGTCCCAGACGAGGTTGCGCATCGCGAGGGGCGCGTCGAAGGCACCACCGACGACGAAGACGACGTCGGCGTCGTACGCGCGGATCAGCGCCGCCGCTTCTTCGACGTCGCCGAGCACGGTCATCCCGCCCTCGGTGGTGGCGGCGTTGCCGGCGGGGACGAGCGCGCCCACCACGTCGTACCCGAGCCAGGTCTCGCGGGAGAGCACCGAGGCGACGGCGTCGACGTGGTCGTCACCGCCCACGATGATCGTGCGCTGGGCGAACGCGCCGTGCCGGCGGGCTCGGTGCAGAGACCGGCGAAGGATGTATCGACCGGCCACCAGCAGCAGCGGGCCGATGACGAAGGCGAGGACGAAGAAGCCACGCGAGAGCTGGAACTTCAGGAGGTAGCAGCCGATGCCCAGCAGCGCCGCGGTCAGCAGGCTCGCGTTGACCACCGTCTTGTACTCATCGGCGCCGGCGCCGAAGACGCCCCGGTCGTAGCCGCCGCGCAGGAGCGATCAGGAGGATCCAGGCGATCACCAGCGGGACTGCGATCAAGGCGATCGACTGGGCCAGCGGCGGGCCGTCGCTGGACTGTGACAGGCCGGGGGCGTTCGCGGTGTCGATGACGAATACTGTGCTCCGGCCGTAGGCGGAGAGCGCGACCGTGGCGCAGAGCAGGAGCAGGTCCAAGACCAGCGCGGTCAGCGGAAGCGCGCGCAAGGCGCGGCTCTGGATGCGTAGCGACGCAACCGACGGCACGAATGTGCGTTCAGGCGCGATGCCCATGGATGTTCCCCCAGTGAACTCCGGGAACGCCCCACGCGTCCCTCCCCGAGCTACGCGCTGAGTCTACGGCTCGGCGAGCCCATCGGGACCCGTTCGCCGTAATCCTTTACCCGGCCCTCCCTTGACACGGGTCCTCTGACACGGTGCGGGTCGGCATCGCCGATGCGGCGGCACGGCGGCGGGCGTGGTTACCCTGGCCGCCATGAAGATCCTGGTCACCGGAGGCGCCGGCTACATCGGCTCGACCACGGCCAAGGCGCTCGAGGCGGCCGGTCACGTGCCGATCGTCCTGGACTCGCTGCTGACCGGGCCGCAGGCGTTCGTCCGCGACCGGATCTTCTACGAGGGAGACATCGGCGACCGCGAGCTCGTCCGCCGGATCGTCGACGAGCATCCCGACCTGGACGCCACCATCCACATGGCCGCCCGGATCGTCGTGCCGGAGTCGGTCGAGAAGCCCTACGAGTACTACCGCGACAACGTCGCGAAGTCGCTGGAGCTGTTCGACCAGCTCGAGCAGCTCGGCAAGCCGCGGGTGGTGTTCTCGTCGTCGGGGTCGCTGTACGCGATCACGGACAGCTTCGAGGTCACCGAGGACGACCCGCTGGCCCCGACCTCGCCGTACGCGCGGACGAAGCGGATGATCGAGCAGGTCCTGGTGGACATGTCGGCCGCGACCACGCTGCGCGCGATCATGCTGCGCTACTTCAACCCGATCGGGTCCGACCCCGATCTCGAGTCGGGCATCTATGCCAAGGAGCCGTCGCACGTCCTCGGCCAGCTGGTGATGGCGGCGCGGGGCCAGCGGGACGGCTTCACGATCACCGGCACCGACCACCCGACGCGGGACGGCACGGGCATGCGCGACTACCTGCACGTGTGGGACCTCGCCCGGGCCCATGTGCGGGCCGTGGAGCGGTTCGACGACGTGCTGGCGTCGGCGAGTGCGACCAGCGTCGTGATCAACGTCGGCCGGGGTGAGGGCGTCACGGTCCGCGAGCTGATCACGGCGTTCGAGCGCGTGACCGGGCAGCCGCTCCCCGTCACCGAGGCGCCGCCGCGTCCGGGCGATGCCGTCGGCGCCTACGCGAACGTCGACCGCTCGCGTGAGCTCCTCGACTGGCAGACCGAGCTGTCCCTGGACGAGGGCATCGCATCGGCGCTCGCCTGGGCGGACAAGCGGCACGAGGTCCTGGGATACGAGTGACACCTCTGACGATGCGCCGGTACGCCGTACCCGTCGCCGCCGCGCTCACCGTGGCGGTGCTCGGGCTCGCCGCCCCCGCCGACGCGACCCACGACTTCCGGCTGACCAACCCCGAGCAGGAGCAGGGCGGGACGAGCCTGCCGCTGGCCGGACGCACGGTGGTGATCGACCCCGGTCACCAGCTCGGCAACCACAACTACCCGAGCAAGATCAACCGGCTCGTGCCGGCCGGCGGTTTCGAGAAGCCCTGCAACACGACCGGCACGGCGACGAACGCCGGCTACCCGGAGGCGACGTTCACCTGGAAGGTCTCGCGGCTCCTGCGCGAGCGGCTCCGGCTCCTCGGCGCGACGGTCCGGATGACCCGGCACTCCAACCGGGAGGACCGGTGGGGTCCCTGCGTCGACGTACGCGGCCGTGACGGGAACCGGCTCCCGGCCGACCTCAAGATCAGCATCCACGGCGACGGGTCGTACGCGTCCGGCGCTCGGGGCTTCCACGTGATCGCGCCGACCGACCGGCGGCCGTGGACGCACGACACCTATCGCTCGTCGCGCCGGCTGGCCATCGACACCCGCGCAGCCCTCAAGAGTGTCCGGCTGCACGTGGCCAACTACATCGCGGGGGGAGACGGGCTCGACTTCCGGTCCGACCTGGCCACGCTCAACCTCTCGAACATGCCGACCGTGATGGTCGAGCTCGGCAACATGCGCGACGCGAAGGACGCCCATCGGATGACCTCCAAGGCGGGGCGTGCGACGTACGCCCGGGGTCTGGCGCTCGCCGTGCGTCGCTTCCTCGGCTGAGGCTCGAGGTCAGCCGGACTCGCGCTTCCGTGCGCGGTGCGCGCGCACCCGTGCCTTGACGCCGCAGCGCTCGTCGGAGCACCAGCGACGACGTCCGGTGGGGTCCACGAAGATCCCGGAGCACGCGTCGTCGCCGCAGGCGCGAAGCCGCGGCCGGTTCGGCCCGGTCAGGTCGTCGGCCGCCTGGTGAGCAAGTCGCGCCAGCGCCTGGCGCGTCGTGTCCGGACGCCCCACCGTCATCGTGGTGCCGGAGCGGCGCAGCTCCACGGGCGGGGCGTCGAGCAGCGCGGCGTTCACGACCCGGACGTCGCGGGACGACGGCGCCTGCTCGGTCGCCGCCGCGCGGGCGAGACCGTGCAGGGCTTCGCGGAGGGCCCGTGCCTGCGCGACGTCGTCGTCGGTGACGGGGTCGGTGGGGACCATCCCCCATTCCGCCAGCCATGCCCGCAGCCGAGCGGGGGTCTGCACCAGGTCGTGGGGGGTCGCGCCGTACCGGTCGACGAGCGTGATCGCGAAGTCGAGCCAGTCGCGGCCGTAGCCGGTGCGGAACTCCTCCATGTCTCGAGTGTAACGCATTGACTCGTTACGGTCTTGATGGCAGCATGTAACGAATGAAAGCGTTACACACTCGGTCCGATCTGCTGGGTCCGTCGTTCGTCGTCCTGTGGAGCAGCGGGTACGTCGTGGGCTCGGTCGCCACTCGCTCCATCGCGCCGCTGACGGTCACCCTGTGGCGGTTCGTGATCTCGGCCGTCGTGTTGGCGGCGATCGCGCTCTTCCGACGCGAGAGGTGGCCCTCCCGGCTGCCCGACCTCGCCTTCGCCGCGGTGACCGGCGTGGTGGCGTTCACGGTGCAGTTCACCGCGCTCTACCGCGGGCTCGCCGAGGGCATGCCTGCGGCCACCACGGCACTGATCGCGTGCTCCGCGCCTCTCGTCGTCGCGGTGGTGGGTGCTGCCGTGGGCTGGGACCGGCTCGACGGTCGCCAGTGGCTCGGCGTGCTGTTGGGAGTCCTCGGCGTGGTGGTCACGCTCAGCGACCGGCTGGGCCGGCCACCCAGCGCCTCCGCACTGGTGTGGACGTTGATCGGGCTCGGCGGGCTCGCCGGCGGTTCACTGCTGCAGGGTCGGCTGCTCGGCCGCGGAGGGCCGACCGCGCTGACCGCCGTGCAGGTGGCGGCCGGGGCGGTGACCACGGCGTTCTGGGCGCCGTTCGACGGGTCGCTGCGCATCCCCGAGACGGCGTCGGCGCTGACGTCGTTCGGCTGGCTCGCGCTGGTGGCGGGGGTGGTCGGGCCGCTGCTGCTGCTGGCGCTGATCGGCCGGCACGGTCCGACGCGAGGGACCAGCCTCCTCTTCCTGGTGCCGTCCTTCACGGCGTTCCTCGGCTGGCTGCTGCTCGGTGAGCCGGTCGGCATCGTGGCGCTCGCGGGCCTCGGGATCGCCGGCTTCGGGCTCTGGCTCGGGCGCCGCCGTCGCGTTCCGGACGCCTCGCCCGCCCCCGTGGCGGTGGGAGCCGGCGTCCGCACGGGGTCGGAACCGGAGCTCTGCGGCTCCACGTAGGGTCGCGAGCATGGATCTGACCCTCACCGACGAGGAGCGCGAGATCCGCGAGTGGGTGCGGACCTTCGTGACCAAAGAGCTGATGCCGCTCGAGCCGCAGGTGCTCGAGCGGGAGCGTCAGGGGGAGCGGGGAGTCACCGCCGAAGAGGTCGTCGCGCTGCAGGACAAGGCGAGGCAGTCGGGCTTCTTCGGCGTCCAGACGCCCGAGGAGTACGGCGGGATGGGGCTCGGGGCGGTGATGCACGCGCTGATCGAGATCGAGCTCGGTCGGACGTTCGTCCCGTTCAAGCTCGGCGGCGATGCCGACAACATCCTGTTCGAGGCCAACGACGAGCAGAAGGACGCCTACCTCCGGCCCACGATCGAGGGCACGCGGCACAGCTGCTTCGCGATCACCGAGCCCGGCGCCGGCTCGGACGCCCGGAACATCCGGACGACCGCCGTACGCGACGGCGACGAGTGGGTGATCAACGGCGAGAAGACGTTCATCACCGGCGGCGACGTCGCCGACTTCGTGATGGTGTTCGCGGTCACCGACAAGGAGCGAGGCGCGGACGGCGGTGTGACCTGCTTCCTCGTCGACCGCGAGGCGGGCTGGACGTCCGCGACGATCCCGACCATGGGCGAGTGGGGTCCGGCCTCGCTGTCCTTCGAGGACGTGCGCGTCCCGCACTCGGCCATCCTCGGCGAGGAGGGTGGCGGCTTCGCACTGGCGATGCGCTGGATCGGCAAGGGCCGGTACCTGTTGCCGGCCCGGGCGCTCGGGTCCTGCGAGCGGCTGGTCGAGATGGCGTTGGAGCAGGCCAAGAACCGCGTCACGTTCGGTGAGCCGATCGCCAACCGCCAGGCCATCCAGTGGATGGTCGCGGACTCCGCGGTCGAGATCGAGTCGCTGCGCTGGCTGGTCCTGACCGCCGCGTGGCAGGTCGACCAGGGAGTCGACTCACGCCAGGCGCAGTCGATGGCCAAGCTGGCCGGCGGCGTCCATGCCAACCAGATCGTCGACCGCGTGCTGCAGATCCACGGCGGCATGGGCTATACCCGAGAGCTGCCGATCGAGCGGTGGTACCGCGAGCTGCGGCTCCTGCGCATCTACGAGGGCACCGACGAGATCCAGCGCCGGACGATCGCCCGCAACCTGCTGGCCGGCCATGCGTCCGTGCGAGGGCATCTGGGCTAGGGCGTGTCGCCGTCCACGAGGGCGACGTCCAGCGCGTCCATCGCGCGCAGCACGGCACGCACGTGCCCGACCTCGTGCGTACGGAACAGGTCGGTGCCGCCGAGCCGCGCCAGGGTCGCGAAGAAGCCCTCCGCCTTGCGGAACTCGTCCTCGAAGAGGTCGAACGCGTGCGGCAGCGCGTTGCACACGGGGACGCCGAGCGTGCGCAGCCGGAAGCACTGGGCCAGAACCGCCGCCTGGTGCCTGGCCCGGACCTCCGGCTCGACCAGGTTGCCGTAGTAGAAGCCGAGTCCCGGGTCGATCACGACCTGCTCGACGCCCAGCGACCGGGCGTGCTCGATGCGCGGCTTGAAGTGGTCGATCAGGTACGGCAGCGCGTCGACCTCGGCCGGTGCGCTCGCCGGGGAGCGCACGTCGCCGGGCTCGCAGAAGCAGAGGATCACGGCAGCGCCGTACGACGCTGCCGCGGCGAGCATCTCGTCCTCACGGTCGCGGCCGGTCAGGTTCAGGATCCGGGCGCCGGCCGCGAGGCATGCCTCGACGACCTCGGGCTGGTAGGTCTCCACCGAGACCACGCACTCACCGGCGAGGGCCTCGACGACGGGCAGCAGCGTGGCCTGCTGGTGGGCCGCGTCCACGCGCGTCGTCCCAGCGTTGCTCGACTCCGCCCCGAGGTCGACGATCGGCGCTCCTTGGGCGACCTGGGTGCGTGCCTTGCGGATCGCGGCCTCGGTGGAGACGGCGATGCTCTCGCGGTACGTCGAGTCGCGCGACAGGTTGACCGTGCCCATGAGCACGGGCTCGGCACCACCGATCGTCACGCCACCGACGGACACCGGCTCGACCGCGCGGGCGAGGTCGTCGGCGTACTCGCTGTGCAGCGCTGCCAGGGCCGACAGCGAGATCATGTCGGCAGTCTAGGCGGGCACCGGCGGCCGCTCGCACCCCCCGGGAAGCCGCGTCGAGGCGTCGTGTGACGATGGGTCCGACCGACCGCGACACCCCCCATCGACCCCCATCGACATCATGGAGACGACGGATGCGAGTCCTTCTCGGCGACGGTGACGAGCTGCCGGAGCTGTACGCGGCCCCCGACCAGCCATGGCTGCGGGTGAACATGGTCGCGACCGTCGACGGCGCCGCCACCGGTGAGGACGGCACCAGCCGCTCGATCAACAACGGTGCGGACAAGGTGGTCTTCGACCTGCTCCGCGACCTCTCCGACGCCCTCGTCGTCGGCGCCGGCACGGTGCGGATCGAGGGGTACGCCGTGGGGCGCAAGCCGCTCGTCATCGTGTCCCGCAGCGGCTTGGTGCCGCCGACCCAGCGCAGCGCCGATCGCGGCCAGGTGCTGATGGCGACGGTGTCCACCGCGCCGTACCTCGAGGAGGCGCGGCAGGTCCTCGGCAACGACCACGTGATGGTCCTCGGCTCCCACCGCGTCGACCTGGCCCGGATGAAGGACGAGCTGGTCCTGCGCGGGTTCCGGCACCTGCTCTCCGAGGGCGGGCCGCACCTCCTGCGTGATCTGCTCGACCAGGGCGTCGCCGACGAGCTCGACGCGACGATCATCCCCCGCGTCGTCGGCGGCGGGCACCGGCGCATCACCGACGGCCCTCCCGTCGACGTCCCCCTCCGCCTGAACACTCTCGTCGAGCAGGACGACACCCTCCTCGCCCGCTGGTACGTCGAGCGGTAGGGCTTGGTTTCGGGATAGTCCCCGACGTTTTGGTCGCATTTCGGGGGCCGGACCCGACCAGAACGTCGGGGACTATCCCTCCGAAGGGTCTGTGGATGACTCGAGCGCTGGCATGGCGAACTGGAAGACCATCGATGAGTGCCTCCACCCGCTCCTGGACCTCGACCCCTAGGACTGTCGCCTGCGTTCACCTGGCCAGTGCGGGCGGGAGCCGGTGGTCCCACTCGCCGGCAGGTGCGCGGCAAAGGGTGGCGACGTTCGAGCCAGGGGCTGTACGTGCCAGCCGGCGTTGCCAGGTCGGTGGATCAGCGGATCGTGGAGGCGGCCGCCGTGCTCCCGGCGTACGGCGGCGTCACCGGATGGGCGGCGCTCCGCTGGCTGGGTGGGTCCTGGTTCGAGGGCGGGGATGCCCACGGGGATCGGCCGGTCACCCTGGTCCTGATGGACAGCTCGATACGTCGGCAGCCCGGCATCGCGATCAGTGAGGAGCGGATCGACCCGACCCAGATCGCGCCCCACGCCGGCATCCGGGTGACGGTCGCGGCGTACTCCTTGCTGTTCGAGATCCGCCATGCCCGGTCGCTCGACGCGGCAGTGACGGCCGCGGACATGGCTGCGTACGCGGACCTGGTGAGCAGGGCAGAGCTGGGTGAGCTCGTGGCTCGGAGTCCAGGCTGGACCGGGATCGACAGGGGTCGACGCGTGCACGGCTTGATGGACGAGAACGCCTGGTCGCCGGCCGAGGTGCGGATGCGTCTCATCTGGACCGACGACGCGGGCTTCCCGAGGCCGTTGACGAACCGACCTGTGTTCGATCGTGCGGGACGGCTGATCGGAACGCCGGACCTGATCGACCCCATCGCCGGCGTATGCGGGGAGTACGACAGCGAGCTCCATCTCGACAGTGCGCGCCGACGTCGCGATCTCGAGCGGGAGGAGGAGTTCCGGGAGAGCGGTCTCGAGCCGGTCGCGATGGTCACCGGAGAACTCCGTGAGCCATGGCCCTTCGTGGCACGCCTGCGCGCGGCGTACGCACGAGCAGGGAGACGGCCCGCCGCCGACTGCCGGTGGAAGATCGAGCCACCGCCCTGGTGGACGCCGACCATCACCGTTGCGCAGCGCCGCGCGCTGACCGCAGATCAAAGGGCCCGGTGGCTGCGACATCGACGTGAGGCCGGCTGACCGGCCATTTCCGGGATACTCCCCGACGTTTTCGTCGCTTTTGGGGCTCGTAACCGACCAGAACGTCGGGGACTACCCGCGGGATGGCAGGCTGAGCGGGTGAGCATCGAGGGGATCGACCCGACCGTCACGCCATCGGGGACCGGGTGCGTGGAGTGTCTGGAGGCGGGTGGGTGGTGGTTCCACCTACGCCGGTGTGCGCAGTGCGGTCACATCGGCTGTTGCGACACCTCGCCCGGTCAGCACGCGACGGCGCACTGGAAGGACTCGGGCCATCCGTACATGACCAGCTTCGAGGCGGGGGAGGACTGGTTCTGGGACTTCCGCGACGAGCAGGCCTACGACGGCCCGGTGCTCGCCGAGCCGCAGAGCCACCCGTACGACCAGCCCACTCCCGGCCCGGCCGGCTCCGTCCCCGACGACTGGACCGAGCAGCTGCACGGGTGACGGGCACCGTCCCCGCTCACGCCGGAGATGCGACCGGCGGCTGTCCCCTGTCCACGTCGGGATCCGAGTCCGGAACGTCGCCGGGCGGGCGGGTGGGCAGGGAGCCGGCGGTGAAGAGCGCGAGCAGGGCGATCAGCCCCAGGAGCGACAGCGAGGTCCGCAGTGCGTCGATGCGGGCCGCAGCGTTCTCGTCGACGATCGCCGCGCTCGACGTCGCGTCGACATCCGCCTCGCCCAGGGCATCCTTCAGGTCGTCGTCGGACAGGAAGGGGACGCCGCCGGCGAGCTCGACCTGAGCCTGATCCGAGACCTGCGCCGGCACATCCGGGTTGTTCGCGATCCCGGTGAAGAACGACGTGGACAACGCCGAGATCAAGACGGCCCCGGCGAGGGCGGTCCCGATCGAGGCCCCGAGATTGGTCACGGTGTTCTGGAGACCGCCGACCTCTGCACTGTGCTCGTCGTCGACCGCCGAGACCGTGACCGCGCCCAGCTGCGAGGCCAGCGCCCCGACACCGAGCCCGGCCAGGAGCAGCGGCCACGTGACCACCTCGGGGCCGACGCCCACGTCCAGCAAGGCGATCAGGGTGACCAGGCCGGCGAGCAGCGCGAGGAACCCGAGCCGTACCACCCGCCGGGGCGAGGCGTGAGGGAAGAACCTCGGAATACCCACGGCACCGAGCAGCAGAGTGATCGACAGCGGCATGATCCGCAGCCCGGTCGAGATCGCGGAGAGTCCGAGCGCCACGGACAGGTAGAGCGGTACGACGAAGAAGATCCCGGCCTGGAGCAGGTACTGGAAGCAGAACGACGTCAGGCCGCTGCGCAGCTGCGGCACGCGGAGGAGCGACGGGTCGACGAGCGCGGGCCGGCCGGAATCCTGCCGCCGTCGCTCCCAGGTCAGGAACAGCCGCAGCACCAGTCCCCCCGCGAGCACCAACCAGACCACGGGTGACAGTCCGAGCCAGGACGTCTCGTGGGGCTCCTTCGGCAGGACGAAGCCCCACTCGCCACCACGGAGGATGCCGAACACGATGAGGCCGAGACCGAGCGCCGACAGCGCCGTGCCGACCGGGTCCAGGCCGGCGTCGGGGTTGGCGGGGCGGTCGTTCATGCGGCGAGAGAGGATCACGATCCCGATGACGAGCACGACCTCGCCGGCGAACACCCAGCGCCACGAGGCGTACGTCGTCAGCAGGCCGCCGATGAGCGGGCCGGCCGCCACCGCGATCGCGCCGGCCGCCGCCACGAGTCCGTAGGCCTTCGGGCGGTCTGGCCGGGCGAAGTTCGAGGCGACCAACGCCACGATCGCGGGCATGATCAGGGCGGCGCCGATGCCTTCGAGCAATGACCATCCGATCAGCAGCCACGTCAGATTCTGCGCCAGCGCCGTGGTGAAGGAGCCGACGCCGTAGATCACACAGCCGATGGCGAACGCACGCTTGCGGCCGAGGATCTCGCCGACCTTTCCGCCGGTGATCATCAGGGTCGCCATCACCAGCGTGTACAGCGTGATCGCTGTCTGGATGCCGGTGACCGTCGTCCCGACGTCTTCGGCGACGGTGGCGATCGAGACGTTCATCACCGAGCTGTCGAGGGTCATCAGGAACTGGCCGGTGGCCAGCGTGAGAAGCACGCTCGACGAGGCTCCGCGGGTCGAGACAGCGGCAGCCGACGTCATGGGCGAGCAGCCAAGCAGCCGCCGTCGCAGGGTGCGCTCACCCGAGTCGGGTGATCTCCGACCTCAGCGGGTGCCCTTGCGGGCCCGGGCGGCCATCTTGGCCCGGTCGTTCTGGTCGAGCGCGACCTTCCGGATCCGCACGGTGTGCGGCGTGACCTCGACGCACTCGTCCTCGCGGCAGAACTCCAGGCACTGCTCCAGCGAGAGCTTCCGCGGGGGGACGAGCTTCTCGAAGTTGTCGGAGGTGGCGGACCGGATGTTGGTCTGCTGCTTCTCCTTGGTGATGTTCACGTCCATGTCGTCGGCGCGGGAGTTCTCGCCGACGATCATCCCCTCGTAGACCTCGGTGGCCGGCTCGACGAAGAGGACGCCGCGCTCCTGCAGGTTCGTCATGGCGTACGCCGTGGCGGCACCCGCGCGGTCGGCGACCAGCGAGCCCGACGCGCGAGACCTGATCTCGCCGGACCACGGCTCGTAGCCTTCGAAGACGTGGTGGGCGATGCCGGTGCCGCGGGTCTCGGTCAGGAACTCGGTACGGAAGCCGATCAGCCCACGCGCCGGGACCAGGAACTCCATCCGCACCCAGCCGGTGCCGTGGTTGGTCATCTGCTCCATCCGGCCCTTGCGGGCGGCCATCAGCTCGGTGATCGTGCCGAGGTACTCCTCGGGGGCATCGATCGTCAGCCGCTCGACGGGCTCGTGCAGCTTCCCGTCGACCTGGCGGGTCACGACCTGCGGCTTGCCGACCGTCAGCTCGTAGCCCTCGCGTCGCATCTGCTCGACCAGGATCGCCAGCGCCAGCTCGCCGCGGCCCTGCACCTCCCAGGTGTCGGGACGCTCGGTCGGGAACACGCGCAACGAGACGTTGCCGACCAGCTCGCGGTCGAGCCGGTCCTTGACCAGCCGCGCCGTCACCTTCGCGCCCTTCACCCGGCCGACGAGGGGCGAGGTGTTGGTGCCGATGGTCATCGAGATCGCGGGCTCGTCGACGGTGATCAGCGGCAGCGCACGCGGGTCGTCGGGATCGGCGAGGGTCTCGCCGATCATGATCTCCGGGATGCCCGCGATGGCGGCGATGTCGCCCGGCCCGGCCGACTCCGCCGGCACCCGGTCGAGCGCCTCGGTCATCAGCAGCTCGGTGACCTTGACCGAGCGGCTCGATCCGTCGCGCCGCAGCCACGCGACGTTCTGTCCCTTGCGGAGCGTGCCCTGGTGGACCCGGACGAGGGCGAGCCGGCCGAGGAACGGAGAGGCGTCGAGGTTGGTGACGTGGGCCTGCAGCGGCGCGCCCTCGTCGTACGTCGGGGCAGGGATCGTCTCGAGGATCGTCCGGAACAGCGGCTCCAGGTCGGGCGAGTCCGGCAGGGTGCCGTTGCCCGGTGCTTCGAGCGATGCGCGCCCGGCCTTGGCCGAGGCGAACACGACCGGGAAGTCGAGCGCGTCCTGGCTGTGGTGCTCGTCGAGCAGGTCGAGGAACAGCTCGTAGGTCTCGTCGACCACCTCGGTGATCCGGGCGTCGGGCCGGTCCACCTTGTTCACGACCAGGACGACGGGGAGGTCGGCGTTCAGCGCCTTGCGCAGGACGAAGCGCGTCTGCGGCAGCGGCCCCTCCGACGCGTCGACCAGCAGGACGATGCCGTCGACCATCGAGAGTCCGCGCTCGACCTCACCGCCGAAGTCGGCGTGCCCCGGGGTGTCGATGATGTTGATCGTCATCCCGCCGGCGAGGCCGAGGTCGGCGGCGGCCTTCCCCGTGTAGTGGATCGCGGTGTTCTTGGCGAGGATCGTGATCCCCTTCTCGCGCTCCAGGTCGCCGGAGTCGAGGACCCGGTCGGCGACCCCGGCCTCCTCCTGGTGCGCGGTGAACGCGCCGGCCTGGTGGAGCATCGCGTCGACGAGCGTGGTCTTGCCGTGGTCGACGTGCGCGACGATCGCGACGTTCCGGAGGTCCGAACGAGTGGCAGGCATGGCGGTACGACGTCGCTTTCGCAGGTGGGGATTCGGCCCCGATCCTATCGGCGCCGAGCGTCCGGACCCGCATCGTCAGCGGGTGCCTAAGGTGGTCCGATGGTCACCATCGCCGCCGCCGACCGGGTCGACCGCGACGGGCTCCTGGAGTTCGTCCGCGAGCGCCACCACTTCACCCTGATGAGCGTGCGGCGCGACGGGCGACCGCACCTCTCGCCGGTGACGGGTGGCGTGGACGCCGACGGGAGGCTCGTGGTGTCGACGTACCCCGATCGCGCGAAGGCGGTCCACCTGCGCCGCGACCCGACGTGCTCGGTGCTGGTGCACTCCGACGACTGGAACGGCTCCTACGTGCAGGTCTACGGCACGGCCGAGGTCCTCGACATGCCGAGCGCGGAGGCGGAGGAGGGGCTCGTGGAGTACTTCCGGTGCATCTCCGGGGAGCATCCGGACTGGGACGACTACCGCGACGCGATGCGGCGCCAGGGCAAGTCGCTGATCCGCATCACCGTGACCGACTGGGGTCCGGTGGCGCACGGCGGCTTTCCGCCGGACCGGGCGCCGGCCTGAGGGGGCCGACGTACCCGGATCCGGCCACGACGAGGGGCCCGGCCGCCGCGGCCGGGCCCGTGTCGGGAAGGAGGTTCAGCCCGTCAGCTGAAGACTGCGCTGCATCTCGACTGCCGCCAGTCGAACCCGGAAACCACGCTGACGTGCCCACAGGGGGAGGGGGGCACGGTCGCGGCTGGCCAGCTCAGCAGCTTGGCTGATCCGGTCTCCCAGGCAGTCCTCACACGGACAACCGTGGGCACCATGGGGGGAGTTGGTGCTCATCTGGTGTTGCCTCCTTTTGACTTAAGAGACGGTCAACTCGTGGGCCGTGACGCGATGTCAGGTAAACCCTCGGGAGGACGACGGAGCGACCCGCCGGCCGAGTACCGCGGTCACGAATGGATCGCCGTCCGAAGTACCGGCATCACCTTCGAAATGCGTTGCCAAGGGGGCACGCTGAGCGCGGAATCCGAAGAACGCCGGCCCGCGGAGGTTTTACCTGTCCTCCGGCGTCCGGCGAGTCAGGACGTGCTGACGAGCTCGAACGCACGCCACATCGCGGCGTACCGGCCGTCGCGCGCGACCAGGTCGTCGTGCGTCCCTTCCTCCAGCACGCGCCCCTGGCCGAGGACCACGATCCGGTCGGCCGTGCGGGCGGTCTGGAGCCGGTGGGCGATCAGGATCGTCGTACGCCGTCGGGCCACGGCCGCCATCGCGGCCGACACCTTCGCCTCGGTGGCCAGGTCGAGGTTCGCGGTCGCCTCGTCCAGGAGGAGCACGGCCGGGTCGACCAGCTCGGCGCGGGCCAGGGCGATCAGCTGCCGCTGACCGGAGGACAGCGACGCCCCCCGCTCGGAGATCTCGTGCAGGTAGCCACCGGGCAGGGACGCGACCAGGTCGTGGGCGCCGACCGCCCGCGCGGCCGCCTCCACCTCGACGTCGGTGGCCTCCGGCCGCCCGTACGCGATGTTGTCGCGGATGCTTCCGGTGAACAGGAAGGACTCCTGGGGCACGTAGCCCAGCCGGCTCCGGAAGTCCTGGAGGCCGAGCGACCGTAGGTCGTGGCCGTCGAGCGTGACCGAGCCGCCCTGGGGGTCGTAGAACCGCGCGATCAGCTTGAGCACCGTCGACTTGCCCGCGCCGGTCTCGCCGACGAGGGCGACGGTCTCGTGCGCGGCGACGCGCAGGTCGAGGCCGCGCAGGGCCTCCGGCGGCTTGCGGCGTGCCCGGGCGGCATCGTCGGCGCCGGTACGTACGGCGTCCGCCGGGCCGCGCTGGTCGACGGTGACCTCCCGCTGCGGGTAGCTGAAGTGGACGTCGTGCAGGGCGAGCTCGCCGTGGATGTCGCCGAGGGGCGCCGGGTCGTCGGCGTCCGGCGTGATCGTGCGCAGCCGCATCAGGTCGGCGATGCGGCCGACCGAGACGCGGGTCTGCTGCCAGGAGTCGAAGACCTGCGAGAGCTGCTGGATCGGGGAGAAGAACATCGTCAGGTACAGCAGGAACGCGATCAGCACACCGGTGGTCAGGCGGCCCTGCTCGATCAGGTGGGCGCCGACGCCGAGCACGATGACGTCCGCGATCGCGGACAGGAACAGCACGAAGGGGAAGTACGTCGCGATGGTGCGCTGGGCGAGCGCGCGACCGTCGTAGTAGCGACGCCCCAGCTCATGGAAGCGCTGGACGGTGAGCTCCTCGTGCACGAACGCCTGGGCCACGCGGACGCCCGAGAGCGACTCCTGGAAGTCGGCGTTCACGACCGCGAGCGCCTCGCGGACGACGTCGTACAGCCGGTTGGTGATGCGACGGAAGAAGACGGTCGCCACGGCGAGAGGCACGATCACCGTCAGCGTCCACAGCGCCAGCTCGAGATCCATCAGGAGCAGCGCGATGGCGACCCCGGCGAACGTGACGAGCGAGACCAGGGCCTGGAGCAGGCCGTTCTCGATCAGCGTCTCGAACTGGTCGACATCGGTGGTCATCCGGGTCATGATCCGGCCGGCCATCTCGCGCTCGTAGTAGTCCAGCGACAGCCGCT
The DNA here is from genome assembly GCA_963812055.1 of uncultured Actinomycetota bacterium. Classification (GTDB taxonomy): domain Bacteria; phylum Actinomycetota; class Actinomycetes; order Propionibacteriales; family Nocardioidaceae; genus Nocardioides. Next base: position 36,853 of record CAWEUA010000014.1, read on the forward strand.
GCAGCTGCGCCCAGATCCGGATGCGGAGCGAGGCCATGATGAGCTCACTCGTCCGGCCGGTGACGAACGTCGCCGCGATCTGGTTGACCAGGTCGACCAGAGCCACCATCAGGAACGCGGCGGAGGCCAGCCAGAGCACGCGGCCGGCGTCGGCAGTGACGCCCTGGTCGACCCCGATCCGGACCAGGTAGGGCCCGGCGAGCCCGGCCAGGGCGTCGACGATGACGAGGGCGAGTCCCAGGCCGAAGGACCAGCGGAACTCGGAGACCAGCCGCCACAGCGAGAAGTGGGGGTCGGGGCCACGCCACCTCGCGAGCGAGCTCGCCGCGGTCTCGCTGCGGGCGCTGCGCTCCGACTCCGTCGGATCCCAGAGCTCTCGCTCGGCATCGAAGTGGTCGCGCACGGGGGGCAACGCATCGACCCGGGCGAGGAGCTCGGGCGTCGGGGCCAGGTTGAGCCGCCAGGTGCCGCCACCCAGGCCCGGGCCGACGCTCGGTCGCGCGGCGATCCGGGCTGCGGCGCGCTCGGTCGCATCTCTGACCGCTTCGGCCCGGTCGCCCGTGCCGTGCTGCCACGCGGACGGCGTGACATCGATCTGGGTGAGCGTCTCGATCGAGTCCCCGACACCGGCGGCGGCCTCCTCGTCCAGACCCGTGAGCAGCTCCCGGTAGGCGCGGTTGCGGCCCATCAGCTCCTCGTGGGTGCCCTCGTCCGCGACCCGGCCGCGATCGAGCAGGACCACGCGGTCGGCGAGGCCGAGGGTCGAGACGCGGTGGGCGACGATCAGGCTGGTCCGACCCACGAGCACCTCGCGGAGCCGGCCGAAGATCTGCTCCTCGGTGAACGAGTCGACGGCGCTGGTGCCGTCGTCGAGCACCAGGATCCGCGGATCGGCGAGGATCGCGCGGGCGAGGGCGATGCGCTGGCGCTGGCCACCGCTCAGGCTCAGCCCGCGCTCGCCGACCGGGGTGTCGTAGCCGTCGGCGAGCTCGAGGATGAAGTCGTGGGCGCCGGCGACGCGCGCGGCCTCCTCGACCTCCGGGCGGGTCGCGTCCGGATGGCCGTAGGCGATGTTGGCCGCGATGGTGTCCGAGAACAGGAAGCTCTCGTCGAAGGCCGCACCCACCTGGCTGCGGAGCGAGTGCAGGGTCACCCGGCGTACGTCGTGACCGTCGACCAGCACCTGTCCCTCGTCGGGATCCAGGAGCCGGTGCACCAGCCGGGTCACGGTGGACTTGCCGGAGCCACTCGCCCCGACGAGCGCGACGCGCTCCCCGGCACGGATGTGGAGGTCGAGCCCGTCGAGGACCGGCCGCTCCTCGTAGGCGAAGCGGACTCCCCGCAGCTCGATCTCGCCGCGCACCTCGGGCAGCTCGACGGCGTCGGGCTCGTCGGCGATCTGGGGCCGCAGGTCGAGCAGCTGGAAGATCCGCTCGACGCCCGCGCGTGCCTGCTGACCGACGGTCAGGACGCCGGCCAGCTGGCGGGCGGGAGCGACGAACTGTCCGACGTACGTCGAGAACGCCAGGAAGGTGCCGATCGTGATCTGGTCGTGCAGCGCCATCCAGCCACCGAGGGCCAGGACCGCGACCTGGGCGAAGACCGGGATCGACTCCAGCAACGGCTGGTAACGCGCCTGCAGCCGGGTGGCGCGCATCCGCACGCCGTACAACGTCTGGACGATGCCGACCATCCGCCGCAGCTCGCGCTCCTCCTGCCCGAACGCCTTGACCACGCGGACACCGTTCACGTCCTCGTCGACGACCTCGGCGACCTCACCCTCGCGCTGCTGGCCGTCCCAGGTGGCGGGGAAGATCTTGAGCCGCATCCGGTAGGAGACGACGAACAGGGCCGGCGCGATCACCAGCCCGACGAGGGCGAGCGGCGGTGAGAGGACGAACATGATGATCAGCGAGACCAGCATCGTCAGCAGGTTGCCGGTCACCAGCGGCAGGAAGTTCAGGAGCCCCTGCACGAGTGCCGTGTCGCTGTTCGCTCGCGCGACGACCTGACCGGTGCTGAGGTGGGAGAGGCTCTGCTCGTCGAGGGTGAGCAGGTGGTCGTGCATGCGGTTGCGCAGGTCGAACTGCACCGCGATGCCGACCAGGCCGCCGTGGTAGCGCCGTAGGTAGGCCAAGGCGAACACCAGGACCGCGATCACGACGAGGAGCGCGAGCCACGGCCACAGCCGAGCGCCGTCCTGGCCGATCACGTCGTCGACGATCTTCCGCGCCACGAGGGGGACGACGGCCTGCCCCAGGCTGCCGAGCACCGCTGCGGCGAACGAGATGAGGACGTCGTTCTTGTGGATCCAGACCTGACCGCTCAGCCTGCGGATCCACCCGGGCTTCTCGTCCTGCTCCCCGGGCGGCTCGTCGCTGGCGGACATCGGGTGGTGCGGCCCTCCTCGCTGGCGCTACGGCGGCCCGAGAGGGCCGACGCGAGTGTAGTGAGCGCTCGGGAGACGAATCGGATCGGCGGGTTCTCGGCTCGCAGGTTTGAAGATGTCCTGGTCGGGGAACGACTGTCCTATCTCGGGCTCCTGCGCCCCGTCTCACTTTCCCCGTGGTGAGACGGGGCGCCGCCGTGTCCGGGTGGGAACCGACCGTGGCGGGTGTCGGCGCGAAGGCGTAGGAAAGGTGCATGAGTCTCGGGTCCTGCAGCTTCGTCCCTCCCTATCTCCTCGAGCGGATCGCCGCGTCGTCGCATCCGGCAGCCGACGCCTGTCGGCTGACGCTCGCGCACGACCAGGAGCTGCGCGAGGGGAGAGCCTCGGTCGATGCGTCCGTCGCCTCGGAGGCGGTGGCAGGCCAGGCCGCCTGGGTCGTGCACACGGCGAGGAACGGCTCGACCCTGCCCGGCCAGGTCGTCCGCTCCGCCGGCGATGCCGAGTCGGGTGACCCGGCGGTCGACGAGGCCGCGGACGGGGTGACGGCGACGCTCTCGACGTACGCCGACGCGTTCGCGCGGTCGTCGTACGACGGGAACTCCGCGCAGGTGGTGCTCACCGTCCACTACGAGCAGAACTACGACAACGCGTTCTGGAACGGCACGCAGCTGGTGTTCGGAGACGGCGACGGCACCGTCTTCGGCCGGTTCACCACGCCGATCGACGTGCTCGGCCATGAGTTCACGCACGCGGTCACGCAGTTCACGGCCGGCCTCGACTACCAGGACCAGCCCGGAGCGCTGAACGAGTCGGTCTCCGACTGCTTCGGGATGTGCGTCAAGCAACGCGCCCTCGGGCAGACGGCCGACCAGGCCGACTGGCTGGTCGGCGAGGGCATCTTCCTGCCCGGCGTCGAGGCCCGCGCTCTGCGCGACATGGCTCATCCCGGGACGGCGTACGACGACTCGACGCTCGGCCGCGACCCGCAGGTCGGCGACATGGCCGACTATGTCGACACCTCCGACGACAACGGCGGCGTCCACATCAACTCCGGCATCCCCAACCGCGCCTTCTACCTCGCCGCCACGTCGATCGGCGGCGACACCTGGGAGGGCGCCGGCCAGATCTGGTACGCCGCGCTGACCGGTGGCCAGGTCACCAGCGACACCGACTTCACCGGCTTCGCGGCGGCGACGGTGGCAACCGCGGGCCAGCACGCCGACACCGTCCGCCAGGCCTGGGCGACCGTAGGGGTGGGAGTCGCCGGGTCCACGTCCGCGTCGCCACCGGCCGGCGTCACGTCGGGAGGCGGCGTCGTGCGCGTGCGCCGTACCGGCGGGGTCGCAGGGCGCACGGTCGAGGGCGAGGTCGACCTGGCCTCCGGCGATGAGCGCGCCGCGACGGTCCGCGACCTCGTCGACCGGCTCGACCTGGCGACGCCCGAGTCGAGCGACTCGTTCCCGGACGCGTTCAGCTACACCTTCGAGGTGGGCGGCCGCGCGGTCACGGTGCCGCAACAGCACCTGAGCGACGACCAGCGGGCCCTCGTCGACCTGGTCCTGGGCCGCGACTGAGCTCAGGAGGCGAGCGCGCGGTCGAGCGCCGCGTTCACGTGCAGGGTGGTGCACGGGTAGACCGGCAGGTCGGCGTCCGCCTGCTTGATCAGCAGCTCGAGCTCCGTGCAGCCGAGGAGGACCCCGCCGACACCGGCATCCCAGAGCTCCTCGACGACGCCGAGCACCCGGCGGCGCGTGGCGTCGACGACCCGGCCGTGCACCAGCTCGTCGTAGATCGCCCGGTTGAGCAGGTCGTGGTGCTGCGCGTCGGGCATCACCGCCTCCAGGCCGTGCCGGGCGAGGCGCTCGGCGAAGAAGCCGTCCGACATCGCCACCGTCGTCCCGATGAAGCCGACCTTCGACACGCCCTGAGCCCGCACGTGCTCGGCGACCACGTCGCCGAGATGGAGCAGCGGGATGTCGACGGCGGCCTCGATCTGGTCCGCGACCTTGTGGAACGTCGTGGTGCAGAGCAGCAGGAAGTCGGCGCCGCCGCGCTCGACACCACGGGCCGCGTCGGTGAGCAGGTCACCGATCTGGGGCCAGCGATCGGCGTCCTCGAGTGCGGTGAGCTCGGCGAAGTCGACGCAGCTGAGCACCACCTTCGGCGACGACAGACCGCCGAGCCGGCGCTGCACCCCGACGTTGAGGTCGCGGTAGTAGACCGCGGTGCTCTCCCAGCTCATTCCGCCGACCAGGCCGATCGTCTGCATGCACGGCAGTCTTCCCGCCCGGGGCGCGCGAGGACAGCCGGGTCCCACGGGTCAGACGACCAGCGGCGGTGTCAGCTCTCCCGATGCACCTTGTAGTGGGCGGCCTGGGCGCGCGGCTTGATCACCAGCTCGTCGATGTTCACGTGGGAGGGCCGGGTGGCGATCCAGGCGATCGCCTCCGCCACGTCCTCGGCCACCAACGGCTCGGCCACGCCGGCGTACACCGAGTCGGCCCGCTCCTGGTCGCCCCCGAAGCGCACCACGGCGAACTCGTCGGTGCGGACCATGCCCGGCGCGATCTCGCTGATCCGGATCGGCTCGGCGACCAGCTCCAGCCGGAGGGTCTCGGTCACGACGTGGGTCCCGTGCTTGGCCGCGGTGTAGCCGGCGCCGCCCTCGTACGCGATCCGGCCGGCCGTGGAGCCGACGTTCACGATCAGCCCGTCGCCGCCCGCCCGCAGTGCGGGCAGGAGGGCCTGGGTGACGTGGAGCAGCCCGAGCACGTTCACGTCGAACATCCGGCGCCAGTCCTCCGGGTCCGCGTCGGCCACGGGGTCGAAGCCGAACGCGCCGCCGGCATTGTTGACCAGGACGTTCAGGCTGTCGCCGACGACGGCCGCGAGGTCGGCCACCGACTCCGGCGACGTCACGTCGCAGGTCACGGCGGTGCCGCCGATCTCCGCTGCGAGCGGCTCGATCCGGTCGCTGCGCCGCGCGGCGCACCACACGGCGTACCCCTCCGCGGCGAGGGCCCGGGCGGTCGCGGCCCCGATCCCGCTGCTGGCTCCGGTCACGACAGCAGTACGACGGCTCACGCGGCCGATTCTGCACCGAGAGAGGACCCCCGAGCTCGCTCGGGGGTCCTCTCGAGAGAAACGAGGACTCATCTGGGTTTGTGGGTCAGTGCCCGGCGAGTGACCACCCCCGAGCTCGCTCGGGGGTCCTCTCGAGAGAAACGAGGACTCATCTGGGGTAGTAGGTCAGTGCCCGGCGAGTGACCACCCCCGAGCTCGCTCGGGGGTCCTCCCGAGCGAAGCAGGACTCATCTGGAGAAGAACGAGGACTCATCAGATCCCGTGTGGCACTGCCGTGCGACCCCCGACCCCGGGGTGACCCGATCCGCCTGAAATGGTTGAGTTGGTCGGGTCATGGGACGCCATGTTGAAGCCTCCGGGACCCTGTTCGACCTCCGCAGAACCGCTCAGCTCGCCGGTCTGGCCGGCGGGCTGGCCTGGGTGGTGACGCTCTTCCTCGACGACGGCGGGAGCCTCGAGAGAGCCCTGCTCTGGGCGGGCACGATCCTGCTCACGGTGGCCCTGTTCGGCCTCGGGCTGCTGCTCGTGCGCAGCGACGTGCTCGCGCTCCGCGTCTTCGTCGCGCTGGCGTTGCCGACCCTGGTGTGGGGTGTGTTCGGCATCGTGCACGGCTCGGCGAACGACCCCGACCTGGTCGACGCCGTCTTCGGCGCGGTCGTCGGGCTCGTCTCCGGCCTGCGCCTGGGCTCCCATGCCCGCGGAGTCCCGCGGGCCACTCTCTGATCAATTTCGACGCGGCGGGAATCGGGGCCTTGGTTCCGGGGTTGCAGCCGGTTGGGGCCAGTGCTGCGCCCCGGAAGGGGTACGCCGTGGGGGTCATCGAGGCAGACGCCGTTCGCCGGGTGGCGATGATCAGCGTCCACACGTCACCGCTCGACCAACCGGGGACCGGCGACGCCGGCGGGATGAACGTCTACGTGATCGAGCTGTCCAGGCGGCTGGCCGCCGCCGGCATCGAGGTCGACATCTTCACCCGCTCGACCTCGTCCAGGCTCGACCCGATCGTCGATCTCGGGAACGGCATCACCGTCCGGAACATCCATGCCGGCCCCTTCGAGGGACTGAGCAAGGGAGAGCTGCCGGGTCAGCTGTGCGTGTTCGCCCGCGAGGTGCTGCGGACCGAGGCCGGTCTCCCGCTCGGCCACTACGACATGGTCCACTCCCACTACTGGCTGTCCGGCCAGGTCGGCGCGCTCGCCCGCGACCGCTGGGGCGTCCCTCTCGTGCACACCATGCACACGATGGCGAAGGTGAAGAACGACGCCATGGCGCTCGGCGACACCCCCGAGCCCACCGCGCGGATCATCGGCGAGGAGCAGGTGGTCGAGGCCGCCGACATGCTGATCGCGAGCACCGACCTCGAGGCGAAGCAGCTGATCGACCTGTACGGCGCCGACCCGGGCCGGGTCGAGGTCGTGTACCCGGGGGTCGACCTCTCCGTCTTCCGTCCGCGCGACACCCACGCCGCCCGCGAGCAGCTCGGACTGCCGCTGGACGCGCACGTCGTGCTGTTCGCCGGCCGGCTCCAGCCGCTCAAGGCGCCCGATGTGCTCCTGCGGGCCGTGGCCTGCCTCCTCGACCACGCTCCCGACCTGCGGTCCCGCCTGGTCGTCCCGATCGTCGGCGGACCCTCCGGGTCCGGACTCGACCACCCGGAGTCCCTGGCCGACCTCGCGGCCGAGCTGCGGATCGACGACGTCGTCCGGTTCGTCCCGCCGGTGCCGCCGGCCGAGCTCGCCGTGTGGGATGCGGCCGCATCGGTGGTCGCGGTGCCGTCGTACAACGAGTCCTTCGGCCTCGTCGCCGCCGAGGCGCAGGCCGCGGGGACGCCGGTCATCGCGGCCGCGGTCGGCGGGCTCAGCACGGTCGTCGCCGACGGGGTCAGCGGCCTGTTGCTGGACACGCACGAGCCCGCGGACTGGGCCCACGCGATCGGCCGGGTCCTGGTCGACGACGGTCTGCGCGCACGGCTGGCCGCCGGTGCCCGGACCCGCGCCGGACTGTTCTCCTGGGAGGAGACGGCCGAGCGCACCCTCGACATCTACGAGCGGGCGCGCGCGAGCCTCCGGGCGCCCGTCTAGACATCGCCGCGGCCGGCCGTGGCAGGGTCGTGTCATGGACGTCACCCCACGCAATCGCTCGCTGCGCTCGCGCTTCCGCGGGGACCCCGAATGAACGACCCGGCCCAGGTGCTCCGCGACTACCTGACCGACAGCGAGCTGGAGTTCGAGGAGCGCAACGGCTCCTTCAGCTTCGCCCTGCCCGGTGAGCGCAAGCTCCAGACGCCGGTCCGCCTCGACCTCGGGACCCACGCCCTCAGCGTCCACGCGTTCGTCTGCCGGAACCCCGACGAGAACCACGAACGCGTCTACCGCTGGCTGCTCGAGCGGAACCTCAAGACGTACGCCGTCTCCTACGCCGTCGACACGCTCGGCGACATCTATCTCGACGCCCGGCTGCCGCTCACCCTCGTCACGCCCGAGGAGCTCGACCGGTTGATGGGCTCGGTGCTCGCCCACGCGGACGGACCGTTCAACACCATCCTCGAGCTCGGCTTCGCCTCCTCCATCCGCAAGGAGTGGGAGTGGCGCAACCTCCGAGGCGAGTCGACCCGCAACCTGGACGCGTTCCGGGGCTGGCTGGAAACGGGCGCGACCCCGGAGCCGGACGACCCCTAGCCTGGCCGGGTGGTCTGGCCCTTCTTCGACCTGCGCATCGTCTCCGGCGACGTCCTGCTGCGCGGAGCCGACGACGCCGACCTCGAGGTGCTGCAGTCCGTGGTCCCGGACGACCTGGAGATGAACCCCGCCAACGAGCGCTTCGCCACCCTGTCGCCAGAGGCGGACAAGCGCCGTCAGCTGGTCGGGGAGATGTGGAAGCACCGCGGGACCTGGTCTCCGGGGTCCTGGTGCCTCGACCTCGCCGTCGAGTGGCAGGGTCGCGTGGTGGGCGTCCAGGCGCTCGAGGGCGAGCAGTTCCCGCAGCTCCGGACGGTCGACTCGTTCTCCTGGCTGGCGTCCGAGGCCCGAGGCCGGGGGCTCGCGAACCTGATGCGGGTCGGTGTCCTCGCGCTCGCGTTCGACCACCTCGGCGCGGAGGTCGCGGTGTCGTCGGCGCGCACCGACAACGCGCCCTCCCTGGCCGTCTCCTCCCGGATGGGATACGTCGACAACGGGATCACCCGGACCATCACGCCGACGGGACCGTTCGAGCTCCAGCACGTCCGGCTGACCCGCGAGGCCTGGCGCGAGGGCGGCCGGACCGCCGAGGTCACCGGGGTCGAGGCGTGCCTCCCGTGGTTCGGGATCGGCCCCGCACTCAGCTGAGCGCGACCGCCACCAGGGCCACCGCAGCGGGCACGGCCTGGACGACCAGGATCCGCTTGTTGACCGTGGCCGCGCCGTACACACCCGCGACCACGACGCAGACCAGGAAGAACACGCGGACGTCCGTGCGCCCGGAGACGAGTCCCCAGACCAGGCCCGCGACGAGGAAGCCGTTGTACAGGCCCTGGTTGGCCGCCAGGGCCTTCGACCGTTCGGCGAACTCGGCGTCGAGACCGAAGACCCGGCGTCCGGTGGGCGTGGTCCACAGGAACATCTCGAGGACCAGGAAGTACAGGTGCAGGGCGGCGACCAGGCCGACGAGCACCCCGGCGACGACGTTCACACGCGCAGCATGGCAGCCTCGGCCCGATCCCGGACCCGAGGCCGGCGGCGCGCCACAGCGACGCCGACGAGGGCCAGCGCGCCGCCGACGTACGCCATCCCGGGCGGGGTCTCGTTCAGGAAGACCCAGCCCATCAGGATCGTCAGCGGTGGCACGAGGTACGTCGTGATGCCCAGGTTGCTGGCGGTCATGTGCTGGAGGGCGAAGGCGTACGTCGTGAACGCGATCGCCGTGGGGAACAGCCCGAGGTAGACGACCCACCAGATGTCCGATGCGGAGGCGTCGCGGGTGCCGTCGACGAGCTGACCGGCGAACGGCAGACAGGCGACCGCTCCGACGGTGCAGGCCAGCCACGTGACGTTCAGCGCGGAGAGCCGGGAGACGAGCGGCTTCTGCACCACCAGCGCGATCGAGTAGACCAGCGCCGCGAGCAGGCAGAGCAGGACGCCGACGATGTCGTTGTGGCCGCCGGGCTGGGACACCCCGATCAGCACGACGCCGGCGAAGGCGAGCGCCAGGCCGACGCCCAGCCACAAGGTGAACCGCTCACCCAGGAAGAGCGTCGCCAGGACCGCGATCAGGACCGGCGAGATCTGGATCAGCATCGCCGACGTGCCGGCGTCGACATGGTGCTCGCCCTGGTTGAGCGCGACGTTGTAGACCCCGAACCACAGGACACCGATCGCGATCAGGCCGAGCCAGTCGCGGCCACTGGGCCTCGGGAGCCCTCGCGAGACGGCGACGGCGCCGAGCGCGAGCGAGCCGACGATCAACCGACCCAACGACAACGAGCCGGCGGTGAAGGTGCCTCCCAGGTGGCGGATCGCGACGAAGGCGGAGGCCCAGAGGACGAGCGTGGTGGCGACGGCTGCGATCGGCAGCCAGGGTCGGTCGGTCAGTGGCACCAGCCCAGCCTAGGGACGACCACCGACAGTCTTCGCGCGGATTTCGGACGCGGCGATGCCGATGCCTGGGGCGGCATGATGGGCGGCATGCGCGTTGCGTTGCTGGTCACCTGTGTGAACGACGCGATGTTCCCCGACACCGGGCGTGCCGTCGTCACGCTCCTCGCGCGACTGGGCGTCGACGTCGACTTCCCCGAGGCGCAGACCTGCTGCGGCCAGCCGATGGTGAACACCGGCTACCTCGACGAGGCCGTCCCGGTCGTCCGCACCTTCGTGTCGGCATTCGAGGGGTACGACGCGATCGTGACACCGTCGGGATCCTGCGCCGGCTCGGCGCGACACCAGCACCGGCTCGTCGCTCAACGATCCGGTGACGCGGCCCTGGTCGAGGCGGTCGCCGAGCTCGGGCCGCGCGTCTACGAGCTGAGCGAGTTCCTGGTCGACGTGCTCGGTGTCACGGACGTCGGTGCGTCCTTCCCGCATCGCGTCACCTACCACCCCACATGCCACTCGCTGCGGTTGCTCGGCGTCGGCGACCGCCCGCGGCGGCTGCTCGAGTCGGTGCGCGGGCTGACGCTGGTCGACCTGCCCGGCGCGGAGGAGTGCTGCGGCTTCGGCGGGACCTTCGCGATGAAGAACGCCGACGTCTCCGTCGCCATGGGAGCCGACAAGGCTCGACACGTGCGCGAGACCGACGCGGAGGTGCTGGTCGCGGGGGACAGCTCGTGCCTGCTGCACATCGGCGGACTGCTGTCGCGCCAGCGCTCCGGCGTACGCATGATGCATCTCGCGGAGATCCTGGCGGCTACCGAGGGCGGCGCGGCATGACCGCGACCTTCGTCGGTATGCCGGCGTTCCCGGTCGCGGCTCGTGACGCGCTGGGGAACGCCCAGCTGCGGCACAACCTCGCGCACGCCACCCACACGATCCGGGACAAGCGCGCGCGCGTCGTCGCCGAGGTGCCCGAATGGGAGGAACTGCGGCAGGCGGGCGCCGACCTCAAGGACCGGACCCTGTTCGACCTCGCTACCCAGCTGGAGACCCTCGAGGAGGCCCTGACCGCTCATGGTGCCGTCGTTCACTGGGCCCGTGATGCGGCGGAAGCCTGCCGGATCGTCGCGGACATCGCGCGGTCTCACGAGGTCGACGAGGTCGTCAAGGTGAAGTCGATGGTGACCCAGGAGATCGGGCTCAACGAGGCGCTGGCCGCGGAGGGCATCTCGGCCTGGGAGACCGACCTCGCCGAGCTGATCGTCCAGCTGGGAGACGACCTGCCCTCGCACATCCTGGTGCCGGCGATCCACCGCAACCGGGCCGAGATCCGCGAGATCTTCCGGTCGCGGATGGCGGCGTCCGGTCGCCCCGCCCCCGACGATCTCACCGACGACCCGGGCGAGCTCGCGAACGCCGCGCGGCTGCACCTGCGCGAGAAGTTCCTGCGCGCCAAGGTCGCGGTCTCCGGGGCGAACTTCGCCGTGGCCGAGACCGGGACGCTGGTCGTCGTCGAGTCCGAGGGCAACGGCCGGATGTGCCTGACCCTGCCCGAGGTGCTGGTCTCGGTCGTCGGCATCGAGAAGGTGGTGCCGACGTTCGCCGACCTCGACGTCTTCCTCCGGCTGCTCCCACGCTCGTCGACGGGCGAGCGGATGAACCCCTACACGTCGATGTGGCACGGCGTCACCCCCGGCGACGGGCCGCAGCAGGTGCACGTCGTCCTCCTCGACAACGGCCGTACCCGCGCCCTGGCCGACCGGGTCGGCCGGCAGGCCTTGCGGTGCATCCGGTGCTCGGCCTGCCTCAACGTGTGTCCGGTGTACGAGCGGGTCGGAGGCCACGCGTACGGCTCGGTCTACCCCGGCCCGATCGGCGCGATCCTCACGCCCTTGCTCCGCGGCGTCGGCGGCGACCCGCAGGTGGACTCGCTGCCGTACGCCTCCAGCCTGTGCGGTGCCTGCTACGACGTGTGCCCGGTGAAGATCGACATCCCGTCGGTGCTGGTCGACCTCCGCACCCAGGTCGTCGACGCGCACCGCGGCGGTCGACCCACGGTTGAGGCGGTCGCCATGAGGTCGGCTGCCCGGATTCTTGCCGACTCCCGTCGGCTCGCACGCGCCGAGCGGCTCGCGGGCCGCACCGGCCGGTGGTGGACGCGGCTGGCCGGGCTGCCCGGCCCGGGTCGGCGATGGACGGCTGCCCGCGACCTGCCCACCCCGCCCCGCGAGTCCTTCCGTGCCTGGTGGAGGCGGACCCACCGATGAGCGCCCGCGACGACATCCTCGCCCGCGTGCGCTCGGCCCTGATCGACGCACCGGACGCCCCGGCCGTCTCCGTGCCGCGTCGTACGCCGGACGCCTCCCTCGACGTGGTGTCGCTGTTCTGCGAACGCGTGGCCGACTACCGGGCCGAGGTGGAGCGTTGCTCGGCGGAAGACCTCGATGACTGCCTACGCCGCGCGCTCCCCGAGGGCGCCCGGGTCGTCGTACCGAGGGACCTCGATCTCGACATGCCCGGTGCGGTGCTGGACGACGGCCTGTCCGCCGCGGAGCTGGACGCGCTCGACGCCGTGGTCACCCGGGCACGCCTGGGCATCGCCGAGACGGGAACGATCGTCCTCGACCACGGGCCCGGCCAGGGACGCCGGGCCATCACCTTGGTCCCGGACCACCACGTCTGCGTCGTCGACGCCGCCCAGATCGTCGCCGACGTCCCCGACGCCTTCGACGTCCTCGAGGGATCCGGCGTCCTCACCTGGATCAGCGGCCCGTCCGCGACCAGCGACATCGAGCTGGACCGGGTCGAGGGCGTCCACGGGCCACGCCGGCTCCAGGTGATCGTGGTCGGCTGAGCCGGGGCGTCAGTCGTCGACGAGCACCCGCTCCGGCTCCGGGTGTGGATGGGAGGCCTCGACCCGGACCAGCCTCGCGATGCTGTCGGGGAGCTTCCAGTTCCACGAGCCGAACAGCGACACCAGCGACGGCACCAGCACCGACCGGACGAGAGTGGCGTCGAGCAGGATGCCGAAGCCCAGTGCGGTCGCCATCACCTTGAGATCCGTGCCCGGCCCCGACGCGAGTGCGGCGAAGGCCAGGAACAGGATCAGCGCGGCACTCGTGACCAGCCGGCCGGTGCGCCCGATGCCCAGGATCACGGCCTCGTCCGTGGACGCTCCCGCGTCGTACTCCTCCCGGATCCGGGACAGGATGAACACCTCGTAGTCCATCGACAGCCCGAACAGGAACGCGAAGACCATCAGCGGGATCCAGAACGTGACGGCGCCGGTCTGGGCGATGCCGAAGATCGCATCCGAGCCGTAGCCCTCCTGCCAGAACAGCACCATCAGCCCGTACACGGCGGTCAGCGAGATCAGGTTGAGGATCACCGCCTTGAGCGGCAGCAGGAGTGAGCGGAACGCCCGCACCAGCAGGATGAACGTGAGCCCCGCGATGATCAGCAGCATCAACGGGAAGTTGCCGTAGACCGCGTGCAGGAAGTCGACCTGCGCGTTGCCCACGCCGGTCACCCCGATCACGCCGTCGGTGTCGTCGGCCACGGCCGTGACGTCCCGGACGACCTGGACGCTCTGGGAGTTCACCGTCTCCTCGTCCGGGAAGACCAGCACGACGGTCTGGTCGTTCACCGACGCGCCCGGTCCGGTCGGGACCACGACTCGGGTCACGCCGTCGACCTTGGCGAGAGTGTCGGCGACCGACTGGGCCTGGCCGGTCTCGGTCAGCACCTCCATGGGAGTGAGGACCCCGGTGTTCACGTCGCCGCTCTCCAGCGTCTGCAACGTGTCGTACGCCGCGCCGTTCTTGGCCAGCGACGACGAGTCCGCCAGCCCGATCTTGATGCCGAGGAACGACACGAACAGCAGACCCATCACGGCGACCGCGCACACCAGGGCGGCCCACCGGTGCCGCACGATCATCCGTGCCCACGCCGTCCAGCCGCGACTCGGCTTGTTCTCGTGCCGGATCTTGGGCCAGTCCACCCGTGGACCGATGCTGCCGAGGATCGCGGGCGTGAGCGTCAGGGTGACCAGCACGCTGGCGAGCGGGATCAGGGCGCCGCCGTACCCGATGCTGCGCATGAAGGGGACGGGCAGCACGACGAGCGCCAGCAGTCCGATCGCGACCGTGATCCCGCTGAACAGCACGGCGTGGCCGGCGGTCTCCATCGCCGCCACCACGGCGTCGTGGTTGTCGCGGCCGTGATCTCGTTCCTCCCGCCATCGGGTGACGAAGAGCAGGGAGTAGTCGATCGCGACGCCCAGCCCGACCAACGCGACGAGGAACTGGACGATGAACGACACGTCGGTCAGATACGTCAGCGGCAGCAGCATCAGGAAGGTGGCCATGATGGACACCGCCGCCACCACCAGTGGCAGGAACGCCAGCAGCGACGCGAACACGAAGAGCAGCACGATCAGGGCACCGGCCGCCCCGAACAGCGTCTCGGTCAGGACGCCCGGGCCTCCTGAGTCGTCGCCCACGGCGAGCGCATCCATCCCGGTCACACCCACCTCGGAGCCCTCCGGCGCGGCCGACGTCACGGCCTTCTCGATGGGTTTCGTCGGGACCTGCTCGTCGAAGCTCTGCGGGAACGGGTAGAAGACCATCGCGTACGCCGTGCGGTCGTCCGAGGTGCGGAACGCGTCGTCGCCGGTGTTCGCCTCGTCGACGACCCGCAACGGGTGCTCCGGGTCGGCCGTGGCGACCGCGGCGAACGCCTTCGCCACCTCGTCCTCGTTGCCGGTGATGGTCTGCCCCTCGGGCAGGGTCACGGTCGCGATCAGCGGAGCCGTGTTCCCGCCGTTGTGGAAGGCCGCGATGATCTGGTTCGCCGCCTTGTCGCCCGGTTGTCCGGGCAGCGAGAAGTTCACCGTCATCCGGTCGGCCACCGTGCTGGAGACCACGCCTCCGGCGAGGAACACCAGCACCCAGGCGATCACGATCACCAGCCGGTGCCGCAGCACGATCTCTGCGAGACGACGCATGTTCCCCCCTGGACGTGTGGTGAGAACTTGGCAGGCTAGCGAAGTCCGGGACGGACCGGCCACGGACGAAAGTCCCTAGCGGACAGTCGCGGTCAGGGGGCGAGCTGGTCGGCCGTCAGAGATCCATCTTGTAGCCGAGGCCGCGCACCGTGACCAGCATCGTCGGGTGCGACGGATCGGGTTCGAGCTTGGCGCGCAGGCGCTTCACGTGGACGTCGAGGGTCTTGGTGTCGCCGACGTAGTCGGACCCCCAGACCCGGTCGATCAGCTGCCCGCGCGTGAGCACGCGTCCCGGGTTGCGCAGGAACAGCTCGAGCAGCTCGAACTCCTTCAGCGGCAGCCGTTGAGGCTCGCCGTCGACGGTGACGACGTGGCGCTCGACGTCCATCCGCACCGATCCGGCCTCGAGCGTCATCGGCGCGAGGTCGGGCTCGATGCCGCGGCGGAGCACGGCCCGGATGCGGGCGACGAGCTCGCGCGGCGAGTACGGCTTGGTGACGTAGTCGTCGGCGCCCAGCTCGAGGCCGACGATCTTGTCGACCTCGTCGTCCTTGGCGCTGACCATGATCACCGGCACGTTCGACACCGCGCGGATCTGCCGGCACACCTCGGTGCCGGGAAGTCCGGGAAGCATCAGGTCGAGCAGGACGATGTCTGCGCCGTGGCGGTCGAACTCCGCGAGTGCGTCGTTGCCGTTGGCCGCCAGGGACACGTCGTACCCCTCCTTGCGGAGCATGTACGACAACGCATCGGCGTAGCTCTCCTCGTCCTCGACGACAAGAACCCTGGTCATGAGGTGAACTCCTCTTGATTGGAGCGGGGGAGGGAGAGCGTGAACGTCGAGCCCTGGCCCTCCAGGGACCACACACGTACGTCGCCACCATGGGTGGCCGCGACGTGCTTGACGATGGAGAGCCCGAGACCTGTCCCGCCGGTGGATCGGTGCCGGGCGGGGTCGATGCGGTAGAACCGCTCGAAGATCCGGTCCAGCTCGTCGTGGGGGATGCCGATGCCCTGGTCGACGACGGAGATCTCGACCATGTCCTCGTTGGGCTTGGTCGAGACCAGCACGGTCGACTCGGTGCCCGAGTAGGCGACGGCGTTGGCCACGAGGTTGGTCACGGCGGCGGCGACCTGCTCCTCGTTGCCGAAGATCGTGAGTCCCGGCGTACCGCCGGTCACCACCGAGATGTGGCGGTTGCCGGCGTCCATCACCGTGATGTCGACCGACCGCTTGATCACGTCGTCGACGTCGACGACCGCCGGTGCCTCGAGCGGCTCGTCGCCCTGCAGGCGGGAGAGCTCGATGATCTGCTGGACCAGGCGCGAGAGCCGGTCGCTCTCGGTGAGCATCCTCATCGCGAAGCGCTCGACGGCCTCCGGGTCGCCCGAGGCGTCCGCGACAGCCTCGGCGAGCAGCTTGATCGCGCCGACCGGCGTCTTGAGCTCGTGCGACACGTTCGCGACGAAGTCGCGACGGACGGTCTCGACCCGGCGCTCGCGAGTGCGGTCCTCGACCAGGGCCAGGACGTAGCGAGAGCTCAACGGCGCGACGCGGGCCGTCACCATCCGAGGCGGACCGCTCGGCCGCGGCATGGTGAGCTCGGTCTCGCGGATCTGGCCGTCACGGCGTACCTGCCGCACCAGGTCGGCGAGCTCGGAGGACACCAAGCGCTGGCCCCGCACGAGGCCGAAGGACAGGGCCGGGGCCGAGGCCTTGACCACCTCGTCCGCGTCGTCGACGACGAGCGCGCTGCTCCGGAGGACCGACAGGACCGTGGCCACGCCGGCCGGCAGAGCGGGTTCCTCCGGAGGTGCGGTCGCGTGTTGCTCTCGTTCGCTGACGTGCCACGCCAGGACGGCACCACCAGCGACGACGGCCCCGATGAGCGCGGCCAGAAAAGCCTGCGTCGTGGGGCTCACACACAGATCGTACGCATCCGGACACCTGCCGTTCGCACGCAGAAGCCGCGCTCACGGAGTGTTCACGACCCGTTCACCGGTCGGCCCCGTCCGGTCACCTTCGCCACCTACGGTTGCCGGCATGCGCGAAGCGTTCCACGAGCAGCTGGACTCGATCTTCTCGGACCTGGCTGAGATCTGCCAGGAAGTCGAGACCTCCGTCCGTCACGCCACGCAGGCCCTCCTGAACGGCGACTCCGAGATGGCCGAGCGGGTCATCGCGGCCGACGCCAAGATCGACACCGCCCGCGAGCGCGTCGAGGACACGGCGTTCTCGCTGCTCTCGCTCCAGCAGCCGGTCGCGGGCGACCTCCGGGTCGTGGTGTCCGCGCTGCGGATGGTCAGCGAGCTCGAGCGGATGGGCGACCTCTCGGTGCACGTCGCCAAGATCGCCCGCCTCCGGGTGCCGGACATCGCGGTACCGGAAGCGGCGAGGCCGACGATCGCGCGGATGGCGGACGTGGCCGAGGACATGGTGCGCCGGGTCGCGGCCGTGATCACCGACAAGGACGTCGAGGCCGCGATCGAGCTCGGTCGCGACGACGAGGAGATGGACCAGCTCCGCCGCAGCAGCTTCACCCAGCTGCTCTCCGACGACTGGCAGCACGGCGTCGAGTCGGCCGTCGACATCGCCCTGCTCGGCCGCTACTACGAGCGGATCGCCGACCACGCCGTGTCGGTGGCCAACCGGGTGGTCTTCGTCGTCACCGGGCAGTACCCGGTCGCCCTGGAGGCGATGGAGGGCTGAGGTCGGCCAGGCCCCGTCGGCGAGACCAGTGCCTGGATGCCCTACGAACGAGGATTTCGACTCGCCGTCACAATGGTGCGGCCGGGTTGCGGACCACCGTCACCGCCCCAGGCGCAGTCACCGGGTCTCGACTCGCCTGTCACGGCCTCGCAGGCTCAGCCGTGGGCTCGCTCAATCTGCGCTCGCCCACCCAGCGTCCTCGTTCCTCGGACCCTGCTGCTCGCTTGCTCAGCGACCCTGGTTGGCCACTGCGGCGGCGGCTTCGGCGGCGGCGTCCGGGTCGAGGTAACGGCCACCTGTCACCGTCGGCCGGAGCGCCTCGTCGAGCTCGTAGACCAGCGGCATCCCGGTCGGGATGTTGAGGCCGGCGATGTCGTCGTCGCTGATGTCGTCGAGGTGCTTGACGATCGCCCGCAGGCTGTTGCCGTGGGCGGCGACCAGCACCGTCTGGCCGGTGCGCAGGTCATCGGCGAGCGGACCGTTCCAGTACGGCAGCAGCCGGGCGATGACGTCCTTCAGGCACTCGGTGCGGGGCAGGTCGTCCCCGAGGTCGGCGTACCGGACGTCGTGCGCCTGGGAGTACTCGCCGTCGTCGTCCAGCACCGGCGGCGGTACGTCGAACGAGCGGCGCCAGAGCATGAACTGCTCCTCGCCGTACTCCTCGAGCGTCTGCTTCTTGTTCTTCCCCTGGAGCGCGCCGTAGTGACGCTCGTTGAGGCGCCAGCTGCGCCGGACGGGGATCCAGTGCCGGTCGGCGACGTCCAGCCCGATCGCGGCGGTGGTGATGGCGCGGCGTAGCAAGGACGTGTGGACGACGTCGGGGAGGATCCCCGCGTCGCGCAGCTGCTCGCCGCCGCGCTGCGCCTCGTCCCGGCCCCGGTCGGAGAGATCGACGTCGACCCAGCCGGTGAAGAGGTTCTCGGCGTTCCAGACGCTCTCGCCGTGGCGGAGAAGGACGAGCGTGTAGGTCACGTCAGCTCGAAGAGTCGGACGGTGACTCGGAGGGTGACTCGGAGGGTGACTGGCTGGGGGAGGGCGTGAAGGTGTCGAGCCCGGTCCACTGCTCGTCGTCGACCACGACGGGGACGCTGAGGTTCGCGGTCTCACCGTCGTCGAAGGAGAACGTGAGGTTCACGAACTGGCCCTGGGAGAAGGTGCCCTGGACCGGGATGCCGCCCTCGATCGCGAGGTTGCGCAGGGAGCCGGGCGGGAGCGAGAACGGCGTGAGCTGGGTGCTCGAGACCGCGGTGTTGTCGCCCGACACCGCGGTCAGGGAGATCGTGTCCGTGGTGCTCCCGTTGACGAACGTGGCGACGAACGTGCCGCTGTTGGGCTGCTTGGAGACCACGACGGCGTTCAGGATGTCGACGCTGCCGTCGCGATAGTCGACGCCCGGCGTGATGTTGCTGATGCGGTCGGTCGGGTAGTTGAAACCGCAGGCGGTGAGAGTGGCCGTGGCGACGATGCCGGCCGCTCCGAGCGCCAGGGTTCGTCGACCGACGTGCCCTCGGATCCGTCGCAGGTTCACGGGCGACACATTAGCGGTCGCCGTCCGGGTCTCGACCGGGTGCTACTGGGAGAGTCCCACCGTGCCACCGAGGAGGACGAGGACCCCGATCAGCAGCGCACAGTAGAGGCAGGTGAGGAACAGCAGGCGGGGTGCTCCGAGCCGCAGCGCGAGGCGCAGCGGCAGGTGTCGGCGTTCCGCGCGGTTGTCGTCGACCAGGCCCCTCAGCGCCACCAGCACGTGGACGCCGACCCCGAGCAACGCGGCCGCCACGGTCATCGCGATCGTGGGCGGATGGCCCTCGGCGGCGCCGCCCCAGCCGCCGTACGAGAGGTACGCCGGGTAGAGGGCGAACGCGATCGCCCACGGCAGCCAGGACAGGGGTCCCGCCCTGAGATAGCGATGGCCCAGGACGCCGACGGTCAGCGAGATCAGGTAGGCCAAGCCCGCGTTGATCCCGCTGGAGAGAGCCAGCGGGACGACCAGGAGCACCGCACAGGCGAGCCAGAACCCGAGCGTGCCTCGGTCCAGGCCGCCCCCGACCAGCGGTTTGGTGGTGCGGCCGTCCGCGCGGTCCGCGCTCTCGTCGACGAGGTCGTTGTCCCAGCCGAGCAGGGCCTGGCCGACGAGCACGGTGACCGCCACCAGGCCCACCTCGCGGGCGGGCCGGCCGGAGAGGGCCGCGGCCACGGCGAGGCCGGCTGCGGTCAGGACGGCCTGACGTGGATGGGCCGCGCGCACCAGCAGAACCGGGGTGAACCGGGACGCGCCGCGGGTGGGGACCCTCGTTGAGGTCTCCGGCCCGGACATGGCCAGCAGTATCCGGCATCGGCCGGACGTGGGCCGAGACGGACCCCGACACGCCGGGCTCGACGAGCCTTTGCCCAGGCACATAGCCAATCGATCTGTCAAGCCCGGAAACCGCGTCTGACCTGCGGAGACGCAAACGGAGCTCGTCCGCGCGCGTGTTAGAATGGTGGTCCAAGAAGGGTGGTACCGAAGAATATGTCTTTCACCGTGGGCGAAACGGTTGTATATCCCAATCACGGGGCGGCAGTCATCGAAGACATCGAGATGCGCAACATCAAGGGTGAGGACAAGCAATACCTCGTCCTGCGCATCGTGGCACAGCAGGACCTCGTGGTCCGCGTGCCGGCTTGCAACCTCGACCTCGTCGGCGTACGCGACGTGGTCGACAAGGAAGGTCTCGATCGAGTCTTCGACATTCTGCGCGCAGCGCACGTCGAGGAGCCGACCAACTGGTCCCGTCGTTACAAGGCGAACCTCGAGAAGCTCCACAGCGGCGACGTGATGAAGGTGTCCGAGGTCGTCCGCGACCTGTGGCGCCGGGAGCGCGACCGTGGACTGTCGGCCGGCGAGAAGCGGATGCTGGCCAAGGCACGCCAGATCCTGGTCTCGGAGCTGGCGCTGGCAGAGAACACCAACGAGGACAAGGCCGAGGCGATTCTCGACGAGGTCCTTGCATCCTGAATCGGTTTGAGAGCCGATCGACGAAGGCCCTGACTCACTTCGGTGGGCAGGGCTTTCGCCATTTCGACGGCTAGCATCCGCGGCCATGGACGACCTGGACGAGGGACCCGTCGCACTCGGCGTGGTCGTCGAGCGAGACCGCGGGTCGCTGCCCTTCGCACTGCTCCACGGTGAGCCGCTGGTCGCCTGCGCCGCCTGGGCCATGGGCGAGGCCGGCGTCCACCTGCTCGACCTGACCACGCCCTGGGAGGCGGTCAGCGAGACGGGGATGCCGCTGGTGTGGCACGACGCGCTGTGCCCGGCGACTCCGCCGGAGCTCATCGCCGCCTGTGTACGCCGGGCGGTGGCGGACGACGTGGTGGTGGCGGCGGTGCTGCCGGTCACGGACACGGTCAAGGAGCTGATCGAGGACACGGACGGGCCCGTGGTGGGCCGCACCATCGACCGTGAGGGGCTGCGCCACGTCGCCTCCCCGCTCGTCCTTCCGGCGAGCGTGATCGCGACCCTGGACGACTGGCCCGACGCCGACCTGCCGGCGGCGGTGGCGTCGCTCCGCCTCGATCACCGGGTGGAGCTGTTCGCGGCACCGGTCTCGGCGGCGCGCGTGCACGGCCTCGCGGACGTGGCACGGCTCGAGGCGCTCACCCGGGGCTGAGGGCCTCCGCGACCTGCAGGTCGTCGGCGACCGTGATCTTGAGGTTGCCCGCGTCCGACTCGACGGCGCCGATCACGACCTCCGCATACGCCGCGAGGCAGCCCGCGGTGTCGGTGGCCTCGAAGCCCGCGGCGGCGGCCGCGCGGTGGGCGGACAGCAGGTCGGGGGCGCGGAACGCCTGGGGGGTCTGGACCCCCACCAGGGTCTCCGGGAGCGGGGAGCCGTCCAGCGTGGTCAGGTCGTCCAGCGGGGCCACCGGGATGGCGCCGCCGAGTCGCTCGGCCGTCGCCAGCACCACCTCGTACAGCGCCGCGCTCGCCAGCGGCCGGGCGGCGTCGTGCATCGCGACGACGTCGATGTCGCCCGCCACGATCGCCGGGGCGAGGAGCTCCAGCGCGGCCCACTCCGATCCGTGCCGGGTCTCACCGCCGGTCACCATCGCCACCTCGGGCCCGTCGTCGAGCAGGTGCGGCTCGACGGCGGCTATGACGGCCTCGCGCTCGTCGTCGCGCACGACCAGGACCACGCGGCGTACTCCGGGGACCGAGCAGGCGGTGCGGACCGAGCGTGCCACGACGGGCACGCCGCGCACGGGAAGGAGGATCTTGTTGACCTCGGCGCCGACCCGGGTGCCGGCGCCCGCGGCGAGGACGACGACGGCAGCTCTCATCGACCGACCAGCGCGGTGGCGATGGCCGCGAGACCCTCGCCGCGGCCGGTCAGGCCGAGGCCGTCGGTGGTGGTGGCGGACAGCGACACCGGTGCCCCGATGGCTGCCGAGAGCACGGCCACGGCCTCGTCGCGTCGCTCCCCGAGGCGTGGGCGGTTGCCGATCACCTGTACCGCGACGTTGGCGATCTCGTAGCCGGCGCGGCGTACCCGGCCCGCCGTCTCGGTGAGGAACGCGACCCCGGAGGCGCCGGCCCACTCCGGATCGGCGGTCCCGAAGTTGCTGCCGAGGTCGCCCAGACCCGCCGCCGACAGCAGCGCGTCGCAGATCGCATGGGCGCAGACGTCGCCGTCGGAGTGCCCGGCGAGGCCCTGTGGCTCGTCGGGCCAGTGGAGTCCGCCGAGATGTAGGGGAACACCGTCTGCCAGGCGGTGGACGTCCACGCCGACACCCGTTCGCAGATCGTCATGACTTCCGGACACGGTTCCGATCATGCCCGAGCAACAATCAGCATGTGCGGAAGCGTGCGCCCTGGGCGCTGGCCGGTCTCCTGGCGGGCCTGAGTGGCCTGGCCACGGCGTACCTCACGGCTTCGTGGCTGGGGTTGCGCGGCAACCCGGTCACCGATGTCGCCGAGATGGTGATCCGGCTGACACCCGGCCCGGTGGCCGAGCACCTCATCCAGCTCGTCGGCCGGCACGACAAGCCGCTGCTCGTGACGGGGGTTCTGCTCGTCGTGCTCCTGCTGTTCGCCGGCCTCGGCGTGCTCGCCAGGCGTGCGTACGGCGCGGCCATCGGCGGCTTCGTGGCACTCGGCGTGGTGGGAGTGATCGCCAACCAGACGCAGTACGCCCCACCCGCGACCGGGATCATGCCGAGCCTGGTGGGCATCTTCACCTGGCTCGGAGTCCTGGCCGTGCTGACGACGCCCCTGCGACCGCAGCCGCTCAGTGACGTCGACGGACAGCGGCGGTTCCTCCTCCTGGCGTCGGGGATCGGCTTCGGCAGCCTGGTCGTCGGCGCTCTCGGCTGGCGTGTCGGGGGCCATCGGCGCGACGTCGACGCCGCGCGCGAGGCGCTCGACCTCGGGGGCGTGACCGATCCTGGGACTCCGGCCGGTGTCGAGGTCGGCCTCAGCGGCCTCACGGCCTGGCGGACGCCGAACAACCGGTTCTACCGGATCGACACCTCGCTCGTCCCGCCTGCGATCTCACCGGACGACTGGACCCTGAGCATCCACGGGATGGTCGACCACGAGATCACGCTGACCTACGACGACCTCCGGAAGCGTCCGCGCAAGGAGATGTGGATGACGCTGAACTGCGTCTCGAACACCGTCGGCGGACCCCTGATCAGCAACGCCTGGTGGAGCGGCACGCTCCTCAAGGACATCCTCGAGGAGGCGGGGGTCCAGGACGGTGCCGACGCGGTCAAGCAGACCTCCGATGACGGCTGGACCTGCGGTACGCCGCTGTCCGCGATGCTCGACGACCGCGGCGCGATGCTCGCCTACGCGATGAACGGCGACCCGCTGCCCATCGAGCACGGCTTCCCGGTGCGCACGCTGGTGCCCGGGCTCTACGGCTACGTGTCCGCGTGCAAGTGGGTGCGTCAGATCGAGGTGACGACGTTCGACTCGTTCACGGCGTACTGGACCGACCGCGGGTGGTCCGCCCAAGGCCCGGTGAAGCTGGCCTCACGGATCGACGTCCCCGGCAACGGTCACCACGTGAAGGCCGGGAACGTGCGCGTCGGCGGCCTGGCCTGGCAGCAGAACACCGGGATCTCCGCGGTGCAGGTGCAGCTCGACGGCAGCGGCTGGCAGCCGGCCACCCTGGCCCGGAAGAACCTCACGGACTCGTGGGTCCAGTGGGTGGCGACCGTCGATGCCTCGCCCGGCCGCCACCAGCTCGCCGTACGCGCGGTGAACGACGACGGTCAGGTGCAGACCGCCGTGCGTGCCGACCCGGTGCCCAACGGGGCATCCGGGTGGCACACGATCACGTTCAGCGCGGACTGACGGCGTACGCCGACTTGCCGACGATGGTGAAGTGCCCGAGCGCGTAGTTCCCGATCAGGTGCTTGGTCCCGGCGACGACCGCACGGTAGTAGGTGCCCCCGCCACGCGACGGCTTGACGAAGACGGTCCAGTGGCTGCGCTTGTTGGTGTGGACCACCTTGTAGCGCTTCCAGCCGTGGTGCTTGACCTGGATCAGGACCTTGTGGTGCTTGGCCTTCGGCGACAGCTTGCCGTAGAACTTGCACCGGCTCGGGCAGGCGGCCTTCGGGTGGAGGTCCCACGCCGTGAGGACCTGGACCGTGTTCGAGTACGAGTCGGCGTACGTCGTGGCGGTGCCGTTGTCGGTGCCGCCGAGGTAGTGGGCCCGGTACTTCACGTTCTGCGTGGCCTTGTGGCCGTAGTTGCCGAAGCTGACGCCGTCGGAGATGTCGTCGTCGGTCTTGACGTTCCGCCAGTCCTTGCCCGGCAGCTTCCGCTGCAGCTTGGCCGAGCCGACCGGCACCGCGGTGAACCCGTCGGTGGTGACCTCGGTCGAGAACGTGCCGAGCTCGCTGCCGTAGAGGACCCTCCAGCCAGGGCTCCCACCCAGGGTCAGCGCGACCTGGGTCGGAGTGTCGGTCTGGGCGGTGGCGGGACCGGCCGCGAGCACGGCTGCCGTGCCGGTCGTGAGTGCGAGCGATGCCAGAAGGGCACCGAGTTTCGTCGTACGCATGCGAGATTCCCCCGTCGCGAAATGGTGTGAGCCGCCCCGAGAGTTCGAGAGCCGGCGGGGTAGTCCTATCACCTCGCGGCGTCGATGACAGCGGAACCCGCGGATTACCCGGAAGGCGCCGGTCATGCGACTCCGACGCCAGGGTGACCACGCGTCGTACCTGATCCGGCGAGGCGCGCGGCGACGATGGGGGAGCGGGTGAGCCTGGCGAGCAAGCTCGCTGCGGCGTTCGCTGCGGTGGGGTGGTCCGGGCTGCGCCCGGACCACCCCGTCCTCGTTCACTACGATTGCCCCGTGACTCTCCGGCTCCACGACACCGCGACGCGCGACGTCCGCGACTTCGTCCCCCTCGAGGCGGGCAAGGCGGGGATCTACGTCTGCGGTCTGACGGTGCAGAGCGAGCCGCACGTGGGGCACGTCCGGTCGGCGGTGAACTTCGACGTGCTGCGCCGCTGGCTGATGGCCACCGGCTACGACGTGACGTTCATCCGCAACGTGACCGACATCGACGACAAGATCCTGGCCAAGGGCGAGGCGCAGGGACGCCCGTGGTTCGAGATCGCCTATCGGATGAGTCGCGAGCTCGACAAGGCGCTGGACGCGATCAACGTGCTGCCGCCGACCTACGAGCCGGCCGCGACCGGGCACGTGCCCGAGATCCTCGAGCTGGTCGGGCAGCTGGTCGGGCGAGGCCACGCCTACCCGGCCGACGACGGCTCGGGCGACGTCTACTTCGACGTGCGCTCCTGGCCGGCGTACGGCGAGCTGACCCGGCAGAAGGTCGACGACATGGAGCCGGCGGAGGACGCCGATCCGCGGGGCAAGCGCGACCCGCGCGACTTCGCGCTGTGGAAGGGCTGGAAGAAGGCCCTGGAGCCGGAGACGGCGGCGTGGCCCTCGCCGTACGGCCCGGGGCGGCCCGGCTGGCACATCGAGTGCTCGGCGATGGCGGCGAAGTACCTCGGCCCGGCGTTCGACATCCACGGCGGCGGGGTCGACCTGCGCTTCCCGCACCACGAGAACGAGATGGCGCAGTCACGAGCGGCGGGGCAGCAGTTCGCGGCGTACTGGCTGCACAACGCCTGGATCACCACCGCCGGCGAGAAGATGTCGAAGTCGCTGGGCAACTCGCTGCTGATCCCCGAGGTGCTGAAGCGGGTGCGCGGGATCGAGCTGCGCTACTACATGGTCGCGGCGCACTACCGCTCGCACGTCGAGTTCTCGTTCGAGGCGCTGGACGACGCGGCGGCGGCGTTCCGGCGGATCGAGTCGTTCCTGGATCGGGCGGGAGTCGACGCTCGGGCGTCGGAGGTGCCGCCGGCATTCGCCGAGGCGATGAACGACGACCTCGGCACCCCGGCGGCCGTGGCTGTGATCCACGACCACGTACGCCAGGGGAACAGTGCGCTGGCCGCCGAGTCGAGCAGCGCGACGGCGCTGGCCGCGTCCGTGCGCGCCATGCTCGACGTCCTCGGGCTCGATCCCGCCGACCCGGCCTGGGGAACGCTCGGCGGCTCCGACGACGCGCAGCTGTCCGCCGCGGTCGACGCGCTGGTCGCGGGCCTGCTCGACGAGCGGACGGCCGCGCGCGCGGAGAAGGACTGGGCGCGGGCCGATGCGATCCGTGACCGGATCGCTGCCGCCGGGATCGCCGTCGAGGACACCCCCGACGGACCGAAGTGGACGCTCGCCGGACCGCCCGAGGGTGACGACTGATGCCGGGGAACAGCCAGCGCAAGGGCGCGATCCGCAAGTCGTCGAAGCGGCCGACCGCGGGGTCGGGCGGGCGCGTCCGGCGCGGCCTCGAGGGCAAGGGTCCGACGCCCAAGGCCGCCGACCGCCCCAACCACAAGGCCCACAAGCTGAAGACGAAGTCGGAGCGGGAGGCGTCGCGGCGGCCCAAGCGTCGCGGCGGCCACGACGACGAGTGGATCGCCGGGCGCAACGCCGTCGTGGAGGCGCTGCGGGCCGGCGTACCGGTGACCGGGCTGTACGTCGCCGAGGGCGCCGAGCGCGACGGGCGCCTGCGCGAGGCGTTCAAGATCGCCGCGGACCACGGCATCTCGTTGCTCGAGGTGACCAAGGGTGAGCTCGACCGGCGTACCGACGGTGCGGTGCACCAGGGCCTCGCCGCGCGGATCCCGGCGTACGAGTACGCCCACCCGGACGACCTGCTCGCCGCGGCCGCGGAGCGCGGCGAGGCGCCGCTGATCGTGGTCCTCGACTCCGTCACCGACCCGCGCAACCTCGGTGCGGTCGTGCGGTCGGCGTCCGGTTTCGGCGCGCACGGTGTCGTCATCCCCGAACGCCGAGCGGCCCGGATGACCGCGGGCGCCTGGAAGACCTCGGCCGGGGCGGCCGCCCGGATCCCCGTCGCGCAGGCGACCAACCTCGTGCGCACGCTCAAGGACCTCCAGGACGCCGGTTGCCAGGTGGTCGGTCTCGCCGCCGACGGCGACCTGTCCCTGCCCGACCTCCTCGCCGACCCCGACCTCGCCTCCGGCCCGCTGGTCGTCGTCGTCGGGTCCGAGGGCGACGGCCTCGGCCGGCTGGTGAGCGAGACCTGCGACCGGCTGGTCTCCATCCCGATGTCGTCGTCCCTGGAGTCCCTCAACGCCGGCGTCGCCGCCTCCATCACCCTGTACGCCCTCTCCCAGCACCGCTGACCTGCGATGACGTCACGAAAGAGCAGCCGACCCGGCGATTGCGTCACGGAAATGCGCGCTGACCTGGCAATCGCGCGTCGCCCAGGCGCCGGGTCGATGCCTCTGGGCGTGACTCAATGCCGGTCAGCGCCTCAGGCTTGACGCAATCGCCGGGTCAGCGCTGTGACGGGTTGGCGCTGGCTGGGGGGAAACTGTCACACAGTGGCATCATCGGGCGCGTGGGTACGACGGTCGATCGCTTGCTGCCGACAGATGACGACGGGGTCGCCGAGGCGCTGCTCGAGCTGACCCGCGAGATCGCCACCAAGGAGCTCGCGCCCCGGGTCCACGAGGCCGAGGAGCGGGCGGAGTTCCCGGAGGCGGCGTACCGCCTGCTCGGGAAGTCGGGCCTGCTGAGCCTGCCGTTCTCCGAGGAGTACGGCGGCGGTGGCCAGCCCTACGAGGTGTACCTCCAGGTCGTCGAGGAGATCGCGACCGCGTGGCCCAGCGTCGGGGTCGGCGTGAGCGTCCACAGCCTCACCGCGAACGTCCTGGCCACCAACGGCAGCGACGAGCTCAGACAGGAGTGGCTGCCGCGGATGCTCAGCGGCGAGTGGCTCGGTGCCTACTGCCTGTCCGAGCCGCAGGCCGGCTCCGACGTCAGCGGCATCCGCACCCGTGCCGTCCTCGACGGCGACGCGTACGTCGTGAACGGCACCAAGGCGTGGACCAGCAACGGCTCGTGCGCCGACTACTACGTCCTCTTCGCCCGGACCTCCGACGACGCCAAGCGCGGCCTGTCGGCGTTCGTGGTGCCGGCCGACACCGAGGGCATGACGTTCGGTGCGCCGGAGCGGAAGATGGGCCTGGCCTGCGACGTCACCACGCAGGTGATCTTCGACGGCGCCCGCCTCCCGGCCGCGCAGCTCATCGGAGCCGAAGGCGCCGGGATGCGGGTGGCGCTCTCGGCGCTCGACGCGGGCCGGCTCGGCATCGCCGCCGTCGCCACCGGCATCGCCCAGGCGGCGCTCGCCCACGCGGTCGCGTACGCCGGTGAGCGCGAGCAGTTCGGGAGGCCGATCGGGGAGCTGCAGGGCGTGCAGTTCCTGTTGGCCGACATGGCCGCGGACGTCGAGCGCGCCCGTGCGACGTACCTCCTCGCCGCGCGGCTGAAGGACGCCGGCCGGTCGTACAGCCGCCAGGCGAGCGTGGCGAAGCTGACCGCGACGGACGCGGCGATGCGCGTCACCACGGACGCGATCCAGGTGCTCGGCGGCAACGGCTACACCCGGGAGTACCCGGTGGAGCGGCTGTTCCGCGACGCCAAGGTGACCCAGATCTTCGAGGGGACCAACCAGATCCAGCGCATGGTGATCGGGCGCGACCTGCTGCGGTGACCAACGGTGACTAGAGCACCGATGCGTCCTGGTCCTCCTCGGGCAGTACGCCGGGCACCTCGCCCGCCTCGTCGGTGGTGACGAGCTCGTCGGGCTTGGACGTCAGCACGGTGTCGATGTAGTCCCGCGCCGTCTCGAAGATCCCGACCTCGTGCCCCGCACGCTCGGAGAGGTACCACCGGTGCACCAGGATCTCGTGGAAGAGCTCGGCCGGCTCGAGCTTGCCGCGCGCCTCTGCCGGGACCATCGCCGCGATCGGCTCGAAGATCTCGGTGAGCCATCGGTTGGCGGCGATCGCCCGGTCCTCCCGACCGAGGTCGTAGTGGGCGATGAACGCGGTCATGTCGTTGAGCAGTCGGCGGGCCTGGGCGTCCTCGACGTTCATCCCGGTGAGTGCCTGGAGCTCGCGGCGGTGGTGCCCGAGCTCGACGACCTTGGGCTGGATCCGCACGCGGTCACCGTCGAAGTCGGTGACGATGTCGAGCTCGTCGACGTCGAAGCCGAGCGCGTTGAGCCGCTCGATGCGTTGCTCGATCCGCCACATCTCGTCGGTGGTGAACTCCTCCTCCGCCGTCAGCTCCGTCCACAGCTCGTCGTAGCGCTTCTGGATCAACGCGACGATCTCGTGGCCCTGGACGCTCCCACTGATCCGGCCGCCGGCCTGGAGGTCGAGCAGCTCGGCGAAGACGTTCTCGCAGCCGACCTGCACGTCGTACTCACGCATCTGGCGCGACAGCGAGGACCGCAGCTCGCCCGTCTCGGCATCGACGAGGTACGCCGCGAAGCCGCCCGCGCTGCGCCGGAACAGCACGTTCGAGAGAGACACGTCCCCCCAGTAGAAGTCCGCCAGGTGCAGGCGGACCAGGAGCACCACGAGCGCGTCGACCAGGCTGGGCAGGCTCTCGGCGCTGGTCCCGTGGGCGAACAGCGCACGGTAGGGGAGTGAGAACGCGAGGTGCTCGGTGAGCAGCGCGCACGGCAGGTCCTCGTCCTCGTCGTCCTCGCGACCGGTCACGACTCCGACCGGCTTCACCGCCGGGAGCCCGAGGCGCTGGAGGTCGCGGAGCAGGCGGTACTCGCGGAACGCGATCTCCTCCTGCGTCTCCTTGATCGCGTACATCCGGCCGCCGAGGCGGACGATCCGCACGATGTGGCGGCTCAGACCGCGGGGGAGCGGGACGACGTAGTCGTCGGTCCAGTCGACGAGGGGGGTCGACCAGGGCAGACGCAGGAGGGCCGGGTCGGGCCGGCTCGCCACCACGTGCAGCGCCATGCGACTCAGGCTAGCGAGATGCGGTCATCGGCCATCGAGGAACACCGGTCCGGGCCCGCGTTCGGCGACCACGTCGGCGGGGTTGTTGAGGCTGCACTTCCGCAGGCTCAGGCAGCCGCAGCCGATGCACGAGTCGAGGGTGTCGCGCAGCCGCTCGAGCTGAGCGATCTGGGCGTCGAGCCTGGGTCGCCAGCTGCGACTCAGCCGGCTCCAGTCGGCCTTCGTCGGGGTGCGGTTGCTGGGCAGGGTCGCCAGCGCCTCCTCGATCTCCTCCAGGGAGAGTCCGACGCGCTGTGCCGTCCGGATGAAAGCGAGGCGGCGGAGCATCGGGCGCTCGTAGCGGCGCTGGTTGCCCGTCGTACGCCGCGATCCGACCAGGCCGCGTTCCTCGTAGTACCGGATGGCGCTGGTCGCGATGCCGGACCTCTCCGACAGCTCGCCGATCGTGAGCTCGGTCATGTGAGCCATCATCGCTTGACTTAAAGTTCACTTCAACTTGTGCAATGGCTGGGTGGACAACATCGAACGGCTTCTGACCTTGATGACGGGTGATGAGAAGCACGACCTCGCGTCGTACTCGACCCTGGCCGTGCTGCGCGTGCTGTACGAGCGCGTGCTCGACGTCTCGCCCGATCTCGTCGACGACCCGGGTCGCGACCGCTTCCTGCTGTCGAAGGGACACGGCCCGATGGCCTACTACGCCGTGCTCTGCGATCGCGGGTTCTTCCCCGAGTCGTGGCTGTCGTCCTGGGCGTCGTTCGACTCGCCGCTCGGTCACCACCCCGACCGCAACCTGGTGCCCGGCGTGGAGATCTCGAGCGGCTCGCTCGGACACGGACTGCCCTTGGGCGTCGGGACCGCACTCGGTCTCCGCGCGCAGGGACTCAGCTCCCGGGTCGTGGTGCTGGTCGGGGACGCCGAGCTCGACGAGGGTTCCAACCACGAGGCCATCGAGCTCGCGGCGGCGCTCAGCCTCGACGCACTGACGGTGGTCGTGGTCGACAACCGCTCGTCGTCGTACGCCGTGCCGGGCCGGATCGCTGCTCGCTTCGCCACCGAGGGCTGGCACGTCACGACCGTCGACGGCCGTGACCACGATGCCCTGGAGAAGGCACTGTCCGAGCGTGGCGTCGGCGTGCCGCGCGCGGTGGTGGCGACCGTGATCGACGAAGAGGAGCAAGCCGCATGAGCACCACGACGTTGATCCGCGATCCCCGCACGCAGTTCGCGCGCACCACCACCGACCTGCTCGAGGAGGACCTCTCGACGATGCTGGTCCTCGCGGAGATCTCGGCCCGCTTCTTCGGCCAGGCGATCCGGCAGCACCCCGACCGGGTCGTCAACGTCGGCATCCGCGAGCAGCTGCTGGTGAACGTGGGCGCGGGCCTCGCTCTCACGGGGCTGCGCCCGATCGTGCACACCTTCGGCACCTTCCTGGCCGAGCGCGCGTTCGAGCAGGTCAAGCTCGGCTTCCCCCACCAGGGCGTGGGCGGGGTGCTGGTCGGCGGTGGAGGGTCGTTCGACGCCTCGGACTCCGGCCGCACTCATCAGGCGCCCGGCGACGTGGCGCTGATGGACACGTTGCCCGACGTCGTCATCCACGCACCGGGGACCGCCGCGGAGACCGACGAGGTTCTCCGCAGCGCGGTGGCGGCCGACGGCCTGCACTACGTACGGATCGTCGAGCAGACCAACACCGAGTCGTTCACCGGCGCCGGCCTGCACGTCGTACGCCGTGGCTCGGGCGCGACGGTCGTGGCACTCGGGCCGGTGCTCGACGAGACCCTGGCGGCGACCGCCGACCGGGACGTGACCGTGCTGTACGCCCACAGCGTGCGGCCCTTCGACGAGGCGACGTTCCGGAAGGTGCTCGCGACGCCCGACGTCGTCCTGGTGGAGCCGTGGCTCGCCGGCACGTCGGCACGCGTCGTCTCGGACGCCCTCCGCGACGTCCCGCACCGCCTGCTGTCGCTGGGGACCCGGCGGATGGAGCTCCGCCACTACGGCACGCCCGCCGAGCACCAGCGCGCCCACGGCCTCGACGCCGCCGGGATCCGGCGTTCGATCGAGTCGTTCCTGGATGGGTGAACCCCGAACGGGCCTCGTTAGGCTGACCCGGCCGCCCGGCGTACTCCGACGCGCGGCGCGCCGGTGTAGCTCAGACGGTAGAGCGTCCGCCTTGTAAGCGGAATGTCGCGGGTTCGATTCCTGTCACCGGCTCGTACTGCGGGAACCGATGTCGGCGCAAGTTCCTAGTCTCGACTCATGTTCGAATGTCGTGGCTGCGGCGTTGTCATGAGAGGGAGAAGTTCTCGCCTCTATTGCAGCAATGCCTGTCAGATGGCCGCTGTTCAACAGAGGCTCGTCAAGGCCTGGTTGACCAGCGGCGTCGCCTTTGTAGACAGCGGCAAGACCCACTACGTGCGCGGATACATCTTCAAGGACCAAGGTGAGCGATGCGCGATCTGTCGTGCAGGCACCGTCTGGAACGGTCTTCCTCTGACATTTGTGCTCGACCACATCGACGGAGACTCCGGAAACAACAGCCGCGAAAACCTCCGGCTCGTGTGCCCGAACTGCGATTCCCAGCTCCCGACCTTCAAGAGCCGCAACAAGGGGCGGGGCCGCGCCCGGCGACGACAGCGCTATGCCGAAGGCAAGTCGTACTGAGGGTCAGCGCACCTGCTCGACGGCGAACTCGTCGGCGGGGGAGGCGATGGCGTCCTGGCCGAGCACGATCTGCAGCTCCCGCTCGCCGGAGTCGATCGTCGCCTGGAGGACGCCGACGACCGACGAGGCGGTGAGGCCGAGCGCCAGGGCGGGCGAACCCGTCGTGCGCAGGTGGGCGGTGAAGAGGGCGGCCGTGAGGTCGCCGGAGCCGTTGGCCTTGATCGGGAGTCGGGGGGTACGCACGGTCCACGCTCCGTCGCCGGTGACGGCCAGCATCTCGATGGTGTCCTCCGGCCGGTCGGGGCGCAGCACCGAGGTGACGAGGACCGTGGACGGCCCCATCGCCATCGCCGCGTCGGCGGAGGCGAGGGTCGACTCCAGCGAGTCCGGCTCGGTGCCGGTGAGGAAGCCGAGCTCGAACTGGTTGGGCGTGATCACGTCGGCATGCGGCACCACCTGCTCGCGGATGATCGGCGGGATCGCCGGGTCGACGAAGCAGCCGCTGGTCGCGTTGCCCATCACCGGGTCGCAGGTGTACGTCGCCTCCGGGTTGGCCTTCTTCACCCGCTCGACCGCGTCGACCACGACCTCGCAGATCCCGGGGCCGCCGAGGTAGCCCGACAGCACCGCGTCGCAGGTGCTGAGCACCCCGCGTTCCTCGATCCCGGTGACGACGGCCCGCACGTCCTCGGGCGGGAGCAGCGGCCCGCGCCACTCGCCGTACCCGGTGTGGTTGGAGAAGACGACCGTCAGCACCGGCCACACCTCGTGCCCGAGCCGTTGCAGCGGGAACGTGGCGGCCGAGTTGCCGACGTGGCCGTATGCGACGAACGACTGGATCGACAGGAAGCGCATCTCCCCATCCTGACACCGAGCGAGGACCGTCCGATCCGACGGAGTCGGAACGGACGACCGCCGCGATCGGCGTCGCGCGCTTGTGCGCGCGCCGGCGGCCTGTCGGCTGCCGGGCATAGCGTGCGGCACATGAAGAAGTACGTGGACGAGGACCTCACCGGCGTCGAGTTCCGGGAGTGCGACCTGAGCGGGGCCAACCTGGTCGGCGTGGTGATGCAGGACGTCGTGATCGACGGTCTCGTCACCAACCTGGTCGTGAACGGCGTCGAGGTGACGGACTACGTCGAGGCCGAGCTCGACCGCCGCCATCCCGTCCGGCTGCTGATCCGCTCCGACGAGCCCACCGAGCTGCGCGAGGGCTGGCGGGTGCTCCGCGCGGACTGGGCGGCGACGATCGGGCGGATGCGGCGTACGCCGGACATCGAGCACCGGAGCGTGAACGACGAGTGGTCGGCGGTCGAGACGATGCGGCATCTCGTCTTCGTGCACGACTCGTGGTTCCGCCGGTGCTGCCTCGGGTCGACCGAGGCGTTCACGCCGATGGGACTCGGGCCGCCGTTCGTGCGCGAGGAGCAGGGCCTCGACCCGTCAGCGCACCCGTCCCTCGACGAGGTGGTCGCCGTCCGCGACGCCCAGGCCGCCGAGATGGAGGCCTGGCTCGACGCCGTCACCCCCGAGGGGCTCGCGGCGCCGGCGCCGATCCCCGACGACGGTCGGTGGCCGCCGTACGCGACCGGCCGTACGGTGCGTCAGTGTCTCGGCACGGTGCTCGACGAGGAGTGGGCCCACCACGGATTCTGCGTGCGCGACCTCGACCTGATCGAGCAGTCGGCGGCCGACTAGGGTCGATCGGGTGACGGAGATGACCTACCGCCCCCTGGGCGACTCGGGACTCATGGTGAGCGCGGTCGGAGTCGGCTGCAACGCGTTCGGGCGACGGATCGGACTCGACGCCGTGCGCGGCATCGTCGACGCGGCCGACGACACGGGCGTGACGTTCCTCGACACGTCGGACTCCTACACCATCGGGCAGAGCGAGGAGATGATCGGCGTCGCCCTCGAGGGGCGCCGCGACCGGTTCGTCGTCGCGACCAAGTTCGGCAGCGACATGCGTGGCACCAACGGCCCGGACCACGGCGCCCGCGGCGCGCGGCGCTACGTCCGCCGCGCGGTCGAGGCGTCGCTGAAGCGGCTGCGCACCGATCGGATCGACCTCTACCAGCTCCACTTCCCCGATGCGATCACGCCGATCCACGAGACGTTGTCGGTGCTGACCGACCTCGTCCGTGAGGGCAAGGTCCGCTATGTCGGCTGCTCCAACGTCGCGGGCTGGCAGGTGGCCGACTGGGACTGGACGGCCCGCACGTCCGGTTTCGAGCGGTTCGTCTCCGTGCAGAACCGCTACTCCCTGCTCGACCGATCCATCGAGGCCGAGGTGGTCCCCGCCGCCGAGCGGTTCGGGCTCGGGATGCTGCCCTACTTCCCGCTGGAGTACGGCCTGCTGACCGGCAAGTACCACCGTGGCCAGGACGCGCCGTACGGCTCGCGTGCGCGATCGGGCCCGTCGCCGTGGCTGGAGAACGCCGACTGGGACCGGATCGAGGCGCTGACGAAGTACGCCGAGGCCCGCGACGTCTCGCTGCTCGACGTCGCCATCGCCGGGTTGGCCGCGCAACCGACGGTCGCCTGTGTGATCTCCGGCGCCACGTCGGGCGACCAGGTGCGGGAGAACGCCGCCGCCATGCGGTGGCAGCCCACCGCCGACGACCTGACCGAGCTGGACGCGATCACGCAGGGCTGAGTCACCCGACGGCTCAGGTGCCGGGGAGCCGCTCGCCCCGGACCAACCGGCCGGCGTCGAAGTCCAGCAAGGTGTGCTTCGCCGTGATCGCGTGCAGGTCGTAGCGGGCCGGCGAGTCACGGATCTCGGTCAGCGTCGGCCGAGCGGCATCCTCGTCCCAGAACAGGACCGCCCCGGCCGACCACAGCCGGACAGCCGGCCTCGGGTCCTCGGTCAGTGCGGCGACCGTCGCCCGACCCTCGTCCGACTGCTCCAGGACCACCAGGTCGGCCAGCCACTCGTCGACCAGCCGGTTCCACCGCCGGGGGTTGTCGCGGTGTCCGCGATCGCCGACGAGGTCGGCCATCTGACCCAACGTCCGGGGGCCGCGCTCCTGGGGTGTGTCAGCGTCGTCGATCACCGCCGCATGATGGCACGGACGGCGGTGGTGGCGCCGCCCGAGCCGGCGTACGGGTCAGGTCTTGCGCAACGATCCCTGCACGAGGTCGGCGATCTTCTGGGCGCTGGCCGCGTCGTGGGCACTGACGGTGATCTGCGCGGTGGCGGTGCCGAGGTCGACCGCCATCGACACGCCGTAGATCGTGCGGCCGGTGGTCTTCCAGGCGTAGGGGAGTCGGGTCACCCCGCCCACCGGCGTGTGCGCGGTGACCACCTTTCCGGGCTTGGCGCCGATGGACGCGAGCTGCACCTTCAGCTGGCTGCCCGTCAGACCCGAGACCGGCACGCCGAGCATGTTGACGGTGTCGAGGACGCCGTTCGTCGCGCCCTCGTTGGACACGGAGTAGGCCTGGATGTTGGCGCCGATGGTGCTGATCAGCTGGTCGACGGGGACGCCCATCTGGCCGGCGACCTGCTTGAGGACCGGGTTGTCGGCGCGGAGCAGGTCCTTGCCGTCCACGCTGATCCACCCGTGCGGCACGCGGTAGGAGATGCCGTACTTCGCCACCCGGACGAGCTTGTCGTCGCTCGACGGGTCTGCGCCCTCCGTGGAGCCGTCGGTCGTGGGGTCGGTCGTGGTCGGCGAGGACGCCGGCGTCGTCGGGTCGTCGGTGGCGGTCGTCGAGCCCCCACCACCACAGCCGCTGGTGACCAGGCCGGCGGTCAGCAGCACCCCGGCCAGGCGAAGAAGCAGTCCCCGAGGAGCCGTCGTCATGGCGGGGAGTGTGTCATCCCGGCGTCGCGCGCGCGGCAGAACCCTCGGGTTCACAGGTGCAGGGAGTCAGGCGACCTGCAGCGAGCGCTTCGACAGGCCCATCCAGAAGCCCTCGAAGAGCTGCTCCCCGGGCTCCTCCGGGTCCGTCGAGGCGCCCAGCGTGACGAAGAGCGGCGTGTAGTGCTCCACGGTCGGGTGGGCGAACGGCATGCCGGGTGCGTTCGACCGGTACGACGCCAGCGCGTCGACGTCGCCGCGCGCGAGCGCCTCGCCGGCCCAGGCGTCGAAGTCCTGGGACCAGCCCGGCGCGTCGGCGTCGATGCGGAACTCGGTGAGGAAGGGAAGGCCGTGGGTGAGGAACCCGGAGCCGATGATCAGCACGCCCTCGTCGCGGAGCGGCCGCAGTCGTTCGCCCAGCTTCAGCAACCGAGTCGGGTCGGAGGTCGGCAGCGACATCTGCAGCACGGGGACGTCACCGTCCGGGTACATGATCTTCAGCGGCACCCAGGCGCCGTGGTCGAGACCTCGGCTGGAGTGCTGGTGGACCGGCTCGTCGGCCGGCATCATCGCCGCGATCCGCTGCGCGAGCGCGGTGGCCGGCGGCGTGGCGTAGGTCATCCGGTAGAAGCGCTCGGGGAAGCCGCCGAAGTCGTAGACCAGCGGAGCGCCGTCCGCGCTGAGCATCACCGGCGCCGACTCCCAGTGGGCGCTGACGATCAGGATGGCCGTCGGGCGCGGGAGGTCGGCCGCGAGGCCGGACAGCTGGCTCGACCACAGCGGGTCGTCCAGCAGCGGCGGCGCGCCGTGGCCGATGTAGAGGGCAGGCATGCGATCGGTCATGTCACCATCAATAGTTTCACATTCAACTTTATTCCACCAGAGTCCGGCACCGATGTCACGTGGGGAGCGTCCAGTCGACCTCGTCGCCACCCTGCTCGGTGAGGAGCCGATTCACGCGGGAGAACGGCCGAGAGCCGAAGAACCCGCGGGCCGCCGAGAGCGGGGAGGGATGCGCCGACTCGACCCAGGGGATCGACCCCAGCGCCGGACGCAGCGACTGGGCGTCGCGACCCCACAGGATCGCGGCCGTCGGGCCACCACGGCGTACCAGCGCGGCGATCGCGCAGTCGGTGACCTCTTCCCACCCGCGCCCGCGATGGGACGCCGCCTCGCCGGGCCGGACCGTGAGGACGCGGTTGAGCAGCATGACGCCGCGGTCGGCCCACGCGGTGAGGTCTCCGTGGGGTGCCGACGGGATGCCCAGGTCGGTGGAGAGCTCCTGGTAGATGTTGCGCAGCGAGCCCGGCAGCGGCCGCACGTCCGGGGCGACCGCGAACGACAGCCCGATCGGGTGACCCGGCGTCGGGTAGGGGTCCTGACCGACGATCAGCACCCGTACGTCGGCGAGCGGTCGCCGGAAGGCCTTGAAGACGTCGTCGCCGGCCGGGAGGTACGCCCGGCCGGCCGCGATCTCAGCGCGGAGGAACTGGCCCATCCCCACGATCCGCTCGTCGACCGGCGCGAGCGCATCGGCCCAGTCGGCGGCCATCAGGCCACGGTCGACCAAGCCGCTCAGCGCACCCATACCGGCCACCGTAGCCAGGCCGCGCTGTGCCACAGTCGAGGCGTGCCTCGCTCCCGCCGCGCGACCGTCGCCGATCTGCGCGAGCTGGCCGCTTCGATGCCGGGCGTCCGGATCGAACGCGGGCCGAAGGGCAACGACGTCTACCAGGTGAGCCGCCGCAGCTTCGTCTTCTTCCGCACGCCGCGGCCGGACGCCGTGGACCCCGAGACGGGCGAGCGGTACGACGACGTGGTGGTGCTGTGGGTGGAGTCGGAGATCGAGAAGGAGGCGCTGGTCGCGGACCCGTCGACCCCCTTCTTCACGACGCCGCACTTCGACGGTCACCCGTCGGTCCTCGTGCGCACCTCGCGGATCGGAGAGCTGACGCGGGACGAGCTCGCCGAGGTCGTGTACGACGCCTGGCTCGCGCGGGCGTCGAAGACCGCCGCCCGACGGTGGCTGGCCGATCACGGCATCAGCTGACCCTGGACCCCGATCGTCCCGCGTGGTCGCATGGGCCCGTGGACGAGGATCTTGAGGCCCTGACCGTGGAGCAGCTGCGGGAGGAGGTCCGCCGGCTCCGGACGGGGATCCGGGAGCATCGCGACTCGACGGGGCACGACCTCTGCTGGCACCACCCCGATCTCTGGGCCCTCCTGCCCGAGCGGGTGGAGCCGTCGATCGAGGTGCCCGAGTGGCCCCGTTTCCTGCGCGGATGTGTGGCCTATCGGCAGTCTCTGGACGCCCAGGCGCCCGACGCCCCACGGATCGATCGCGAGTACTCGGAGACTCCCGACGCACGCCACGCCGGGTCATGAGCACGCACCAGCTCGTCATCGCCGACGCCACCCTGCGTGGGCTCTCGGGACGCTGGCGGATCGGCATCGACGACGGCCGGATCGCTGCGGTCACGCAGGACGCGTTGGCCGGTCGTGAGGAGATCGACGCCGCCGGTGGCCTGGTCACCGAGAGCTTCGTCAACGGCCATCTCCACCTGGACAAGGTGCACACCCTGGACCGGGCCGGCGACGCCGCGCTCACGGCGTACACCGGTGCCGGGATGGGATCCGCCCTGCGCGCCATCGAGCTGGCGTCGGCGGTGAAGGCGGACTACGACCGATCCTGGATCGAGCCGAACGCACGCCGTGCCGTGCTGGAGGCGGTGCGCTACGGCGTACGCCACGTCCTGGCGTTCGCCGACGTCGACACGAAGGCGCGGCTCGAGGGCGTGATCCCTCTGCTGGCTCTGCGTGAGGAGTTCCGCGGTGTCGTGGACCTGCAGGTGGTGGCGTTCCCGCAGGACGGGCTGCTCTGCGACCCCGGTGCCGAGGACCTGGTGCGCGAGGCCGTCGACCTCGGCGCGGACGTGGTCGGGGGGATCCCGTGGATCGAGGAGAGCGACGCCGCAGCGCGCGAGCACGTACGCCGGATGTGTGCCCTCGCGTCCGCTCACGACCGACGGGTCGCGATGCTGGTCGACGATGCGGGCGATGCGTCCCTGCGGACGACGGAGATGCTCGCCGAGGCGATGCTCGAGCACGGTCTGGTCGGTCGCGGCGTCGCCAACCACGCGCGCGCGGTCGGTCTGTACGCCCGGCCCTCGCTCGAGCGGCTCGCCAGGCTGGCGGGGCGTGCCGGGCTCGGCTTCGTCAGCGATCCCCATACCGGACCGGTGCACCTGCCCGTGCTGGAGCTGACCGCGATGGGGCTGCCGGTCGCGCTCGGTCAGGACGACATCGAGGACGCGTTCTACCCGTTCGGCCGGCACAACATGGCCGAGATCGCGTTCCTCGCCGCCCACGCACTGGAGGCCGTCGACGGCGCCGGCATCGACCTGGTCTACGACGCGGTGACGACCACGGCCGCGACCGTCCTCGGGGTCGCCGGACATCGCCTCGAGGTGGGTGGGAACGCCGACCTGGTGGTCCACCGGGAGGCGACCCTGCGGTCGGTGCTCGCGCACCACGACGCGCCGGCGTACGTCGTCGCCTCCGGGCGGGTGGTCGCCACGTCGACGTCGTCGACGGAGCTCCGCCTACCCGGAGGCGAGCCGGACGTCAGGGTGTGAGGCCGAAGCTGGCCAGGAAGCTTCAGGTCGTCGGGCTGGTCGAGCCGGTAGCCACCGCCGCCGGCCGCGCAGTTCTCGTCGATGCCGAACGACGTGACCGTGAGCACGACGTTGTCGTTGCTCGAGCTCGCGTCGCCCGTCGGGAACGTCGGACCGCCGGAGTCGCCGAAGCAGGTGCCGCCCTTGTGCGGCTTGCCGTTGTTGGACGACCACCCGACCTGGATGCCCTTGCCGAGGCCGTACACGCCCTGGGTGCTGTTGATCTTGAGCGTGCGCGTCGCGACGGTTGTCGCCACCGATGGACTTGGTCTTGCTCGACTCCTCGAGGCCGTAGCCGACCGCGGTGTAGGTCGCGTTCTTGTCGGCCCGGTAGAGCTGGTCGATCAGGCCCAGCGACGGCAGCGCGCCGTACGTGCTCATCGTGACCGGCTCGTGCAGGGTCAGGACGCCCATGTCGTGCAGGACGAAGTTGTCCGGGTCGAACTCAGGATGCGGGAAGGAGGAGGCTCGGACCCACTCCGGGCTCGAGTTGAGTGCCGCCGACCACGCGGCGTACCGAGCTGCGTTGCTGGTGAAGGTGCTGCTCGCGGGGAGCACGTCGAAGTTCGGCACCTCGGCGAAGCTGATCCAGACGTCGTTGCCGCCCGATCCGCTGCCGCCGCCCGCGGTCGTCGAGTGACCGTTCAGCCCGGTGGCGTGGGTGCAGTGACCGGCCGTGACGACGTGGGTGGAGTCGACCAGCGTGCCCGTGCAGGTGAACCAGCCGCCCGGGTCGGCGAAACTGGGGTCCGCGTCATCGGGATCGTAGAAGAGCATCTCCCCGACGTAGGGATGCCGGTTGTTGTCGGGCACCCCACTGGTGATCGCCTGTGCCGGCGCCATCGGCGCGACCAGGACGAGGCAGGAGAAAAGGAGCAGGCAGAAGCGACGCATCGGACCCCCAGGACCGTTACGCCCGGGATCACGGACCCGAGCTGAGGGCACCTTGCTACCCGACGATCGGCGGCCCTGGCAAGGATGAGGAGCCTCATCCTGAGGCGGCTGAGGTGTGGCGGTCGGTCGGTGAGGGCGCCCGGCAATCTCTGTCGCGCCGGTCGGCGCGGTCGCTCAGCCGAACCATGAGGTGACGGCGACGACGATCGTCCCGATCGCGCAGGACCACGTGGCCAGGGCTCGTCCCTGGTGCTGTTGCCTCCACGTCACGATGAGGAACCCCGCACCCGCCACGAGTGGGACCAGGTGACGGGCGACGATCTCGGCTCGCTCGGCACCCGAGGGCGGTAGGTAGTGGGCTCCTGGTACGCGGAAGAACCCGGGATGCGTGTGGAGCACGATCTCGGCGACGATCCAGAGCACGGCCGACAGTCGCATGCGCCAGCGGCGGATGGTGCGCGAGCAGGGGAACGCACGCAAGTGCCGAGGAGCGTCCTGGCCAGCAGGATCCTGCGCCGCTGTTCCAGCTCCACTCGCCCGTCCGGTACACGTCCACGGGGCCACTCACGGGCGCGAGCGTCGCACTGCGCCACGAGGCGGATGGTGCGGATCACGCCAACGCACAGGAAGTGCTCGGAGCGCGTCTTTGGCTCGGCCTGGGTGGTCGTGGAGCGGGACCTCGCTGGCAACCCACGGCGCCGTGGTCTCGAGACGCTCGCAGAGCGACCTCCTCGACCACGCAGCTGGGAGGCACCGTGATCTCGAGACGGTCGCAGAGCGACCTCCTCGACCACCAGTGGCAGCGAGAGCGACCTCCTCGACCACCAGTGAGCAGAGCGACCTCCTCGACCAGCGGAGATGGCGCCGGTGGTTTCGAGACGGTGCTCCTCGACCACCAGAGAGCAGAGCGACCTCCTCGACCAGCAGGGGTAGCGCAGGCGGTCAGGGGACGAAGGCGGCCAGGAAGTCGTCCCACCTCGTCTGCTGGGAGAGGTCGAGGGTCCGGTAGTAGGCGAAGTCGGTCTTCTGGTTCTTCGCCCCCGGTCCGTAGATCGTGATGCCGTGCACTCCGGCGTACTGCGCGACGTGTCGCTCGTGGAGGACCACTGCCGGGAAGGCGTTCATCACGGCGGTGCCTCGGGCGCGGATGGTGGCGTCGGTGACCTTGGCGTTGATCTGTGAGGCCAGGTCGTAGAGGTCCTTGTCCATGGGCGCCTGCCAGAACGACTTCGTCGCCCCGAACGCCGTGGTGTAGGCCTTCTTGTTCGCGGCCAGCCCGGTCGACAGCGCCGCACCCCACTGGTCCACGGCGCTGATCAGCGGATCCAGCCGTGAGTCGACGGCGACGGCCGACCAGGTCTTGTCGCTGACCGTGGACGCGCTGGAGTTGATCGCCAGCTGGTCGGCGCTCATCGTCGGGTTGCTCTTCAGCTGCTTGAGGAAGACGTCGTACTCGAGGCCGTCCCAGCCGACGTACTCCTGCGAGCCGGTGATGGCGGTGGCGTGACCGTGCCAGAGGTCCATGATCTCGAGGGACGCCATGTTGCAGCCGTCGTACCCGACGACGTCGAGGAAGCCGAGGCTCGGCTGAGCCGCCTTGACCTCGTCGTAGTCGAGCGTGTCGTTGCTGGTGTCGTCCTCCATCACCCAGCCGGGGTGCCAGCTCCAGCCGTGACCCCAGAAGTAGAGCGCGTAGTGGTCGGCGGGGTAGTTCGCCTTCGACCAGCTGACGAAGTCGGTGAG
This sequence comes from uncultured Actinomycetota bacterium, assembly GCA_963812055.1. Lineage (GTDB taxonomy): Bacteria > Actinomycetota > Actinomycetes > Propionibacteriales > Nocardioidaceae > Nocardioides. The sequence continues at coordinate 79,763 of CAWEUA010000014.1, forward strand.
GGTCTGCTTGTCACCCATGTCCCGCTCGCCCCAGTCCGCGACCGCGCTCGCGGAGTCGGCGGTCATGCCCGGGGTCACGTGGTAGAGCTTCGTGGTCTGCCAGTCGCCGCGGCTCTTGTCGTAGCCCGGGCCGCGATCGGCGAGAGCGACGATCTGGACGTCGGCGTTCGAACCGGCGCCTGCGAGCTCGAGCTCGAGGTCCTTGACGATGTAGTCCTCGAGGTTGTTGTCGCCCGACATGTAGACCATCACGGTCCACTTCGCCTGGGGTGCTGCCGCGGACGCCCCCGGTGCGAGGGCGGCGAGTCCGGCCAGGACGAGAGCGAACGCCGCGAGCGCGGCGCCATGCCTCCGGAGGGCAGATCGACGGGCGGGGTGGCTGGTGACGTTCCGCATGGCGGCTCCATCGTCGAGGTGCCCCGCATCGTGGCAGCGGCCGATGCGACCCCGCAAGGACCCGTCCGGGTCAGGTAGTGCCGAGCAGCGCCTCGCGACGGTCGCGCAACAGACGCCGCTCGGCGCCCGTCGGGGCCTGCTCGATCGCGGTGTCGAGAGCTGCGGCGGCGTCGGAGGTGCGGCCGAGGCGCGCGTACAGGTCGGCGCGCGTGGCGGCGTAGAGGTAGTAGTCGGCGAGGTCGTCGCCCAGGGCATCCACGAGCGGCAGGGCGACGGAAGGCCCGTAGGCCATGGACACCGCGACCGCGCGGTTCAGCTCGATCACCGGCGTGGCCGGCAGGAGCGTGTAGAGGTCGGCGATCGCCGACCAGTCCGTGTCTTCCGGCGTCGGTGCGGCGTCGTGGCAGAGCGCGATCCGCGCCTGGACGGCGTACGGACCCCACGGAGGATCGGTGTCGAGCAGCCGGGCTCCCTCGGCCACGAGGGCGCGGTCCCAGAGTGAGCGGTCCTGCTCCGCGAGGGGTACGACGTGCCCGTCGCTCACGCGGGCGGGGCGACGGGCGTCGGTCAGCAGCATCAGCGCGAGCAGCCCGCGCACCTCGGGCTCGTCGGGCAGCAGGCCGACCATCGACCGGGTGAGGCGGATCGCCTCGGCCGACACGTCGACCCGGAGCAGGGCGTCGCCGGAGGACGCGGCGTACCCCTCGTTGAACATCAGGTACAGCACCCCGAGCACGCCCTCGACCCGCTCGGCCCAGACCTCCGGAGGAGGGACGCGGTAGGGGATGCCGGCGTTCTTGATCTTGGCGCGCGCCCGCACCAGCCGCTTGTCCATCGTCGGCTCGGTCACCAGGAACGCCCGCCCGATCTCGGCCGGCGTGAGCCCGCACAGCGTCCGCAGGGTCAGCGCGACGCGCGCCGCCATCGGCAGGGCGGGGTGACAGCAGGTGAAGATCAGTCGCAGCCGCTCGTCGGCGATGTCCTCGTCGCCGAGTGGCTTCACGACGTCGGATGCTCCGGCGGTCGCGAGGGTGAGCTTCGCGCTCTCCGTCGTACGCCGGCGCAACCGGTCGCGTGCCCGGTTGCGGGCCACGGTGGTCAGCCACGCCAGAGGCGCGTCCGGAACCCCCGACCGTTCCCAGGCCGGCACGGCCTCGGCGAACGCCTCGGCGGCGCACTCCTCGGCCAGGTCCCAGTCGCCGCACCAGCCGATCAGGCCCGCGACGAGCCGCCCCCAGTCCTCGCGGAACCTGAGGGCGACCGCGTCGTCGGGCGACGTCACGTCGTCAGTCCCACAGCGGCCGGATCTCGAGCGCGCCACCACCGGCCACGGGGTGCCCCGCGGCGACCGCGATCGCGTCGTCGAGATCGCGGCACTCGAGCAGGTCGAACCCGGCGACCTGCTCCTTGGTCTCCGCGAACGGCCCGTCGGTGGTGACCACCTGACCGTCGACGCGGCGGACGGTCACCGCCTGGTTCGGGAACTGCAGCGCCCAGCCGTAGATGCGCCGCGGACCGGCGTCGGCGATCCAGCGCTCGACGTCGTCGTCCGCGTCGGGCTGCTCCGGCTCGGGCGGGTCCCAGAGGTCCGGGGAGGGAGCCTGCGCCGTGGTGGCGGCCATCGCCCGGCGCATGTCGGCGCACACCAGCATCAGGTAGCGCCGCTTGCCCTCGGCCACCGTCTCGGGGACCTCGGGCGTGGGCATGCCGTCGTCGAACGCGCGGACCTCGATCGCGCCGACGCTCAGCGTCGGGTGGGCGGCGGCGACCGCGATCGCGGTGTCGAGGTCCGGGCAGTCGAGCACGTCGTACCCGGCGATCTGCTCCTTGGTCTCGGCGAACGGGCCGTCGGTGACCTGGATGTCGCCGTCAGGCACGCGCACGGTGGTGGCGTCGCTCGTCGGGAACAGCCGTGCTCCGTCGAGCTCGATGCCCCGGCCGACCATCTCCTCCTCCCAGGCCGCGAGCTCGGTCTCGACCTGTGGCGAGGGGTCGCCCAGCCGCGACTCGTCGACGGCGTGGATCAGCATGTACTTCATCGGTGTCTCCTGACCTCAGGACGGCGCCGAAGTGCGCCGTCATGGAGGGGACGAACGAGACGGTGCCCGCCAGGACACCTCGCGCGAAGTTCTTTCGCCGACCTCACCGACGCAGCGCGCGCGAGCCGGCCGAGCCGTAGCGACGCGACGGGTTCAGGCCGATCGCCGGCTCGTCCTGGCTGGTTTCGGGGGTGGCGGTCGGCGGCTTCTTGCCGGCCGCCGGCTTCTTCTTCGCGGCCGCCTTCTTCGTCGTACGCCGGGGGGTCGCCCGCGCGGGCGCCTTCCGGGGCTCGTCGGCCGAGGAGGGCCACTCGTCGACCCACGCATCGATCACCGGCCAGGTGCTGGTGCGTGCCCGGCGACCGGTCAGCATGCCCAGATGCCCGCCGGGCACGATCTCGAACCTGACGTCCCTCGAGCTCGTGAGCAGCGGCACCAGGGCCTTCACCGACCCCGCCGGGGCGATGCTGTCGCTCGCGCCGGCGAAGACGAGCACCGGCGCGGTGATGTCGGCGAGCGAGAGCGTCCGGCTCTCGAGATCGAACCTGCCCTCGGCCAGGGCGTCTCCCTTGAGGAGCCGGTGGTACAGCTGGCCGAAGGTGCGGCCGGGGTAGGCGACCATGTTCGCCGCGAAGCGGTCGACCGCCTCGAGCTGCGCCAGGTAGTCGGCGTCGTCGAGGTGGCGCACCACCGCCAGCGGCTTCGTCACCAGCTTCTGGACCGACGACAGCTGGACGGCCCAACGGACGAGCGGGCGGGGCGCCGCGCCCGCGGCCTGGTAGACCCACGTGAGGGGGCCGAAACCGTCGGTGAGGTTCAGCAGCGGTCGGAGGGGCGCGACGATCGGTACCTGACCGACGTCGAACGGCGAGCCGAGCACCGCGATCGACGCGATCGGGAGGTGCGCGTCCGCCGCGGCCGCGAGGAGCGCGAAGGTGCCGCCGAGCGACCAGCCGACCAGGTGGACCGGCTTCCCACCGGCATGCGCCGACACCGCGCGGACGGCGGTCGGGACCACCTCCTCGACCCAGTCCTCCATGCCGAGGCTGCGGTCCTTGAAGGAGACCGCGCCGTACTCCACGAGGTACGTCGGCCGTCCGCCCTCCACGAGGTGCTCGACGAGGGAGCAGCCACGACGCAGGTCGTAGCAGAGCGCCGGCGCCGCCAGCGGGGTCACCAGCAGCACCGGGTCGCCGTCGTCGCGCACGCGGGCGGCCGGCCGGTAGTGGTAGACCTCGCGCAGCGTGCCCTCGTCGATGAGGGTGCGCGGCATCGGGCTGAGGTCGGCCAGTCCGCCGTACACGAGCCGGTGCGCGAGGTTCCCGGCGGCGGACACGACCTGACCGGGCTTGGGGATCAGGTCCACGAGTCGAAACTACTCCCGCACCGTCGGCAGAGCGCGAACGAGCCGGCGCGGAGAAGATGCCCCGACCCGCGCCGGCTCTCGTGACGTTCGCGCGCCACTGTCCGTGCAACGACGCGGCACGCGGGGGGTTACGGGGTGAGACTCAGGAGGAGGGCGTCGGCTTGAGCTTCTTGCCGTGAGGCGGCCGCACCTCGTCCAGCTCGTCCAGGAACGACGTGGCCCAGGCGGCCACGTCGGCCCCCCGCACCGTCTTGCGCATCGCGCGCATCCGGCGCTGCCGGTCGCGGGGCTCGGCTCGTGCCGCGTCGAGCAGCGCGGCCTTCATCCCGTTCAGGTCGTAGGGGTTGACCTGCCAGGCCTGGCGCAGCTCGGCGGCGCTGCCGGCGAACTCGGAGAGCACCAGGGAACCGTCGTCATCGAGCCGGCAGGCGACGTACTCCTTGGCGACGAGGTTCATGCCGTCGCGGTACGGCGTCACCACCATCACGTCGGCGGCGCGGTAGAGCGCCGCCATCTCCTCGCGCGGGTACGACGCGTGCAGGTAGCTGATCGCCGGACGGCCGATCCGGCCGAGGTCGCCGTTGATGTGACCGACCAGGCGGTCGATCTCGTCGCGCAGCACGCGGTACTCCTCGACCTTCTCCCGCGAGGGAGTCGCGACCTGGACGAAGACCGAGCTCTCGACGTCGAGCTCGCCGTCGCGGATGAGCTCGGCGAAGGCACGGAGCCGGGCATAGATGCCCTTGGTGTAGTCGAGCCGGTCGACGCCGAGGAACACGGTCTCGGGCCCGCCGAGCGCCTCGCGGATCTCCTTCGAGCGGTCCTTGACCGACTCCGAGCGGGCGAGCTTCTCGAAGCCCTGGTAGTCGATCGAGATGGGGAACGCCTCGGCCCGGACCGTGCGCCCGTCGGGGAGGTAGACCAGGTCGCGGTGGGTCTTGTGGCCCACGCGCTGCCGGACGAGCCGGACGAAGTTCGCGGCGCCGCCGGGCAGCTGGAAGCCGACCAGGTCGGCGCCGAGCAGGCCCTCGAGGACCTGGCGACGCCATGGCAGCTGCTGGAACAGCTCCGCGGGTGGGAAGGGGATGTGCAGGAAGAACCCGATCCGCAGGTCGGGCCGGAGCTCGCGCAGCAGCTGGGGCACCAGCTGGAGCTGGTAGTCCTGCACCCACACGGTGGCGTTCTCGGCGGCCCGGTCGGCGGCCCGCTCGGCGAACCGGCGGTTCACGTCGACGTAGCTGTCCCACCACTCCCGGTGGAACTCCGGCTTGGCGACGAGATCGTGGTAGAGCGGCCAGATCGTGGCGTTGCTGAACCCCTCGTAGAAGCGCTCGATCTCCTCGGCCGACAGCGACATCGGGTCGAGGGTCATCCCGTCGTGCTCGAACGGCTCCACGTCGGCGTCGGTGCCGCCGGGCCAGCCGATCCAGAGGCCCTCGTTGGCGCGCATGATCGGCTCGAGCGCGGTCACCAGGCCGCCAGGGGAGACCCGCCAGCCGGTGCTGCCGTCGGGCTGGGTCTCGCTGTCCACGGGCAGCCGGTTCGCCACGATCACGAGCTCGGCCGAACCGGTCAGGGACACATCTCGACCCTAGCCGTGAGCGCGGAACGTCGGCTCACCCCAGGGTGGGTCAGGAGGGGTCGGGGTAGCGCACGCCCAGCTGGGCGCGCACGTCGTCCATCACGCCGAGCAGCTCCAGGGTCTGGGCGTGGGGGACCAGCGGGCTCTCGGACAGCCCGTCACGCAGGCAGTCCTGGACGTGGGCCGCCTCGTTCCCCAGCCCGGTGCCCAGCACCGGCGAGGGCGGCTCGAACCGCTGCGGCTCGCCGTCGATCGGCGTCCACACGGCGTACGCCGGGTGGTGGAAGTCCCACGGGAACGCGAGCAGCCCCTGGTCGGTGGCGACCGTGGCTGTCCGCGGGCTGGCCGACGTCATCGACGTGGTCAGCGCGGACACGGCGCCGTTCTCGTGACGCGCCGCGACCGCGACGTCGAGGTCGATGCCGCTGTCCGCCAGCGTGCCGGCCGCCGCGACGGTCGCGAACGGGCCGAGCATGAGGCGGGCGAACGTGAGGGGGTAGATGCCCATGTCGAGCAGGGCGCCGGCGCCCAGAGCCGGGTCCCACATCCGGGCGCTCGCGTCTGCGGGGACGACGAACCCGAGGTCGGCGTGCGCCTGGCGGGGCGTGCCGAACTCGCCCGCGGCGAGACGGCGGCCCATGTCGACGACGAGCGGGTGGCAGGCCATCCACATCGCCTCCATGCAGAACAGGCCGTTCGCGGAGTCGAAGAGGGCCTGGCCGTCGGCGCGCGTCACGGCCACCGGCTTCTCGCAGAGCACCGGCTTGCCGGCGGCGAAGGCCAGCCGGGCGTGCTCGAGGTGGTGCGAGTGCGGGCTGGCGATGTAGACGACGTCGACGTCGGGATCCGCCACCAGCGCGTCGTACGACCCGTGGACGTGGGTCTGCTCGTCGCCGAGCTCGCGGGCGAACGCCTCGGCGGAGTCGCGTGAGCGCGAGCCCACGGCGCCGATCACCGCGTCGGGTACGTCGTGCAGGTTGGTGGCGAACGAATGGGCGATGTTTCCGGTGGCGAGAATGCCCCAGCGAGTCGGCATACCCGCCACCCAACGGGAGCGCGCGACGCGCCGCAACTGAATGACATCGTTGTGATTCCTCGCGTAGACTCGCGAACCGTCAGCAGGTGCCGGGCGACTCGTCGGCGCCCGCACCGACGCCACGAGGGGAGACATGCATGGACGCCGCCGCACAGCCGAGCCGCGAGGCCGCTGCCGGGCTGGGCGAGCGTGACCGCGAGATCCTCGAGTTCGAGCGCCAGTGGTGGAAGTACGCCGGTGCCAAGGAGACCGCGATCCGCGAGTCGTTCGACATGTCCGCCACCCGGTACTACCAGGTCCTGAACGCCCTCATCGACCGGCCCGAGGCCCTGGTCGAGGACCCGCTGCTCGTGCGCCGGCTGCGCCGGATGCGCGCGGAGCGGCAGCGGGCCCGCTCGGCCCGCCGCCTCGGCTTCGAGGTCTGACATGCCGACCGGCACCTCGGCCCGCCGGCGCGACCAGCGGGGGATCGTCTTTCCCTCGCCGGTGATGATCCTGAGCATCATCGCGGTCGCCATGGCCGGCGTCGCGTGGTTCGCCACGCGCCACCACGAGCCCACCGAGCAGCGCGTCACGCCGTCCTCGGCTCAGCAGTCGCCGAGCTCCGATGCGTCGACGTACACGCCACCGAAGGCGCAGCACCACAAGCCCCAGAAGCCGGCGTTCGACCGCTCGAAGTTCCCGGTCGCGGTGTTCAACAACTCCACCGTGCCCGGGCTCGCCGGACGCGTCGCGTCGCAGACCTCGCACCTCGGCTGGCAGGTCGTCGGCTCGGACAACTGGTACGGCACGATCCCGGCGACGACGGTCTACTACCCGCCGCAGCTGGCCAAGGCCGGGCACCAGCTCGCGCTCGACCTCGGCATCCACCGCACCATGCCGGCGGTGACGCCGATGCGGCTCGACCGGCTGACACTGATCCTCACCGGCCCGCTGGACGCCGCGGGCTGAGGGCCCGCGTCACCACCCGGCGTACGCCGCGGGTCGTCGTGACAGGGTGAGGCCCGTGCGTTTCACCTCCGCCGAAGGCGAGCAGAGGTACGCCGCGCTGGTCGAGGTCGCGGGATCGGCGGTGGTGGGGCTCGACTTCGACGGCACGCTCGCGCCGATCGTCGACGACCCCGACTCCGCCCACATCCACCCCGACGCGCCCGGCGTCCTGCTCGACCTGTCCTCGGTGGTGCGCGCGATCGCGGTGGTCACCGGCCGGCCGGCCCGCAAGGTGCTGGCCCTCGGGGGGCTGGACGAGGTCGGCCGGGAGATCGGCGAGACCGGGAGTGAGCTCCTGGTGTTCGGGCAGTACGGCTTCGAGCGCTGGACCTCCACGTCGCGCCGCGTGGTGTCGCCGCGCCCGCCCCAGGGTCTGTCGGGCTTCCTGCGGGAGCTGCCGCAGGTGCTGCGCGACGCCGACACGCCCGACGCCTTCGTCGAGGACAAGGGCCTGGCGATCGCCGTCCACACCCGTCGCCTCGCCGACCCGGTCGCGGCCTTCGAGCGCCTCGAGCCCCGTCTCCGCGAGCTGGCCGAGCGTCAGGGGATGGTGGTCGAGCCCGGTCGGAACGTCATCGAGGCGCGCTCACCGGGCATGGACAAGGGCACGGTCGTCCGCGACCTGGCGAAGGACCAGGAGGCCGGCGGCTTCCTGTTCGCCGGCGACGACCTGGGCGACGTCGAGGCGTTCGCCGCCGTCGAGGACCTCCGCGAGCAGGGCCTGCCGACGCTGCTGGTGTGCTCGGCCTCCGACGAGGAGAACGCGCTGCTCCGGCGCTCCGATGTGGTCGTCAAGGGCCCCGAGGGCGTCCTCGACCTCCTCCGCCGGATCGCTGCCGACGTGCGCGCGGCGGGATAGTCCCCGACGTTCTGGTCGCTCTGGGGCCCTTGTCCCGACCCGAACGTCGGGGACTATCCGTCCGTGTTCAGTATTCGAGACGCATGACCAGCATCTGGACACGGCGTACTGAGCCCGCGGTCGCTCTCCTACTGTGGTGAGCGCTCATCGAGAGGGACTGAGGGGAACGGCCCGACGACGTCCCGGCAACCACCACGAGCCTCCCGGCGTACGCCGTACGCCGGTCGTGGGACCCGGTGCCACATCCGTCCTGGGGCGAGAGCCGCCCCGGGGAAGATGAGAAGGAGGACATGCACGTGAGCACTGTGGTCACCGAGACCCGTCCCACCACCCTGCGCGAGGGCGCGTTCGGCAACGCCCGCGCGCTGGCCTGCCGAGAGTGCGGCCACGAGGTCGCGCTCGGCCCGCACTACGCGTGTCCCGAGTGCTTCGGACCGCTCGAGGTGGCCTACGACTACCCGGCCGTCACCCGCGAGGAGATCGCGGCAGGCCCGCGCAACATCTGGCGCTACCAACCGCTGCTCCCGGTCCCGACCGACATCACCGAGAGCCCGAACACCGAGCCCGGCTTCACCCGCCTGCTGCGCGCCGGCAACCTCGGCCGCGAGCTCGGCATCGAGAACCTCTGGGTCAAGGACGACTCGACCAACCCGACCAACTCCTTCAAGGACCGCGTGGTCGCCTGCGCCCTGAGTGCCGCCCGCGAGCTGGGTGCGAAGGTCTTCGCGTGCCCCAGCACCGGCAACCTGGCGAACGCCGTCGCCGCCGCCGGTGCACGGGCCGGCATCAAGACCGTCGTCTTCATCCCGTCGGACCTGGAGCGGCCCAAGCAGGTCAACAGCGCCGTGTACACCGAGAACCTGGTCGCCGTGAACGGCACGTACGACGACGTCAACCGGCTGGCCTCCGAGATCGCCGGCGAGGAGGAGGGCTGGGCGTTCGTGAACGTCAACGTCCGCCCGTTCTACGCCGAGGGGTCCAAGACGCTGGGCTTCGAGATCGCCGAGCAGCTCGGCTGGCGGCTGCCGGACCAGATCGTGATCCCGGTGGCGTCGGGGTCGCAGCTGACCAAGGTGGACAAGGCGTTCCAGGAGCTGATCGCGCTCGGCCTCGTCGAGGACCGGCCCTACCGGGTCTTCGGCGCGCAGGCGACCGGCTGCTCGCCGGTGAGCATCGCGTACAAGACGCAGGCGCCCTCGATCCGACCGGTGCGGCCGGACACCATCGCGAAGAGCCTCGCGATCGGGAACCCGGCTGACGGCATCTACGTGCTCGACATCTGCCGGCGTACCGGCGGTGCCGTGGAGGACGTCACCGACCAGCAGATCCGCGAGGGGATCCTGCTCCTCGCCCGCACCGAGGGCATCTTCACCGAGACCGCCGGCGGCACCACGGTCGCCTGCCTGAAGAAGCTCGTCGACAACGGACAGCTCGACCCGTCGCTGGAGACGGTCGTGATCAACACCGGGATGGGGCTCAAGACCCCCGACGCCGTCGGCGAGGCGGTCGGTCCCAGGGCCACGATCGACCCGTCGTACGCTGCTTTCACCGCCACCGGCCTTGCTGACCAGGCCTGACCTTCGCGAGAACCCCAGACAGGAGCTTCCATGAGCGTGTCCGTCCGCATCCCGACCATCCTGCGCACCTACACGGGGGGCGAGTCGGAGGTCGCCGCGAACGGCGACACCCTTGCGGCGGTCCTCGACGACCTGGACAGCAACTACTCGGGGATCAAGGGGCGCATCGTCGACGAGCAGGGCGAGCTCCGCCGCTTCGTCAACGTGTACGTCGGCAACGACGACGTCCGCTTCCTGGAGAGCCTCGAGACCCAGACCCCCGAGGGCACCCAGATCTCGGTGATCCCCGCCGTCGCCGGCGGCTGATCAGCCACTTGGGCCCTCGGCGAGACTGGGCCCGTGCTCGACTCGCTCGCACCGGCCCGCCGGCGTCTCGTCCTGGTCGTGCTGGGGCTGGCGGCGGTCGCGGTGGTGGTGATCGCCGCGGCGATCGTGGTGCCTCGGATCGGCGGATCGGACGACCCGGTGCACCCGGTGCGTCAGGACGCCCAGCCGCCGGTCCTCCTGGTGCCCGGGTACGGCGGCGGGACGGCGGGTCTCGAGGTGATGGCGTCGGCGCTGCGTCGCGAGGGCCGCGTCGTGACCGTCGTGCACCTCGCCGGTGACGGCACCGGTGACCTCGGCGTGCAGGCCGCCGTGCTCCAGCGGGCGGTCCGGCGGACGGGGAGCCCGTCCGTCGACGTGGTCGGCTACTCCGCGGGCGGCGTGACCGTCCGGCTCTGGGTCAGCCGGTACGACGGGGCGTCGGTGGCGCGTCGCATCGTCACCCTGGGGTCGCCGCAGCACGGGACGGATCTCGCCGCGCTCGCCCACGACCTCGCGCCGGGCGAGTGCCCCGTCGCGTGCCGTCAGCTGGCCACGGACAGCGATCTGCTCCGCGGCCTCAACGACGGGGACGAGACACCGGACGGTCCGCGCTGGGTCTCGATCTGGACCACCGACGACGCCATCTCGACGCCACCCCGGACGGCGTCGCTCGCGGGCGCGCTCGACTTCTCCGTGCAGCAGGTCTGCCCGGGTACGACCGTCAGCCACGGTGAGCTCCCGGAGACCCCTGCCGTCATCGGCATGGTCGAGGCCCAGCTGAGACGGACCCCCCCAGCCATCCCCGGTCCCGAGGTCTGCGGCTAGTCAGTGACGTCCTTGGTCACGAAGTTGGCCCACGCCGCCAGCAGGAACACCACGACGTACCCCGCCTGGAGGAGGACCCCCCGGATCACGTCGTGCCAGAGGATCGGATCTCGGAAGAGGTCGACGAAGGACAGCCAGTAGCGGGTGACGAGATACGGCCGCAAGGCGTCCGCGGCGTCGAGCGTGAGCAGGAGCGACGACCCGATCAGGAGCGCCAGCGTGCCCATCGTCGCCGCGAGCGGCGAGCGGACGATCGTCGACAGGAACAGCGCGACCGAGGCCACGCCGAGCATCGACAGCAGCGCGTAGAGCAGGGCCAGCGCGGTGCGCCCCGCGAGCTCGGTGCCGGTCAGGTCGGTGCCCGAGAACGTCGTGGTCGTCTGGTCGGCGGTGGCTCCGCCGAGCAGGACCGCGCCCAGCACGTACGCCGTCGCGGCCACCACGAGGAGGGTCAGCAAGGCGAAGGCCATCGCCGCCACCAGCTTCGCGAACAACAGTCGGGTGCGGCCGACGGGCCGGAGGAGGACGTAGCGGAGGGTGCCCTGCTGGGCCTCGCCGGCGATCGAGTCGCCTGCGGTCACCGCCACGGCGGTGGGCAGGAACAGCGGCAGGATCATCGCGATCGCCGCGAGCGGATAGAGGGTGCCGTCCCTCAGCACCGCGGAGAGGAACGCCGGGCCCGTGCCGGGACGAGGCCCCACGTCGGTGGAGGCGAGCAGCACGGCGACCAGCGCGGGCAGCGCGTCGATGACCGCGATCGTCACCCAGGTACGCCGGCTCCGCACCATCTTCGACAGCTCGACGGCGATCATCGCGGCACCCGGTCCTCACCGGCGCCGGTGGCCTCGAGCACGACGTCCTCGAGCGTCCGGTGCTCCGGAGCGAGCAGCTCGACCCGCACCCCACCCTCGACCAGCAGCCGGTTCAGGGTCGCGGCATCGGGATGGCGTACGAAGCAGCTCATCGCCGTCGGCCAGCTCCACCTGGCCGTCGAGCAACGAGCGCGCCGCGTCGACGTCCGGCGTCCGCACGCGCAGCCGGCCGGTCGGACCGCGGAGGGCGTCCAGACGGTCCTGCACCACCATGCGGCCGCGGTCGAGGACGCCGACGCGGTCGCAGAGCTGCTCGACCTCCGCCAGCAGATGGGACGACAGGAACACCGTCGTGCCCTCGCGGTTCAGCTCGGCCAGCAGGTCGCGGATCTCTCGGATGCCCTGGGGGTCGAGGCCGTTGGTCGGCTCGTCCAGGACGAGTAGCCGCGGCCGGCGGATCAGGGTCGCCGCCAGGCCGAGCCGCTGACGCATGCCGAGCGAGTACGCCCGGACCGGGCGGCTGTCGACGCCACCCAGGCCGACCCGGTCGAGGGCGTCGTCGATGCGGCCCGCCCGGTCGCCGCGGGAGCCACGCTGACCCATGGCGTCGAGCAGCGCGAGGTTCGCGCGACCCGACATGCCGGCGTACGCCGCGGGTCCCTCGACGAGGGCGCCGACCTGTGGCAGCACCTCGCCGGCACTCTTGGGCATCTCGCGTCCCAGCAGCTCGACGGTGCCGGACGTCGCCAGCACGAGCCCGAGCAGCATCCGGACCGTCGTCGTCTTCCCCGAGCCGTTCGGCCCGAGGAAGCCGTAGACGTCGCCCTCCGCCACCTCCAGGTCGAGATCGTCGACCGCGACGACGCGGCCGAAGCGTTTGGTCAGCCCCTGCGTCCGGATCATTGCGGCCTCGCCCCGGTGTCCAGGTCGGACGCTGCGTCCAGGAGGGCCTCGTCGGTCAGCGGGCCGGCCACCAGCCAGTGCGCCCCGTAGGGCCCGCTGCCACCGGTCACCATCACGCCCAGTGGTCCGACTCGCAGCAGGCGTTGGCCGTGGACGCGTGGCGCACCCGACTCCTCCAGCCGAGAGGCGAGCTCGTCCGCCTCGCGGGGTGGGAGCGGCACGACCAGCAACCGGGTCAGACCGCTGCCGTAGACAGCCGCCGCGTGGCCCGAGGTCCGTGGAAGGCCCGCCACCGACTGCGGCGGGTCAACCGGAGCGAACTGGTTGGCGGCGTCGGCGATGTCGAGGACGCGCTCGCGGCTCACCGCGACGTTCCGGCGCGGACGGAAGCGGGTCACGTCGTCGCCCGGGCGGTCCCCCGAGAAGGTGGTGAACGTCGTGGTGAGGGCGGGCCGGTCGGCGCCGTCGCCGTACACCTCGGCCGCCAGGGTGACGCGGGTCGCCGGGTCGACCCACACGTCCACCCGGCGCAGGGTGCTGCGGTCGTCGGTGATGTCGATCCGGAGCCCGGCGGCGTCGATGCCGGCGATCCGTCGTGGCGGGAGCCGGTGCACGTCCGACGTGGCGACCCCGTCGAGGGCACGCTGCGCGACCTCGGGCGGCAGCAGGTCGGCGTCGCGGGGGAGCCGGATCTCCGGGTCGATGGAGGCCCGCGCCTCGCCGCGCTCGTAGCTCCACTCGACCGTCTGCGGTCCCTGGTGGAAGAGGTCCACCTCGCCGGTCTCGAGCAGCCGGTCGACGCGCCAGTCGCCGCTGTCCCGCCACCACACGCGTAGGCGGGTCTCCCCGCCGAAGAGGTCGGCCAGGTCGGTGAAGCGGTCCGCGATCGGCAGTCCGAGGCTTCCCTGCACGTCGACGGTCCCGGAGTACGCCGCCGCGCTCGGGTCGCGGACCGCCGTCACCAGGTCGGCGGTGCCGATCGCGGGGTCGCTGGTCGGCCGCAGGTGCCCTGCGTAGGGCGCGAGCATGATCATCGCCGTCGCCACGGCGGCGAGTCCCCACCGGTGCGCCGGCCTCATGACCAGAACCTACGTGTCGCATGTGCGGCGGGTTCGGTGGGGCCGGGGCGTGATCAGGCGTAGCTCCGGGCCTGGATGGCGTACAGCTCGGCGTACGTGCCGCCGAGCGCCAGCAGCTCGTCGTGGCTGCCGACCTCCGTGACCCGGGCGCCGTCGAGCACCAGGATCAGGTCGGCCATCCGGACCGTCGAGAAGCGGTGGGACACCAGCACCGTGACCCGGCCGTTCGTGGCCTGCTCGCGGGCGCCCGCCGCGAACCGCTCGAACAGGGCGTGCTCGGTCTCGGCGTCGAGCGCTGCCGTCGGCTCGTCGAGCATCAGCAGCAGCGGCTCGGGGCGCATGTAGCCGCGGGCCAGAGCGAGCTTCTGCCACTGGCCGAAGCTGACGTCGACCCCGTCGTCCCACGACGGACCGAGCTGGGTGTCGAGGCCGGCGCGCAGGTCGTCGACCACCGGAGTGGCGCCGGCCCGGTCGACGGCGGCACCGACGGCGGTGCGGTCGTCCTGGCGCGGCTCGTCGCCGAGGCCGACCGTCGTCCCCACGACGAACTCGAGACGCGCGAAGTCCTGGAACGCGCCGGCGAGGCGCTCGCGCCACTCCTCGATGTCGACGTGGCCGATGTCGACACCGTCGGCGGTGATGCGGCCCGACGTCGGCGCGTACATCCGCGCCAGCAGCTTGACCAGGGTCGACTTGCCCGCGCCGTTCTCGCCGACGACGGCCACGACCTTCCCGGCGGGGAGGGTGAGGTCGACGTGCTGCAGCACCTCCTGGCCGGTGCCGGGGTAGGCGAAGGACACGTCCTCGAACCGGATGCCCACGTCGAGCCGCTCCGGAGCGGACTCGTCGACGAGGGAGTTCTGCGCGGCGGCGAAGTCCTCCAGCCAGGCCAGGCGCTGGGCGGAGTCGAGCCAGATGCCGCGGAGGAAGCCGAGCTCGCCGACCGCGGAACCGACGTACGCCGAGAGGCGGCCGCCGGCGGTCAGTACCAGGACCACGGCGCCGGGACCGCGGTCGAGACCCGCGACCACCCACACGACGGCACCCACGAACGCGAGCGAGAAGAGTGCCCACGCCAGGGTCAGCCAGGCGGCGCTGGCGAGGTTCGTCGTGCGGATCGGGCCGAACCACCGGCTCCACGCCGCCGTGCGTCGCCGGACGAGATCGGCCTGGTTGCCGGTGACGCGCACCTCCTTGCCAGGGGGCGGCGTGGTCGCGACGGTGAAGAGGTGGCGCGCGAACCTGCCGTGGGGGGCCACGGCTTCCTCGGTGCGCTTCTCGACCTTGGGGCGCCAGGCCGCGACGACCAGGAGGGGCAGCGCGCCGAGCGGCAGGAGGATGAGCGCCGGGTGGATGGTCGCCAGCAGGATGCAGACGAAGGCCAGTCGCAGGAGCCAGCCGACCATCGTGAACATCGACCGGAAGAGGTGGTCGAGGGCGAAGACGCCGGTGCGGAGCACGGCGATGCGGTCGAGGTAGACCGGTCGCTCGTGGTGCTCGACCGTCGCGACCTCGGCCTGGAGGCGGGCGACGTACCCCTGGAACATGATGTTGAGCCGGTCGCCCAGGCGCCGCGTCGTGCGGTCGAGGGTCACCGACAGGGCCCACATCAGGGTCGCGGACACCGCGAGGCCGACGGCCCCGACGTACATCCGCGTCTCGTGATGGTGCACGAGACCGTCGGTGATCAGGGCGAGCCAGATGCCGACGAGGACGTCGGGCAGGGCCTCGAGCGTCGTCATCGCCAGTGACGCCCAGAGCAGCCGTGGCTCGGCGCGGTAGCCGTGCTTGACGACCCGGACCATCGACGGCAGCGCGGCCGGCAACTCGCCGGCGGTGTCGGCGCCGGTCGCCTCGGCGGTGCCCTCGTCAAAGCGACTCATGCACGACCTCCTCGCCGCGCTCGTCGAGCTCCAGGTCGTCGTTGAAACGACTGGCCTGCAGGTCGTACATCGTGTGGTAGCGACCGCGGAGGGTCACCAGCTCGTCGTGGCTGCCGAGCTCCAGTGCGCGGCCGTGCTCGACCACACAGATGAGGTCGGCCTGGCGCACTGTCGAGAACCGGTGCGAGACCAGGATCGTGGTCGCCTCGCGCGTCGCCTCGAGCACGCGGCGGAAGATCTCCGACTCGCCCCGGACGTCGAGCATGGCCGTCGGCTCGTCGAGCAGCACGGCGTTGGCGCCGGAGCCGACCTTGGCGATCGCGCGTGCCAGTGCCACCCGCTGCCATTGGCCGCCGGAGAGGTCGACGCCGCCGGCGTACCCCTTGGCCATGGGGGCGTCGAGGACGGCCAGGTCGTGGGCACCGGCCTGTCGGAGCGCCTGCTCGACCACGTCGTCGGGGGCGCCGAGCGGGGCGACGTTGTCGCGGAGGGTGAGCTCGTAGCGGACGAAGTCCTGGAAGACGGCGGCCAGCCGGGACCGCCATGCGTCGAGGTCGAGGTCGCGCAGATCGACGCCGTCGATCTCGATCGACCCGGCGTCGGGGTCGTAGAGCCGGCAGAGCAGCTTGGCGATCGTGGTCTTGCCGGCGCCGTTCTGCCCGACGATCGCCAGCGACGCGCCCGCGGGGATGGTCAGGTCGAAGCGGTCGAGCACCGGCCGGTTGCCGGTCGGGTAGGTGAACGTGACGTCGCGGAACCGGATCTCGGGGGCCCCGCTCGGTGGCGCGACGGTGCCGCCACCGCCCGGGAGCGCGCCGGCGGCGGCCATCTCGGTCTCGAGGAGCTCGATCGAGACGACCGGTGCCGAGGCGCCGTCGAGCGCCCAGCTGAGCCCTCCGAACGCGATGGCGCTCGCCCCGAACGCCGCGCCGGCGTAGGTGACGACGGACTGGAGGTCGAGGCTGCCGGCGTACCCACGACGGGCGAGGACGACGAACAGCACGGCGTTGGCGGCGAGCACGATCACCAGGGCGCCGGTGAGCGACCTCTCGCGGAGGCGGGTCGCTTCGTACTGGAGGTCGTGGAGGTGGAGCCGATGGCGGGTGAAGCGCTCGAGCAGCCACGGCGCCAGTCCGAAGAGGCGGACCTCCTTGGCCGCAGCGGGCTCGGTGGCGAGGTCGTAGGCGTAGTTGGTGTGGCGCCGGGCGAGCTTCACCTCGTCGGTGTTGCGGTCGCGCCAGACGCCGCTCTCGCGGAGCAGCCAGTGGGTGGACCCCCAGGCGCCGAGCAGGAGCAGCGGAGCCCACCAGGTGAAGCCGAACAGCACCAGCGCCGACGCGATGCCTCCGAGCAGCATGGCGAGCCCCTGCGCAATGAAGTCCATGTTCATGAACATCGGCGGGCCGGTCCAGCCGAGGTCGAAGTCGCGCGCCGTCACCAGGTCGTTGGTGAGGTCGCCGCGCTCGAGGTGCCCGATGCCGTCGGGGCCGAGACTCGCGGACATCAACCGGTCGTTGAGGACGTTGCTCAGGTGATAGCCGAGCAAGGCGCCGACGACCTGGTGCACGGGCGGCGCCACCTGGGAGGCGACGAAGATCACCCCGAACACGACCAGCGGCGCAGTCAGGTCGCCACCGGACTCGACCCGGCCGACGAGCAGGCCGGTCGCGATCGACAGGCCGGCGGGGATCAGGGCTCGCACGACCAGCAGCAGCCACCAGGCGGCGGCGAACCCCGGCACCGACCGCGTCATCGTGAGGAAGAAGCGCGTGGCCGGACGTGCGCGCAGGCCGGTGAGCATCCGAGAGGGAGAGACGGCCACGGCGTCACCCTAGGACGGGGCGGTGACAGCGCCCGCCGGTCAGTGCGTCTTCTTCCCCTCGCGTAGTCCGGCGACGGTCTTCTCGATCCGAGTGGCGCGGGTCTCGGCCTTCTTCGCCTCCTCGACCCAGCGCACCCATTCCTTGCGGTGGGTGTAGGACAGCCCGTCGTACGCCGCTCGCGCCTCGTCGTCCATGGCCGCCGCCAGGTCGTCGGGCAGTGTCACCTCGCGGGGGGCGGCGTCGGCCTCGAGGTCCACCGTGATGTCCTCCCCGGCCGCGACGCCCGCGGCCTCGCGGTTCTCCGCGCTCAGCGGCACGAGGAACCGCCCGCCCATCCGGACGGCGGTGGTCCGGTAGGTGTGGCCGTTGACCGTGATCGCCACCGGCGGCCGCTTGCTCGACCCGAGCGCCTCGATGACCTCGTCCGGGATCGGGATCCCCGTCGCCGTCTTCCCGCCCAGCTCCACCGTGCTCTCGAACCTCATCCTGCGGATTGTGTCAGCCACGAGAGGGATAGTCCCCGACGTTTTGGTCGGGTTGTGGCCCCGGAACCCGACCAAAACGTCGGGGACTATCCCGCCAACGACGCCAGCCGGGCGGCGAGGTGGGCGCGCTCGGGTTCGTTGTCGCAGAGCTCGACGGCGCGGGTGAGCTCGGTCCGGGCCTCGTCGGTGCGGCCGACCCTCGCCAGCAGCTCCCCGCGTACGCCGGGGAGCCGGTGCCCGGGGAGCTCGAGGCCGTCGAGAGCCCGGAGCCCGGCCAGCGGGCCGTCGGCCTCGCTGATCGCCACGGCGCGGTTCAGGCGGACGACGGGGGTGTCGTCCAGCGCCACCAGCTCGTC
This sequence comes from uncultured Actinomycetota bacterium, assembly GCA_963812055.1. Classification (GTDB taxonomy): domain Bacteria; phylum Actinomycetota; class Actinomycetes; order Propionibacteriales; family Nocardioidaceae; genus Nocardioides. Next base: position 98,080 of record CAWEUA010000014.1, read on the forward strand.
GTACCGCTCGACGATGCGGGGCCAGTCGGTGGCGTCCGGGTGCGGTGCGATGGCGTGCTCGGCCGCGATCAGCGCCTGCACGAGGTACGGCGTGGCGGGGTCCAGCACGTGCGGCGTGAGGACGTCGAGAGCCTCGGTGATCTCCTCCGCGTGCCAGCGTGCACGGTCCTGGTCGGGCAGTAGCACGAGCCGGCCGTCGCTGACCCGGGCGTCGCGCCGCGAGTGCTGCAGGAGCATCAGCCCGAGCAGCCCGTCGAGGTCGGCCCGCCCGGGGAGCAGCTCGCGGAGGAGCCGCGCCAGCCGGATCGCCTCGGTGGCGAGGTCGGTGCGCACCAGCTCGGCGCCCGATGGCGGCGTGTAGCCCGCGGTGAACGCGAGGTAGGCGACGTCCGCCGCACGACCCACGCGGGCCTTGAGCTCGGGGCCCATGGGAACCTCGAAGCGCTCGCCCGCGAGGCTCTTGCGCGACCGGGTCAGCCGCGCGGCCATCGTCGCGGTCGGGACCAGGAACAGCCGTGCGATGTCCGCCGTGGTCACGCCCATCACCATCCGCAACGTCAGCGCCGCGGCGTTCTCCCGTGACAGCGCGGGGTGCGCGCAGAGCATGACGAGCCGCAGCCGCTCGTCACGCACCGGCTCCCCGGCGTCCGCCATCACGCGCTGTGCCTCCTCCTGCAGCTCGGTCTCGACCGCGAGCACCGGCAGCCGCCGGGCGGCGACCGCCTCGGCACGCAGCCGGTCGAGGATGCGGCGGCGGGCGCTGGTCAGCAGCCACGCCGGCGGGTTGTTCGGTACGCCGTCGCGCGGCCAGGTGCGAGCTGCGGCCTCGAAGGCGTCGGCGAGCCCGTCCTCGGCCAGGTCGAGGCGCCGGTACTGGGCGACCAGCAGAGCCGTCAGCCGGCCCCACTGGTCGCGCCAGGCCGACTCGACCGCGGACTCGAGGGTCTCCTCAGCCGTCATATCCCTCGATGCGGATCACCGGCCGGACCTCGACCGCGTAGCCGTCGGGGAGCAGCCGCACCAGGTCGAGCGCGGTCTCGAGCGTGTCGACGTCGATCAGGTAGAACCCGCCGAGCTGCTCGACGGTCTCGGCGTACGGGCCCTCGGTGACCAGGCGGCTCCGCCCCGTGCCGGGCCGCAAGGTCACCGCCGACCGCGGCAGCGCGAGCGCCTCACCGGCGACCATCTCGCCTCGCTCCCGCACGGCCTTGTCGAACGAGCGATGCCGGTCGAAGACCTCGTCCCGGTACTCCTGCGTCGCCCGGTCCCAGGCCTCCGGATCCTCCTCGGCCATCAGCACCACGAACTTCATGCTTTCCGTCCTCTCGGCAGGTGAGTCTGTCACTGCCATGACGGGTGCCGGGGCCTGCTTTCGACATCCTGGTGCGCCGCGATCGCGCGCCGGGCGTTCGCCGTGAGGGCCGCCCTCGTCAGTCGCCGGACCCCGGCCGGCAGGCCCGGATCTCGATGGCGTGCTCGCCCTTGCCGAGTCCCTTGCAGATCTCGATCAGGTCGTCGAGGTCCGAGGACTCGACCACGTAGAAGCCGGTCAGCTGCTCGGCGGTCTCGGCGTACGGGCCCTGCGTCACGCTCTGCTCGCCGTCGGCCGAGGTGCGCAGCACGCGGGCCTCGGCGCTCGGTGCGAGCTCGGCGCCGCCGGTGACCTTGTGGCCGCGCTCCGCCAGGCGCTGGGCGAACTGGGCGTGCAGGGCGTACATCTCCTGCTTCTGCTCCTGCGGCGTGGCCTCCCACATGGCCTCGTCACCGGGCAGGAGTACGACGTAGCTGGTCATGGTTGGTCCTCTCGGGTCGTGGGGTCGAGTGTCCCCCTCTTCCCCATGACGTGCGAGCGTCGGCGGAATCGACAGCGCCTCACAGCCAGTCGAGGACGATCTTCCCGCACTCGCCGCGACTGACGATGTCGAAGGCCTCGTCGTACCGGTCGGCCGGCAGGCGGTGGGTCACGATGCCGCTGACGTCCAGGCCGCTCTGCAGCATCGCCGCCATCTTGTACCAGGTCTCGAAGATGCGGCGGCCGTAGATGCCCTGGATCTCGATCCCCTTGAAGATCAGCGCGTTCACGTCCAACGTCATCGGGCCGGACGGGATGCCGAGGACCGCGACGCGCCCGCCGTGGTTCATCGACTCCAGCATCTGGTTGAACGCCGCCTCGGCACCGCTCATCTCGAGGCCGACGTCGAAGCCCTCGGACATGCCCAGCTCGGCCATCACGGCCTCGAGCGCCTCGTGGCGTACGTCGACGACCCGGCTCGCTCCGTGTTCGGCGGCCATCGCCAGGCGGTACGGGTTGACGTCGGTGACCACCACGTGGCGGGCGCCGATGTGGCGCGCGATCGCGGCGGCCATGACGCCGATGGGACCGGCGCCGGTGATCAGGACGTCCTCGCCCACGACGTCGAAGCGCAGCGCGGTGTGGGTGGCGTTGCCGAGCGGATCGAGCACCGCGGCGACGTCGGTGGAGATGTGGTCGGGCACCACGAACACGTTCTGCGCCGGGATGACGACGTAGTCCGCGAAGGCGCCGGGGCGGGTGACGCCGACGCCCGTGTGGTTGTGGCAGAACTCGCGCCGTCCGCCCTTGCAGTTGCGGCAGTGACCGCAGGTGACGTGGCCCTCGCCGGCGACGCGCTGTCCGACCTCCAGGCCGCCGACGCCGGTGCCCACGGCCGTGATCTCACCGGTGAACTCGTGACCGACCACCATCGGGACCGGGATCGTGGCCTGGGCCCAGGGATCCCAGTTGAGGATGTGCAGGTCGGTCCCGCAGATCGACGTCTTGTGCACCCGGATCAGTACCTCGCCGTCACCGGGCTCGGGGAGCGGGACGTCCTGCATCCAGAGGCCGGGCTCGGGCTTGGCCTTCACCAGCGCTCTCATCGCAGGACGTCGCCCATCTCGGCGGCGACCTCGGTGAACGCCGCCACGGCACGGTCGATGTCCTCGTCGCTGTGCGCGGCGGACATCTGGGTCCGGATGCGCGCCTTGCCCTGCGGGACGACCGGGAAGCTGAAGGCGATGACGTAGATGCCCTTGGCCAGCAGTCGCTCGGCCATGTCTCCGGCGACCCGCGCGTCGCCGATCATCACCGGGATGATCGCGTGGCCCGCACCCGCGAGGGTGAAGCCGGCCGCCTCCATGCCCTCGCGGAACCTCGTCGCGTTGCGCTGGAGCCGGCGCTGCAGCTCGTCTCCCGACTGCAGCATCTCCAGCACGCCCAGCGTGGTGGCCGCGATCGCGGGGGCCAGCGAGTTGCTGAACAGGTACGGACGCGACCGCTGGCGCAGCCAGTCGACGATCTCCTGACGACCGCTGGTGTAGCCGCCGCTGGCGCCGCCGAGTGCCTTGCCGAGCGTGCCGGTGACGATGTCCACCCGGTCCATCACGCCGCAGAGCTCCGGCGTACCTCGCCCGCCCGGGCCGACGATGCCGACTGCGTGCGAGTCGTCGACCATCACCATCGCGTCGTACTGCTCGGCGAGGTCGCAGATCGTGCCGAGGTCGGCGATCACGCCGTCCATCGAGAACACCCCGTCGGTCGCGATCAGCCGGTAGCGGGCGTCGGCGGCGTCCCGCAGGCACTGCTCCAGCTGGGCCATGTCGTTGTTGTCGTAGCGCAGACGCTTGGCCTTGCACAGCCGGACGCCGTCGATGATCGACGCGTGGTTGAGCGCGTCCGAGATCACGCAGTCCTGCTCGCCCAGGATCGTCTCGAACAGTCCGCCGTTGGCGTCGAAGCACGACGAGTACAGGATCGTGTCGTCGGTGCCGAGGAACTCGCTGAGGGCGGTCTCCAGCGCGGTGTGCACGGTCTGGGTGCCGCAGATGAAGCGCACCGACGCCATCCCGTAGCCGTAGGCGTCGAGCGCCTCGTGCGCCGCCTGCACCAGCTGGGGGTGGTCCGCGAGGCCGAGGTAGTTGTTCGCACAGAGGTTGAGGACCTCGGTGCCGTCGGCGAGCGCGATATGGGCGCTCTGCGGGGACGCGATCACCCGCTCGGCCTTGAACAGACCGTCGTCGCGGAGGCCGGCCGTGCGCTCGGCGAGGTCGCCCAGGAGTGCGGTTCGCATGGGCCGACCCTACGGTTCGCGGTCAGGACTCCTCGACCGGGCGGACCTCCACGACGGGGTGGGCCCGGGTGAGGACCTGGACCGCCTCGAGGAGGCCCGGCTCGTCGTCGGTCGAGACCAGGTAGAAGCCCGAGAGCTGCTCGGCGGACTCGGCGAACGGTCCGTCGGTGACGAGGGCCGTGCCGTTCGGGCCCCGCCGGACGGTGTGCGCGCGCCGGGTGCTCGCGAGCTCGGCTCCTCCGGTGATGCGGCCGCCGCGCTGCTCGAGCAGGCGACCGAACTCCTGGTCGGTGTCGTAGACGGCCTGGTGGTCGGCCTCGGTGCCGGCGTCCCACTCGGCCTCGTTGTCGGCCGGGAACATGATGACGTAGCTGGTCATGGGCTTTCCTCTCGGTGGTGGTGCTGTCACCGCGGTGACGACCGGGGCGTGCTCAGTTCGACGTTCGCGTCGGAACAGGTGGCGGGAAGAGCGTGAGGAACCGGCGTACCACGGTGCGCAGTCCGTGCACGACCAGGCTGCCGTCGGCTTCGGCGTCGGCCAGTGTCCGCCCCCGCCACAGCACCTCGCGCAGGGCTGCGATCGACGTTTCGATCCGGGCCTCGGGCTGCTCGGCCTGGCCGCGGGTGACCTCCAGCTGACCGTCGTGGACGCGCGCGACGATCCGGTCTCCCTCGAGGTCGACGACCACGCTGGCGTCGAGACCACGAGCGACCGAGGGGTCGAACACGGTCGAGAGGGCGACCGCGAAGGCGTCCACAGTCATCTCGTGTCGCGCGGCGTCGAAGCTCTCCTGGCTGCCCCATCGGCCCAGCGCGTGAAGCACCGGCTCGAGGTCGTGGCCTCGCGCGGTGAGCTCGTAGGCCCGCCCGGAGGCCGGGGGAGCGAGCGTGGTTGCTCGCAGGATCCCGGCCTGCTCGAGCTGACGCAGGCGTTGGGACAGGACGTCGGTCGCGATCCCCGGGAGATGGACCTTGAGGTCGGTGAAGCGCTTCGGGCCGAGCACCAGCTCGCGGACCACCAGCAGGGCCCAGCGCTCGCCGACCACGTCGAGCGCACGGGCGATGCCGCACGGGTCGCCGTACGAGCGCTTGCCTGCCACAGGGTCAGCGTAGAGACGTTAGAGGGAATTTCCAACTAGACACTTGGAAATTCCAACTAGCCTCGCTACGGTCGTGGTCGAGACCTGACAAGGAGGAGCAGATGAGCGAGCGAGACACGTACCCCGCCGGCGTTCCGTGCTGGGTGACGAACCTGCAGCACGACGTTCCGACGGCCGCGACGTTCTACGAGGAGCTGTTCGGTTGGGAGACCGAGAGCGGACCCGGTGACGTGGCGCCGTACGCACTCGGCCGTCTGCGAGGCCGCGACGTCGCCGCGATCGGCACCATGCCCGTCCCCGACGCGCCGCCGGCGTGGGTGATGGAGGTCCGGGTGGACGACCTCGAGGCCACGGTGGCGAAGGTCCGCGAAGCCGGCGGCTCGGTCCTCCAGGAGAACGTCGACTTCACGCCGGTCGGTCGGCTCGCAGTCTTCGAGGACCCGCAGGGTGCCGTGTTCTGCGCCTGGGAGGGTGGCGATCGCGAAGGCGCCCAGCTCGTCAACGAGCCCGGGGCCTGGTCGATGGGTGCCCTGCAGACCGGCGACACCGACGCCGCGGCCCGGTTCTACGGCGCGGTCTTCGGGTGGGAGACGGAGGCCTTCGGGCCGGCGACGATGTTCCGGCTGCCGGGATACGTCGGCGGTGAGGAGTCGCAACCGGTCCCGCGTGACGTGGTGGCGGTGATGCTCCCGGCGCAGCCGGACGGCGACCCGGCATGGGGTGTGGACTTCTGGATCGATGACGTCGCGCGCGGTGTCGAGGTCGTCCGACGCCATGGTGGTGCCGTGCTGCAGGGGCCGTTCGAGGCGCCCCCGGCGTTCACGCAGGCGATCGTCACCGACCCGGGCGGCGCGGTGCTCAGCATCAGCCAGCTCCACCCGGAGCTGCTGCCGGGCTAGCTGTCCGCGCGGTCCGCCAGGGCCCGGACCGAGGGCGGCACGTCGATGCCGTCGCGCAGGTCCGGCGCGGCCAGCGGCGCGGCGTACGACTCGTGCACGGGTACGACGCCGGCCCAGGCCGGGCCCGCGACGTCGTCGTCCTCGTCCTCCGGCCAGCCGGCCGAGATCTTCAGCGACCAGTCGTCGAGCGGCAGGCCGAGCACGAGCGTGGCGGCGAGCTCCGCCTTGGTCGGCCGCCGGACCTCGACACTCCGCCCGGGGATCAGGGCCTCGGTCACCAGGTCGAGGAACCGCTCCTTGTCCTCCGTGACCGGCGTGCAACGGCCGAAGACCACGGCAGAGCGGTAGCGGATGGAGGACTCGAACGCGCTGCGCGCCACCACGACCCCGTCGTAGGCCGTGACACCGAGCGACGTCGGCACCCCGGACGCGAGCCGTCGCATCCAGCGCGAGCCCGTCGAGCCGTGCGCCAGGATCCGGTCGCCGTCGCGCACCACCATCGTGGGGATCACCGCCGGTGAGCCGTCCTCGCCGACGACCGCGAAGTGTCCGATGCGGGCCGTGTCGAGGAGAGCGTCGAGGTCGGCTCGCTCGGTGCTCGCCTTCTCGGGCAGCCGGATCGGCCGGCGCAGGTCCTTCATGGGCAGAAGGTAGCGGCTGGGAGCCGCTGCTCACCGGCCCGAGGCGTTTGCACTCGCTGGGTGCGAGTGCTAAACATGTGGCTGGCACTCTCGTGTCGAGAGTGACAACCACCTGGTCCGGTGAGTTGAGGTCAGAAGCGTCGGCGGGAAGGGTCCGCCGGGCAGCCTGGTCGTCCGTCGCGGGCAGCGAACCGGCCACCCAAGTCTGAGAAGGAATCGCTGACAGACATGCCGAAGCTGATTGCTTTCAACGAGGAGGCCCGCCGCGGGCTCGAGCGAGGGATGAACCAACTCGCCGACGCGGTCAAGGTCACGCTGGGCCCCAAGGGTCGCAACGTCGTCCTCGAGAAGAAGTGGGGCGCGCCCACCATCACCAACGATGGTGTGAGCATCGCCAAGGAGATCGAGCTCGAGGACCCGTACGAGAAGATCGGGGCCGAGCTCGTCAAGGAGGTCGCGAAGAAGACCGACGACGTCGCCGGTGACGGCACGACGACCGCGACCGTTCTGGCCCAGGCCATGGTTCGCGAGGGCCTGCGCAACGTCGCGGCCGGCGCCAACCCGATGAGTCTCAAGCGCGGCATCGAGAAGGCCGTCGAGGCCGTCTCGGAGCAGCTCACCGGGATGTCGAAGGACGTCGAGACCAAGGAGCAGATCGCCTCGGTGGCGGCCATCTCCGCAGGCGGCGACCAGAGCGTCGGCGACATCATCGCCGAGGCGATGGACAAGGTCGGCAAGGAAGGCGTCATCACCGTCGAGGAGTCGAACACGTTCGGCATCGACCTCGAGCTGACCGAGGGCATGCGCTTCGACAAGGGCTACATCTCGGCGTACTTCGCGACCGACATGGAGCGCATGGAGGCCGTCCTGGACGACCCCTACATCCTCGTCGCCAACCAGAAGGTCTCGTCGGTCAAGGACCTCCTGCCGATCCTCGAGAAGGTCATGCAGTCCGGCAAGCCGCTGCTGATCATCGCCGAGGACACCGACGGTGAGGCCCTCTCGACGCTGGTCGTGAACAAGATCCGTGGCACCTTCAAGTCCGTCGCCGTCAAGGCTCCGGGCTTCGGTGACCGCCGCAAGGCCATGCTCCAGGACATCGCGATCCTGACCGGTGGCCAGGTCATCTCCGAGGAGGTCGGTCTCAAGCTCGAGTCGACCGGGATCGAGCTGCTGGGCCAGGCCCGCAAGGTCGTCATCACCAAGGACGAGACCACGATCGTCGAGGGTGCGGGCGACTCCGCCCAGATCGAGGGCCGGGTGAACCAGATCCGGGCCGAGATCGAGAAGAGCGACTCCGACTACGACCGCGAGAAGCTGCAGGAGCGTCTGGCCAAGCTGGCCGGCGGCGTTGCGGTGATCAAGGTCGGCGCGGCCACCGAGGTCGAGCTCAAGGAGCGCAAGCACCGCATCGAGGACGCCGTCCGTGCGGCCAAGGCCTCGGTCGAGGAGGGCATCGTCGCCGGCGGCGGCGTGGCTCTGCTCCAGGCCGGTGCCAAGGCGTTCGACAAGCTCGACCTGCCTCAGGACGAGGCCACCGGCGCCAACATCGTCCGGGTCGCCCTCGCGGCGCCCGTCCGACAGATCGCGCTGAACGCCGGCCTCGAGGGTGGTGTCGTGGCCGAGAAGGTCGCGGGTCTGCCCGAGGGCCACGGTCTGAACGCGGCTACCGGCGAGTACGGCGACATGCTGAAGGCCGGTGTGCCCGACCCGACCAAGGTCGTGCGCTCCGCCCTGCAGAACGCCGCGTCCATCGCCGCGCTGTTCCTGACGACCGAGGCGGTCATCGCGGACAAGCCGGAGAAGGCCGCGCCGATGGGTGGTGGCGACCCGTCGGGTGGCATGGGTGGCATGGACTTCTGACCGGCCACTCCCACAGCATCACCACGAAGGCCCCCGCCGTCCGGCGGGGGCCTTCGTGCGTCCACGGCATGTGACACGGTCGGGTCATGCCCGGCCTCCCCGAGAACCTGACGATCCGCCTGGCGTCGGCGGACGACCTGCCGGCGCTCGACCGCGGCGTTCCGACCCAGGGTGGCGGCAACGCGCACAGGCTGGAGCGCAGCCTGGCGGGGGAGTCGGCGCTGCTGCTCGCGTTCGCCGGAGGCGAGGTGGTCGGTCGCGGCGAGCTGTTGTGGTCGCCGAAGGAGGACTCTGTGCGCGCCGAGCATCCCGACGTACCCGAGCTCAACGGCCTCGACGTGCCCGAGCGTTGGCGGGGTCACGGGATCGGGACGGCTCTGATCGAGGCCGCTGCCCGGCTCGCGGCCGAGCGAGGTCGCCCGGCTCTGGGCCTGGGTGTCGCACCGGACAACCCGGCCGCCCACCGTCTCTACACGCGGCTCGGGTTCGAGGGCGACCTCGACTACACCGACCGCTACACGATCGTGCACGAGGGCGAGGCCCACGACTTCGCCGACTCGTGCCGGTTCCTCACGCGCGCGCTTCCGTGACGACATAGGTTCGGGTCGCCATGGCGACCCCTGCGCACGACGTCCCCCGCGTGGTTCTCCTCGTGACGGTCGTCCTGCTGCTGGCAGGCTGCGCCGCCGCCGAGTCCTCGAGCCGGACCACCGGCGCTCACCGGCACCACGCGACCTCGGCGCCGCCGCCGCCGCGTGCCGAACGGGCCAGGGCCGAGCTCGACCGGCTCGTCGTACGGGCGCGTCCCCGCGGGACCGAGGGCTATCGGCGGGACGCGTTCGGCAGTGACTGGGTGGACACCGACGACAACGGCTGCAACCAGCGCGACGACGTGCTGCTCCGCGACGCGGTGCGGGGGACGACGCGCGTGGAGACCCAGGGCGCCTGCGACCACGACGTCGTGGCGGGCACCTGGCACGACCCGTACACCGGGCGCACGCTGACCTTCACCGATCTCAAGGATCTCCGCCAGGCAGAGGCGATCCAGATCGACCATGTCGTTCCGCTGGCCGAGGCCTGGGTGTCGGGCGCGCGCCGCTGGAACCGGACGAGGCGCGAGACGTTCGCCAACGACCTCGACGAGCTGCTCGCGGTCGACGGCCCGACCAACATGAGCAAGGGCGACGGCGATCCGGCGTCGTGGCGGCCGCGTCGGGGGTACCAGTGCACGTACGCGCGGCGGTGGATCGCGGTCAAGACGCGGTACCACCTCGCCGTCGACGGGTCCGAGAAGTCGGCGCTGGACCAGATGCTCGGCCTCTGCCACTGAAGCCTCTGCCACCGAAGCGCTGTGAGAGCGTGAGTCCGTGCCGTGGACGATCGCCCCCGTGACCCTCGACGACCTCGACGAGCTGGGCCGCGTGCACGTCCAGGTCTGGCGTGAGGCGTACGCCGGCCTGTTACCGGACGAGTACCTCGCGGGGCTCGATCCGACCTTCGGGCCGACCCGTTGGCGCGAGCGCTTCGGGACCAGTCCCGACCTCGGCTGGTGGGTCGCGCGGGACGAGGAGGGGATCGCGGGCATGGTCACCGCCGGGTCTCCCCGGGACGACGACGCACCGGTGCCGCTCGAGCTGTACGCGATCAACCTGCTCCGGCGCACCCACGGGACTGGTCTCGCAGACGAGCTGATGGCATGCGCGATCGGCGACCGACCGGCGTACCTCTGGGTGCTCGAGGGCAACGACCGCGCGATCGCCTTCTACCGGCGCCACGGCTTCACCGACGAGGGCGGACGCAAGCCCGAGCCCGACACGGGCGTGCTGGAGATCCGGATGGCACGCGGGCACACCACCGGATGACTCAGAGGTGAGCGGCACCGCCCTCGCGCTGGTCCTCGTCGCCGCCGTCCTGCACGCGACGTGGAACCTCGCGATCAAGGGGGTCACGGAGGACCGGGTCACGTTCATCTGGCTCTACATCGTCACGACGGTCGTGTGCTGGGTGCCCGTCGCCGTCGTGTGGGTGGTGGCGACCGGCGAGCACCCGCAGTGGGAGTGGCTCCTCGGCGCGGCGGTGACCGGCATCCTGCACGTGGGCTACCAGCTCGTCCTGCAGCGCGGGTACGCCGAGGGGGACCTCAACCTGGTCTACCCGGTGGCTCGCGGGTCGGGACCACTCCTCACCTTCGTGGTCGCCGTGGTCGTGCTCGGCCAGCGTCCGGGCACGGTGGCCGCGGTGGGGGTGCTCGCGGTCGTGGCCGGTGTCCTGCTGATCGCCCTGCCTGATGGCCAGGACAGTGTGCGGAGCGGCGTCCTGTGGGGGTGCCTGACCGGCGCGACGATCGCGTCGTACACGCTCTGGGACAGCTACTCCGTCAACCACCTCGACGTGCCGCCGCTGCCGTACTTCGTCCTCGGCACCGTCCTCCAGCTCCCCTGGCTGACCGGGCTGATGGCGGCGCGGAGGCGGACGCCGATCCGGGAGGTCTGGCGCGCGACGCGGGGGCCGGCGCTCGTGGTCGGGCTGCTGTCGCCGCTGGCGTACATCCTGGTCCTGCGCGCGCTCCAGCTCGCGCCCGTGTCTCTGGTGGCCCCGGCTCGCGAGACGAGCATCGTCATCGGCGCCCTCTTCGGCTGGCTGGTGCTGAAGGAGCCTCGGCCGGCGCGGCGGCTGGTGGGCGCGGTCGTGGTGCTGGTCGGCATCGGGCTGATCGCGGTCGGCTGACCCGTCCGGCCGTCTGACAGGCTGGCGGGCGTGGAAGGTCTGCTCCTCGCCGCCGGGGCCGGTCGTCGGATGGGCATGCCGAAGGCCCTGGTCACCGACGACCGTGGGTCGTGGCTGGTGCGTGGCGTCGAGCTCCTGCGGGACGGCGGCTGCGCGCGGATCACGGTGGTGCTCGGGGCCGACGCGGTGCGAGCGAGGAGCCTGCTCGTCGATCTCGAGGTGGACGTGGCGGTCGCCGACGACTGGGCCGAGGGGATGGGCGCGTCCCTGCGGACCGGCCTGCGCTCGCTCGACGGGTCCGGCGACGACGGCGTGGTGCTCACGCTCGTCGACCTCCCCGATCTGGTGCCCGAGGTGGTCGGCCGGGTGATCGCCGCCGGCGACGGTCCCGCGGCGCTGGCACGCGCGGCGTACGACGGGAAGCCGGGGCACCCGGTGCTCCTCGGCCGTGACCACTGGGCCGGGGTCGTCGAGACCGCCGTCGGCGACCAGGGCGCCCGCGCGTACCTCGCCGACCGCGACGTCACCCTCGTCGAGTGCGCCGATCTGGCCACCGGCCGCGACGTCGACTCACGCGGCTGACCCGATAGTCCCCGACGTTCTGGTCGGGTTCGGGGCCTGGAACCGACCAAAACGTCGGGGACTATCCGACCTGGGACGCCCGGCAGGGTGGCTTCAGCCGCAGATCCGATCGAGACCCGATGGACCGGCAAGTAGCCTGGACCCATGGAGGTCACCTCGGCCGGCGACGTGTCACGGTTGCTCGACACCACCGGCTACCTCGCCGACGACGAGCTGGCGACCGTCACCTATCTCGCCCTCTCGATGCAGCGGCCGCTGCTCCTCGAGGGCGAGCCGGGTACCGGCAAGACCGCGTTGGCAGAGGCGCTCGCGGACAGTCTCGACCTGCCGCTGGTCCGGCTGCAGTGCTACGAGGGGATCGACGCGACCCAAGCCCTCTACGACTGGGACTTCCCGCGCCAGATCCTGCACCTGCGAGCGCTCGAGGCTGCCGGAGCCGGGTCGGACGTGGAGGAGGCCGAGAAGAGCCTGTACGACGAGCGGTTCCTGCTGGCCCGGCCGGTGCTGGCCGCGCTCCAGCAGAGTCCGGCCGTGCTGCTCGTCGACGAGGTGGACCGAGCCGACGACGAGTTCGAGGCGTTCCTGCTCGAGGTGTTGTCGACCTGGCAGGTGAGCATCCCGGAGCTCGGGACGGTGAAGGCGGCAACGCCGCCGGTCGTCGTCCTGACCTCGAACCGGACGCGCGAGCTCCACGACGCGCTCAAGCGACGCTGCCTCTACCACTGGATCGAGCACCCCGGTCTCGAGCGCGAGCTGCAGATCGTGCGGTCGCGCGCCCCCGAGGTGTCCGAGGCGCTCACGCGTCAGGTCGTCCGCGTCGTCCAGGGGGTCCGCGAGGTCGACCTGACCAAGCCGCCGGGCGTCGCCGAGACGATCGACTGGGCCCGGTCGCTGCACCACCTCGGGACCGCCGAGCTCGATCTCGAGTCGGCGGCGCGCACGCTGGGCGCGCTGGTGAAGTACCGCGAGGACTCCGACCGGGTGAAGCAGGCGCTCGAACATCTGCTCCGCACATGAGCGGGACATGACGACGACCAGGTACGGCGACGAGATCCTGCTGGCGTTCGCCCGCGCGGTCCGCGCGGGAGGCGTCCCGGTGACGCAGGACCGAGCGCACGGCTTCCTCGAAGCCGCTGCCATGCTCGGGGCGGACGACCCGGCCGCCGTCCGGATCGCCGGGCGGTCGACCCTGTGTGCCGATCCCGACGACCTGGCGCGCTTCGACCAGGTCTTCGAGGCGTTCTTCAGCGACCGGCACGGGCTGCCGCGTCCTCGGCCGGCAGCGCCTCCCGAGCCGGTCCCGACCCAGCTGCCGCTCGACGACTCCGAGGCGACCGGGAGCGACAGCGTCGACGAGGAAATCCGGGCGGCCGCATCCTCCACCGAGGTGTTGCGCCATCGCGACGTCGCCTCGCTCGACGCGGCCGAGAAGCACCGGCTCGCCGCCATGTTCGCGACTCTGCAGCCGCGCCCACCACTCCGGCGTACGGCGCGCCACCAGCGCTGGCACCGCGGCCGCGTGGACGCGAGCCGCACCCTGCGCTCGAGCCTGCGACGGATGGGCGAGCCCGCCGAGATCGCCTGGCGCCGACGCGCGAGCAAGCCGCGACGCGTCGTGCTGCTGGTCGACGTCAGCGGCTCGATGTCGGCGTACGCCGATGTCCTGCTGCGGCTCGCCCACCGCCTGACCCAGGGCATCGGCAACGTCGAGACGTTCACGATCGGCACGCGCGTCACCCACGTCACCCGGGCGATGCGCCTGCGCGACCCCGAGCGAGCGCTCATCGCTGCCGGGGAGACCGTTCCCGACTGGTCGGGTGGGACTCGGCTCGGCGAGACCCTGCGCTTCTTCCTCGACCGCTGGGGGCAGCGCGGAATGGCCAGGGGTGGCGTCGTCGTTGTCTTCAGCGACGGATGGGAACGAGGTGATGTGTCGGTGCTCGCCGAGCAGATGGCACGACTGCGCCGCATCGCGCATCGCGTCGTGTGGGTGAACCCCCACCGCGGCAAGGACGGCTACGAGGCGGTCCAGACCGGCGTGCTGGCGGCCCTCCCGTTCTGCGACGACTTCGTCGCCGGCCACTCCCTGGCGACGTACGCCGACCTCGTGGAGGTGCTGGCGCATGCGTGAGGTCCTCCCCGAGCTCCTCGAGTGGTGGCGGGCCGGCGACGAGATCGGCGTCGGCACCGTCGTCGCGACGTTCCGCTCCGCCCCGCGTCCGCCCGGCGCCTCGATGCTGGTCGGCCCCGACGAGACTGCGGTGGGATCGGTCTCGGGCGGATGCGTCGAGGGTGCCGTCTACGAGCTCGGCCAGGAGGTCGTGGCGTCCGGCGTCCCGGTGCTCCAGCGCTACGGCATCTCCGACGACGACGCGTTCGCCGTCGGCCTGACGTGTGGCGGGATCCTCGACGTGTACGTCGAGAAGGTCTCTCGTGAGACGTTCCCCGAGCTCGAGGACCTCGCCGCCGACCTCGACGCGGGCAACGCGGTCGCCGTCGCCACCGTGATCGAGCACCCCGATCCGGCGTGGCTCGGTCGTCGCGTGATCATCCATCCGGACAGCGCAGGTGTGGCCGGCACGATCGGGTCGCCCCGCGCCGACGACGCCGTGCGCGACGACGCGATCGGCCTGCTGGCCAGTGGTACGAACGCGACGCTCACCTACGGCCCGGACGGAGAGCGCCGTGGCGAGGGCATGCGCGTCTTCGTGTGGGCGTTCGCGCCCAAGCCGCGGATGCTGGTGTTCGGTGCCATCGACTTCGCGGCCGCCGTCGCCCGGGTCGGGAGCTTCCTCGGCTACCACGTCACGGTCTGCGACGCCCGGCCCGTCTTCGCCACCGCGACCCGCTTCCCCGAGGCGGACGAGGTGGTGGTCGAGTGGCCGCACCGCTACCTGGAGAAGCAGCGCGACGCGGGCGCGGTCGACGGCCGCACCGTGGTCGCCGTCCTCACCCACGACCCGAAGTTCGACGTCCCGCTGCTCGAGGTCGCCCTGCGCCTGCCCGAGGTCGCGTACGTCGGCGCGATGGGCTCACGGCGTACCCACGAGGACCGCGAGGCGAGGCTCCGCGAGGCAGGGGTCACCGACGAGGAGATCGCGCGGCTGTCCAGCCCGATCGGGCTCGACCTCGGTGCGCGCACACCCGAGGAGACCGCCATCTCCATCGCCGCCGAGATCATCGCCGGTCGCTGGGGCGGGTCCGGGAACCGCCTGGCCGAGCGTGGCGGTCGCATCCACCACGAGTGAGGTGAAGCCCGCCGCGCTACCGTGACCGACAACCCCGTCGGGAGTGGGACCGATGAACGCGAACGACCTCCAGGACCGTCGCCTCGACGCGTTGCGCGCCTGGGCCAGCTTCGTCGAGCACGGCGACGGCGCCGCGTCGCTGGTGCGGCCGGAGATCCTGAAGAGCTGGCGGCGTTCGCAACCCCATGTCTCGCGCGACGTCGAAGAGGCCCCGCTCGCCGACGAGGGCGAGCTGCGCGCCTTCTGGCGCGACTCGCCCCTGCAGCGCGCGGTGTCACGGGTCGAGGCCGAGCTGCGGCGTACGGCGGAGGACGGCGACCTGGTGCTCGCCGTGACCGACCCGCAGACCCGCATCCTCTGGACGTACGGCGGGCGGGTGATGCGCCGCAAGGCCGAGTCGGTGAACTTCGTCCCCGCCGCCCGGTGGGACGACGAGTCCGTCGGCACCAACGCCCTCGACCTCGCCAACCGGCTGAGGCGGCCGAGCATGGTCTTCAGCGCCGAGCACTACGCGCCGATCGTGCACAACTGGGTGTGCTGGGCCGCTCCGGTGAACGACCCGGTGACCGGCACCCAGCTCGGCGTGATCGACCTGTCGACGACCTGGGACCGCACCCACCCGATCGGCCTGGCGACCGCGCGGGTCCTGGCGCGCCTGATCGAGACCGCGATGCCGCTGTCGGCCGACCACCCGAGATCGCCCGAGGCGACCGGTCCCACCGGGCTCCAGCTCCGGCTGCTCGGCACGGCAGAGGCCACGCTCGACGGCGGGCGTCTGCTGCTCAACCGGCGTCAGACGGAAGTGCTCGCGGTCCTGGCGCTTCATCCCAGCGGACTCACCCTCGACCAGCTCCACGCGCTGGTCTACGGCGACCACGCCGTCACCCTCTCGACGCTCAAGGCCGAGGTGTCCCACCTGCGAGCCGCGCTCGGCGGCCAGCTCGCCTCGCGTCCCTATCGCCTGACCCTGCCCGTCTCGACGGACGTCGACGACGTCATCGACGCGCTACGGCAGGGCGACCTCACCGAGGCGCTCGACCACTACGGCGGTGACCTGCTGCCGGGCACCGAGTCACCCGCCCTGGCGGAGCTCGGTGAGTATCTCGCCGTCTCGATGCGCGAGGCCCTCCTGGCCAACCCCGACCCGGCCGCCGTGATCCGCTACATCGAGCTCGCGCCGTACGACGTCGAGGTGCTCGAGGTCTGTCTCGCCACCCTCGGCGACCGGTCGCATCCGGCGAAGCCGCTCCTGAAGGGCAGGCTCGCGGTCGCCCTCGGCTGAGTCGCCGCTCGCCCTGGCCGGCTAGAAGAACTCGTCGAGCAGGCGGTAGAAGTCGAGCCGCCACGGATCGACCTCGCGCCCGTACGCCGCGATCAGTGACTGCGCGGCGTCCGGTCCGAACCCCGGGTTGAGAGTGGCGTTCGCGGTCGACCGCGTCGCCAGTGCCAGGTCGAGGTGACGGTCGGCGACGCCGAGCCGGTGGACGTCGATCATCCCGGTGACCTCGCAGGTGTCGGGGTCGACCAGGAAGTTCGGGAGACACGCGTCCCCGTGACACACGACCAGATCGGCGACCTCGAGCTTCTCGGCCCGCGGACGCAGGTCGACCAGCTCGTCCAGGAGCTCCTGGGCGGACCTGCCCTCGCGATCGGCGTCGAAGTCGTCCTCGTCGACGAGCCCTTCCGTCACGCGCACCCGTGCGATCGGCACGGACACCGCGAGCCAGCGCTCGAAGGGACACGACTCACGAGTCGTCCCGTGGAGCCGGGCGAGGAACCGCCCGAGCGACTCCACGGCGGCCGTCGAGTCCGACCCGGACAGCTCGCTCATCGGAACGCCGGGAACGGTCCGGAGCGTGAGGGTCGCCGTCTCCCCGTCGTCGGCCCAGTCCAGGACCGTTGCCGCCGGGAGGTCGGTCTCGGCGAGCCACTCGAGTCGCTCGCGCTCGGCGACCAGGTCCCGGCGGAGGATGCCGCTGCCGGTCTTCGCGTACGCGCCGCCGTCCGGGGAACGGCGTACCTCGGCGCCCGACATGCCGGTGGTGATCGTCTCCCAGTCAGCGACGCTCACGGCTCACCTCCCACCGAGCCCACCGCGCGCGCTGGGCTCGCCCCACCACCCAGAGTAGGGGCCAGACGCTTCGCGGGCCCGTCCGTCGGGCAACCTTTCGCCAACCGCGGCGTCCTAGCGTGGCGGCGTTCCCCAGATCCGCGCGCGTGAACGCGGGCGAAAGGCAGGTCCTCGATGACCACGATCAGCATGCGAGTCGACCAGGAGAACGTCTCCGACGACGTCGAGCCGCGGATGCTGCTGGTGCAGTACCTCCGCGAGAAGCTCGGGAAGACCGGCACCGTGATCGGCTGCGACACCAGCAACTGCGGTGCCTGCACGGTGCACCTCAACGGCCGCTCGGTGAAGTCGTGCAACGTCCTGGCCGTGCAGGCCGACGGTGCCGTGGTCGACACCATCGAACGACTGGCCGACGACGACGGCACGCTGCATCCCGTGCAGGTGGCGTTCCGCGAGTGCCACGGGCTCCAGTGCGGCTTCTGCACGCCCGGGATGATCATGCAGGCGGTCGACCTCCTCAACGAGAACCCGGATCCGACCGAGGAGGAGGTACGGGTCGGCCTCGAGGGCAACCTGTGCCGCTGCACCGGCTACCACAACATCGTCAAGTCGGTCCTGTACGCCGCCCAGCTCCAGCAGGGCACCGCGACGGAAGGGGCGAGCGCATGACCGCCGTCGACGACCGTCCCGTGACGAGCCCGGAGATCGGCAAGGACCGCCGGCGCAAGGAGGACCAGCGGCTGATCACCGGCCGCACGCGCTGGACCGACAACATCTCGCTGCCCGGCATGCTGCACATGGCCATCGTCCGTAGCCCGCACGCCCACGCGCGGATCACGAGCATCGACCTCGAGGCCGCCGACAAGGCGATCAACATCTACGACGTCTTCGACGGCAAGAAGCTCAAGGACACGATGGGTGTGCTGGTGAACGCCTGGCCGATCACCCCGGAGCAGCAGGCGCCGACGCACTACCCGCTGGCCGTGGACGAGGTGACCTTCGCGGGGCAGGCCGTGGCGGTGGTCGTGGCCCGCAGTGCCGCGGAGGCACGCGATGCGGCCGAGCTCGTCGACGTCGAGTACGACGTGCTACCGGCCGTGCTGGACCTCAAGGAGGCCGCCGAGGACACCGTCCTGGCGCATTCCGAGCTCGACACCAACAAGGTCGCCTTCTGGCAGCTCGACTCGGGGGGACAAGGCTCCGGACGCGCGATCGACGAGGTGCTCGCCGAGGCCCGCGACGGCGGCATCGTGATCGAGCGCGAGTATCGCCAGCAGCGCCTGATCCCCGCCTTCATCGAGCCGCGGTCGGTCATCGTCGATCCGACCGGCGAGCAGATCACCATGTGGTCGGCGACCCAGATCCCGCACATCACGCGCTTCCTGCTGGCCGCCACGACCGGCGTACCGGAGTCGAAGATCCGCGTGATCGCCCCCGACGTGGGTGGCGGCTTCGGCGGCAAGCTGCAGACCACCCCCGAGGAGTGGATCACCTGGGCCGTGGCCCGGTGGATCGGCAAGCCGTGCAAGTACACCGAGACCCGCTCGGAGTCCCTGCTGACGGCCCACCACGGTCGCGACCAGTGGCAGAAGCTGACGCTGGCCGCCACCAAGGAGGGGCGGGTCACCGGCCTCAAGGTCGACCTGCTCGCGGACATGGGTGCCTATGTCGGCGTGGTCGGTGGGGGTGTGCCGGTCCTGGGCGCGTGGATGTTCAACGCCATCTACAAGTGGGAGGCGTACCAGTTCAACTGCACGCCGGTGCTGACCAACAAGACCTGGGTCGACGCCTATCGCGGGGCCGGCCGCCCCGAGGCGACGTACGCCGTCGAACGGTTGATGGACGAGCTCGCCGTCGAGGTCGGCAAGGACCCCCTCGAGATCCGGGAGATGAACTGGATCACGCACGAGGAGTTCCCGTTCACCACGGTGGCCGGGATGACCTACGACTCCGGCAACTACGAGGCCGCCACGGCGAAGGCCAAGGAGATGTTCGGGTACGACGCGTTGCGCGCCGAGCAGAAGAAGCGGCGTGACGCGGGCGACCCGGTGCAGCTCGGGATCGGCGTCTCGACGTACACCGAGATGTGCGGTCTCGCACCTTCGCGGGTGCTCGGCCAGCTCAACTACGGCGCCGGCGGGTGGGAGCACGCGACCGTTCGGATGCTGCCGACCGGCAAGGTCGAGGTGATCACGGGCGCCAGCGCCCACGGGCAGGGACACGAGACCGCGTTCAGCCAGATCGTCGCCGACCGGCTCGGCGTGCCCTTCGAGGACGTCGAGATCCTGCACGGCGACACCCAGGTCTCGCACAAGGGCCTGGACACCTACGGCTCACGTTCGCTCGTGGTGGGTGGCGAGGCGTTGGTACTGGCGGCAGACAAGGTCATCGAGAAGGCGAAGCCGCTCGCGGCGCACCTGCTGGAGGCCAACGTCGAGGACCTCGACTTCAGCAGCGGCCGCTACTCCGTACGAGGCACCGATCAGGGCGTGAACATCGCCGAGGTCGCGCTGGCGACGTTCGCGGCGCACAACTACCCGGAGGGGATGGAGCCCGGCATCGATGCGGAGTCGACGTACGACCCGATCAACTTCTCCTTCCCGCACGGCACGCACCTGTGCGCGGCCGAGGTGGACACCGAGACCGGTCAGGTGAAGCTCCGCAAGTACGTCTGCGTCGACGACATCGGCAACATCATCAACCCGCTGATCGTGGCGGGCCAGGTGCACGGGGGCCTGGTCCAGGGCATCTCCCAGGCGCTGTGGGAGGAGGCGGTGTACGACGACTCCGGGACCTTGGTCAGCGGCTCGTTCGTCGACTACCTGCTGCCGACGTCGGCTGACACGATCAGCTTCGAGATCGACCACACGACCAGCCCGTCGACCACCAACACGCTCGGCACCAAGGGCGTCGGTGAGGCGGGGACGATCGCCTCGACGCCGGCCGTGGTGAACGCGATCGTCGACGCGGTCCGCCAGTTCGGGGTGAACGACATCCTCATGCCGTGCACGCCCGAGCGGGTGTGGAGGGCCATCAACGCGTCGGGCTCCGGTGGCGACACGGAGGCGGCCGCCATGCCCCACTTCGACGAGCAGGAAGGAGCGGGCGCATGATTCCCGCCCGATTCGACTACGTGGCGCCGACCTCGGTGGAGGAGGCGCTGAACGCGCTCGCCGAGCACGGCGACGACGCGAAGATCATGGCCGGCGGGCAGAGCCTCCTGCCGGTGCTGCGGATGCGACTCAACGCTCCCGAGATGGTGATCGACCTCGGGCGGATCGAGAGTCTGCGCGGCGTCCGCGAGGACGGCGACGCGCTGGTGATCGGCGCGATGACGACCCACTCGGAGATGGTCACCGATGACCTGGTGCGACAGCACGCGTTGCTGCTGTCCAAGGCCGCCGCCGAGGTCGCGGACAACCAGATCCGCCACCGGGGCACCTTCGCCGGCTCGTGCGCGCACGCGGACCCGGCCGGTGACATGGGCTCCGCCGCGTTGGCCATGGACGCCGAGTTCGTGATCGCGGGGTCAGGAGGCACCCGGACGGTGCCGGCGACCGAGTTCTTCGTCGACCTCTTCGAGACCGCGATCGGCGAGGACGAGATCCTGACCGAGATCCGGGTCCCCAAGAAGACCGGGTGGGGTGCCCACTACGAGAAGTTCGTCCGCGTCGCTCATCAGTGGCCGATCGTGGCGGTGGCCGCGACCGTCAACGCGTCCGGCGGGACGATCAGCGAGGCCAAGGTCGCCCTCACCAACATGGGCTCGACCCCGCTCCGCGCCACGGCCATGGAAGCTGCCCTGGCCGGGACACCGGCCACGGAGGACGGCGTACGCGCGGCGGCCGACCAGGCCGCGGACGGGACGAACCCACCCAGCGACCTCAACGGCGATGCCGACTACCGCCGGCACCTGGCGACGGTGCTCGCGCGCCGGGCGGTGCTGGCGGCGGCCGGCGCCTAGCCCCCGTCCCCTGGGCCGTCCGGAGGCCTAGACCCCGGGCGGCCTAGGCTCGAACGCGCCGACGTCTACGAGGAGGCATCACCGCGTATGGATCTCGAGCACAGCTTCACCGTCCCGGTGGACGTCGACACGGCCTGGGCGGAGTTCCAGGACATCGGGTCGGTGGCGGGGTGCTTCCCCGGGGCTCAGATCACCGAGGTCGAGGGCGACACGTTCAGCGGGTCGGTGAAGGTCAAGCTCGGCCCGATCGCGCTGGTCTACAACGGCAGCGGCACGTTCACCGAGAAGGACGAGGCGAACCACCGGTTCGTGGTGGACGCGAAGGGCAAGGACAAGCGTGGCAACGGCACCGCCGGCGCGACGGTCACGCTCAGCATGAACGGCAGCGGCGACTCGACGGACGTCCACGTGCACACCGACCTCGCGATCACCGGCAAGCCGGCGCAGTTCGGCCGAGGCGTGATGCAGGACGTGTCGGACAAGCTGCTCGGCCAGTTCGTCAACTGCCTCCAGGACCGGCTGAGCAGCGGGCCGGCCGAACCCGAGGCCGCCACCCCGGCGGAGCCCGCCGTGGCAGCCGAGCCGGCCGCGGCCAGCGGAGCCGCCCGAGCCGGCCGAGCCGGCCGTGGCGCCGGTCGCCCCGGTGGCGCCGGTCGCTCCGCCGCCCGCCGCCACGCCGCGGCCCACGGCGTCCTCCTCGGCCGGCGCGCTCGGACGACGCGCTGGACCTCGGGAAGACCGTGCTCCCGGTGATCGCGAGGACCTACTGGAAGCAGGGCGTCGTCGCCCTGGTCGTGATCGTCGTGATCATCTGGCTGATTGCTCGCTGAGGAGGTCCTCGTCGTCGCCGGCCTCGGCCGGCACGCCGTTCACTTCGGCCGGGAGCCGCGGCTCGAGCCGGAGGGCGACCCAGACGACGGCGCCGCAGCCGACGACGAGCATCACGATGTAGACCCACCCAAGCGCGTGGCCGATCAACCAGCCGGCGATGGCCGGGGCGATGATCGCGGCCAACGAGAACGCGCCGGCGCTGAGCGCGTTGTACCGCCCGCGCAGGTGGTCCGGAGCCAGGTCGTTGACCAGCGCGGGGATGGTCGGCTGCATCAGCGTCTCGCCGAGCGCGAAGACGGAGGCGCAGGCCGCCACCAGCACGGTGGCGCCGAGGGTCCCGGGAACCAGGCCGGACATGCCGAGGAGCCCCCACGCGGCCGCCCAGATGACGGCCATCACCGACACCACACGGGTGCGTCGCCGACCCTCGATGCGCCGCAGCACGACCAGCTGGAGCAGCACGATCACCAGGGTGTTGCAGGCATAGGCGAAGCCGAGCCCGGTCGTCGAGATCCGCCCGACGTCACGGGCGAAGGCCTGGGTGCCGGCGTTCAGCTGGGAGTAGCCGACGTACGACGCCACGAAGCTCAGCAGCATGACCGAGGCGACCGCGGGCCGGCGCATCACCTGGAGGTAGCTCTCGCTCGGCGGAGGTGCGTCGTCCTCGTGGACCGGGCGGCCGGCGACATGGCGGAGCGGGACGCTCAGCAGGTAGATCGCCGGGAGGAAGCTGAGGGCGTCGGCGACGTAGATCACCTGGAACGTGCGCGGGTGGTGGATGTCGACGAAGAGTCCACCGACGATGCCGCCGAGGCCGATGCCGAGGTTGAGCAGGGTGAAGTTCAGCCCGAAGTAGCGCTGGCGCAGACCGCTGGGGACGACGGACGCGATCATGCTCTGCACCGCCGGCCACTCCACTCCGAACGCGGCTCCCTGGAGCGCGACGGCCACCATCGCGATCGGCAGGGTCGAGGCGAAGGTGAGGGCCACGTCGGCCAGGACCTCCATCGCCATCGCGGCGAGCATGACCACGCGGGCGCCGTACCGATCGATGATCGTGCCGCCCGGCCCGACAGCGAGGAACCCCAGGAGCGGTCCGAGGCCGATGAGCAGCCCCACCTCGCTGAGCGAGAAGCCGCGGATCTCGTGGAGGTAGACCACCAGGAACGGGAGGACCAGGCCGGTGCCGAGGAACTGCACCACGACCACGGACAGCATCAGCCGCCCCTCGCGCGGGAGGTCGCGCCAGAACGAGGAGAGGCTGGGTGGGCTCGGGACGGTTGTCTCGGACATCGCCTCGAGCCTGGCAGCGACCGGGGACACTCTCATCCCGGTTTTCGGACGTCGTGGTCACCGCGGAGCAGCGTGCGCGGCGGACCGAGTCAGAACTCCTTGACGGGGCGGATCTCCACGACGGGGTGAGCGCGGACGAGGACCTGCGCGGCCTCCACGAGCACGTCGTAGTCGTCGCAGGTGACGATGAAGAACCCGGACAGCTGCTCGACGGACTCGGTGAACGGGCCGTCGGTGACCAGGGCGTTCGCGTTCGGGCCGCGCCTGATCGTCCGTGCCTGGCTGCTGTCGGTGAGCCCGGCGCCGCCCTTGACCGCGCCGCCACGGGCCGCGAGCAGCTGGCCGAACTCGTAGTCGCTGTCGAAGACGGCCTGGCGGTCGGCATCGGTGCGCGCGAGCCGCTCGGCCTCGTTGTCGGCGGGGAACATGACGACGTAGTCGGTCATGACGCTTCCTTTCGGTGAGGGTGTGACACCGGGGTGACGAGCGGAGCGGTCTCACTTCGACGTTCGCGCGCGGAAACCCTACGGCGTTCCTCGACGAACCCCGGATGGCACGATGGCCGGATGGTCGAGCGTGCGCTGAGCTTCGGGACGGTCGCGTCGGCGTACGAGCGGTATCGACCCGGCTATCCCGGCGAGCTCGTGGACGAGGTGCTGGCGTACGCCGGACGGCCGGTGCGCACGGCCCTCGAGGTGGGCGCCGGCACGGGCAAGGCGACCCGGGCGTTCGCGGACCGGGGGATCGAGCTCACCGCCACCGACCCGGATGCGGCCATGCTGGCGGAGCTGCGGCAGCACGTGCCGGAGTCGGTGAAGACGGTCCGAGCCGCGTTCGAGGAGCTTCCGCTGACGGCGTCGTACGACCTGGTCTTCGCCGCGGCCTCCTTCCACTGGACGGTGGCGGAGGGGCGCTGGTCACGCGTGGCCGCACTCCTCGAGCCGGGCGGGGTCTTCGCGTCCTTCGGCGGGCACTCCTTCCTCGCCGATCCGCAGATCGAGGCGCTGGTCCGGGCCACGCGGACGCCGTACCTGGCCGAGGACGACATCCCGTCCCCGGACGGAACGGCGGAGGATGCCGCGCTGCAGTGGCCGGGCACCGAGCTGAAGCAGTCAGGCTTGTTCGCCGACGTCCGACAGTCGACCATCGTGCAGCGTCCCACCGTGTCGGCCGACTTCTACGTCGGCCACCTGGCGACGGTCTCGGCCTACCTGCAGCTGGACGCGCCCGTGCGTGAGGAGGTCCTCCGTCGGATCCGCGAGGTGCTGCCGGAGCAGGTGAGCATCGCCGCCGACCTCACGCTGCACCTGGCCCGGCGGCCCTGAGGTCGGCGTGCCTCAGAGGTGCTGGATGAGGATCGGGTCCTGGCGTCCCTGACCGTGCGAGCACGCGAGGCCCCACGACTGCACGACATGGAAGCTGCAGGCAACCCAGCCGGTCTCGAAGTGGACGGCCCGTCCGTTCACGCGGACGTCGAGCTCCTCGTCGTCCGCCGAGAGACCGTCGATCCGGTACCTGCCCTCGGAGCCGGTGTCGTCCGACCCGAGCAGGGTGTCGGTGTTGATCCGGAAGACCTTGACGGTCACGCCCTTGACCGGCTTGTTCGTGGCCTGGTTCAGCACCTTGCCGGCGAAGTAGCCGTCGTCCGTGCGGCCGGTGGCGGCGTGCGAAGGAGCCTGCAGAGCCAGGGCGGGCAGCGTCAGCAGCGCGCCGGTCAGCAGGGCGGCGCCGCGCCGCATCGTCATCGAGGTCACCGCCCGAGGATAGGGACGGCTCGGGGCGTGGGAGTGGCGTTTGGCAGAAGTTTCACCTGACCCCACGACGACCGCGACGTGGTCCCGGCGGGTCATGGAGATGGGGCTCGGCCGCCCCCTAGTGTCGGCGCCATGAAACGGGTCCTCGTCACCGTCGTCCTGGCGGTGGCGTTGGGCGTCGTGATCGTGCTGCCGGCGCTGGGGATCCAGACGGACTCCACCGACACCTCGGCGGAGGACACGACGATCACGAACTACGACGCCGACTTCGTCGTGGCCGACGACGGTGACCTGGCCGTGACCGAGACCCTGACCGTCGACTTCCCGGGTGTGGGCAAGCACGGCATCTTCCGGTTCTTCGACCGCTACGACCAGAGCGCTCCGCGGGCCCTGCGGACGCCCCACGACATCTCGGTGACGATGGACGGGCACCCCGAGCCGTTCCAGCTCTCCCACCAGTCGCACGACCGGTACGTCGTGGCTCGCATCGGCGACCCGAACGTCACCATCGGCCTGTCGAAGCACACCTACGTCATCCGCTACCGGATCGACGGCGTGCTCGAGCCCGGCACCGACGGCGCCGACACCCAGTTCTACTGGAACCTGATCCCCGGCGGCTGGGCGCAGGCCATCCAGGACGTGCACCTCGTCGTGCACCTGCCCGTGGTGCCGGACCCCAAGCCGAGGTGCATCGTGGGCGACGGCGTCGCGCCATGCAACGTCACAGGTGCGCACACCGACACGCTGACCATCAAGGGCCGCGGCATCGCGCCGCACACCCCGCTCACGCTGAAGGCGGGCCTCGCCATGCCGACCCCGCCGGCCGGGGAGGAGCTGCCCTGGTCGACGACGTGGGCGCCGGTCCTCGGCGACTCGGTCGCCGGCCTGGTCACGGTGCTCGTCCTGGCCCTCCTGGCGGGTGGCGCGGGTGTCTTCATGGCCGGACGCAGCTTCGAGCGGAAGCCGCCCTTCCCGTTGCAGTACGCACCGCCGCCGGACGTCGGCCCCGCGGAGGCGGCGTACGTCGTCACCGAGAAGGTCGACCAGCAGGCGTTCGTGGCCTCGATGCTGTGGGCCGCCCAGCAGGGCGCCGTCGAGCTCAGCCGCGACGGCGACTCCTGGACGATCACCGACAAGGCCGGACCCGGGGGGTGGGCGAAGCTCGACCGCGCCACCGTGGCGGTCGCGCCCCTGCTCGGCGGCGAGGGCGGGAGCTTCCGGGCAGCGAAGGACGTCGAGAGCGGCCGCATCCTGCAGAAGCGGATCGCGGCGTTCCAGAAGGAGACCAAGGACTGGGCCCAGTCGAACGGGTTCCTGCAACGGTCCGGGCTGAGTGGTGTCGCCGTGCTGATGGTGCTCGGGGCCGCCGTCCTCGCCGGGTTCGCCGCCCTGGCGACGTGGTTCGGCATGAGCATCTCGGCGCTGGTGCCCGGCGCGTTCGCGCTGACCGCCTCGCCGCTGCTCGCGCCGACCGCGGCCACCCGGCGTACGCCCAAGGGACGCGAGCTGTGGTCGCGGCTCGGCGGGTTCGAG
This sequence comes from uncultured Actinomycetota bacterium, assembly GCA_963812055.1. Lineage (GTDB taxonomy): Bacteria > Actinomycetota > Actinomycetes > Propionibacteriales > Nocardioidaceae > Nocardioides. The sequence continues at coordinate 124,674 of CAWEUA010000014.1, forward strand.
CGGATGCTCTCGACGCCGTCGAGCAAGCAGCGGTTCGACTTCGCCGGTCGTCAGGACGTCTACACCGCCTACATCCCGTGGGCCGTGGCGTTCGGCTGCGCCGACGCGTGGGCGAAGAAGTACCGCACGGAGACCGGCACCGAACCGCCCGTGCCGGCGTACTTCGGCGGTTACTACGCCGGCAGCCACACCGGCAACTACGTCGACCAGATGGTCAACGACTTCTCGTCGACGGTCAGCCACTCGATCTCGGCGTACCAGGCCACGCAGTCCCACAGCAGCGGCGGCGGAGGCGGCTTCTCCGGCGGCGGCGGTGGCGGCGGCGGTGGCGGGGGCTCATGGTGACCGCCATGATGTGCACACGACCGGGGAAGGACCCACACGCATGCTGATCTGGATCATCATCATCGTCGTCGTTCTCGCGATCGTCGGGTTCGGCGTCGTCGGCTTCAACCGGCTGCGGTCGGCCGACGTGGGGGCGCAGGAGGCGCTCGGCGGCATCGACGTCCAGCTCACCCGGCGCGCCGACCTGATCCCCAACCTGGTCGAGACCGTCAAGGGCTACGCCGCCCACGAGAAGACCGTGCTCGAGAACGTCACCGCCGCGCGGGCCCGCGTCCAGCAGGCCGCGGCGGGCGACGACGTGAAGGCGAAGGCCGAAGCGGACGCTGCTCTCCAGGGCTCGTTGATCAACCTGAACGCCGTCGCCGAGAACTACCCGGACCTCAAGGCGAACGAGAACTTCCTGAACCTGCAGAACCAGCTGGCCGAGACCGAGAACCAGATCAGCTTCGCCCGGCAGTACTACAACGACGCGGTCGCGACCCTGAACAAGCTGGTGCGGACGATCCCCTGGATGCTCTTCTCCGGAATGGCCGGCGTCGGCCAGCGGGACTTCTACGACGCCCCCGCCGGCCAGGAGCAGGCACCGACCGTGCAGTTCTGACCGGCGACGGGCCGAGGGTCACTTCCGGGAGGACGTGACGTTGAAGCGGTCGATCTTGAACTTGTGGAAGTGCCCGCCCGTCGACACGATCTCGTAGCCGAAGCAGACCTGACCCAGCGTCGACCCCTGGGGCAGGTAACCGTGGGTGGTCAGGTACGCGAAGCGCTTCTTCAGCGCCATCGATCCATGCCTGATCGGCTTGTTCGGCACGAACGCGAGGTAGCGGTGGTCGTCGGTCGCCCAGAGCTTCCACGTGCGACGCGAGAACTCCAGACCCCTCTCGACCACCCGGCCGGAGGGCCGCTGGCGGTGGTTGTCGGTCCAGATCATGAGCTCCGTGGAGCCGCTGTCTGCCACGCCGTTGATCCAGATGTCGTAGGCACCGTCGTAGATGCCGACGTGCGGCGACCGCGAGGCGAACTTGCTCTTGATCGACGCGAAGGCCCTGAGCCTCGGCTCGTGGCCGGACCCCCAGTCGTGGTAGTCGCGGTGCACGTTGGGGTAGGTCTTCACCGCACCGTCGTGGCTGTTGTTGTCGGCCTTCGCGGACACCGACCAGTTGCCGGGTGAACACACGCGCATGGTCTGGGACACGTCGTAGCCGGACGCGTTCCACATGTCACTGTCGGCGTAGTACCGGCCGAAACCCTGGCCTTCCCACGTCGAGGTCGTCCAGTGCGGGTGCTTGCAGGCTCGCGCGAAGCCCTGTGCGTCGGCGCTCGAGGCCGCGAGGCCGATCGTGACGGCGACGAGACCGAGGACGGGCAGGAGTCGTCCGAGCATCGAGAGGCGTGTCATGGGATTCCTTGTCGCTGCAGGATGTCGGCGGCCCCCCGGCTCGCTCCGGTCGCGACTTTCCGCCCCGCGCAGCCGACGAGAGGTCGGCACGCGGAAGACCCAGGCAGGGTCACCCGGCAGGGCGCAGATGTCAACCGCGCGACGCGGATCGTCGCTCAGAACACGCCACGTGGCCGGAACTGCACCGAGATCCGCGGGCCGGACTGGGCGACCTTCGGCACGGCGTGCTCCCAGGTGCGCTGGCAGGAGCCGCCCATGACGACGAGGTCGCCGTGGCCCATCTCGAACGAGAGCGACTCACCGCCGCCGCGCGGCCGGAGCGCCAGCCGTCGCGGGTCTCCGAAGGAGACGATCGCGACCATCGTGTCGTGGGTGCGACCTCGCCCGAACCGGTCACCGTGCCAGGCGACGCTGTCGCGCCCGTCGCGGTAGTAGCAGCAACCCGCGGTCAGGAACGGCTCGCCGAGCTCGGGGCGGTAGTGCTCCGACAGGGCGTCGCGCGCCTGCACCAGCAGCGGATGGGGGAGTGGCTCCCCCTCGCCGTAGGTGTGGACGAGCCGGGGCACGTCGACCACCCGGTCGTACATCTGCCGCCGCTCGGCCCGCCACGGGACGTCGGCGATCAGCCGCTCCAGCACCTCGTCGGCACCCGACACGAAGTCGCGGCGTACGTCGACCCAGGCGCCGCGGGTCAGCGGCTGACGCTCGGTGTCCGCCAGCGAGCGCAGCCCCGGGGCCGGCGTCTCGAAGAGCGTCCCCTGGAAGTCCACGCTTCCGACGGTAGCACGCAGTCGAACAGGTGTTCGACCATCCCTGGATGGGTGAGCCGGGGTGGTCGGCTGTCTGGGCCGGGGGTCGGCCAGGGGAGAACCGGGTAGCCCCGGCTAGGTCCACATTGGCAGGCTGGGTGGGTGAGCGAGCCGGCGGCCAGGATCCGCGACCTGGTTCGGACCTACGGGTCCGGAGATGCGCTGGTGCGCGCGCTCGACGGCGTCAGCCTCGACCTCGAGGCCGGCCAGTTCACCGCGATCATGGGGCCGAGCGGGTCGGGCAAGTCGACCCTCATGCACTGCGCCGCGGCGCTCGACCGCGCCGACTCCGGCACGGTCCACATCGGCGACCAGGAGATCAGCCGGCTCGGTGACCGTGCGCTGACTCGGCTCCGGCGCGACCGGATCGGCTTCGTCTTCCAGTCCTACAACCTGATCCCGACCCTCAACGCCGAGGAGAACATCCGGCTGCCGCAGGCGATCGCCGGCCGCAAGCCCGACGCCGCGTGGTACGACGAGGTCATCGACACCGTCGGTCTCCGCGACCGGCTGAGCCACAAGCCGAACGAGCTCTCCGGGTGGCCAGCAGCAACGCGTCGCCGTCGCCCGCGCACTGGTCGGTCGCCCGCAGATCGTGTTCGCCGACGAGCCGACCGGCAACCTCGACAGCAAGTCGGGGGCGGAGATCCTCGAGCTCCTGCGGCGCAGCGTCGACGACCACCAGCAGACCGTGGTGATGGTGACCCACGACCCCGTGGCGGCGGCGTACACCGACCGCGTCGTGTTCCTCTCCGACGGCCGGATCGTCGACGAGATCCGCGACCCCGACCGTGACCAGGTCATCGCCTGGATGGCCGCGGCCGAGCCTTCTGGGGCCTGATGATCCGCGCCACGTGGAAGAGCCTGCTGGCCCGGAAGGTCCGGCTGCTGATGAGCACGTTCGCGATCGCGCTCGGCGTCGCGTTCGTGGTCGGCTCGCTGGTGTTCTCCGCTGCGCTGAGCGACGGGTTCAACCGGCTGTTCGGCTCCTCGGTCGGCGATGTCGTCGTACGTCCGCACGGCAGCGCGACGCTGAACGGCGACCCGTCGACGCGCACCGTCCCGGAGTCCCTGGTGGGGAAGCTCGCCCAGGTACCGGGAGCAGCCCGCGCCGACGGCAACGTGCAGGCGATCGGGGTGTTCGTGGTCGGCAAGGACCACAAGGTCGTCGGCGGCCTCGGCGCTCCGACGTACGGCATCAGCTACTCCGACGCGCCCGCCGGCCACGGCATCCCGGGTCTGACGCTGCTCTACGGCCATCCGCCCCACGGGCCGCACCAGATCGTCCTCGACGAGAAGACCGCCGAGGAGGGTGGCTACTTCATCGGCGAGAAGGTCCCGATCGTGACGGCCACCCACAAGGCCGTGCTGACCAAGCGGCTGGTCGGCCTCGCCGGGTACGCCGACAACACCTCGCTGGCCGGAGCGACGCTGACGATCTTCGACGTGCGGACCGCGCAGCAGCTGTTCCTGCACGGCAAGCACGCGTTCACCAACATCTGGGTGACGGCGAAGCCGGGCGTCTCCCAGACGGCGCTGCGGGACGACGTCCAACAGGTGCTCCCGCCGAAGATCCGGGCCGTCACCGGCGACGACGCCGCGGACCAGAACGCCAGCCAGGTGCTCAAGGGCATCTCGTTCCTGCGCACGTTCCTGCTGATCTTCGCGGCGGTCGCCCTCGTCGTCGGCGCCTACCTGATCGTCAACACCTTCTCCATCCTGGTCGCGCAACGCAGTCGTGAGCTGGCGCTGCTCCGGGCCATCGGTGCCTCCCGACGGCAGGTCTCGCGCAGCGTGCTGCTCGAGGCGCTGGTGCTGGGTCTGATCGGCGCCACCGTCGGGCTCGGGCTCGGCCTGGGGCTCGCCTATGCCATCCGCGGTCTGATCGGGCTGCTCGGCCTGGACCTCGGCAGCGAACCGCTGGTGCTCGACACCGAGGCGGTGGTCGCCGGCATACGCGACCGGCGTCGTGGTCACGATGGTGGCGGCGTGGCTGCCCGCGCGGCGTACCGGCCGGATCATGCCGGTCCAGGCCCTCGGCGACGTGGTCGCTTTGCCGGAGTCGTCGATCCGGTGGCGCTTCGTCCTCGGGGCGGCCCTGACCGCGGCCGGCGTGGCCGCGACCTTCGAGGGGCTGTTCGGCTCGTTGCCGCACTCCGGCTACTGGGTGGGCGGCGGCATCCTCGCCGTCCTCCTCGGCGTCACCGCGGCGGCGCCGATCGTGTGCCGGCCCCTTCTCGCGCTCGCCCGCTGGCTGTACGCCGTGGTGTTCCGCGCCGTGGGCAACCTCGCCGGCCAGAACGCGCTGCGCAACCCGCGGCGTACGACGGCGACCGCCTCGGCGCTGATGATCGGGCTCGCCCTGGCCTGCACGATGTCGATCATCGGGGCCTCGGCGAAGGCCAGCGTCGACCAGACGATCGACAAGAACTTCATCGGGAGCTACGTCGTCGGCAGCGCGTTCGGGCAGCCGTTCTCACCGCAGGTCGCCCAGCGCATCGACCACGTCCACGGCGTCACCGAGGTCGTGCGCCAGCGCTACGCCTTCGTCGAGGCGGACGGCGACCGCACCGCGCTCACCGGCGTCGTCCCGTCGCAGGTCTCGGCGTTCGGCCTCGACCTCCAGCACGGCAACGCCGACCTCGGCGGCCGAACCGTGCTGGTCAACGACCGGTACGCCCGCGACCATCATCTTGCGGTCGGCGACCACGTGGTGCTCGGCAAGCTGCCGGTCGGCCGGCGTACGTTCACCGTCGGTGGCACCTACGCCAACACTCCGCTGGTCTTCGACTTCGTGATCTCGATCCACGACCTCCGGTCGACGGGGTTCGCCGACAGCGACAACTTCCTGATCGTGTTCACCGACCCGGCCGCCGGCGACCTGTTGCGGCCGCTGGAGAGGACGGTGGCCGACCTGCCCGTGGTCACGGTGCAGGACGAGCACCAGTTCGCCGATCAGCAGCGCGCCCCGATCGACCAGCTCGTGCTGATGGTCGACGCACTCCTCGGGCTCGCGCTGGTGATCGCCGTGCTCGGCATCGTCAACACGCTGGCCCTGTCGATCATCGAACGCACCCGCGAGATCGGGCTGCTCCGGGCGATCGGACTCGGGCGAGGACAGCTGCGTCTGATGGTGACCCTCGAGTCGGTCGTGATGTCGGTGCTCGGGGCCGTGCTGGGCGTCGTCCTCGGTGTCTGCTTCGGCGTCGCGATGATGACCGCCGTGAAGGACCAGGGGCTCGAGGTGATCGCGATCCCGTGGTCCCAGCTCGTGGTCTTCCTCGGGCTCGCCGTCGTGATCGGCGTGCTCGCGGCCGTGCTGCCGTCTCGCCGCGCCGCCCGGCTCGACGTGCTCACCGCGATCTCCGCCGCCTGAGTCCGCGCCGCCTAGTCACAAGGGACCCCGGGGCCGAAGAGAATCGCCCGCCGTGCCACGGATTTCGCGGAAACCAAGGGTCCCGACGGCCTAGAATCGCGGCCGTGGATGAGGTGGCCGTGCCTCTCGGAACGACGTTGAAGCATGTGCAGGTGCGCGAGTACGTCCGCGACCTGATCCAGGATCTGCCCGAGGGCGCGCCGGCGCCCTCCGAGCGCGGCCTCATGCAGCAGTTCGGCGTCGCGCGGATGACGGTGCGCCAGGCGATCGACGCCCTCGTGGCCGAGGGTCTGCTCGAGCGTGCGCCGGCGCGCGGCACGTTCGTCTGCAAGAGCCCACGTCCCGCCTACCGGCCGCTGTCCTTCGCCGAGGACGCAAAAGCGCGGGGCTGGGCCGTCACCACCGAGGACCTGCAGCACGGCCTGGGGCAGGCCGGCCCGGGCGTCGCCAAGGCCCTCGGGATCACGCCCGGGGATCCCGTCATCCACTGGCGGCGACGACGGCGCCACGACGACGTCCCGCTGTGCTACCAGGACGTCTACCTCAACGAGGTGCTCCTGCCCGGGTTCATGCAGACCGGACTTCCCGACAGCCTCTACTCGCTGCTGGCCGCGCGCGGCCTCCGCCCGACCGCCGCGGAGGACCAGCTCAGCGCGGACCTGGCGAACGCCGTCGACGCCGACCTCCTCGAGCTCCACATCGGCGACCCGGTGCTGCGGCACTCGCGGCGCGGACTGGTGGGCGACGTCGTCATCGAGCTCTCGCGGTCGGTGTACGCCGGGGCGCGGTTCACCTGGTGGAGCCCGCTGACGCTCACTCCGTGAGGCCGGTCCGCCCCACGAGACCGAGCTGACCCAACGGCGCGATCGTCCGGCCCGACTCCTCGCACACCCACTGCGGCGACGGGCCGCCGATGTCGGGCTCGATGTAGAGCGAGTGCTCGGGGTGCTCGGGGTCGCAGGCCAGACACATCGGCCAGCGACCGATGCTCTCGAACAACGCGTCCTGCACGTCCTGCGCGACCAGCCCCGCGACGTACACGCGGCCCTCGGGCCACTGCTCGGCCCACCACCCGCGGTTGGCGCAGGCGTCCTCGAGCGCGTCGACCGCGTCCGGGGTCGCGCGATGGCGAGCCTCGAGGTCGGCCAGCACGAGGGCGCGCGCGGCGAGCAGGAGGGTGTCGTCCACGACCTCGATTGTGCAACGCGGCCGTCTACGCCAGGAAACCTGTCCGCGAGCTCACCCCTAGGGTGAGCCCATGGCGGGTGTCGTGCTGGAGGTCGCGGTCGGCGACCCGCGCGACGTACCCGGGGCACAGGAGGGTGGTGCCGACCGGCTGCACGTGGCCGTGCCCGGCGCGACGTGCGGGCTGTCGCCCGAGCCGGCGCTGGTGAGCGCGATCTGCCGCGAGAGCGATCGCCCGGTGTTCGTGCTGCTGCGGCTGAACGACTCGTGGTCGACGACCGGTGGTGAGTTCGCGCGGCTCGTCGGGCTCGGCGAGGACTACCTCGGGTGCGGCGCCACGGGTGTCGCGTTCGGCTTCCTGGACGCCGACCTGGAGATCGACACCGAGACCTGCGGGCTGCTGCTGGACCGGCTGCCGAACGTTCCCTGGACGTTCCACCGCGCGATCGACTCGTCGCTCGACCCGCGCCGCTCGTGGCGGCGGCTGCTGACGTTGCCGCGACTCGTCGCGGTCCGGACCGCGGGTTCGCCACGTGGCATGGCGGCGGGGTTCGACGACCTGCTGGCCACGATCACGCCCGAGATCGCACCGCTGGCGATGCCCGGTGGCGGGCTGGCGGCCGAGCACGTCCCCTGGCTGATCAAGGCGGGGGTGCGCCAGCTGCATCTCGGCGGCCAGGCGCGCCCGGGCGGCTCGGCGAAGGCGTACGTCGACGCCACCTACGTCCGTTCCTGGCGGTCGATGGTCGACGACCTGCCGGCCGATGCCCATCCCTCTGACGGGTCCCGATGATCCTGATCGACCCGCCCCTGGTGCCGTCCCGTGGCCGGATGTGGTCACATCTGGCCAGCGACACGTCGTACGACGAGCTCCACGCGTTCGCGCGCGAGCTGGGCATCCCCGAGCGCGGCTTCGACCGCGACCACTACGACGTCCCCGACGAGTGGTACGACGAAGCCGTGGCGGCCGGCGCGGTGCCGGTCAGCTCACGCGAGCTGATCATGCGCCTGGTCGCCGCCGGGCTGCGGCGCCGGAAGCGGTCGCGGGCTGCCGTCGTCGACGAGGAGGAGTGATGCGCGGACGGGAGAGCCAGGGTCCCGAGACCGACCGGTGGGAGCGGAAGGACTGGTGGGGAGTCACGCTCGAAGCACCCGATCCCCATGCTCTGCTGGCCTTCTGGTCGGCGATCCTGGAGAAGCCGATCTGGAACGAGGACGAGTCGGGCGGCTCGCTCGACCTGGGCGAGGGCGCTGCTTCCCTCGCGGTGCAGAAGGCCGAGGTCTACGAGCCGCCGGTGTGGCCGCCCGAGCGCGGACGTCCAGGGATGCAGCTGCACCTGGAGGTCCAGGTCTCCGACCTGGAAGCGGCGGTCGAGCATGCAGTCGAGCTCGGCGCCACCGTGGCGGAGTTCCAGCCCCAGGACGACGTCCGGGTGCTCCTCGATCCCGCCGGGCATCCGTTCTGCCTCTACACCTGAACCGGCTCGTCGCCGGCCGGTGGTGGGGGGGTTTCACCATGTGAAGGTGTCGAACCGCCGGTTCTCACGGTGGGCTCACCATGTGAAGCGGCGGTTCACCGACATCACATGATGAAACTGGGAGCGGACCGGTCGGAACTAACCCCGCCCCGCCAGCTCGCGGGCGAGGTTCGCGCGGGCGGCTGACTCCCACTGCTCGCGTCCGTACGCCGTGTGGAACAGCTGCCCGCGGTCGGCGAGGCGATGGAGCACGGCGGCCCGCCCGGCGGCGAAGTCGTCGTCGCTGATGTAGGCATACTCCCGACGCACGCCGGCGACGTAGACGTCGTACCGCTCCTGCGGCGCCGCCAGGATGGCCAGGTCGGCGTCGGCGAGTGCCTGGCCGGTGAGGTCGTCCGGCCCGGGATCGTGGGTCTCGGTGAGCCGGACGAGCCGCGCCACCTCGGCGACGTAGGGCGTACCGGCCAGGGCCTCCTCGGCCCAGACGGCGCTGCGTTCCTCGGCGTCACGCTCCCCGTCGTAGACGGCGTCGTGGAACCACGCCGCGAGCGCGCCCGAGGTCGTGTCGAAGGCCACCCCGGCGTTCGCGAGCTCGTCGAGCCGGTCCAGCACCTCGGTCAGGTGCAGCGTGTCGTGGTAGCCACGGCTCGACTCCGCGTACGCCGCCAGGAGCTCGTCGCGGACGTCCGCGAGGTCGCCCAGCGGCCAGCGGTCGGCGAGCTCGGTCATCCTGCCGCCGCGGAGATGCCGGCGGCGTCGCCTGCGCATGGAGCTGCGCGGCATGCGCCTGGTCGCCGGCGATCGCCCAGCGGACCGTGCGCGTGGCGACCCGGCCGAGCACGTGCGCGACCCGGTCGTGGACGACGGGGAGCATCGGCAGCCCGAGCGGCTCGCGGGTCCACGTCGGCATCAGCCCGATCGCCGCCGCCACCAGGACGCGGTACGCCGGGCGCGCGACGAGAGGCAGCTCGGGCTCCTTGATCAGGTACGCGACCGCGTCGCGCGCGTGGTCGATCGCCCGCAGCTCGGGACGGAAGCGCTCGACGGCGGCGTGGAGCTCGGCCTCGGTGGTCGGCGGGTCCGTGGCGCCGAGCTTGCGCGCCACGACGGCCGCCTGTGCGACGTACTCGTCGTAGCCCGCCTGGTCGAGGGGGCGGGCGCCGTACTGCCGGTGGGCGAGCAGGAAGCTCTGGATCTCGGCGACGTGCACCCACTCCAGCAGGTGGGGGTCGTTCGCGTCGTACGCCGACCCGTCGGGCATCGCGCCGTTGACCCGGTCGTGGATCGCGCGCACCACGTCGACGGCCTGCTGGGCGTCCTCGGCGGTGCCGAAGGTGGTGACCGCGAGGAAGCGGCTGGTGCGGGACAGCCGACCCCACATGTCGCCGCGGTAGCCGGAGTGCTCGGCGACCGCGGTCATCGCCTGCGGCTGCATCGTCTGCAGCAGCACCGCCCGGATGCCCCCGACGAACATCGACGCGTCGCCGTGCACGACCGTGATCGGGCTGCCCTCGGCGAACCATCGCGGGCCGGGCGTGCCGTGGATCCGCTCGCGGTGCCGGGGCCCGTCGGGGCCGGCCACGCGCAGGAACAACGCCTCCCCGAGTCGTTCGCGGATCCTCACCCTGATCGAGCCTACGGGCCTGCCGCTAGCGCGTCTCGGTCACCGCCGCTGACCAGGCGGTCGACGTCGGACAGCAGGAGCGGGGTGCCGAGGAACTCCTCGATGCCGGCCAGCGACCGGGTGCGTGCCTCGTCGTCGCGGGCGGCGAGCCACATCGTCAGGTGGCGATGCCCGATGTGGTGGAGCTGGGCGACCGTCAGCGCGAGATCCGCCGCGTCCGGTGATCCGTCCGGGTCCGCCGGCGTCGCGGTACGCCGCGTCGAGCATGCGCCAGCGTGCCGCGTCGCACCGGCCGAACTCGAACAGCACCATCGCCGAGCTCGCGGCTCGGGTCGGCCGGCCCGCAGTTGTCGAAGTCGATCACGCACAGGTCACCGCCGGTGGTGCGGCGCAGGTTGTCGGCCCACAGGTCGAGGTGGCAGGTCTGCACCGGCTCCATCGGGGTCAGGATCGACTCCACCGCGACGAGGTGCGGGGAGCACCACGTCGAGCCGGTCGGCGTACGGCGCCCCCGCGGCCCGCGACGCCTTGAGCACGGCCTTCCACTCGCGCTCGCCGATCGGCGCCTCGAACCACTCGTGGACGGGAAAGTCGGAGCGGTGGTGTACGCCGTGCAGCCGCGCCAGCAGCGTCGCCGACAGCGCGGCCGGGATCGAGCCCGGTGTCGGGGTCGGTGAGGTCGACCCAGGTGTAGACGCCGCACGGCCTCGCCGGCGAGCTCGACCGAGAACCGACCGCCCGCGGCGACGCATCGGCTCGGGCGACGGGATGCCCGCCTGCCAGCAGGCGAGGTGGAACGCGCCGCCGTGCTCGGCGTCGGGCTCGTCCGTCGGCGGCGTCGCAGCGGCTCGAAGTCCTGCTTGACCGCCCAGGTGCCGCGGTCGGTCTCCAGCCGGCGGATCTCACCCAGCTCGCCGCGGGCCACCGGCTCGCTCAGGCTCGAGGCGAGCCCCAGCCCGAAGACGCATCGGCGACCTCCTGAGCGTCCATCGGCTCAGTCCTCGGCGTCGCGGATCGAGTAGGCGTACCCCTGCTCGGCCAGGAACCGCTGCCGGTTGGCGGCGAAGTCGGCGTCGACGGTGTCGCGGGAGACGATCGTGTAGAAGTGCGCGGTCTTGCCCTCGGTCTTCGGGCGGAGCAGCCGGCCGAGTCGCTGGGCCTCCTCCTGGCGCGAGCCGAACGAGCCCGACACCTGGATCGCCACCTCGGCGGTCGGCAGGTCGATCGAGAAGTTCGCGACCTTGGAGACCACCAGCAGGCCGACCTCCCCGGCCCGGAAGGCCTCGAACAGCCGCTGCCGCTCCTTGACCGGCGTCGCCCCGGTGATCGTCGGGGCGTCGAGGGCGGTGGCGATCTCGTCGAGCTGGTCGAGGTACTGGCCGATCACCAGCGTCGGCTGGCCGGTGTGCTGGTCGAGGAGCCGGCGTACGACGTCGATCTTGTGGTGGGTGCACGACGCCAGCCGGTAGCGCTCCTCGGGCTCGGCCACGGCGTACGCCATCCGCTCGGCCGACGGCAGCGTCACCCGCACCTCGACGCAGTCGGCCGGCGCGATCCAGCCCTGGGCCTCGATGTCCTTCCACGGCGCGTCGTACCGCTTCGGCCCGATCAGCGAGAACACGTCGCCCTCGCGGCCGTCCTCGCGCACCAGCGTCGCGGTCAGCCCGAGCCGTCGCCGGGCCTGCAGGTCCGCGGTCATCCGGAAGATCGGCGCCGGCAGCAGGTGCACCTCGTCGTAGACGATCAGACCCCAGTCGCGCGCGTCGAGCAGCTCGAGGTGCGAGTAGACGCCCTTCCGTCGCGTCGTCATCACCTGGTACGTCGCGATCGTGACCGGCCGGATCTCCTTGACCGAGCCGGAGTACTCGCCGATCTCCTCCTCGGTCAGCGACGTACGCCGGATCAGCTCGTCCTTCCACTGCCGGGCGGCCACGGTGTTGGTGACCAGGATCAGCGTCGTCGCCTTCGCGTGGGCCATCGCGGCCGCGCCGACCAGGGTCTTGCCGGCGCCGCACGGGAGCACGACGACCCCGGAGCCGCCGTGCCAGAACGACTCGGCCGCCTCCTTCTGGTAGGCGCGCAGCGGTCCACTCCGATCTGGTCGAGCTCGATCTCGTGCGCCTCGCCGTCGACGTACCCGGCGTAGTCCTCGGCCGGCCAGCCGAGCTTGAGCAACGCCTGCTTGAGGTTGCCGCGCTCGCTCGGGTGGACGACGACGGTGTCCTCGTCGATCCGGGTGCCGAGCATCCCGGCGATCTTCTTGGCGCGCAGCACCTCCTCGAGCACCGGCCGGTCGCTGCTCACCAGCGACCAGGCCGTGCACGGGGTGCTTCTCCAGCCGCAGCCGCCCGTAGCGCGCCATCGTCTCCGCGACGTCGACGAGCAGCGCGTGCGGGACGGCGTACCGGCTGAACTCCAGCAGCGTGTCGACCACCTGCTCGGCGTCGTGCCCGGCGGCGCGCGCGTTCCACAGCCCGAGCGGCGTCAGCCGGTAGGTGTGGATGTGCTCCGGCGACCGCTCGAGCTCGGCGAACGGCGCGATCGCCTTGCGGCAGTCGCCGGCCTGCTCGTGGTCGACCTCGAGCAGCAGCGTCTTGTCGCTCTGCACGATCAGGGGTCCGTCAGGAGTCATAACCGGGCAAGCCTACGGACGAGGCATATCCACGGGTGGCGTACGCCGCTAGCGTGCGCCGCGTGAGTGCAGACCCTGACATGCAAGGCCTGACCGTTCTGTTCATGCCCGAGTCCGCCTACGGACCCACGAACCAGTGCATCGGCCTGGGCAAGGTGCTGGTCGACAAGGGGCACACGGTCGTGTTCGCCGCGGAGTCGTCCTGGGCCGGCAAGCTCGAGCCGTTCGGCTTCGTCGAGGACCTGGTCGACCTGGCCCCGCCCGACCCGGAGGCCGCGGCGGACGCGGCCGGGCAGTTCTGGATCGACTTCATCAACGAGACCGCGCCCGAGTTCGCCAAGCCGACGCGCGACCAGCTCGCGACCTTCGTGCAGCCGACGTACCAGGCGCTGATCGACGGCGCGACGTACTGCGAGCCGCAGCTGCGCGAGATCATCGCCCGGCACCGGCCGGACGTCCTGGTCGAGGACAACGTGGTGTCGTTCCCGGCGCTCACCACGTCGGACGGTGCGTTCGTGCGGATCGTCTCCTGCAACCCGCTCGAGGTCCGCGGCGCCGGCATCGCGCCGGTGTTCTCGGGCTACCCGGCCGACGACCGCTCGGGCTGGGCGGACTTCCTCGAGGAGTTCGACCGCATCCACGCGGGGACCTGGGACGCGTTCAACGAGTGGTGCCAGGCGCAGGGCGCGCCGGCCCTGCCTCCCCGGGACTTCATCCACACGTCGCCGCACGCGAACATCTACGTCTACCCGCGCGAGCTCGACTACACCGACGCCCGCCCACTCGACGACACCTGGCACCGGATCGACTCCAGCGTCCGCGAGACCGACGACCTGTACGTCGTGCCGCCGGAGGTGGCCCAGGAAGCGGCACAGCGGCCGGACGACAGCGGCCTGATCTATCTCTCGCTGGGGTCGCTCGGCGGCGCGGACGTCGGCCTGATGCAGCGGCTGATCGACATCCTCGGTGCCACCCGGCACCGGGTCATCGTCAGCATGGGGCCGCGCGCGGACGAGCTGCGGCTGGCCGACAACATGACCGGTGCGGCGTCCCTTCCGCAGACCACATTGATGCCTCAGGTCGACCTGGTGATCACGCACGGCGGCAACAACACCACGACCGAGGCGATGCACTTCGGCAAGCCGATGGTGCTGCTGCCGCTGTTCTGGGACCAGTACGACAACGCCCAGCGGGTTCACGAGCTCGGCTTCGGCATCCGGCTCGCGACGTACGCCTTCGCCGACGGCGAGCTGACCGGCGCGATCGACCGGCTGCTGGCCGACACCGTCCTGCGCGAGCGGATGGCCGCGATCGGCGCGGACATCCGGGCGCGCGACGGGCTCCGCCGGGGCGCGGAGATCATCGAGCGGGTCGGCCTCGAGCACCGAGCCGCCGGTGGTTGAGGAGGGCGCTCTGCGCCCGTCTCGAAACCACCTCCAGCTCGACGGGACGCACGCCGTTCGGGTCGTCGCCACGGACTCGGGCCATCGCGCGGAGCCGGTGACGGCGTCCGGCGACGACTGGGTGCGATCGACGCCGGGCGACGGTGCGGGACTCGCGGTCCTGCAGCGACTCCGCAGCCGGATGGCGGTCGAGGACGGCTTCCGGGTGACGATGCACGCGCTGGGTCGCCCCGGATGACGAGTCCGAGCGCGCCATGGGCGTCGACCAGCTGAACGAGTCGTGGGTCGTGGGGGGACGTCTCGTCGTCAAGTGGGTGACCGACGACCTCGATCGGGCCCCATCCGGCGGCCGACCGCCTGCGCCGCCTGGCCGACGCCGCCTTCGAGCAGGCACCGACCCTGGTGGGGCTCCTCGAGTGGCAGCAGGCCGACGGTGACTGGGCGCCGGTGGCGTTCGTGCAGGAGTACCTGGCCGGCGCCGAGGACGGCTGGACCTGGGTGATGGCCGAGGCGCGACGAGACGCTCGGGCTCGAGGACGGCGAGCAGACGCACTTCGCGGACGCGCTCGGCCGGCTGACGGCCCACATGCACCTGGCCCTGGCCGCCGACCCGGCCGAGCAGCTCTCGCCGGAGCTCGCTGCCGCGCAGGCGGCCGACGCGCGGTCCGCGCTCGACGAGGCGGTCCGGCTGACGTCGGCGTCCGACCCCGAGTCACACCGCCTCCTGGTCGCCGCACGTGGTCGGATCGAGAGCGACCTCGCAGGCCTCGACCGGCTCGGCGGCAGCCCGGGCGTCGCCGGTCCACGGGGACTACCACGTCGGCCAGGTGCTGCGGACCCCCGACGGCGCCCTCTACGTCGTCGACTTCGACGGGAACCCGACCCGTCCGGCGGAGCTGCGGGCCGCGCCCAGCGCTGCCGCACGGGACGTCGCGGGGATGGTGATGGCGTTGGAGAACGTCGGCCACCTCGTCAGCGAGCGCGCGCCCGAGGTCGACCCGTCCGCGGTCGATGGCTGGGTGCGCGAGGTGCAGGAGCAGTTCCTCGCGGCGTACGTCGAGGGCCTCGGCGAGCGGCGCGACCTCTTCGACGAGGCGCTGCTGCCGGCGTTCGAGTGGGAGCAGCTGTGCCGCGAGCTCGTGTACACGGCCCGGCACCTGCCGACCTGGTCCGCTCCGCGCCTGGCCCTCGCCCGGCGGACGGTCGGCTGATGGACCCCGGCCTGTTCCTCGCCGATCTCGCGGAGAAGCCCGCCCGCCTCGCCGACCTGGCCGCGGCAGCTGCGCGCCGACGACCCCTGGGGCGCGTCGTCGAATGCCGCCGACCGGTCGTGGCTGCTGCTCGGCATGGGCTCGTCGGCGTACGCCGCGCAGGTCGCGGCAGCCCGCCTGAGATCCCGGGGGATGCCGGCGGTCGCCGAGCTGGCCGCCACCGACCTGCTCCCTCCGGTCGACTCACGCACGACCGTCGTGGCGATCACCGCCTCCGGCGGGTCGGCGGAGACCCTCGAGGCCTGCCGCCGGCTCAGGGCGCAGGGTGGCGGTGCCCGCTTCATCGCGATGACGAACGTGGTCGACTCTCCCGTCGTCGACCTCTGCGACGACGTCGTCCCGATGTGGGCCGGAACGCGAGGCCGGAGGTGTCGCCTGCCGCACGTTCCAGCACACGCTCGCCCTGTTGCTCGCGCTCGAGGCCCGGGCGACCGGCGGGCCGGACGTGCCGTCGCTGCTGGACCGAGCGGCCGAGGCGTCGGCGTACCTCCTCGACCGGCGCGACGACTGGCTGCCGGCGGTCTCCGAGGCGTTGCTCGGCCCCGACGGCACCCACGTCGTCGCGCCCGCACGCCGTCTCAGCTCGGCGCAGCAGTCGGCGCTGATGCTGCGCGAGGGTCCGCGCCTCCCGGCGTACGCCTGCGAGACGGCCGACTGGAGCCACGTGGACGTCTACCTGACCAAGACCACCGACTACCGGATGCTCCTCCTCGCCGGCTCGTCGTGGGAGGCGGAGCTGCTCGGGCTGGGTGCGCGAGCGCGGGTCGACGGTGGTCGCGGTCGGCGGTGACGTCCCCGGCGCCGCGGTGACCGTGCGCTACCCCCACGACGACGATGACGACGTCCGCCTGCTCACCGAGACCCTGGTCGCCGAGCTCGTCGCGGCGCGGGCCTGGGCGGTCGGGAACTAACTGGCATACAGGCGACGGGTTTCCGGCTCGCTTCGCGTCGCCTCTATGCCAGTTAGTTGGCGCCGCGTCAGCCCGCAGCAGCCTTCTGCCGGGCGCGGAAGGCGGCGACGTTGGCCCGGGAGGAGCAGCGCTCGGAGCAGTACCGGCGCGACTGGTTGGGCGAGGTGTCGACGTAGACGTTGGTGCACGGGCGTGGCCGCGCAGACCCCGAGCCGGGTCGGGCCGAGGTCGCAGACCAGGTTGGCCAGGCCGAGCAGCGACTCGCCGATCAGCAGGTCGGCGACGCTGGCGGCCTTGTTGGCGACGTGGATGTGGAGGTTGGCCGGGTTGTGGTCGGCGATCCGCGGGGTGATCGGGTGGCGCTCGAGGAGGACGTTGAGCACGTCGACGACGCCCTGCGCGTCGTCGACGGACGACGCCTCGAACGCCTGGCCGCAGGTCCTTCTGGAAGCGCCGGAGTACGACGGCGTCGCGGTCGGTCGCCTGCGACTGCAGCCAGGCGCGCGCGGCCAGGTGCGCGACCACGTCGTCACGGTCGGTCAGCCGGGCGTTGAGCAGGGCTGCCGACGACTCGGCGTAACGGACGAAGTCCACGCGCTCAAGTCTACGGAGCGCTGTCCACCGGATTGACGGTTCGGATGCGGTGGACGGCGAACTGGCGGACGTCGTCGGCCCGGTGGTCGCGCGCGGTGAGCCAGCCGCCGTCCACGCGGACCGGGTCGACGATCCGCTCCGTGGAGACGCCCTGGTTGTCGACGTACCCGATCAGCACGGTCGCGCCAGACTCGACGGCGTCCCGGAGCGCGGCGAGCGAACCGATCGGGGTCAGCTGAGGCGAGCTCGGGGGGCGGGACTGCGCGGCGCGCTCGCCGGCACGGATCGCGGTGACGACCTGGACGAGCCGGGCCTCCAGCCGTGCGTCCTCGGTACGCCGGACGGTGCGGGGGCGGGCGCGCCGCCGGTCGGGGCGGGCGACGTGCACCGTCCCGTCGGCGGCCTCGACCAGCGGTGACACCCCGAGCTCGCGCAGCCGCGGAAGGAGGACGTCGAGCGGTGTCGAGCTCACCAGCACGGTCGGCGCGATCCGGCGCAGCCCCAGCGACGCGGCGCGCGGGTGGTGCAGCACCTCGGTCAGGGCGGTCTCGTCGTCGGCCCGCAGGAACGCCTCGGCGTGGCCGACCCGCACCGTGCCGAAGGTCCGGGCCGCGTCGTCGACCAGGTAGGTCAGCGGCTGCGGGACCGGCGTTCGCGAGACGGTGTCGAGGAACGCGTGCACCTCGTGCGCGGCCCAGCCGGCGTCGAACGCGCGTCGGACCGAGGACGGCGTGAAGCGGTAGACCGTCGCCTGCCCGCGGGACTCGACGTCGGCCAGCAGGTGCAGGTCGCGTGCGCGCTCGCGGGTGAGCGGACCCGGGGCGACGGCCGTCAGGTCGGCCTGGATCAGCACCTCGTCGACCTCCCGGGGCAGCAGCGGCGTCAGCCGATCAGTCGGGTCGTCGCCGGCCAGCAGAGCGCCGGCGTACGACGCGAGGCCGCCGAGCGCCACCAACCCGAGGTGGGCCGCCTCGTCCAGCGCCGCGACCACCTGGTCGGTGCGCGACGGCGGCCGGCGCGGGCGCTGCCAGGCGACGTGCGCGACGAGCGAGGGCGGTCCGGTGCCGGTCGCCAGCACCTGGCCCGAGGGGAGCTCGGCCAGGGCGGTCAGCGTCATCGTGCGGGTCTCGGGTGCGATCCGGCTGGTCAGCTCGGGGTCGAGGGCGTTGCGCGCCTTGCCCGCGTCGTCGCGCGTGCCGACGAGGAAGGGCAGCCGCTCCGTCTCCAGCCACGCCGTCGCCAGGCGATGCCAGCGCGCGGCGGCCGGCAGGTCGCACCACCCGTCGAACACGTCGGTCGGGGTCCACGACGGGGTTGCCGTCGGCGTCCGGCCAGGTCGCCAGCAGCCCGGCCGCAGCGGCGACCTCGACCAGCAGCGCCGTCGCCGACTCGTCGAGCTGCACGACGTCGGCCGATGCCTTGAGGTCGCGCACCGCCACGGCCCCGGTGCGGAGTGCGACGGGAGGAGCGGTGCCCCAGTGGTCGACGAGCAGCTCCACCCGGCGTACGACGTCGAACGCCGCGCCCGCGGCGGCTCGGTCCACCTGGTCGGGGGAGCGCTCGGAGGTCGCGATCTCGGGCGCCAGGTCGACCCGCTCCCGCGTCGTGTGGCCGCCCCGCACGGCGATCTGGACCTCGCCGGGCGTGCGCACGAGTCCCGGCCGCCCCGGGACGAGCAGGCCACGCGCCAGCAGCTCCTCCGCCGGCGACGTCGCCTCGGCCGGCGTGATCGTCTGGCGGGCGTTCCCGGCGTCGGCCTCGCCCCGGCCCGCCTCGACGTGGTCGAGCATCGCCCGAGCGGCCGGGGACAGCTCCGCGATCAGCGCGCGCACCTCGTCCGGCGTACGCCCGGTGACCGGGTGGAGCTCCGACAGCGACCCGAGCGCGTCGGGGACCCCGGTGAGCGGTCGCAGCCCCGCTTCGCCTTCCCAGGCGAGGGCCAGGTCGGCGACGCGGGCGCAGGCGCTCTCGACAGCGCCGCCCTCGGCATTGAGGATGTGGGCCAGGTCGGACTCGGTGGTGGGGCCGGCGGAGGACAGAGCCACCAGGGCATCAAGGACGGAGAGCTCGAGGCGCGTGAGCAGGTCGAGGGCACGAGTGAGCGACGACCGCGTCGCTGCGCGCGACGCGAGCTGCGCGCAGTCGGCGGGTGCGGGCGTGGCGAGATCGGGCCGTTCGCGCAGGAGCGTCACGAGCCGCTCGTCCGGCCAGCTGCGGAGCTGGTCGGCGAGTGATCGGTGTCCCCTCCCGGGGGCCGCGGACGAAGTGCCCATCATCCCAACGCTAGCGGGGTGCCCCGCCGGGCCGACCTCGCGTGAGACGCCATGAACGACGCCCAGGTCGAGCTCCGGTACGGCGTCGCCACCGACGTCGGCCTCGTGCGCGAGGCCAACGAGGACTCCATGCTCGCCCAGCCGCCCGTGTTCGTGGTCGCCGACGGCATGGGCGGGCACGACGGCGGCGAGGTCGCCAGCCGGATCGTGGTCGAGGAGTTCGCGCGGCTCGCCGAGCGCGGCTACGACCCTCGGGGTGGGCCGGACGCCGTGCTGGAGACCCTGCGCTCGTGCCAGCGACGCCTCAACGAGTACGCCGCCGGCCACCGTGGCAGCGACGGCGGGCCGTGGCACGGAGGCACGACCGCCGTCGTGGCCCTGCTGGTCGAGACCGACGACGGCCCCGCCTGGCTGCTGACCAACCTCGGCGACTCCCGCATCTACCGCGTCGCCGGCGGCGCGCTGCTCCGCGTCAGCAACGACCACAGCGTCGTCCAGGAGCTGGTCGACGCGGGCCGCATCAGCGAGGAGCAGGCGCGCGTGCATCCCGAGCGGCACATCGTCACCCGCGCGCTCGGTGGTCCGGACCCGCTGGACCCCGACTTCTTCGTCGTCGCCCTCGGCGAGGCCGGGCGCATCCTGTTGTGCTCCGACGGCGTGACGGACCTGATCCGCGACGCGGAGATCGCCGCGGTCCTGGGCGACAACCCCGACCCGCGCGACGCCGCCGACCGCGTGGTCGCGGCCGCGATGGCTGCCGGCGGCATCGACAACGCGACGGCGGTCGTCGTCGATGTGGTGGGATTGGTCGAGGAGGTGGGCGACGACTCGCAGCGACAGCGCGACAGCCTGCACGAGAAGCTGGGAGCACAGCCATGACCGTGACCCGCACCGTGGTGCCGGGAGACTGGTACGGCGTTCTCGGCGCCTCCGTGATCGTCCTCCTGCCGCCCGCCGCCAAGTCCCGGGTCGCCGGGCTCTGGGAGACGGTGGACGACGGTGCCGGCTTCGACGAGGTGCTCGACGCCCTGATCAGCGGCGGGCTGCGCGAGCTCCCCGCGTTCGTCCTCGTCAGCGGCGCCGGGCGCGACGTCAAGGTCGTCATCCGCGGCGCCGGGCTGGCCGAGCTCACCACGCCCGAAGGCCCGGTCACGGTGTCCGGCGCCGAGGACACGACCTGGGTCGAGAAGAACGTGCACGACGTGTCCGGGATCCGGGTCCAGGTCGCCGAGGGTGCGGGCGCGGCGTACACCATCGACACGGGGCTCGTCCGGGTCGCGAGCGTCGAGCATCCGGCGGGCGCCGGCCAGGCCGGCGTCCCGGACGCCGAGGCCGTCGCCGTCCCCGTGGCGCCGCCCCTGACGCCGCCGGCCGAGCCGGAGCCGCCGAAGCGGATCCTGCCCCCCGACCCCCAGCTCGAGCAGCCGGAACCGCCCGCTCCCGAGCCGGCTGCGGCACCCACGGTCGTGACCCCGCCCGTCGCCCAGGTCCCAGACGCCTCCCGTGCCGGTCTCCGCGTCGCAGGCCGACCCGTCGTTCGACCCGCTCACCAGTCCCGACCTGGCCGTCACTCCCCAGCACGCCGGCGCCCCACCCGCGAGCTCGGCGGTCGCGCGGCTGATCGTCTCCAGCGGTGAGGTCGTCGACGTCGACCGCGTACTCGTCATCGGCCGCGCGCCGGACGCCGGCCGCGTCAGCGGTGAGGAGGAGATCGGACTCGTCACCGTCCCCAGCCCGCACCAGGAGATCTCCTCGACACATCTGGAGATCCGGCCGGGAGCGGGTGCCGACCAGGGCTCGGCGGTGGTGACCGATCTCGGCTCGACCAACGGGACCGTCGTCGTCCAGCCGGGGCTCCCGGCCGAGGACCTGCGGCCGGGCATCGGCGTCCAGCTGATCCCAGGCGCCACCATCGACCTCGGGGAAGGGGTCACGATCCAGGTCACCCGGGCGTGAACCGGACGCGATGACCACTGACCCCGGCCGTCCGGCCACCCTGCTCGAGGGCGACCTTCGACCGTGGGCGATCGGCCGATGAGAGTCCGCCGGCTCTAGACGAGCGGCCGGATCGCCTCGTACGTCGCGCGGTCGCCCGCGGCGACGAGCCCGCGGGGTGCGGCGCCGTCGACGTCGTGGTCGTCGGTCGGACGGTAGGCGCCGCCGTCGAAGGTGCCGAGGAAGCCACCGGCCTCGGTCAGGATCAGGCCACCAGGCACGTGGTCCCACGGGTTGGCGCGGCCGTAGACGACGTAGTCCGCGTCGCCCTCGGCGAGGTGCGGGTAGTCGATCCCGCACGACACCCAGGTCAGCTCCAGCACCGGAAGGTCGTCCGCGAGCGCCCGGCCCAGCCACTTCCGCCGCGACGTCACGCCCCGCCACTCCGAGCGCGGCGGCGTCGCCGGCCGCACCACGCGCTCGCCGTTGCGCCACGCGCCGGAGCCCAGCTCCGCGACGTACGCCTTGCTCGTGCTGCGGCTGCCAGATCCAGCCGCGCACGGCCTCGCCGCCCTTGACCTCGCCGATCATCATCGCGTGGTCGCGCGACCCGTGGACGAAGTTCTTGGTGCCGTCGACCGGGTCGACGGTGAACGCATGGTCGGCCGCCCAGAACTCCTGCATCAGCCCCTTCTGCCCGGCGTACGTCTCCTCGCCCAGGATCATCGCGTCGGGGTACGCCGCGTGGAGCGCCGCCGTGATCAGCACCTCGGCCTCGCGGTCGGCCGCCGTGACCAGGTCGCCCGGACCCTTCTCGTCGATCTCGCCGGACGACAGCGACCGGAACCGTGGGTTCACGACCTCCTCGGCGACGTCCTGCAGCAGCCGCAGCACGGCGTCGGTGTCCACGTGGCCACAGTAGGTGTTCCTGCTCCGCACGCTGATAACGGAGCGTGACAAGCGGCAGCGGTGGCGGAGTAGGTTCCCCGACATGGAGTCCTATGCCAAGGGCGAGACCGAGCCGGCCCTGCTCGAGGAGACCATCGGGGCGAATCTCGAGCGGACGGTGGCGGCGTTCCCCGACCGCGAGGCGCTGGTCGAGTTCGCGACCGGCACGCGCTGGACCTGGCAGGAGTTCTACCGCGACGTCGAGGTGCTGGCCCGTGGCCTGATCGCGGCGGGTGTCGAGAAGGGCGACCGGGTCGGCATCTGGGGGCCGAACAGCGCCCGCTGGACCCTCACCCAGTACGCCGCGGCCAACATCGGCGCGATCCTGGTCAACGTCAACCCGGCGTACCGCACCCATGAGTTCTCCTACGCGATCAACCAGTCGGGCACGAAGCTGCTGGTGGCGGCCAGCAGCTTCAAGACCAGCGACTACCGCGCGATGGTCGACGAGACCGCCGAACGCAACCCGACGCTCGAGCGCGTCGTCTACCTCGACACCGACGACTGGGACGAGCTGACCGCGGGCGGGGAGCACCTCGACGCCGATGCGATGAACCGCCGGATGCACGCCCTCGAGCCGCACGAGCCGATCAACATCCAGTACACGTCGGGCACCACCGGCTACCCGAAGGGCGCGACCCTCAGCCACCACAACATCCTCAACAACGGCTTCATGGTCACCGAGATGATCGGGTTCACCGAGGAGGACCGGCTCTGCATCCCGGTGCCCTTCTACCACTGCTTCGGCATGGTGATGGCCAACCTCGGCTGCACCAGCCACGGCTCGACGATGGTCATCCCGGGCCCGGCCTTCGACCCCGGCGTCACGCTGGACGCGATCACCGACGAGCGGTGCACGGCCGTGTACGGCGTACCGACGATGTTCATCGCGATGCAGAGCCATCCGTCGTTCGCCGAGCACGACCTGGCGAGCTCCCAGCTGCGCACCGGGATCATGGCCGGCTCGATCTGCCCGGTCGAGGTGATGAAGCGCTGCGTGAACGAGATGAGCATGGAGGAGGCGTCGATCGCCTACGGCATGACCGAGACCAGCCCGGTCTCGTGCCAGACGCGGGTCGACGACGACCTCGAGCGGCGTACGGCGTCCATCGGCCGGGTGCACCCGCACGTCGAGATCAAGATCGTCGACCCCGCCACCGGCGAGACGGTCGAGAGGGGGCAGCCGGGCGAGTTCTGCACCCGCGGCTACTCGGTGATGCTCGGCTACTGGGACGACCAGGAGAAGACGGCCGAGGCCATCGACGCCGACGGCTGGATGCACACCGGCGACCTCGCCGAGATGCGCGAGGACGGCTACTGCAACATCGTCGGCCGGATCAAGGACATGGTCATTCGCGGTGGCGAGAACATCTACCCCCGCGAGATCGAGGAGTTCCTCTACGCCCACCCGGACATCGAGGACGTCCAGGTGATCGGCGTCCCCGACGAGAAGTACGGCGAGGAGCTCTGTGCCTGGATCAGGCTCCGTGACGGCGCGGATCCGCTGGACGCCGAGCAGGTGCGGGCGTTCTGCTCCGGCCGCCTCGCGCACTACAAGATCCCGCGCTACGTGATGCTGGTCGACGAGTTCCCGATGACGGTCACCGGCAAGATCCGCAAGATCCAGATGCGTGAGGAGACCGCCGCGAAGCTCGGCCTGGTCGGCACAGGCCACGGCCCGACCGGCTCCGTCGCCGGCGCAAAACGCGGCTGACGGTGTCGGGACCATCTGGCTAGGTTGGTCCTCACCCGACCCTCGGAAGGACCTCCCGTGAGCGACGACCTCGATCAGCTGGCCGACGAGTTCTGGGAGGAGACGCTCCGGTTCCAGCCGACGAACCGGCACATGCTCGGCGACTACTCCGACGTCGGCAGCTGGGAGCACGCCTCGCGAGAGGCCGAGCAGGCCCACGCCGCCGCGCTGCGCGCGCTGGTGGCCCGGGCCGAGGCGGTCGACCCGACGGTCCTCGATGACGACGACATGCGGGTCACCCGCGACGTCCTGATCGACGCGGCGACGTCCACCGCGAACGTCACCGACTCGCCCCTGACCGGCCTCGCCGCCAACCCGGTCAGCGGGCCGCAGCGCCAGCTCGCGCTGGTCATCGGGTTGCTGTCCGTGCCCGACGCGACCGTGGCCGGTCAGCTGCCGGCCAAGTTCGACGCGATCGGGCAGTACCTCCAGGAGCTGGCCGAGCGCACGCGCGCGGCGGCGGCCGACGGGTGGGTGTCGGCGGAGTTCGCGGTCACCGAGACCCTGGCCCAGCTGGACGGGCTGCTCGCGACGCCCATCGACGACGATCCGGCCGTGGCCGCGGTCAAGGCGCCCGACGGTGTCGACGCCGAGGCGCTCCGGACAGACCTGCGCGCCGCGACCGAGCGGTCGGTGCGGCCGGGCTTCGAGGCGTTCCGAGAGGCGCTGCGGCAGACGCTGCCGGACGCCCGGCCGGAGGAGCGGTGCGGGCTGTCGTGGCTGGACGGCGGCGACGAGGCGTACGCCGCGACCCTGCGCTACTTCACCACCACCGACAAGTCGGCGGAGGAGATCCACGAGATCGGCCTGGCCCAGGTCCGCAAGCTCGCCGACGAGTACCGCGCGCTCGGACCCGAGGTGGTCGGCACCGACGACCTCGAGCAGATCTTCGAGGCGATGCGGAGCGACCCGAAGCTCCACTTCGAGCACGGCGACGAGATGGTCGAGCAGTCGAAGGTGGCGCTGGCCCGGGCCGAGGCCGTGATGGGCGAGTGGTTCGAGGTGGTGCCGCAGGCTCCGTGCGCGGTCGAGGGTGTGACCGTCGGAGCGAAGGCGTTCTACTTCGCACCGGCGACCGACGGGTCGCGCGGCGGGACGTTCTTCATCAACACCGAGGACGCCGAGACCTGGGGCCGGTTCGAGCTCGAGGCGATGGCCTTCCACGAGGGCGTGCCCGGCCACCACCTCCAGCTCGCGATCGCATCCGAGCTGCCCGACTCCGTGCCGGAGTTCCGCAAGCACCACCACAACTCGGCGTACGCCGAGGGCTGGGGGCTCTACAGCGAGCGACTCTCCGACGAGATGGGCCTCTACTCCTCCTCGCTCGACCGGATGGGGATGTACAGCGCGGACTCGATGCGGGCCTGCCGGCTGGTGGTCGACACCGGCCTCCACGCGCTCGGCTGGAGCCGGCAGCAGGCGATCGACTTCATGGTCGCGAACTCCCCGCTGACCGAGGGCGTCTGCCGGCCCGAGGTCGACCGCTACATCTGCCGCCCCGGCCAGGCCACGTCGTACATGGTCGGCCGGCTCGAGATCGAGCGCGTCCGGCACGAGGCCGAGCAGCGGCAGGGCGATGCGTTCGACGTACGCCGCTTCCACTCGGCGGTGCTCGACAGCGGCTCGCTGCCACTCGGGGTCCTCGACCGCGTCGTGACCGCCCGCCTCCCCTGACAGCCCGACTATCGGTTGGAATCCGCGGGTCGCACCCGCCTAGGCTTGCTCTCCGCCCCGGGTCTCGGGGCGCGGGTGTGAAAGAGGACTGACGTGCCGACTGGCAAGGTGAAGTGGTTCGACGCCGAGAAGGGCTTCGGGTTCCTGTCGCAGGACGACGGGCCCGATGTCTACGTGCGGACCGAGGCGCTGCCTGAGGGCACGACCGTGCTCAAGGCCGGCACCCGCGTCGAGTTCGGGATCGCCCAGGGGCGGCGTGGTGAGCAGGCCCTCCAGGTGCGCGTGCTCGACGCACCCGCCTCGGTCGTGCGCAACCAGTCGCACGCCAAGCGGAAGAAGCCGGAGGAGATGGTCCCGATCGTGGAGGACCTGATCCGGCTGCTCGACGGCGTCGGCGAGGCCTACCGCCACGGCCGTCCCCCGGAGCGCGCCCAGGCGCGGCCGACGGCCAAGCTCCTGCGCGCCCTCGCCGACGAGCTGGAGCTGTGATCGAGCGCTGACCCGCGCGCGTGCGCGAGGGTCAGGAAGAGCGAGAGATTGAGGAGCGCTCGGCACCGACTGGAGCGCAGCGACAGGCGGTGCGACGCGTCTCGAAATCCCGGTGGCGTGGGGCATCACCCGGCAGGTGCGGCCGCGGGCTCCGGCGTACGCCGGCCCGGGCCGACCAGCACGAACAGCGACCACGCGACCAGCACCACCGCCGCCGTGATCATGCCCGCCCGCGGGTTGGCCGGCAGCGCGATGCCGACGAAGCCGCCGATCACCCACGCCAGCTGCAGGGTGGTGTCGCTGCGGGCGAAGGCACTCGTGCGCACCCGCTCGGGTACGTCGCGTTGGATCGTCGAGTCCAGCGAGAGCTTGGCCAGGCACTGCGCCAGCCCGGCGACGAAGCCGAGCAGGCAGAGGGTGAACAGCCCGTAGCTGAGGGCGGCGAAGATCGCCGCCGCGGCGCCCGCCAGCATCGCGAGCACGACCGTGACCTTGGGGTTGACCCGTTTCATCAGGGACCCGGCGACGATGCCGAGGAAGTTGCCGAGCCCGGCCGCGCCGATCACGGCTCCGAGCGAGAACTGGGCGGAGTGGCCGGGGATCGGGTGGTCGCGGAGGAGGAACGCCATGAAGAGCGTGAGGAACCCCGACAGCCAGCGCGGCCCGCAGTTCGCCCGCAGCGCGAAGGCCATCGAGCGGGGGATCCGCACGGTGCCGCGGGCGCGCGTGCTCCCGGTGTGTCTCGGTCGTGTCTCGGTGGTCTCGGGGTTCTCGCTGGTCTCGCCCGAGAGGAAGCCCATGTTGTCCTCGCCCTGGGTGGAGTCCACGCGGCTCGGCAGCCGGATCGCCAGGATCGTGGCCACGACGAAGACCACGAAGGCGTAGCGCAACGACCACGCCGACCCGATGGCGGCGAACCCGGCCGCGATCGGCGCGGAGATGGCGACGCCCACCATGCCGGCCATCGAGGTGCGGGCGTTCGCGGTCACCAGGGTGAGCCCCTCGGGGAGGACGCGGGGGAGCGCGGCGGCGCGGGCGACGTTGTAGGCCTTGGAGCCGACCAGCACGCCGAGGGCGGCGGGGAAGAGCCAGAGCGAGTCGCTGTCGACGGACCCGGCCAGCGCCCAGACCAGGAAGGCTCTGACGGCCATCGTGGCGGCGATCGCCCAGCGACGGCCGTGGCTGAACCGGTCGAGGATCGGGCCGATCAACGGCGCGACGATCGCGAACGGCAGCAGCGTCAGCGCCAGGAACAGCGAGATCTGGCCACGGGCCTCACCGCTCGGGATCTGGAAGAAGAGCGTGCCGGCCAGCGAGATGGCCACGGCGGCATCCGCGGCGGCGTTCCATGCCCCGAGCTCGATGAGCCGCGCGAGCCCACTGGTGTCCGCACCTTCCGCGGCGGCCGCCCGGCGGGCCGAGCGGAAGGCGTACCGGCTGAACCGACCGGTCCCGCGCGCTGCCGAGGCCAGGCCGCGCCCGGTCACCTTCGCCCCCGAGCTCACGGTGTCCCGGGCCGTCCGGCGCTCGGCGTCGTCGGGCGTGCTCATGTCTCCATCCTGCATGAGTGCCCCGAGGCGGACGGGCCGACGTCCCGGCCCTCAGCGGGGCGGGTACACGTGGGTGAAGCCGACCGCGCCGATCCACCCGTCCGATCTGACACGCGTGGCCTGATGGGTCATCATGGCGACATGACCCCGAAGGCCGACGCCGTCCTGATCGGCGCCCTCGAGGCGGCCCGCGAAGCGCTGCTCCTCGAGGTCGACGCCGACGACGTCGGCGAGCACCTCGGCGCCCAGCAGGAGGGCGACCGGGTCGTCACCCACCTGTTCGACTGCGCCAAGCCGGGGTACGCCGGCTGGCGCTGGTCGGTGACCGTGGCCCGGGCGTCGCGGCAGAAGGCCGTCACCGTCGACGAGATCGTGCTGATCCCCGGAGGGGACGCCATCGTGGCGCCGACGTGGGTGCCCTATCGCGAGCGGATCAAGCCGGGAGACCTGTCGCCGGGCGACCTCCTGCCGGTGGCCGACGACGACCCGCGGCTCGTCCCGACGTACTCCTTCGGCGACGACGCGCTCGACGGCGACGCCCGGGCGCAGATCCGCACCGTCGCCAAGGACCTCGGCATCGGACGCATCCGGACCCTCTCGCCCGAGGGCCACGAGTCCGCGGCACAGCGGTGGTTCGACGGCGACGGCGGTCCCGAGGCGGCGCTGGCGCAGTCGGCCCCGGAGCCGTGCTCGACCTGCGGGTTCCTGGTCCGCATCTCCGGCTCGCTGGCCGAGTCGTTCGGCGTCTGCGCCAACGGCGACGCGAACGACGACGGGCGCGTCGTGTCCTTCGGCCACGGGTGCGGTGCGCACTCCGAGGTCCGCCTGGCGAAGCGGCACGAGCCGCAGCCGCTTCCCGACCCCGCGGTCGACGAGATCGCCGACGACCTCGAGACCTTCTGAGCCCGAGCGGCGCGTCTCGAAATCTAGAGGGTCTCTCGCAGCGCCGCCCGGGCGCGCTTGCGTCGGCGGCAGTACTCGAGGCCCAGCAGCCCCAGGCCACATCCGGCGGCGCAGGTCCACAGCATCCAGCCGTGCCCCGCGTCGCTCAGTCGGCCGTAGAACGGCAGCAGGGCGATGAAGCCGACGACCCACATCGCGACGCCGACCTGGACGGTGCGGACGCCGTCCACGTCGAGCGGCTCGACGTCGGCGACGAGGTAGGTGCGGTTGCCGAACTCGTGCGCCATCGGCTGGTCGTCGCGCAGCTCCATGGGATCACTCTAGGAGTGCGGCCGGCCCACCGTGCGAAGGTGCGCTCGGATGTCTTCCGGCTGGGTCGACGCCGTGGCATATTGCGGTGCCGTGACGGACCAGCCGGAAGGCCACCAGTCGACCAGCAGCCACACACCGGACCGCACCAAGAAGGGCCCGACACCTCGTCGGGACGCAGCGCGCGGTCATGAGCCGGCGCTCGACCGGTTCTTCAAGATCAGCGAGCGGGGCTCGACGATCGAGCGCGAGATCCGCGGCGGCGTCGTCACCTTCTTCACGATGGCCTACATCGTCGTGCTGAACCCCCTGATCCTCGGTTACGCGCCGGACAAGAACGGTCACTTCCTCGGCGGCGGCACCGGTGACGGCTCCAACCTCCCGGCGATCGCCGCGGCCACGGCGCTCGTGGCCGGCGTGATGACGATCCTGATGGGCACCGTCGCCAACTATCCGCTGGCGCTGGCGACGGGCCTCGGCCTGAACGCCTTCGTGGCGGTCTCGATCGCCCGGCAGATGAGCTGGTCGGACGCGATGGGACTGATCGTGCTCGAGGGCGTGGTGATCCTGGTCCTGGTGCTCACCGGCTTCCGTACGGCGGTGTTCCATGCCATCCCCTCGCAGCTGAAGATCGCGATCTCGGTCGGCATCGGTCTCTTCATCGCCTTCATCGGCTTCGTCGACGCCGGCTTCACCCGCCGTATCCCCGACGTCGCCGGCACGACCGTCCCGGTGCAGGTCGGCGACGACGGCTTCCTGGCGGGCTGGCCGGTGCTGGTGTTCCTGTTCGGCCTCGGTCTCGTCATCACCTTGTGGGTACGCCGGGTGCGCGGCGCGATCCTGATCGCGATCATCGCCACCACGATCCTGGCGATGATCGTCGAGGCGATCGGGAACATCGGGCCGATGTTCGGGGCGACGCCCGCCGACTACAACCCGAAGGGCTGGAGTCTCACCGTGCCCTCGTGGCCGGACAAGGTGTTCGACAGCCCGGAGTTCTCCACCCTGTTCCACGTCAGTCTCGGTGCCTTCGGCGAGGTGGGCGTCGTGTCTGCCGTGCTGCTGATCTTCACCCTGATGCTCGCCGACTTCTTCGACACCATGGGCACGATGACCGCGATCGGGGCCGAGGCCGGTCTCCTGGACAAGGACGGCACCCCGCCGAACACCCAGCAGATCCTGATCGTCGACTCCGTCGCCGCCATCGCCGGTGGCGTGGGCGGCGTCTCGTCCAACACGTCGTACATCGAGAGCGCCTCCGGCGTCGGTGAAGGCGCGCGCACCGGTCTCGCGTCCGTCGTCACGGGACTGCTGTTCCTGGTCTCGATCGTCTTCGCGCCGCTGGTGCAGGTGATCCCGAGCGAGGCGGCCGTGCCGGCCCTGGTGCTGGTGGGCTTCCTGATGATGCAGCAGGTCAAGGGCATCAGCTGGGACGACGTGGAGATCGCGATCCCGGCGTTCCTCACCATCATCCTGATGCCGTTCACCTACTCGATCACCGTCGGCATCGGCGCCGGCTTCGTCGCCTACGTCCTGATCAAGATCGTTCTCGGCAAGTCCGACCGGGTCCACCCCCTGCTCTGGGTCATCGGCGCCCTGTTCCTCGTCTACTTCGCGATCGACCCGATCACCAACATCTTCACCTGATCGCCGAGGTGGCAGTTCTCCGCCGCCGAAGTGGCAGCTCTCCGCGTCCGATGTGGCATTTGTCCGTGCCGGAGTGAGGGAGACGTGCCGTCTCGCGCCTGGAGTTCTGCCACCTGGAGGGCGGAGAAGTGCCACCTCGGCGGAATGGTTAGCATGGGTAATGAGTTATGCTAACGATATGCCGACGGTGGAGATGGCGGCCCGGACAGATGCCGGGCTCGCGAGCGAGCTGAGACTCAGCGTGATGCGGCTGCGCCGCCGGCTGAGCAACGAGCGCCATCCCGACAACCCCCTGAGCATGGGGGCGATGGCCGTGCTCGGCTGCCTGTTCCGCAACGGCGACCTCACCGTCGGCGAGCTGGCCTCCCACGAGCGCGTCCAGCCACCGAGCATGACCCGCACGATCAACGCCCTCGAGGAGGGCGGCTACGTCTCCCGCCGGGCCCACGAGACCGACGGCCGGCAGGTCGTGGTCGTGCTCTCCGAGCAGGGCCGTACGACGCTCCTGGCCGACCGCGCCCGCCGCGACGCCTGGCTGGCGCGACGCCTGCGCGAGCTCACCTCCGAGGAGCGCGCCCTCCTCCGCCGGGCGGCGCCGCTCCTCGAGCGGCTGGCCACCGCCGACTGACCACCACGCACGACCACGACTGAAAGCTGATCTTGAGCCCCACGTTCCGAGCCCTCCACAACCCCAACTACCGGCGCTACGCACTCGGCAGCCTGATCTCCAACACCGGCACCTGGATGCAGCGCGTCGCGCAGGACTGGCTGGTGCTCCGCCTCACCGACGGCAGCGGCGCTGCCCTCGGCATCACCACCGGCCTCCAGTTCCTGCCGGTCCTGCTCCTCTCGCCGTACGCCGGCGTCATCGCCGACCGCTTCTCCAAGCGCCGGCTCCTCCAGCTCACCCAGCTGACGATGGCGCTTGCCTCGCTGGTCCTCGGTCTGCTCGCGGTCGCGGGTGTGGCGCAGGTCTGGCAGGTCTACCTGATCGCCTTCCTCTTCGGCATCGGCTCGGCCTTCGACGCCCCCGCACGCCAGTCGTTCGTCTCCGAGATGGTCGACGCCGACGACCTCACCAACGCCGTCGGCCTGAACTCCGCCACCTTCAACACCGCCCGGATCATCGGCCCGGCCGTCGCCGGCCTGATGATCGGCGCGCTGGGCGGCGGCGCCTGGGCCACCGGCTGGGTGATCCTGATCAACGCCCTCTCGTACGGCGCGGTGATCTGGCAGCTCGAGCACCTGGACACCACCCTCCTGCACTCGCCGCGCCCGACCGCGCGAACGCCGGGCATGCTGCTGGAGGGCGTCCGCTACATCCGCAGCCAGCCGAAGATGATGGCGATCCTGGTGATCGTCTTCTTCGCCGGCACGTTCGGCATGAACTTCCAGATCACCTCGGCCCTGATGGCGATCCACGTCTTCGGCAAGGGCGCGGGCGAGTTCGGCATCCTCGGCTCGGCGATGGCCGTCGGCTCCCTGGCCGGCGCGCTGCTCGCCGCTCGCCGGACCCGCATCCGGCTGCGACTGGTCGCCGGCGCCGCCGTCGGGTTCGGCGTGGCGGAGATCGTCGCCGGCCTGATGCCGACGTACCTCGCGTTCGCGCTGATGTGCCCCGTCATCGGCCTGTGCACCCTGACGATGCTGAACTCCGCCAACGCGACCATGCAGCTGGAGTCGGAGCCCGCGCTGCGCGGGCGGGTGATGGCCCTGTACATGACCATCGTCATGGGCGGCACCCCGATCGGCTCGCCGATCATCGGCTGGGTCGGCAGCACTTCGGCCCGCGATGGACGCTCCTCGGGGGCGGCGCGCTCGTGATCGTCGGCGTCCTCCTGGCGATCGCCCTGCTGGCGCGGCTCACCCGCGAGCAGGCCGTGGCGCACGAGGTCGAGGCGGTGAGCGGCCCAGGCCGCCTGACCTGGGCCGACGGCGCGCTCGATCTCGTTTTGGCGCCCACGGGCATCCCGAGTAGCCTGGAACACTGTGTCCGGCTCGTCCGGACCCGTCCGCGTGCCCTGATCGCCTCACGGCTCCGTCGTTCACAGACGGACTGGGCACCGCGATCACCATCACAGGCACCACGCACCAAGCAACGACGATCGTGCCCGGCAAGGCGCTGGGTACTGAGGTAGGGACAGAAAGGGATCAACCGAGTGCCCACCATCAACCAGCTGGTCCGCAACGGCAGGCGTGACAAGCCGTCGAAGACCAAGACGCCTGCCCTCAAGGGCTCACCGCAGCGCCGCGGCGTCTGCACCCGCGTCTACACGACCACCCCGAAGAAGCCGAACTCCGCCCTCCGCAAGGTCGCCCGCGTGCGCCTGTCGAGCGGCGTCGAGGTCACGGCGTACATCCCGGGCGTCGGCCACAACCTCCAGGAGCACTCGATCGTGCTCGTCCGCGGCGGCCGGGTGAAGGACCTCCCCGGCGTCCGCTACAAGATCATCCGCGGCACCCTCGACACGCAGGGCGTCAAGAACCGCAAGCAGGCTCGGAGCCGCTACGGCGCGAAGAAGGAGAAGGGCTGATGCCACGCAAGGGCCCCGCTCCCAAGCGGCCGATCGACGTCGACCCCGTCTTCGGGTCCCAGCTGGTGACCCAGCTGGTCTCCAAGGTGCTCATGGACGGCAAGAAGCAGGTCGCCCAGCGCATCGTCTACACCGCCCTCGAGGGCTGCCGCGACAAGACCGGCACCGACCCCGTGGTCACGCTCAAGCGCGCCATGGACAACGTGAAGCCGGCGATCGAGGTGAAGTCCCGACGGGTCGGTGGTGCGACGTACCAGGTCCCGATCGAGGTCAAGGGAACACGCGGCACCACCCTCGCGTTGAGGTGGTTGGTCGGGTACGCCCAGGACCGTCGTGAGAAGACCATGTCCGAGCGCCTGATGAACGAGATCCTCGACGCCTCCAACGGCCTCGGTGCCGCGGTGAAGAAGCGCGAGGACACTCACAAGATGGCCGAGTCCAACAAGGCCTTCGCCCACTACCGCTGGTGACCCGACGTCGTACGGCGATCCCGTACGACGAGGCACCGCGGCCCCCCATTCGACCTAAGGAAACGAACCGACAGTGGCTGTCGACATCACCACGGACCTCCAGAAGGTCCGCAACATCGGCATCATGGCTCACATCGACGCCGGCAAGACCACCACGACCGAGCGCATCCTCTTCTACACCGGCATCACCTACAAGATCGGTGAGGTCCACGAGGGCGCTGCCATCGATGGACTGGATGGAGCAGGAGCAGGAGCGCGGCATCACGATCACGTCGGCCGCGACGACCTGCTGGTGGAAGGACCACCAGATCAACATCATCGACACCCCTGGTCACGTGGACTTCACCGCCGAGGTCGAGCGCTCGCTGCGCGTCCTCGACGGCGCCGTCGCCGTCTTCGACGGCGTGGCCGGTGTCGAGCCGCAGACGATGACCGTCTGGCGCCAGGCGAACAAGTACGCCGTGCCCCGGATGTGCTTCGTGAACAAGCTCGACCGCACCGGTGCCGACTTCTTCCGCTGCGTCGACATGATGGTCGAGCGGCTGAACTCCACGCCGCTCGTGCTGCAGCTCCCGATCGGTGCCGAGGCCGACTTCATCGGTGTCGTCGACCTGGTCGGCATGCGTGCGCTGACGTGGCGCGGCGAGACCACGATGGGCGAGGACTACGAGGTCGAGGAGATCCCCGAGTCGATGCGCGCCCAGGTCGACGAGTACCGCGAGAAGCTCCTCGAGACGCTGGCCGAGGCCGACGACGACATCATGGAGAAGTACCTCGAGGGCGAGGACCTCTCCGTCGAAGAGGTCGAGGCCGGCATCCGTCGCGCCACCCTGGCCGACAAGGTCAACCCGGTGCTGTGCGGCACGGCGTTCAAGAACAAGGGCGTCCAGCCCCTGCTCGACGCCGTCGTGAGGTTCCTGCCGAGCCCGCTCGACATCGACGCGATCGTCGGCCACAAGGTCGAACGACGAGGACGAGAAGATCGAGCGCGAAGCCCGCGGACGACCAGCCGTTCTCCGGCCTGGCCTACAAGATCGCCAGCGACCCGCACCTCGGCAAGCTGATCTACGTCCGGGTGTACTCCGGGAAGCTGGAGGCCGGCTGCGACCGTCCTGAACTCCGTCACGGGGCAGCAAGGAGCGGATCGGCAAGGTCTACCAGATGCACGCGAACAAGCGTGAGGAGATCGCGTCGGTCGGCGCCGGCCAGATCGTGGCGGTGATGGGCCTGAAGGACACCAAGACCGGCCACACCCTCAGCGACATGCGGCAAGCCCGTCGTGCTCGAGTCGATGTCGTTCCCGGCCCCGGTGATCGAGGTCGCGATCGAGCCCAAGACCAAGAGCGACCAGGAGAAGCTCGGCACCGCGATCCAGCGGCTCTCCGACGAGGACCCGACGTTCACGGTCAAGACCGACGAGGAGACCGGCCAGACGATCATCGCCGGCATGGGCGAGCTCCACCTGGAGATCCTGGTCGACCGGATGAAGCGCGAGTTCCGCGTCGAGGCGACCGTCGGCAAGCCGCAGGTCGCCTACCGCGAGACCCTGCGCAAGCCGGTGACGAACCACAGCTACACCCACAAGAAGCAGACCGGTGGGTCGGGCCAGTTCGCGAAGGTGGTCGTCAGCCTCGAGCCGAGCATCGACCCGGAGACCGGGCTGGGTGCCGGCTACGAGTTCGTCAACAACGTCTCCGGTGGCCGCATCCCGCGCGAGTACATCCCGTCGGTCGACCAGGGCGGCCAGGACGCCATGGAGTTCGGCGTGCTCGCCGGCTACCCGATGGTCGACGTGAAGTTCACCCTCGAGGACGGCGCCTACCACGACGTCGACTCGTCGGAGCTCGCCTTCAAGATCGCCGGCAACCAGGCCTTCAAGGAGGCCGCGCGGATGGCCAAGCCCGTGCTGCTGGAGCCGATGTTCGCCGTCGAGGTCATCACCCCGGAGACCTTCCTCGGCACCGTGATCGGCGACATCAACAGCCGCCGCGGTCAGATCCAGGCACAGGAGGAGCGCCACGGTGACATGGTCATCAACGCGCTCGTGCCCCTGTCCGAGATGTTCGGGTACGTCGGCGACCTGAGGTCCAAGACCTCCGGCCAGGCGTCGTACTCGATGGAGTTCGACTCGTACGCCGAGGTCCCGGCGGGCATCGCCGACGAGATCGTCAAGAAGGTTCGCGGCGAGTGATCCCGGCGGGGCGCCGGGCGGGCGGTTCCGACCGACCAGCCCGGCAACCCAGGGGCCATTTGGCCGGACCCTCGGCTATCCAGCAGAATCAACGAGTCAAGTGACAACAACAGGAGGAGCCCACAGTGGCTAAGGCGAAGTTCGAGCGGACCAAGCCGCACGTCAACATCGGCACGATCGGTCACATCGACCACGGCAAGACCACGCTTACCGCGGCGATCACGAAGGTCCTGCACAACGAGTACCCGGACCTGAACGAGGACTTCACGCCGTTCGACAAGATCGACTAGGCTCCCGAGGAGCGTCAGCGCGGTATCACGATCTCTATCGCCCACGTGGAGTACCAGACGGAGGCGCGCCACTACGCCCACGTCGACTGCCCGGGTCACGCCGACTACATCAAGAACATGATCACCGGCGCGGCTCAGATGGACGGTGCGATCCTCGTGGTCGCGGCCACCGACGGCCCGATGCCGCAGACGCGTGAGCACGTGCTGCTCGCCCGCCAGGTCGGCGTGCCCGGCGATCGTCGTCGCGCTCAACAAGTGCGACATGGTCGACGACGACGAGCTCGTCGAGCTCGTCGAGATGGAGGTCCGTGAGCTGCTCTCCGAGTACGAGTTCCCGGGCGACGACATCCCCGTGATCAAGGTCGCGGCCTTCCCGGCGCTCAACGGCGACGAGAAGTGGATGCAGTCCGTCGTCGAGCTGATGACCGCGGTCGACGAGTACATCCCGACCCCGGAGCGCGACACCGAGAAGCCGTTCCTGATGCCCGTCGAGGACGTCTTCACGATCACCGGTCGTGGCACCGTCATCACCGGCCGCATCGAGCGCGGGATCGTGAAGGTCGAACGAGGAGGTCGAGATCGTCGGCATCCGCGAGGGTTCGCAGAAGACCGTCGTCACCGGCGTCGAGATGTTCCGCAAGCTGCTCGACGAGGGCCAGGCCGGCGAGAACGTCGGGCTGCTGCTCCGCGGCACCAAGCGCGAGGACGTCGAGCGCGGCATGGTCGTGATCAAGCCCGGCACGACGACCCCGCACACCAACTTCGACGCGAGCGTCTACATCCTGTCGAAGGAGGAGGGCGGCCGGCACACGCCGTTCTTCAACAACTACCGCCCGCAGTTCTACTTCCGGACGACGGACGTGACCGGCGTGGTGACCCTCCCCGAGGGCACCGAGATGGTCATGCCGGGTGACAACACCGAGATGTCGGTGGAGCTCATCCAGCCGATCGCCATGGACGAGGGCCTGCGGTTCGCGATCCGTGAGGGTGGCCGCACCGTCGGCGCCGGCCGGGTCACCAAGATCACCAAGTGATCTCGGCAGGCTCGATCCGACGGATCTGACGCTTCACCAGGACGGCCCCGGACCTCGGTCCGGGGCCGTTCTGCATCTGCACAGGTGAGGTCACGCGGGTACGGCGGTTGAGCGGCGCTGCTCCAGCAGCACCAGCCCGGCGGACCCGAGCAGGAGACACACC
Source organism: uncultured Actinomycetota bacterium (assembly GCA_963812055.1). Lineage (GTDB taxonomy): Bacteria > Actinomycetota > Actinomycetes > Propionibacteriales > Nocardioidaceae > Nocardioides. The sequence goes on from CAWEUA010000014.1 coordinate 161,864, forward strand.
AGTGCGGCGAGGCCGGACACCTCGGCCCCGACCACGATCAGCCCCCCGAGCACCACGCCGCCGGCGATCCGCGGGAGCGCGTCGGGCAGGTGCAGGGTGAACCGGAACAATCCGAGCCCGACCCAGAACAGACCGACGCCGACGCAGAGCTGCCCGGCGTACTCCCAGGTGAGCTCCTCGGTCGGGTGCACGAGCGCATGGTGCAGGCCCGCGGCGGTGAGCACGATCCCGAAGAGGATCACCCAGAACGCATAGCCGTACGACGCGAGGCCCGCGGCCTGTGCCTGCTCCGGTGGCATCGCGTCGAGAGCCGCCTCGGCCCGGTTGTCCTCACCCACGCCGAAGTAGGCCCAGTAGAGCGTGGCCGCGAGCAGCAGGCTGATCGCGGCGAAGGCGATCTGCTCGCCGCCGATGGCCTGCGCGCCGGTGCCGAGCCCGACCCCGATCGCCAGCACGGACTCGCCGAGCGCGATCAGGAGCATCAGGCCGTGCCGCTCCACGAAGTGCCCGGGCACCAGCTCGAACGACGGCCCGCCGTCCTCCTCCACGGTGTTGAGCGAGGTGATCCGGACCAGCCGCGGCAGCACCACCGCCACGACGAACGCCCCGAGCCACCACCACACGAGGATGTCCTCGAAGAACAGCGCCCCGATCACGCCGAGGGTGGCGCCGAGCATGTTCCACCCGAGGAGCTGCACGACCATGCCACGGGTGATCCGGGCGGCCTCGGTGACGTACATCCCGGCGTGCACGAGGACGACGAGCGCGTAGCCGGCGGCGAAGACGATGCGGTCGGAGCCGTACGCGTGCGGGATCGCCATCGCGGTGACGAAGTTGCCGATCATCCCGAGGACGAGCAGCGATTGGCGCCGGGGTGTCACCGGGGGAGCGGCGTTGGTGAGCCAGGCGTAGCCGCCGTACATCCACCACAGGATCAGCAGGAGCAGTGCGGACCGCCCGGTCACCTCCCAGCCGCCGGGCTGCACCGTCGCGGTGAGCTGGGTGATGGTGAAGACGAAGACCAGGTCGAAGAACAGCTCCAGCGAGGTCACCTGGCCGGCCACCGGCAGCGGGACGCCGTGGCGACGGGGCTGCATGGTCGGGCACCCTACGGGCTGCCCAGGGGAAGCTGCACCCACGAAAACCCGTGGCGCCGCCGCCCGGTCCGTCGTAGCGTCTGCGCCAGCCGGACGGCCCGGCACCGAGATCCCGGAGGGAGGCAGCGACATGCGAGGAGCTAGCGCACTCGTCATGTTCCGCCACCTCGAAGGGATCACGCGTGCTCGCACATCCTCGCCCGTCACTGAACCTGGGCGTCCTCGCCCACGTCGACGCCGGTAAGACCACTCTCACCGAGCGGCTCCTGCACCTCGCCGGAGTGCTCGACGAGCCGGGCTCCGTCGACTCCGGCACCACCCAGACCGACAGCCTCGCGCTCGAGCGCCGGCGCGGCATCACGATCAAGGCCGCGGTCGTGTCGTTCCCGCTCGACGACATCACCGTGAACGTCGTCGACACCCCCGGGCACCCGGACTTCATCGCCGAGGTCGAGCGCGCCCTCGGGGTGCTCGACGGCGCGGTCCTCGTGCTGTCCGCCGTCGAGGGTGTCCAGCCGCAGACCCGGATCCTGATGCGCGCCCTGCAGCGGCTCCGGGTGCCCACCCTGCTGTTCGTCAACAAGATCGACCGCTCCGGCGCCGACGTCGAGCTCGTCATCGACGCGATCCGGCGCCGCCTCTCGCCGGACCTCCTGCCGATGGGAGCCGCCGCGGGGCTGGGGTCGCGGGCGGCGACGTTCTCGGCGTACCGACCCGACGACCGGGCCTTCCGCGAGCGCGAGCTGGTGGCGCTCGCCGAGCACGACGACCGGCTGCTCACGGCGTACGTCGAGGGGCGCGAGCGTACGCCGGCCCAGCTGCTCGCCGACGCGGCCGCCCAGACCCGCGACGCCGTGCTGTACCCCGTGTTCGCCGGCTCGGCCGCGACCGGTGCCGGCGTCCCCGAGCTGATGGCCGGGATCAGGACGCTCCTCCCCACCGCGCCGTCGCACCCGTCGGCCGAGCCGACCGGGCGCGTGTTCAAGGTGGAGCGCGGGGCAGCGGGGGAGAAGGTCGCCTACGTCCGGATGTTCGGCGGCTCCGTGCGCACCCGTCAGCGGCTCGACCTGCCGGGCGGGCGGATCGGCAAGATCAGCGGGCTCCAGGTGTTCGACGGGGGCCGTTGGGTGCGCGCCGACGAGGTCGGACCGGGCCGGATCGGGAGGCTGCACGGGCTCACCGCCGTCCGCGTGGGCGACGGCTTCGGCTCCGCGCTGCGGGAGGACGCGCACCACTTCGCCCCGCCGACGCTGGAGGCCTCGGTCGAGGCCGTCGACCCGGCGAAGCGGCCGGCGCTCCGGGTGGCGCTCGGCCACCTCGCCGACCAGGACCCGCTGATCGCCGCCCGGACGGGCGAGGACGGGCGGCCCACGGTCTCGCTGTACGGGCGGGTGCAACAGGAGGTGCTCGGCTCGACCCTGGCCGAGGAGCACGGGATCGAGGTGGAGTTCTCCGACGCCAGCGTGCTGCACGTCGAGCGTCCCCGGAGGTCCGGGGAGGCGGTGCTCCGGCTGAACACCGACGAGAACCCGTACCAGGCCACCATCGGCCTCCGGCTGCAGCCGGGGCCGCCCGGATCCGGTTTCGTCTTCCGGGTCGAGGTCCCCGCACGGGACATGCCGCTCTACCTGTTCAAGAGCGTGGAGGCGTTCGCGGCGTCCATCGAGAAGCACGTACGCCGCGAGCTGGCACACGGGCGCTACGGCTGGGAGGTCACCGACTGCGTGGTCACGATGACCGAGGCGTCGTACAGCGTGGCCGACGGCCCACCGTCGAAGCGCGGGCCGACCAGCACGTCGTTCGACTACCGGAAGGTGACGCCGATCGTCGCCCGGCGGGCGCTGGACAGCGCTCGCACGCGGGTGTGCGAGCCGGTGCTGCGGGCGTTCCTCGAGGTGCCCACACGCGACGCGGCGACCGTCCAGCGGCTCCTGGGGCGCTGGGGGGCGGAGCTGGCCGGACAGAACTCCGCGGGCGAGTTCACCCAGCTCGAGGCCCGGTTGGTGGCCAGGCGCCTGCACGAGCTCCAGCACCAGCTGCCGGACCTCACCGGGGGCGAGGGCGTGCTCGAGACCCGGTTCGACGCCTACGAGCCGGTCCGGGGTCGACCGCCGGTGCGCCTCGGGTGGACCGGCTCCGAGCTCGTCACTGCGGGCAGACGCTGATGCGGTTCCCGTCTCCGACGTAGGTGCGCCACTCGCTCGGCGGTCATGTCGCGGCCGGCGGTGCGGCATGCGAACTCGAGCGCGTAGCTCGGCGACGGGTGTCCCAGGTGAACACGTCGCCGTCGTCGTTCAGGATCGTCACGTCCGTCGTGCCCGGTCGGAACTGGCCCACGCCGCCGTGCCCGCCGGGCAACGTGACGGTGTCCTGCACCGTGCCGGTGGTGGCGTCCCACAGCTCCAGGGTGCCCGCGCCGTCGTTGCTGAGGATCCGTGACCCGTCCGGGGACCAACCCAGCCAGTAGATGCCGGACCGGTGCGCCGGCGGAGGAGCGTCCACCGGTCGCCCGGTGCGGGTGTCGACGATCCACACCCGTCCGGAGCCGAAGCCCACGGCCACCAGGACACCGTCAGGGGAGAAGTCGTCCCACAGCCACGCGGCCTCCGGGAGACGGCCCGTGCGGATCACCGACCCGGTCTCGAGGTCCAGCAAGGCCCAGCCGTCGAATGTCGGTATCGAGCCCGGAGGCGATGGGGTCCGCGCGGGTCACGACGAAAGCGGTCCGCCCGTCGGGGGCCAGGGTCACGCCCGCGACGGGCCCGGGCAGCTGTACCGGCGACCCGACAGCCGACCCCGTGGACGCATCCAGCAGCGCGACCCGGCCGTTCAGGTCGCTGCTCGCGACGTGCGCGCCGTCCTCGGCATAGTCCACTCCGGTCACCGAACCTGTGAGACCCTCGCTCGGCTGCGCCGCCTCGCCGGAGTCGTCGAAGATCTGGACGCGGCCGTTCGCGGTCCCGTAGGCGAAGCGACCTCCGTCCGGTCGCCACGAACCCGGCGTGAAGATGGTCGTGTCTCCGGCGCCGCGCACGGGCGAGATGCGGCCGCTCTTCTCGTTCACCAGCTGCAAGTTGTCGCCGATCGACGCGACGTGGACCCCGTCACCGGCGGGCCATGCGAACCCGACCTGCACACTGGCGGGGCAAGGGAACGGTCGCGGTCAGAGGCAGGTACGACGCGGAGCCGTCGAGGTCCCAGGTCACGACGGTCCCTTCCCCGGGATCGGTGACGTAGGCGCGGGACGCGGTTGGGTTGAGCTGGACGCCCGAGGCGCCGTCGATCGAGATCGTCCCGAGTGGGTCTCGCGGAGGTGACGTTCCACGTGAGCAGGTGCCGCGTCCCCGACGGCCGCGACCTGACGACCGTCGTCCGAGAACCGTATGTCGTCGAGGACGGGTGCACCAGTCAACGTGCGGAGCACTCTCCCGTGTCGTGGTGTCGAACGAGGGTGATCCGGTTGTGAGTCTGCGAGCCTCCCGGGATGACGGCCAGCCGTCTCCCGTCCGCGGAGAGGTCGAAGCCTTCCCAGGTGATCATGCGCGGGAGGCTGCCAGAGGCGGCGACCTGACGCCACGGAGTAGGCCGCGACGGGTGAGCTGAGGTAAACGCGACTGCCGTGGGGACTGAGCGCCATCCTCTCGAAGAAGCCGTTGAAGGGGACGCGGATCGCCGAGGGGTGGCGATTGAGGTGTGACAGGTCCCAGACGAGCGTCTCGGTGCGCGATCGGGGTTGTCCGCCGATCGAGTCGTTCCGGGGTGACAAGAGCATGAACGACGCGGCGACGAACCGTCCGTCGGCGGAGAAGGCGACGTCGGGCGACTGGCGTTCGCCACCGCGGAAGGTGGGCCGGTTGCCCGGGTAGGCGCGCCAGGGTCCGGCCGTCGAGGAGCACCAGCGGAGTCGACCCGAACGTCTCGGCGCCGACCGCGAGTGTCCGGCCGTCCGGGCTGAACGCGAGAGGGCTGGTCTGGAAGAACATGCACGTCCGCGTGTCCTGGCCCGTCGGCGTCGTACCGCGCCGTGACGCGGCCGGTGGCGACGTCGATGAGGGAGACGACGTTGTCGGCGTCCTCCGTGGCGAGGCGGGTGCCGTCCGGGCTCCGAACGAGCCGGGCCACTCCGCCGCCGACCGGGGCGCTGCGTCGCGACCAGCGAGGAGTGTCGGGCCAGCACCCGGGAGAGGGTGGCCCTGGTCTCCGGGGTGTCGTCGAGCTTGACCGCCGCCACGGCGAGCAGGGAGCCGAGCGGGGTGTCGGCGTCCCCCAGCGCCTGCGCGCCCAGTTGACGCGCCCGTGCAGCGTCCGCCTCGTCGTGGGCGCGACCGGTCTGGCCGACGGCCACGAACCCGGTGATCAGCGCGAGGACGAGGAGGACAGCGGCTCCGGCGAGGGCGACCCGCAGCCGGCGGACCATCCGTCCACGAGTGCGGGCGAGCTCGACGGCCGACGCCTCCTCGGCCGCGGCCCGCTCCTCGCTCGCGGCCAGGAAGCGGCGCTCGCGGTCGGTGAGCCGGGGCTGGGCCGAGGCCACCCACTCGCGGGTGGTGGTGAGGCGGCTGCCGCGGTAGAGGTCGCTGCCCTGGAGTCCGGAGCCGGCCCAGTCCTCCGCGGCCTGGGTCAGGTGGTGGCGGGTCCGCTGGCCCTCCAGGTCGTCTTCGAGCCAGCCTCTCAGTCGTGGCCAGGCGCGGACGACAGCCTCGTGTGCGAGCTCGATCGCGTCGGCGTCGCTGGTGAGGAGCCGTGCGGTGACCATCCGGTCGATCAGCCGATCCTGCGCCGGGTCGACGACCATCTGATGCCTCGGCACCTCTCCACGGACCGGCTCACCGCGGGGTCCCGGCACGACCAGCCGCAGGACGAGGTCCCGGAGCTGCGCGCGCTCGGTGTCGTCGAGGGTCGTGTACAGCGACTCGGCCGACTGGGCGACCGCACCGTGGACGCCCCCCGACGCCTGGTAGCCGGCGACGGTCAGAGTGCGGCCCTCGTGGCGGAGCCACGTCTCGCGAAGGGCGTGCGACATGAGTGGCAGCGCCCCCGGCTCCCCCTCGATCTCGCGGACAAGGAGGTCGGCGAGACCTGGCTCGAGGACGAGCCCGTGCTGCCGTGCGGGGGTCTCGATCGCCTGGCGCAGGGAGCCGGCGGACATCGGGCCGAGCAGGAACAAGCCCTGTTCGACCAGGACGGCCAGGCCCGGAATGCCTGCGAGATCGCCCGTGTGGTCGGCCCGCAGGGCGAGTACCACGCGCCCGCGTCCGGTCTGGGCGACGAGTGCGTCGAAGAACCGCTCCCGCTCGTCCTCGTCCTCACAGAGCGCGAACGCATCCTCGGCCTGGTCGACGAGCACGACCGAGTCCGGTCGCTTCGCCGCAGCGGTCAGGGTCTCCATCGGGTGACGGCCGGGCGTGATCACCACGACATGGCTGCCCCCACGTCGTAGCGCGGCAGCGACGCCGGCCCGGAGCAGCGACGACTTGCCGCTGCCCGAGGGCCCGACGATCGCGAGGAGCCGTACCGAGATCAGGCGCTCCAGGCAGATGTTCGTCTCCTCCTCGCGACCGACGAACGACTCGGTGTCGGCTTCGCCGTACGCCGCCAGTCCGGGGTACGGCGACACGTCGGCGCGCGCCTCGAGGGCGGCGTCGACCGTCAGCTCCGGGTCCTGGCGCAGGATCGCCTGCTCGAGTGCGACCAGGTCGGGGCCGCGGTCGAGGCCGAGCTCTCGCTGGAGGATGACCTGGATCCGCCGGAGCGTGCGCAGCGCCTCCGTCTGACGTCCCGCCTGGTACTGCGCCTGGGCGAGCAACGCCCATCGGTGCTCACGCAGAGGCTCGGCCTCCACCATCGCCGCCGCCTGCGCCAACACCTCCTCGTGGTGTCCGGCCGCCAGGGAGGCCTCGATGACGGTCTCCTCCAGCTCCGATCGCAGCGCGGAGAGGCGGTGGGCCTCGACCCGACCGGACTCCCAGTGCTCGAGCTCGTCGAGCGGCCGGCCGCGCCAGAGGGTCAGCGCTTCGCCGGCGACGTAGCGGGCGTGCTCGGACTCGCCGAGGGTGAGCAGCTCCCGAGCGCGTCGGGCGGCACGCGTGAACTCGACGGAGTCCACCGACTCGCCCGCCACCCGGAGCCGGTAGCCGTGGGTGGAGGTCTCGATCGTGTCCGGACCGAGCAGCTTGCGCAGCCGGCTGATACAGCCCTGGAGGTTCTTCGACCAGGAGGCCGGAGGGTCGTCCCCCCACACGGCGTCGGCGAGCTGCTCGGGCGTGAACAGCTCACCGGGACTCATGGCCAGCGCTGCGAGCACGATCCGGTCACGCGACCCGAGCCTCGCACTGCCTTCGTCGAGCTCCAGCGGACCCAGGATTCCGATCCGCACCCTTCGACTGTCGACCGGCCCCGAGGTCACGTCAAGCGGCCGAGATACCGACGGGATACCGAGCGAGCGGAGTCGCGATACCAGCCGGGTGGAGAACGGATGACAACCGAGGCGACCAGCCTCTCCGAGTCAAGGAGAACGACCATGAGCACCATCCACCACCGTCCCGTCCACCCGAACCTCTGGTGGTACGCCGCCGCGGCCGTCTTCACCGGCGCCGTGCTGGCCCTGATCCTGGCGACGCTGCAGGTCACGCGTCCCGGAGGTTCCGGCCAGGTGGTCGAGACCAGCAGCCAGACCGGAAACTACGACCGGAACCCGTACGTCTGCCGGGCGGGACATCCCCGTGCCGAACATCGAGCTGCCCGGCTGTGTCAGCCCGGTCGGCTGAAGCACCGAGCTCCGAGCTCCACGGAGGAGGCCCCGACGGGGGGCCTCCTCCGCTGCGTTCGGCCGCGTGCTCCACGGCCGTGCAAAGGTGAGGCCGTGCCCCGCTTCACCCGTGCCGAGCTGGCGTCGTACCGCGGGGCGGAGGTGCCCGACCTGGTGGCGCCGGGCATCCGGCTGGTGTTCGTCGGGATCAACCCCGGCCTGCTCACCGCGGCGAGGCAGATCCACTTCGGCAACGCGTCGAACCGCTTCCGCCCGGCGCTCGTCGCAGCCGGGATCCTGGAGCCGCCGGCGGACGGGGTGCCGGGGATGACGACGGACGACCTCGCCACGCTCAGCGCTCGCGGCATCGGGATCACCAACCTGGTGCCCTTCGCCACGGCTCGTGCCGACGAGCTGACCCGGGCCCAGCTGGTCGCCGGTCGCGCCCGGCTCGAGACCTTCGTCGAGCAGCATCGCCCGCGCGTCGTCGCGGTGCTCGGCATCACGGCGTACCGCGCCGCTTTCAGCCTCCCGCACGCCACGGCGGGTCGGCAGACCGAGCCGATCGGGACCGCGGAGCTCTGGGTGGTGCCCAACCCGAGCGGCCTGAACGCCCACGAGTCGGTGACCAGCCTCGCGGTGGCGTACGCCGAGCCCGCCCGGGCGGCCGGGATCCAGCTGTCCCCGCGCCCTGACATGCTCGCGCCATGACCGAGACGGCGCAGGGCACGTTCGAGGTGACGATCACGCCGCAGGACTCCGACGACGGCATCGGCCGGCTCACGATCGCCAAGACCTGGTCCGGCGACCTCGCCGGCACCGGCCGCGGGCTGATGCTCTCCGCCGGCGACCCGACGCAGGGCAGCGCCGGCTACGTCGCCCTCGAGACCGTCGACGGATCCCTGCACGGTCGGGCGGGCACCTTCGCGTTCCAGCAGCTCGGCGTGATGCATGCCGGAGACCAGTACCTCGACTACCGCGTCGTGCCCGGGTCGGGCACCGGCGAGCTCATCGGCATCACCGGCACGCTCGCCCTCACCATCGACGAGCGCGGTCACACCTATGTGCTGACCTACGCGCTCGGCTGACCATCCGTTCCGTTCGGCCACTCCCGGGCCGTGGGCTCACCTACGATCCACAGCCATGGCGTGGTCTCGGAGGACGGTCCTCGTGGTGGTGGCGGTCGTTGCCGCCCTGGGCGCGGCCGTCTGGGCGCTCGGCGACCCCGCGCCCAACCCCGGCGGCCTGGGCGCCCTGCCGGCGCCGGCCGGAGGCCCTGCGCTGCCGACGCCGCCGGCCGACGACGGCCTGAGCACTCCCGCGGCCGGTCCGAACGAGCCCGTGCACCTTGCCCGGGGCGTCACGCTCTGGCCCGGCGCCGACGGGCGGCTGCCGGTCACGGTGCGCTGGGTTCGTCATCTGTACGCCCCCGAGGCGGTCGCCGTCGACGGGGACACGGTCTACGCCTCCGATGTCGCGTTCGACGCCTTCGACGTGTCGGATGGAAGCCTGAAGTGGCGAGTGATCGAGCCGACAGGCGAGGGATTCGATGCCGACGGCGGAGTCGAGATCGGGAACCAGGGTCCGGACCAGGTGGAGGTGTGGGCGCCCTGGAACTACGACCTACTCGTGGACAAACAGAGCGGTGCGATCGACCGGCTCGACGGCGATCCCGTTCGCGGAAGCGAGCTGACCCCCCTTCCTGCGCCGCGGCCGACGGCGTTCAAGGTGAACGCCGGGCTGCCGGACGTGGTGGCGCACTATCCCGACGGGGCGGTCGCGTGGAGGGTCTCGGTCGACGAACCCATGTTTGACCCGATGAAAGCGATCGCCGTCCCTGGAGGACTGCTCGTCGTGGCCTCCAGCGGCGATCTGATCGCGCTCGACGTCCCGGCGCCGGCCTGACCGACCTCAGTCCGCGAGGAGCGCGAGTTCCTCGTCGACGTAGGAGTCGGCGTCGCCGATCGAGTCCAGCTCCGCCTTGAGAGCCTGCTGGATCTGGAGTGCTTCGTCCCGGCGGCCGAGGTTGCGCAGGGACCACCCGACCATCCACTTCGCGATCCGGATCCGGCTCGGGTCGCCGATCCGTTCGCAGGCGGTGAGCGCCTCCTGGAACGTCGCCAGCGCCTGCTCGAAGTCGTCGGCGTCGGCGTAGGTCATCCCGATGTTGTTCAGCAGGGAGGCGTCCCAGTCCTGCGCCCGCCGGTCGGACGACGCCCGCGCGACCGCGAGCGCACGGGCGTTGATCTCGTGCTGCTCCTCGGGCGGCGCGACGATCGCGACCATGTGCAGGGCGTCGACGTGCAGGGCGTCGAGGCCGGCACCCTCCGCCGTCCGGGCGGCGGCCTCGAAGTACGGCCTGGCCTCGGTGGGGCTGCCCGCCGAGTTCCGCACCCGGCCACGCTCCAGGTCGAGGTACGTCGCCGCCTGGGCCTCGTCGGACGACAGCCGGTCGAGCACGTCGCGGGCCTCGTCGTACCGCTCCATCAGCCCGAGCGCCCGGGCGTACTGGGAGAGCCAGGCCGTCTTGTCCGGTTCGTCGGCCTGCTCGGCCGCGTCGATGAAGCGCTCGCCCGAGGCAGCGGGGTCGCCGAAGTCCCAGAGCGGTCGTGGGTCGATCACGCCGCGACCCTAGTACGCCGCACGACCGCCGACCCCGCGAGAATGCCGTCATGTCCTCGGAGTCCCCGGCCGGCCCGACGCCGCCGGCGCGGCCGCACCAGCGGTTCACCGCAGACGGTCGGCGGGTGCGCGAGGTGCTCAGCTACTCGCGCCGCGGCAACCGCTTCACGCCCCAGCAGGCGGAAGCCTGGGCGGCGCATCACGAGGCCTGGGTGATCCCCGACGAGGCGGTCGACCAACCGGGCTTCGCGCTCGCGGACTGGTTCGGCCGGGAGGCACCGTTGATCGTGGAGATCGGGTCCGGCGTCGGGGAGGCGACCGGCGTGCTCGCCGCCGCCCGTCCGGCGTACGACGTGCTGGCGCTGGAGGTCTGGCGGCCGGGCATCGCGTCCTCGCTCGCGGAGGTGGCGACGGCGGGGGCGACCAACGTCCGCTTCTGCTCGATCGACGCGGTGTGGATGGTCCAGAACCAGCTCCCACCCGACTCCCTGGCCGAGCTCTGGACCTTCTTCCCCGACCCGTGGCCCAAGACCAGGCACCACAAGCGACGCCTGGTGGATGCGCCCTTCGCCGCGCTGGCCGCCGGCCGGCTCGCGCCCGGCGGGGTCTGGCGGCTCGCCACCGACTGGCAGGACTACGCCCGCCAGATGGCGACCGTGCTCGACGCCGAGCCCGCTCTCACCGGTGGTGTCGTGCCGCGGTGGGAGGAGCGACCGGTCACGAAGTTCGAGCGCAAGGGCGTCGATGCCGGTCGCGCGATCACCGACCTCCGCTACACGCGACGCTGAAGCAACCGGTCAGGCGCGCCCGTCGAAGGTGACGCCGGCGCGTTCGAGCTCGGCCTCCGTGCGCAAGCGCTCACTCTCCCGCTCGAGGGCGTCGGTCATCCGGTCGAGCTCGGTCGGTATGTCGAGTGCCCGGCAGGCGTCCAGCAGCGCCTCGTCATACGCCGCGGCGATCGCCTTGCGCCGCACCATGGGCATCCCTGCGGTCGGGGTCAGCGCCTGCGGGCGGATCCGGCGGAGATCGGCCGCGATCCGCTCGATGGGCATCCCGGCCGGCGCCGGAGCGGGAGACTTCACGAACGTCAGGAACCGGGCCACGCGATCGCCGCGCTCCAGGATGTCGGCGATGTGGGCGAGCGTCCAGATCGCGCCGACCAGACCCGCGGTGATCAAGGCGAGAACGACCACGCCCCAGGCCTCGTCCGGCATGCCTCGACGGTAAGTCGGCAACCCGTCTCCGGCAACCCCCTTTGCCGGGTGACTGCTGCTGCCACAATGCCGCCATGACGCAGCAGCCGCCGCCGGCGTACGGTCCGCCGCCCGGCTACCCGGCGTACCCACAGCCACCGAAGCACCCGCAGGCCGTGACCGTGCTGGTGCTCGGCATCCTGGGGATCGTGGTGTGCGGCCTGATCGGGCCGTTCGCCTGGGGCATGGGCAACCGTGTCGTCTCCGAGATCCAGGCTGCCGGCGGCCAGTGGGGCGGCGAGAGCGAGGCGAACATCGGCCGGATCCTCGGCATCGTCTCGACCGCGCTGCTGGCGCTGTCGGTGGTGTTCCTGGTCGTGGTGCTCGCGTTCGGAGGCGCGATCTTCAGCAGCTTCGCCCTCGGGGGCTGACCCAGCGACGGCGAGGACGCGGTCAGCGCGCGGTCAACCGCGCCCGCAGCGTCTCGTCGCGGTGCAGTCGGGCGAGGTCGCGCTCGCGGCGGGTGGCAGCGACCGCGGCCAGGAAGTCCCAGGGCTGCGTGCCCGGCGGCGGTGGTGGGGCGACGTACGCCGACAGCCGGTTCGCGAGGAGCTCGCCCATGCGCTGCCGCGCGGCGGGGTCGAGGGCCGAGAGGCGGGTGAGGTACTGCCGGATCGCCAGGCTCAGCCCGACCGGAGGGGTGCCCAGATCGGCGTGGGCGGCCCACGAGGCGAGAGCGGACGGCATCGGCAGGGGTGGCTGGAGGGACAGGCTCACCCGGTCGCGCACGACGTACGTGCCCGCGGCGTAGTCGCCCAGGCGCTTGCCGCGCGAGCTCACCAGGCAGCTGAAGAACGCCGGGCCTCCGGCGAGGAGGTAGATCTCCGGGATCGCCACCAGCGCCCGCACGAACGACTGCTGTGCGGTGACCGTGCCCCCGTCGTCGCGGACGACCCGGAGGCCGATCACCCACTTGCCGACCGACTTCCCGCGGGTCAGGGTCTCGACGGTGGTCGGGTACACCAGGAAGACCACCATCAGCGTGCAGACCACGGCGACGTGTCGCAGGGCGCCGTCCGTGTGGAAGCTGACGACCAGCGCCAGGAAGAACGCGCCGAAGGCGACCGCCCCCATCATGAGCACGTCGAGCACGCCCGAGCCGATCCGGGCGGCGACGGAGGCCGGGGGCAGGTCGAGGGCGACGGCCTCGCCCGTGACGAGGTCGTCCGACGAGAGCATCGCGAACTCCGGTGACGACATCGCGGACAGCATAAAGTCCGGGGCGTGGATCTGGACGCGTATGTGCTGGCTCACCACGCGGAGTGGGAGCGGCTCGAGGCGCTGACCAGGAAGCGGCGCCTGGACGGCCGTGAGAGCGACGAGCTCGTGGAGCGCTACCAGCGGGTCGCCACTCACCTCTCTGTGGTCCGGACCGCGGCGCCCGATGCCACCGTCATCACCTATCTCTCCCTGCTGCTGAGCCGTGCCCGCAACCGGGCGGGAGCGTCGCGCGGCAGCACCTGGCAGGGCGTCCTGTCGTTCGTGACCGAGCGGTTCCCGGCGGCCCTGTACCGGCTGCGGTGGTGGTGGATCGCTACCGCCGCGGGCAACGTCGTCGTGACCGGCGTGATGATGGTCTGGCTGCTCGACCACCCCAACGTCGAGCAGAGCCTGCTCTCGCCCCGCGACGTCGACCGGTTGGTGAACCACGACTTCTCCGGCTACTACAGCACGTACGCCGCCTCCCACTTCGCGGCCGAGGTCTGGACCAACAACGTGTGGGTGACCGGCCTCTGCCTCGCCCTCGGCGTGCTCGGCCTCCCGGTGATCTACCTGCTGTTCCAGAACGTCGCGAACCTCGCGATCATCGGCTCGATCATGACCCGCCACGGCCACGCGGCCGAGTTCTGGGGGCTGATCCTCCCGCACGGGATGCTCGAGCTGACCGCCGTCTTCGTCGCGGGCGGGGTGGGCCTGCGGCTGTTCTGGTCGTGGGTCGAGCCGGGCGACCTGACTCGTGCGCAGTCCTTCGCCCGCGAGGGCCGCACCGCCGGCACGGTCGCCCTCGGCCTGGTCGGCGTGCTGGCGGTCAGTGGCGTCATCGAGGCGTTCGTGACCCCGAGCCCGCTGCCCACCTGGGCCCGCATCGCGATCGGCTTCCTGGCCGAGGCGGCCTTCCTCGCCTACGTCTTCGTGCTCGGCCGCCAGGCGTTCCACCGCGGCCACGACGGTGACATCGACCCGCTCCTGCTCGACGATCGCGTGGCCACGCAGGCTTGAGCGAGGACCTGCCGGCGCGGCAGCGCCGGCAGACCGCAGCGAACGGCGAAGCCCGCTTGCGGGCAAGCCGCCTCTACAACAGCCCCGCGGCTTTCAGCGAGAGGTAGTGGTCGGCCAGAGCCGGGGGCAGCTCGTCGGCCGGCACGTCGAGCACATGCACGCCGAGCGTCTCCAGCAGGTCGGCGGTGGCGCGGCGGCGGGCCAGGGTCTGCTCGGCCGCCGCGGCGGCGTACACCTCGTCGAGCCCGGCGCGGGCCTCGGCCAGGCGCTCCAGCTCCGGGTCGCGGACCGAGGCCAGGACGACACGGTGGTGCGCGACCAGCACGGGGAGCACGGGGAGCAGTCCTTCCTCGACCGCCGACGGTTCGAGCGGCGTGAGCAGGCAGACCAACGCGCGCTGCCGGCCGAACGACTGGACGGCGCCCGCCAGGGCGGTCCAGTCCGCCTCGGCGATCTCGGCGTGGAGACCGGCGAACGCGTCCTCGAGGCGGCTGGTGGCGTCCCGGGCTCCGGCCAGCCGCAGCCGCGTGCGGATCCGCCGGTCGCCGGCGACGACGTCGACGCGGTCGCCGGCGCGCGCGGCGAGGGCGGTGAGGAGCAGCGCGGCCTCCATCGCCGAGTCGAGCCGGGGCACGTCGTCCACGCGCCCGGCCGACACGCGGGACGTGTCCAGCACCAGCACGACCCGTCGGTCTCGCTCGGGCTGCCAGGTGCGGACCACGACGTTGCGGTTGCGGGCCGAGGCACGCCAGTCGATCGACCGGACGTCGTCGCCGCGGACGTACTCGCGCAGCGAGTCGAACTCGGTCCCCTGGCCACGCACCCTCACCGCCGACCGTCCGTCCAGGTCGCGCAGCCGGGCCAGCCGTGACGGCAGGTGCTTGCGGGACTCGAACGGCGGCAGCGCTCGCAGCGACGACGGCGCCGGCAGGGTGCCCTGCCGGGCAGCGAGCCCGAGCGGGCCGTAGCTCCGCACCGTCACGCCGTACGCCGTGAGCTCGCCACGGCGGAGCGGTCGCAGCGACGTCGTCAGCGCGACCTGGTCGCCGGGGCCGAGGCGGAGTCGGTGGCGGTTGTCGTGGGCGCCGGCCGACGGCTGCCACGCGTCGCGGACCAGCAGTGAGGCGCGTCGACCCCCCGGGTGGGAGAGCACGACCACGCTGGTGGCGTCGTGCTGGACGCGCACCCGCCCCGGCGACACCCTCTCGACCGAGAGCACCTGCGGCGACAGGGCGAGGAGCCAGTCGGCGCCCACCAGCGCCAGGACGACCAGCAGCCAGAGGAACACCGTCGATCCCTCCGGGCGCAGCAGGACCGCCACCAGCCCCAGGAGGAGCAGCAGCGGGACGCGTCCGGTGATCGCCATCGGGTCCTCGGCCTACCGAGGGACCGGAACGGAGCCGAGGGCCGAGGAGAGCACGGCGCCGACGTCGACCCCTTCGAGCTCGGCCTCGGCCCGCAGCGAGAGCCGGTGGGCGAGCGTCGCCTGGGCGAGCGCCTTGACGTCGTCGGGGGTCACGAAGTCGCGCCCCGACAGCCACGCCCACGCGCGCGACGTCCGCATGAGTGCCACCGCGCCCCGGGGGCTGGCGCCGAGACCGAGCGAGGGAGCCTGCCGCGTCGCGCGGGCGACGTCGACGACGTACCCCGCGACCTCGGATGAGACCTGCACCTCGCGCACGGCCCGGCGGCCGGCGTCGATGTCCGCACCGCCCGCGACGGCGGCCACGCCCGACGCCGCGACGTCCTGCGGGTCGAAGCCCGCGGCGTGCCGGGTCACGATCTCGAGCTCCTGGGCCCGGTCCGGGACGGGGAGCACGACCTTGAGCAGGAAGCGGTCCAGCTGCGCCTCGGGGAGGGGATAGGTGCCTTCGTACTCGACCGGGTTCTGCGTAGCGGCGACGAGGAAGGGCCGGGGGAGTGCGTGGCTGACGCCGTCGACCGAGACCTGCCCCTCCTCCATCGCCTCGAGCAGCGCGGACTGGGTCTTGGGTGGCGTGCGGTTGATCTCGTCGGCGAGCAGCAGGTTGGTGAAGACCGGGCCCTCGCGGAACGACAGCTCGCCGCGGTGGGGGTCGATCACCATCGAGCCGGTGATGTCGCCCGGCATGAGGTCGGGCGTGAACTGCACCCGCCGGGTCTGCACGGACAGCGCGGCCGCGAGGCTGCGGACGAGCAGGGTCTTGGCGACGCCCGGCACGCCCTCCATCAGGACGTGCCCGCCGCACAGGAGCGACACGAGCAGGCCGGACACCGCGGCGTCCTGGCCGACGACGGCCTTGGCCACCTCGGCGCGAACGGCGCTCAGGCGCTCGCGGGCGTCCTGGCTGGTCGGTGTGGTCGTCATCGGGGTGACACCTCTCTGTCGAGCTCGTCAAGCCGTCGGGCCAGGTCGGCCAGCGCGCGGTCGTCGTGGGGTGGGAGCGCCTGCTCGCCGATCAGGACGTCGATCTCCTCGAACGGCCGCCCGCTGCTGGCCGCGACATCGGCGACGAGCAGGTCGGGCCGGACCCGCCGGGGGAGATGCAGTCGCTGGGCCAGACGAGCGCGTGCGGCGGCGCGCAGCGTCTCGGCGGCGTGGGTGCGGTCACCCGAGCGACGGTAGAGCCGACCCAGGTTCCGCGTCGTCTCGACCGCCTTCACCGAGACCGGCAGCGGCTCGTGCGCGAGCGGGCCGAGGCGTCGGCTGCGCCAGACGATCAGCCCAACAGCGGCCAGGCCCGACAGCCACAGCGCCGGGGTGAGCCAGTCGGGCAGCAGGCTGCGCGCCGAGACGCTGTCGGCTCCCCGCAGGTCGGTCAGCGAGGGGACGTACCAGACGAGCCGAGGTCGCTGGCCCAGCAGCCGCAGGGCGACGGCCGCATTGTCCGCCTCGAGCACCTGGTCGTTGGTGAGGATGTCCGACGCGCCCAGGAGGGTCAGCCCCGGCTGGGGGTCGGCGATCATCGCGCCGTCCGGGACGGGGAAGCAGCCGCCGCCGCCGTAGGCCTGGGCCGCGTCGACCTTGACCGCGAGGTCGTCGTACGCCAGGCAGCCGGCGGGCACCGACGCGTCCGGAGCCGTGGAGATCGAGTATGTCCCGACCCCGAGCTGGCGCAGGAGCTGTGGACCCGGGGCGACGACGACCAGATGCGCGTCGCCCTGGTGGCGCAGCAGGTGGCGGGTCGTGGAACGGCCGAGGTTGCCGGTCGACGTCACCACCACCGTGGTCGACGCGTCGAGGGTCGCATCGTCGAGCGCGTCCTGCGAACGCACCACGTCGACCTCCAGGCCCTGGTCGTCGAGCACCCGGGCCAGCGCCTGGGCGCCCGAGCCGTCGGGGTTGCCCGGATCGAGGTCGGCGGCGTACGCGCGAGATCCCCGGCCGAGCCAGGCCGAGCCGGCGATCGCGACCACGGCCGCGATGGCCACGAGGAAGGCGACGCGGTGTCGCACCAGCCAGCTCATCGGCCACCGGCCAGGACGTCATCGAGCTCGAGCAGGGCCGCGGCGTCGTCGCGACTGGCCGGACGGTCGCCGTAGTAGGTGGCGTCGAAGACGTCCGCCCCCCGGCCGACGCGCTCGCGCTGGTCGGGGTACGCCGTGGCGAGGGTGGCCGCGACCTCGTGGGCGGTGGTGCCGGGCTGGTCAGCCAGCCGGCCGCGCTCGACCTGGCGCACGGCCAGCGCCCGGAAGGCCTCCACCACCGCGTCGTCGTTCCGACCCTCGGCCAGCGCAGCCTCGGCCAGGCGGCGGAGCTCGCTCGCCGACGGCCGGTCCGCGGTGAGCACCGCGGCCTCCTGCTCGCGGCGGCGACGGTCTCGACGGATCCGCGAGACCAGGAGCGCCAGGCCGACGAGCAGCATGCCGGCGACCAGCATGATCACCAGCGTCGTGATCCAGCTACTGCCCGACGCGACACCGACGCCGCCCTGGAGCCGGCGCCAGATCCAGTCGAGGATGCGTTGGAGGACGTGCTGGCGGTGGTACTCGCCGTGCAGCAGCTCGTTGCGCAGCAGACGACGACCCTCGTCGCCGGAGGGCTGCAGGGGAGGACCGGGCGCGAGCATCAGGCGGGCAGGATCCCCGACCGCGTCATCAGCTCGACGTCATACGCCTCCTTGCGGATGCGCTGGTCGATGTACAGCAGCGCGGACACCGCGGCCGAGAAGGGCTGCACGACCGCCGCCGAGACGACCGAGCCGACGGCGGTCATCAGGAGGTAGATCAGGAGGCCGTAGCTGGACGCGCCGGAGCTGGTCAGGAAGACCTCGCCGGTGACGCTGAACGGCAGTCGGAGGATGCCGCCCGCGACGCCGACCACCAGGTAGACGAGGAGCAGCAGCCCGAGAAGCCGCCAGAACTGCTGCGAGGTCAGCCGTACGGAGCGTCCCAGGGCCCCGAAGATGCCGACCGGCTCGAGCATCAGGGTCGGGACGGCGAGCGCGCGCACGCGGATCCAGAACCACACGACCACCACGGTGAGGAGCAGGGCGAGCACCACTCCGACGACCACGACGGCCCCCAGCGGTGCGTCGAACGCCAGGATGCCGACCACCAGGATCCCTCCGACGAGCGTCACCGCCAGCACGACCGCCAGTCCGAGCAGGAACGCCATCCCGAGGAGCCGCCACCGCTTGCCGTGCGTCGCGGCCCAGGCCTCCGCCATGGTGAGCTTGCGGCCGACCGCCGCCGCCGAGCTGACGTGGGCGATCATCCCGGAGACGAACAGCAGGCCGATCGACTGCAGCTGGGCACCCACCAGGAGTCCGCCGAGCGCGACCAGGAGGCTGAGGATCTGGCTGTCGTTGAGGGTGTCCGTGCTCGGGTCGGGCTGCAGCCCGCCGGTCGACCCGGTGAACAGCCCGACCGCGATCGGGACGATCATCGCCACGGCCGAGACCAGCACGGCGGCGCCGATCGTCGCCCTCGGGTTGTAGCGGATGATCTTGAACGCTCCGTCGAAGATGTCGCTGAGCACGAGCGGACGCAACGGGATCGCGCCGGGCTTGTGGGCCACGGGCATCCCCACGGGATAGGCGTACGCCGGCGGTGCCTGCCGCGGATCGGGTGTGGGCCAGCCGGGGGGCGGCACCTCGCGATACGGGTCGAACTCACCCCAGGACGGCTGCTGGGTCCCCTGCGCGGGCGCGGGCGCCGAGCCGGGCGGGGGGCTCGGTCGTCCCCACTGCGGCTGCGCCTCGGGCTCCGGCGGCTGCCACCCGGGCGGCGGAGGCTGATCTCCCGGCACAGCCGTCTCCCCTCGTGCTCGGCAGCCGGATCCGTCCCGACGTAGCGAGGGCCCATCCTGTCAGGGAGGAGGGGATCACAGGGGCGAATCGCTTCACGCTCTCGACGGGCGAAGAGCCGGGCGCCGGTGGTCGAGGAGCGAGCCCTGCGACCCTCCCGAAACCACCGGGCCTCGGGAGGTCCGCGGTACGGTCACCGGGTCTCGACACGCTCGCTCGACTGCGCCCCGGCTCACCTGAAACCCGGCGACCCGGCTCAATTTGGCGCTCGCGGGGGGCATCTGTCAGGATTGTCCGGTTGCTCCGGCGGGTTGCCGGGGCGCGCCGTCCTTGACTTCTGAATCGCGTCTCCTGCTGGTTCCGCAGTCGCTGTACGTCGCGCCGCACCTGGAGACCCGATGGCTCGGCCCCTGCGGTGAAGGGGGGCGGGGCGCCCACCAACACGATGCAGATCTCTGATCCTGGGTGATCTGTGTGCCGCGGGAACGCGACACGCCCGACCTCGGGGGTCGGACCATCAGGCGGGCCGGCAGGCACACGGAGGGCTCCGCCGGAGCCGACCGGGAACGGACTCGCAGGCACGACACGAAGGACGAGAGAGACCTATGGCGGGACAGAAGATCCGCATCAGGCTCAAGGCCTATGACCACGAGGTGATCGACACCTCGGCGCGCAAGATCGTGGACACCGTCACCCGCACGGGTGCCAAGGTCGCCGGCCCGGTGCCGCTGCCGACCGAGAAGAACGTGTACTGCGTGATCCGCTCGCCCCACAAGTACAAGGACTCCCGCGAGCACTTCGAGATGCGCACCCACAAGCGGCTCATCGACATCATCGACCCGACGCCGAAGACCGTGGACTCCCTGATGCGCCTGGACCTGCCCGCAGGTGTCGACATCGAGATCAAGCTCTGAGGCCTGGAGTTACCCCATGACTGTTGAACGAAACGTGAAGGGCCTGCTGGGCACCAAGCTCGGCATGACCCAGATGTGGGACGACAACAACCGGATCGTCCCGGTCACCGTCGTCGCGGCGTCGACGAACGTCGTGACCACGGTCCGCAAACCGGAGTCCGACGGCTACAACGCCATCCAGGTCGCGTTCGGCGAGATCGACTCGCGCAAGGTCACCAAGCCCGAGGCGGGTCAGTTCGCCCGGGCCGGTGTCACCCCGCGCAAGCACGTCGCCGAGATCCGCACCGCGGACGCCGGTTCCTACACCGTCGGCCAGGAGCTCCCGGCCGACACCTTCGCCACCGGTGACGTCATCGACGTCACCGGCACGACGAAGGGCAAGGGCTTCGCCGGCACCATGAAGCGGCACGGCTTCCACGGCGTCGGCGCCTCCCACGGTGCCCACAAGAACCACCGCAAGCCGGGCTCGATCGGCGCCTGCGCGACTCCGGGTCGCGTCTTCAAGGGCGTCCGGATGTCCGGCCAGATGGGTCGCGACACCGTCACCACCCAGAACGTCGTCGTCCACGCGGTCGACACCGAGAAGGGCCTGATCCTCCTGAAGGGCGCCATCCCCGGCCCCAAGGGCGGTCTCGTGGTCCTCCGCTCGGCCGCCAAGCAGGCGCAGAAGGAGGCCTGAGCATGGCTACCGCCACCAAGAAGGCTGCCGCCAAGACCCCGGCCACGAGCTCGTCCGGCGCCAAGGTCGTCAAGGTCGACCTGCCGGCCGAGATCTTCGACGTCGAGGTCAACATCCCGCTGATCCACCAGGTCGTGGTGGCCCAGCAGGCCGCGGCACGTCAGGGCACCCACTCCACCAAGACCCGCGGCAACGTCCGCGGCGGTGGCCGCAAGCCCTACCGGCAGAAGGGCACCGGCCGGGCGCGTCAGGGCTCGACCCGCGCCCCGCAGTTCGCCGGTGGTGGTGTGGTCCACGGTCCGCAGCCGCGTAACTACGCCCAGCGAACGCCCAAGAAGATGGTCGCCGCCGCGCTCCGCGGTGCCCTGTCCGACCGGGCGCGCGACGGACGGATCCACGTGGTGGAGTCGCTGATCTCCGGCGACACCCCGTCGACCAAGTCGGCGCTGGGCGCCCTGCGCGGCCTCGTGGCCGACCGGGCGAACTTCCTCGTCGTGCTGGAGCGCTCCGACGCGCTGACCTGGCTCTCGCTGCGCAATGCGGTCGAGGCGCACATCGTCGCCGTCGACCAGCTCAACACCTACGACGTGCTGGATGCCGACGACCTCGTCTTCACCCGTGGCGCCTACGAGGCGTTCGTGGGTGGCACGGCCGAGTCGGCCCCGGTCGAGGAGCAGTCCGAGGTCGCCGAGGAGAAGCCGGCCAAGGCAGCCAAGAAGGCCGCTGCCACCGAGGACAAGGCGCCGAAGGCCGACGAGAAGCCGGCCAAGGCCGCCAAGAAGGTCGCGGCTACCGAGGACGCGCCGGCGAAGACCGAGGACGACAAGCCGGACCTGCCCAAGGGCGCCAAGGCTCCGCTGAAGAGCGGTGGGGCCCCGAAGGGCTTCCCGGTCAAGGGCAACGCCGACTCCGGACTGTTCCACGAGCCCGAGGGCCAGTGGTACGACGCGACCGAGGCGGAGTTCTACTTCAAGACCGCCGAGGACGCCGAGGCGGCGGGCTTCACCCGCGCCGGCGGCGGCACCAGCGCAGAGGGTGAGGACCAGTGAGCACGCTGCACAAGGACCACCGCGACATCCTGCTCGCGCCGGTCGTGTCGGAGAAGAGCTACGGCCTCCTCGACGCCAACAAGTACACCTTCCTGGTGCACCCGGAGGCCAACAAGACCGAGATCAAGATCGCGGTCGAGAAGGTCTTCGGCGTCAAGGTCACCTCGGTGAACACGATCAACCGCCAGGGCAAGACCCGTCGTACCCGCACGGGCATCGGCCGCCGCAAGAACACCAAGCGCGCGATCGTCAGCCTGGCCGAGGGTCACCGCATCGACATCTTCGGAGGTCCGGTCTCCTGACCGGGCTTGAGAGGTAACGAGACATGGCTATCCGCAAGTACAAGCCGACCACCCCGGGCCGTCGTGGCTCCTCGGTGGCCGACTTCGTCGAGATCACCCGGACCACGCCGGAGAAGTCGCTGACGCGCGCCCTGCCCAAGAA
Organism: uncultured Actinomycetota bacterium; assembly: GCA_963812055.1. Lineage (GTDB taxonomy): Bacteria > Actinomycetota > Actinomycetes > Propionibacteriales > Nocardioidaceae > Nocardioides. The sequence continues at coordinate 184,118 of CAWEUA010000014.1, forward strand.
GGGCGGCCGCAACAACCAGGGCCGGATCACCACCCGTCACCAGGGCGGTGGCCACAAGCGCGCCTACCGGCTGATCGACTTCCGTCGCTACGACAAGGACGGCGTCCCGGCCAAGGTCGCGCACATCGAGTACGACCCCAACCGCACGGCCCGGATCGCGCTGCTGCACTACGCCGACGGCGAGAAGCGCTACATCGTGGCGCCGAAGGACCTCGGCCAGGGCACGATGCTCGAGTCCGGTCCCAACGCCGACATCAAGGTGGGCAACAACCTCCCACTGCGCAACATCCCGGTCGGTACGACGATCCACTGCATCGAGATGCGTCCGGGCGGCGGCGCCAAGATCGCCCGCTCGGCGGGCAACTCCGCGCAGCTGGTCGCCAAGGAGGGCTCACGCGCCACCCTGCGCCTGCCGTCGGGTGAGATGCGCTTCGTCGACGTCCGCTGCCGCGCCTCGATCGGTGAGGTCGGCAACGCCGAGCAGTCCAACATCAACTGGGGCAAGGCCGGCCGCATGCGCTGGAAGGGCAAGCGCCCGACCGTCCGCGGTGTGGTCATGAACCCCGTCGACCACCCGCACGGTGGCGGTGAGGGCAAGACCTCGGGTGGTCGCCACCCGGTCAGCCCGTGGGGCAAGCCCGAGGGTCGTACGCGTCGCAAGGGCAAGGCCAGCGACAAGCAGATCATCCGTCGTCGCCGTACCGGCAAGAAGCGCTGAGGAGCCTGACCAATGCCGCGCAGCCTGAAGAAGGGTCCCTTCGTGGACGACCACCTGATGAAGAAGGTGGACGCCGAGAACGACAAGGGCTCCCACAACGTCATCAAGACCTGGTCGCGTCGCTCGATGATCGTCCCGGCCATGATCGGCCACACGATCGCCGTGCACGACGGCCACAAGCACGTGCCCGTGTTCGTGACCGACTCGATGGTCGGCCACAAGCTGGGGGAGTTCGCCCCCACCCGCACCTACCGCGGACACGTCAAGGACGACCGGAAGGGCCGCCGCCGCTGACGCGGGGGCAGCAAGAGGAGATCAGACCATGCCTGTGACCGAGCGCCGGCGCACCAGCGCCCGCCGCGAGTCGCTGCTCGGCGACCAGCCGGGCTCCTACGCGAGCGCGCGTTACCAGCGGATCACCCCCATGAAGGCCCGCCGCGTGACGCAGATGATCAACGGCCTGCCCGTGGACGACGCCCTGTCGCTGCTGCAGTTCGCACCGCAGTCGGCCGCCCAGACCGTCTACAAGGTCCTGGAGAGCGCGATCGCGAACGCCGAGACCACCGAGGACCTCGACCGGGCCGACCTGGTCGTCAGCAACACCCAGGTCGACGAGGGTCCGACCATGAAGCGCTGGCGCCCGCGGGCCCAGGGTCGCGCCACCCGGATCCTCAAGCGCACGAGCCACATCACCGTCGTCGTGACACCTCGTCCCGAGCCGGTGAAGAAGACCTCCACCCGGTCCAACCAGGGTGAGACCAAGAACCGGAAGAAGGGGAAGGCCTGATGGGCCAGAAGATCAACCCGAACGGCTTCCGCCTCGGCATCTCCACCGATCACAAGTCGCGGTGGTACGCCGACAAGCTCTACAAGGCGTACGTCGGCGAGGACGTCGCGATCCGCCGCCTCCTGTCCAAGGGCATGGAGCGGGCCGGCATCTCGAAGGTCGAGATCGAGCGCACCCGTGACCGGGTGCGGGTGGACATCCACACCGCCCGCCCGGGCATCGTGATCGGACGCCGTGGCGCCGAGGCCGACCGCATCCGCGGCGACCTGGAGAAGCTCACCGGCAAGCAGGTCCAGCTGAACATCCTCGAGGTGAAGAACCCCGAGGTCGACGCGCAGCTGGTCGCCCAGGGTGTCGCCGAGCAGCTCAGCGGCCGCGTGCAGTTCCGTCGCGCGATGCGCAAGGCGATGCAGACGACCATGCGCTCCGGCGCCAAGGGCATCCGCGTCCAGTGCTCCGGCCGCCTCAACGGCGCCGAGATGTCGCGTACCGAGTTCTACCGTGAGGGCCGCGTGCCCCTGCACACCCTGCGGGCCGACATCGACTACGGCTTCTACGAGGCCAAGACCACCTTCGGCCGCATCGGCGTCAAGGTCTGGATCTACAAGGGCGAGGTCGCGGGCACCCGCGCCGAGCGTCAGGCCCAGGCCGCCGCACGCGCCGGCGTTCCCGGCCGCAGCGGCCGTCCGTCGCGTGGCGGCGAGCGCCCCAGCCGCGGCACCCGGCCGACACGCGCCGACCGCACCGGCGGCTCCGAGGCCGCTCCCGCGGCCGCCGAGGCTGCACCGGCCGCCGCCTCCACCGAGGCGGCAGCACCGGCCGCGCCGGCCACCGGAACGGAGGCCTGAGCCATGTTGATGGCACGCCGTTACAAGCACCGCAAGCAGCACCGGCCCAACCGGTCCGGTGCCGCGAAGGGCGGCACCCGCCTGGCGTTCGGTGACTTCGGCATCCAGGCGATCGAGGGTCACTACGTCACCAACCGGCAGATCGAGTCGGCCCGGATCGCGATGACCCGTCACATCAAGCGTGGCGGCAAGGTCTGGATCAACATCTTCCCCGACCGCCCGCTGACCAAGAAGCCCGCCGAGACCCGGATGGGCTCCGGCAAGGGTTCGCCCGAGTGGTTCATCGCGAACGTCAAGCCGGGACGCGTGCTCTTCGAGCTGTCCGGTGTCGACGAGACCACGGCCCGCGAGGCGATGCGTCGCGCGCAGCACAAGCTGCCGATGAAGACCCGTTTCATCTCCCGAGAGGCCGGTGAGTTCTGATGGCGAGCAGCCTGACGGCCCACGAGCTGGACGACATGAACGCGACCGACCTCGAGGCCCGCCTGCGCGAGTCCAAGGAGGAGCTGTTCAACCTGCGCTTCCAGGCGGCCACCGGCCAGCTGGAGAGCCACGGTCGGCTCCGCACGGTCAAGAAGGACATCGCCCGGATCTACACCGTGGTGCGCGAGCGCGAGCTCGGCATCCGGTCCACCCCGGGCGCGGACGAGAACGAGAAGGCTGAGAAAGAGAGCGCCGACGCATGAGCGAGACCGGAAGCGCCGTGACCCGCAAGCCCCGCAAGGTGCGTGAGGGCCTGGTCGTCAGCGACAAGATGGACAAGACCGTCGTGGTCGAGGTCGAGGACCGCGTGAAGCACGCGCTCTACGGCAAGGTCCTGCGCCGCACCTCGCGGCTCAAGGCCCACGACGAGACCAACGACTGCGGCATCGGTGACCGCGTGCAGCTGATGGAGACCCGTCCGCTGTCCGCGACCAAGCGCTGGCGCGTCGTGACCGTTCTGGAGCGTGCCAAGTGATCCAGCAGGAGTCCCGGCTCAAGGTCGCCGACAACACGGGTGCGAAGGAAGTCCTCTGCATCCGCGTGCTCGGTGGCTCGGGTCGTCGGTACGCCGGCATCGGTGACGTGATCGTCTGCACGGTCAAGGACGCCATCCCCGGCGGCAACATCAAGAAGGGCGAGGTCGTCAAGGCGGTCGTCGTCCGCACGACCAAGGAGCGCAGGCGTCCCGACGGCTCCTACATCAAGTTCGACGAGAACGCCGCGGTCATCCTGCGGCAGGACGGCGAGCCGCGCGGTACGCGCATCTTCGGCCCGGTCGGCCGCGAGCTGCGCGACAAGCGGTTCATGAAGATCATCTCGCTCGCACCGGAGGTGCTCTGAGATGGGGAAGCACGCGATGAAGATCAAGAAGGGCGACACCGTCAAGGTGATCGCCGGCAAGGACAAGGGCGCCGAGGGCAAGGTGATCCAGGTGCTCCGTGAGGACGCGCGGGTCGTCGTCGAGGGCGTGAACCGCGTCAAGAAGCACACCAAGGTCGTCCAGCAGGGCGGTCGCGGTGGCACCACGGGCGGCATCATCACCACCGAGGCCCCGATCCACGTGTCCAACGTGATGCTCGTCGAGGGCGACGGCGTGACCCGCCTCGGCTACCGCCGCGAAGAGGTCCAGAAGCGACGCCCCGACGGCTCGACGTACACCGGCACGCGCAGCGTCCGCGTCTCGCGCCGCACCGGGAAGGAGATCTGACATGACCGATTCCGTCGTCGAGGAGAGGGTCGCGCCTCGTCTCAAGACCCGCTACCGCGAGGAGATCGTCCCCGCGCTGCGCAGCGAGTTCGAGATCGGCAACATCATGCAGGTGCCCGGGCTGACCAAGATCGTGGTCAACATGGGTGTCGGCGAGGCCGCACGCGACTCGAAGCTGATCGAGGGCGCCATCCGCGACCTGACGGTGATCACCGGCCAGAAGCCGATGGTCACCGAGGCTCGCAAGTCCATCGCGCAGTTCAAGCTGCGTGAGGGCATGCCGATCGGTGCTCACGTCACCCTGCGCGGCGACCGGATGTGGGAGTTCCTGGACCGGCTGCTGTCGCTGGCACTGCCGCGCATCCGCGACTTCCGGGGCCTCAACCCGGGCCAGTTCGACGGCCGCGGCAACTACACCTTCGGCCTGACCGAGCAGGTCATGTTCCACGAGATCGACCAGGACCGCGTCGACCGTCCCCGAGGCATGGACATCACGGTCGTGACCACCGCGACGAACGACGAGCAGGGGCGTGCGCTGCTGAAGCAGCTCGGCTTCCCCTTCAAGGAGAACTGACATGGCGAAGACTGCCCTGAGGGTGAAGGCGGCGCGCAAGCCCAAGTTCGCCGTCCGTGGCTACACCCGCTGCCAGCGCTGCGGCCGTCCCAAGGCCGTCTACCGCAAGTTCGGCCTGTGCCGGATCTGCCTGCGCGAGATGGCCCACCGCGGCGAGCTGCCCGGCGTGACCAAGTCCAGCTGGTGACGGCGACCCACTCCTACCCGAACGCTGCAGGTCCCGGCGAGGAACTCACCGGGAAACCACATCGAGAGAGAACGACACGACCATGACCATGACCGACCCGATCGCAGACATGCTGACCCGTCTGCGCAACGCCAACCAGGCGTACCACGACTCGGTGACCATGCCCTACAGCAAGCTGAAGGCCGGCGTCGCCGACATCCTCAAGGCGGAGGGCTACATCACCTCCTTCGAGGTGGCCGACGACCCGACCGGCGGCGTCGCCAAGACCCTGACCATCACCCTCAAGTACGGCCGCCAGCGTGAGCGCTCGATCGCCGGCGTCCGCCGGATCAGCAAGCCCGGCCTGCGGGTGTACGCGAAGAGCACGGGCCTGCCCAAGGTGCTCGGCGGCCTCGGCGTCGCGATCATCTCGACGAGCCAGGGTCTGCTGACCGACCGTCAGGCGAACCAGAAGGGCGTGGGTGGGGAAGTCCTCGCCTACGTCTGGTAACCCCGAGACCCGAGAAGGAGATCTGACATGTCGCGCATCGGACGGATGCCCGTGGTCGTGCCTTCGGGTGTCGACGTCACGATCGACGGCGCCCAGGTGACGGTCAAGGGCCCCAAGGGCACCCTGAGCCACACCGTGGTCTCGCCGATCACGGTCGCCCGGGGTGACGACGGAGTCCTCAACGTCACGCGCCCCGACGACGAGCGGGAGAGCCGTGCCCGCCACGGCCTGACCCGCACGTTGGTCAACAACATGGTCGTCGGCGTGACCGAGGGCTACGAGAAGAAGCTCGAGATCCAGGGCGTCGGCTACCGCGTCCTGTCCAAGGGCCCCACGCAGCTGGAGTTCCAGCTCGGCTACAGCCACCCGATCACGTTCGACGCTCCCGAGGGCATCACCTTCACGGTGGAGAACCCCACGCACCTCGGCGTCAACGGCATCGACAAGCAGCTGGTCGGCGAGGTGGCCGCGAACATCCGCAAGCTGCGCAAGCCCGAGCCCTACAAGGGCAAGGGCGTGCGTTACTCCGGCGAGTACGTCCGCCGCAAGGTCGGAAAGGCTGGTAAGTGACCATGGCCATCTCACTGAAGAAGCACAAGCACACGGCGCCGCGTACCCGGGCCCGCCTCCAGCGTCAGCTGCGCGGTCGCAAGAAGCTCTTCGGCACCGCCGAGCGCCCGCGCCTGGTCGTCACCCGCTCGACCAAGCACATCGGCGTGCAGGTCGTCGACGACCTGGCCGGCCACACGCTGGTCTCCGCCTCGAGCATGGAGTCCGACCTGCGTGGGGCCGACGGCGACAAGACCGCCATGGCCACCAAGGTCGGCGAGCTCGTGGCCGAGCGCGCCAAGGCCGCGGGCATCGAGTCCGTGGTCTTCGACCGTGCGGGGCACCAGTACCACGGCCGCGTCGCGGCCCTGGCCGACGCCGCCCGTGAGGGTGGGCTGACCTTCTGATGGCAGCCATGGCAACGCAGGACCACAGCGGACTTATCAAGGAAGAGGACATCTCATGAGCGGAGCCCAGCGCGGACAGCGTTCTGGTGGCGATCGCCGAGGTGGCGGCCGCGACGACCGTCGCGGCGGTGCCGAGAAGAGCCAGTACGTCGAGCGCGTCGTTGCGATCAACCGCGTCGCCAAGGTCGTCCAGGGTGGTCGTCGGTTCAGCTTCACCGCCCTCGTGGTCGTCGGTGACGGCGACGGCATGGTCGGCGTCGGCTACGGCAAGGCCAAGGAGGTGCCCGCGGCGATCGCCAAGGGCGTCGAGGAGGCCAAGAAGCAGTTCTTCCGGGTCCCCCGGATCCAGGGCACGATCCCGCACCCCGTCCAGGGCGAGAAGGCCGCCGGCGTGGTGCTGCTGCGCCCGGCCGCTCCCGGTACCGGCGTCATCGCCGGTGGTCCGGTGCGCGCCGTCCTGGAGTGCGCCGGCATCCACGACGTGCTGAGCAAGTCGCTCGGCTCGTCCAACCAGATCAACATCGTCCACGCCACGGTCGAGGCGCTGCGGATGCTCGAGCAGCCCGAGACGGTGGCCGCGCGACGCGGTCTCCCGGTCGAGCAGGTGGCTCCGGCCGCGCTGCTGAAGGCCGCCGCGGAGGGCATCAAGACGGCGACGGAGGGGGTGTCGCACTGATGGCTCAGCTGAAGGTCCAGCAGCGCAAGAGCTCCATCGGCTGCAAGGCGAACCAGCGCGAGACCCTGCGCACGCTCGGTCTCAAGCGCATCGGCGACGTGGTCGTCAAGGAGGACCGCCCGGAGATCCGGGGCATGGTCCAGACCGTCCGTCACCTGGTGACGGTCGAGGAAGTCGAGTAAGTCATGACGTTGAAACTGCACCACCTGCGTCCCGCTCCGGGGGCCAAGTCGGCCAAGACCCGGGTCGGTCGCGGTGAGGGCTCCAAGGGCAAGACGGCCGGCCGTGGCACCAAGGGCACCAAGGCTCGCTACCAGGTGCCGGCGTACTTCGAGGGCGGCCAGCTGCCCCTGCACATGCGCCTGCCGAAGCTGAAGGGGTTCAAGAACCCCTTCCGCGTCGAGTTCCAGGTCGTGAACCTGGACCGCCTCGGCGAGCTGTTCCCCGAGGGCGGGACCGTGTCGGTCGAGGACCTGGTCGCCAAGGGCGCGGTCCGCAAGGGCCAGCCGGTCAAGGTACTCGGACAGGGCGACATCTCGGTCGCCTGTCAGGTGACCGTCCAGGCGTTCTCGGCGTCGGCCAAGCAGAAGATCGAGGCCGCCGGCGGCACCGCCACGGTCGTCTGATCGGGACCGGGCGAGCCGTGGCGATGCGAACCGGCGATGCCGGTGGGTCGACGCTGCTCGCTCCTCCTCCGTCGCGATCGGCTGACCGTCTCACTGTTAGGCTTCCGGCGGTCTCCGCAACGGAGTGCGAGGGCCCGATGTCGCCGCTCGGAAGGCGTCACCAAGTGGTCGCAAGCCCGCGGGGCGAGACCGAGAAAGAGGACACAAGGTCGTGCTAGGCGCCTACGTCAACGCGTTCAAGACCCCGGACCTGCGCAAGAAGCTCCTGTTCGTCCTGATGGTCATCGTGATCTTCAGGGCCGGCTCGCAGATCCCGACTCCGGGCGTGAACGTGGCAAACGTGCACGAGTGCATCGGCGGCATCGACAACACCGGCATCTACAACCTGATCCAGACCTTCTCCGGTGGCGCGCTGCTGCAGCTGACCATCTTCGCGCTCGGGATCATGCCCTACATCACCGCGAGCATCATCCTGCAGCTGCTGGTCGTGGTGATCCCGCGCCTGGAGGCCCTGAAGAAGGAGGGCCAGGCCGGGCAGACCAAGATCACCCAGTACACCCGCTACCTCACCCTCGGCCTGGCGCTCCTGCAGGCCACCGGCATCGTCGCGCTGGCCCGGTCCGGCAACCTGTTGTCGGGCTGCGACAACACCCGGTTCCCGTTGTTGTACGACAACAGCACCAAGACGTTCCTGGTCATGGTGCTGACCATGACCGCGGGCACCGCGGTGATCATGTGGCTCGGCGAGCTGATCACCGACCGCGGCGTCGGCAACGGCATGTCGATCCTGATCTTCACCCAGGTCGTCGCCCGCTTCCCCACGTCGCTCTGGTCGGTGGGCAAGTCCCGTGGCTGGTGGATCTTCGCGGTCGTGATCGTGATCGGGCTGGTGATCATCGCCGCCGTCATCTTCATCGAGCAGGCGCAGCGCCGTATCCCGGTGCAGTACGCCCGGCGGATGGTCGGACGGAAGATGTTCGGCGGGTCGTCGACGTACATCCCGCTGAAGGTCAACCAGGCCGGCGTCATCCCGGTGATCTTCGCGTCGTCGCTGCTCTATCTGCCGGCGATGGCAGCCCAGTTCAACCAGAGCGGCAACAACGCCGTGATGGTGTGGGTCAGCACCCACCTCGTCCGGGGTGACCACCCCATCTACATGATCACGTTCTTCGCGATGATCGTGTTCTTCACCTACTTCTACGTGTCGATCACCTTCAACCCTGAAGAGGTGGCGGACAACATGAAGAAGTACGGCGGCTTCATCCCCGGGATCCGGGCGGGCAAGCCGACCGAGGACTACCTGTCCTACGTCCTGTCCCGCATCACGCTGCCAGGCGCGCTCTACCTCGGTCTCGTTGCCCTGATCCCGTTGATCGCCTTCGTCCTGATCGGTGCCGACCAGAACTTCCCGTTCGGCGGCACCTCCATCCTGATCATGGTCGGTGTCGCGCTCGACACGGTCAAACAGATCGAGAGCCAGCTCCAGCAGCGGAACTACGAAGGGTTCCTGCGCTAGCCATGAGGCTGATGTCACCCACGGAGTCTCGATCCCCCGCTCGCTCCCCCTCCGACAACTCCGGGACCCCGACGTGGGGCCGGTGGTTCGATGAGGCTGATCTTGATGGGCCCCGAGGCCAGAGGATCGTCGCCGACCACTTCGGCATCCCGGCGATCTCGACCGGTGACATCTTCCGTACCAACGTCTCGAACGGCACGCCCTTGGGCACGAAGGCCCAGGAGTACATGGACCAGGGCGAGTACGTCCCCGACGAGATCACCAACCTGATGGTCCGCAACCGGATCGACGAGCCGGACGCCGAGCCGGGCTTCCTCCTCGACGGATACCCGCGCACCCTCTCCCAGGTCGAGGAGCTCGACGGGATGATCAAGCACACGGGTCACGCGCTCGACGCGGCCGTCGTGCTCACGGTCGACCGGGACGAGATCGTCGCGCGGCTGCTGCACCGGGCCCAGGTCGAGGGCCGCACCGACGACACCGAGGACGTCGTCCGCCGCCGCCAAGCGGTGTACGGCGAGCAGACCGAGCCGCTGATCGAGGTCTACCGGCAGCGCAACCTCGTCCACGAGATCGACGGCATGGGCGAGGTCGAGGACGTCACGAAGCGGATCTTCGACGCGCTCGACGTCGTACCCCAGAGCTGACCGACCGACCCGAGACCGACGGAGTGCCGATGGGCCTGCTCGACCGCTCGCTGGAGATCAAGACTCCCGAGCAGATCGACCTGATGCGGGTCGCCGGCCTGCTCGTGGGCGAGACCCTCGAGCTGCTGCGCGACGCGGCGAGGGCCGGCGTCACGACCGGCGAGCTCGACGCCCTGGCGGAGGACAACATCCGGTCCCAGCGGGGCATCCCGTCGTTCCAGGGCTACGGCCACCCGCCGTTCCCCGGCACCATCTGCGCCTCGGTGAACGACGAGGTCGTCCACGGCGTCCCGGGCTCGCGTGCGCTCGAGGACGGTGACGTGATCTCGATCGACTGCGGTGCGATCGTCGACGGCTGGCACGGCGACGCCGCGATCACCGTCGCCGTCGGCGACGTCGCCCCGGAGGTGACCGAGCTGATGCGGGTCACCGAGGAGGCGCTGTGGGCCGGCATGGCCGCCGCCCGGCTGAGCGGCCGCGTCAGCGACATCTCCAAGGCCGTCGAGACGACCGTGCGGACCCAGGGCGACTACGGCATCCTCGAGGACTACGTCGGCCACGGCATCGGCACCCAGATGCACCTGCCGCCGAACGTGCCCAACGTCGTCCATCGCGGCGAGCGCGGACCGAAGCTGGTCGCCGGTCTGGCGCTGGCCGTCGAGCCGATGGTGACGCTCGGCGGTGCCGACACCGACGTGCTCGGCGACGACTGGACCGTGGTGACCACAGACGGATCCATGGCCGCCCACTTCGAGCACACCTTCGCCCTGACCCCGAACGGCGTCTGGGTGCTCACCGCGCTCGACGGTGGGAAGGAGCGGCTCACCGCGTTGGGCGTTCCATTCGGTGGGCGTTGATGCGTCCTCCCCGCGGGTCTCGAGACGCGTCGCTCCGCCCCTCGTCCCTCGGGTCCGAGCCGACGCTCCTCGACCTCCCGCCCGTCTCGTGCCCTTGCCAAGCTCAGGCCACCTCGCCGCGGGTCTCGAGACGCGTCGCTCCGCCCCTCGTCCCTCGGGTCCGAGCCGACGCTCCTCGACCTCCCGCCCTTCGTGCCCTTCGCAAGCTCAGGCCACCTCGCCGCGGGTCTCGAGACGCGTCGCTCCGCCCCTCGTCCCTCGGGTCCGAGCCGACGCTCCTCGACCTCCCGCCCTTTCGTGCCCTTCGCAAGCTCAGGCCACGGGGCGTGACATGGAGGTGACGCCCCTGGTCTGGTGGACCACCATCCTCGTGACGTCCGGGATCCTCATCTTCGACGTGGTCGTGATCGGGCGACGACCACACGAGCCCTCGCGCCGCGAGGTGGTCACGGCGCTGACGGTCTACATCGGGCTCGCCGTGATCTTCGGGATCGGGGTCTGGTACTTCGCCGGGAGCGAGTACGGCGGGGAGTTCTTCGCCGGCTGGCTCACGGAGTACTCCCTGTCGATCGACAACCTCTTCATCTTCATCGTGATCATGGGCAAGCTCCTCGTCCCACGCGAGCTCCAGCAGAGCGCGCTGATGGTCGGGATCGTGCTCGCGCTCGTCCTGCGCGGCATCTTCATCGCCGTGGGGGCCGCCGCCATCGCCCAGTTCAGCTGGGTCTTCTACCTCTTCGGCCTCTTCCTGGTCGTCACCGCCGTCAACCTGTGGCGCGAGGCAGGTGAGGACGATGACGGCGGGTACGACGAGCCGCGTCTGGTGCGCTTCGCCCGCCGCCGCCTGCCGTTCACCGACACCTGGAACGGAGCCAAGCTCACCGTGCGCGAGAACGGCTCCCGGCTGTTCACGCCGATGTTCCTCGTCATCTTGACGCTCGGCGTCACGGACCTGCTCTTCGCGCTCGACTCGATCCCGGCGATCTACGGGCTCACCGACGAGCCCTACCTGGTGCTGACCGCGAACATCTTCGCGCTGATGGGTCTACGGCAGCTGTACTTCCTGATCGGCGACCTGCTGAAGCGGCTGGTCTACCTCTCCTACGGGCTGGCGTTCCTGCTGCTGTTCATCGGGGTGAAGCTGATCCTGCACGCGATGCACGAGAACACGCTGCCGTTCATCAACGGCGGCGAGCCCGTCTCCTGGGCGCCGGACATCCCGATCTGGGTCTCGCTGGTGGTCATCGTCGGCACCCTCGCGATCACCACTGTCCTCAGCCTGGCGGCCGACCGGCGGCGTACGGCCGCCTGACGTCTCAAGGGTTCTGGCGCGGACGAGGTCAGCAACGCCGTCCGCGCGGCCTACGCCGGGGGCATGGTGTTCGGGGCGTCGCTCGCGGGTCGGGTGGCCGCCTCGTTCGCCGGGGCAGCCCGGAAGCCGTCCCAGGCGTTCCCCGAGCTCAGTGACCGCGAGCGGAAGGTCCTGGAGCTGCTCGGTGCCGGTCGGTCCAACGACGCCATTGCCCGAGACCTGTTCATCTCCAACAGACCGTCCGCAACACGGTCTCGCCGATCTACGCCAAGCTCCACGCCGGCGGCCGCGCCGAAGCGATCATCAAGGCCCGGGGGCGGCTTCGGCCGGGACTGACCCACGGCCGTTCCGCCTCTAAGGGTGGTTTTCCCCCTCGCTGGCCCGGGTACGAGTAGACGTCGCGGTCTCCGGTCTCCGGTCGGCATCGGCGGCGATCCGATCAGGAGGATGGATGAAGCTCCCGCAACCGTGCGGACCGGTGACCCGGCAGGTCGTCGATGAGCTCCGCGCTGCCTCCCTCGGTCCGCGATCGCTCGTTCTCGAGGACGGGCCGGTGCTCCGCGACCGCGACACCCAGCTGGGGTTGTGGATCCTCTATGAGCTGGCGTACCGGGGATTCGAGGACGTCGACCCTGCCCGTGAGTGGGACCCGGTGATCGTGGTGATGCGGTCCACCATCGAGCGACGTCTCGAGCACGAGCTCCGTGAGTCGGTCAGCGCGGTCCTCGCCGATGCTCCCGATCATGACGACGTGGGCGACCAGGTGCTGGCGATGGCACGGGAGAACTCCGGGCCGAGGCTCTCGTCGTACCTGCGTCGGGACGCCGACGCCGAGCAGATGCGCGACTACCTGCGCGAGCGCAGCGTCCAGCAACTGAAGGAGTCCGACCCGCAGTCCTTCCTGCTGCCGCGACTCGCCGGCGCGGCCAAGGTCGCCCTCGCCGAGCTCCAGTACGACGAGTACGGTGCGGGCCGGCCCGATCGTCTGCACCAGGCCTTGTACGCACGGGCCCTCCACGCGGCCGGCCTGGATCCGGCCTACGGCGCGTACGTCGAGGAGATCTCGGCGATCTCCTTGGCAGCGGCGAACGTGATGTCGCTGTTCGCCCTGAACCGCCGCCTGGTCGGCGCTGGTCTCGGGCACCTTGCCGCGTTCGAGGCGACGAGCGCCCTCCCGTCACGCATGGTGGCGTCGGGTATCGAGCGTCTCGGTCTCGGCGACGAGGTTGCGGCCTACTTCCACGAGCACGTCGAGGCCGATGCGGTGCACGAGCAGGTCGCCGCTCGCGAGATCTGTGGCGCCTACGTGTCCGAGGACCCGACCCGATGGCGGGACGTGATCTTCGGAGCAGCGTGCCTGCTGTACCTCGACGGACTCTTCGGTGCCGACCTCCTGGCGCGGTGGGAGTCAGCGGTGGACTCGACGACCGGCGTCGCGTCGTGAGCGAGGTCCGGGTGCGATGCTGCCCCGACGGTCCGATGCTGGTCCGTGGCGCCCAGACGGTGGTGGACGACGAGGGTGCCGAGCACCCCGTGACCCGACCGGTCGTGGCGGTGTGCACCTGCGGACGTTCGTCCCTCAAGCCCTGGTGCGACGCCACGCACCAGGTGGTCAAGCCACGCGTGAGCGGCACCGATGGGTGACGCCGGCCCACCGGTCACCGAGGTCAGCCAGACCATCTTCGAGGGGCTGCTGATCCGCTACGACGAGCGAGTGCTCACCCCACGCGCCTGGACCGCGCTCCAGTCGCGATGGGCGGCCTCCCTTCTCGCGGGACTTCCGGAAGGGCCGGTCCTCGAGCTCGGTGCCGGTGCCGGACAGATCGGTCTCGCGGCCGTGCGTGGAACCGGTCGGCGGCTGATCTGCGTCGATCGCGATCCTGTCGCGGCGGCGTACGCCTCGGCCAACGCCGAGGAAGCCGGTCTGGCGGCGAGCGTCGAGGTGCGCCAGTCGCCGATGGCGGCCGCGGTCCGACCCGGTGAGCTCTTCGCGCTGGTGATCGCGGACCCGCCCTGGGTCACCACGGACGACACCCATCGCTACCCCGAGGATCCGGTGGGAGCCATCGACGGCGGCGAGGACGGCCTCGACGTGGCCCGCGCCTGTGTGGAGATCGCCGCTGCCCATCTGGTCCCGGCGGGGGCGCTGTTGCTGCAGCTCGGGGCCACCGGACAGGTCGACGGCCTCCGTGGGCACGCCGGAGATCTGGGCCTGGTCTGCACCGAGGTACGGGCGGGGGAGCGTGGCGTGCTGGCCCTGTTCACACCCGATCCGGTGTGACCCACGGACTGGTTACTCGGCGGTAACCTTCGGGCCGCGCCCCGGCACCCGGATTAGGGGTTGTGAGCGTGTGCGGCCTAGACTGAGGCGTCGGCCCAACTTGGGTCCTGTTTCGCGGTGCCTCGCGGCTGCCTGGAACCCACTCATCTCGCGCTCAGCGAGGCGTGTGCGCCCGGGAAGAGGTCCGCGACGACGGCTACAAGAGGTCCACCCGGTGCCCCCGTGCGACTCGTCGCGCGTGAGCCCGGGAGGTTCCCGGACCGACGGTAGACGAGGCGAACACCGACCAGAAGTGAGGACATGCCCAAAAAAGAAGGTGTGATCGAGATCGAGGGCACCGTCGTCGAGGCTCTCCCGAACGCCATGTTCCGGGTCGAGCTGAGCAACGGTCACAAGGTCCTCGCCCACATCAGCGGCAAGATGCGCCAGCACTACATCCGGATCCTCCCCGAGGACCGCGTCGTGGTGGAGCTGTCGCCGTACGACCTCACGCGGGGTCGCATCGTCTACCGGTACAAGTGAGCGTGCGCGCTCACCGTTCGACACAGTGCCGCCTACGAGCAGAAAGGGCTGACAGATGAAGGTCAACCCGAGCGTCAAGAGGATCTGTGACAAGTGCAAGGTGATTCGTCGCCACGGCCGCGTCATGGTGATCTGCGAGAACCCGCGCCACAAGCAGCGCCAAGGCTGAGCCGCCCTGGAGACCGGACGGAGTCCGGACTTCCAGCGGAGCGAACCGGAGCGAGCTGCTCGCGAGGGCCTAGACTACAACTGAACAACCACCACAACGTGATCGCTAGCTCGTCGCACGACGAGTGAAGTCACCTCCCGAGCAACGGCGGGAGCCTGGCCCGACATCGAGTCGGAAGGCAGCCAGGATGCGACACGACCGAAACCGCTGTGACTACCCGAAGGGACCGCCATCTGATGGCACGCCTCGTTGGTGTCGACCTCCCGCGCGACAAGCGCATCGAAGTCGCACTCACCTACATCTACGGCATCGGCCGTACCCGCGCCCAGCAGGTTCTCACCGAGACCGGCGTGAACCCCGACCTCCGCGTCCACGAGCTGGGTGACGAAGAGCTGGTCAAGCTCCGCGACGCGATCGAGGGCAACGACGAGATCAAGATCGAGGGTGACCTCCGCCGTGAGGTCCAGGCCGACATCCGGCGCAAGATCGAGATCGGCAGCTACCAAGGTCGCCGTCACCGCCAGGGCCTCCCGGTCCGCGGTCAGCGCACCAAGACCAACGCCCGTACGCGCAAGGGTCCCAAGCGGACCGTCGCCGGCAAGAAGAAGGCCAAGTAACCCATGCCACCACGCAGCCGTCAGGCCGGCGCCAAGAAGGTGCGTCGCAAGGAAAAGAAGAACATCGCCCAGGGCGAGGCTCACATCAAGAGCACGTTCAACAACACCATCGTCACCATCACCGACCCGACCGGTGCGGTGATCTCGTGGGCCTCGGCCGGCACCGTCGGCTTCAAGGGCTCCCGCAAGTCCACGCCGTTCGCCGCGCAGATGGCCGCCGAGGCCGCTGGGCGCCGGGCGATGGACCACGGCATGAAGAAGATCGACGTGTTCGTCAAGGGCCCGGGCTCGGGCCGCGAGACGGCGATCAGGTCCCTGGGTGCGATCGGCCTCGAGGTCGGCACCATCCAGGACGTCACGCCCACGCCGCACAACGGCTGCCGTCCGCCGAAGCGCCGCCGCGTCTGACGCCCGGCGTCAGCACGCGAGCACGAGATCATCAGAGGAGTCTGAACACCAATGGCCCGCTACACCGGCCCCATGACCAAGAAGTCGCGTCGACTCGGCCTCGACCTCGTCGGCGGCGACTCGGCGTACGAGCGTCGCCCCTACCCGCCCGGCCAGCACGGCCGTGGGCGGATCAAGGAGAGCGAGTACCTCCTGCAGCTCCGCGAGAAGCAGAAGGCCCGCTTCACCTACGGCGTTCTCGAGAAGCAGTTCCACAACTACTACACCAAGGCTTCGCGCCGGCAGGGCAAGACGGGTGACAACCTGCTGCAGCTGCTGGAGTGCCGCCTCGACAACGTCGTCTACCGCGCCGGCTTCGCCCGCACGCGTCGCGCCGCCCGCCAGCTGGTCGTGCACGGCCACTTCCGGGTGAACGGCCGCAAGGTCGACATCCCGTCGTTCCAGGTCAGCCAGTACGACGTGATCGACGTGCGCGAGAAGTCGCTGGAGATGACCCCGTTCATCGTGGCTCGGGAGACCCACGGCGAGCGTGTCGTCCCCGCGTGGCTCGAGGCGATCCCGACGCGGATGCGCATCCTCGTCCACCAGCTCCCGGTCCGGGCCCAGATCGACATCCCGGTCCAGGAGCAGCTGATCGTCGAGTACTACTCCAAGAAGTAAGCGTCCGGAGCGAACACCGCAGCGGGCCTGCTCGCACGGTGGCCTGACATTCACCCACAACTCCACACCGCCGCCACAAGATGATCTGAGTCCGTCATATAGCGGGTGGGCTCGGAAAGGAAAGAACCAGTGCTTATCGCACAGCGTCCGACCCTGTCGGAAGAGACCGTCGACGACTTCCGGTCGCGGTTCGTCATCGAGCCGCTCGAACCCGGCTTCGGCTACACGCTCGGCAACTCGCTCCGTCGCACCCTGCTGTCGTCCATCCCGGGTGCCTCGGTGACGAGCATCAAGGTCGACACCGTCCTGCACGAGTTCTCGACGATCGAGGGCGTCAAGGAAGACGTCACCGAGGTCATCTTGAACCTCAAGGGCCTGGTCGTGTCCTCGGAGCACGACGAGCCCGTCACGATGTACCTGCGCAAGTCCGGCGCGGGTGAGGTCACTGCCGGAGACATCCAGCCGCCGGCCGGCGTCGAGGTGCACAACCCCGACCTGAAGATCGCCACCCTGTCCGACAAGGGCAAGCTCGAGATGGAGCTGGTCGTCGAGCGCGGCCGCGGCTACGTCTCGGCCGTCCAGAACAAGGGCGCCGACAACGAGATCGGCCGGATGCCGGTCGACTCGATCTACAGCCCGGTCCTCAAGGTGACCTACAAGGTCGAGGCCACCCGAGTCGAGCAGCGCACCGACTTCGACAAGCTGGTCATCGACGTCGAGACGAAGCCGTCGATGAAGCCGCGCGACGCCATCGCCTCGGCCGGCAAGACCCTGGTCGAGCTGTTCGGTCTGGCTCGCGAGCTGAACGTCGAGGCCGAGGGCATCGACATCGGCCCGTCGCCGGTCGACGAGCAGCTGGCTGCCGACCTCGCCCTTCCGGTCGAGGACCTGCAGCTGACCGTCCGGTCCTACAACTGCCTCAAGCGCGAGGGCATCCACACCGTGGGTGAGCTCATCAGCCGCTCGGAGCAGGACCTGCTCGACATCCGCAACTTCGGCGCCAAGTCGATCGACGAGGTCAAGGCGAAGCTGCACGAGATGGGTCTGTCGCTCAAGGACAGCGCGCCGGGCTTCGACCCGACGGCCGCCCTCGCGGCGTACGGCGACGACGAGGACGACGCGTTCATCGAAGATGAGTCCGTACTGACTCAGGGGACCGGCGGAGCCGGTCGCTGCGAGGACCGACCGCGGGCGAGACGCCGCAGGCGAGCTTGCTCGCCAGGCGGCCTGACACCAGACACCGAGAAGTTCCATCTACTCCGGTACCTGACACGGCCGGAGAGAATCGAGAGAGAGCCATGCCCAAGCCCAAGAAGGGTCCCCGCCTCGGCGGGAGCCCGGCCCACCAGCGGCTGATCGTCGCCAACCTCGCGACCCAGCTGTTCGAGCACGGCCGGATCACGACCACCGAGACCAAGGCCCGCGTCCTGCGCCCGGTCGCGGAGAAGCTGATCACCAAGGCCAAGCGCGGCGACCTGCACAACCGTCGTGAGGTGCTCAAGACGGTGCGGGACAAGTCCGTCGTGCACGAGCTGTTCACCGAGATCGCGCCGCGGTTCGCCGAGCGCCCGGGTGGCTACACCCGGATCACCAAGATCGGTCCGCGCAAGGGCGACAACGCCCCGATGGCGGTGATCGAGCTGGTGACCGAGGCCTACGAGCCGAAGGCGCCCGCCAAGAAGACGGCGGCCAAGAAGGCACCGGCCAAGAAGGCCGCAGCCGTCGAGGAGGCTCCGGCGGAGGAGACCACGGACGAGGCCGCCGAGGCACCGGTCGAGGAGACCCCGGAGGCTCCCGCCGACGAGGCCGCCGAGGACACCACCACGGAGCTCGAGGAGCCCGCCGAGGCCCCGGAGGAGTCCGACAAGGCCTGACCAGCGCCTTGCGAGCAAGCTCGCAGCGGCGCTCGCGAAGGACGCTCAGCCCCGGCTTCGCCGTGCCTGAGCGTCCTCGCTCGACGCGGACGACTGCATTTCGGAGGGTCGGTCGAGCGCCCAGCAGACCAGGCAGGCCGCGATGATCGGCACCACGAACACGATCCGCTCGGCGACCCATGAGGTGTGGTCCGCCGGATAGATGTTCGCGCGCCACCACGCGGAGTGCAGGACCAGCGCGTAGTTGCCTCCGGCCAGGAGTGGAGCAGCCACGAGCCCGAGCACCCACCGCCGGCCCTCGCGTCTGGCGAGCCCCCACGCCAGCGCTGCCAAGGTCGGCGTGACGAGGAAGAAGGCCCACTGGTACACGTGGAACGACGTCGTGCTGACGTTGCCGTCTCCCCAGACCCAACGGTCGAAGGCTTGCGAGAGCGCCCAGATGTACAGCCCGGTGGCGAGTGCACAGCCGGCCCCCGCGATCCGGCCACGCCAGGTCCGTCCCCAGAGCGCGAGGACGGCGGCGTAGGCCACATATCCGCCCATCACCCAGACGAGCCGGAACAGCGAGATGTGCCCGCTGATCCATGCCCCCCGGACGTGCAGGATGCCCCTGACCGACCACCAGTGGTCGATCAGCACCAGCCCGACGACCACGACCGCGGCCACCGCGGCGCAGAGCACGAGAGGCTGGCGTCGCGGGCGGACGGATGCCGGCGTGGACTCCCCGAGGGTCATGGTCATGGCCGACAGTGTGCATGCCGGGCGGCGGGTAGGACAGGGTAGAGGGCATGACAGGCGTGCTGGTGGTCGGCGAGGCCCTGATCGACATCGTCCAGAGACCCGACGGGACCACCGTCGAGCACGCTGGCGGGAGTGCCGCGAACGTCGCGGTCGCCCTGGCGCGGCTCGGCCGGCCGGTGCAGCTCCTGACGGCGTACGGCGACGACGACCACGGCACCGTGCTGGCGCGGCACCTCAACCAGTCCGCGGTGGGTCTCGTCGGGGACCCGCACTCGCTCGACCGCACGGCCACGGCCCGAGTGGCGCTGGGCGACGACGGCAGCGCGACGTACACCTTCGACATCGAGTGGCGGCTGAACCCGCTCCCGGACGTCACGCCACCGGCGGTCCACGCGTGCTCGATCGGCGCCGTGCTCGAGCCCGGCGCGGCCGACGTACGTCGGCTGCTCGAAGCCCTGCGCCCCCAGGCGACGATCAGCTACGACATCAACGCCCGCCCCGCCGTGACCGGCCTCGGGCTCCGACGTGGTGCACGCGATCGAGGACGTCGTCGCGCTCGCCGACCTGGTGAAGGCCTCCGACGAGGACATCCACACCCTGTACCCGGGGGAGACGATCGAGCAGGTCGTCGAACGGTTCCTCGGCGCCGGGCCGTCCGCCGTCGTGGTGACTCGCGGCCCGCGCGGCGCCACCTGGTTCGGCTCCGGGGACAGGGTCGACGCAACCGCTGTCGAGGCCGAGGTCGCCGACACGATCGGCGCCGGCGACACCTTCGGGGCGGCCGTTCTCGACGCCCTTTGGGACCTCGACGCCCTGGGTGGTCGCCTCACCGGACTGGGTCGCGACGAGATCGAGTTCGTGCTCCGGCACGCCGCCGCCGCGGCCGCGATCACCGTGTCCCGACCGGGCGCCGATCCGCCGTACCGCCACGAGATGCTCTGACCGACCCCATCCAGGAGACCGACCATGCCCACCGCCCACTTCACCGTCCACACCACCCTGCCGCCCGGCGACGTCCTGGAGTTCTTCACCGACTTCGGCCCGGACCGGGCGAGCCGGTGGCCGAACACCGACGAGGCCCACTTCGAGGTCCACGACCGGGGTCCGGGCTGGGCCGAGGTCACCGAAGGCAACGCGATGGGCTGGGAGCGTGAGCGCTACACGTGGGACGCCGGCGCCGGGACCGTCACCATCGACACGCTCGACTCGAACCTGTGGGGCCCGGGCAGCGGCTGGCAGTACCGGCTCACGGCGGCGGACGGCGGCACCGACGTCCACGTCACGCTCAAGCGTGCGGGGAAGGGCCTGCGAGGGAAGCTGATCGGTGCGCTCATCCCGGTTGCCGGCGCCCGGGTGCTCGGCAAGCAGTTCCGGTCCGTGCTGAAGAAGGCCGAGGCCGGCTGAGCACTGCGCCGGCCCGCGGCCACGACCGACCCGCTAGCGAACGCTCGCCGCGGCCCAGGCGGGGTCGCGGCCGATGAATCCGATCAGCCGGGTCTGCACGTCGGCGTCGTCCGGCACCGGGACCGCCGGACCGTACTGGCCCGAGTTGCGGAGGAGCTCGTCCAGCGGCTCCATGCCGGCCAGCATGTTCGCGCAGACCTCGGGGTCGAGGGTCTCGTCCTGGCCGGTCGCGCGGGCCAGGTCCCACGTGTGCAGGAAGACGTCGGAGGTGTAGAACCGGTCGATCGCCTCGCCGAGTGGCATCGAGCCGATGTGGGGGTTGGTGAACGCCACGCCGGCGGCCTCCGGATCGTCCAGGACGTCCTGGACGGCCTGGCGATGGAACACCCAGGCCGCCGCCGGCTGCTCGGTCGGCGGGGGACCCGCCGGCAGGCGTACGTCGCAGCCGCCGGCGACGAAGCTCGGAAGCCACTCGACGAGATGGGCGACCACGTCGCGGGCCATCCAGCCCGAGACCGGTGCCGCCGCCGACCAGTCCTGCGTGCCGTGCACGCGGCGGGTGAAGTCGTCGGCGATCAACCGGTGTCGTCGGGCCGGAGCGGCCGTCAGGCGCTCAGAGGGTGCCATCGGCCAGCATCCTGTCGATCGCGGCGTACCCGTCGTTGACGCCGACCTCCATGCCGCTGCGCAGCCAGCCGTCGCGGGCCTCGAAGCTGTCGCAGAGCGAGGTCGCGTGCAGGCGGGTGCGGCCGTCGCCGAGGTCCTCGAAGGCCATCGTCTCGAGCGCGACGTCGTCGGGCATGGCCTCCCAGGTGAACGTCTGCACGATCTTCTCCGGAGACACGGTGTGGAAGCTGCCGCGGAAGTACTGCATGGTGTCGTTGCCGTCGCCGCCGGCGAAGCGCCACTTGCCGTTGGTGGTGGCGTCCCACTCCAGGATGGTCGCCCCCAAGCCCTCGGGGCCGACCCAGCGGGCGAACAGCTCGGGATCGGTGTGCGCGCGGAAGAGCTGCTCCGGCGTACCGGCGAAGTCGCGCCAGATGTGGATCATCGGCAGGGTCTCGTCGGCCTCGATCACGGCCTGGTCGTAGCGGGTGTCGGCTGCTGCGGTGCTCATGATGCGGTTCCCTTCATCGGGGTCTCGGTCTGCTCGTCGTTCAGCTCGGCCAGGACGGCGTCCAGTCGCTGGTACCGCTTCTCGGCGCGTTGGCGGTAGCGCTCGATCCACTTGGTCATCAGGTCGAACACCTCTGCTTCCAGATGCACCGGCCGGCGCTGGGCGTCGCGGCTGCGGGTCACCAGACCGGCCTCCTCGAGCACCTTGAGGTGCTTGGAGACGGCCTGGATGCTCACGGCGTACGGCGCCGCGAGGTCTCCCACGGTGGCGTCGCTGTCGGTCAGGCGAGCCACCATGTCGCGGCGCGTCGGGTCGGACAGTGCGGCGAACACCCGGGAGAGCTGGTCGTTCATCTCGTCCTCTTTCATCAACCATTCGGTTGAAGAGGACGCTACGACCCACGTGCCTCGTTGTCAACTGAGAGGTTGAAGAAGGGTCAGCCGGGCTTCGCGTCGTTGGCGATGGCCTGGCGCAGCGCGGCGTTCAGGGTGGGCATGAACGCCGGCTGGCCGTCGCCGTACACCGCGATCACGCGACTGAGCTTGGGGAAGGAGTTCGGCCCCCGCGCCTCGGTGTACACCGGCTCGATGTACAGCACCTTGTTGTCCAGTGGGATGGTGAGCAGGTTGCCCAGCACGACCATGGAGTTGCCGCGCAGCAGGGTCAACGCGCTGGCGATCCGGTTGTCGGACTCGATGTCGTTCTGGACCTGTGCCGGCGATGCGACCGACTGTCCGGCGGGGAAGTCGAGGAGTGTGAACTGCCCGTAGTCCGGCCCCGGCTGCGCGTCCACGGTCAGGAAGCCCGCGAGCTGGCGGTAGTTGAGGGTCACCATGGGCGACGACAGCGCCCACTGCGCCGGGGTGTCGCCGGTCGGTGAGAGCGACATGTACGTCGACGGCAGGGTGGGTGACGAACCTCCGGCACCGCCACCGTTGAGGGTCTTGGTGGCGGCGAGGGTCGGGTCGTTCGGGACCTTCCAGAAGTCGGCGCCGTTGTAGAAGTCACTCGCGTCCGCCACGTGGTACTGGGTGAGGAGGCTGCGCTGCACGTCGAAGAGGTCCTGCGGGTAGCGCAGGTGCGGCAGGAGGGCGGACGGGATGTCCGACTGCGGCTTCACCAGGCCGGGGAAGACGCTCTCCCAGGTCTTGAGCAAAGGGTCGGGCTGGTTGTCCTGGTTCCACTCGTAGAGCGTGACCTGACCGGTGTAGGCGTCGACGACGGCCTTCACCGAGTTGTGCAGGTAGTTGACCTTCCGGTTGGGCTGGCTCGTGATGCCCGTCGCGTTGGTCAGGGAGTTCGACGTTGCCTGGTGGAGGTTGATCTGCTGGGAGTAGGGGTAGGTCGCCGATGAGGTGTAGCCGTCGACGACCCACTGCACCCGACCGCCGACCAGAGCGGGGTAGACGTCCCCATCGAGGGTCAGCCACGGTGCGACCTTGGAGACACGCGCGCGCGGGTCGCGCACGGTCAGCAGCTGGGAGCCGGAGTTGATCCCGCTGGAGAAGAAGATGTTCGGGTCGTGCAACTGGACGGCGTACAGGAGGCGGGTCAGGCGCGAGCCGATCGGCACGCCGCCGTTGCCCTGGTACGTGTTGTGGACGCCGTTCGATCCGCCGTTGGTGCTCGGGTGGTCGAACTCGACGTTCTCGGTGCTGCCCGCGGGCTGGCCGACGATGGAGTACGACGGCGAGTGCTGCCCGAAGTAGATCTGGGGGACGTTCACCGGGATCTGGTTCACCGGGGGGAGGTCGCCGTTGATGAAGGTCGGCGTCTCGCCCATGCGGTCGGTCGGCGCCGCCACCACGCCGTAGCCGTGGGTGTAGATCAGGTGGTTGTTGGACCACGAGCTGCGCGAGATGCCGGAGAGGTTGAGCTCGCGCGCCGCGATCGCGACGTCCTGGTCGCGCGCACCGAGCGGGTAGTGGCCGATGTCCAGCGGCGACTTGAACTGGTAGAAGGGCGCGATCTCCTGCTTGTTGTTGAAGGTCGGCGTCAGCTTGTTCGGGTCGAGCAGGCGGATCTGCGCGGTACGTCGGGCCCGGGCCACCGACGTGGTGGTAGGCACACTGCCGCTGGCGCCGTACGCCTGGGTGGTGATGTCCTTGTCGAGCCCGAACGCCTGCAACGTGGCGGCCTGGTTGTGCTCGATGGACGACCGGTCGACGGTCGAGGCGCTCGGCTGCTCACGGAAGCGATAGACCAGCGACGGCCACACCGTGCCGAAGAGCAGTGCGGCGACGATCATCCCGCCCAGGGCCACGCCGATCCAGCGCAGCCGGCCCAGCCAGACGTTGGCGATCAGCAGCACCCCGAACACGACCGCAAGGACGGCCAGGATGGTGAGTCCGGGCAGCGTCGCGTGCACGTCGGTGTAGGAGAGCCCGGTCACCGGGCCGCGGTTGGACGTGGTCAGCTGGTAGCGACTCAGCCAGTACGACGCGCCCTTGAGCAGCAGGTAGAGCCCGAGGAGCAGCGAGACCTGGGCCTTGAACGCCGGCGTCGTACGACGGCCACGTCCCCGCGTGCGGATGCGCACGGCGCCGTACAGGTAACCGGCGACGAAGGTGACGACGAGGCAGACCAGGACGATCGAGCTGAGATAGCCGATCACCATCTGGTGGAACGGCAGCACCGAGACGTAGTAGGAGATGTCGCGGTGGAACTGCGGGTCGGTGCGGTGCCACGACTCGGAGTGCCGCCACAGCACGTAGGTCTGCCAGCGGTGGCTGGCGGCGGTGCCGGTGTGGATGCCGAGGTACAGCGCGATCACGACGATCAGCCAGACTCGGACGTGCTTCTCGAAGCGCAGGTAGCGGTGTCGCCAGACCTGGCGCGTGGGGTCGGGACGGAAGGCCGGGCGCCGGCGGACCACGAGGATGAGGGCGGCGGCGACCGACAGCGCGGCGAGCCCGCCGAACACGCAGAACAACAGGATCTGTGCACCGATGATCGTGCCGTAGACGTCGTCGACGTGGACCGACCGGAACCACAGCACGTTGGTGCGGATGCCGACGAACGCGAGGAGCGCGTAGAGCAGGACGACGACCACGAGCGCGGCGGCCACGAGCCGGGTCACGAGTCGCTTCCACCGAGACGACGGGAGCGTATCGATCCGCTCCGGGGAAGCCGCTGGCACGGGACCGAACCCTACCAACGGGGCGGTCACGGACCCGCTTCGCCGACGTCGGCGTCTCCCGGGTGTCGTGAGCGTCCTCACACGGCGTACGACGGGCGGGTGCCCCTTCTCAGACGGGAAGGGGCGCCGGCTCGAGCCAGGCGTGCACGAGCGGGACGACGGAGGCGCCTTCGCCGCTCGCGCTCGCGACGCGCTTCATCGACCCCGCCCGGATGTCGCCGACCGCGAAGATCCCGGGCACGGTGGTCTCGAGGTTCTCCGGTGGCAGGCCGTCGCGCCACGCCGTCGACGGCACGTCTCGGCCGGTGAGCACGAAGCCGTTCGGGTCGCGCGCGACCTCGTGCGGGAGCCAGTCGCAGTGCGCCACGGCACCGAGCAGCAGGAACAGCCCGGCCGCGTCCCGCCGGGTGCGCTGTCCGGTGGAGGTGTCCTCGACCTCGATCCACTCCAGGCGGCCATCGCCACCGCCGTCGACGACGCACCGACAGCCCTCGATGGTGATGCGGGGGTTGAACGAGATCTCGCCGATCAGGTACGACGACATGGTCGCGCTGAGGTCGGGCCGGCGTACCAGGATCGTGACACTGCGCGCGAAGCGTGACAGATGGATCGCGGCCTGGCCGGCGGAGTTGCCGCCACCCACGACGAAGACGTCGGCGCCCTCCATCTCGCGGGCGGCGGTCATCGCGGCCCCGTAGTTCACGCCGCGGCCGACCATCCCGTCGATGGTCTCGACGCCGAGCTTGCGGTAGGTCACGCCCGACGCGATCACGACGGCGCGCGCCCGGACGTCGCCGCCCTCGGTACGCACGACGTGGGGTGCGCCGTCGCGTCCGATCTCGAGGGTGGTCGCCGGCCAGCCGGTGAAGAACTGCGTGCCGAAGCGGATCGCCTGGTTGCGCGCCCGCTGGGCCAGGCGCATCCCGGAGATGCCGCGCGGGAAGCCGAGGTAGTTGCGGATCATGGAGGAGGTGCCGGCCTGTCCGCCGATCGCCTCCGCCTCGACGGTGACCGTGCCGAGCCCTTCGGACGCGGCGTACACCGACGCGGCGAGCCCGGCCGGCCCGGCGCCGACGATGACGAGGTCGGCGATGCTGTCGACGTCGATCTCGTCGGGACGGCCGTAGATGCTGATCGCGAGGTCATGGACCGACGTGACCGCGAACGGGACGTCGTTGAACCGCTCGACCACCGGGTACGACGTCGGCCCGTCTCCGTCGAGGCGGCTGAGGACCTCTTGGCCGACGTCGCTGTCGGGGTGGTGGACGAGGTGGGGGATGCCGACCCGGTCGAGGTAGTCGCGGATGGCGAGGGTCAAGCCGTCGCTGGTGGGCGACACGACTCGGAGGGCCTCGACCACGGGCGCCGCGACGGTCTGGTTCCAGTCCGAGAGGAGCTCGCAGATCGCGGTGTGGAACTCCTCGTCGCGCTGGCCGCGGGGCATCAGCAGGTAGGCGTCGTACTTGCCCTTGGCGAGGCCGGGGCGGAGCCGCTCGGCGTCCTCGCGGAAACGGCTCCAGTGGGCCGCGACCACGCGCCGGCAGGTGGGGACGTACTTCCGGAGGAGATGGAACGTCTCGTGCACGTCCATGTCGGGCAGCACGGACTCCGTCACGACGAGCGCGAGCGGCTGACCGGCGGGGAGCGACTTGACCACGCCACCCGACTCGGCGGCGCTGTGCGCCGTGCGGAGGTCGTAGTCGCGCGCGTACCGGCCGAACTCGTCGAGCAGGTAGTCGGCGTTCTCCTCGGACACGAGCAGGATCACGGGGCGGTCGTCCACACCCAGAGCCTAGAACGGCGCACACCCTAGAGTCGTGGCGTGCGGCTGCGGATCGACCTCGCCTACGACGGCGGCGCCTTCCACGGCTGGGCTGTCCAGCCCGAGCTCCGCACCGTGCAGGGTGACTTGGAGGCGGCGCTGGCCACCGTGCTCCGGATGGCCGAGCCGTCGACCGTGTGCGCCGGGCGCACCGACACCGGTGTCCACGCGCGTGGCCAGGTCGTGCACCTCGATGTCGACGGAAGAGACCGTGGCCGCGGCGGCCGGACGCTTCGACGGGGATGCCCTCGCGGCCGTTGCCCGGCGGCTGAACGGCGTACTCTCCGCCGACCTCCGGGTACGCCGCGTGCTCGCGGCACCGGACGGCTTCGACGCCCGCTTCTCGCCGCTGTGGCGTCGCTACGCCTACCGCGTCTGCGACGGCGTCCCCGACCCGCTGACCCGCGGCCAGGTGCTCGCCTGGCCGCGCCCCCTGGACGTCGAGGCGATGAACGCGGCGTCGGCGGGTCTGCTCGGTCTCCACGACTTCGCGGCGTTCTGCAAGCAGCGCGAGGGTGCGACGACCGTGCGCACGCTGCTCGACCTGTCCTGGGCGCGGGCGGGCGACGAGCTGACCGGGACGGTCCGCGCCGACGCGTTCTGCCACCACATGGTCCGCTCGCTGGTCGGGTGCCTGCTCGCCGTGGGGGAGGGGCGGCGACCCGTCGACTGGCCGGCCGAGGTGCTCGCGGCCGGGGTGCGCGAGGGCGCGGTGACCGTCGTACCCGCGCTCGGACTGACGCTCGAGGAGGTCGGCTACCCGGCCGACGACGAGCTGGCCGCCCGCGCCACACAGGCCCGGGCGAAGCGGGAGCTCCCGTGACCGCGCCGCCCGCCCACGTGCTCACGGCGTTCGGAGCGACCGGCGCGCCGGTGCCCGCCGCGCGGGGGATGGGGCGCACCTGGATCGCCGGCGACGTCGTGCTGAAGGAGGTCGACGACGAGGCCGAGCACGGCTGGGTCTGCGACGTGTACGACGCGTGGTCCTCCGACGACGTCGCGGTCGCGCGACCGATCGCGGTCGACGGTCGATGGTCGCTCGACGGCTGGGGCGCCCAGGCGCTTCTGCCCGGCGAGACGGCCTGCGCCGGGGACGATCCCGGCTGGTTCCGCAGGGTGCACGAGGCCTTCCACGACGTGACCCGCGACCTGGCCCGGCCGGCGTTCCTCGACACCCGCGACGACCCCTGGACGTACGGTGAGCGCGTGGCCTGGGAGGGCGAGTCGCCCGAGGGTCACGCGGAGACGCTGTCGCTGCTGATCCGGGCGATCGCCCGGCTCGAGCCGGTCGATGTCAGGGACCAGGTGGTGCACGGCGACCTCGGCGGCAACGTCCTGCGCAACGGTGACCGGGCCGCGGTGATCGACTGGCCGCCGTACTGGCGCCCGGCCGACTGGGCGCTGGCCGTCGTCGCGACCGACGCCGTCTGCTGGGAGGGCGCCGACGAGTCGTTGCTCGACCTCTGGTCGACGGGGGAGCAGTGGCCGCAGCTGCTGCTCCGGGCCGCGATCTACCGCCTGGCCACGCGCGGGCGCAACCAGGTGCACGGGCACGGACCGGTGGGCAGCGATGGGTACGCCGCCGAAGAGGGCCGCCTGCTCTCCCTGATCGAGGCGCGGCTGCCGTGAGCGACCACTACTTCTCCGCGGACCCGTCCGTGCCCTTCGAGCGCGAGCCGGTGAGCTGCGAGGTGTGGGGCCGGCGGCTCGACCTGGTCAGCGGGTCCGGTGTGTACAGCCGCGGCCGTCTCGACATCGGGACCGCGGTGCTCTTCCGCGAGACCACGCCGCCCGCGCCGGGGCGGGTGCTCGACCTCGGCACCGGCTACGGCGTCATCGGGCTCGCCGTCGCCGCGGCCTGGCGCGCCGGGGGCGTCCCGGTCGAGGCCGGTTCCGTGACCGGGGTCGAGGTGAACCGGCGGGCGATCCTCCTCGCCCACGAGAACGCCGAGCGCACGGGTCTCGCCGACCGGTTCCGCGCCGTCGAACCGGACGAGGTCCCCGAGGACGCGGCGTACGACGAGATCTGGTCCAACCCGCCGATCCGGATCGGCAAGCAGGCGCTGCACGACCTGCTGCTGCTCTGGTTCGCCCGGCTCGTCCCCGACGGACGCGCCGTGATGGTCGTCGGCAAGAACCTCGGCGGCGACTCCCTCCAGGCCTGGCTCACCGCCCAGGGCTACCCGACGACACGGCTCGCGAGCGCGAAGGGCTTCCGGGTGCTCGAGTCGCGTCGCCCGGACGCCGGGTAGAGCTCAGAGCTTCAGGGTCGCCAGGGCGATGAGGTAGGTCCTGGACACGCCCTCGGGGTCGTGCAGACCTTCCGGGCTCTCGAGTGTCGTGCGGGCTCTCTCGCGCACGGCGGCAGCCGGATCCTCCGAGACGAGGTCGACGCACAGTCCGTCGACCACGGCAGCGGCGTCGTGATCGTCGAGTCCGTCGAGGACCAGGCCGTTGTAGAGCAGGGTCGCCACCTCGTCGAACACCTCGTGCGCCAGGTCGAGGTCCACGTCGGGTCGTGCCTTCGCGACCGCTTCCGCGGTGTCGAAGAACCGATCGAACGGTGGGTGCCAGGTGTCGGTCGGCATTCCGGGAGGCTCGCACCGCGTGGCGGTCGCGAGCAACCGGATTTGGCCGGAGCGCGTGGCACGGCGGTCGTCCCGCACGGCGTCGTTTCGCTAGTGGCGCATCTGGTACCAGGTGAGACCGCCGGCGCTGCCGATGGTTCCCATGACGCCGAGGATGATGCCGACCCACGCAAGGCCGCGTCCGACGAGACGCCCCTGTGAGGCTTCGATGTCACTGAGCGCCCTCCCACCGACAAAGATGGCGGGGATGCCGGTGATCAGGCCGCAACAGAACATGGACGTGAGACCGAGCCAGAACGCGTTCCACGCGCGGCCGTAGGTGAGTCCCTCGAAGAACTTGTCCGACGGGCCAGCGGGGGTCCCGGGTGGTCCCGGCGGATACGGCTCGTCGGCGCTCATGGTTCCCCGTTCACTGGCGGCCTGGTGATGATGGCATGCCGTCGGCACGATCGGGCACCCGAAGCGCCGCCTTCACGATCGAGCAGGAAGTGGAGGCGGACGCTGCAACCGCTGTGAGTCCGGGTGGCCCCGCCCCATGTCCCGGTGCCCATCACCGGTCGCCTCTCGGCCATGAGTGACCCTGACAGCGGCACGAAGTGCGTGTCAGGCACCCCTGCTCGGGGCCACCTCGCGCACCATCACGCAGTTGCCTTGACCCTTGGGCCGGTCGTAGGTGAAGCCCTCACGCTCGTACATGGTGCGGGTGCCGTTGTAGAGGAACGACGAGTTCTTCTTCCGCACCCCGCCGGTGTCGTGCGGATAGCCCTCGACCTGGCCGCCGCCGGCCTGCGCGATCAGCTCGACGGCTCCCCGCAGGGCGATCGCCGCCAGGCCCCGGCCGCGAAGGCCGCGCTCGACCAGGATGCAGGTGATCCGGTAGTCGGGCAGCCGCTCAGCGGTGGCCAGGTACTCCTTGCGGTGCTGGATGGCGGGCAGCTCCTCGGGCGATCCGTACTCCGCCCAGGCAACGGCCCGGTCGCCGTCGTAGACCAGCGCCGCGTGCGCGATCCCGTCGGCCACCAGTCGTTGCTTGAGCGCCCGGTTCCCCTCGCGGCTCTGGCCCTTCTCCGCGCAGTCGGGATGGAACTTCGTGCACCAGCAGCCGGCGAACATGCCCCCGTTCCGCTCGACGAGACCCACGAAGTCGCCGAACGTGTCGGGCGTCAGCGCCTTGATCGTGAAGTGGGACACGCCTGGGAACCTAACCCGGATTGCGGACGTTCTGGGCCCGCTCCTCATGCTGCCAGGGGCAGCCGGGTCCTCGCATGCGGCGGGGCTGAGCGCTTCTCTAGGTTTGCGGCAGGCCAGGTCCGTCCGGGGCTCCGGCGACAAGAGCTGGGGCCCGGACGAGATCGAGGCGCTCGACGTCGGTAGCGATCACTGCTGGGGTTCGGTCAGCGCGAGCGAACCGGCGGATGGGCGCGCAGCGGAACGACGAGCCACAGCACGACGTATCCGACGACGGCCACGAGCGACGCTACGACACCCGCCGCGGTCCCAACCGCGAGGTCGAAGGCCAGGAAGACGACGCCGCACATGGAGAGTGCGGCGAGCACGAGTCCGGCGCGTGCGATCGTGTTCGCCGTATCCACCAGCCAGGGGCGCACGCCGCGTCGGAAAAGGATGCGGTGGTAGGCAATCGGAGCGAGGACCGCGGCCGTGGCAGCCACGGCGAGACTCAGCACGACCAGGTAAGCCGCCTTCTCGACGT
The DNA here is from genome assembly GCA_963812055.1 of uncultured Actinomycetota bacterium. Taxonomy (GTDB): domain Bacteria; phylum Actinomycetota; class Actinomycetes; order Propionibacteriales; family Nocardioidaceae; genus Nocardioides. The sequence continues at coordinate 215,055 of CAWEUA010000014.1, forward strand.
GGTCGAGCGTGTCGAACTTGTCGGTGTACGGCACGGCGAGCAGGAACCCGATGAGGACCTGCACCCCGATCTGAGTGGCGCGAAGTTCCTGCACGAGCTCGGTCCAGTTGCGATTGATCGCATCGGACGGGGCGCCGGCGGGCGGCTCCGGCTCTCCCTCCGGCGTCGTCATCCGACGACCGTACTCGCGTCGTCACCCTGACCCGCAAGTACGCGCCCGCCCAACTTCACACGCTCATCGGCATGGGCGGGCGACCGGACAGCGGCATGACCGCGCACCATCAGCCTGGCATGGTGGGACGACGCAATATCGTCTGGCCATGGTCTGGATCCTCCTTGTTGGTCTCGCCTTCGTCGCGTTCCCGATCTGGTGCCTCGTGGACGCTTTGCGCGTTTCCGACCAACGTTGGGCTGCCGCAGGTGAGAACAAGGTGCTCTGGGTGCTCCTGATCGTGTTTCTTTGCCTTCTGGGATCACTCCTGTACGTCCTCATGCCGAGACCGAAGTTGAAGCGCATCAGCAGTTAGAAGCACCGGTCATCGGCAGGTGCGTGCGGCCGGACAGCGGCATGAGCGAACGTGCCCGGCGGACCTACGCTGAGGCCATGCGCCTTGGACGGAAGCAGTCGGAAGCTCTCCTCGACTCCGGCAGGGCGGCGTCGTGAGGCCGGCGCGGCGCGATCCGGACAGCGGGTTCTGGTTCCACGGGGAGTGGATCCACGACCCATACGAGTGGCTGGAGAATCTCGACGACCCTGAGGCGCGATCCTGGATCGAGGAGCAGGAGGCGGCGACGCACCGCATTCTCGACGCCGCGCCCGGCCGGGAGCGGCTGCGCGCCGAGGTGACCAGGGCATCGCGGTATGAGCGGCTGTCGCGGCCGGTCCGCGCCGGTGGAACTGAGTTCGTCTGGCAGGCCGGTCCCGGCGACGAGAAGCGCATGCTGAAGATGCGCCGAGAGCCGCGATGGACAGCTGGAGACGGTCATCGACCCGAACACCTGGCCCAGCACCGAGGCGCTTGTGTTCGCCGTGCCGTCACCCGACGGCAGGCTCGTTGCCTTCGCCAAGGCGGTCGGGAGCACCCATGACGCGCGGATCGAGATCATGGAGGTCGACACCGGGCTGGTCCGGCCTGATCGGCTACGCGGCACGAACCACATGGAGGCCGCATGGCGGCCCGACTCGTCCGCCCTGTTCTACGTCGCGACCGATGACGGCAAGGAGTCGATCTACGAGCACCGGATCGGATCGGATGCACCTGCCGAGCAGCTCTTCGGTGGCCATGAGGACTACTGGTGCGCGGTGACCGTCAGCGAATGCGGCCGGTACGCCGTCCTGTACCAGTGGGACTTCGTCCACGCCAACAACGTGTTCCTTCTGAGACTTGCCGATGACGAACTGGTGCCGGTCGCCACGACCATGCAGGCGGTGAACCAGGTGCAGGTGGTCGACGACGAGCTCCTCATCGTCACCGATCTCGACGCACCGCGCGGCCGGCTCTGCAAGGCGTCGGTGCGCAGTCCGACCGAGTGGCACACCGTCATTGCCGAGAGCAACGACACGCTCCAGACCGTCGTGGGATCGGTGGCCGGTTGTACGCCGTCTACTTCCACGCGGGGTCGCACCGGATCACAGTGCATGACGCGGACGGCCCAGGATCCGCGACGTGGAGCTTCCGGCGCTCGGGTCGGTGAACGGGAACGAGGGGGGCGGGGTTGTCAGCGGTGTCACCGGGAGCTGGCACGGCGACGAGGTGTGGGTCGAGTTCCAGTCGTTCGTCCAGCCCTTGTCGACCTACCGCTACGACTTCGACGTCGACGAGGTCAGTGCGTACCACGTGCCCGATGTGGCGATCGACGCCGTGACCGAACAGGTCTGGTACGAGTCGATGGACGGCACGAAGGTCTCGATGTTCGTCGTGCGGCCCACGGGGACCGACGGACCAGTGCCGACTGCGGCTGAGCGGGTACGGCGGGTTCAACATCGACATCTCGCCGTGGTACGCACCGCTCCACGCGGCCTGGCTCGAGAACGGCGGGGCCCTCGCCTTCCCCAACCTTCGCGGCGGTGGCGAGTACGGACGCGAGTGGCACAGTGCGGCGATCGGGACCAACCGGCAGAACGCGTTCGACGACTTCATCGCCGCCGCCCGTTGGCTGGTCGACGAACGGCTACACGACGACCGACCAGCTGGTGTCACGCGGGAACAGCAACGGGGGAATCCTCGTCGCAGTCACCGCCCTGCAGGCGCCGGATGCGTTCCGGGCCGTTTTCTGCCGGGCGCCGACGCTTGACATGATCCGATTCACCCGTTTCGACAACACGCGCGACCGCGACCGTCGAGTTCGGCTCGCCCGACGATCCGGTCGAAGGTGCATACCTGGCCGCGTACTCGCCGTACCACAACATCCGGCCGGACGTTCGCTATCCGGCGATGGCATTCGTGACGGCGATGAATGACAAGCTGGCGCCGCCGTACGACCCGGTCAAGATGGTCGCGCGGATGCAGGCCGACGCCCCGAGCGGCGGGCCGTACCTGTTGCTGCCGCTGCGCGACTCCGGGCATGGTGGCGGCACCACGCTGGCGGCGGTCATTGAGCAGGATGTCGACGAACTGTGCTTCTACGGCTGGGCCCTGTCGAGGAACCACATGTGATCCAGTCACCTCGTATGCGTTGATGTGCAGACCGGGGAACCTGCTCCGCTCTCACGGCGACAACCGAACAAGAGTCACCGAGATCCTGGCGAGCCGCTGTCGCAGGAGCTGCCGGCTTGGGCGTCCCGGCCCGGTTCGCGTACACCGCGCTCGACGGCGACCCGCAGGTGATGCCGACCGGAGTAGGACGCCCGTGGCGCATCGTCGACTCCACTCAAGCCGGAGACCCGGATCAGCGCACCAAATCCGTGCTGCAGACCCTCGCGACCGACTGCCCCAGTACAGCGGCTCCCTGCTGATCCGCCACTTGTGACGCGTCTGCTCATCGGCATGTGAGGGCGACCGGACAGCGGCATGCGCGGACGATGGCTCGTCTCTACCTGATTACTTACTCGCGGTCTCCGACAGCAGTCTGGTCGCGGAGACCCGATCGACGACTGTCGGCGCGGTCGAAGGGACGCCGCCGGCGGAGCCAACCGACGACTCCGGACGCGCCGACGATGATCGCAAACAGATCTGCGAGAACAAGGCTGTGGTCGTGGGTCACGCGGAAGACGTGGGGGCCTTCGAACGCCTTGTCCACACGGAGCCACACGATGCACAGCAGCAAGAGCGTTGCCATCCCCCAGGTATCGCCCTTCCAACACCAGCGCAGGGTGGCGAGCATGGCCGCCGCCAGGGGGAGGGCGACAATGAGGTTCAGCACGCGTTAAGGGTAGGTGGGGGCGCCTTACCCTGGGTCTCGTTGGGGACGGACCACCGCCGGTCGAACCGGTCCGCCTGAGCCCGCAGGCATGAGGGGGCGTTTCTCCGGCAGCCTCGTGTCTTGGGTGCGTCTGACGAGTGCAGCGGACGTGTCGGTACCCAGAGAGATCACAGGCCGAGCATCACTGTCGTGCCCGGGATGTCACTGGCGATCAGCGCTGCCAGCGGTGTGGCGAGGTCACGGGGCGAGAACAGGTCGGGTCCGTCGTATTCGGCGATGTCTCGGTGTTCCCACCATCGCATCCCGCTGATGTGCTCGGCGGCGAGGTCGTCATCGGACAGCGCGCCGCGCGGGTCAAAGTGCCTGGTGCGGACAAGGAAATAGTCGTTGACCACCCCGTCGTAGCCGTCCGCATGTCCGGCAGCGACGATCTCCTGATGCCATACGTGAGGCGGGTCGCCGTCAAGGACAAGCCCCGTCTCCTCGTGCAGCTCCCGGCGCAGTGCCTCCAACGGCAGTTCGCCGGGTTCGATGCCGCCGCCGGGGGCCGCCCATACGATCGATGCGCCCGTCGGTACGGCTGGATGCGGGAGGGTGAAGCGGCACAGCAAGACACGGTCATCCTCGGCCAGGATGACCGCCCGGACGGCACGTCTCAGCCTCGCCGTGACAGGCGACTCGTTCATAGACAGATCCTCAGTGCGCCGGCGGTCGGGCCGCAAGCCGGCCATGGGCCGACCCCTCATGGGCTGGATGAGGACGGGTTCTCACGGCCGTGCATGCCGGTAGCCCCGGCTTGGGTGGCCGGGTGTGGGGCGGGGTGCTCAGGTGTCGGGTGGTCGCCGACGGTCGGTGGGTACGTCGGGGGTGATGTCCTGGGTGCCGGTGGTGTCGCGGAGGTAGTGGTAGCCGTGGGGGCTGGTCCACAGGTAGGTGCCGGGGTCGAGGGTCGTGTAGGTCCACGGGGTGTGGGTCTTGAGTCGGTGATGGGTGCGACACAAGGGTGCGATGTTGCAGGTGCAGCCACCAGCATCACTCGAGGATCGAGACGACGATGGTGATCAGGGCCGCGGAGATGGCGCCGGTGGTCTCGTGACGGTCGCAGAGCGACCTCCTCGACCAGCGGCGCCAGGCGGTGATGATCAGGGCAGCGACAGCCGGCGTGGTCTCGTGACGGTCGCAGAGCGACCTCCTCGACCAGCGGCGTGCGCAGAGCGACCTCCTCGACCAGCGGAGGCAGCGCCGCAGAGCGACCTCCTCGACCAGCGGAGGCAGCGCAGAGCGACCTCCTCGACCACCAGAGAGCGGAGCGACCCTCTCAACCACCGGAGGGGCGCTCTATAGTCCGGCCATGACGACGACCCTGGAGCGACTCAGGGACGCGGTGAACGCCCACGACGCCGAGGGGGTGGCCGCGCTCATCGCCGGCGACTACCGCAGCTCGCAGCCGGTGCACCCGGGCCGGGGGTTCGGCGGCCCCGAGCAGGTGCTCGAGAACTGGTCGGCGGTCTTCGACGGCGTACCGGACTTCACCGCCGAGCTGGTCGCGTCGGCGGTGGACGAGGAGACCGAGTGGGGCGAGTGGCACTGGCACGGCCACCACGTGGACGGGTCCGCGTTCGCGATGCGCGGAGTGACCGTCTTCGTCCTCCGCGACGGCCTCGTCATCGAGGGCAGGTTGTACATGGAGCCGGTCGAGGACGAGGGCGGGGACATCGAGGCTGCCGTGCAGGAGCTGTACCGGCCGCCGCCCGAGCCACCGCGCTGAAGACGCAGAGCCCTCTGACGCCGACGTACCCGTGAACGGGATGAAAGGGTGCGCGTGACAACCAGCCATCGAGGTCGCGCGTCAGACGGGTAACCAGCAGGTAAGGAGCGCGCATGCAGCACGTCGCCGAACGGACCGGAGGCCTGTCCGTGAGGTGCCAGGGTCTGGTGCACCTGTACAAGACGTTCGAGGGACACGACGTGGTCGCGCTGCAGGGCGTCGACCTCAGCGTCGCGGCCGGCGAGCGGGTCGCGTTCCTGGGTCCCAGCGGGTCGGGGAAGTCCACGTTGTTGACGTTGTTCGGGGGCATCCAGCGCCCGAGCGCCGGCAAGATCTTCCTCGGCGAGGAGGAGATCTCCCGCATGAGTGAACGGCAGCTGACCCGGGTCCGCGCCTCCCGGGTCAGCACCATGCTCCAAGGGGCCACCCGCAACCTCCTGCACTACGCCACCGCCCGACAGAACCTCCGCTTCAGCCGTGCGGCCAGCGGCGACCCTGACCGCACGCTCGGTGACGCGGAGCTGCTTCGCCGGGTCGGCCTGGAGAAGAACGGCGACCAGGTCGTCTCGTCGATGTCCGGCGGCGAGCGGCAGCGGCTCGCGCTGGCGTGCAGCGTGACCAGCGCGCCCCAGCTCCTGCTCGCCGACGAGCCGACCAGCCAGCTCAGCCACGAGGACCGCGACCACATGCTCGAGCTCATCCACGGGCTCGGCAACGACTTCGGCACCACGATCCTGGTCGTGACCCACCAGCCGGAGGTGGCAGGCACGTTCCCGCGCACCGTCATCATGCGCGGCGGCCGGATCGGCATGGAGGGTCGCGCCGGCGCCGAGTACGTCGTCGTCGGGGCCGAGGGGGTCGTGCACCTGCCCGCCCACATCGCCCGCGACTGGCCACAGGGCACCTTGGTGCGCATCGAGCCCGAGCACGACGACCGGCTGCTGCTCAGCCGCGGCGATGACGACGAAGACGAAGCGGGGGAGACGGCATGACCACGCTTGGCCGCCACGCCATGACGCCCGAGCGCGATCCGATCACGACGGACAGCGAGCTCGAGCTCGAGGACGTCTCGCTCAACGTCGGCGGGCGGTGGGCGCTGGAGCGCCTCAGCCTCGCGTTCCGGCCGGGCGAGCTGACGTCCCTGTCCGGCCCGTCCGGGTCCGGCAAGACCACTCTGCTCTCGATCGCCGGCGGCATCGTGAAGCCGACGACCGGCTTCGCGTCGTACGGCGGCCAGCACATGTGGCAGGGCGACGGCGATCCCCGGCACGCGGTGGCGTTCGTCCTGCAGGTCTACGGGCTGGTCCCGATCCTGTCCGCACGGGAGAACGTCGCGATCGCGCTGCGAGCGCGCGGCGTCTCGCCGTCCGACGCGGACGAGCGGGCCGACGAGGAGCTGGCGCGCTTCCACATCGGCGACCTCGGCGCGCGCCAGGTCGAGGAGCTGTCGGGTGGGCAGATGCAGCGCGTCGCCTGTGCCCGTGGGTTCGCGGTGTCGCCCGAGATCCTGCTCGCCGACGAGCCGACCAGCGAGCTCGACGAGGGCAATCGCGAGCACGTGATGGACCAGCTCCGGATCGAGGCCGCCCGTGGTGCGATCGTCGTGGTCGCGACCCACGACCCCGCCGTGGTCGAGGCCGCCGACCGGAAGATCGTGCTCGACGAGGGCCGCCTGGTCCCCGCCGAGGACTCGGCGTACGTGAGCGGGCGGTAGCCGGCGTGCTCCTCCGCAGTATCCGAGCCCGGCTGCTTCCGTCCCTGGCGACGCTCGCGCTCGCGTTCGTCGTCGCGGCGGGAGCCGTGGGCGTGGTCGGCGCGTCACGCGTCGGCGAGACGCCGGGAGCCGTCGCTGCGATGCTCGCGCTGTACGGCGCGGTGGCGCTGGCCGAGCAGGCCGCGCGCTCCGTGGTCGACCGCAGCCACGACATCGCGCTGGCTCGCCTGCGGGGCATGCACGGCGCCCGGCTGGTGCTCTTCGCCGCCGGGCCGTTGCTGACGGTGAGCCTCACCGGAATCGCGGCCGGCTCCGCCGTCGGCACCCTGCTCGCCGGCTGGATCGCCGACAGCTGGGGCGTCGCCTACAGCCTCGGGTCCCGCGAGGTCCTCGTGGCCGTGGGCGGTGCTCGTCGGAGCATGGGTCACCATCGCGCTGGTCTCCGGGGCCGTCATCCGGAGACCGCTGAGCGACTCGCTGTCGGTCCACCCCCATCGGCACGCCTCGTCGTGGATCACGACCTTCCTCGAGCTCCTGCTCGTCACCGCGGCTGTCCTGGCCGTCTACGAGGCACACCGCAGCGAGACGAGCTGGGTGCCCACGCTCGCTCCCGCGCTGGTCGCCCTCGGCGCGGGACAGCTGGTGATGTGGGCCCTGGCGTGGACACCCCGACTGGGCCGGCGCCTCGGCCCGGCCCTGGCGACCCGGAGGCTCCGACGCGACCCCGATCCCGGGTCCGTCATCCGGGTGATGGTGGCCGCCGCCGTCCTGCTCGCCGTGACCCTGACCGGCGGTCGCACCGCCGCCGACTGGCGTGACGACGCCGGCCGCCTCCGCGCCGGGGGACCGGTGACGCTGGCGTTCGACCAGGGCGCGCTGCGTGCGTACGCCGCTGCCCGCGACGCGGACCCCCAAGGCAAGTGGCTGATGGCGGCGGTCGCGATCAACGACCTCGACCCCGCAGCCCGCCGCGTCTTCGTCGACTCCTCGAGGTGGGACTCGGTCATGGGCGACTTCGTCAGCGGCACGAGCGTCGCCGGCGCCGGCGCGCACATGAAGACTCTCGCCGACCAGGACGGCCCGCCGTTGATGAAGGCGGACACGATTCAGGCCGACGTGTCGTCGATCAAGGCCGGCGACACCGGCAGGGTCTCGGTCGGCTACCTCAGCGACAACGGCTACGCGCAGGTCGCGCACCTCAAGGTCGACCACGCCGGCACGGTCACCAGTCGCCTCGCGGCGTGCACGGTCGGGTGTGCGGTCTTGTCGATCAACCTGTCCGGCGCGCCGTTCGAGCTGTCCTCGGTGTCGGCCGGAGACACCCAGCTCCTCGGCTCGACGTCGTACGCCGGCGGCCCGGTGCAGCACGCGCTGACCGTGGATGCGGGAGAGGACCCCGCCGCCGCGCTGGCCACGAGCGGGCTGGATCACGCCAACGACGTCCAGGGCATCGATGGCAAGGCCCACGCGGTGACGATGGTCGGGGTCGTGGGAGCCGTGCCGTTCGTCGGCCGCGCCGGCTCGCTGCTCGATCTCGGTCGCGTGCTCCGGGGGTCCGTCGGCACCGTCGCGAGTGCCAAGTCCGTCGTGATCGCGCGTGCCGACACCCCGGCCAGCGTGATCGCCCAGCTCCGCAAGGACGGCGGCGGCAAGCCCTCGACGTACGCCGCGGTCGCCGGCGAGCTGGACGCGACCCCGTCGGCCCGCGCCGACTCGCTCGCCGTCCTGGTGGCGGTGGGTGTCGGGCTCGTGGCGCTGACCCACCTGCTCGCCTGGCTCGCCGGCCAGCTCGGGCGCCGGCGAGCCGAGGTGGCGGGGCTCCGTGCGGCGGGGATCGGGCCGCGAGTGGTGCGTCGCGCGTACCTCGTCGAGGCCGCCCTCCTCGCCGCTGTGGTCCTGGTGACCGCCACCGTCGCTTCGGTCATCACGACCGTGCCTCTGCTCAAGCCGATCCGGCTCGTGGGTGGCTGGCCACTGGCCCCCGAGCTCCATCTCGCGCTCGACCCGCTGACGCTCGCGACCGTCGTCATCGGCGTCGCCCTGCTGACCGCGGCGCTGTGCTCCTTCGTGTTCACGCGCTTCGGGCGCTCGGCTCGGCCGGCCGCGTTGCGATCGGCCGATCGATGACGCGTTTCTGGTGGCTCCTCGCCACGAGCCTGCGCGGGCTCCGGGCGCGGTGGGTGCTCAGCGTCGGCTCGATGCTGCTGACCGTGATCGCGATCGCCTCCGCGGTCGTCGGACCGAGCTACCAGCAGAACGCCGCCAGCTCGTTCGTGATCGCCCAGCTGCGGGCCCAGCCGATCATCAACACCGGCCTCACCTATGACTACCAACCCGACAAGAGCGAGGACATCGACAGCGCGATCACCACGGCGCTGGACGAGACCTCGCGCCAGTCGGGGAGCGGCTACCTGCAGGGCCACCCGATCGTGTGGCAGCAGCTCCCGGAGGTCGGACTGATCAACGGGAGCGGAGCGCCGTCCATCCCGCGGCTGGTGTCGGTGCCGGGTGCCTGCGACCACGTCGAGCTCACGGGCCGATGTCCGACCAACCCGGACGAGATCGCCATGCTGCGGGTCGACGCGGTGAACAACGGCGTGAAGGTCGGCGACACCTTCAACCCGTACCACGACTCGAAGCCCTTCCGGGTCGTCGGCATCTACACCGCCGGGGACAGTGCGGCGGACGACGCGTTCTGGGGCGGCAGCGGACGGCTGCAGGCGACCTTCGGTGCCATCCTGCCGCGCGAGATCCCGGCGCGACCGGGTCCGTGGATCACGACCCAGGCGGGCATCGAGCTGCGACCGCAGCCGTGGTACGTCACGGTCGACCAACCGCTCGCCACCCCGCCCGACATGACCGCCGCCGACCTCCAGGTGGTGGCCGCCCGGGTGAAGGCGATCGGCCACGCCGACGAGCACGGCCAGCTGCTGCCCGGGCTGAAGCTGGAGTTCGGCAACACCCTGCCCGACACGGCCGGCCAGCTGATCAGCCGCCGCGGAGTCACCCGCTCGACGGTCGAGCCCGCGGTGCTCTCCCTGATCCTGGTCGCACTGGTCCTGCTCTCGCGCCTGCTCTCCGCGGCGATGACGCTCCGCCGGGGAGAGCTGGCGCTCGCGTCGCTGCGGGGGTACGGCCGCCGACAGCTGTGGTTCCTCGGGATGCTCGAACCCCTGCTCATCCTGGTCTGTGCCACTCCGCTGGGCATCGCCGCGGGCTACCTCGGCGCGCGCGAGCTCGCCCACCGATGGCTGGTTCCGCATCTGCCCGTCCCGTTCATCCTGGCGAGCGCTCTGGCCGTCGTCGGCGTCGTCGTGGTGACCGCGATCGTCGCGGCGGTCGTGGTCCGCGACGCCGTCAACGAGCCGCTCAGCGCGCAGATCGCCGGTGTACGCCGCCCGACCAAGGCGGGTCGGGCGGTGGTCGTCATGCGCCTCGCCCTGATCGCCCTGGCGGCGGCGGCGTTGGTCACCGCGGCGAGCCGCAACAAGCCACAGAAGCCCGACGCCACCGACCTCGCCCTGCCGATCCTGCTGGCGGTGGCCGCCGGCCTGCTCGTCGGGTTGCTCGTGCTGGCCGTCTCCGGCGTCTGGGTGCGCTGGTCGGCGCGCCGCCGCGCGCTCTCGTCGTACGTCGCCGCACGCACCGTCCGCAGGCGCCGCGAGGGGACGATGGTGATCCTCCCGGTGACGGCGGCACTCACGGTCGCGGTGTTCGCGGTCGGTGTCTCGCTCGCGGCGTCGGACTGGCGGTCCAGCACCGCGGCCACGCAGGTCGGAGCGCCGCTCTCCTACTCGACCAACCTCACCCTCTCGCGTGCGGTCGGGCTCACCCACGAGCTCGACCCGAAGGGACGGTGGCTGATGGCCGCCGGACAGGACTTCCCGAACGCCGACGAGGTCACCTCGCTCCCGCAGCCGCGGGTGATCGTCGACGCGACCCGGTTGGCCCGCGTGGCCTCGTGGCCGTCGCAGTGGACACCCGGTCGCAGCGCCGCGGACGTCGCGCGCGAGATCGGACCGCAGCGACCGCCGGTCGTCTTCCACGGGTCGCGGCTGGCGATGACCGTCGACAACCACGTGAACGGCGCCTACCCCACGCTCGGGGTCACGCTGACCGTGCTCGACGACAACGGCGACCTGCGCGAGATCAACGTGCCGCCCTTCCCGAAGGGCCACGCGACCAGGACCGTCAAGCTCACGGCCTGCGAGACCAGGTGCCAGATCGAGAAGATCAGCTTCGGCGGGCCGTCGTCCCTGGTCGAGTCGATGCACGGCACCGCCACCATCGACTCGTTCACGGTGGACGGGCAGCAGGTGCCCGGCACGCTGGACACCCCCTGGCGACCCGCAGGCGTCGATGATCAACACCGCGACCGCGGTCAAGCGCGTGCAGCTCCGTCAGGGCAAGCTCACGATGACCTTCAAGGCCGGTGGCCCGGAGTCGTACGCCGGCATCAGCCCGACCGACGTGCCCAGCCGGGTGCCGGTGCTGTGGGGCCGGCTGGTCCCCGAGCAGTCGCAGCTGCCGACGGCGGCCTCGGGCTTCTTCAAGGTGGCGCCCGCCGGCGGCCCGGCCGAGTCGACGCCCTTCCGGGGACCGTCCGGCATCGTCATCGACTTCACGGCGTTCGTCCGCAGCGCCTCGCAGAACAACAGCACCACGCTCGTCTACATCTGGGCGCGCTCCGACACCCCGCAGCGGGTGCTCGACTCGCTCGCAGCCCACGGGCTCTCCAACCCCACCACCGAGGCCCAGACCAAGCACGTGCTCGACCAGGACGCCTTCGCCCTGGCCCTGCGCCTCTACATCGTCGTCACGCTGCTGGTGATCCTGCTGGCGCTCGCGGGCCTGGCCGCGAACCTCGCCGTCCAGCTGCCGTCCCGACGCCGCGACGCGGCCTCGCTGCGCGTGGTCGGAGTGAAGCGACGCTCGGTGATGATCGGTGTCGTCGCCGAGTTCTTCGTCGTGCTCGGGGCCGCGGCCGTGGCCGGCGTCGCCGCCGGCGGCGTGGCGCAGTACGTCGTCGTCCGCACCGTCACCCTGGGCTTCGTGGACTCCAGCCTCGTGCCTCGTGTGGTCCCGTCGTTCGACGTGGCCTCAGCGGTCTCCCTGAGCGGGCTCGTCCTGGTGGTCCTCGTGGTGGCGGCGTCGTGCTTCGCGTTCCTGACCGTGCGCGGTGCCCGCACGTCGTCGCTGCGGGAGAACGCCCGCTGACTCTCGGTGAGACGCCGCTGAAACGAGGATGCGCCCGCGGCGCCCCTCGCGGACAATGACTCCTCGTGGGTCACGTGGATGTCGCCGGTGTGCGCTTCGAGCTCCCCGACGGGCGGGTGCTGCTCGAGGACGTCTCGTTCCGCGTCGGCGACGGTGCGAAGGTGGCCCTGGTCGGAGCCAACGGCGCCGGCAAGACGACGCTGCTGCGCATCATCACCGGCGACCTCGTTCCCAAGGAGGGCGTCGTCACCCGCACCGGGGGCCTCGGGGTGATGCGGCAGATGGTGGGCCACGGTCTCGGTGACGACGCGACCGTCGCCGACCTGCTGCTCTCGGTGTCTCCCGAGCGTGTCCGCGCGGCCACGGCCGACGTCGAGCGATGCGAGCTCGCGCTGATGGAGACCGACGACGAGAAGTCGCAGATGCGGTACGCCGAGGCGCTGGCCGAGTACGCCGACGCCGGCGGCTACGACATCGAGGTCGTCTGGGACGTGTGCACGGTGCGCGGACTCGGCGTGGCCTACGACCGGGCGAAGTACCGTGCGCTGCGCACCTTGTCCGGCGGCGAGCAGAAGCGGCTCGTGCTGGAGTACCTCCTGGCCGGTCCCGACGAGGTCCTGCTGCTCGACGAGCCCGACAACTTCCTGGATGTGCCGGGCAAGATGTGGCTCGAGCAGCGGATCCGCGAGTCGGACAAGACCATCCTGTTCATCAGCCACGACCGCGAGCTGCTCGACAACACCGCGACCCGGATCGTCACCGTCGAGCTCGGCTCGTCCGGCGGCGGCAACCTCGTGTGGACCCACCCCGGCGGGTTCGCGTCGTACCACGCGGCGCGACGTGACCGGTTCGAGCGGTTCGAGGAGATGCGCCGCCGCTGGGACGAGGAGCACGCCAAGATCAAGGCCCTCGTGCTCCGGCTCAAGATCAAGGCCGAGTACAACGACGGGATGGCCTCGCAGTACAAGGCCGCACAGACCCGTCTGCGCAAGTTCGAGGAGGCCGGTCCGCCGACCGAGCAGCCGCGCGAGCAGCAGGTCTCGATGCGGCTCAAGGGCGGTCGCACCGGCAAGCGTGCCGTCGTCTGCGAGGCGCTCGAGCTGACCGGGCTGATGAAGCCGTTCGACCTCGAGGTCTGGTACGGCGAGCGGGTGGCGGTGCTGGGCAGCAACGGCTCGGGCAAGTCGCACTTCCTGCGACTGCTGGCCGTGGGCGGCTCCGACCCCGACGTGGAGCACCGCCCCGTCGACGACACCCCGGTCGAGCCGGTGCGACACACCGGAAAGGCGAAGCTCGGCGCGCGCGTGCGCCCGGGCTGGTTCGTGCAGACACACGAGCACCCCGAGCTGACCGGCCGGACGCTGCTGGAGATCCTGCACCGAGGGGACGGCAGGCCGGACGGCCGCGCCGGCATGGGCCGCGAGGCGGCCGCCCGCGTGCTCGACCGCTACGAGCTGGCACACGCGTCGGAGCAGCGGTTCGAGTCGCTCTCGGGTGGTCAGCAGGCGCGCTTCCAGATCCTGCTGCTCGAGCTCTCCGGCGCGACCCTGCTGCTGCTCGACGAGCCGACCGACAACCTCGACGTGCAGTCCGCCGAGGCGCTCGAGGACGGGCTGGATGCCTTCGAGGGCACCGTCGTCGCGGTCACCCACGACCGCTGGTTTGCGCGCGGCTTCGACCGGTACCTGGTCTACGGCGCCGACGGTGACGTCTACGAGTCCGACGGTCCGGTCTGGGACGAGAGCCGGGTCAAGCGCGCGCGCTGAGCATCAGGCGGCTTGCGAGCAAGCTCGCTGCGCCGTTCGCATCCGGGGTGAGGCGCGGACTTCGTCCACGCCTCACCCCGCATGCTCATGGCACGGGGCCCGGGGGCGTCAACCGGCGCTCTGGACGCACACCCCGGGCCCCGAGATCAGGAGTTCTGTGTGGTCGCGTCGGAGTCGAGCGTGACGCGCACCGTGTGGGTGTCACCGCCGCGTTGGTAGGTGACGCTCACGTCGTCGCCGGGGCGGTAGGAACGGATGATCGCGACCAGGCCGTCCGACGACGTGATCAGGTGGTCGTCGATCTTGGTGATCACGTCACCGGCCTGGAGGCCGGCGGAGGCGGCGGCGGAGCCGGTGTTGACCTGGCTGACCTTCGCGCCGTCGGTGATCTGGGCGCCGGCACCCGACGACGCGTTCTCGACGCCGATGCCGAGACGGGCGTGGGTCGGGGGCTCGCCCTTGATCATCTGCTGGACGATCGGCAGCACCTCGTCGATCGGGATGGCGAACCCGAGGCCGATCGAGCCGGGCTCACCGCCGGACGTGCCGCCGGTGGCGGTCTGGATCGCGGCGTCGATGCCGATCACCTCGCCGGACAGGTTCACCAGCGGGCCTCCGGAGTTGCCCGGGTTGATCGCCGCGTCGGTCTGGATCGCCGGGTAGACCGTGGAGTTGCCCTGGCTGACCTGGCCGACGTTCACCGGCCGGTTCAGGGCGCTGACGATGCCGCTGGTCACGGTCGCGTCGAGACCGAACGGCGAGCCGATCGCGACGACGCCCTGCCCGACCTGGAGGCTCGAGGAGTGACCCAGCGTGGCCGGCGTGAGGTTCTTGACGCCCTGGGCCTGGATCACCGCGGTGTCGGTGAGCGGGTCGGTGCCGAGGACCTTGGCGCTGGCGTGCGAGCCGTCGTTGAACGCGACGTTCATCTCGCCGGAGCTCCCCGCCAGGGCGACGACGTGGTTGTTGGTCAGGATCTTGCCGTCCCGGCTGAGGATGATCCCCGAGCCGGAGCCCTCGCCGTTCGGGCCGGTGACGTCGATCATCACGACCGACGGCAGGACGCCCTGCGCCACCTTCTCGATGGAGCCGCCGGTCGCGGTCTGGACGGTCGAGCCCCCCGTCTGCGTGAGTACGGGAGACGACTGCACATCGTCGTGGGTCGACGTCCAGAGGGCGGCACCGCCGATTCCGGCGACTCCGCCGAGGACGAGGCTGGCCGCCACCACGGTGGCGGCCAGCCTTCTGCTCCGCAGCCCGGTGCGGGGACGTGACTCCGGCGGGAGAGCCGGGGTGTCGATGTCCTGGCCGAGGGTGGGACGGCCGTTCTCCGGCTGGGCTGCGTACCCGTACGGCGACCAGGTCGTGGGTGGTGCAGGCGGCTCCTGACTCCACTCACGTCGGTTGCCCGGCTGACTGCCGTACGGGTCGTTCTCCATGCCCCGAACCTGCCGGGCGAGTCTGGGAAGAGGCTGAGACGGCGCTGGGGTGTCCTGAAGAAGCGTCAGGAAAGTCGGCGCACGACGTCGCCGGGGCGGATGTCCCCACCGAGCACGACGCGCGCGTTCAGACCCCGCAGCCGCATCCGGGTGCCGACCTCGCTGTTGACGAACGCGAGGGCGTCCGCGCCGAAGCGCGCGAGGAACTTCTTGCAGCCGGCGTGCGGCTTGGCGCTGACCTCCAGGACCGCCTCGTCACCGATCGCGACCCGGGTGCCGGCCGGAAGGTTGTCGTGGGAGAGGTCGAGGTCGACGTACAGCTGGTCGCCGGCGAGTGCCCGGGCGTCGGTGGTGTCGCCGAGGAGCCCGATCATGCGGGAGCTCATCACCGTGATCATCGCGTCGACGTGCCGGCCCTCGGCGATCGCGCGGGAGGTGGCGCGGCTCAGCCAGTTGTCGCCGAGGAGGCCGTCCGCCTCGTCCAGGCTGCCGTGGTCGAGGATCTCGCGGGCGCCGACGGCCGGCCGGCGTACCACCATCTCGAGCGTGCCGGCGTCGCTGGGCGCTGCGCGCAGGTGATCGAGGGCGGACTCCAGGTCGGTCGTCGTCAGCGTGGGCACGTGCCGATCCTGCCAACTCGCCGGCGATCTCGCCGCCCCATTTCCCGCTCTCGGGATGAGGTGTTCGGCACACAGCTCGCCTTAGGCTCCGCCGGGTGAGAACCCCGTGGCGGAACTTCGACTGGAACGTGCGCAGCTGTGGCTGGCACGGCCACGTGACGTGGGCACCGGCCGAGGAGGAGTTGGCGGAGCGGCTGAGCGTCGCGACCGTGGACGGTGAGGCCTGGCGCTGCCTGCGGTGCGGGTCGTTCGTGCCCGGTACGCCGCTCGGCCGCGGCCCCGCGGAGGACGCGCCGATCGTGCTCCGCGGACGAGCGCTGCGCGATTGCTTCATCCTGCGACTCCTGGCGGTCGAGCGCGGGATCCGGGGCCTGCTCCTGGTGGCGTTGGCCTACGGCATCCACAAGTTCGAGGGCTCCCAGGACTCCTTGCAACGCGTCTTCGACGACTACCTGCCGCGCCTGACGCCGATCGCCCGGCACGCCGGCATCGACCTGCAGTCGGCCGGACCCGTGCACCTGATCCAGAAGGCGCTGGAGACCGACCGCCACACGCTCACCCTGATCAGCCTCGGCGTCCTCGCCTACGGCGCCCTGGAGCTGGTGGAGGCGGTCGGGCTCTGGCTGATGAAGCGCTGGGGCGAGTACGTCGCGGTCGTCGGCACCGCCGTGTTCATCCCGCTCGAGGTCTACGAGATCGTCGAGACCGTCACCTGGCTGAAGGTCGGCGCCCTGCTGCTCAACATCTTCGCGGTGGTCTACATCCTCTGGACCAAGCGGCTGTTCGGCTTCCGGGGCGGCCGCGCGGCGTTCGACGCCGAGCGGCACTCCGAGTCGCTGCTGGAGGTGGAGCGGGCGGCGGCGTAGGTCGGGTGGTCATCCCGGGTTTCATCATGAGAAGTGGGCGAACCTGCACATCTCACGCTGAACTCACCATGAGAAGCGGCGGTTCAGCACCTTCTCATGGTGAAACCGGGACAACGGACGACAGCCTCACGCCCACCGCTCGGAGGCGGGGGTGAAGTCGAGGGTGCGCTGGCCGGTGTAGATCTGCTTCGGCCGGGCGATCTTCTGCTCCTTGTCCTGCACGAGCTCGAGCCACTGGGCGAGCCAGCCCGGCGTACGCCCGATCGCGAACAGCACGGTGAACATCTCCGGCGGGAACTGGAACGCCTCGTAGATCAGGCCGGAGTAGAAGTCGACGTTCGGGTAGAGCTTGCGGGAGACGAAGTACTCGTCCTCGAGTGCGATCTTCTCCAGCTCCATGGCGATCTCGAGGAGCGGGTTGACACCGGTGACCTCGAAGACGTCGTCGCAGGCCTTCTTGATGATCTTCGCCCGCGGGTCGTAGTTCTTGTAGACGCGGTGGCCGAAGCCCATCAGCCTCTCGTCGCCGTTCTTCACACCCTCGATGAAGTCCGGGATGTTCTCCTTCTTGCCGATCCTCCGCAGCATCCGGAGCACGGCCTCGTTGGCGCCGCCGTGCAGGGGGCCGTAGAGGGCGCCGATGCCGCCGGCGACCGCGGAGTAGGGATCGACCTGCGAGGAGCCGATCGAGCGGACGGCGTTGGTCGAGCAGTTCTGCTCGTGGTCGGCGTGCAGGATGAACAGGATGTCGAGCGCCTTCACCAGCCGCTCGTCGGCCGCGAAGCGGTCCTCGCTCATCCGGAACAGCATCGACAGGAAGTTCGCGGTGTAGCCGAGCTCGTTGTCGGGGTAGACGAACGGCTTGCCCTGGGCGTGCCGGAACGACCAGGCGCCGAGGGTCGGCATCTTCGCGATCATCCGCACGATCTGGAGCCGGCGGATCTCGTCGTCGTCGATGTGGCGGGCGTCGGGGTAGAAGGTCGACAGCGCACCGACGGAGGCCATCAGCATGCCCATCGGGTGGGCGTCGTACCGGAAGCCCTCCATGAACGACTTGATGTTCTCGTGCACGAACGTGTGGTACGTGATGTCGTGCACCCAGCTCTCGTACTGGGTCTTCGTCGGCAGCTCGCCGTGCACCAACAGGTAGGCGACCTCGAGGAACGTCGACTTCTCGGCGAGCTGCTCGATCGGGTAGCCGCGGTACTCGAGGATGCCCTCGTCGCCGTCGATGTACGTGACGCTGCTCTTGCACGACGCGGTGTTGACGAAACCGGGGTCGTACACGGCGAGCGGAAAGCCTTCACCGTCCTTGATCCGGCCGATGTCGGTGCCGTGGATCGTGCCGTTCTCGATCGGTACGTCGTACTCCTGGCCGGTGCGGTTGTCGCGGACGGTGAGGGAGTCGTTCACCCCTTCAACTTAGTCCCGGGTCCAACGGAGAGCGAATCCGGTTCCTGTTGGTTCGGCCCCAGCAGTCACTCCCGCATCAGGGCCAGCATCGCCGCGTGGGTGGCGGGATCCCCGGCGGCGACCAGGCCGCCGCGGACCGAGCGTCGCGGGCCGGCACCGGTGTCGACGGGACCGCCGTCGAGGTCGGTCACGACGCAGCCGGACGCCTGGCAGAGGCTCACCCCCGGGGCGAAGTGGACGTTGTCGCGCAGGTCCCCTTCCGTCACGTACGCCGCGTGCCGCCCGGCAGCGACCCACGCGAGGGCGAGCGTGCTGGACGTGATGCGTGGCTGGTAGGTCTCGAAGAACCGTGGGTCGGCCATCACGTCCGATGCGCGGCGCCGCCCGGCGCCGTCGACCTCCAGGTTGAACGCCACCATCAGCGACGAGGTGTCCGGGCGCAGCGCCGTGTCCGCGCCCCCGCGGCGTACCCACGCGGCGCCGCCGTCGGTCCAGTAGGTCTCGTCGCCGACGCACTCGGCCGACGCCGCGGCGGTCAGCGCACCGGCCTCGCTGAGGGCCACGTTGGTGGACATCAGCGGGAGGCCGGCCCCGAAGTTGCGGGTGCCGCACAGCGGGTCGACCAGCCACCGACGCGCGGACTCGGGCCCTGACGCCCCGTGCTCCTCGCCGAGCTGGGCATCCTCCGGCCGATGCTCGGTCAGGATCGCCCGGATCACGCTCTCGGCCTCGATGTCGGCGTCGGTGGCGAAGTCGGTGCCGACCTTGAGATGGTGGGCGACGTCGGTGCGGTAGAGCCGGCGTACGACGGCCGCCCCGGCCTCCGCCGCCAGCAGCGCGACCTCCGCGTCGGTGAGCTCCATGGGCGGAGGCTACCGAGACCCGGTCGCTCGATTAGGCCGCTGACCTGGGCAGCCGGTAGATTGCGTGGTCGCGATCCCTGCCGTTCTGGCCCGTCGGTCGAGCTTGTCGAGACCACGAGCCAGGGCAGACCCGGACGATACGGAGCCGGGCAGAGGACTTCCATCCGAGGAAGCGTTCGTCAGAGACCGTGGCAGCACCTCCGGTGGGCGGCCGTCCGCCGGAACCCCACGAACGAGAAGGGCATGCGCGTGCGCACCTACAGCCCCAAGCCCGGCGACATCCAGCGCGAGTGGCACGTCATCGACGCCTCCGACGTCATCCTCGGCAAGCTCGCCGTCCAGGTCGCGAACCTGCTGCGCGGCAAGCACAAGCCGACCTTCGCGCCCCACATGGACATGGGCGACTTCGTCATCGTCGTGAACGCCGAGAAGGTCGCGCTCACCGGTGACAAGCTCACCAACAAGCTCCTGTACCGCCACTCCGGCTACCCCGGCGGCCTCACCGCCGTCCCCGTGGGACAGCAGCTGGAGAAGGACGCCCGCAAGGTCGTCGAGGGGGCCGTGTGGGGGATGCTCCCGAAGAACAAGCTCGGCCGACAGACGCTGAAGAAGCTGAAGATCTACACCGGCCCGAACCACCCGCACGAGGCCCAGCAGGCCACGCCGTTCGAGATCACGCAGGTCTCCCAGTGAGCACGCCGACGCCGACTGCCCCGCAGACAACCGAAGGAACTTCCGTGGCCGACACCGCTACCACCGATGGCACCACCGACGTGACGGCCGAGGGCACCGAGGCCGCGACGTTCACCACCGACGAGCAGGGCGTGGCGTACACGTCCGAGAGCGCGGCTGCTGCCGACGCCGCCCGCCCCGCGACCATCGCCCCGGCGGCCGCCACCGGTCGTCGCAAGGAGGCCGTGGCCCGGGTGCGCATCGTGCCGGGCACCGGCGTGTGGACCATCAACGGCCGGGCACTCGACTCGTACTTCCCGAACAAGCTCCACCAGCAGGTCGTGAACGAGCCGTTCGCGGCGCTCCAGCTGGACGGCCGCTTCGACGTCATCGCCCGCATCCACGGCGGCGGCATCACCGGCCAGGCCGGTGCGCTGCGCCTGGGCGTGGCACGTGCCCTGAACGCCATCGACGTCGAGGCCAACCGCCCGACGCTGAAGAAGGCCGGCCTGCTGACCCGCGACGCGCGCGTCATCGAGCGCAAGAAGGCCGGTCTGAAGAAGGCCCGCAAGGCTCCGCAGTTCAGCAAGCGCTGATCGTCCCGGCGTCCGGGAGTACGGCGAGTGTCCTGGTGGGCGTCATCGCGGCGTCACGGCGGTGTCCCTGCCGGGTGCTCGCGGTCGACCCTGCGATGATCGGGCGATGACCCAGCGGATCTTCGGCACCGACGGGGTCCGCGGGCTCGCGAACCGGGTGATCACCGCCGAGCTCGCGGTCGACCTCGGCATAGCGGCTGCTCGCGTGCTCGTCGCCCACGGCAGCTTCAGCGGGCAGCGCCCGGTGGCCGTGGTCGGTCGGGACACGCGCATCTCGGGGCAGTTCCTCGAGCACGCGGTCGTCGCCGGGCTGGCGTCGGCCGGTGTCGACGTCATCCGCCTCCGGGTGCTGCCGACCCCCGGCGTCGCCTACCTGACCGACGCCCTCGGCGCCGACGTGGGCGTGGTGATCAGTGCCTCCCACAACCCCATGCCCGACAACGGCATCAAGTTCCTGGCCCGCGGAGGCGTGAAGCTCGACGACGCCCTCGAGCGCGAGATCGAGGCGCACGTCGGCGAGCCGTGGGAGCGTCCGGTCGGCGGCGACGTCGGCCGCGTCACGCCGTACGCACGGTCGGTCGAGGAGTACTCCGACCACCTCGTCGGCACGCTCGACCAGCCATTGGCCGAGCTCCGCGTGGTGCTCGACTGCGCGAACGGCGCGGCCTCGGTCATCGGTCCCCACACCCTGCGCTCGGCGGGCGCCGACGTCATCGCCACCAACGACGACCCCGACGGCCTCAACATCAACGAACGCTGCGGGTCGACCCACCTCGAGGGTCTCAGGAAGGCGGTGCTGGAGCGCGGGGCGGACGTCGGCTTCGCCCTCGACGGCGACGCCGACCGCTGCCTGGCCGTCGACCACACCGGAGCGACCGTCGACGGCGACCAGCTGATGGCCATCCTCGCGATCAACCTGAAGGAGCAGGGCCGCCTGGCCCACGACACGATCGTGGCCACGGTGATGAGCAACCTCGGCCTGGTCCAGGCGATGCGGAGCGCCGGGATCACCGTCGAGCAGACCGCGGTCGGCGACCGGTACGTGCTCGAGGCGATGCGCGAGGGCGGTTTCACGCTCGGCGGTGAGCAGTCGGGCCACATCATCATGCGCGACCACGGCACCACCGGGGACGGCATCCTCACCGCTCTGCACGTGCTTCAGCGGATGACCGCGACGGCGTCGCCCCTCCGGGAGCTCGCCTCCGTGGTGACCCAGCTGCCACAGGTGCTGGTCAACGTGGCGGGCGTCGACACGACCGGCACCGACGACGCCGAGCTCAGCGACGCCGTGGCCCGCGAGCAGGAGAAGCTCGGTGACAGCGGGCGCGTGCTCCTGCGCCCATCCGGCACCGAGCCGCTCGTCCGGGTGATGGTCGAGGCCGCGACGTCCGAGGAGGCCACCGAGGTGGCCGACCGCCTCGCCGACGTCGTCCGCCGCCGCCTGGCTCTCTGAAATCCGCATGCGCTCCGCGGGGACGCTCGCCTAGCGTGCTCGGATGCTCGAGATCCGCGCCGTCGACACCGGCGACGAGGCCCGGCTCCGCCAGTGGTACGACGTCTGGCGCGCCGGCCAGTCCCATCGCCGGGCCGACCTGATCCCGTCCTGGGAGGCCGCGGGACGCCCGCTCTCGTCGTCGCCACCGGGCTTCGAGCTCCAGCTCCATGGGGCCTTCGAGAACGACATGCTGGTCGGCGTGAGCCTGGCCAACCTGCCGTTGGACGACAACCCCACCGTCGTCTACGCCGACGTGGTCACCCACCCGAGTCACCGGGGACGGGGGGTCGGTACGCGCATCCTCGAGGACCTCGAGCGTCGAGCGCGAGAGGCGGGCCGCGAGCGCGTCCTCACCGAGGTGTTCGTCGCCTCCGGCGAGGACGGCGGAGGCTCGTCGTTCGCGGCGGCCAGGGGCTACGCCGAGGCGAATCGCGAGGGG
The DNA here is from genome assembly GCA_963812055.1 of uncultured Actinomycetota bacterium. Classification (GTDB taxonomy): domain Bacteria; phylum Actinomycetota; class Actinomycetes; order Propionibacteriales; family Nocardioidaceae; genus Nocardioides. The sequence continues at coordinate 237,286 of CAWEUA010000014.1, forward strand.
GTCAAGGCCATCGATCTCGCCGTCTCGACGCCGCACTGGCCGAGGCTGGAGGAGGAGGTGGCGCGAGCGCGGGGCCCCTATCGCGTCGTCACCTGGCACGACCACTGCCCGGACGAGTACGTCGAGAGCTTCGGCGCGGCGCTGAGCCGCGTCATGAGCCTGATCCCACAGGGCGACCTCGACCTCGAGGACCGCGAGTGGAACGTCGAACGGGTGCGGGCCGCAGAGAAGCGTCGCGTCGACGTCGGGCTCGCCACCTTCGAGTCGGTCGCCCTGGCGCCCGACGGCACCGTCGTCGGCCTGACCGGTGTGAGGGTCAGCAACCACGATCCGGTCCGGGCCCACATCGGGGTCACGATGGTGCTGCCAGGACACCGTGGTCACCGCCTGGGGTTGGCGACCAAGCTCGCGAGCCACCGGGCCATGATCGAGCGGGTGCCCCAGCTGCCGACTCGTGGTCACCAGCAACGCCGAGGTCAACACCCACATGAACGCCATCAACGAGGCGATGGGCTATCGGCAGGTCGAGACCCTGGTCGAGTACCACAGAGACATCTGACGAGTCACGTGCTGGTCAACACCACCAGCTGCTGGGTCGCCCGCGTCATCGCGACGTACCGATCGACGGCGCCCTCGATGCCGTCGCCGAACGACTCGGGGTCGACCAGGACGACCAGGTCGAACTCGAGACCCTTGGCCAGCTCCGGACGCAGCGCCCGCACGCGCGGTCTCGACGTGAACGCGGCCGAGCCGATGACACAGGCGATGCCCTCGGGGTGAGCGGCCAGCCAGGTGTCCAGGATCGCGTCCAGCTCCGAGACCGACCCGTGCCGGACGGGGAGGCCGGTGCTGCGGATCGACGTCGGCACGTTCGCGTCGGGGATGACGGCGCGGATCACCGGCTCGGCCTCGGTCATCACCTCCTCCGGGGTGCGGTAGTTGATCGTGAGCGAGGCCAGCTGGACGCGGTCGAGCCCGGCCCGCTCGAGCCGCACCTCCCACGGCTCCGCGAATCCGTGCCGCGCCTGCGCCCGGTCGCCGACGACGGTGAAGCTGCGCGACGGGCAACGCAGGAGCAGCATCTGCCACTCGGCGTCGGTCAGCTCCTGCGCCTCGTCCACCACGACGTGGGCGAACGGCCCGGCGAGCGCGTCCCGGTCGGGGCTCGGCACCGCGTCCTCGTCGACGAGCGCACCCCGCAGGTCGTCGCCACGGAGCATCGACATCACCTGCATGTCGGAGTCGTCCGTCGCGATCAGGTGGTCGACGACGCGGGCTCGTTCCTCCTGCTCGGCCGCCAGCGTGGCTGCTCGTCGCCGGCTCCTCCGCGATGCCTCGGGGTCGCCCAGCCGGAGCCGGGCCGCATCCAGCAGGGGGAGGTCGGACGTCGTCCACGCCTGGGGGTCCGTCCGTTGAAGCAGTCTCACCTCCTCGGGCGTCAGCCAGGGAGCGCACATCCGGAGGTACGCCGGCACGGACCACAGGTCGCCGACCAGGTCGGCCGGCTCGATCAACGGCCACGCCTTCCCGAAGGCGTCGCCCAGCTCCGGGCTCCGGGCGAGGGCCCGGCGGACCATCTCCGCAGACACGTCCGGGTCCTCGGGATCGGACTCGTGCTTGTCCACGAGGACCGTGAGCAGCTCCTCCCACACCTGGTCGCGACCTTCGTTGTGCGGCGTCCCCGGCTCCAGCGACTCGAACGCCTCGGCCCAGTCGTGCGGACTCACCCACACGTCGGCCCAGGGCGTCGAGACCTCCATCCCCTCGGAGGGCGCCTCCTCGTACAACCGGACCGCCGGCTCGATCGCGCCCACCATGGCGGCCGAGGCCTTCAGCCGTGCGACGTCGGGGTCGGTCTCGTCCCGAGCCTGCGCACCCTCGGGGAGGAGGTCACGCAGGGTGCAGGTCTGGACACCCTCCTCGCCGAGGCTCGGCAGGACGTCGGCGACGTAAGCGAGGTAGGGCCGGCTGGGACCGACGAAGAGGATGCCGCCGCGACCTTCGCCGAGCCGCGGGTCGGCGTAGAGCAGGTACGCCGCGCGGTGGAGCGCGACGACCGTCTTCCCGGTCCCCGGGCCGCCGTCGACGACCAGGGTGCCGCGCGACCCCGCTCGGATCACAGCGTCCTGGTCGGACTGGATCGTGGAGAGCACGTCGCGCATCCGGTCGGATCGGCTGCTGCCCAGGCTGGCGATGAACGCCGACTGGTCGTCGAGCGCGGCGTGGCCCTCGAGCCCGTCGGGGGTGAACACCTCGTCCCAGTAGTCGGTGACCCGGCCACGGGTCCAGCGGTAGCGGCGACGGCTGGCCAGGCCCATCGGGTGGGCGTGCGTCGCGCCGAAGAACGGCTCGGCCGCCGGGGACCGCCAGTCGACGAGGAGGCGGTTGCCGGTGCCGTCGGTGAGACCGAGGCGGCCGATGTAGACCGGCTCACCGCCGTCCTCGCCGACGATGCGGCCGAGGCAGAGGTCGAGGCTGAAGCGCCGGAGCATGCGGAGACGAGCCGTCAGCCGGTGGATCTCCTGGTCGCGCTCGAGTGCCTCCGTGCTCGACTCGCCCGCGGTGCGCCGCGCCGCGGCGAGGCGGTCCTCCAGGTCGGCGACGGTCCGCTCGAGGCTCTCGGCCATCGCCGCGAAGTGCCGTTCGTCCTGCGCCACCAGGTCGGGGTCCGCCTTGGCGGCGAGGTGCTCGGGCAGGTCGAACACGCAGCTCGACAGGGACGTCACGCGATCAGCTCCACTCACGAACGGGGGGATGGGTCCGCGATTGTCCGACACCACGGGGGTCTTGCGGCAAGACCCCCGATGGGTTATACGTTGATAGTGGCGAGGGAAGGGTCCCTCGCCACGACCATGCCCGGGGTCGGTGTCAAGCCCGTCGCGAGCAAGCTCGCTTCGGGCTCGCTGCGACGGTTCCGCTCCGGCTTCGCCGGATCGGAACATCCTCAGACTCGGTAAGCGGCGCTCATCTCCTTCAGCCGCTGGTGGGCGCCGGCGTACGCGTCGTGCCGTGGAAGGTAGGACTTCCGCACCTTCGCGACGACGGTGTAGTTGGGGTCGCAGACGTTGGCGATCGGGGACTCGCTCGCCTGCGTGACGAGCTGGTAGGCGTCCAGGTGGTCGAGTCCGCACTCGCCGCCGATCCACGTGACCAGGTCGTGCTGGGCGATGCGGAACGCGTCCTCGAGCGGCCGGGCGGAGCCGGTGCTCATCAGGTGGTCGTCGGACTCGAGTCGCGGCCACGGGGTCGGCGTTCCCTTGATCAGGTCGACGATCACGGTCGTGTCCATGGCGGCCTCGACGGCGACCCCGCAGGTCTCGCCCTCGCCTTGGCGGCAGTGGCCGTCGCCCAGCGCGAACAGGGCGCCCTCGACGTTCACGCCCAGGAAGCAGGTCACACCGGCGCGCATCTCGGGGGTGTCCATGTTGCCGCCGTGAGCGTCGGGCACGAGCGACGACCGCGCCTCGAAGCTGGCCGGCGCGACGCCGACGGTGCCGTGCATCGGGTCCAGGGGCAGGGTGATCTGGTCGTCGCTGAACCGGGCGCGGAACGAGACCGTGCGCGCGACGGTGTCCACGTCGTACATCCACACCACCTCGGCCAGCGGCTCCTGGAGACCGACCGTGGTGTGGGTGGAGGTCAGCGCGCCGAAGAGCGGGATGGTGGTGGACGCCGCCCAGTCGCGCGACGGCTCGATCGACACGAAGTGCACCGCGAGGGTGTCACCGGGCTCGGCGCCCTCGATGTGGAAGGGCCCGGTCAGCGGGTTCACGAACGGGAACTCGATGACCCGGGAGACCAGGTCGTCGACGCCGCGCACCTTGCCGGCGAAGGCGTCCTCGCTCCACAGCTCGAGCACGGTGCCGGGCTGCACTCGACGGACGGGAGGTACGCCGCCGAAGGTCCAGGCCAGCTCGTGGAGCTCGGGGCGGTAGCTGATCACGTCCATCGGCAGGTCTCACTCCTCGTCGAACACGCGCTTGGTCTCCAGGATCCGTTCCGGCGAGCGCTGGGAGAGGGCCACGAGGTAGACGATTCCGATGACCATCCAGATCGCCGCCACCGGTCCGGCGTACGACAGGGGGCTCGGCAGCGAGCTGATGAAGCTGAACGCCGGGATGCCGGCGCCGGCGAAGAACGCCGGGATGAACGCGAGGGCGCCGAGGACGGGCAGGATCCCGTGGAGCAGGAGGTTGAACTCGTCGCGCCGGAAGCGCAGGTAGTACATCAGGCAGGCGATGTTCAGCAGGATGTACATCGGCGCGAAGATGTCGACCAGGATCGTCGCGGTCATGGCGAACCCGGTGTACGGGTCGTAGTGGAAGCCGAGGAACAGCGCCACGACGAGCGAGAACACCAGCTGGGCACCCATCGCCAGCAGGGGCGACCCGAAGGGGTTGAGCCGGCCGAAGCCCTCGGGCAGGAGTCGGATCCGGCCCATCGCGAACATGGTCCGGGTCGCGGAGTTGTTCGCGGCGTTCTGGTTGGCGATCACCGAGTTCACGAGCGCCAGGAAGATCAGCCAGAAGCCGACCCAGCCCCACGCGTGGCGTCCGAGCACGTTCTGCCACGGGTTGCTGTCGCCGGCACTGACGAAGCCGGTCATCTTGTCCGGCCCGAACGAGACGCTGCTGGCGTAGGTGTTGAGGATGTAGAACAGCCCGATGACCAGGCAGGCCACGATGATGGCGCGCGGAACGGTACGCCGGGGCTCGTGCGCCTCCTCCGCGATCGGCGCCGCCTGCTCGAAGCCGATGAAGGCCAGGATGGTGAACACCGAGCCCGCGATCACGCCGGAGAAGCCTTGGTAGTCGGGGTTGTTGGCGTAGTGGGTGCCGAACACCTGGAGGGTGTTGTCGCCGCCGGCCTTGACGATCAGGGTCAGCGAGAGCCGACGAAGACCACGATCTCGAAGGCGCCCAGCAGCATGCCTGCGCGGGTCGAGCCGGTGATCCCGCGGTAGCCCAGCGCGAAGACCAGGAGGCAGACCAGGACGGTCCAGATCCACCACGTGTCGGTCGACCAACCCCACTCGGCGTTCGTCGTGTTGGCGACGACGAAGCCCATCTGCAGCGCCAGGAACGGCCCGCCGACGATGACGCCGAGCAGAAACCCCCAGGCGACGAGGAACCCGACCTTGGGGTGGATGCCATGGCTGACGAACGTGTAGAACGAGCCGGCCGACGGCAGGTGCTTGGCGAGCTGGCCGATCGAGTTGGCGGCGATCAGGCTGGCGACGAGGGCCAGGATCACCGACAGCGGGGCGGCGCCGCCGCTGAACGCGATGCCGGCCGGGATCGACAGGGCGGTCGCGATCGCCGGCGCCATGAACGTGATCGACTGGAACAGGACCCCGCCGAAGCTGACCGCGCCACGTCGGAGTTCCGGTGAGGCACCAGTGTCAGCAGGTACGTCGGTCGCCATCGGCTCGCTCCTCCGCGTCGCGGGACGGACTGAACCCCCGAGTCAACGTTCAGCAATCTAGAACCGTGACGGCACCGCGACAACGCGTGCGGTTGTACGAAATCACGAACAATTCGCGGATGGCTCAGTGCGAGGTGGTCGAGGCGGGAGGTGATCCCCGGGATGTCTCCGATCCCGTCCCGTCGTCCGGGCGCCCCGCGCCCTTCGACGTACGGCAGTCCTCAGATCTTCCGGAGCCGGACGTAGCGGACCGAGTGGTCGCGGTCCTTGCGCAGCACCAGCGTCGCCCGCGAGCGCGTCGGGAGGATGTTCTGCTCGAGGTTGGGTCCGTTGATGGTGTCCCAGATCTGGAGCGCGGTCTCGCGCGCCTCCTCCTCCGACAGGTCGGCGTACCGGCGGAAGTACGACGCCGGGTCGGCGAACGCCGTCTCGCGCAGCCGCAGGAACCGGTCGACGTACCAGGACCTGACGTCGGCCGTGGAGGCGTCGACGTAGATACCGAAGTCGAAGTAGTCGCTCAGCGCGAGGACGGTGCGGGTGTCCTCGCGGACGCGAGCCGGCTGCAGGACGTTGAGGCCTTCGAGGATGACGATGTCGGGCTGCCGCACGGCGACGGTCTCGCCGGGGACCCGGTCGTAGGTGAGGTGGGAGTAGACCGGCGCCGCGACCTGGTCCTTGCCGGACTTGATGTCCACCACGAACTTCAGCAGCGCCCGGCGGTCGTAGGACTCGGGGAAGCCCTTGCGTGACAGGAGACCGCGTCGCTCGAGCTCGGCGGTGGGATGGAGGAACCCGTCGGTGGTCACCAGCGCGACGTTCGGGTGCTCGGGCCAGTGCGCCAGCAGCTGCTGGAGCACCCGGGCTGTCGTGGACTTGCCGACCGCGACGGACCCGGCGAGCCCGATCACGAACGGCGTGCGGGGCGGTTGCGGGCGGTGCAGGAACTCCTCCTGCTCCCGATGGAGACGTCGTGCCGCCTCCACCCGGAGGCTGAGCAGCCGCGAGAGCGGGAGGTACACCTGGCGCACCTCGTCGAGGTCGAGGTGGTCGCCCAGACCCCGCAGCCGGGTGACTTCCTCGGCCGACAGCGGCTGCTGGAAGTGGGCTCCCAACGCCGCCCAGGCCTCGCGGTCCAGCTCGACGTACGGCGTCGGCTCGCCGTTCGGCTCGCGGCCGGATGCAGGGGGCATGGCGGGCATTGTTTCAGCAGGGCCTTCCAGCACTACCCGTTGACCTCGACAAGCAGTGGTGGCAGCCTGCACTCGGCCCCACCGCGAACTCGTCGGGGGACGGAGGCCGCATCCCGGGGCCGTCTCCATTCAATCGAGGAGTCCTATCAGTGAGTAGATCACTCAGCATGAAGCTGGCCGCTCTGGGTGCGGCCTTCGTCGCCTGTCTCGCGTACAGCGTGGGCGGCGCCACCTCGGCGGGCGCAGCCGGCCCGTCGATCAATCCCCACCGGATCAAGGTGTTCCCGGACTCGGTCAAGATCAGCTCCAACCCCGACGCGGCGCAGTTCACGTGCCAAGGCCGTCCGATAGACGGGTCCCAGGGCATCGTGCTGCTACGACCCGAGCCAGATCCAGACGGCCTACGGCGTCAAGCCGCTGCTCGACAACGGCAAGGACGGCACGGGCCGCACGATCGTGATCGTCGACGCGTTCCAGAACCCCTACCTCGCGTCGGACCTGGCGACCTTCGACCAGGGCTTCGGTCTTCCGGCCGCCGACTTCACCAACACCGTGATGCCGGGGACCCCCGCGTTCGACCCGAACGACGACAACCAGGTCGGCTGGGGCGAGGAGAGCACTCTCGACGTGCTCTGGGCCCACGCGATCGCACCGGGCGCCAAGATCAGGCTGATCTCGGCGGCCAGCAACAACGACACCGACATCCTCGCGGCCACGCAGTACGCCGTGGACAACAACCTCGGCGACGTCCTCTCCCAGAGCTTCGGCGAGAACGAGAACTGCGTCGACCCGACCCTCCTCGCCGCCGAGCACCAGATGTTCGCCAAGGCCAAGAACGCAGGGGTGGACGGTCTTCGCCTCCTCCGGCGACTCGGGAGCAGCGCAGTTCACCTGCGACGGCAGCGGGGCGGTCCAGGTCGCCAGCAGCCCGGCGTCCGACCCGCTGGTCACCGGCGTGGGCGGCACCACCCTGGCCGCGGACATCAACGGCACGTACCAGGGTGAGACGGCGTGGACCGAGGGGATCTTCACGACCTGCAACCCGCCGGCCGACGACGACGTCAACTGCAGCGGTGGTGGCTTCAGCGATCTCTACGCCAAGCCCTCCTTCCAGAAGTCGATGGTCAAGGGCAAGGTGGGTCGCGGCGTTCCCGACGTCGCCTACAACGCCGGCGTCAACGGCGGCGTACTCACCGTCTGCACGGTCTGCGACCCCAGCGACCCGGGCGGCGTCTTCCTCTTCGGTGGTACCAGCGCCGGTACGCCGCAGTGGGCGGGCCTGGCCGCGATCGCGGACCAGATGGCCCACCACCGGCTGGGTGGAATCAACAAGGCGCTGTACTCGATCGCGAACTCGAGCTCGAAGTACCGCTCCGCGTTCCACGACGTCACGACGGGCAACAACCACGTCGCAGACATCGGCGGCAACGGCTACGACACGCGCAAAGGCTGGGACGCGGTGACGGGTCTCGGCACGCCCAACGCGGCGCAGCTGCTGCCGGCGCTGATCAAGCGCGCCGGCTGATCGGGCGGTAGCACCGCACCGTAGGCAGACGAGGGACGGCCACCGCTCGGGAGGTGGCCGTCCCTCGGCACGCCCCGGCCCACGGCGGTCCGGGGTCAGCCGATCCCGCCGATAGACTCGCGCCCATGTGCGGCATCGTGGGCTACGTCGGCGACAAGCAGGCCCAGGACGTCGTCGTCGAGGGTCTGCGCCGGCTCGAGTACCGCGGCTACGACTCGGCCGGGGTCGCGCTGGTCAGCGGGAACTCCATCGCCTGGGCGAAGAAGGCGGGGAAGCTCGCCAACCTCGAGAAGGCGCTCGCGGAGGCCCCGCTGCCCGAGTCGACGACCGGCATCGGGCACACCCGCTGGGCGACGCACGGAGCGCCGAACGACACCAACGCCCACCCACACCTGGGCAACGGCGGCCGCGTCGCGCTGGTGCACAACGGCATCATCGAGAACTTCGCCGAGCTCCGGGCCGAGGTCGAGGCCGCGGGCGACGAGCTGCGCTCGGAGACCGACACCGAGATCGCCGCCCACCTGATCGAGTCCGCCCTGGCCGGCGGCGGCAGCCTGACGGACGCGATGCAGCAGGTCTGCTCCCGGCTGGAAGGCGCCTTCACCCTCGTCGCGGTCGACGCCGAGGACCCGTCCCGGGTGGTCGCGGCCCGGCGTAGCTCGCCGCTGGTGGTCGGGATCGGCGAGGGCGAGAACTTCATCGGGTCGGACGTCGCGGCGTTCATCGAGCACACCCGTGAGGCGCTGGAGCTCGGGCAGGACCAGATCGTGACGATCACCCGCGACGGCGTCGAGGTGATCGGCTTCGACGGCACCCCCGTCGAGGGCAACCGCTACCACGTCGACTGGGACCTCTCCGCGGCGGAGAAGGACGGCTACGACTGGTTCATGCGCAAGGAGATCTTCGAGCAGCCGCGCGCGATCGGTGACGCGCTCCTCGGGCGCCACGACCAGAACGGCCGTCTCCAGCTCGACGAGGTCCGGATCTCCGACCACGAGCTCCGTGAGGTCGACAAGATCATCATCATCGCCTGCGGCACGGCGTTCTATGCCGGCCTCGTGGCGAAGTACGCGATCGAGCACTGGACCCGCATCCCGTGCGAGGTCGAGCTGGCACATGAGTTCCGCTATCGCGACCCGATCCTCACCCGGTCGACGCTCGTGGTGGCGATCAGCCAGTCCGGCGAGACCGCCGACACGCTGATGGCGATCCGCCACGCGCGGGAGCAGCGCTCGAAGGTGCTGGCGATCTGCAACACCAACGGCTCGACGATCCCGCGTGAGTCGGACGCGGTGATCTACACCCACGCCGGTCCCGAGATCGGGGTCGCCTCCACCAAGGGCTTCATCACCCAGGTGATCGCGGCGTACCTGCTGGGTCTCTACCTCGCCCAGGTCAGGGGCACGTCGTACGACGACGAGATCGCGCGCGTGGTCGCCGAGCTCGGTGACATGCCCGGCCACGTGCAGCGCATCCTCGACAACTCCGACCAGCTCTACGCCCTGGCCGAGGAGCTCCAGGACGCGAAGTCCGTGCTGTTCCTCGGCCGGCACGCGGGGTTCCCGATCGCGCTCGAGGGCGCGCTCAAGCTCAAGGAGCTGGCCTACATCCACGCCGAGGGCTTCGCGGCCGGCGAGCTCAAGCACGGGCCGATCGCGCTGATCGAGCCGGGGCTGCCGGTCTTCTGCGTCGTGCCTCCGCAGGGCCGCGACCATCTCCACGACAAGATGGTCAGCGCGATCCAGGAGATCAGGGCGCGCGGGGCGCGCACGATCGTGCTCGCCGAGGACGACGACCAGAGCATCGCGGAGTTCGCCGACACCCTGATCCGGCTGCCACGCGTCTCGACCCTGCTCCAGCCGGTGCCGGCGGTGGTGCCGCTCCAGCTCTTCGCCTGCGAGCTGGCGACGCGGCTCGGGCACGACGTGGACCAGCCGCGCAACCTGGCCAAGTCCGTCACGGTCGAGTAGGACACGCATCCGTGGCGATCGTCGGCGTCGGCATCGACGTGGTCGACATCTCGCGCTTCGACGACGCGCTGCGGCGTACGCCGGGGATGGTTGACCGGCTCTTCACACCCGCCGAGGCCGCACGCCCGATCGCCTCGCTGGCCGCGCGGTTCGCCGCGAAGGAGGCCCTGGCCAAGGCGCTCGGGGCACCGGGGAACCTGGAGTGGCACGACGCCGAGGTGGTCTCGGAGTCGTCGGGCCGGCCGGTGTTCGATCTTCGCGGCACCGTCGCCGCCCGGGCGACCGAGCTCGGCGCCACGTCGGTGCACCTGTCCCTCTCGCACGACGCGGGCATCGCGTCGGCCATGGTGGTGCTGGAGAGCTCGGGTCGTGTGCCTGAGGACGGTCCATAGACCGTCGTCAGGCACACGACCCGGTCGACGAAGTTCCTCAGCGTGGTACGCCGAGCGCGATCAGGTCGCGTGCGACGTCGTCGGGCTCGTGCCGCAGCTCGAAGGCTGAGCACCGCACGATGATCCGCTTCCTCGTTGTCAGGGATCTGGCTCGCTTGAGATCGGCGTTCCATTGCATGACCTCGACATGGAACGAGCCGTCGACCTCGAGGACCAAGACCTCTCCGTCGGGGAGATCCCACTCGCAGTCCGTCCATCGCACCCTGCCGCTACGGTCGGTCCTCCGTCGCTGTCTGGCGGGAGGCCGTATCCCGAACTGACGGCAGACACGACGTACGGCGATCTCAGCCCCGGAGTGGGCGCCGCCGGCGATGGCACCGACAGTGGACCGGAAACCTCGGGCACGTCGCAGGGGGTGCAGTGTCTCGATCCAGCTGAGCAGGCGATCGGGCGTGCTCAGTCTCTGCTGCACGGCTGCTGCGAGCGAGCCGTGTGCCGCCCTCAGCGGTGCGTCGTACCCGCCCCAGAGCAGCAGAGCCGGCTCGAGCTGAGCGCGCGGGATACCGGCCCGCGTCGAACGCAACAGCTCGAACGGTCGCCGGCTTCGGAAGAACCGCACGCCCTCGACCGGCTCGAACGCGAGCTCGTCGTCGACGAGGACGGTGACGGTGTCGCGGTGCCACCCGGCCATCCCGTCCACCTCAGCGGCGGACAGACCGCCGAGCATGCTCCTCGGGCCTGCATGGAGCACGGCCATCCAACATCGCTGCTCCCACGTCAGGGCGCCGGTCGTCGTGCCGAGGACGCGCGGGGTGTGCACGACCCACCTGCGCGCCGCCACCTGCGCCGCCACATGGTCGGCGTCGCGGCCGGCGGCGTTCAGCTGGCGACGAGCGACCATGCCGGCCTGGGCCCCGATGAGATCGTCGAGCCGGCCCATGTCGCCACCGTGGCCGATCCGGCCGCTGGCCGTCGTTCGCTCTCCACAGGGGTTCGGTTGTGTGCCTGAGAACGGTCTATAGACCGACGTCAGGCACACGACCCGACAAGTCCCCGCGGCTAGGGTCGGGCGCATGAGGTCCGCCCACACGGTCGAGCAGGTGCGGGCGGCCGAGGAGTCGCTGCTGGCGACCCTGCCCGAGGGCGCCCTCATGCAGCGAGCCGCCGCGGGGCTGGCGACGTCGGTGATCGACCTGCTCGGCGGGGCGTACGGGCGGAGGGTGCTGCTCCTCGTCGGGTCGGGGGACAACGGCGGTGATGCGCTGTACGCCGGCGCGATGCTGGCGCGGCGAGGGGCGCGGGTGCAGGCGGTCGCGGTGTCCGACGCGGTGCACGAGGCCGGGCTGGCGGCGTTGCGGGCAGCCGGTGGGGGTCGGGTGGAGCTCGCCGACCTCGCCCGGCCCGACGTCGTGCTCGACGGCATCGTCGGGATCGGCGGGCGGCCGGGGCTGCGCGACCGGGCGGCCGAGGCGGTGCGTGCCGTGAGCGGCGTACCGATGGTCGCGGTGGACGTGCCGAGCGGCGTCGACGTGGACACCGGCCGGCTCGACGGCGAGCACGTGGTCGCCGACCTCACGGTGACGTTCGGCACCCACAAGGTCTGCCATCTCGTGGAGCCAGCAGCGTCGGTGTGCGGCGTCGTCCAGCTCGTCGACCTCGGGCTCGACCTGCCGGAGGCGGCCGTGACGGCGTTCCAGAACGCCGACGTGTCCGCGCTCCTGCCGCGGCCCGAGGGCGACACCCAGAAGTACACACGTGGCGTCGTCGGCATCCGGGCCGGATCGGAGCGCTATCCGGGCGCCGGGGTGATGTCGGTGTCAGGGGCGTCGACGGGGCTGTGCGGGATGGTCCGGTACGCCGGTGGGGCGCGCGACGCGGTGCTCGCCGCCCATCCGGAGGTGGTCGCGGGCGAGGGGCGCGTCCAGGCATGGGTGGTCGGCTCCGGGGGTGACACCGACGCGCGGGAGGCGCTCGCCGCAGCGCTCGCGGACGGCGTACCGCTCGTCGTCGACGCCGACGGGCTCCAGCACCTCAATGCGCCGATCGACAGGCCGGCCCTCCTCACTCCGCATGCCGGCGAGCTGGCCGCGATGCTCGGGGTGGAGCGGGCCGAGGTCGAGGCCGACCAGCTGGCCTTCGCGCGTCGCGCCGCCCGGGAGTACGCCGCCACGGTGCTGCTCAAGGGCCACCACACCCTCGTCGCCGACCCCGACGGCCGGGTCTGCGTCACGACGTCCGGGACGCCGTGGCTCGCGGTCGCTGGCGCCGGAGACGTCCTGGGCGGGCTCTGCGGCGCCCTCCTGGCCGCCGGGCTCTCGCCGTACGACGCCGGCGCGGTCGGCTCCTGGCTCCACGGCGCCGCCGCGACGTACGCCTCCCAGGGCGGGCCCCTCACCGCCCCGGCCGTGGCCCGCGCCATCCCCTCCGTGGTCGCCGCCCTGCTCGGATAGTCCCCGACGTTCTGGTCGCCTTGCGGGCCCTTCACCCGACCCGAACGTCAGGGAGTATCCCTCCGGCCCACGAACCATCCACAGGACGGCGCGACCGTGATGGGAGGATCGAGGTCATGAGCGCCGAGGTCCGTCGACCCCAGATCCTGGTCGACCTGGGGGCGATCCGACGCAACGTCGGGATCCTCCGCGACCTGGTGGCGCCGGACGACTCCGACGTGATGGTGGTGGTCAAGGCCGACGGGTACGGCCACGGCATGGTCGAGGCGGCGCAGGCCGCGCGCGACGCGGGGGCACCCTGGCTCGGCGTCGCCACGATCGAGGAGGCGCTCCGGCTGCGCGCTGCCGGCGACACCGGCCGGCTGCTGTGCTGGCTGACCGTCCCGGGTGACGACTGGGCCGGCGCCATCGAGCGCGACGTGGACGTCACGGCGTACTCCGTGGCCGAGCTCGACGAGATCCGTGCCGCGCTCGGCACGACGCCGGCCCGGGTCCAGCTCAAGATCGACACCGGGCTCTCCCGTGGTGGCTCGACGGTCGATCTCTGGCCCGACCTCCTGGCCGCGGCTCGCGCCGGCGAGGAGGACGGTGCCTGGACGGTGACCGGCATCTGGTCGCACTTCGCCTGCAGCGACGAGCCCGACCATCCGGCGAACGCCGCTCAGGAACGCGTCTTCCGCGACGCGCTCACCGCCGCCGAGCAGGCTGGTCTGCGACCCGAGGTACGCCACCTCGCCAACTCCGCGGGCGCGGTCCTCCGCCCGTCGAGCCGCTTCGACCTGGTGCGGTGCGGGATCGCGGCGTACGGCCTCGACCCGGCCCCGGGCGTCAGTCCCGACCTCGGCCTCGAGCCGGCGATGACCGTCACCTCTCCGCTCGCCCTCACCAAGGACCTCGCCGCCGGTGCCTCGATCTCCTACGGCCACACCTGGACCACGCCAGGCGCGACGCGGGTTGGCCTCGTCCCGCTGGGGTACGGCGACGGCGTGCCACGCCATGCCGGCAACACCGCCGAGGTCTGGGTCGACGGCAAGCGCCGGTCGATCCGCGGCCGCATCTGCATGGATCAGTTCGTGGTCGATCTCGGTGACCCTGATGGCGGAGAGGTGAACGCCGGCGACGAGGTCGTGCTGTTCGGCCCGGGCACGGCGGGGGAGCCGACCGCCGACGACTGGGCGCGCGCGTGCGGCACCATCCACTACGAGATCGTCACCCGCATGGGCGGACGACTGAGCCGGGAGTACACGGGAGCCCTTCGGTGAGCACCACACGCAAGGCCCTGTCGGTCGTCGGCGGGCTCGCGGCCGGTGCCGCCGCCGCAGCCGCCGCCGGTACGGCGTACCGCGTCGCCCGGCGGCGCCAGGTCATCAGCAGTCGCGGCGAAGGCGAGCTCACGGCGTTCGGGTCGTTGCACTCGACACCGATGACGGTGGTCACCGACGACGGCGTCGACCTGTACGTCGAGGTCGACGAGTACGCCGGCGAAGGCCGCCGCCGCGCCGCCCCGGAGCTGACCGTCGTCTTCATCCACGGCTACTCCCTGAGCCTCGACTCGTGGCACTTCCAGCGCGCGGCCTACCGCGGCCGCGTCCGCGCCGTGTACTTCGACCAGCGCTCGCACGGGCGCTCCGGTCGCTCGACGCCCGGACACGCGACGATCGAGCAGCTCGGGAGCGATCTCCTGGCCGTCCTCGACAGCGTGGTCCCGGAGGGACCGGTCGTCCTGGTCGGTCACTCGATGGGTGGGATGACGATCGCGGCGCTGGCCGAGGAGCACCCCGAGCTGTTCGGCGAGCGGATCGTCGGCGTCGCCCTGATCTCGACGACGGCCGGCGGCCTCGACGTGCAGCGCATGTTCGTCCCGCTTCTCCCGTCGAACGTCGGGAGCCAGGTGGCCCTGCGCCTGGTCACCACCCTCGCGCGGGGGCACCGCGCGGTCGACGGAGTGCGCCGGCTGGGTCGCTCGATCGCGCTCGTCGCCACGGACGAGCTCGCCTTCGGCGACGACGTGCCCGAGTCGTACGTCGAGTTCGTCGACCAGATGCTGTCCGCCACGCCGTTCGAGGTCGTGGCCGAGTTCTTCCCGAACTTCTCCGGGCTCGACAAGTTCGAGACCATGAAGGCGTTGTCCGTCGTCCCGACCACGATCATCTGCGGCACCGAGGACAAGCTCACCTCGATCGCCCACAGCCGCAAGCTCCACGGGTTCATCGCCGGCTCGACGCTGCTCGAGTGCGAGGGCGCCGGCCACATGCTGATCCTGGAGCGGCACGACGAGGTCAACGACGAGCTCGACCGGCTGCTGGCGGCGGCCGGCGTGAAGGCCGACGAGGTCGGGCGCGGGTGACCATCGTCCGCCTGGTCGGACCGGAAGCGGCGCCGACCGTGCTCCGCATCGTGCGGGCGGCCTTCTCGACGCGCCCGGTGCTCGATCCGCCCGCGGATGCGCTCGGCGAGACCGAGGAGACGATCGCGGCCGCCCTGAGCCACGGCGGCCTGGTCGCGTCGTACGACGACGGCCGCGAGGTCGGCGCCCTCGTCCTCGACCCCCAGGGTTCGACCCTGTGGCTGCGCCGGGTCGGGGTGCTCCCCGAGGTACGCGACCACGGGGTGGCGACGACGCTCGTCGCCGAGGCGCTCGCGCGGGCCGAGGGGTACGCCGACGTGGCGGTGCTGGCGCGGGAGGAGCTGCCGCAGACCAGCCGCTTCTGGCGGGAGCACGGCTTCGTGCCGGTCGGCGGCCCGTCGCCGTACGTCGAGCTCCGGCGACCCGCGCCCCGCAGCCATGACGTCCCGGACGCCGACGCGATGCGGGCGCTCGGCGCCGATCTCGCGTCCCGGCTGCGGGCGGGTGACGTCGTCGTCCTCTCCGGCGAGCTCGGTGCCGGGAAGACGACCTTCGCCCAGGGGCTCGGCGCCGGCCTCGGCGTCCGAGGCGATGTCACGTCCCCGACGTTCGTGATCTCACGCGTGCACCCGTCGCTCGGCGGCGGCCCGCCGCTGGTCCACGTCGACGCCTACCGCCTGGGCGGGGTCGCCGAGCTCGACGACCTCGACCTGGACACGTCCCTCGATGAGGCGGTGACGGTCGTCGAGTGGGGCGAGGGGATCGCCGAAGGTCTGGCCGACGACCGGGTCGAGGTGCGCATCGAGCGGGCGGTCGCCGACGAGGCCGCCGCGGACGGCGAGCTCGACCCGCGCCGCGTCCGGATCGCGCCCGTGGGGGTGCGCTGGCTGGCGGCCGGGCCGCTCAGCTGAGCAGGCCCATCGCCATCGCGAGGCGCACGACCTGCGCGTGCTCGACCGGGAAGCGCCCGGCCAAGTCCGCCTGGTCTGACCGCAGGCCGGGACCCTACGACGTGCCAGGCTTGCGGCATGTTCGCGGTCGCGCACGTCAGTGACACGCACTTCGGCAACGACGTCCAGGACCCGGCCGGCCGGGCGGCGGCGGTGATGGACCACCTGCTCGCGATGAGCCCCAGGCCGGACGTCCTCGTGGTGACCGGCGACATCGCCGACCACGGCCTCCCTGACGAGTACGCCGAAGCGCGGGCCTGGCTCGACCGCTGGCCCGGCCCCGTGGCCGTCTGCCCCGGCAACCACGACGTCCGGTCGGCGTACGTCGAGGGGCTGGGCGTCGAGTCGCGCGCTGTCCTCGAGCACGGCGGGCTCCGCTTCGTGCTGCTCGACTCGCTGATCGACGCGGTCGCCGGCGAGCGGGTGGACGAGGGCCGGCTCGGCGACGACCAGCTGGCCTGGCTGGACCGTCAGCTCGGCGCCTCGGACGACCCGGTGTTCGTCGGCCTCCACCACCCGCCGACGACGATCGGGCTGGAGCTGATGGACCCGATCCGGCTGATGGACGGCGACGCGCTGGCGGCGGTGCTCGACCACCACCCGCACGTCGTGGCCACCCTGGTCGGGCACGCCCACACGATGAGCGCCACGACGTTCGCCGGGCGCCCGCTGCTGATCGGCGGCGGTGTCGTCTCCACGGTCACCGCGGACCTCGAGCAGGTCGACACCGTCTGGTACGCCGCACCCCCGAGCTTCGCCCTCCACCTCGTCGACGACTCGGAGCGGCCGCCGCGGGTGACCACGCACTGGCGGGCCCTCCCGGGCTGATGGGCCCGCTTGTAACGCTCCGTTAACCGCGCACGGGCGCCCTCACGGTGGCGCCTTCGTGCAGATAACGGAGCGTTACAAGCGGAAAGGCTCCGCCCGACGCCGGGTCAGTAGCCTCGAGACGTGCTCCTCGCCTTCGACACGGCCACGCCGTTCGTGACCGTCGCTCTGCACGACGGCGAGGACGTCGTCACCGAGCGCCGCTCCGAGCAGCGGATGAAGCACGGCGAGCAGCTGGCACCGCTGATCGACGCGGTTCTCACCGACGCCGGGATCGTCCGTCAGGACCTGACCTCGATCGCGGTCGGCGTCGGCCCCGGACCGTTCACCGGGCTGCGCGTCGGGCTGGTCACCGCGCGCACGCTCGCGTTCGTCCTCGAGCTCCCGGTGTACGGCGTGTGCTCGCTCGACATCATCGCCGTCGAGGCCGCCGGCGGCGCGCAGCCGGTCGGCGGCGAGTTCTGCGTGGCCACCGACGCGCGCCGCAAGGAGGTCTACCTCGCGGCGTACGACGAGCAGGGGCGTCGCCTGGACGGGCCGGACGTCGTCCGCCCTGCCGACGCGGCCACCGACCAGCCCGTCGCGGGCGAGGGCGCGGTGCTCTATCCCGAGGCGTTCCCCGGGGCGCGCGCACCCGTCCTGCCGAGCGCCGGCTGGCTCGCGCGCGCGGTCGCCGAGGAGCTGGCCGAGCTCCACGACCCCGAGCCGATGTACCTCCGCCGTCCCGACGCGGTCGCGCCGGGCGCCCCGAAGCGGGTGTCGTGATCCGCGAGGCGGCGGCCGACGACGGGCCGGCGATCGCCGCGCTGGAGCGTGCGACCTTCGGCTCGGACGCGTGGTCGGACGGGCTCGTGCGGGAGGGGCTTTCCGGCCAGATCCCCGGCGCGCTGTACCTCGTCGCGGAGGACGACACCCTCGTGGGCTACGCGGCCGCGAGCCTCTTCGCCGACGTCGCCGAGCTGCAACGGATCGCGGTGACGACGACCGAACGGCGTACCGGCGTCGCCACCCGCCTGCTCGCCCGGATCGAGGAGGAGGCGCGCCTCCGCTACTCCGAGCGGCTGCTGCTCGAGGTCCGCGAGGACAACACCGCGGCCTGTGCGTTCTACGCCGCCCGCGGCTTCCACGAGCTCAACCGTCGGGCGCGCTACTACTCCGACGGCACCACCGCCGTCGTCCTCGAGAAGGTGCTGCCATGAGCGACGAGCCACTGGTGCTCGGCATCGAGACGTCGTGCGACGAGACGGGCGTCGGCATCGTCCGCGGGCACACGCTTCTGGCCGACGCCGTCGCCAGCAGCGTGGAGGAGCACGCGCGCTTCGGGGGCGTCGTACCCGAGGTGGCGAGTCGCGCGCACCTCGAGGCGATGGTGCCGACCATCGAGCGCGCCTGCGAGACCGCCGGGATCAAGCCGTACGACGTGGACGCGATCGCCGTGACCAGCGGTCCCGGACTCGCCGGGGCGCTCCTCGTCGGCGTCGCCGCCGCCAAGGCGCTGGCGATCGGCCTCGGCAAGCCGATCTACGGCGTGAACCACCTGGCCGCCCACGTCGCCGTCGACCAGCTCGAGCACGGCGCGTTGCCCGAGCCGTGCCTCGCGCTGCTGGTCAGCGGCGGCCACTCCAGCCTGATCCGGGTCGAGGACGTCACCAGCGGGGTGGAGCCCCTCGGGTCGACGATCGACGATGCCGCGGGAGAGGCCTTCGACAAGGTGGCGCGACTGCTGGGGCTGCCGTTCCCGGGCGGCCCCTACATCGACCGCGCCGCCCGCGAGGGACACGTGACGATCGACTTCCCGCGGGGACTCACCAGCCGGCGCGACCTCGAGCGCCACCGCTTCGACTTCTCGTTCTCCGGCCTGAAGACGGCGGTGGCCCGCTGGGTCGAGACCCAGCAGCGCGACGGTGCCGTGATCGACGTCGGCGACGTCGCCGCGAGCTTCCAGGAGGCGGTGTGTGACGTCCTGGTCCGCAAGGCGATCGACGCCGCCACCGACCAGGGCATCGAGGACATCCTGATCGGAGGGGGCGTCGCCGCGAACTCCCGCCTCCGCGCCATGGCCACCGAGCGGGCCGGGGCGAAGGGGATCCGGGTCCGGGTCCCGAGACCCGGACTGTGCACCGACAACGGGGCGATGGTGGCTGCCCTGGGCTCCGAGCTGGTCACCCGCGGCCGGAGCCCGTCATCCCTGGACCTCCCGGCCGACTCCTCCCAGCCGTTGACCCAGGTCGTGGCGTAGTCCGTGCGGTGGTTTCGAGACGGTCGCAGAGCGACCTCCTCAACCACCGGAAGCTCGGTCGCAGAGCGACCTCCTCAACCACCGGGAGCCGGTCGCAGAGCGACCTCCTCAACCACCGGACGAGCTCAGTCCGCGAGAACCGGGCCCCCGGTGGCCAGGATGAACGGCGCGTCGACATCCGTGCCAGGAACCGGCGGGTCTGCGTACTCCATCGATCCGTCGGACGCGAACCGGACGATCGCCCATTGGCCGTCCTGGAAGACCGGCGCCAGCACGTGAGTGGCGTCCTCCCATTCGGCCGACGGGTAGAAGGACGGCGCCTTCGCCGTGCTGTGGCGGTCCCACAGCGTCTTCCCGTGCAGGTCGTACATCCCGATCACGCCGTTCCCGATTCCGTCGTGGTACGCCGGGTCGGCCAGGATGAGCTCCGAGTCGGGTGAGAAGGACACGAGCGTGTGGTCGCAGGTCTTGAAGCCCTGGAACTCGCCGCCCCCGAGAAGGACCGAGCACGAGCCTGAGTCGCTGAGCGACCGGTAGCCGATGCTCAGGCCTCCCTCGCTGGCGTCGGCGAGGACGCGGTAGGTGCCGTCGAGATAGCGCTGGGTCCCGTTGACGTCGACCAACCACGGCTGCCAGGTGGGATCGGTGTTCGGATCGGAGACGTTGACGTAGACCTCGCAGGAGTCCTGAGGATCCCCGCAGTGGTCACCCAGGACCGGGCCGATCCGCATGTCGTCGCTGGCCTGGATCGGGTCGCCATAGGCGAGTGGCTGGGTCGCACCGGAGTTCCACACCATCACCTGGCCGTCCGGGCGCACCCACGCGCCGACCGTGTTGGCGTTGTTGACGCCGACGCCCCAGCCGCTGGCCACGGGCGCCTGGAGGTTGCCCTCGGCGTCCTGCACCTCGACGTACGGCGTGCCGTCGTCCGCGGTCTGCCAGAGGTGCGTCCCGTCGGACAGGACGGTGAAGGAGGAGATCGGGTACTTCGTGTGGACCTCGACCGTGGAGCCGTCGAACTGGTGGAGGACGTCGCCGTCGAGGTACTCGATGCGCGGCGCCTCGCCGGTCGGCAGGTCGGACACGTCGAGCAGGCCCGGAGCGGGCTGGTGTGCTGTGTCGGTCGCGGTCTGCGTCGGCGACGTCGCCGGAGCAGGGTCGTTCTTGGTGTCTCCGGTGTGGCTGGCGAGCGCCACCGTCGGCACGATCAGGGCCACGGCCGCGGCGACGCCGGCCACCGCGGTCGCCGTACGCCGGCGACGGATCGAGCGCGCCTTCCCCGTCACGTCGCTGAGGTGCAGGATCGAGCCGTCCATGGCGCGGGCGCGCTCGTCGAGCTCCCGCGACAGGGTCTGCGTCAGGTCGTCGTTGTTGCTCATGAGTCGTTCTCCTCGCTTGCGCGGGGGTTCAGGGTCTGGGGTGCGCGGGCGCGCAGGGCTGCCAGCGCCCGGCTGGTCTGGGACTTGACGGTTCCGGTGGAGATCCCGAGCACGGCCGCGGTCTCGGCCTCGCTCATCTCCTCGTAGTACCGGAGCACCACGACGGCCCGCGCCTTGCGCGGGAGTGTCTGCACGACCTCCCACAGGGCCGCGCCGACGCCGTCGTCATGCGCGTCCTGGTGCGGCTTGTCGAGCGCGTGCAACACGGAGTCGTCCGCGGTGTGCTCACGCCTTTTCCAGGCGCGCCGCCACACGGAGTTGTGTTCGTTGACCAGGATCCGGCGGACGTAGCCGTCCATCGAGCCGTGGTCGCGCACCTTGTCCCACGACAGGTACAGCTTGGCGAAGGCGGTCTGGACGAGATCCTCGGCGTCGTGCCGGTTGCCGGTCAGCAGGTACGCCGTGCGCAGCAGGCTCGGCTGCCGCGCGGCGAGGTACGCCGCGAAGTCGGCATCGCGCGCGTCCCGAGCGCGTCCCCGGTCGGCCACCGCAGTTGTCCCCGTCTGCTCGTCGGGCGGTCGTTCCATGTCCCCTCCTCACGTCGCCACCAAGACGCGACGCGGGGGAGGAAGGTTGCAATGATCCCAGAGACGTCCGGTCAGGGTGCGGACGCGAGCCGGAGGAGCGGGGGAGGCGGCCGGCCGGACTCGGGCGCAGCAGGTGGGCGGTGCGCTGCAGGGCGGGCTCGCGGGCGACCAGCCAGTCCTCGAACTCGAGCCGGTCGCGCGCGGCACGAAGCGGGCATGGCGCCTCCCCTCGCGATCGACCGGTGCAGCGGTGTGTCCATCCTCGTCGGCTCCCACCCCGACGACGCCGCGGACGCGCGAAGGGTTGCATCAGCTCGGATTCGCCGGAGGTTCAGCGCACGGAAGGCTGAACGGGGTGAACTCGTTGGTCGCGTCGACCGTGGGGCCGGCGTACTCGACCGTGCCGTCCGTCCCGATGCGCACCAGTCCCCACTGCCCGTGGGCCAGGAGGACGCCGAGCAGGTGGTGCGGGTCCTCCCAGGTGAGCTGGCTGAGGCTGCGGTGCCGGCCCGCGTCGAAGGTCCACGCGCGGACGACGTGGCCGTCGCGCCCGAGCACGGCGAAGCGCCGGACGCTCCAGAACCTCGTCTGCGACCGCTCGGCCAGGATCCGATGGCCGTCGGGGGAGAACGCCTGGAGGAAGTAGTCGCAGGTGCGGTGGACGCGGTGGCCACCGGGCCGGAAGACACCCCAGCAGTCGGGGTGCTCGGAGGTACGCCGCGCGGCCAGGCCGAGGACGCGACCGCGCTGGTTGACGTCGGAGACCCGCAGCATGGGGCCGGTGCGGGAGACGATGCCGTGGGAGGTCGAGACCCACACGTGGCGACCGCGGTGGACGAAGACCGTGCAGCCTCCCCCCTCGGGGTCCTCCTCCCGACAGGTCTGCGCCCCGGAGATCGCCCCGATGCTGGTGCTGTGCGGCACCCGGGGCATCGCGACGTGCCGGGTCCCGGCGCCCTCGACGACCTGCGGACGCCCGCGGTCGCCGAGCCAGCCGACGATCTCGTGGTCGGGCGACACCTCGAGGCCGAAGTGCTCCACCATCCGTGTCCGGACGTCGCCCGCCCCCGAGACGCGCTGGAGCTCGGGACCGGCTTCGGTGCCGGCCATGCCGATCGCGCCGTTGCCCATCGGCGCCCAGGCCGACCAGGTGAGACGGGGGAGCTTCACCGACGTCCCGTCCGGGCGCTCCAGCCGCCAGTTCCCCTCGCCGAAGTCGGGGTTCGAGGCGAAGGCGTACGGGATCGTCGGCGCGTCGCCGACGGGCAGCCCGCTGGTCGGGAACGGTGTCGTCCCGGGGACGGCGCTCACGTGCGCGACGAGGTCGTCGTGCGGGTGCGGGCGCGATGCGGCGTACGCCGCGCCGGGCGCGGACAGCAGCGAGAGGGCCACCACGGCGACAGGCCACGGCCGGGACCGGAACGGCTTCATGATGCTGAGACCGACCCCATCGGTTGAAAGTTGTCGCTTCTCGCCCGGCACCGGCTCGCGACCCGGGACCGCTTCCTCATAGGCTGCCCTGCACCGTCGTTCAGCCCCCGTCGTACAGGAGAGCGCATGCACCAGGTCCAGGGAGTCGTCGCCCGCGCCAAGGGCGAGCCGGTCACCATCGAGACGATCAACGTCCCCGATCCCGGCCCGGGTGAGGCGCTGGTGCAGGTCCAGGCCTGCGGCGTCTGCCACACCGATCTGCACTACCGCGAGGGCGGGATCAACGACGACTTCCCGTTCCTGCTCGGGCACGAGGCGGCAGGAGTGGTCGAGGCCGTCGGCGACGACGTGACGTCGGTGGCCCCGGGTGACTTCGTGATCCTCAACTGGCGGGCCGTGTGCGGCAACTGCCGCGCGTGCAACCGGGGCGAGCCGTGGTACTGCTTCGCCACCCACAACGCGACCCAGAAGATGACGCTGGCCGACGGCACCGAGCTGTCGCCCGCGCTCGGCATCGGGTCCTTCGCCGAGAAGACGCTGGTCGCGGCCGGCCAGTGCACCAAGGTCGACCCGTCCGCCCGCGCAGCGGCGGTCGGGCTCCTCGGCTGCGGGGTGATGGCCGGACTCGGCGCGGCGATCAACACCGGCAACGTGTCCCGCGGCAAGAGCGTCGCCGTGATCGGCTGCGGTGGCGTCGGCGCGGCCGCGATCGCCGGGTCGGTCCTGGCCGGAGCCGACACGATCATCGCCGTCGACATCGACGACCGGAAGCTCGAGGGCGCGCGCAAGATGGGTGCGACGCACACCGTCAACAGCTCGGACGCCGACCCGGTGACGGCGATCCAGGCGCTGACCGAGGGCAACGGCGCCGACGTGGTGATCGACGCGGTCGGTCGTCCGGAGACCTGGAAGCAGGCGTTCTACGCCCGCGACCTGGCCGGGACCGTGGTCCTGGTCGGCGTCCCGACGCCCGACATGCGGATCCCGGACATCCCGCTGATCGACGTCTTCGGCCGTGGCGGCGCTCTCAAGTCGTCGTGGTACGGCGACTGCCTGCCGACCCGCGACTTCCCGATGCTGGTCTCGCTGTACCAGCAGGGGCGGCTCGACCTCGACGCGTTCGTCTCCGAGGAGATCGGCCTGGGCGATGTGGAGGCGGCGTTCGAGAAGATGCACCACGGCGACGTGCTCCGGTCGGTCGTCATCTTCTGATGGCTCTGCGACTCGACCACGCGGTCAGCAGCGGAACCTTCAGCCTCGACGGCGCGACGTACGACGTCGACAACAACATCTGGGTGGTCGGCGACGACGACGAGTGCGTCGTGATCGACGCGCCGCACTCGGTCGAGGACATCCTGGCGATCGTCGGGGAGCGCCGCGTCCGCTCGATCGTCTGCACGCACGCCCACGACGACCACGTGCTGGTCGCGCCCGCGCTGCGGGAGGCGGTCCAGGCGCCGATCCTCCTCCATCCCGACGACCGGCCGCTGTGGGAGCTCACCCACCCCGACCTGCTCTGGGACGTCGACCTGTCCGACGGCTTCTCCGTCCCGGTCGGCGGGTCCTCGCTGACGGTGCTGCACACGCCCGGTCACTCGCCGGGCTCGGTGTGCCTGCTGTCGGACGACCTCGGCTGCGTCTTCACCGGCGACACGTTGTTCCAGGGCGGCCCGGGCGCCACCGGCCGCTCCTACAGCGACGGCGACCTGATCGTGGAGTCGATCCGCGCGCGGCTGCTCACCCTGCCGGATGAGACCGTCGTCCACACCGGCCACGGCGACGACACCACCATCGCGGCGGAACGCGACGGCTTGGGCTGAGGCTGGGGGACGTCGTGAACGAGTTTCATCATGTGAAGGTGCTGAACCCTCGCTTCTCACGGTGAGCTCACCATGTGAAGCGGCGGTTCACCTGCATCACATGATGAAACCGTTCAACGACCGAGCCTCAGACCCGCTCCTGCGACCTGACCCGTACGGCGCCCAGCAGCAGGTAGCCGACGAAGCCGATGGCGAGGGCGATCGGGACGCCGAGGCTGGCGAAGGCCCATTCGCTGGTCTTGCCGCCGAAGCCGAAGGGTTCGAGCAGGTACCCCAGCCAGCCGAGGTGCTTCGCGCCGAAGGGCTGGGTCACCAGCCCCCAGCCGACCACCGTGGCGACCGCCATCACGATCACGGCCGGCCAGCCGACGGCGCCGTACCGGCCGCGCGCGGTGTACAGGGCCGGCTCGTCGTAGTCGCGGCGGCGCAGCATCAGGTCCGCGAGGAACACCCCGCACCACGCGGCCATGGGGACGCCGAGGGTGATCAGGAAGCCCTGGAAGATCCCGAGGAAGTCGTCGGCCGCGACCCAGACGATGTAGATCGTGCCGAGGATCATCAGCACGCCGTCGATGCCGGCCGCGACGAAGCGGGGGATCTTCAGGCCGAGGCTGAGCAGGGTCAGGCCGGAGGAGTAGAGGTCGAGGATGGCGCCGCTGATCAGTCCCGCGACGGCCACCAGCACGAAGGGCACCAGGAACCAGTCGGGGAGCACGGTCGCGAGGCCGCCGATCGGGTCGGAGCTCACGGCGTTGCTCAGTCCGGGGCTGGAGGCGCACAACAGCAGGCCGTAGCCGACGAGGATCAGGACGGGGAGGCTGCCACCGAACGTCGGCCAGAAGACGACCCCGCTGGTGCGCGTGCTCCGCGGCAGGTAGCGCGAGTAGTCCGCGGCGGTGTTCACCCAGCCGAGCCCGAAGCCGGTCAGGACGAGGATGGCGGCCCCGACCAGACCGGCCGTGGAGCCGCGGGTGAGGTCGGTGGCCTTGCTCCAGTGGATCTCGTCGAGCGTCAGCGCGATGTAGACCGCCGTCACGATCACCATCGCGATGGTCAGCCAGCGCTGGATCCGCATGATCGCGTCGAAGCCGAGGATCCCCGCGCCGACGATCGCGGCGGCGACCACGATGAACGCGACCACCTTGACGCCGTCCCCGCTGCTCCACCCGAGCTGCTCGAACACGGTCGCCACCGCTTTGGTGGACAACGCCACCAGGACCGTCTCCCAACCGACGAGGAGGCAGTAGGAGACGATGCCGGGCAGGCTGTTGCCCCACCGCCCGAACGGCGCACGCGACAGGATCAGCGTGGGCGCCGAGCCGCGTTTGCCCGCGATCGACACCAGGCCGACCAGCAGGAAGCCGACGACGATCCCGACCACGCCGGCGACGACGGCCTGGGCCAGGTTCACGCCGTAGCTCAGGATGAAGGCGCCGTACGAGACGGCGAGCACCGAGATGTTCGAGGCGGTCCAGGGCCAGAACAGCCCCGCAGCCGTCCCCTTGCGCTCGGACTCGTCGATGACGTTGATGCCGTTGGCCTCGATGGCCCCCGGCGCCGACGGTGCAGTGCGTGTCGACGACTCGTCGATGCTCATGCGCTTCCCTTTCTCACGAGGTCCGCGAGCAGCGGGCCCATCCGTGCGGCCGTGCGTTCGGCGACGGCCACCACCTCGCTGGGGTCGATGCCCGAGTCCTGACCCTCGACGGCCGTGACCGTCGACAGTCCGAGCACCTCCAGACGGCATTCTCTTCCCGCGATCGCCTCCGGCACGGTCGACATCCCGATCACGTCGCCGCCGATCCGGCGTACCCACGCGCCCTCCGCGAGGGTCTCGTAGTGGGGTCCGCGCAGCCAGGCGTACGTCGCCTCGACCAGCGACGGGTCGAGCTCGCGCGCGATCTCCCGGAGTCGTGCGGACCAGCAGTCGGTGAGGTCGACGAAGTGCGCGCCCTCGATCGGGGACGTCCCGGTCAGGTTCAGGTGGTCGCGGACCAGCACCGGCTGCCCGATCTCGACATCGGTCAGCAACGAGCCGTTGGCGTTGGTCAGCAGCGCGATCGAGCACCCGGCCGCCGCGGCTGTGCGGATGCCGTGCACGACGGGTCGGAGGCCGTGGCCCTCGTACAGGTGCGTACGGCCGCTCAGCACCAGCGTCGGCACGCCGCCGACGTCGTACGACGCGATGGTGCCGCGATGTCCCTCGGCGGTGGGCGCGAGGAAGCCGGGGACCTCCGTCATCGCGACCTGCGCGACCGGGGCGCCGAACGCGTCCGCGGCGGGCCCCCATCCGGAGCCGAGGACGACCACCACACGATGCCGCTCGACGCCGGTCAGGTCGGCGATCCGCTCGGCCGCCTGCGTCGCCGTCGCGTGCGGGTCCGCGTCACTCACGGCGCTCACGCTAAACCTCGACCGCGGGCGTCCGTCGTCGGGCCCGCATGAGGTCCTGGACCCCGATGGCCACCGCCAGCGCGACGAAGCAGAGGGCGGCCACGACGGCGTTCCGCAAGGCGTCGGAGTACGCCGCGTGCCCGGTCCCGGAGATGGAGCTGAAGAACACGGCACCGATCACGGCCTGGCCGACCGCGAGACCGATCCGCTGACCGGTCTGCAGCACACCGCCCGCCGTGCTGCCCATCGTGGGGTCGACGTCCATCAGGGACAGCGTCTGGTTCGGCGTGATCAGCGCGCCCTGGCCGCAGCCCATCACGAAGAGGGGGATCGCCAGGAACCGGGCGGCATGCTCCGGTGGCACGTGCGGCGCGATCACGGCGAGCCCGATGGCGCCGATCCCGAACGTCACCGCGCCGGCCACCACGAGCGGGCGGCCGATCCGGGTCACGAACCGTCCGCACAGCGGCGCGGAGACGGCCGCACCCACGGCGTACGCCGTGACGCCGAGGGCGGACTGGATCGCGGAGTAGCCGAGGCCCTGCTGGTAGAAGATCGCGAGCACCAGGGGCAGGCCGGCCATGGCCGGGAAGAACGTCAGGGCGAGCGTGATGCCGGAGACGAACGACGGCCTCCGGAACAGCCGGAAGTCGACCAGCGGCTCGGCGGAGGTCTCGGTCAGGCGGCGCTCGCGTCGGAAGAACAGGACGCCGAGCACGACTGTCGGTACGCCGAGCCACGCGAGCCGGGCGTCGCGGAGGGCGTCGTACTGCACGCACGCGAAGAGCACGCAGAACGTCGCTCCCCCGAGGAGCAGCGCGCCGAGGTAGTCGAGCCGGTGCGACGTGCTCTCGGTCGGCGCAGGGAGGAGCCGGCGCGCCAGGAAGATCACCAGGATGCCGATAGGGATGTTCACGAAGAACACCAGCCGCCAGCCGAGACTGGGACCGCCGAGGGCGATCAGCGCGCCGCCGACGAGGGGCCCGATCGCGGTCCCGACCCCCACCGTGGTCCCGAGCACCCCGAACGCCCGGCCACGCTCCGCGCCGCTGAACATCTGCTGGACCAGGCCCGAGACCTGCGGGTTGACCAGGCCGCCCGCCAGCCCCTGCAGCACCCGGGCGGCGATCAGGATGTGGGCGTTGGGGGCGATGCCGGAGAGCAGGGACGTGGCCGCGAAGCCGCCGACGCCGACCTGGAACATCACCCGGCGCCCGTGGTCGTCGCCGAGCTTCCCACCGAGCACCGGCACCAGGCCGAACGCCAGGGTGTAGCCGGAGACGATCCACTGCAGCTCGGACGGGCCGGCGCCGGTGTCGTCCGCGATGGACGGCAGCGCGACGTTGGTGACGCTCACGTCGAGGAGGGTCATGAACAGGGCACTGCAGCAGACGATCAGCGCGACCCAGCGGCCGCGGCTGTCGTCGGGGGTCACCGCCCGATCCTGCCACCCTCCTCGGACGGGCTCGTCGACCACCGGCCAGCGGGGTACGCCGGCGCCCGCCGGCCGGCGTACCCCCGTTCGTGACCCGGGTCAGCCCACGCTGACGGGGTCGGTCTCGACCGCGGTCTCGGGCTCCACGACCGAGCCGCGGGGGCGGTCGACCCGGCCCGGCCACCAGGCCCGGCGGCCCAGCAGCACCAGTGCCGCCGGCAGGACCACGAGCCGGATCAGTGTGGCGTCGATCAGGATCGACCCCGCCAGCGCGACGCCCATCATCTTCATCTCGAGCATGCTCAGGGTGATGAAGATGGCGAACACGGAGACCATCACCGCGGCGGCGCTGGTGATCACGCCGGCGGTGTCGGTGATGCCGCGCTCGACGGCGAGCCGGGTGGGCAGGCCGCGGACCGCGTGCTCCCGGATGCGGGCCAGGACGAACACGTTGTAGTCCATCGACAGCCCGACCAGGATCACCATCACGAACAGCGGGATCCAGTCGATCACGAAACCGGGGCTGGTGAAGCCGAGCGGTCCGGCGAACCAGCCGTGCTGGAAGACCAGCGTCAGGATCCCGAAGGCCACCCCGACGGACAGCAGGTTCAGTGCCGACGACAGGACGGCCACCACCAGGCTGCGGAACGCCGCCAGCATCATCACCAGGGTGAGCAGCAGGACGAACCCGATCACGAACGGCAGGCGGTCGGACTGCTGCGAGGCGAAGTCGAGCGACTCCGCGACGTCACCACCCACGGCATGCTCGACGTGCATCCCCGAGAAGGCACCGGGCACGAACCGATCCCTCAGCTGCTCCACGGCCTGACCCGACCGGTCGTCGGACCCGGAGTACGGGATGGGCAGGGTCAGCCGCACCGTCTCGCCGTCGGGAGCGGTCTCGATGGCGTCCGAGCCGGCCGGGTCGAACCACGGCGTCGACGCGGCCGAGGTCTCGAGCTGACGCATCGCCTGCACGACCTGGTCGTGCTGGGAGGCGGTGCCGTGGACGACGACGGTCGCGGTGGTTCCCTCGCTGGGGAACTCGTGGGCGACCGCGTGCAGCGTCTGCACCTGGGGGATCGAGGCCGGCAGGGTGTCCAGGTTGGCGTCGTGGATCTTCATCCCCAGGGCCGGGGCCGCGAGGGCGAGCAGAGCCGTGAGCGAGACGACCAGAGCCGCCACCGGACGGCGTACGACGGGAGCCAGGATGCGACGGCTGATCCCGCCCTGACCGATCCGACGGTTGACCCGCCACAGCAGCGGGATCCGGGGACGGTCGACCCAGCGGCCCAGCTTGACCAGCAACGCCGGGAGCACGGTGACCGAGCCGATCACGGCGACCGCGACGACGACGATCGACCCCGAGGCGAGCGAGGCGAACGTGGCGCTGCCGGCGATGAAGAGCCCGGCCATGGAGGCGATGACGGCCGCACCGGAGACCAGGATCGAGTGGCCGGAGGTGGCCGCGGCGATCTCGACGGCATCTCGCGTGGTGTGTCCCTTGGCTCGCTCCTCGCGTTCGCGCTTGAGGTAGAACAACGAGTAGTCCACGCCCACGGCCATGCCGATCAGCACGATCAGGCTGTCCACGGTCGGCTCGGCGTGGATCAGGTGGGACAGGGGGGCGGCGATGCCCATGGTGGCCGCGACCGAGGTGATCGCGAGCAGCACCGGGACGCCGGCCGCGATCAGTGCGCCGAACGCCAGCAGCATGAGCAGGAGGGTGATCGGCAGGCTGATGCCCTCGGCGGAGCTGAGGTCCTGCGCGACGCGGTCGTTGATGGCCGTGTCGACCGAGACGTCACCGGCCTCCCGCACCCGGAGCTCGGCGTGCGCGCGGGCGATGGCGGCGGTGCGGGCCTGGATCTGCGAGGCGTCGTCGACGCTGCTCTTCAGGTGCACGTCGATCAGCGCGGCCGAGCGGTCGGCGTTCCACTGAGCGGTCGTCACCTGGGTGACGCCGTGGACGCCGGCGAGGTCCGACTTCAGCCGGGATGCGACCTGCGCGACCTCGGCCGGCGCGGGCGCACCGCCGTCGCGGGCCGTGATCAGGACGCTCTCGACCTGGTCGTCGGCGAAGTGGCCGGCCGCGGCCATCGCGTCGGCGCGGCCGGACTCGCCGAGCCGGTAGTCGGCGTCGGTGGTCTCCTTGGTCGGGACCAGGGCGGCGAGTGCGACGGCGATCGCGACGAACGCGAACCAGGCGCCGATCGCGCGCCAGGGATGGGTCGCGCTCCAACGCGCGGCCTTGAGCGGAACCCGGGCGACGAGGCCTGGGCGGTGCAGGTGGGGTGACATGGCGGGCTTTCCTCTCGTCGAGTCGTGGTTTCGTGACTCGTCCAGCGTCGAGAAATCCGGCGCGTGGATCAGGAGGGGCAGGACCCGGATGCGAGGTGGGCCTAGGCCCACTGTCTGCGCCGTGCCGATCGGCGAGACTGGAGCCATGACGAACGCCAGCCGCCTGCGGATGACGGGGTACGCCGCCCTGCAGCTGCTGCTGGCCGTCCCCGCGCTCCTGCTGTTCGTGCTCGACGTCGTCGGCGGGGCGCTCGCCCTGATCGTGGTGGGCCTCGGGATCCTGCTGGTCACGCTGCCGGCGACCAGGTGGCTGGCCGACGTGCACCGGGACATGGCCGCCGACGTGCTGGGGTCACCGGTGCCCGCGGCGTACCGGCCGACGGAGGGGTTGTCTGCGCTGGGTCGGCTGCGCGTCCGGGCCGCCGACCCGATGACCTGGCGTGATCTGGCCTGGCTGCCCGCCACGTTCGTGCTCTCGCTGACGATGTCGCTGGTCGTGCTGATCCTCTTCGTGCTGGTCGTGACCGGCATCGCCTGGTTCTACGGCGTGGGGCCGATCATGACCATCCGGTCCCGGATCGACCGGTGGTTCCTCAGCCCCGGCACCGCCGAGCGGCTCGAGCAGCGGGTCGAGGCGCTCACCGAGACCCGCACCCAGAGTCTCGACCACGCCACGGCCGAGCTGCGACGGATCGAGCGCGACCTGCACGACGGGGCGCAGGCGCGACTGGCGGGTCTCGGGATGACCCTCGGGATGGCCGCCGAGGTCCTCGAGCGTGACCCCGAGGAAGCCCGGAGGATGCTTGACGAGGCCCGGCAGACCAGCAGCGCCGCGCTGGGCGACCTGCGCGACGTGGTGCACGGCATCCACCCGCCGGTGCTGGCCGACCGCGGGCTGAAGTCGGCGATCGAGGCACTCGCTCTCGACCTGGCCGTCCCGGTCGAGGTGACCGGTGAGGCTCCGACTGCACTCCCGGCGCCGGTCGAGTCGGCGGCGTACTTCACCGTGGCCGAGTGCCTGGCCAACATCGCCAAGCACGCCGAGGCGACCCGGGCGTGGGTCGAGCTCGCGCACCCGGCCGGGCTGCTCACGGTCGTCGTCGGCGACGACGGTCGGGGCGGCGCCGACCCGGCGTCCGGGACCGGGATGCGGGGGGTGGCGCGACGGCTGGCGGCGTTCGACGGCACGATGACGGTGTCGAGCCCGAAGGGCGGGCCGACCCTGGTCACGCTGGAGGTGCCGTGCGACTCGTCCTCGCCGAGGACCACGCCCTCCTCCGAGACGGCCTGATCCGGCTCCTCGAGGCCCACGGCCACGAGATCGCGGCCGCGGTCGAGCACGCCGACGATCTGGCCCCGGCCCTGGCGGACCCGTCGGTCGAGGCCGCGGTGCTCGACGTACGCCTGCCGCCGACCCACACCGACGAGGGGCTGCGCGCCGCTGTCGCGGCCCGCACCGAGCGCCCGGGCTTCCCGGTGATGGTGCTGTCGCAGTACGTCGAGCGCATCTACGCCCGCGAGCTCCTCGCCAGTGGCGAGGGTGGGATCGGCTACCTGCTCAAGGACCGCGTCGGCGACGTCGGCGAGTTCGTCGAGGCGCTCGACCGGGTGGCGGCGGGTGGGACGGTCCTCGATCCCCAGGTCGTGTCGGCGGTGATGGCGCGGCAGGCGCCGGTCGAGCGGCTGACGGGACGGGAGCGCGAGGTCCTCGGGCTGATGGCCGAGGGACGGTCGAACGCCGCGATCGCCTCGGCCCTGGTGGTCACCGAGAAGGCCGTGGGCAAGCACGTCAACAACATCCTCACCAAGCTGGACCTGCCGGTGGCGGCCGACGACAACCGCCGCGTGCTGGCCGTGCTGGCCTGGCTCGGCGTCTGAGGGACGACCCCTTCACAGGGGCTCGACGAGCAGGGCCGTGCCCTCGCCGGCGACCCGGGTCAGGACGAGAGTCGCGACCTCGTGGCCGCGCAGGGCGAGACGCTGACGCAGCTGCTCGGGGGCGATGTCGACGCCGCGCTTCTTGATCGTCAACGTGCCGACGTTCCGCTCGCGCAGCGCCGCGCGGAGCTGCTTCTCGCGGTAGGGGAGCTCCTCGACGACGCGGTAGCTGCGGGCGAACGGCGTGTGGAACGCCGCCTCGCTGCTCACGTAGGCGATCTTCCGGTCGACCAGATGGCCCTCGACGCCGGCCGCGACCGCGGTGACGAGCCCTGCGCGGATCACGGCGCCGTCGGGCTCGTAGAGGAACCGGCCGACGCCGCCCACGCCGGCCCCGGGATCGTCCTCGTCGGTGAGGGTGGCCAGACCGCCCCGGCCGATCACGGTCGCCCGTCGAGCGACGGTGGCCAGCGTGGGTGACCAGATGACGGCCTCCTTCACCTCACCGGCGTCGCTGACCCATTCGGCCTCGGCGCGGTCCGGCACCAGTGAGTGCGGGATGCCGGGTGCGACCTTGATGCAGGCCCGTCCGGTGAGCAGCGACTCGGCGAAGCTCCAGGGAGGGGTCCAGTCGTCGGCGCGGAACGACCGGCCCCGGGCGCTCCGCCTCGCGGGGTCGGCGTACGCCGTGGCGAAGGGGGTGACGTCGAGCGTGGTCGCGTCTCCGACCTGGACCGCACCACCCAGGCCGAGCGCGGCGAGGTTCGCCCGCGCCATCTCGACCCGCAGCGGGTCGAGGTCGATCCCGGCCGTCGTGAGCCCCGCCCGGGCGAAGGCCACCAGGTCGCCGCCGATGCCGCAGGTGAGGTCGACGACGGTCGGGCCGACCAGGGCGACGCGGGATGCGCGGTGCCGCGCGACGGTCGACCGGGTGGCCTGCTCGAGTCCGTCGCGGGTGAAGTACAGGCGCGCCGCGTCGTCGCCGAGCTTCGCCACGGCCCGTTGCCGGAGCTCGACCTGGCCGAGGGCCGCCGCGACCCGCTCCGCCTTCTCCTCGGTCGAGCCGGGCGACGTCTCGCGCAACGACCTCTGCACCCGGAGCGGGGTCCCCTCGGCCGCCGTTGCGGCCGCGAGCAGCGCCTGACCCTCGTCGGTCAGCAGCCACCGGAACGTCTCCAGCTCCATGGCGGCACGCTATCCGTGCGCCGCGCGCCTCACGGCTCGCGAGGTCGGTGGTGCCTCGGCTCATCGGCGTCGCGGCTCCCGTCAGTGGCCTCGGAACGCCTCCTCGAGCCACCACGCCGGCTGCTGGTCGACGACCTTGGCGTCGACCAGCATCGGCCGCGGCCGGCCGGCGTCCAGCCACGCCCGCACCGCGTCCAGGTCCGCCGGGGTCCGGACGGTCACGGCGTCGAGGCCGAAGCCGCGGCCGATCGCGGCGATGTCGGTGTCCGGGAACACCACGGTGTCGAGGGTGGCGCCGTCGGGTCCGAAGTGGTGGACCTCCGCGCCGTACGCATGGTCGTCGTACACGACCACGAGCATGTCCAACCCGAGGCGGACGACGGTCTCGAGCTCCATCGCGGACATCAGCGCGCCACCGTCGCCGAGCGCGGCGACCGTGAGCCGTCCCGGGCTCGCCACCGCCGCACCGATGGCGGTGGCCAGGCCGAGCCCGATCGACTGGAACGCCTGGGTGAAGCAGAAGGAGTGGTGGTCGCGGACGCCGAGGTACGCCGCGGGGTAGCCCATGAAGTTCCCCGAGTCGACCGCGACCACCCGGTCCTCCGGCAGCAGGACGTCGAGGTCTCGGCTGAGCGTCCGGGGGTCGATCTTCCCGCCGCCGGTGAGGTCGTCGTACGGCTCGGTCGGCCAGCCGATGCCATCGTCGAGGCGACGGCGTACGTCGTCGGTGCGGTAGCCGATGCGGCCTCCGCGCAGCGCCGCGGTGAGCTCGAGGGCGGTGTCCTCGACGTCGCCGAGGACGCCGAACGTCAGCTCGCGGTGGGCGCCGAGTGCCTCGGGGGTGTCGTCGACCTGGACGACGGTCGCACCCGGGGCGATCAACGTCCCGTGACGCATCGTCCACATGTTCAGGGCACAGCCCCAGCCGACGATGAGGTCGGCCCGGGAGATGAGCTCGGCGGCGCCGGGTGACGCGAAGCCACCCGAGACCCCGAGCGACCAGGGATGTCCGGCGAACAGCCCCTTCGCCACCGCCGACTCCGCGAGCAGCGCGCCCGCCACCTCGGCCGCGGCCGCCACTTCCGGCCCGGCCCCCCGTGCCCCGCGGCCCGCCACGAACACCGGCCGCTCCGCCCGTCGTACCGCCTCGGCCAGCTGCTCCACCGCCGAAGTGGCGATCTCCCGGGGTCGAGGTGGCAGGTTTCCCGAGCCTTGTGCACCGGAGAACTGCCCCCTCGACGGCGGAGAGGTGCCACTTCGCGCCTCGAGCGCCTGGACGGCCAGGGGGAGGTTGAGCAGCACCGTACGGCGCGTGGTCACCGCGGTCCGGACCGCCGCTGCCGCCACCTCGGCCGCGCTCGAAGGGTCGTCGACCCGGATCGGCACCGCTCCGACCGCACGGGCGAGCGCCTCCTGGTCGACGAAGAAGTTGGACCGCGGCTCGGTCACCTCCGCGGCGACGACCACCACCGGCGTGCGGCTCTTGGCCGCCTCGGTGATGCCCGTCATCGCGTTGGTGAGCCCGGGGCCCTGGTGCACGGTGACCGCCGCCGGCCGGTCCGTGGTCCGCGCGTACGCGTCGGCCATGGTGGCCGCACCGCCCTCGTGCCGCGCCGCGACGAACCGCGCGCCCGCCGCCACCATCGCGTTGGTGACGTGGAAGTTCCCCGAGCCGACGACGCCGAAGACGTGGTCGATCCCGGCCGCCACCAGTGCCCGGCCGACGGCCTCCGCAACGGTGGCGGCGTCTTCGGGCACGGTCAGCGCTCGACCAGAGCCACCGCGCGCGCCGGCGCGCCCGAGCCGGTGACGATCGGCAGCGGGCCGACGACGAGCACCGCGCCGGTGGGCGGCAGCGAGGCGAGGTTCTGCAGCTGGGTCAGGCCGTACTTGCCGCTGCCCATCAGGAACGAGTGGCACGGGAAGGCCGGGTCGAACGAGTGAGCGGCTCCCGCATCGGTGCCCACGGTCTCGACGCCGACGCCGATCACCGGCGACTCCTCGGCCACCCAGCGGGCGCACTCGGGGCTCATCCCCGGCGTGTGCGGGCCGTTCTCGTCGGCGTTGATGAACCGCTCCTGGGTGTCCGACCGCGCGTCCCAACCGGTGCGGTAGAGCAGCCAGCCCCCGTCGGGCAGCGGCTCGTGCTCCTGCTCCCAGGTCGTGATGTCGTCGATCTCGAGCAGGAAGTCGGCGTTCTCCGCGACCTGCGCGCTGAAGTCCAGCACGACCGCGGGCCGGATCAGGTGCCCGACCGGGACGCTGGCCACGTCGATCCCGCCCTGACCGGTGACCCAGTGGTTCGGTGCGTCGAAGTGGGTGCCGGTGTGCTCGCCGCTGCGGAAGTTGTTCCAGTACCACGCCGGCCCGCGGTCGTCGTACCGGCTGATCTCCTCCAGCTCGAACGTCGCGGTCTGGCCGAACTCGGGCGGGAGCTGGATCACCGGAGTCTCGGCACTGAGCGGCGCGGTCAGGTCGACGACCTCGACGGAGCCGTCGGCGAGGGCGGCGGCGAGAGCGGTGAGCACGGGTGGCATGGCAGCACCGTACGCCGACCGGGGGGCCCGTTGGCACTCGTTGTCGGTGAGTGCTAGTTTCGGCATTGGCACTCTCGACCCGAGAATGCCAGCGCTTGCGATGACGCACGACCCCCGCGACGGCGTACGTCAACCGCAGGCTCCAACGTCCGGGAGCCGCTGCTCCCGAGTCCGAACACAGTGGAGAAAGTGGAGGTCGACACGACATGTCGGTCAACATCAAGCCTCTCGAGGACCGGATCGTCGTCAAGCCGCTCGAGGCGGAGCAGACCACCGCCTCCGGGCTGGTCATCCCCGACACGGCCAAGGAGAAGCCCCAGGAGGGCGAGGTCCAGGCCATCGGTCCCGGCCGCATCGACGACAACGGCAACCGCGTCCCGCTCGACGTCGCGGTGGGCGACAAGGTCATCTACAGCAAGTACGGCGGCACCGAGGTGAAGTACGGCGGAGACGAGTACCTCATCCTCTCCGCTCGCGACGTCCTCGCCGTCGTTTCCTGACGCACCTGGCATCCCGGCTGGCGGCGTAGTCGTCGGTCGACGACCGCTCTGCTCGACAGGTCGTCTTCCCTCCTCCGCCTCGCCGGCCGGGCGCCAGGCACGCCAGGCATCCATCGCTCAACCAGGGAGAAACTGAATGCCCAAGATCCTCTCGTTCGACGAGAACGCGCGGCGTTCGTTGGAGCGCGGCGTCGACGCGCTCGCCAACGCCGTCAAGGTCACGCTCGGCCCCAAGGGCCGCTACGTCGTGCTCGACAAGAAGTGGGGCGCGCCCACCATCACCAACGACGGCGTCACGGTCGCCCGGGAGATCGAGCTCGACGACCCGTTCGAGAACCTCGGCGCCCAGCTGACCAAGGAAGTCGCCACCAAGACCAACGACGTCGCCGGTGACGGCACCACGACCGCGACGGTCCTCGCCCAGGCGATGGTCCACGAGGGTCTGCGCGCCGTTGCCGCCGGTGCCAACCCGATGGCGCTCAAGCGCGGCATGGACGCCGCGTCCGAGGCTGTCGGCGACGCGCTGCGCGAGGCGGCCCGCGAGGTCGACTCGAAGGAGGACATGGCCTCGGTCGCCACGATCTCCAGCCGCGACGCGCACATCGGCGAGCTGATCGCCGAGTCGTTCGACAAGGTCGGCAAGGACGGCGTGATCACCGTCGAGGAGTCCAACACCATGGGCACCGAGCTGGAGTTCACCGAGGGCATGCAGTTCGACAAGGGCTACATCTCGGCGTACTTCGTGTCCGACCCGGAGCGGATGGAGGCCGTCCTCGACGAGCCCTACATCCTGCTGCACCAGGGGAAGATCTCGGCGATCGCCGACCTGCTCCCGCTGCTGGAGAAGGTCATCGCCGCCGGCAAGCCGCTGTTCATCCTCGCCGAGGACGTCGAGGGCGAGGCGCTGTCGACGCTGGTGGTCAACAAGATCCGCGGCACCTTCAACGCCGTTGCGGTGAAGAGCCCGGCGTTCGGCGACCGGCGCAAGTCGATCATGCAGGACATCGCGACCCTCACCGGCGGCCAGGTCGTGGCGCCCGAGGTCGGGCTCAAGCTCGACCAGGTCGATCTCGACGTGCTCGGCACCGCCCGTCGCGTCGTGATCACCAAGGACAACACCACGGTCATCGAGGGTGGCGGCGACGCCGCCGAGGTCGAGGGCCGGATCAACCAGATCAAGGCCGAGATCGAGAACACCGACTCCGACTGGGACCGCGAGAAGCTCCAGGAGCGCCTCGCCAAGCTGGCCGGCGGCGTGTGCGTGATCAAGGTCGGCGCCGCCACCGAGGTGGAGCTCAAGGAGAAGAAGCACCGCATCGAGGACGCCGTCTCCGCGACGCGCGCCGCGATCGAGGAGGGCATCGTCCCCGGCGGTGGCTCCGCGCTCATCCACGCGGTGTCCGTGCTCGACGGCGACCTGGGTCTCACCGGTGACGAGGCGGCGGGCATCCGCGTCGTCCGGCGCGCTGCCGACGAGCCGCTCCGCTGGATCGCCGAGAACGGCGGCGAGAACGGCTACGTCATCGTCTCCCGGGTCCGCGAGGGCAAGGTGGGCGAGGGCTACAACGCCGCCACCAGCGAGTACGGCGACCTGGTCGCCCAGGGCGTCCTCGACCCGGTCAAGGTCACCCGCTCGGCGCTGGTCAACGCCACCTCGATCGCCGGCATGCTGCTGACGACCGAGACCCTGGTCGTCGACAAGCCCGAGGAAGAGGAGCCTGCCGCGGCCGGACACGGCCACGGGCACGGCCACTGATCGCATCCTGATCACCGAGAGCGCGCCGAGTCGTCATGTGACGACTCGGCGCGTTTCTCATGTACAGATGCGCCGACTCGGCGCGCCCCGGGCTGACGGGATCGCCGGGTGGGCCGCCGGTAGGCTGTGGGAGTGGAGCACGAGGCCAACCCAGACAGCTCGGTCCTGCCCGAGAAGTTCGCCCCGATGGGGCTCACCTACGACGACGTCCTGCTGCTGCCGGGCTACTCCGAGCTGGCACCGAGCGACATCGACACCACCACCCGGCTGACCCGCGAGATCCAGCTCAAGGCGCCGCTGATCAGCGCCGCGATGGACACCGTCACCGAGAGTCGGATGGCGATCGCGATGGCCCGTGAGGGCGGCATCGGGGTGCTCCACCGCAACCTGTCGATCGAGGACCAGGCGTACCAGGTCGACATGGTCAAGCGGACCCAGACCGGGATCATCTCCAACCCGGTCACGATCGGCCCCGACCAGACGCTCGAGGACCTCGACTCCATCTGTGGCCAGTACCGCGTCTCCGGCCTTCCCGTGGTCGACACCGACAACCGCCTCCTCGGCATCATCACCAACCGCGACCTGCGCTTCACACCCGTCGCGGAGTGGGCGACCACCAAGGTCGACGAGGTGATGACCCCGATGCCCCTCATCACCGGCCCGATCGGCATCACCCGCGACGAGGCCACGCGACTGCTGCGTCAGCACAAGCGCGAGCGCCTGCCGCTGATCGACGAGGGCGGGCACCTCGGCGGACTGATCACGGTCAAGGACTTCGTGAAGGGCGAGCAGTTCCCGGACGCGTCGTACGACGCCCACGGGCGCCTGCTCGTCGGCGCCGCGATCGGCTACTTCGGGGATGCGTGGCAACGCGCCACCACCCTCATCGATGCGGGTGTCGACGTGCTCGTGGCGGACACGGCCCACGGACACGTCCGGATGCTGATCGAGATGGTGCAGCGGCTGAAGTCCGACCCGGCGACGAAGGGCGTCCAGGTCATCGGCGGCAACGTCGCCACCCGCGAAGGTGCCCAGGCGTTCGTCGACGCGGGCGCCGACGCGGTCAAGGTCGGCGTCGGACCGGGCGCGATCTGTACGACGCGCGTCGTCACCGGCGTCGGCGTACCCCAGGTCTCCGCGGTCCACGAGGCAGCCGAGGCCTGCCGTCCCGCCGGGGTCCCGGTCATCGCCGACGGTGGCATCAAGTACTCCGGTGAGATCGCGAAGGCGCTCGTCGCCGGCGCCGACACCGTGATGGTCGGCTCGCTGCTCGCCGGCTGCGAGGAGTCGCCGGGCGAGCTGGTGTTCGTCAACGGCAAGCAGTACAAGGCCTACCGCGGCATGGGCTCGCTGGCGGCGATGTCGAGCCGCGGCAAGAAGTCCTACTCGAAGGACCGCTACTTCCAGGCCGAGGTCACCAGCGACGACAAGATCGTCCCCGAGGGCATCGAGGGCCAGGTGGCCTATCGCGGTCCGCTCTCGGCCGTCGCCCACCAGCTCCTCGGAGGCCTCAACCAGTCGATGTTCTACGTCGGCGCGAGGACCATCCCGGAGCTGAAGGAGAAGGGGCGGTTCGTGCGGATCACCCAGGCGTCCCTCGCCGAGTCCCACCCGCACGACGTGCAGATGACCGTCGAGGCGCCGAACTACACCGGCCGCTAGGGCCGCTGGTCAGGTCGACGCGAGGAACGCCAGCGCGGCCCGCGCGTACGCCGCCTCCACGTCGATGTCGACGAACCGCTCCTCGGAGTCGCCGACCAGCATCGACACGACGTACCCGGGTGTCTCGCCGGGGATGTACTCGAGCCCGATGAAGGCCTCGCCGAGCACCTCGCGGAGCTGGTCCTCGCGCGGCAGCCACAGCGCCTCCGACGCAGCCAGGGTGTCCATCGCCCACTCGGTGGTGCCGTTGAACGCCAGCATCTGCCGGTCGAAGGCCATCCGCCGGGTCTCGATCACCATGTCGCTGACGACGAACTCGAGCTCGTCGAGCCCGTGGTCGGGAATCACGAACCAGTCGCCCTTGGTGGGCGTCCAGGCGAGTCCCGCGTCGCGCAGGTCGCCGGCCAGTTGTCGCGAGATCACGCCCCCAGTGTGCGCGACACTGGCCCGCATGCCAGGGACGCGGGCGCGTTGGACGTGTGACCACTGCGGCGCGACCGGCGAGCTCCCCGAGGGCGAGACGGCCGACACCGTGCTCTGCGACGCCTGCGGTGAGCCGGTCACCCCCGGCTAGGGTCGAGCCCGTGCCCAGGCTCCACGAGATCCGTCGCTACCCGGTCAAGGCGATGGGCGGCGAGTCGCTGGACTCGGTGGAGATCGAGCGCCGCGGCCTCGTGGGCGACCGGGCGTACGCCGTCGTCGACGGTGACGGGAAGCTCGCGACCGGCAAGCACTCGAAGCGCTTCCGTCGTCGCGACGAGGTCTTCGAGTTCGCGTCCCGCACCACGCCGGAGGGCGTCCGGGTGACCGGCCGCGGCACGGAGTACGTCGTGCCGGGCGACGACCTCGATGCGGCACTCAGCGACGCGATGGGTGACCGGGTGCGCGTGCTGCCGGAGACGACGACGCCGTACTTCGACGCCGGCCACGTCTCCCTGGTCGGCACGGCGTCGCTCGACTGGTGTCGCGAGCACCTCGCGGTCGACGCCGACCGCCGGCGCATCCGGCCCAACCTCGTGGTGGAGACCGACGAGCCGTTCGTCGAGGAGG
Organism: uncultured Actinomycetota bacterium; assembly: GCA_963812055.1. Taxonomy (GTDB): domain Bacteria; phylum Actinomycetota; class Actinomycetes; order Propionibacteriales; family Nocardioidaceae; genus Nocardioides. Next base: position 278,516 of record CAWEUA010000014.1, read on the forward strand.
CCTGGGTCGGTGAGGTCTCCGTCGGCGGCGTCCTCCTCACGCCGGTCGAGCGGATCGAGCGCTGCCGGATGATCGACATCGCCCAGGAGGGCCTGTCGCGCGAGGGACGCTGGCTCAAGGCGCTGACCGACGCCCGCGAGATGTGCCTCGGGATCTATCTCGACGTCGCCGTGCCGGGACGCGTCTCGGTCGGCGACGAGGTGGGTCCTCGAGGCTGACCGCGAACTTGCTGACCGACAGGCTGGGTCAGAGGAACCGGTTGACCGCGAAGCCCCCACCGTGCGAGCCGTGCGTCAGTGGGAGCAGGACGACCGGACCGAGCGGGCGGCGCCAGAGCGCGCGTCCATGCCGATCCGTGACGCCCACCAGGACGCCGTTGACCGAGTTGGTCAGGGCCGCGCCGTCGGTCTTCGACGCGGGCACGTCCGGGAGGCCGCGCGAGGCCTTCCATCGATGTCCGTCGGCAGCTTGGGAGCTGACGGTGAGGTCGCCGCTCGCGTCCACGGCGGCGAGCCACGCACGGCCGCTGCTGTCCACGACCATCGACGGCGAGGAGTACGGCGACCACCGACCGGCGAGCTCACCGGCGGGACGCCAGCGTGGCGACCCCGACCCGGTGTGCCGGACGGCGAGCGTGCCGCGGTCACCGACGGTGGCGAGCCAGACCCGGCCGTCGGCCGCCTCGGCCAACGCCGGCGTCGACGTGCTGGACCAGACCTGGTGGTCCACCGGATGCATCCCCGACCACGCCCGGCCGGCATGGGTCGTGCGCGACGTCAGGACCGAGCCCTGGCGGGTGACGGCGGCGACCCAGACGCCACCATGCGGGTCCGTGACGGCGGAGGGTGCGGCGTGGGTCGACCACGACCCGGGCCTGCCCATCCGTCGGGGGTGGCTCCATCGGTCCGACCGAGCGCCCGGCGTGTGCCGCTCGAGAAGCGTCCCGGCACCGGAGACCGCGAGAAGGCGAACGCGACCCTGGCCGTCGACAGCCAGCGCCGGCGACGACGTCGTGGCCCCGGCGAGGATGTGCTGCGGATGCGAGAAGAGCGACGATCCGGAGGCGGTGTGCAGGGCGAGGACGCGACCGCCCTGGGTGACGGCGGCCACCCAGATCCGGCCGTGGGCGTCGGTCACGACGGAGGGCGCGGCGTCGGCCGACCACATGCCGTGGGCGCCGAGGCGCACCGGGTGACCCGACGGACGGTTCACGAGCAGATCACCGCCGGCGGTGGTGCGCGCGGACCAGGTGCCGTCGTGCGCATCGGCGGTCGCCACGCCGGGGCGCGACGAGCCGAGGTACGGCGCGGGCGCGGTGTCGGCGAGGTGCAGGTAGCGGAAGTCCGAGGTGGGGACGGTGCGGACGTCGTACCCGCCGGCGACCGCCATGTTGTACTCCTCGACGGTCACCGTCCCGTCGCCGACGGCCATCACCCAGGCGACGTGGCCGACGCGACCGGAGTCCGTCTGGGCGACGGCCCCGACGGCCGGCACGTCATCGACCAGGTACCCGAGCTCGGATGCGGCGTCGTCCCAGTTCTCGGCGTTGCCCCAGTGGACGCCGCCGAAGTGGTTCTCGAAGTCGTCCATGCCATTGGTCATCCGCAGCCGCCAGGCGACGAAGCTCGTGCAGTTGCGGAGCGCGAAGCCCCAGGGGTCGCCGTAGCTGCCGTTGTAGAACCAGATGTGTTTGGCGCACACGCGCGGCGGCGGAGGCTTGGGCGGCCCCGGCGGCGTCGTCGGATGCGGTCCGCCATGCGGCGTACCGGACTGCCCGGGCTGGCCGGGGTGGCTCGTTCCGCCGGGGTGCACGGGTGCACCGGGCTTGCCCGGCGCACCGCCCGTCTGCAGGCCGGGGTGCTTCGGGGGCAGCGGGACGAGGGGACATTGACCGAGTCCCCGGTACGGGTAGTCGTCGCCAGAGGCGTGTGCAGGCGCGACGAGACCGACCAAGGACACGATGGTGGCAACCGAGAGCACCCACCCGACGCCTCGACGGCCCCGCCGTCCAGGAAGGTGGGACGGCACTGCGGGCTCCGTTCGCGTGTGGTGTGACCAAGGGTCCCTGAGCCCGTCGGGAGCGCGCTGGCGAACGTGAGACTTTTACCTTCCCCTCCGGAGGTCGGGACCTTGGTCCCGCGCCGATACGCTGCTCCGGTGACGGAGACCGAGATCGGGCGCGCCAAGCGCGGACGCCGGGCGTACTCCTTCGACGACATCGCGATCGTCCCGAGCCGCCGCACCCGCGACCCCGAGGAGGTCAGCACCGCCTGGCAGATCGACGCCTACCGCTTCGAGCTCCCGATCGTCGCCGCTCCGATGGACTCGGTGATGTCGCCGGAGTCGGCGATCGAGCTGGGCCGGCACGGTGGCCTGGGCGTGCTCAACCTCGAGGGCCTCTGGACGCGGTACGACGACCCCACGGACGTGCTGGCCGAGATCGCGACCCTCGACTCAGCCACGGCCACGCGCCGCATGCAGCAGATGTACGCCGAGCCCGTCCGAGCCGAGCTGATCACCGCCCGACTCGAGCAGATGCGGGAGTCCGGGGTGACCGTCGCCGGCTCGCTGAGCCCGCAGCGCACCAAGGAGTTCGCCAAGGCTGTCGTCGACGCGGGGGTCGACATGTTCGTCATCCGCGGCACGACCGTGAGCGCCGAGCACGTCAGCGGACAGGCCGAGCCCTTGAACCTCAAGGAGTTCATCTACGAGCTCGACGTGCCGGTGATCGTCGGCGGCTGCGCGACGTACCAAGCGGCCCTGCATCTGATGCGTACGGGTGCCGCCGGCGTGCTCGTCGGCTTCGGCGGCGGCTCCGCGCACACCACCCGGACCGTCCTGGGCGTCTCCGTGCCGATGGCCAGCGCCGTGGCCGACGTCGCCGGGGCGCGACGCGACTACATGGACGAGTCGGGCGGGCGCTACGTCCACGTGATCGCCGACGGCTCCATCGGCCGCAGCGGCGACATCGCCAAGGCCATCGCCTGTGGCGCGGACGCGGTGATGATCGGGTCGCCCTTCGCCCGCGCCAGTGACGCACCCGGGCGCGGTTACCACTGGGGCGCCGAGGCGCACCACGCCGAGCTTCCCCGGGGGCAACGCGTCGAGATCGGCTCCGTCGGCACGCTCGAGGAGATCCTGTTCGGCCCGTCGCGCGTCGCGGACGGCACGATGAACCTGATCGGCGCGCTCCGTCGCGCGATGGCGACCACCGGGTACACCGAGCTCAAGGAGTTCCAGCGGATCGAGGTCGTCGTCTCCTGACGGCTCCGCCTGCGCGCGACGAATTTCGGGCATTCTGGCCCTACCGCGTACGTGGGTGGGGTGTACACCCTCCTGGGGGTTGTGTGGAAACGCACATCTGACGCACCCTGCGGGGATCAGTGCGTGTCCTTCCGGGGGGACTGTTTGTGACCACGGCGGTCAAACAGGGGGGAAGAGACGATGACGATTGCCGCTGCCGTGCCCGGAGCCGGTGACGACCGGTGGGGCCAGCGCACACCGCTCACGCTGCACCTCGACCATCTCGCGATCGAGGGACTCATGTCGGCGCTGGGTCGCCGTCCCGAAGGAACGGGACCGCGTGCCCTGCCCGACGAGCTGACGCGCCTCACCGACCGGGAGCTGACCGTGCTCCGCGCGATGGCCACCGGTGCCACCAACGCCGAGATCGCCGCCGAGCTCTATCTGTCGGTGGCGACGGTGAAGACCCACGTCGCGCGGGTCCTCGCCAAGCTCGGGCTCCGCGACCGGGTCCAGGCCGTGGTGTTCGCCTACGAGTCCCGATTGGTCATTCCTCACTGACGACGCTGTGACGCGGCGGAGCCGCGGCACGGCATCGTCAGGGAGGCCGCCGCGAGCTCGCTCGCAAGGCGGGAACCTGACTCACGCGTACCCACGCGCCTGCAGTGCGTACAGCTGCGCGTAGCTGCCGCCCGCCGCCATCAGCTCGGCGTGGCCGCCCACCTCGCTGACGCGTCCGTCGGCGAGGACGACGACCAGGTCGGCGGCCGCCACCGTGGAGAACCGGTGGGTCACCAGCACGGTGACGGCCCCGCGTCGGCCCGCGCGGCGAGCCGCGTCGGCGTACCCCTCGAAGAGTGCGTGCTCGGTCGCGGCGTCGAGGGCGGACGTCGGCTCGTCCAGCACCAGCAGCAGCGGGTCGCCGCGCATCATGCCGCGGGCGATGGCCAGGCGCTGCCACTGGCCGCCCGAGAGCTCGGTGCCGTCGTCCCAGCTGGTGCCGAGCTGGGTGGTGAGGCCCCCGGGCAGCGCCACGAGGACGTCGCTCGCGGCCGCGTCGTCGAGCGCCTGGAGCGCCCGCTCGTCGTTGTCGAGGGCCGGGAGGTCGCCGGTGGTGATCGACTCGCTGGCGATCAGCTCGAGGTGCACGTGGTCCTGGAAGGCGCCGGCGCACCGGGCCCGCCACGCGGTGCCGCTGAGGGTCGGCCAGATCGACGCCGTCCACCAGGACCTGGCCCTCGGTCGGGTGGTAGAGGCCGGTGAGGAGCTTGACCAGCGTCGACTTGCCCGCGCCGTTCTCGCCGACGATCGCGACGATGGAGCCGGCCGGCAGGTCGAGGTCGACCTCCGTGAGGGACGGCGGTCCTGCCCGGGGTAGGTGAATCCCAGGCCGCGCAGCGACAGGCCCGTGTGCAGCTGGTCCGGCGGCGTCCCGGTGCCCTCGGCGGCCTGCGCGGGGCCACGGCATCCTCGAGCTGCCGGTAGCGGCCGACGGTGCGGACCACCTGCGCCAGCATCTGGAAGATGAAGCGCAGCGACGAGACGACGTTCTGCAGCTGTCCGATCACGAGCACCGACGTCGCCACGGCGCCGACCGGCACCTGGCCGGCGGCGGCATCGCGGACGATCAGGGTCAGCACGATGCCGGCGGCGATGAGGTAGAACAGGCCGCAGCCGGTGGCAGCCACGTTCTTGTAGCACGTCGGCGCGCACGTGCGGTCGCCGCCAGGCGGTGCCCGCGGTGCGCAGCCGGCGGGCGATCACGTCGCGGGCGCCGAGCACCCGGAGCTCCGAGGCCGAGCCGGGTTCGACGGCGAGCCCGACCAGGTGCTGGGTGAGACGCCCCGGCTCGGCGCCCTCGTCCTCCGCGTGGCGGTCCCACCGCACCACCCAGCGGCCGAGCATCAGGCTGGGCACCGAGGCGGGCAGCAGCCACAGCAGCCGCGGGTCGGCGCCGATCGCGACGATCAGCGTCACCACCGGCATGATCAGGTGGCGCATCGCGTTGACGACGCTGTTGTAGGCGCTGCCGAGCGCGCCCTGCCGCTCGCGGACGATCTGCGCCTGGTCGCGGAAGGCCGGCGACTCGAGCTGGTCGAGGGTCGGTACGGCGGCCATCAGCTCGGCCACCCGCCGGTCGAACTCGTGGCCGACGGACTCGTTGAGCCGCAGCCGTGGCCTCGACCCCGATCGTGGTGAACACCGGCACGACTCCGAACGCGAGCGCTGCCAGCACCGCGCCGAGACCAGCGTGCCCTCCGAGTGGGTCGCGACCCCGGTCACCATCAGCCCGAACGCCAGGGGAAGCAGGTTGGTCAGCACGCTGCCGACGACCTCGAGGAAGGCGAGCAGGGCCGCCGGCGGTCGAGCCGGAACGCCGCGGACAGGGGCAGCCCCAGGTTGCGGAGCGTCCTCATGACGCGCACCCCCGGCCAGGGCGAAGCGCTCGGCCTGCAGGGCGAACATCCGGGCGTAGCCGCCGCCGGCCGCGACCAGGTCGGCGTGGGTGCCGTCCTCGACGATGCGGCCGCGGTCGAGCACCACGATCCGGTCGGCATGCCGGACGCTGGAGAGCCGGTGGCTGACCAGGATCGTGGTCAGCCCGCGGGTGACGGTCAGGAAGTTGTCGAAGAGCTCGGCCTCGGCGCGGACGTCGAGGGCGGCGGTCGGCTCGTCGAGCACCAGCACCCCGGCGCCGGCGTCGATGGCGGCCAGCGCCCGGGCCAGCGCGACGCGCTGCCACTGGCCGCCGGAGAGGTCGGTGCCGCCGGCGTACTCGCCACTGAGCACGCGGTCCCAGCCGCCGACCCGGGCGAGCACCTGGTCGCCGGTGGCGTCGTGCAGCGCGCGGGGGACGACGCCGCACGTCGTCCGCGCGGTGGTCGGCGAGCATCGCCATCGCGACGTTCTCGCGCAGCGTCAGGTGGTAGCGGACGAACTCCTGGAAGATCACCGCCACCCGGCGGCGCAGCTGGTCGTCGGTGCCGGGGTCACCGCCGTCGACCCGGACGGCGCCGGCGTCGGGGCGGTGCAGCCCGCACAGCAGCTTGATCAGCGTCGACTTGCCGGCGCCGTTGGCGCCGACGACCGCCACGCTGGTGCCGGGCTCGATCTCGAGGTCAAGCCGTCGAAGGTCGGACTCGGCGACCGGGGTAGGTGAACCGGACGTCGTGGCAGCGACACGGCGGCCGGGCGTTCCGGTCGGCCGGGTCGGCGTGGAGGTCGGGCGTCGGCGTCGGGCAGACGGTGGACAGGTCCTCGAGGTCGAGCAGCAGTGCCTGCTGCCGGATGACCATCGTCTGCATGTCGCCGAGCATCCCGAGACCCTCCATCTGCGTCAGTGCCTGGGCCGAGGCGAGCAGCGTGGCGGTGCCGATCGCGCCGGTCCACGCGCTGTGGCCCAGGGTGGCGAGCGCGACGGCGTACGCCGCGAGCATCGCCACGTGGCCAGCACGATCGGCCGCTGCTTGGCCCGGCGGCCCTCCACAGGTCGACGATCGCGTCGCGCCAGGTCGGCGGCGAACCGTCGAGCCCGAAGTCGGTGAGCCCGAAGAGCCGCACCTCCTTGGCGTGTCCTGGTCGACAGCAGGTTGCGGTACCACCGCGCGCGGCGGCGCCGGCGGTCGCGGAAGATGTGCTCGAAGATCTGCTGGGAGTACGCCGACCAGGTCAGGTTGACCGCCAGCGTCGCCGCCAGCACCAGCGCCGCGACCCACCACGACCACGACGCCAGCACGACCAGGCGGCCACGCCCCAGAGCCGGTAGCCGAGACCTGCCAGGTGGACTGCACGCCAAGGAAGTACTGCTGGTTGATCTCCTCGACGCCGCCGTCGATCGACTGGCGGACCTCGGCGTCCTCGAGGTGCTCGATGCCGTGCGGGCGTGAGCCCAGGGCCGAGACCCGCTCGAGCAGCAGGGGAGTGGCGCGGCCCTGCTGGACGATGCCGACGATGTCGACGACGGCGGCGCGGACCGGCTGCGCAACCAGACCGGCCAGCGTGAGCACCAGCCACGTGGTGTCCGAGCTGGCCTCCACCAGGCCGGCGACCAGGCGGCCGGAGCCGACCATCACACCGCCGCGGCGACGGCCTGGGCGACCGCGGCGAGGACACCGACCACGGTGAGCGAGGGTGAGCAGTCCCAGAGGAGCCGCGCCAGGAGCGCCTGGCCGCGCAGCACGCGCCGGACCCGAGAAACGGTGTTCGCCATGCCGGCACTCTGACATCAATATGATGTCAGCGCAATGTCGTCAAGCCGTCTTTCTGACGTCAAGCAGCGCGCGATCCCGCTCAGCCCGCTGTCGATGAAGTCCGCGCCGCCGGGACCGAGCCCCCACATCGCCTCGTACCACGGCTGGAGCCGGTGCCAGTCCAGCGCACGCGCCAGCTCCTCGTCGGTGACGCCGTACGCCGTGGCGACGGCCTCGGCGAACGGCTCCGGGGGCGCCGTAGAGCGGCCAGGCGAGGTCGACCGCGGGATCGGCGACCCGGGCGTCCTTCCAGTCGATGACCCCGACGATGCCGTCGGGTCCGGACGTCACGTGGTGCGCGGCGAGGTCGCCGTGGACCAGCGTGGCCGGCGTATGCAGCGCGACCCGCCGAGCAGCGCCTGTCCGGGGTCCTGGTGCTCGGTGGGGAGCAGGGGCAGGACCCGGTGCAGCATCCGCTCGAGCGTGGCCAGCAGCTCGGCGCGCGCTGCGGTCCGCTCGGGCACCCCGGACTCGACGTAGATGTTGACCGGCATGTCGTGCAGCGCGCGGAGGAACTCACCGAGCCGGCGGCCGTCGTCGCGGTCAGCGAGCCCGGGTCGCGAGCTCTCCCGGGACGAGGCGGTGCCGCACGCGCAGCGGCGACTCCTCGAGGACCACCGGGACCGGGACCTCGAGCGGGAGGAGCGGGGCGAGGCGCGGCATCAGCCGGATCTCGTTGCGCAGCTGTCCTCGGCGTCGGGGAAGCGCGGCACGCGGTCCAGCCACGTCCCCTCCACGACCGTCGCGACGGTGTCCCAACCCTCGTGCGCCTCGCCGCGGTCGGCCGCGCGCTCGCGCAGCCAGTCCCCGAAGAGCGCGCGGGCGTCCGGCATGAAGGGACCTCGGGGTCCGCCAACCGGTCGAGCAGCCGCTCGAGGCTCAGCCACGCGCCGTACGCGACCTCCTCGGGCTGCGGGGTGATCGGGCCGTCCCACGTCGCGGTGACGTAGCGGAAGGCGGCGTACGACGTCTGGGAGTCGGTGTACTCGCTCTCGCCGAGCGACTCCAGCTCGCTGGTGA